>DDEN01000001.1 GCA_002336115.1 Chitinophagaceae bacterium UBA1953
CCTGCTGCAGAAGAATCAACTGAAGCAAAATCAGAAGAATAAATTCAATGTTGAAAAAAATATGATTCAGAGGCAGGCCATTTGGTTCTGCCTCTTTTATTTTGCAAATTAATATGACACAACCACACATGCCCACAGGAAGTCAGATAGCAATTCTAATGCTGGAAGACGGAAATGTTTTTTACGGAAAAGCTTTTGGTAAAATTGGTACCACTACCGGTGAAATTTGTTTTAACACAGGTATGACGGGTTACCAGGAAGTATTTACTGATCCCAGCTATACCGGTCAGATCATCATCATGAACAATGTGCATATTGGAAACTATGGCACATTTGCAAAAGATGTAGAAAGTAAAACTGTAAAAATTAAAGGATTGATTGGACGCAACCTTGAAGATCGTTTTTCAAGATACATTGCCGATCATTCATTGCAGGAATATTTAGTTGCACAGAATATTGTTGCAATTGAAAATGTTGATACAAGAGCGCTGGTTGCTCATGTGCGTACGAAAGGTGCAATGAACTGCATTATTTCATCTGAAATACTGGATGAAGTAAAACTGAAAGAAGAGCTGGCAAAAGTGCCTTCAATGGAAGGGTTGGAACTGGCAAGTACTGTAAGTACAAAAGAAGCATTTACAATGGGCGATGAAAGCTCACCTGTAAGAATTGCAGTAATGGATTTTGGTACAAAACTCAACATTCTGCAATGTATGGTTGATCGTGGTGCTTACCTGAAAGTATTTCCTGCCAAAACAAAGATTGATGAACTGAAAGCATTTAGTCCCGCAGGATATTTTATTTCAAATGGTCCCGGCGACCCTGCAAGTATGGATTATGCCATTGAAACTGTAAAAGCAATTGTGAACGAAAAGAAACCAACTTTCGGAATATGTTTAGGTCACCAGTTGCTTGCATTGGCCAATGGAATTCCAACATTTAAAATGCATCATGGCCACAGGGGATTAAATCATCCTGTTAAAAACCTTGCAACAGGTTTGTGCGAAATCACTACACAGAATCACGGCTTTGCTGTTGATGCGACTGCAGTGTTTAATACTGCAAATGTTGAAGTAACACATGTGAACCTGAATGATGAATCAATTGAAGGAATTAAACTGAAAGATCGTCCTGCATTTTCTGTGCAGTATCATCCGGAAGCAACTCCTGGTCCGCACGACAGTCGTTACCTTTTTGATGATTTTGTTAATATGATCAAAAGCACATTGAATTAAGTTGTGCAAACATTATACAAACGCCGCCGCATAAAACGCAGGCGGCGTTTTCGTTTTCCCTTTCTTATATTTACGTTATGAAGAAGATTGCCATTATTAACGGGCCAAATTTAAACCTGCTTGGAAAACGAGAGCCGGGCATTTACGGCAGCCAGTCGTTTGAAGAGTTCCTGGTTGAACTGAAAGCAAAGTTCCCTGAAGTTGAATTTCATTATTACCAGAGTAATGTGGAAGGAGAGCTGATTAATGAATTGCAGCGTGTTGGTTTCAGTTATGATGGAATTATCATGAACCCCGGTGGCTATACACATACATCTGTTGCTATTGGTGATGCCATAGCTGCAATAAAAACTCCTGTTGTTGAAGTGCATATTTCCAATGTGCATGCAAGGGAAGAATTCCGTCACCTGTCGCATGTAAGTGCAAAAGCTGCAGGTAGCATTATTGGTTTGGGGTTAAAGGGGTATGAGTTGGCTGTATCTTTTCTGATTTCCTGATAGTTTCCTTTTGCGGTGTTACAAGAATGCTTGTGTCTTTCAACAAATGAAGATTCGTATTGAAATATTTGTTCAGTACAACCCGAAAGGTGTTTACAGGTGTAATTGAGTCATACAATAGCTCATAGTTGTGATCCGGAAAATAAAAGGAACTGAAATTCTGAAATGAATACCCTGTAACATTTCCTTTTTCTGTTCTGTAACCATGATCTCCTTCTACGATAATTACTGTATTTTTTTTGCTATGCAACTGGATATACGTCACAAGTTCCTCAATTGTTTTTCTTGCAAATAGCAGGTGTTCATAATAAGCTTCATCGCTTGTCTTTGCATTTTCTTTCAGCATTTGCTCTGCTGGTTTTATATTGCCTGTACTGTCAAAAACATACGGTTCATGCGGAACCATAAAGTGACCGTAAACAAATTTTGGTTTTCCACCCAAGCTACAGGCCTGCTTAATCAGCGACTTTGTTGTATCGAAATAATCTTTCTTCACCTGACCTCTTTCTGTAATAGAAGTGATTTGTTTTTTGTGGATGAAAGCGGCATTTATTTTTAAATAATTCCAGAATAGATCTCTGTAAATTCTGCCAGGTAAAGTTTTGAATGAATAATGATATGTTTTCAGATCATCAAAGTAGGTTTTACCATGCCAATCTTTATTTCCAAATGAAATCTGTTGATACGAATGTGTTTGATAACCTTCCTTTTTCAGTATTTCAATCAGTGAATTATCGAGTATGGATGAAGATCCCCAGAAATAAACTTTGGGATCATTCATTACAGGTGCAATCCATGATGGAAGGTAATCCATATTAAGTGTGCTGCTTAGCGAATGAATCGTCCAGTTGTAATTTGATCTTGCATTTGCAGCAATATAAAATCCTTTTTGATGCAGGAAAGAATCGAACTGACTGTTGTCTTTGTTTAAACCATTCTTAATGCTTTTTGATGAGCCCATTGCATCAAAAACAAGAAAATAGATATCAGGTTTTAAAGAATCAGGAACGTTTGCAGAAGGTTGATATTCGTTAAGCGCATTAAATCTAAAGTCAATTAAATTGTGAACACTTTTATCAAGACGATAGCGCCTGATACTGTTTGGAACTTCTGAAAGTAACAGAATAATAAACAACAGATTTAGAAAATTAAACAGTTCTCTGAAATTGCTCCTGCTTTTTTTTACATAAATCAGTAAAGCAATGAGTATGGCAAAAACAGCAGGCAATTGAAAGCTATACTTGTTTATGAAAGAGGGGAGTAAACTGCCTTTCATTACATCCTGTAAATAACCAAAAACAAGAAATAGCAGCGTGATAAAAAATGTAAAAACCGATGCTTTTGTTTTATTCCGGAAAATAAGAATGCCGATAAGATAAATGAATGCTATTGCAACAAGAAGAAAGAAAAGATTTGCTAATACTAAGCCTGCTGACAGAAATCCAAATAATTCGTTATAACCACTATATATAAAAAACAATGGCAATAAGAGTAAGAAGAAGGCATTCTCTCTTAATCCTGTTTTGACTTTTTGCAGAAATGTTTTCATCAGTAATTAATGTATTTGTAAGAAAACTTTTCAATGAATTAGTTCTTTTGAAAATAGTATAACACTCTTTGAGAACCGGTTACAGGTAATTTTTGAGCCAAGCTATATAACGGACTGAATGCTTTTTCTAGCTCATTCTCATTATAGTCACTAAAAACATCTTCCCTCCACTTCAGCATTTCCTCAATCTTCGGGTCTGTTTTTGGAACAAACTCAATTATCAACTCATCACATATCTCAGCAAAAAACTCGGCTAATTGTGCAAATGAAATATTTTTTGCAATGGCAAGATGATGAACCAATGCCAGTGCCAGACAAACATCAAACTTTTTACGGCTGAATAGTGCTGGCCTTTCTTTATTCATCCAGCCCATTCCCGGAGTTGGGTAAGTAAGATCAACAACAACAGGAACAATGTTTTTCAGCTTTTGTTCTTTGATTAATCTGTAGAAAGAATCAATACAGTCGCTGTCAAAATCGGCAGAAACAACCAACGCTTCTCTATTACAGAGCAAAGAAAATTCACCTTCATTAGCCCCTAAATCAATAACTGAAGTGTAATTTAGTGTTGAGAGCAACGATGAAACAGTTCTTTTTTTTTCTGTAAGATAGGATTCGCTTAAAATAGTTTCATCGTAGTAATTATTCCAGACTGTTTTTTTAACAGGGAGTTTAAGACTTTGAATAAGATCAAGTAAGCTCTGTAGTATCTGCTCAATATTTTTCTGAGTTACTTTTCTTTTTGTTTTGCCTTCTTTTACAGACTTACCTGCAATTTTTGCATGCAAGTGTACATGCAGATAAACAGACGGGTTAAATTTTGTTTTATAAGGCAACAACTGTGCTGTTAATCCCACCGGTACACCATCGGGATATGCAAGCATCAGCTTATGCACTTCCATTCCTCTATGTGTAGCAATTAGCAATGGATTTAAAAAGCATTCGCAAAACTGCCGGTATGCAACCCATTGTTCTCCTTCTTCGTATTTTTCAAACGAAAGTGTATCAATCAACTTAGCACTGCCATCAACAAACTGAGTATTGGTATGTGTGGCATCCTTCAATATCATTCCCTTTTGTAAAGAATTTTTACAAACAGCAAGTGTTGTTAATGCGGCATCTTTTAATTGATCAAAACTCCATTCCCATGCGTAAGTGAAAAAAGGAATTTGCTTTGGCTGTAATGTTTTATACCAGTCGTTTCTATGGGTATGATTTTCATTAAGTTCAATAAAAGGAAGCAACAGCTTCTGTTTTACTAAACTATCTGCTAATCCTGAACCGATGAGCAAATCATAATCAGTTTGATACAAGGTTGATACAAACCTGTACACCAAACCATCTTGTTCATAAATAAAACCAGACGGATCTCTGAAAGAAGCAGGATGATGATTAGTCAACTGATTCATTCTTTTCTTCTTCGGTTTTAGGCGGGGTTTTTACAAAAAAACTTTTTATCCAGTTCCATCCACTTTTAAAATAAAATATTACACCTAAAACTGCTGCAATAATTACCTGTATCAGGTAGCTGCCGCTGCCGGGATCAAGATATAAAAGATGTATCATAAATATCTGAGGTTGGTTTTTGGAGTTAATGCAAGCAATGATTCGTATATTAACTGAATTGTACTTTCAATATCATCTTTATGCAGCATTTCAACCGTTGTATGCATATAACGAAGCGGAATACTTATGAGGACAGAGGGGCATCCGTCGTTTGCATAGGCAAATGAATCTGTATCTGTTCCCGTACTACGGCTTAATGAACGCCATTGAACTGGTATTTTTTTATTTTCGGCAATATCTGTAACAAAGTCTAACAGTTTGTTGTGTATAGCCGGTGCCGTTGCTAAAGATGGGCCCTTGCCGCAGGCAATTTCACCTTCAATGATTTTGCTTATCAAAGGTGTTGTGGTATCATGTGTAACATCAGTAACAATAGCCACATCGGGTTTAATTCTTCTTGCAATCATTTCAGCACCACGTAAACCAATCTCTTCCTGCACCGCATTAACAATGTATAATGAATAAGGAAGTTTCTTTTTATTCTCTTTTAGTAAGCGTGCAACTTCGGCAATCATAAAACCGCCAACACGGTTATCAAATGCACGGGCAATATAATAACCATAAGAGAGTTCATCAAAACCTTCTTCATAGGTAACCACGCAGCCTACTTTTATGCCTAAATCTTCCACTTCCTTTTTTGTTCTTGCGCCGCAATCGAGCCAGAGGTTATCAACTTTTGGCTGCGGTTCTTTTGCTTCAGGATTACTGTAGCGGGTATGAATAGCAGGCCATCCGAAAACAGCTTTCACAATCCCCTTTTTTCCATGAATTAAAACACGCTTTGCCGGAGCTATCTGGTGATCAACACCACCATTCCGTTTCAGGTAAATCAATCCATCTGTAGTAATATAATTTACAAACCAACTGATTTCATCGGCATGCGCTTCTATTACAACCTTAAATGGCTGATCGGGATTTATTATACCAACTGCTGTGCCATACGCATCAACAAAGTGGGAATCAATATATGGTTTCAGGTAATCAAGCCACACTTTTTGTCCGCTGGTTTCAAAACCAACCGGAGAATGTGTATTATGATATTTTTTTAAAAAATTAATTGAATCTGCTGTAAGTAAAGATTTCTTTTTGGATGATTTTTTGTCTTTTGCCATCGTTCATGGTTTTGGCAAATGTACTTAAATCAGGATGAATAAACTCAGCAGGCTGGAGAGGAGCAGTACCCCATCAACTATTCCGAGATAGAAGTATTCCCCTGTTTGTTTTTTAGATTTATCAAGCAGGTAAACGAGTAAAAAGCCGGGTATTATCTGTAGCAGGTGAATATTGTTTTGAAAACGGGCTGCTATTACAAAAACAGTTACAAAATAAATCAGCACATTGAGCCAGAAAAAAAGAGTAAACTGCTTTTCACTCATCAGGTTAGCAGGTGTATGCACCCCCGATTCGAAGTCCTGTAGTTTATCCCGGTAGTCAAATATCATAGTAGCAAGAGCAACCAGCATCATCCGGTTCATGAACAGGAAAATTTCATTCAACTGTGGTTCAACTTTAAAAAATGCCAAAGGCAAAACCACTGTTACAAAAGCCCATACAAAGCCAATGAAATAACTTTTTTTAAAGGTTAGAAGTGTTGGCAATTTTACCGGTTTTTTAAGCAGCAAAGGGCCGGTGTAGGTAAAATTGATAATAATTGATATGATAATAAGGTATGTGACTGACCTGATTTTCCACCAGAACCAGAACATAAGTATAAGTGTGAGAAAATTAAACAGCAGGTTCAATTCTTTTTTTTCCCTGAACCATTTTAATTGGGCTGAGTTGTTATTCTTTCTGGCGGCTAACGTGAAGTGTACATTATAGCTTAACAATGTAGCCAGAAAAACAAATGTAATCAAGGTAAGCGGATAATCGAAAATAGAATAAAATAATTTTGTTTGAACACTAAGGGCTAAAGCACAAAATGCAATAATAATGTGGTGATAAAATAGAAATTTTATAAAACTATTGTTCAAAACAATAAATACTGTTAAAAGAAAATAACACCATCAAGTGTAACGGGATCACTTACATTTCCTGCTGCGTCTTTTACATAAAATTTGAACGATGTGCTGTCATTACGTGCCGGCACACAAATAATCCGTTGAATTTTGGGGTAGGCCGTATTGTTGGTATTATACTCGTATTGAAGCCTGAAAGTGATTTTACTTTTTTCTGATGTTGGGTAATCAGGGATAGAAGTGCTTAAAGTATCAGGGTCGGCACCACATGATGGTGTGCCGGTATGTGTACGGATAATGAACAGACTGTCTGTAACATCACCTTCCTTGTCGTAAACGGACAAATCAATAGTGAGTACATCACCGCTATTCACTTGCTTATTTGAAGGCTTTATTTCTTTAAACTCAACTCTGGGTTTTGTCTGATATTTATCTTTATTGCAGCTAATTACAATAAAGAAGATTAAAAAAAGAAATAATAGTTTTGCTTTCATTTAGAATTGTTCTTATTTCAAATTTAAGCATTAATACAGCATTAAAAAATTGAATCCTGCTTTTGTTAACAATCTTTTTGAGTTAAACGCTGCATCCTTTAATAAGGCTGTAGTGGAAGCTTTTCGCTTTCAACTGAAGGAGAGTGAGATTTACCGTACTTTTTGCCAAATGCTTGGTAAACAGAACTGGCAGCCTGGTCAAATTGCTGAAATTCCATTTTTGCCAATCAGTTTTTTTAAAACGCATTCGGTTGTAACAACAAATTTTCATTCTCATATAGTTTTTGAAAGCAGCGGCACATCACAAACCATCCAAAGCAGGCATTACGTTCAATCAATTGAATTGTATGAGCAATCTTTTTTTAAAGCTTTTGAACTGAATTACGGAAAAAGCGAAAACTATTGTATTCTTGGTTTGCTTCCTTCATACCTCGAACGCCAGCATTCATCGTTGGTTTATATGGTAAAACGTTTGATGGATAAAAGTCATCACCCGGCAAATGGATTTTACCTGAACGAATGGGATAAGCTGTATGAGACATTGCAACAATTGAATGCTAATAAGCAACCGGTTATTTTATTTGGTGTAACATTTGGCCTGCTCGATTTTGCAGAAAAGTACCGGTTAAATTGTACTGACACAATTATTATTGAAACTGGCGGAATGAAGGGCAGAAGAGAAGAGCTAACAAGAGAAGAAGTACACAAGCTGCTGAAGGAAAGTTTTGGAGTTGAAAATGTGCATTCAGAATATGGAATGACGGAACTTATGAGTCAGGCATATTCTCAACGTGATGGTTTATTCAGATGCCCTCCCTGGATGAAAGTTTTTGTGCGTGATGAATACGATCCGCAACTGATAAAAACAACCGGAAAGGGCGCTATTAACATTATTGATCTTGCCAATATTTATTCCTGTTGCTTTATTGCAACCGATGATGTAGGTGAAGTGTATGAAGATGGTAGTTTTAAAGTACTTGGACGTATTGATAACAGCGACATCAGGGGGTGCAGCTTGCTTGCTTTATAATATAATCAACAAAACGGTATGCTAAGTGATAAAATAGAAATGTTCCGTAATCGCCTAAGCAAAGTGTATAAACACAGAAGTAAGCTGGCAAAAAAAATGAATATTTCCTGCTATCGTTTATATGATAAAGACCTGCCGGAGTTCCCTGTTAGCATAGATATTTATGAAAACAAAGTTTGTTTAAGTGAGTATAAAGCTAAACATCATCTATCAGACGAAGAGCATGCTTTTTGGCTTGAGGAAACTGTAAATACCATTGCCGGCGTTTTACAGATTAATACTGATGATATTTATACAAAGGAACGGAAAAGAAAAACTGATCGTTTGTCTCAATACCAGAAGAACTCCGATGAGAAAGAATTTTTTGCTGTTGAAGAAAATGGCTTGAAATTCCTGGTTAATCTGTCTGATTATCTTGATACTGGTTTATTTCCCGATCATCGAATTACAAGAAAAATGGTGATGGAAGAATCAAAAGGGAAAAAAGTGCTGAATCTTTTTGCTTATACCGGTGCTTTTAGTGTGTATGCAGCAAAGGGTGGAGCAGATGAAGTGGTTACTGTTGATCTTTCAAATACATATATTGAATGGGCCAAACGGAATTTTGAAATTAATCTTCTAATCAATCCTGCAAAATACAAATTTGAAGTTGCTGATGTTTTGCAATACCTCCATAAAGTAACTCCTCAATCTTATGATCTGGTTATTGTGGATCCGCCCACGTTCAGTAACAGTAAAAAAATGAAAGATTTTTTAGACATTCAGCAGGATCATGCTGAGTTGCTGAACCTTGCTCTAAATGCAATGAAACCCGGAGCTGTACTGTATTTCAGTAACAATGCAAAAAGGTTCCAACTAAGTGAAAATGAAATTCAGGCTTCTGAAATTAAAGACATTACCCGCTTAACCACCCCTTTTGATTATGAGGGAAAACTACATCGGTGGTGCTGGAGAATGATTAAATAAATTCTATATCTGACGTAGATTTACGAATAATAGTATAGGGAAAAAACAAACTCATTTAGTTGCAGTTAATAAGGATTTACTATAATTTTTCACTCTTGAATCCTCCAAAATCCATGACTATGAAACTTTGGCTCAATTTTCCCAAAAGATTTCTCCCGTATAAGCAGGTTACAGCATTTCTTACGGTTGTTGTTATATTATCTGCAGGTATTGCTGTTAACTATCTTGTAGAATTAAAAATGCTTCATTCTGTGCAGGAACATACTTCAAAAAATGATTCTATTATTCAACACGAAAAATATCTGCAACTTGTTGAAAAAACTGTTTTTTTAATTACACAGAGTGAGAACAATCTGGAAACCTATCTTCATACAAATGAATCGGCCAAGCTGGATGACTATTTGAAAAATGTAAACAGTGTTAAGAAAAATATTGCAGATGTGAGAACTTTTTATGAAGGAAATGTGCCGAAATACCTGGTTAACATTTTTATTCATAAATCACAGAACATGATTGATTTGAATAATAGTGTAATGCGTACGTACCAGTACAACGGAATTACTGCGGCATTGCAGCAAATTGAAAATCCGGAGCGCAGAGTTGCATTAAAGGAGTTGTCCTTCAGTGCACAGGAACTGGTTAATAAATTAAATACAAAAATTGCATTTCTCAATAACGAAAGCAGTAATGAAAAAAATAAAATGCTTGAACTGGATAAGAAATGGAATGTCTTATCGCTCATATTCATGTCGATGATTGCATTTTTTGTTATGTACAAAATGTATGAAACAAATATGCTGAACCGGTCGTTATCAGTTGCTGTACAAAAAGAACAGCGGGCGCAGATGGCAAAGGACCAGTTTGTTTCAAATGTTACGCATGAGTTGCGCACACCGCTTAACTCAATTATTGGCTATACCAATCTCTTATTAAAAAAAGAGCATACTGCTGAAACACGACAATGGATTCAGGCTATGAAGATTTCAGGCAATCTGTTAATGGAAGTAATTAATGATGTTTTAGATTATTCAAAACTGGAATCAGGATACATTCAGTTTTCAAAAGATCCGTTTAACCTGAAGGACGTTCTTAATAACCTTTCAAAAGTTATGCAGATACGAGCAGAAAGCAAGAACCTTGATTTTTTAATTAATATTGATGAAAGCATGCCTGTTGAATTTATAGGCGATGAACGAAAGCTGATGCAGGTACTCGTTAATCTGTGTGGAAACTCAATCAAGTTTACCGAGGCGGGTTATATACGTGTTGATGTGTCGCTGTTAAAGCGAAACAGCAGCCGTTGCTGGATGCAATTTGTAATTACTGATTCAGGTGTTGGTATTGAAGAGTCAAAGTTGCCCTATATTTTTGAACGTTTTTACCAGGTTGAAAGCGGGCAAACAAAAAAATATGTAGGCACCGGGCTGGGGCTGCCTATTGTTAAGCAGTTGGTAGAAATGCAGGGAGGTGCTATTGACGTTTCCTCGCATTATGGAAAAGGAACAGAGTTTACTGTTGTTGTTCCATATTCTGAAAATGAAAATGCCGGGAAGGAACAATCAATCACCTTTAATGAGCCAAAGATTTATAGGAAACAAGAAAAGCAAAAACACATTCTTGTTGTTGATGATAATGAAATGAATAGAGATTTGATGGGCTATATTTTAAGGCAGGGAAATTTTTGTTTTGATAATGCTGAAAACGGGCTTGTTGCATTACGTATGCTGAAAGAAAAGAAATATGATTTTGTGCTAATGGATGTACAAATGCCCGGTTTAAGTGGTATTGAAACTACGAGAAAGATCAGAAGTGAGCTACAGTTGCAAACTCCGATTATAGGATTGAGTGGATATAGTTTACCGGAAGAACAGCAGGCAAGTATAAACGCAGGAATGAATGCGTACCTTACTAAGCCTGTGGACGAAGTCAAGCTGTTTGAATTACTGGATTATTATGCCGATTCTGATGCACAAGAACCTCAGAATCTGCAACTGAAACTGATAAACGTAACTTACCTGAATAAAATTACAGGAGGAAATAAAGCCAATATAGAACACCTGATTAATCAGGTATTTGATACCTTGCCCAATGAAATGAAACTTTTGCAGGAGTGGTTTGCCAATGACAATGAGACTAAAATGAAAGAAATTGCCCATAACATGAAAACCACATTACACATTATTGGCGTTCAAGAAACAGTTGCTGAAAAAGTGAAAGTGCTCGAAAAAGTTGATCTTACAAAGACTTCCGATAAAGAAAAGGTAACAGAACTACTCAACGATCTTGATTATTCTGTTAAAGAAGTTTTACAGGAACTGAGAAGCTATCTTAATGCCGCATAAAAACTTTATCTTGTTTTTATACTCAAATAAAAAGGCTGCATATACAATGCAGCCTTTAACATATTGAAAAGGTTGATTTTTATTTGCTTTTCTTTTTCCCCAGTTTGGTTGAAAGCAGCATTACTCCGCCAAATACCAACATACCAATACCCGACCACAGGTTTACATTGATACTGAACGATTTTGTGTACATATCAGCATCACTGCTTGTCGTGAATCCGTAAATGGTTAACAGTACACCAAGAACACTGAAAAGAAAACCAATTGGAAGTCTTATATCTAACATAAAATTAAATTTAAAAGATTACCAGAATAAAATTGATAAAACAACTAAAATAGCCAGAACCAAAACTGCCAACGTGCTGGTTTTGTTATACCACGCCACATCTTCTTCTTTTATCTTAGGCGTAAGAGAATAAACAAGACCTTTCAGTTCATCGTCCGATTTCTTTTGCGCTGTTGATAATGAAATTGCAACTGCAATAATTGCGGCAGATGCACAGGCATAAATAGCTGTCCAGAAGTTTTGCGCCATTTCAACAGGATAAACCTTTAAAACGCCTAACCAACCTCCTTTAACCATTGTTGTAGCACCATCAGGAATTGTTAAGCCATGATGAAGAAGTGCTACAAGGAAACCTGCAAGCAAACCAATAAATGCACCATGCCCTGTTGTACGTTTCCAGAACATACCAAGGAAAATGATGGCAAATAACGGCGCATTAATCATAGAGAAAATGGTTTGCAGAAAGTCCATGATATTACCAAACAAACCTGCAAGGTATGCAGCCGCAATACTAACCAATACACCAAAAATAGTTGCAAGCCGACCTACTTTCAGATAATGTTTTGCATCGCCGTCTTTATCGTCAGTTGCGGGTCTGATATAGCTTTGATAAATATCATAAGTCCATACAGTATTGAATGCAGAAACGTTTCCTGCCATACCCGACATAAACGAAGCCAGTAAAGCAGTGATACCAAGTCCGAGAACACCGGTAGGTAAATAATGTTTCAGCAACATAATAATTGTAAGGTCATAATTAGGTTTGCCGTTTTCCATAATACTGAAACCCGATGCAGGGTTGTTCATCAATACTAATGCAATGATGCCGGGTACAATAATCAGAAAAGGAATAAACATTTTAGGAATAGCGCCAATCAAGGGTGTTTTCTTTGCAGCAACAATTGATTCTGCTGCCATTGCTCTTTGCACAATCAAAAAGTTTGTACACCAGTAACCAAACGATAATACAAAACCTAAACCCGCAGCAATGCCATACCACTCAACACCCATAGGGTTGGAAGCTGCAGCTCCGGTATATTTCCACGTAGTGGTGTAAGTGTCGGCTGCATAACCTTTTGCTGCTACAATCGGATCAAGCCCGGCTTTTAAACCATCCCATCCGCCAACTTCGTGCAGGCTTAATAAAACAACAGGTAACAAACCAATGATGATGATGAAGAACTGCAGCACTTCATTATAAATCGCTGAAGATAACCCGCCGAGATACGTATAACCAAGCACAATTGCAGCAGATAAGATCAGGCTCACATTAAAGTTCCATCCCAGCACTTTTTCCATCAGCAACGCTAAGGCATACATTGAAATACCGGAAGCAAGAATGGTCATTACTGCAAATAAAATTGCATTCAATCCACGGGTTTTTTCATCGAACCTGAGTTTTAAATATTCAGGAACTGATCTTGCTTTTGAACCGTAATAAAACGGCATCATAAAAATGGCAAGGAACACCATTGCCGGAATAGCGCCAATCCAGTAAAAATGTGTGGTAAGCATTCCGTATTTGGCACCGGAACCAGTCATTCCCATAACTTCAAGGGCACCAAGGTTTGTGGAAATAAATGCAAGCCCGGCAACCCATGCTGGCATGGAACGGCCGGCTTCAAGAAATGCGCTGGCATCTTTCATGTATCTTTTTAATACCCAGCCAATGCCTAATACGAAGAGGAAATAAATCGACATAATGGCATAGTCAATCCATTGTAATTGAAACAGTGCATTATTCATTGTTTGTGAATTTTGTTTTTAAAAGTTAAGGGTCGTTAATAATGCTATGGAGCAATCTTGTTCAGATAGCGTTTAAAGATAAAGTGCTATTTCTGAATTGCAATCAGTAGTTCGGCATAATTTTCTAACAATGAGACAATTGGCCACTGTTTTTGAGAAAGAATGATGCTCGTCAGAGTACAGTTTGCTTTTAATCAGCCAGAATAGATGCAGAAATAATTAACAGGCTGAAGACTTAATTTTATATCATATTCACCTAATATGTTACTATATGTAGCTTTAAGGTGTAAGAAGTGAATTTTATTATTGCTGTTTAATTAATTGGTTAAAGGCATGTAAAGTAAACTGCAGAATTTTTATCTTAAGAAAAAATTGTTGGCAATTTGTATGGATCAATACAAAGAAACATTTGAAACCTGGAATAAAATTGCTTTGCTGTACGAAGAAAAGTTTATGAAACTTGATTTGTACAATGAGAGCTATGATTTGTTTTGTAAACTGCTGAATAACGAAAATGCAGCAGTTTTTGAAATTGGTTGTGGCCCCGGCAATATTGCAAGTTATCTTCTCTCAAAACATCCCGGGTTTAAGTTGTACGGAATTGATGTTGCTCCTAACATGATTGAGCTTGCACAAAAGAATAATCCGGGTGCAAAGTTTTCTGTGATGGATTGCCGGGAGATTCATTTAATTGATGCTGCTTACGATGGAATCATTTGTGGCTTTAGTGTGCCTTATTTATCACATGATGAAACGGTAAAACTGGTTAAGGATGCTTATGATTTGCTGAATGTAAACGGAATTATTTATATCAGTTTTGTGGAAGGGGATGCGGAAAAATCAGGGTATAAAACAGGCAGTGGTGGAAGCAGAGTTTATTTTTATTATCATTTGACAGAAATTCTGAAAGAAATATTAATCTCAAGAGGATTTACAGAAATACAGTATCTGAAAGTACAATACAGCAACACAGGAACGATTGATGATTTTCATACTATACTTATAGCAAGAAAGCCGTATGCCTGATTTACGGCACGTTCTTTGAAAATACTTTCCCGTTCGGCAAATAACATAAACTGGCGGGTTAGTGTTTATAATTTCATTTTGTAAAAAATGACTTAAATGCTTTTCCTGTTCAGGTGCTATTCTTCATGGGTACAATCATATTTGTGTAATAATTAAAACTTTATATTATGAACTATCGAATTGGTTTATTGTTAGTGCTTACAGTTTTTTTGCTTACTTCTTGTGTAAGCAGTAAAAAGTTTAAAAAGTCGCAGGCAGATTATGCATTACTTCAAACAAAGTATCAGACACTGGAAGGAACACTGGCCGATTGTAATAATCAAAAATCCGGTTTAATTCAGGATAAGAATGAACTGAATAAAAAGATTACTGATTTGAATAATGAAATTGAAATGATTAAACAGAATTACACGGCTACATTGCAGCAGCTCGAAAATCTTTCTGTCATTTCAAAACAACAAGCCGAGAGCATTAAGCAATCGCTGCAGAACATTGGTGCAAAAGATGCTTACATTCAAACACTGCAACAGCAAATGGCCTACAAAGACTCACTGAATATGGTGCTGGTGATGAACCTCAAAGGTGCCATTGGTAATATGGACGATCAGGATATCAATATTAAAGTTGATAAAGGAGTTGTATATATTGATATTTCTGATAAACTGTTATTCAAGAGTGGTAAATACGTTGTAACTGATAATGCAAAAGTTGTGTTGGGAAAAGTTGCAATGGTGCTGAAGCACCAACCCGATATTGAATTTATGGTGGAAGGTCATACAGATAATGTTCCGTTTAAAGGGAATGCAGTATTGATTGACAACTGGGATTTGAGTGTGAAGCGTGCAACCGCAGTTGTTCGTATTCTACAAAACGAATATGGCCTGGATCCGGCAAAAATGGCAGCAGCAGGCCGTGGCGAATACCATCCTGTAGCTGATAATGAAACAACAGAAGGTAAGGCACAGAACCGCCGTACAAGGATTGTGATTTTACCTAAGCTTGATCAGTTTTTCCAGTTGCTGGAACCGAAGAAAGCTGGTCAGTAAAGAATAAATAATTTGGATAGAGAAGGGGCGGCCGAAGGCCGCCCTTCCCTTTTGTATTAATATTTTTTATCTTAAAGCTTTAAACAGTGCTTATGCAAATCATCACAACCATCCAAAACCGCATTTACAAAATAAGAGGCGAACGTGTTATGCTGGATAAAGACCTTGCAAAGCTTTATGGTACTGAGACAAAGTTTTTAAATCTTGCTGTAAAGCGTAATATCAAGCGATTTCCAAAAGATTTCATGTTTCAACTTACAAAAGAAGAGTTTGATTATTTAAGGTCACAAAATGTGACCTTAAATAATGATGCCGGTTCTTTGAGGTTGCAATCTGCAACCTCAAAAGGACGGGGAGGAACACGCTATTTGCCCTATGTTTTTACGGAGCAAGGAGTTGCAATGTTGAGTGGAATATTAACAACTGACCGGGCAATTCAAATGAATATTGCCATTATGCGGGCTTTCGTAGAAATAAGGAAAATATTATTGCGGGAAAACGATCTGAAAGAACAACTTCAGCTAATCAAAGAGCGGTTGGGTGAACATGATGTTCAGCTAAACCAGATTTATGATGCAATGGAAAACCTGCTTGATGAAAAAGCAGCAGAGCGGAAGTGGGACGAACGGGAAAGGATTGGATTTAAGAAATAAGCATTTTTAATATTCTTTTGGATTCATTTTGGTATGACGGATGCGTAAAATCCTGATCTCATTTTTTACAAAGCGATAAGTAATACGATGTTTGTAAATTTCAAATGCACGAAAGCTTCCATCGTTGTTATGTTTAAATTTATCCGGATTGTATTTTTCGGGATGCTGACGGAGGGCTTCAATTTTTTGAAAGATTGAGGCTTTTACTTTTTCGGCGGCTTGTACAGAATCCTGCTCAATATAATTAATGGCGCTTTCTAATTGTTGTAATGCCTGTCTGCTCCATTTAACTTGTGGTAACATGTAAAGCTATTTTTTTGAATACTTTTTTACCACATCCTCATTTAGTATAAAATTTCCGACTTCAATATCCGCATCGGCTTCTTCTATTTCTTTGTCGTAATCTTCAATGTGTTGGGGTTGCATTTCATTGGGCCGGTTTGTAATGAATGTTTTCACTAGTTCAAGTACCGATTTTTTTTCGGCCTCATTCAGTTGCATAAAATATAGCAACATCTCCTGCGAAATTGGGGAACCTGCCATAAAATGATTTTATCAAATTTACAAAGATTATTATTAAAATTTAAACAGCTACTTTACCAAAGGATAAAAGTGAACGTATGGTGTTTCAGGAAAAACAAAAGGCTGAGCAATTCTAATTTGACAAAAATTAATTTTCGGAAATTATTTTGATAAATCCGGTTAATGCAATAAATCCAATTCCGGTAATGAAGTGGTATTGTTGAAAAATATTAGCTGAAAAAGTATTTGTGAGTGCTGCAATTAAAATGGTTAAACCTGCAAGCCAGGTTAACAGGAGTATAATGAAGGTGATTTTTTTCATATAGGGAGATTATTGCAATAAGTTCTTTTCATTTATTTATTAGAACCATCATTGAGACCTTAGTTGATTTTCCACAGCCAATATTTTATTATAAAAGTCTCCTTCCTTTAATCCTGCTTTTGCACTGTCGATAAAAGAATATGCGGTATCTTTTTTGTTAAGGGCAAAATATGTAACAGCTAAATTGGCATAGAGTGAGCGCTTATCAATTTCGTATTTGGGATTTTTATTTAAACCCGCTCGTAAAATAGCTTTTGCCTCTTCAAAATGTAGAGCTCCGTTTAGACAAGCTCCATAATTTACATATGTTTTAATAAAGTCGCTATCAATATTTAATGCTTTTTGAAAATATTGAAAAGATTCAGGTGCCCCTTCAGTTCTGCTGACCATTGACCCTAATGCATTCAGTATGACAGGAGAATTTGGGTAGGATTTATCGGCTTCAAAAAAACAATCTTTAGCTTTTTGCCAATCTTTTTGTTCTTCAAATTTTAATCCTTGATAAAACATTCCATTTGCATATGGATCTTTTATTTCAATATCATTTCGAAGAATTATATCATAATACTTACTTGATCCCTTATTTTGTTTACACGAAAAAAAAGATATTGCGAAAAGGCTGAAAAGTGAAAATGTCTTTAGCATAGGTATTTTTAACAAGTTAAAAGTACGAGAATATTGAAACCAATAAAATCAGTTCATCTATTTCCAGAAGATTGATATTGAAAAGAGGTTAGTAGTTTAATTTAAAATACAAAGCCAAAAAAGGGAATTTACCTCACAGGCTGCCGGATTGCAGCGGCACTGAAGCGCAGCGCAGGTACAGCGTAAAGCCGGGACAAAAGCCCATCAGGGAACTGAAACCTCATAGCCCCACAAAAAATATTGAATACCCAATTGGGAATGATTAATAATGAAGGAGAATCTGTGCTCAAAAATCCTCCAATTTTAACCCGAGGCAGGCGTCAAATCAGCCATCTTGGGCATAAGAATTCCTCATTTCGCAACAATCTATACTTTTTAGTATAAATTAATCTGTACTTTTGCGTATAAATTGAAACGCATTAGTAATCAGATAAAAAGAACGAATCATGAGTGAAATGCTCAATACTCTGGAGCAAACCGCCCTGAGTGAGTACAAATATGGCTGGGTAACCAATATTGAGGCCGACGAGGCTCCTCCCGGTCTTAACGAGGATATCATCCGCTTCATCAGCGCCAAGAAGAATGAACCCGAATGGATGCTGGAGTGGCGACTGAAAGCCTATCGCCATTGGCTGAAAATGGAAGTGCCCCGCTGGCCTAACGTGAAATATCCCGATGTGGATTTCCAGGCTATTAAATATTACAGCGCCCCCAAACAGAAAAAAGAAATCAGCAGCCTGGATGAAGTTGATCCTGAATTAAGGGCAACGTTTGAAAAGCTGGGTATTTCGCTGGATGAACAAAAACGTTTATCAGGTGTGGCGGTTGATGCGGTGATTGATTCAGTATCGGTTGCTACAACATTTAAAACGCAACTGGCAGAAATGGGAATTATTTTCTGTAGCATGAGCGAAGCAATTAAAGAGCATCCCGAACTGGTGAAGAAATGGTTAGGTTCGGTTGTGCCTGTTACTGATAATTTTTATTCGGCTTTAAACAGTGCCGTATTCAGCGATGGCAGTTTCTGCTACATTCCAAAAGGTGTACGATGCCCGATGGAGCTGAGTACTTACTTCCGTATTAATGCTGCAGGTACGGGCCAGTTTGAACGTACATTAATTGTTGCTGAAGAAGGTGCTTATGTAAGTTACCTCGAAGGTTGTACTGCTCCTCAGCGTGATGAAAACCAGCTGCATGCTGCTGTGGTTGAAATTGTGGCATTAGATAATGCAGAGGTAAAATATTCAACTGTTCAAAACTGGTATCCCGGCGATAAAGAAGGGAAAGGTGGTATTTACAATTTTGTAACCAAGCGTGGTATTTGTGCTGGTGTAAATTCAAAAATCAGCTGGACACAAGTTGAAACAGGAAGTGCCGTTACATGGAAATATCCTTCTGTGATTCTGAAAGGCGATAACAGTGTGGGTGAATTTTATTCCGTAGCTGTTACCAACAATCATCAGCAAGCCGATACCGGTACAAAAATGTTGCACATTGGTAAGAACACCAGGAGCCGAATTGTATCGAAAGGTATTTCTGCGGGCTTCAGTCAAAACTCTTACCGTGGTTTGGTGAATGTGGGTAAGAACGCAACCAATGCACGCAACTTCTCCCAGTGCGATAGTTTGTTACTGGGCGATAAATGCGGTGCTCATACATTTCCATACATTGAAGTAAAGAACAGCACTGCACAGGTTGAGCATGAAGCCACTACTTCAAAAATTGGTGAAGACCAGATTTTTTATTGCAATCAACGTGGACTGGATACGGAAACTGCAGTTGCATTAATCATTAATGGTTTTGCAAAGGAAGTAATGAACCAGTTGCCGATGGAGTTTGCAATTGAAGCGCAGAAGCTGCTGGCAATTTCATTGGAGGGAAGTGTTGGATAATCTTTATCCGTTATCAAATTTCAAATTCACAAATTTTCAAATTATATGTTATCAATAAAAAACTTACAGGCCCGCATTGAAGAAAAAGAAATTCTGAAGGGCATTAATTTAGATATTAAACCGGGTGAGGTTCACGCTATCATGGGGCCAAATGGTAGTGGTAAATCAACATTAGCATCTGTACTTGCTGGTCGTGCTGATTATGAAGTCACAGGTGGTGAAGTGGAGTTTAACGGAAAAAACCTGTTTGAACTTTCTCCTGAAGACCGTTCTCGTGAAGGTTTGTTTCTGGCATTTCAATACCCTGTTGAAATTCCCGGTGTAAGTACAACCAATTTCATCAAAACTGCAGTAAACGAAATCCGCAAATACCGTGGTGAAGAACCAATGGATGCTGTTCAGTTTCTGAAGAAGATGAAAGAAAAAATGAAGCTCGTTGAAATTGACCAATCATTATTAAGCCGTTCACTGAACGAAGGTTTCAGTGGTGGTGAAAAGAAACGTAACGAAATTTTCCAGATGGCAATGCTTGAACCAACACTTGCTATTCTTGATGAAACAGATAGCGGTCTGGATATTGATGCGTTGCGTATTGTGGCAGAAGGTGTAAACAAACTTCGTGATGGAAACCGTTCATTCTTGGTAATTACGCACTACCAGCGTTTGCTCGATTACATTGTTCCTGATCATGTGCATGTATTATATAAAGGAAGAATTGTAAAAAGCGGCGGCAAAGAGCTTGCTCTTGAACTGGAAGAAAGAGGTTACGATTTTATTAAGGAAGAACTGGGAGAGAGTGTAGAAGCTTAGCCCCCTCTTGCTCACCCTGAAAGGTGGAGTTGCTGAAACACAGCCCTTGCTTTTTCAAACGTATAATAAAAATGCAGCGGTTGTTTATTGATGATAAAAGAACAGAAAGCTGAAATGCTTAATCACTATTGTTAAACTAAAAAAATAAAGCCCGGCCTCCCTCTCTGGAGGAGAGGGACCGAGGGTGAGGCTTATGTCAGAATTAAAAGAATTAATACAGAACAAATACAATAACGAAGCTTTTGATGGCAACGGCTCTTTGCAGTCGTTAAGCCAGAAAGGAATTCAGCTGTTTAATGATCAGGGTATTCCAACGGTGAAGCACGAAGAATGGAAATACACACGCATTGCTAATGTGCTGAATAAGGATTTCAGCTATGCAGTAAATGCAACTGCTGTAACAAAAGCTGATGTGGATGATGTTCGTTTGCCGGGTAATGAAAGTGCAAATGAGTTGGTGTTCATCAACGGAATTTATCATGCTGAATTATCAACCGTACGTTCATCGGCTGATGAACTGGTAATTGTGCCGTTAAGCGAAGCAGCAAAAGGTGAATACAAAGCTGTTGTTGATGCAAATCTTGGTCACAGTGCAAATTATCATCCCGATGGTATCAATGCAATGAACAATGCATTTGCATACCAGGGATTGTTTGTTGCTGTAAAGAAAAATAAAACAGTTGAGCATCCGCTGTATTGCTATTACATCAATGATGCAAGAAGCAACAGTGTGTTATCTCAGCCACGTACATTGATTCATGTGGGTGTGAATGCGGAAGTGTTTTTGGTGGAAGAAGAAATTACAATCGGCAGCAGCGATTCATTCACCAACCGTGTAAGTGAAATTATTGTGGAAGAAAATGCCAACGTACATATTTATAAAATACAGAACGAAGACAGTCACAGCAGTTGTGTAAAAACAACACATGTACGCCAGGTAGGTGTAAGCAAGGTAAACTCTGTTACATTAACATTGAATGGTGGAACCATCCGCAACAATCTCAATTTTATACTTGAAGCTCCTGGTTGTGAAAGTCACATGTATGGTTTGTATTGTGTAAAAGGCGAAACACATGTGGACAATCACACGATTGTAGATAATGTAATGCCCAACTCTTTCAGTAATGAATTGTACAAAGGCATTATTGATGAAAATGCAACAGGTGTTTTCAATGGTAAAATTTTTGTACGACAGGATGCACAAAAAACAAACGCTTATCAAAGTAATAAAAATGTATTGCTGAGCGATACGGCTAATGTGAACACCAAACCTCAGTTGGAGATTTTTGCTGATGATGTAAAATGTTCGCATGGTTGTACAGTTGGTCGACTGGATGAAGAAGCATTGTTTTACCTGCGTGCAAGAGGTGTGGGCGAGAAAGCTGCAAAGGCTTTGCTGCTGCATGCTTTTGCCGGTGAAATTTTAGATAAGATTGAACTGGAACCAATTCGTAAGTATGCAGATGTAATTATCTCTGAACGTTTAGGATTTGAATTTTGATTTCACCACGGAGACACAGAGAACACAGAGATGTGAATCAATAAAAACACTAAAGTAAACTTATGAATGAAAATGAATTATACGCACTTAACAGTATTTCAGGTGCAATAATTGATTGCTCATTACATGTTCATAAGGAGTTAGGGCCGGGTTTGCTTGAAAGTGTTTATGAAGTGTGTTTGACGAAAGAGTTGATTGCATTAGGATTGGGAGTGAAGCGACAGGTTGCATTACCTGTTGTTTATAAAGGCGAGAAAATTGATATAGATTTTAAGATTGATTTATTGGTTGAAGATGATGTGATTGTTGAACTAAAGTCTGTTGAAACAATTCTCCCGGTTCATGAAGCACAGTTGCTTACTTATTTAAAACTATCAGAAAAGAAATTAGGTCTTTTGATAAATTTCAATGTTAAACTATTAAAAGATGGCATAAAGCGCTTTGTTTTATAACTCTGTGCTCTCTGTGTCTCTGTGGTTAAAAAAATGATTGAAACTTTAGAACATACAACGTTTGATGTAAAAGAAATCCGCCAGCAGTTTCCTGTGTTGAACAGGCTGGTGAAGGGAAAGCCATTGGTGTATTTTGATAATGCAGCTACTGCACAAAAGCCCAAAGTGGTGATTGATGCTTTGACTGAGTACTACGAAAAATACAATGCCAACATTCACCGTGGCATTCACTCGCTGGCAGAAGAAGCTACTGCAGCTTACGAGGCCACAAGAGATACAGTGCAGCAGTTTATCAATGCGCAGCACAGGGAAGAAATTATTTTCACCAGGGGTGTTACAGAAAGTATCAATCTTGTTGCATACACTTATGGTCGCACAAACCTGAAGAGTGGAGATGAAATCATCATTAGCGGAATGGAACATCATAGTAACATTGTTCCTTGGCAACTGATTGCAGAAATGACCGGGGCAAAGCTGCGTGTAATTCCTGTTGATGATAATGGCGAACTGATCATGGAAGAGTATTACAAACTGCTTTCAGAAAAAACAAAAATCGTTTCTATTGTTCATGCAAGCAATTCGCTGGGTACCATCAATCCTGTAAAGGAAATCATTGACTCAGCTCATAAAGCTGGTGCAGTTGTGTTGGTGGATGGAGCACAGTCAACTGTTCATCTTGATATTGATGTGCAGGAACTTGATTGCGATTTCTTTGCCATCAGTTCGCACAAAGTATATGGACCAACAGGTATTGGCGTATTGTATGGAAAGAAACATTTGCTTGAAGCTATGCCTCCGTTTATGGGTGGTGGGGAAATGATTAAAGATGTTTCATTTGAAAAAACAACATGGAATGATCTTCCTTACAAGTTTGAAGCAGGTACACCCAATATTGCAGATACCGTTGCGTTAAAGGCTGCAATTGATTTTATCAACAGTATTGGTAAAATAGCTGCACGCAAACATGAAGATGCATTGCTGCAATATGCAACTGAACAACTTGAAACTGTGGATGCTGTGCGTTTGATTGGCAGAGCTAAACATAAAGTAAGTGTGGCATCATTTGTAGTGGAAGGTGTTCACCCGCAGGATCTTGGGATTTTATTGGATAACCAGGGTGTGGCAGTAAGAACAGGGCATCATTGCACACAACCATTGATGAACCGTTTGGGAATACCGGGTACTACAAGAGCAAGTTTTGCTATGTACAATACAAAAGAAGAGATAAATGTGATGATAGCGGCATTAAATAAAGCAATAAGATTGTTGAAATGAGTGATGAATATGTTCCGTATGAACAAATGATGTATAGCAAAAGTTTTGATAGGTGATTGCGTTCCGTAAGAACGCTTGATGAAAAAAGATGAAGTAAGCAGTGTGGTACAAGTGAGTGACACAACAGAAGATGAATAGAAATACGAAAGCCGGTAACAAAAACCCAATTCGTGTAATTCGATCAAATTAGTGAAATAAAAAATGAGTCAAGAAGTAAAATCAATAGCAGAAACAGAAGAAGAAATTGTTGAGGAGTTCTCCCTGTTTGATTCATGGGATGAAAAGTACGAATACATTATTGATATGGGGAAGAAACTGAAACCATTGGATGATGTATTTAAGAAAGATGAAAATAAAATTAAGGGATGCCAGAGTACGGTGTGGATGGTGAGTGAACTGCAGGGTGATAAAGTGATTTACAAAGCGGAAAGTGATGCGGTGATTGTAAAAGGACTGGTGAGTATGCTTATTCGTGTATTAAGCAATCACACACCACAGGAAATTATTGAAGCGAAGCTTGATTTCGTTGACAGAATTGGCATGAAACAACATCTTGCTCAAACACGCAGCAACGGTTTGCTGAGCATGGTGAAGCAGATGAAGTTAGATGCAACAGTTTATTTAGCACAACTTTCAACTAAGAACTGATGAGTTTGAATAAAGAAGCGATAAAAGAAGAGATTATCGAAAAAATGAAAACGGTATTTGATCCGGAACTTCCTGTGAATATCTATGAGCTTGGCCTCATTTACCGTATTGATGTAAACGATAATGGCTATGTGCAGGTAACAATGACATTAACTGCACCAAGCTGCCCGGCAGCACAATCATTGCCTGTTGAAGTGGATCAGAAAACAAGAGAAGTGGAAGGTGTAACAGATGTGAATGTGATGATTACCTGGACACCAAGCTGGAACAAAAGTATGATGAGTGAAGCAGCAGCGCTTGAATTAGGATTTATGTAGAGTTGCTCACGGATTACGCAGATTAACACAGATTATTCTGCTGATCAATAAGAATTAAAAATAATAATCACCAAACAGGTTTCATCTGTGTTCATCAGAGAAATCTGTGAGAAAATTTTAAGATATGGCAATGATTTCATTAGATAGTTTAATGGGCGACAGTGGTCCCAACTATCCCGAACAGATTGCAGCACCTTACCGCAAAGAACTGGTGGATGCAGGTTTTGAACAAATGATGACTGCTGCTGATGTTGACAAAGTGCTTGAAGGTAACCCCGGCAAAACAATACTTGTTGTACTAAACAGTGTTTGCGGCTGCAGTGCAAGAGTGAGCAGACCCGGTGCTTTGTTAAGTTTTTTTAATCATGTGGTGCCCGATGTAAAAGCAACTCTTTTTGCAGGCATGGAAAAAGAAGCTGTTGTTCATTTTCGTGATAAATACCTGAACGGAATTACACCATCATCGCCCAATGTGATTTTGCTGAAAGATGGGAAAGTGTTGTTGCATTTGCAACGTTACCAGATTGAAACAACTGATGCAGGTACTATTGCTGATGCTTTGATTGAATCATACAATCAGCATTGCACAAAGAAAACAAAGGATGAAGAAAGAAATGAGCTGAGAGAATATTTTAAACAGGTATATCAGCTTGATCCGTTAGCAACTCAGGAGTAGGAAAGGCACTGAGGCAAAAGGGCAAAGAGGTGTCTGTTCATCTGAAAGATGACCGGCACCATAAATACAATTTAGAAAAGAACGTTGAATCAATAACCAATTAAATAATTAACCAAAGAGAGATGTAGCGAACTTCTGTGTTCTCGGTGTCTCTGTGGTGAAAACAGTATTATGAAAATTACTTCGTCGGAAGAATATGGAATCAGGATGCTTATCCGCATCGCATCTGCAAATCCTGCAGAAGGATTAAGTATTCCGCAATTAAGCGAAGCAGAAGGATTGAGCGAACCGCATGTGGCAAAGATCTGCCGCACACTCCGTATGGAAGGTTTTATTAACAGTACACCCGGTTACAAAGGTGGTTATGTACTTGCAAAACCTGCCGGACAGATTATTGTAAATGATGTGTTGAAAGCACTGGGCGGAACGTTGTTTGATAAAGAGTTTTGTGAACTGCATACAGGCATTGGGCGTTTGTGTACAAACTCCATTGATTGTTCTACTCGTTCTTTGTGGCGGATGGTGCAATACACGCTTGATAATTTGCTGAACCGTTTAACGTTGAGCGATCTGATGGTAAAAGAAAAAGAAGTTGAACTGAAACTTGAGGCAGTGCTGCAGAGGAATATGGAGACTTTGTTGAAGTAAGAGAAATGAAATTTAATGGAAAAGTTGAATAATAATGAAATTGAGTCTCTTATCAACGATTGGATTAAAGAGATTGACGAGGATCTCACAAGGTTTATTTTCAACGTCAAAAGAATTGAATTGTTAGAAGCATTTTCTGGTATTGGATATGAAAGAGATAAGGAACTTTACGCCCTGCATAATCAGAATGAACAACTTGAGAATCGTTTTAATCAAATAAAGGAATCAGTTCTAATGATTAGCGATTTGATTTCTAAAAATGCAAATACTGGTAAGTCGGAACTTCTAAAGCTGAAAGAAGAAATCAAAAGCAAAAGAGATAGACTAGAATTTCTTTACGAAAAATCAAACCGAACTATTTCCGATGTTTTAGAGTGTGAGAAAATTGAAAGTAGTATCAGTGACTATAAGAAAAAACAAGAAGCAATTTCAAATAGTCTGTACGAACTTGAAGCATGTATTTCTAATGTCGAGAAGTTCAGAAATTTTATAGTTGCGAAAGGCCTTTAGTAAATATTCATTTTTATAATTTCCACTCCACAATCTCATTCACCCATTCCTGGTTAAAAGGAGTTGTTACTTTAATATAGTTATCGGTATAACCTTCCATCATTGCATTTTTGTTATTACCCTCAAACAACACAGGTCTTGTTTGTCCCGCATGTTGATTCGTGAAGTATTGCATCTTCATGTAAGAAAGGTTGCGTAATGCTTTGTTACGGTCGTAACGCACATTCATCGGCACAACATTGTCAATCGTTAAAGCATGTGTGTTATCACGTTCAGAATATGTAAATACATGCAGGTAAGAAACATCAAGCGAATGAAGAAAATCAAATGTTTCTTTAAACAGTTCGTCTGTTTCGCCGGGAAATCCAACAATCACATCCACACCAATACAGCAATGTGGCATCAGTTGTTTAATATTCGCCACACGTTCGGCATACAATTCTCTTTTATAGCGGCGGCGCATCATTCCTAAAATTGTATTGCTTCCGCTTTGTAAAGGAATATGAAAATGCGGCATGAACTTTTTACTCTTGCTTACAAACTCAATAATTTCATTGGTAAGCAGGTTGGGTTCAATGGAGGAGATGCGGTAACGTTCAATTCCATCAACATTATCCAGCTGTTTAATTAACTCAAAGAAATTTTCTTCACGGTTGTTGAATGCAAGTGAACCATTCCCATCAGCACCTTTTCCAAAATCACCAAGGTTAACTCCGGTCAGCACAATTTCTTTACTGCCACCTGCTGCAATTTCATGCGCATTCCTGATGACGTTTTCAATACTGTCGCTACGGCTTTTTCCTCTTGCCATTGGGATGGTGCAGAACGAACAGGTATAATCACAACCATCCTGTACTTTTAAAAAAGTACGTGTACGGTCGTTAATGGAATAAGAAGCATTGAAACCACTTACGTCTTCAATATCGCAACTGCTGATTTTTGCACTGTCGCCTTTTGCCAGTTGCCTGATGTGTGAAGCAATGTTGAATTTTTCAGCAGCGCCTAATACTAAATCAACACCGGGAATTTCAGCAATTTCTTTTGGCTTCAGCTGCGC
Organism: Chitinophagaceae bacterium UBA1953; assembly: GCA_002336115.1. GTDB lineage: Bacteria > Bacteroidota > Bacteroidia > Chitinophagales > Chitinophagaceae > Lacibacter. Next base: position 27,670 of record DDEN01000001.1, read on the forward strand.
ATAACAACCTGTAATTACAACCAGGCTTTCGGGTGCTTTGCGTTGAATGCGGCGCACCAACTGACGGCATTCCTTATCGGCATTATCAGTAACAGAACAGGTATTGATGACATACACATCGGCCTGGTCATCAAACTCTCTCTTCTCAAAACCTTCACTTTCCATCTGACGGCTTAGTGTGGATGTTTCGGAGTAGTTGAGTTTACAACCAAGTGTGTGAAATGCGACTGTTTTTGCTTCTGCCATAAAGGGTGCAAAGATAGCTGATAAATGAAAAATGAATAATGAAAAAATGAGACTGAATGAAGTGCTGCTATGGAAACGGAACCTTGAACCGAGCGTGGCAACAGGCGATGCTACAGGTACTGTAGCAGGTACAATAAAAATCTTTATCATTGTAACATGAATTTCAAAAAAGCATTGCCGTATTTGTTTCTGCTGTTGCTGCTGGTTGTGCTTGTTTTTGTGCGTACATGTAAAAGCAGTTCAAATAAAACAGATAACGAAAAAACGAAAAACCGCACTGAAGATGTGCGGAATAATGATGATCAGAAAACGGATAACCAGAAAAATAACCTTGATATTTTTCGTGATCCGTCGGCTGATTATTATTTCACCAAGCATGCCCGTTGCCGGATGAAATGCAGGCATATAACGCAGGAAGAAGTAAAAGAAATTGTACAGAAAGCTGAAGTGAATTATCATAAAAGCGAACTGGATGCTGCACAGGGACCAAAGTATGCACTGGAAGGTTATACTTCGGGCGAAAAACAACATGTGCGGATTATTGTTGCACCAAAGCAACGGCATTTAACAATTGTAACAGTGATTGATCTGGATTATGACTGGGAATGTCCGAGCTGTAAATGATAGGTTGTAAGTCGTAAGTTTAAGTAATAAGTAAATGAAATTTTTACTCAAGCCACTTCTATTTATTTATGTTCTTTATGCCATGATTCTTTTCGTGGCGATTATGTTTCTTGTTACCCCGTTTGTAATAGTTGCTTTATTTTTTGGAAAGGTAAAAGGGGGAAATACGGTAATGCTGATTACGCATTGGTGGGCTGATGTATGGCTGTTTTTGATTGGTATTTATCATAAAAGAATTGTTGAGCAGGAAATAAAAAAACATCAGTCGTATATTTTTGTGAGCAATCATAATTCGTACATGGATATTCCGCAGATGCTGAAAGCTATCAGACAACGGATGCGGATTCTTGGCAAAGCAGAAATGGGTAAGGTCCCCATCTTCGGGATTATTTATAATGCTGCGGTGGTAACAGTAATGCGAGACAGTGCAAAACACAGGGCAAAAAGTGTGGCTGTTTTAAAGTCGGTGTTGAATAAAGAGATTTCTATTTTTATTGCACCCGAAGGAACGTTCAATATGGGAACAACAGCTTTGATTCCTTTTCACAATGGCGCATTCCGTATAGCAATTGAAACACAAACTCCCATTAAACCATTGTTGTTTTTAGATGCAGTTGAGCGTATGCACTGGCGCAATATTTTCACTATTACTCCCGGTAAACTCCGGACTGTTTATTTAGAAGAAATTTCACCGGAAGGTTATACTCTTCAGCAGGTGGATATGCTGAAACAAAAAGTATACGAGCTGATGGAAAAGAAACTGGTTGAGTATAAGGCGGGATGGATAGTTGACAGTAGTAAGTAACAGGCAGTAAGTTGTAAGTCTGAATGCATTATCAGGTATCTTTTTTAAAGTGTAAAATATTTAACTTATAACTTAGCACCTATAACTTATAACTTTTTCATGTTCGCCGAAATCATCATACCCCTTGCTCTCCCGAAAAATTATACGTGGAGTGTGCCTGAGCGTTTGCAGGATCAGGTGCAGGTGGGTGTGCGTGTGGAAGTGGAGCTGCGTAAAAAACGTTATGCCGGAATTGTAAAACGAATTACTAATGAAAAGCCTTCAGCTTTTGATCCGAAATATATCCTGAATGTACTTGATACAGAACCGGTGATTCATGAACAGCAATTGCAATTGTGGGAATGGATTGCCAATTATTATTTGTGTACCGAAGGTGAAGTAATGGCTGCCGCATTACCTGCACATTTTAAACTGAGCAGCGAAACGATTCTTGTATATAATGAAGAAATTGGTGAAGATTTTTCAACACTTGATAATAATGAATACCTTGTTGCAGAAGCTTTGCTGATAAGGAAAGAGCTGCGTTTGCCTGAAGTACAGCAGATACTTGATACATCGCATGTATATCCTGTTGTAAAAAGGCTGATTGAGAAACGTGTTTGTTTTGTGTGGGAATCGCTGAAGGAAACTTATTCAGCCAAGAAGGAAACATTTTTGTTACTGAACCCGCAATATGATAATGAAGATGCATTGAGTGATTTGCTGAACAACTGGACCCGGGCACCCAAGCAAATGGAATTATTGCTCAGCTACCTGCATTTAATGAAAACAGAAGGTGAAGTAAATAAAACTTCATTACTGAAAAAAAGCGGAGCAAGTGATGCTCAACTGAAAGGACTGGTTGAAAAAGGTATTCTTTTTTTAGAGAAACGTGCTGTTGACCGCTTGCAAAATCTCCCAAGAAATATTTCTATCGATTTTGAATTAACAACTGCACAGCAAACTTCATTGGATGAAATAAGAAAATCATTTGAAATAAAACCTGTTTGTTTGTTGCATGGTGTAACAGGTAGTGGTAAAACACAGCTATACATTAAACTGATTGAAGAATACATCCGAAAAGGAAAACAAGTTTTATATCTTCTTCCTGAAATTGCTTTAACTGCACAAATTATCAGAAGACTGCAAAAACATTTTGGCGGATACATTGGTATTTATCACAGCAAGTTTAACCAGAACGAACGTATTGAAATATGGAACAAGATCAAGAGCGGCGAAATGAAAGTGGTGCTTGGTGCACGCAGTTCATTATTTCTTCCGTTTATTGATCTTGGTTTGGTTGTTTGTGATGAAGAACATGATTCATCGTACAAACAACAACAGCCTGCACCACGGTATAATGCAAGAGATGCCGCTGTGTATTATTCCACATTGTTTGGTGCAAAAATTTTGCTAGGCAGCGGCACACCTGCTGTTGAAACATATTACAATGCCACAACAGAAAAATATGGTTTGGTTGAACTGAATGAGCGTTATGGTGAAGGTGAATTGCCTGTGATTGAAATTGTAGATACCAAACCTCTCTTCAAACAAAAGAAAGAAAAGGTGATGATTGCTCCGGTGCTTCAATCGGCTATTGAAGAATCGTTGCAGCAGAACAGGCAGGTGATTTTATTTCAGAACAGGAGAGGTTACACGCCGCACCAGGTTTGTAAAGCCTGTGGATGGATTCCGCATTGCCATTATTGTGATGTGAGTTTAACGTATCACAAGTTTAAACATAAACTGCAGTGTCATTACTGCGGAACTGTTTACCCGGTGTTCAGCACATGTGAAGCATGCGGCAGTCATGATTTCATGCAGATGAATTTTGGAACTGAAAAAGTGGAAGAGCAGTTGCAGGAAATGTTTCCAAAAGCAAAGATTGCAAGGATGGATTATGATACCGTCAGCGGAAAAACTGCACATGATCAGTTAATACAGCAATTTGAACAGCGGCGCATTGATATTTTAGTGGGAACACAAATGGTGGTAAAAGGCCTGGATTTTGAACATGTGAATCTTGTTGGAATTCTTGATGCCGATAGTTTATTAAGCTTTGCTGATTTTCGGGTAAATGAAAGGGCTTTTCAGCTGATGGAGCAGGTGAGCGGAAGAGCAGGAAGAAAAGATGCACATGGAAAAGTATTGCTGCAGGTGGCTAATACCAATCACCCCGTACTGCAGTTTGTAAAAGCGCATGATTACAAATTATTTTTTTCAGAAGAAATACAAGCAAGGCGACAGTTTTTTTATCCGCCATTCTGTAGGTTAATAAAACTCACATTTAAACATAAGCAAAAGGAAGTTGCCGAAGCAGCTGCACATCTTGTAGCTGAAAACCTGAAACCTTTTTTTGAAAAATACATGGTTGGCCCGGCAGAACCTGTGGTGAACCGCATCCGCAACCAGTACATTATGGAACTTGTACTGAAGTTGCCGAAAGATGCGCAACTCATTCACCAGTGCAAAGAAATGATTTTAGCACAGCATATTCATTTGCATAATCATGATAAATTGAAGAGTGTGGTGATGATTGCTGATGTGGATGCGGTGTGATTGGCAAACGTTTATAAAATGCGACACTTATGAATAGATTACTATTAATTGGCAATGGTTTTGATCTTGCTCATGGCATGAAAACTTCGTATGTAGACTTTACAACTAACTATTTACAGAGATGTTTTAAAATGGCAAGACTACATTATGAATATGAAGATGATTTAATCAGAGTCATAAGAAACCCTCTTATAGATTTTAGTGACATTGGAGAACAAGGAGTACTTAATTTATTGAGGCAATTTCCTTTTGCTCAAATAGGGCAAAGTGATTTAAAAATCGAAGGCCGGATTAAAGAAACTATTGATAAATATCCAAGATTCCCGTTACTTTTTTCTTTCAAGAATAAATTTTTAAACTCAATTTTTACTTCAATTAGTAATAAGCGGTGGGTTGATATTGAAGTGGAATATTACAAAAACTTATTGTCGTTACCGCAAACAAGCGATTATGAAATAATAAAATTGAATAAATCTTTTGGAATACTTAGAGATGAATTGATTAGCTACTTAAACCAACAAAGTTTACCTCAAATAAATGATTCAATTAGAAATATTCTTTGTACTAGTATTGATGAAGTCGCTGAAAAATCCTCAAACTATACTTCAAAATTATATTCTTAGCCAGGTGAGTATTTTTTGTTAAACTTTAATTATACTCAATTGGGTAACCTTTACTATGAAAATATGAAGAAAAATAGAATCAGTGTTAAATCAGTTCAAATTCATGGGGACCTTACAAATGTAGACAATCCAATAATTTTTGGTTATGGAGATGAAATGTCAGAACAATTCAAAACAATTGAACTTTATGAGAATAAAGAGTGGCTACGTTTTTTTAAATCCTTTGGATATGGCTTAAAGACTAATTATCATAAGCTACTTGATTTCATTGAAACAGATCAATTTGAAATTTTTGTTTTGGGTCATTCTTGCGGACTGTCAGATCGAGTTATGCTCAATACATTATTTGAGCATTCTAATTGTAAGCTTATCAGAATTTTTTATCATCAGAGAGAAGATAAATCAACTGATTTTATGGATGTTTATCAAAATATTGCAAGACAATTTTCTTTGAATAAACGTGGCGACTTCAGAAAAAAGGTTCTTTCATTTGAAGAATCACAAAAAATGCCACAAAGCGTTAGCTTTTAAATTTCAATTAATACGTGACTTTTTCAAGGTGTGGGATAAAGTTTTCTTAAAAAACTGACATTCTCTTTACAAAACTTCCCTTAACTTTGCGGTTTGACCAAATGGTCAAACCAAATAATCAACCATGCAATTATCTTCAGAAACAGAAAAAAAAATACTGGAAGCAGCCCGTGTTGAATTTGAAACAAAAGGGTACAATGGCACACGGATGCAGAAAATTGCTGATAAGGCAGGCATCAGCAAGGCTTCGTTACATTATTACTTCAGGAGTAAGGATAATCTGTTTGAAAAAATTTTCAATGATGCTTTAGATGAATATCTTCCTTTGGTGAGCACTTGGGCCGATAACGATTTAAGCTGGGAAGAAAAGGTGGAGCAGTTTACAAAAGATATGATTTCTTTTATCAGGCATGGGCGCATGCTTTTTATTATACGAGAAGTAAACCGTAATCCGCAAATACTCGAAGAGCGAATTAAACGTAAAGCCAAATCACAGAATCCTTTTGTGGCTTATTTTGAAGCAGTTCAGAAATCAAAAAATATCAGGAAGGTTGATCCGAATTATCTCTACATCATTCTGAATTCAGTCTGCTCTTACCCCGCTATAAACAAAGAAATGTTTCAACGGGCATTGCGCCTTAACGCCAAACAATACGAAGAGCTGATGGACGGATACGCCAAAATTGCGGCTGATTTTTTTATACAAGCAATTAAAAAAACAATAAAATAAGAATGCATCGAAAATTTGTAATGAGTGTTTTCATTTTCCTTTTTGTTTTGAAGGGTGAAGCTCAGCAGTCGTGGACAATGGAACAGTTAATAGAAAAGGCGGTAGTTAATTACCCGGCAACAAAGCAGAAGGATTATGTCCGTTCGTTGGGAAAGGTGAATGAAAAATCAATTCAGCAGAATGAATATCCACAAGTGAGTATAACCGGCCAGGCTACTTACCAGAGTGAAGTGACAAAATTTGATTTTCCAGGAATTGAAGGGCCTAAGCCTGATAACTATAACATTGGGCTCGATCTTCGTTATCCTTTAACCGAGTTTGATATTCTTAAATCAAAAAAGGAGCTGGAGCAGCAAAAAACTGAACTGAATATTCACCAGATAGACGCAGATCTGCAAAGAGTAAGAGAACAGGTAACAACTATTTATGGGAATATTCTTTTGCAGAAGGAGAATAGGCGGATTTTACTCGTAAGAATATCTGACCTGCAGTCACAAAAAAAGAAAATTGAATCAGCAGTAGCAAACGGCGCACTATTAAAAACAAACCAGTTGGTTCTTGAATCCGAAATACTCAGTACAGAACAGAAAATTGCCGATATAGATGGAACAATTGAAGGACTGGTTCAGCAACTTTCTTTACTGACCGGCTTAACAATTGCAAGTGATAGTGAATTTGTATTACCTGCGGCTGAAATTGTTTTATCAAAAACGGTAAGACCTGAACTGCAGGTTTTTCAATCGCAACTAACATTGCTTACTATGCAGGATAAACTCCTGAAAAAAGAAAACAGGGCCAAGCTTTATGTATTCGGCCAGGGTTTTTATGGAAGACCCGGATATAATTTCCTCAACAATAATTTCAGGGTGTACGGTACAGCAGGGATTGGTATTAACTGGAATATCAATAATATGGCCACTCAAAAAACAAAACAGAAAGCTATTGAAATCAATAAACAGATTGTGCAGCAACAACAATCAGCATTTGAACTCAATCTTCAGTCGGCACTTGTACAAAAGCAGACTGAAATAACAAAATATCAAACCATTATTTCAAAAGACAATGAAATTGTAAACAAGCGAAAAGAAATTCTGAAAGTTGCATCAAGTCAGTTGCAGAACGGTGCTATTACATCAACCGAATACATTACAGAACTGAATGCAGAGAACGCAGCAGAACTGAATTTATTACTCCACCAGGTGCAACGGGCACTGGCAAAAGTACAATACAATACACTGGCAGGTTATTAAAATTATTAACGTATAACAATCAATACAATGAGCGACGAAGTAGTAAAAAAATCAAAAATTAAACCTTTAAATCTCATCATAGTTCTGGCTGTACTCATTATTGCATCCATATTTGGGGTAAGGGCATGGCATAAAGCACAGCATCATGAAACAACAGATAATGCACAGATTGATGCAACCATTACATCTGTTCGCAGCGCAGTTTCAGGTTTTGTAAAAGAAGTAAAGTTTAAGGAAAATCAGTTTGTAAAAAAGGGCGATACACTTGTTGTAATTGACGATGTGGATTATAAAGCAAAAGTAGCCCAGGCAAAATCATTGCTGCAGGCTGCAGAAGCACAAACAGGTATTTCAAGATCGGCTGCAATGGCTGCTGAAAGAAATGCCGCAGCATCATCAATGAATGCCGCAGCATTGCAGGAAAATATAAATGCTTCTTCAGCACGGTTTACCAAAGCACAAAAGGAACTTACACGAATAGAAAAGATGTTTGAGGAAGGTTCAGCTACACAGCAGCAATTCGATGCTGCCCGTGCAGAATGGCAAAGTGCTAATGCAATGGTTGAAATGGCCAAACGCCAATATACAGCATCGGGTAGCCAGGCCGCAGGTACACAATCATCGGCGCAGGCACAGCAGGGACAGGTTAGTGTTGCAGCAGCACTTGTGCAGCAACGTATGGCTGAACTTGAACTGGCAGAAACACAATTGAAATACACCGTTATAATTGCGCCTTACGATGGCATCGTTTCAAAAAAATCAGTAGAGGTCGGGCAGTTGATTCAATACAGTCAGCCGGTATGTTCAGCAGTTGAAACGAACGATTTGTGGGTAGTGGCAAACTTTAAAGAAACACAGCTAACAAAAATAAGAGTAGGGCAGAAAGTGGATATTAGACTTGACGCATACCCGGATATGAAACTTACTGGTGAAGTTGAGTCAATTGGTGGCGCAACCGGTGCAAGGTTTTCATTACTTCCTCCCGACAACGCAACAGGCAACTTTGTAAAAGTTACGCAGCGTGTACCTGTTCGTATCAGATTAAACCAGTATTCAGATAAAGAACATTTGCTCACACCCGGTTTAAGTGTGTTTGCAGATGTGGAAATAAATTAAGTATGCAGGCAAAAGAATTAACACAATATCCTGTTGGTGCGGAACGGGCTATATTAATCATCACGGCTATCAGTGCTTCACTGCTGCAGTTGATTGATACATCAATTGTAAATGTATCATTGCGTGAAATAAGCGGAAGTCTTGGTGCAACCACAACTGAAATTGCATGGACTGTTACGTCTTACGCAATTTCTAATGTAATCATGATTCCATTGGCAAGTATGCTGAATAATTTATTCGGCCGCAGAAATTATTTCACCATTTCTATTCTCATTTTTACAGTTGCATCTTTTTTTTGCGGCACTGCTGATTCGCTTGTTACATTGGTGATCTGGCGTTTTATTCAGGGCATTGGTGGCGGAGCATTAATAACCACAGGGCAAACAATTATTGTTGAAGCCTTTCCTCCGGAAAAAATAGGAACTGCCAATGCAATATTTGGTATGGGTGTAATACTTGGCCCGACTTTTGGCCCAACACTCGGAGGTTATATCACCGATAATTATTCATGGCACTGGATCTTTTTCATCAACATTCCAATTGGTTTGATGGCTGCTTATCTTTCATGGCGTTTTGTAAAAAATAAAGCTGGTGCTGCCAAGCCTCCAAAAATTGATTGGGCAGGTATTGGATTGCTGGTAATTGCAATTGGTTGCCTGCAATATGTATTGGAAGAAGGGACTTCAGAAGATTGGTTTGAAAGCAGGGAGATCGTTATACTCAGCATTGTTACTGTAATAGGTTTTATCGCATTCATTTGGCGGGAGTGGACCTACAAATTTCCTGCGGTAAATATCAGGTTGCTTGCAAACTGGAATCTTGCTCTTGGCTCAATTCTCAACTTTGTAGTGGGTTTAATTCTGCTTGCAACTGTGTTTGTATTTCCTTTGTTTGCACAAATAGGCTTGGGATGGACAGCAACCATGACAGGTGACTTTATGATCTCCGGTGCACTTGCCTCGGCTTTTGCAATGATGATTGTAGGAAGATTAATGTCGAAGAACGTAAATCCAAAAACAATTATGATTGCTGGTGCTGTTATGATTTTTGGTTTTGCAATACTGATGAGTTTTTCTGCTCCTGATTCGGAAGAGAAAAACTTTTTCTGGCCGTTTATTCTGCGTGGTTTGGGTATTGGGTTTATGATGTCGCCTGCAATGGTACTTTCATTGAAAGGATTAAAGGGGTTAAATCTTGCACAAGGAGCTGGCTTGAGTAATATGATACGGCAGTTAGGCGGTGCAGTTGGTATTGCCATCATGAATGTGTTTCTTACACATCGTAATGCAGCAAATGATAATTACCTGCTGCAGCATTATAATATTTACAACGAACCATTTCAGGATAAAGCCAATTTGCTGACACAGAATTTTATTTCGCAGGGGTATTTTAAAGAAGATGCTCAGCAAATGGCTTATAAACTGCTTGATCTTTCTTTGTTCAAACAGCAATCTATCATCAGTTATGATAATGTTTTCTGGACAGTTGGTTTGGCTGTTGTAATTTGTATTCCAGTTATATTGCTCATCAGGAACAGTAATGCTGCCACAGGCGAAAAGATACAGGTTCACATGGAGTAAGTTTTTAAATTGTATTCATGAAATGCCATTCGTATTCTATGTTGCAAATGAAAACCAGCCGAAAAACGGCAAATTAAAAATGTACACATGAATAAAATAGTTATTACATCGGATTTAAGTGAAAAAAAGGAAATCGTTTTTGATTTTGGATTTAAACTTGCCAAACATATGAATGCTTCAGTTGAACTGGTTACAATCATTAATCAGAATATTGAATATATGCCGACTGATATAGGAATGAATTTTATTGATCAGTGGGAAGCAAGAGAATATATGGCAAAAACTGCATTAGAAAAAACCAGGGAGAAGTATCCTGATATTCCGGTTGAGATTGTTGTTTATGTAGGTAATCCAAAGCAAGATATTATTAAACATGCAATTGAAACAAAAGCATGTATTATTGTTGTAGGAACCCACGGCCGAACCGGCATTTCTTACACATTAATTGGAAGCACTGCAGAATATATTGTGCGCCACTCACCTGTTCCTGTACTCGTTGTGCCAATGAAAAATTATCTGCATTGATAGAAACATATCAGCAGGTAAATACTTTCAGTTTTTTTAGTGTGTTAATATATAAAAGCCAAAACCCCGCAAAACGGGGTCTTGACAATTGTGTAAATTTTTTCCATCAAAGGTAAATTTTAGTTTTCAAAAGGGTTTGATGGGGTTTTTACACGGATATAGATAATAAGGTCGGCATTCAACGGAATTGGATAATCTACTGTTAGTTTCTCACCGAAAAGGATTCGTGGTTTTTCCGGGGATTTAGATTCCAGAATGTTCTTACAAAGGTAAAAACTACAACTAAATGAAGGCGTGTATTAGTACCCGATTTTTCAATGAAAAGTACTTCGTATTTGTACGGAATTTTACGTTACAACGTTTATCGGTTGCTGCTTTACTGATTTTAATCAATTCTTTGACTGTTCAAAATCAGTATAAAATCTTTTTAACAAATTCGTCAAGGCTGGCGTTAAAAAACAGAGTTCAGGTATATTTAAAAAATATTGTAAAGATTTCCTGCGGAATTTTTGTCAATATTGGTCTGTAGCTATCAGATTTATTTTTGCTTTCAGGCTTTGTGAAATTTTTATTGTACATCAGTTTTATATCATATCCTTGTAATAATAAATAATCAGTCCACCTGTGCTTTTTTTTGCAGCTCGTACCATTGCTGCAGCAACAAATGACGATTGAATACTTTTGTACCTGCCAGGAGTTATAAAGTCAATAGTTTTCATAAAGAATTTGCCAATAATTTCTCCCAAGCGTTTTTCTTTTCTGTTTCCGAGTAAAAAAGACGGTCGAAAAATATGAAAACTGTAATAATTAAATGTACAGATCACTTCTTCCACTTCACCTTTTAATCTTGAATAAAAAATACGTGAAGAAGAATCGGCCCCTGCTGCTGAAACGAGGAGAAATTGTTTAAACCCGGCTTCTTTTCCAAACCTTGCTGCATTGACTGGAATATCAAAATCAATCGTACGATAAAGGGTTTTATCACCTTTTACTTTAGCATTGGTTGTGCCAATGCAGGAAAAAATACAATCACCTTTTCCAAGATTTGATTTGTATTCTTCGTAATTGCTGAAGTTGGTAATAATGGTTTCGAGTTTGGGATGATTTATTTCAAGTGGGCGGCGAACCAAAACCCTTACCTTGGTAAAACCATCATCGTTTAATAATTGTTTTACTACTTCCGATCCGATTAATCCTGTTGCGCCGAGAACAACTGCAGTTTGTCCGTTCATAAGTTGTTATTTTGCATTATGCAAGTTCATCAAAATATCTCGTTAAAACAATTCAACACGTTTGGTATTGAAGCTAAGGCAAAGTTATTTGCAGATTTCTCTTCGTTGGAAAAATTACAGGAGATTTTATTTTATACGCAGCAGTTAATGCCCAATTCCTCCAAACTGATTTTAGGAGGTGGCAGCAATTTGTTATTTACAAAAGATGTGGATGGACTGGTTCTGAAAAATGAAATTGCTGGAATTGAAACAGTAAAGGAAGATGACGAGTTTGTATATCTGCGTGCAGGAGCAGGAGTTGTGTGGCACAACTTTGTGCAGCATTGTGTTGAACAGAATTTAGGCGGAGCTGAGAATTTGAGCCTGATACCGGGCAATGTTGGTGCAAGTCCTATGCAGAATATAGGTGCGTATGGTGTGGAAATAAAAGATGTGTTTGAAGAACTGGAAGCATATCACATCAATGATAAAGCTGTTGTAAAATTTTCAAAAGAAGAATGTGCATTTGGTTACAGGGAGAGTGTGTTTAAACGCCAATATAAAAACCAGTTTATCATTCTCAATGTAACGTATAAACTTCGCAGGCAACCGCTTTTTAATACCAGTTACGGAGCTATTAACCAGGAACTGGAGAAAATGGGTATAAAAGAATTATCGGTGAAAGATATTTCACAGGCTGTAATCAATATCCGTACTTCAAAGTTGCCCGATCCGAAACAGATTGGAAATGCAGGAAGCTTTTTCAAAAATCCAACGGTGAGTAAAGAACAATATGACCAGCTCAAGTCATCTTTTCCCGGCATTGTTGCTTATGCAAATGCTGAAGGCAGTATGAAACTTGCTGCAGGATGGATGATTGAACAATGCGGATGGAAAGGTTACAGGAAAGGCGATGCCGGTTGCCATGAAAAACAGGCACTTGTATTGGTGAATTATGGCTCAGCAACAGGTAAAGAAATTTTTGATTTAAGCAGTGAAATTCTGCAAAGTGTGCAAGTAAAGTTTGGAGTTGAACTCGAAAGAGAAGTAAATATTGTTTAGTTAGTTGTACACGGTGATGCTGAATAGGCTTCTGGATTAAAATCATAATTTATCAAATTTAATAGAACAGTCATTATTTATTTTTAATGGTTATTTAATAAACATGGATCTTGAAACAAAACGTTTGGAATTAAAAGAGGTTACCTGGGATGATTTAGAAGATATTCATAATCTTCATTCTTTTCCTGAAGTTGATAAATACAATACACTTGGTTTACCAAAAAATATCGACGAAACCAAGGAAGTAATTCGTCCAATCATTGATGACAGGAAAGCTGAAAACAGGAAACTTTTTTTTTGGAAAGTACTTTTAAAGGAGACCAACGAATTTATTGGTATTGGGGCATGAATTTATCATTAAATAAATTCAAATTGGGTAAAATTTATTATAAGTTATTACCCCAAAAATGGGGACGGGGATACGCAACAGAGCTGGTTAAAACATTAATAAAATCTGGATTCGAAAATTTCAAACTTCATAAAATTGAAGCAGGTGTATCAACTGAAAACATTGCTTCAATACGTGTGCTTGAAAAATCAGGAATGACCCGGGAAGGATTACGAAGGAAAGTACTGCCAATTAGAGGAGAATGGAAAGATAATTATCATTATGCTATTGTTGAAGATGACCCGATGGATTACTAATCGACAAAGCATAATTTGCTTGCAAAAGTCAGTAATCTTTAGTGAAAGCAACTGGCCAATGATTACCAACTGCGACTGTCTTTAACTTACAACCCAACTCATCACAACATCTTTCATAAATCTGTAATGAACAAGCAGCGGCAACGGTTCATATTTCTGAAATCTGCACAGAAGTTTCCCTTCTTCATCATTGCCTTCAATATTTTCAACAAACAAATGCTGGCGAAAATCAATTCCACCATCGCCATACCATTTGAACATTGATTCCTTGGTGCTCCATAAAAGTGTTGCGAGTTGCAGTAGCTGCACACTGCTCATCTGTTCATCAAGAAACATCTTTTCTTTTTCAGAAAGAAATTTATGGCTGATGCGGAATATTTTATCTGTAGGATGTTCAATATCTATTCCAACCCGTTGCGATGAACTGGCAATTGCAGCAGCATAGTTTCCGCTGTGCGAAATAGAGAAGTGATATTTTTCATCGGGCAAAAAGGGCTTACGTGTATCGGCAATTAAAATTTCTTCTAACGGAAAGTCTGGAAATAATACAGGTAGTAAATAGCGGCCAGCCAGGTGTTGCAACCGTTTATGCGGATGGGATACATCCCGCTTCAATGGTACTTTTTTTAAAAAGAAATTTTCATCTTCTTCTATTTGCCACAGGGCTGCTTTAGTGGTGCTGTTGATAGTATGTTGATAAACGAGCGGCAAATTTTGTTTTTGGTTTCAGATTCTTATTTTCGTACAAAACTAAAGAATAGATTATGATTCTGAGTGATAAACGTATTTTGGAAGAAATGACGAAGGGAACAATTAAGATTGAACCTTACGACCGAGAATGTCTTGGCAGTAATTCATACGATGTGCATCTTGGTGGTACACTTGCAACTTATAAAGAACATCTGATTGATGCAAAGAAGCACAACGAAATTGAATATTTTGAAATACCCGAAGAAGGAATTGTTCTTTACCCCAATATTTTTTACCTGGGTGTAACTGCTGAATACACTGAAACACATGCCCATGTTCCTTTTCTTGAAGGAAAGTCCTCAACAGGGCGTTTGGGAATTGATATACATGCTACCGCAGGAAAAGGTGATGTTGGTTTTTGTGGTAACTGGACATTGGAAATTTCTGTAAAGCAACCAGTGAAAGTATATAAAGGAATGCCCATTGGCCAGTTGATTTATTTTCCTGTTGAAGGTGAAATTGAAGTGAAGTACAACCAAAAATCAAATGCGAAATACAGTGGTCAGCCCAACAAGCCTGTTGAAAGCATGATGTGGAAGAATAAGTTTTAAAAGTTGATTGACTTAATTCATCAATGCATACACGGCAAAACTTGCCAGCCAATGTTCGCCACCGTAACCACCACTTACAATATTTGGTAATGCAGAGGAAAGATGTTTAACAGCTGATTGCTGCAGTAATTTTTTTCTTGCATCAGTTGCTGGTAACACTTTTGCAATTCCGTTCATACACCAGCTGCGGCTGAAGCATAAACCATCAAGATGAACAATCTGGTAATCTGCCCTGTCACTTACAACAGGAAGTACAGTTAAGTGTTTTAATGCTGAAAGCGTGATGTATTGATTAAACCATGGAAGAAAATCTTTTCTTGGTAAAACCCTTCTCATCAAGTCTGCTACTTCCAATGCAGGAGATAGAAAATCAGAACCGTTCGGTTCCCATGAAGCCGGTACATTTTTGTCTTTTTTAAATAAAGTGAGCGAAGCATTCACAATGCTTTGCTCAAATGCTGTGTTCTTTACAGATCTTGAATAATCAAGTGCAGACACAAGTCCGAATGCGGTATTTGGGTGAATACCTGTACGGTTTGCATATGTTTGCTTTGATAAAAAACTAATCCACATATCAACTACTTTGTGCGTAAGTGGTTGAAGGTATGCGTGCCATCGTTTTGCATCAGCATCATTCCAGTTCAGTAATTCTTCATCTAATTTCAGCAACCATGCCCAGCCGTAAGTTCTTTCCCAACCATTAGCTAAAGGCATATCAAAATATTTTACCTCCTGCAATATATTTTCCTGTGTAATGGTTTGGTTGATTGTATTACGTATGCTGGCAGCTTCTGGAAGATTGGGAAACTGTTTCAGCAAACGAACAAGCATCCAATGCCCGTGTACACAGGAATGCCAGTCGAAACAACCATAAAATGCAGGATGCAGTTCATGCGGCTTCAGTACATGATCGCTGTCGTTATTTGAAGTGTGATTTGTTTTGTTGGGATACTCTTGCAAAATACATTTCAGTGGCAGTGATGCAAGATGTGATGCTCCCTGTTCGGTTAAAATAAAACCGGATCTGTCTTTTTTTACAGTGAACAAAACTTTTTGTTGTGCAGTTACTTGTTGCATTGTAATCAATAATAAGCAGGTTGTAAGCAGTTTTAATTGTTTCATGTAATTGTTTGCAAAGTTTATAATCTGCCGAATTTTTTCCTGTAAGCAACTGCCCAACCGGTTACTTCACCGTAGCTTTCAATTCCTTTTATTTGCCTGTTTTGCCGCAGGTAATAATCATACAAAACATTCATCCACTTTGAAACAAATGTCCTGTGCGAACTGATAAAATGAAAATATGTTTTCAAATCTCTTTTTACACCGTCGTTAATTTTTTCACGAAAAGTTCCTGCAACAGTTGTATCAACAGCAGCAAGGTTATTCCAGGAATAAATAAACATGTCAAGGTAAGTTGAATATTGCAGTAATGTATCGTTTGAATGTGATGCTGCAAGAAAACCAACAAAATTGGCTTCACTTTCACTGGCATAACCAACCTGGTGCGCCATTTCATGACAGGTAACGTAAGGCTGCATAAACAGTGGAATTTTTGTGTTTACCTGCCCTTCGCCGGTGAATGGATTGTAATAGCCGAGAAAACCTACATAGTTGCCAATTGTTCCAAACATGGAAGGCTTCATCGAAGGGTTTTTATAGCTGATAAAATCAAACTGACGTTGCAATGTTTGATAACCCTGTAAGGAAGATTGAAACATCCGTTCCCTGCTCATCACCGTATCATTTTTCTGCAGGCAGATTGTTTTGGTACTGTTTGCTTTTTGAAGCAGGTAATCCGTTAAATCAATAAGCTGCTGTTTGTCGAACTTGTCTTTCTCAAGTCCAAGCTGGTATTCAATCCCCTTGCGGTAATAATTCAATCCCCAGAACAGATAAAAGTAAACATACACACATAATAAAATGATGCCTGCTGTTAATAGCGGGTTTAGTTTTTTCTTCCAACTGTCGGTCTTGTGAAAAAGGCGCACAATAAATTTTCCAATCTGCCAGGTAACAGCAATCCCAACTCCGGTATAAATTAAATCGCCAAAGCTGAAAGGAAGCCACCCGAACATGGTGCGTAACACTGAAGCGAGTTTGGGATAAAAAACTGTTGAGTAGTTATTTTCAATCCACCCGTGATTGCCTGAAATAAAAAAAATAAACAGGGCCAGAATAATCAGGGTTGTAAGCAGCGATATGCGTATCAGTTTACCGTAGGTCATTACATCAAATTTAAGGTAGAAACCGGATTGAATTTTAACTGATACGTTATCTGCAAACAGAATTAAGTAAATTTAAAGAGGGTTTTATCTCTACTCCATTAAAAAAACAGCAATGAAAAAATTAATCACAATTATTCTTTTAGGGGGATTGTTTATTCCCGTTTCTCTTTTTTCTCAAATCGTTACACTTTCGGCTGAGGGTAGTAAACAGGGAAAATTTAAAGGTGAAAGTATTCGGGCAAAGTTTGCAGATAGGTCGGAAGTTACAGGTTTCCTGCAGGAATCAACCTCACCAACTGATGCAGCAACAGGGTTAGTCATTGGAAGAAGGACCGTGCAACCAATTATTATTCTTAAACAGGCAGGAGCTGCCAGTCTGCAGTTTTTCCAGTCATTTTCCACAAACGAAGTACTTAAAAAAGTGGTTATTGATTTCTATAAGACAGACGCAAATGGCCAGGAAATAAATTATTACAGTGTTACACTTGAAAATGTAACAGTTGTTGGTTACAAACAATTTTTTGGTCCGCTTGAAAATGAAAAATTTAACCCGGCAAATAATATTCTTTTTGATGAAATAAAACTTAAATACCAGCGGATAACTTTGGAGGATAAAATTGCCAAAACAATGGCAATGGACGAGGTGTCAGGAAGAAATTAGTTTTTGCAGATAGTTGAAAAGATTGGGTAGCTGCTCAGAAACGGCCCAATTGCCCCGGTTTCAAATAAAACCTTCTTTCGTTTGGCTGGAAAAGGTATTTCGGTTACCTTTGCAAACTCTTTAAAATAGAGCATTATGTTGAGCCGCCGGGAATTTGAAATAGCATTTGTGGGTTTAAAACCCGGCATTCATGAATTTCTGTATGAAATTGATGACAGGTTCTTTGAAGAATTCGGAAAACAGGACTTTAAAAACTGCAAATCTCAGGTAAAGCTACAGTTGGAAAAGAATACAGGCTTTATGATGCTGAAATTTGAAGTGGGAGGAACCATTGAAGTGCAATGCGACCGTTGTGGAAATGATCTTCCAATGGAACTGTGGGACGAATTTGAAATGCTGGTGAAAATGACCGATGAGCCGGAAAAAATGAACGAAGAGGAAGAAAGTCCTGACGTTTTTTACATCTCCCGTACAGAAAGTCATTTACATGTTAAGAACTGGATTTACGAGTTCATTAACCTCAGCATCCCCATGCAGAAAATGTGCAGGGAAAGTGAAATGGGCGGGCCATACTGTAATAAAGAAGTATTGGCAAAGCTGGCAGCACTTAACCCGCAAACAAACGAAAATAAATCAATCTGGAAAGGATTGGATAAATTCAGAAACGAGTAAAATTTAAAAGATATGCCAAATCCAAAACGCAGACATTCGCAGCAACGTGGTGCGAAACGTCGTACGCACTATTCGGCAGTGAGTGTTACTTTAACAAAAGACAGCACAACAGGCGAAACACATCCACGTCATCGTGCTCATGTTAGTGAGGGTAAATTATACTACAAAGGAAAATTAGTAGCTGAAAAAGCTCCTGCAAAAGCGTAAGCTTTTATAAGTAACTTGCCTGCATGGTCATAGGTATTGACATGATGGGTGGCGACTACGCCCCTCAGCAAACGCTGTTGGGCGTAGATTTGTTTTTAGCCGATGCTGTTCCCGGAACAGAACTCCTGCTGATAGGTGATGAGAGTGTTATGCGTAAACATTTTGTAAATCCACCTTCAGGAATCTCCTTTGTGCATTCTTCCAGTGTGATAGATATGCACGAATCTCCAACAAAGGCGTTAAGAGATAAACCCAACTCTTCCATGAGCATTGGATTACAAATGCTTGCCGACGGCAAAATAGATGCTTTTATAAGCGCTGGTAACACCGGGGCAATGATGGTGGGCGTATTTTATACAATCCGTGCAATTGAAGGTGTACAACGGCCTACAATTTCAACTGTTATACCAAAAGTACAGGGCGGATATGGCCTTGTGCTTGATGTAGGTATGCAGGCCGATTGTAAACCCGAAAACTTATTACAGAATGCCATTCTCGGCAGCCTGTATGCCCAGAATATATTGGAAATTGAAAACCCGGCAGTAGGATTGGTGAATATTGGTGAAGAGGAAGGAAAAGGAAACCTGCTTGCCCAGGCAGCTTACCAGCTCATGAAAGAAAGTAAGCTCATTAATTTTATTGGTAATGTGGAAGGCCGTGAAATTTTAACCGGGAAAGCAGATGTAATGGTGTGTGATGGATTTACAGGAAACATCATTCTCAAATTAGGTGAATCGATTTTTGATATTGCCCAGCAAAGAAACCTGCAGGAAGATGATTATTTTAAACGTTTCAATTTTGAAATATATGGGGGCACACCAATTCTTGGAGTGGATAAACCGGTTATTGTAGGTCATGGAATTTCTACCTCAAAAGCATTTCGAAACATGATTCATCTTGCAGGTAAAATGATTGAAACGAAACTGCTTGAAAAAATGAAAGAAAAATTTGTAAGTGAAGACACTGAATAAAATATTTATATCTGTAGAAATGGAAAGCAGCCCGTTAACGGGCTGCTTTCCATTTTATGAGTACCGTTTTTATTTTTGTTTGATAAAATAAAAAAGCTTCAGATTTTCTGAAGCTTTTGTGATCCCGCTGGGACTCGAACCCAGGACCCCAACATTAAAAGTGTCGTGCTCTACCAACTGAGCTACGGAATCCTGCCTTCAGTAAAGAAGGGTACCCGTTTATTTT
This sequence comes from Chitinophagaceae bacterium UBA1953, assembly GCA_002336115.1. Taxonomy (GTDB): domain Bacteria; phylum Bacteroidota; class Bacteroidia; order Chitinophagales; family Chitinophagaceae; genus Lacibacter. Next base: position 47,419 of record DDEN01000001.1, read on the forward strand.
GGGAGTGCAAAAATAGGGTAATTACTATTTGAACACAACTTTTAAAAAAAAATGTTTTCAGTTCTTTTGGCTTTATCATCAGGAATTGGTTTACACTGTCTTATTTTTGCTGTAAATAATTAATAAGAATGGACTTTGCGAATAAAGTAGTGGTTGTAACAGGCGGAAGTGAAGGTATTGGAAGGGCATTGGTTGAAATGATGCTTAATAAAGGAGCAAAAGTTGCTACCTGTGGAAGGAAGCATGATAAACTTTATCAACTTCAAACAAATTTTCCAGGCAAACCATTGCATGTAGTGGTGGCCGATGTAAGCAGTGAATCGGATTGTAATCATTTTATTCAGTCAACACTCAAAGCTTTTGGACGTATTGATATACTAATCAATAATGCCGGTTTATCAATGCGTGCCACTGTACTCGAATCTGATGTAAATGCGTTCAAACGACTGATGGATGTAAATTACTGGGGTACGGTTCATTGTACAAAATCGGCACTGCCATCAATTATTGAAAACAAAGGAACAATTGTGGGTATTTCTTCAATTGTTGGTTATAGAGGTATGCCCGGGCGGAGTGCATATTCCGCTTCAAAATTTGCAATGCGTGGCTGGTTAGAAGCTTTAAGAGTGGAAATGCTGCAGTATGGAGTAAATGTATTGTGGGTATCGCCAGGATTTATTGCAACAAATATCCGGTCGGTGGCGCTTAATGCAAAGGGCGAACCGATTGGGGAAACGCCAATGGACGAATCTAAATTAATGAGTGCAGAAGAATGTGCCATGCACATCATCAGGGCAATTGAAAAAAGAAAAAGGGCTGTTGTTTTAACCTTTACTGGCAAGGCAACAGTACTGATAACTAAATTCTTTCCTTCTCTTGCTGATAAATATATTCACCGTTTCTTTTTTAAAGACGGGAAGCTGATTAAATAAAAATGATGCAACAAATAAAGAATCCGGTAACAGACACTGTTATCCATTTTTAATTCTTTATTTTTAATTTTTCATTTTAGAATGCCAATACTAACCCTCACATCAGACATCGGAGAGCAGGATTACTTAGCCGGGGCGGTAAAAGGCACGTTGTTAAACATCGATTCTTCATTTCATCTGGTTGATATTACCCATCACCTTTCGCCTTTTAATGATCCGCAGGCTGCTTATGTTGTACGCAATGCTATCAGGCAGTTCCCATCGGGCAGTTTTCATATAGTGCTGGTTAATCTTTTTCAGTACAAACCCGATCATTTGTTAATTGCTTACCACAACAATCAATATATCTGTCTTGCTGATAACGGTCTTATAACAATGATTCTGGAAGAACCTCCACAGCAGGTTGCGGCTATTTATCTTGATAAATCGATGGCCCGAAATACAATTGCCTGCACAGAGGTTTTTGGAAGAGCTATTAAGCAAATTTCTGCAGGAGTGCCGTTAAACCAGGTTGGAGATGATGCCATTTCCATTCATGTACGAAATCCATTACGAAGTATTATTACAGCCCAGTATATGGAAGGACAGATTATTTCCATTGATCATTTTGAGAATGTGATTGTAAATATTACGCAGGATGAATTTGAAGCACAGCGAAAAGGCCGCCGGTTTAAAATTGTGTTTAAGCGTGATGAAGTGATTGACCGCATCAGCGAAACTTATGCCGATGTGAATGAAGGAGAAAAACTGGCTTTGTTTAATTCGGCCGGGTATCTTGAAATTGCCATCAACAAAGGAAACGCTGCCGGGCTTTTTGGTTTGCAGGGCTTTTCAGAAAAAAATATCAGCCAGTACACGCAAACCCGTTTGTTCTATCAAACTGTAAGGGTTTATTTTGAATAAACTGCTTTTTGTGAAATTATCCTGTTAAAACAGTAACCAAATTCTGCTTTATACACCCATCTCCTTATTTTTGCCTGCCCGTTGATACGGGCTTCAAAATCATTCCCTGATATGAATTTTCAAAAGATCAACAACATCACTGGCTGGATTATTGGCATTATTGCAAGTGCCGTTTATATTTTAACAATGGAACCCACCGGTAGTTTATGGGACTGTGGTGAATTTGTTTCCACTGCTTTTAAACTTGGTATTCCACATCCTCCAGGTGCTCCTTTATTTGTATTGATAGGACGATTGTTTACATTATTTACTCCTCATGATGCGGCAGTTGGAGTAAATCTTATGTCGGCTCTGGCAAGTGGCTTCACCATTTTATTTCTATTCTGGACAATTACACATTTTGGCAGAAGGCTTGTTCAGAAAGGAACAGAAGAATTAACCGGCAACCAGGTATTTAATATCATGGCTGCAGGAGTTATTGGTTCACTTGCTTATACATTCAGCGATTCATTCTGGTTCAGCGCTGTTGAAGGTGAAGTATATGCCATGTCATCTTTCTTTACGGCTATTGTATTCTGGGCTATTCTGAAATGGGAACACGAAGATGTGAAGGCAGGTGATGATGACATGAAACGCACTCATGCCGAGCGATGGATTGTTCTGATCTTTTTCCTGATGGGATTGAGTATTGGAGTACACCTGTTAAACCTGCTTACCATTCCTGCTATTACGATGGTGTATTATTTCCGCCGTTACAAACCTAACTGGACAAGCGGAATGATAGCTTTATTGATTGGTGTTGCCATTCTTGGTATTGTTCAGGTGGCGGTTATACAATGGAGTATTGGTATTGCAGGCTGGTTCGACCGCATGTTTGTAAACGATTTCAGCTTGCCTTTCTTCTCAGGATTTATCTTTTTCTTCTTACTCATAGGAGTACTTATATGGGTTGGTTTAAAATGGGCCCAGAATAAACATTACCGTTTCTTACGTTTAGGTTTATGGTGTTTTGCTTTTATGCTCATAGGATATTCTCCTTATGTAACAACAATGATCCGTTCTAATGCTGATCCTGCAGTTGATATGAACGATGTAAATAATCCTATTTCATTAGTAAGTTATCTCAGCCGTGAACAATATGGTGATGTGCCTTTGCTGAAAGGACAGGTATTTACTGCCGAACCTCAGTATGAAGATGTGGGTGATATTTATCAGCGTGTAGGAAAGAAATATGAGATTACTGGTAAAAAAAGAAAAGCAGTTTACCCCGAAGAACAAACAATGGTGTTTCCCCGAGTTTGGGATGCAAGTAACGATCAGGGACACGCAGATTATTATGCACAGTTTCTGGGAATAGGGAAAATGCAGGACAGGAAAACCGGACAGGTTTCTTATGAAAGGGACCCGGATATGTCGGACAATTTTAAATTCTTTTTTGGTTACCAGTTGCGGATTATGTACTGGCGTTATTTCATGTGGAATTTTGCCGGTAAGCAAAACGATCTACAGGGTGTAGGCGAAAAGAGAAATGGTAACTGGGTAAGTGGTATTTCATTTATTGATAATCCACGACTTGGTAAACAGGAATTAATGCCCGACAGTTTAAAGAATAACAAGGCGCATAATAAATATTATATGTTGCCATTGTTCCTTGGTATTCTGGGACTTATTTTCCATGTAAGCGTACACAAGCGTGATGCCTTGGTGGTTGGTTTGTTATTCTTCATGACAGGTCTTGCAATTGTATTGTACCTCAACCAAGCTGGTCCGCAGCCCCGTGAAAGGGACTATGCTTATGTAGGAAGTTTTTATGCTTTTGCTATATGGATTGGCCTCGGTTATTTCCAGGTTAGAGAATGGTTGGAAAAAGTACTGAAAGGTGCAACCGGTTCGTATGTATCAGCAGCCCTTTGTTTTGTAGCTGTTCCATTAATCATGGGCATGCAAAACTGGGACGATCATGACAGGAGCAAGAAAACTCTTGCACCCGACCTTGCTGCTGATTATTTAGAAAGCTGTGCGCCCAACGCAATTCTGTTTACAGTAGGTGATAATGATACTTATCCTTTGTGGTATGCACAGGAAGTAAAAGGCATCAGGCCTGATATTCGTGTGATCAATACCAGTTTGCTTGGTACCGACTGGTATATTAACCAGCTTCGTTATAAAGTAAACGACAGCGACCCGATTGATGTGATCTGGAACGAAGAACAAATTGCAGGTGATAAACGCAATGTTGTTTACTACATTCCTAATTCACAGAACGACAGTGTTTATGTTGATTTGTATAAAACAATGAAAGACCAGGTAGGCAGTGATGATGAAGGTAAAATGTTCCGTACACAAGGAGGCGACCTGCTTAACTATTTCCCTAACAAAGGTGTTACTGTTCCTGTAGATAAAAACTTTGTAAAACAAAACGGTACAGTTAATTCAAAAGACAGTGTGGTGGATGTGGTGAAATTCCAGATTGCAAAAGGTTATTTGTTTAAAAATGATGCGGCGATTTTAAATGTAATTGCTGCTAATAAATGGAAACGCCCGATTTACTTTACACAACCTTTGGGATTAGGTTTTGATGATTACGTACGCCAGGATGGATTAACATTCCGTCTTGTACCTGTTGCAAATGCAAAACAACAGGTGAATGTTGACTGGATGTACGATAAAATCATGAACAAATTCAAATACGGAAGTGCAGATAAAAATGGTGTTTATTATGATGAAGAAAACCGCAGGCATATGGTAAGCATACGTAATGCACATATTGTATTAGCAATGAACTTAAATGCACTTGGCAGAAAAGAAGAAGCTAAAAAAATATTGCAGCGTTGTGATAAAATGATGAAAGAACAGAATATGCCTTATGCAATGGCTTCACGTTATGGAAATGATCATGATGAAAAGAGCTACTACTTTGCACTTGCAGCATTTGAGGCAGGCGATATTGAACTTGGCAAACGTATAATGACGGAAGTAAAGAAAGACTTAGAGCAACAGGTGACATATTACGAATCAATTCTTGAAGCTGATGATCAAACTGCTTCAAGCTACGAATACCAGATGGCCAAGCGCCTGATACAAGGTATAGATGATGCCATGAAACAATATGTACAGGGAGTGAAACCGGGAAGTGATACAATTCAGAATAAAGAAACCCCGCCGATTATTAAAAACAATTAATTAATAAAAAAGGAACCCCGGTTATTCCGGGGTTCTTTTTTTATCAGCAATGTTCTCCACCCCGGAACGTTTCGTCGTATGAAGCCAGGAATTATCTTTAAGATCTATGACGTTTAAGTAAGTGGCATACAGAAATAAATATTCTGTGTTACAAACTCAGGATAGCGGGGGCAGTTATTGTTTTCTTTCCATGAGTTGGTTATTGAAATGTTGTTGTTGCCGGTTGTTTTTGTGTAGTAGTTTATTTCTTTTTTGTAGATGACTTTTTCTTTACTGTAGTTGCTTGTTTCTTTTCTGCAGATGGCTTTTTCTTTGATGTAAGCTGCCATTTCTTCAGTGTAAATTACTGTTTCTTCATTGTGCGTGTTCATTTCTTTGATGTACGAAGGCATTTCTTTAATGTAAATGCTTATTTCTTTATTGCGTGATGCTGTTTCTTTAATGTAAGCTGTTATTTCTTGGATGTAAGTATTCGTTTCTTGAATGTAAGTATCTGTTTCTTTAATGTAAGAGGCTTCCGAACTGGGTGAAAATGATGTTTTTAGGTTTGTTTTGGACAAAATGGCTGTTTTATACTTACTTTTTTGTTTGGCCAAAAAAGTAACAAAAAAGGCCCCCGATTTTGTATGACAGCCCAAAATCGGATTGTTCCCTGATTTTACTTTTTTACTACTGTTGTGAATTGCTTTTGTAACTCTATTTGATATTTTATGTGCGGCAGTTTGCAAAAGCTTTGATTGACTGAAATTATTTTGTTGGCAGGGATGCCCACAAAGGCGTAATCTTTATTGTTACGAGGAAAATTAAATTGGACTTTCATTTTTTAAATACCCGATACAATGGGGGAAGATTTGAATGGCAACCAGTGATCCGCAAAAGAAAGGCGGAACACTGGCACCAGTGAAATTGACTGAAATTATTTTGTTGGCAGGGATGCCAACAAAGGCGTAAGAATGTTGGGAAGATAATGGTTAAAACAGAACAGCATTGCTGCATAGAATTACTAAACGTACAAGAGTGCGACGCAACGGAAGCTTAATAGATGCAATAGCCCTTGCTACATCTTTGTTATTTTCCTGCTTTGTATTTTTCTTCTACCGTTTGCACAACTGAAACCATGTACTTCACAAATTTTGTACTCTGTATATCAATTTGCTTATCCAGTTTTCTGTACATGCCTATTGAAGAAATTCCTACATGCTGAAAATTTTCAACTTCAGTTATATCATTACTCAATGTTGGTGTGATACTTGTGCGGGCACTGGGAATATATACCCAGCCAAACGGAACGGCAAAGCCGGTAAAGGTTAATGCAGCAGCAGTGCCAAGTCCGGCAACGGTAACTGCGGTGCCGATGATATTTTGTTTTGACCGGATGAATTTTACCCTTGCTACTTTTACCTGGCAACTGGTGGTTTTTACACCGCTGTTGAGTGCTAATTTAAACGGGTGAGTTTCGCTGTTGTACACATCAACAAACCTGGTCATTTTACGTATAATCTCCTGCCTGTATTCAAATTCCTGTATAATACTTAAGTCGAGTTCAAGATGAAGAGTATCTATCTTTGCATTTTGTTTGAGCAGTAACTTTGGGTGACTGCACGATGAAAAAATTACCAAGCCAACGACAACTGCCAGTAAAAAACGGAAGGTTTTTTGCATAAGAAAAAATTTTCAGGCATCAAATTAAGCATTCGGCGCAAAACTTTCAGAAAGAATAATTGTTATTAACCATTTAACAGAGCTGGGAAATCAGTTCGCAGAAATTGAGTTAACTTGTAAGTTATGATTGGTCATTTTTTTTCGAAATACGATCCTTCGCAAAATGGGAAATCAAAGTTTGAGCAATTGCTTGATTTGTTTACCCAACTGCTCACTTATACCAATGGTGATGCTGCTGAGGCTTTGGACTGGCTCAATCAGCTCGACCGCCAATACCAGCTTACAGATGATGAATATGGCATGGGCGATTTTATTGAAGAACTGAAGCAACAAGGTTACCTGTCGGAAGATGTTGCAACAGGTCAGTACAACATTACTTCAAAAACTGAACAAACAATACGCAGGCAATCGCTGGAAGAAATTTTCGGCAAGCTGAAAAAAACAAAACAGGGCAATCACAATACATTCAAACCCGGTGCTGGTGATGAAATAAACCCGGAAACAAGACCATTCCAGTTTGGTGATACGCTTGAGCAGATTGATTTTACCAACTCCATCCGCAATGCACAGATCAATCATGGTATTGATAGTTTCCAGATGCGGGAAGATGATCTTGAAATACGTGAAACAGATTTTAAAGCGCAAACTTCAACTGTGCTGATGATTGATATTTCGCACTCCATGATTTTGTATGGCGAAGACAGAATTACTCCGGCAAAAAAAGTGGCAATGGCGTTGAGTGAACTGATTACAACCAAATATCCAAAAGACACATTGGATATTGTGGTGTTTGGTAATGATGCGTGGCCAATTGAAGTAAAAGATCTGCCTTACCTGCAGGTAGGTCCTTATCATACAAACACGGTTGCAGGACTTGAGCTTGCAATGGAAATTTTGCGGCGCAGGAAAAATCCCAACAAACAGATTTTTATGATCACCGATGGTAAACCCACCTGTTTAAAAATTGGTAAGAAATATTATAAAAACAGTTTTGGATTAGACAGGAAAGTGGTGAACCGTTGTATAAACCTTGCTGCACAATGCAAGAAGCTGAAAATACCCATCACCACTTTTATGATTGCAACCGATCCTTACCTGCAGCGGTTTGTGCAGGAGTTTACGGAAACAAATCATGGCAAAGCATTTTTTGCATCGCTTGATAAACTTGGTGCATTTGTGTTTAAGGATTTTGAAAGTGGGAAGAGGAGAACGGTTTATTAGTGATGTTTGCCGGGAAGAAGGGAAGGCGGAAAAGAAAAACACTAAATATGTATTCACTGACTGAAAAAGAAGATTTTCTCTGTAAAGAAATTGTTGATTGTGCTTTTAGAGTTCATAAAGAGCTGGGTGGAGGATTACTTGAGAAAATTTATGAAGCATGTTTTTGTTATGAACTGGAGAAAAAGGAGATTCCATATCAACGGCAGGTAGCCTTGCCAATATTTTATGATGGTTTATATTTTGATGAAGGATTACGTATAGATGTATTAGTCGATAACTCGATCATATGTGAACTTAAAGCAGTAGAAAATGTAAACAAACTTTGGGAAGCCCAGGTTTTAAGTCATTTACGAATGACACAATTACATGTAGGCTTTCTTATAAATTTTAATGTGTCCCTGATAAAAGATGGAATCAGGAGATATTGTATTCAGTAAAATGGGATTTCCGTCTTCCCGTCTTTCCGGCAATGAATCAAATAACGACTTTAGGTGAATTAAAAAGCAGTGGCTACAAACCAAAGAGCATTAAAGAAGAAGTAAGGCATAATCTTATCAGCAAACTTCAGCAAAACGAAAATGTATTTAATGGAATATTAGGTTATGAAGATTCTGTAATTCCTGATGTGGAGCGTGCATTGCTTTCACATCATAATATATTATTTCTTGGTTTGCGTGGACAGGCAAAAACAAGAATGGCAAGATTGATGACAGAGTTGCTGGATGAATATATTCCCATCGTTGCAGGAAGCGAAGTGAATGATGATCCTTTTCATCCTATTTCTCATTATGCAAAAGAATTGATTGCTACAAAGGGTGATGATACACCCATTGAATGGATTCACCGTTCACAACGTTATGGCGAAAAGCTGGCAACACCTGATGTAAGTGTGGCTGATTTAATTGGTGATATTGATCCGATTAAAGCTGCCAATATGAAGCTGAATTTTGCAGATGAAAAAGTGATTCATTACGGTATTATTCCAAGAAGTAACCGCAGCATTTTTGTGATTAATGAAATACCCGATCTGCAGGCACGTATTCAGGTATCGCTGTTTAATATCCTGGAAGAAGGTGATGTGCAGATACGTGGGTTTAAATTAAGATTACCGCTTGATATTTTATTTGTGTTTACTGCCAACCCCGAAGATTATACCAATCGTGGATCAATTGTAACACCGCTCAAAGACCGTATCGAAAGCCAGATTCTTACACACTATCCCAAAACAATTGAAGTTGGATTAGCTATTACCGAACAGGAAGCAGTTGTTCATCCTGAACAGAAAGAAAAAGTTGAAGTGAGTGATTTGATGAAACGCATTATTGAACAAGTGGCTTTTGAAGCAAGAAACAGTGAGTATGTTGATAAGAAGAGTGGTGTAAGTGCAAGGCTCACCATTTCGGCTTTTGAAAATGCAGTAAGCACTGCTGAATTACGTGCTATCAAAAACAAAGAAGCAAGCACACAGGTATGGATGAGCGATCTTATTGGAATTATTCCGTCCATTACCGGTAAAATTGAACTGGTATATGAAGGTGAGCAGGAGGGACCATACCAGGTTGCATTTCACTTGCTTGACAAAGCAATCCGCTCACAGTTTGTACAGTATTTCCCTAACCCTGAACAACTCAAGAAAAGAAAAAATGAACCTGCAACAGACAATCCTTACAAATCAATTACAAGCTGGTTTGATAAAGGAAATAAATTAAGTCTGCTGATGAATATGACGGATGATGAGAAAGTGCAGGCATTGTATCATGTAAGCGGTTTGCACGCATTGGTTAAAAAGTTTTTTAAAAATGCCAATGAAAAACAAACGGCTTTGCTGATGGAATTTGTATTGCATGGATTGGCATCGTATTCACTCATCAGCAAAAAAGTAGTTGAAGGAAGAGTTGATTTTAATGACCTGATGGGAAGTATTATTAATCTGAACCGCAACCATGAACAGGACGATGAAGATATTGATGGCGAAGATTTTACTTAATAAAAAAAGAGGCTTGATTTCAAGCCTCTTTTTTTAGTGCGGTTATTTAAAATTTATAACCTAATGATATACCACCGTAATAAGGAAAGAATAAACCTTCGCCAAAAATAGGGTTGATGGTAGCCCTGAAAAAGAGACCACCTTTTTCAGGTTGATAGCGATAACCAAAATTGAGATGCCCGGATGTTTGCGAAAAAGGACCGGCATCAATTGCAGAACTTGATGGAACAATTGTAGCACCGGCGCCAAATTCAAAATAATCTTTTTTGTTTTTACTAACAATGTAGTTTAATGTTAACGGAATAAAAATTGCGCCCTCCCCATCAACATAAAAACCTCCCATACCAATACGCCCCCCAATGCCATCTTCTTTGCCTGAAAAACGGGTGTCGTAATTGAATGAAAAAAGACCGGGGCCGCCTGCCTCAACAAATACTGCTTTGGCCGATTGTGAAAAGCTGTACTGAACTGAAAGAAAAAATAATACCGCAGTTACAAGGATTGTTTTCATTTGATTGTTTTCTGTTGATAAATGTATAAGTTTTGGGTAGTGTTTCTCTTTTTTAAGATCATTACTACTGTGTAAATGCTGCCTTTAATTTGTTAAAAAATTATTACTCAGTTGCTGTGCCCTGGTTTAATACAATACAAATACTCTTATAAAGTTCCGGATGTCGGGCCTTGAGGTCAAGCGGCTTTTCAAAAAATAATTCAACTGAAGTAGCCCAGAATTCGTTTACATTAGAAAGGGCATTTGAATCGAACAGACTGCCTAACCTGTTTTTTTCTGTTTTAATAATTTCATCATCAACTTTATCAAAGTAAGCAAAGTCTTCCTTAAACTCATTCGTATCTCTTCCGGTGTTGAATAAATACTGAACCTGTAACGCATGTGCCATTTCGTGCAGACCAACATTTTTTCCATCAGCAGGGTTTTGATAATCTTCAAGAAAATGTTTCCATGAAAGATTGATGGATGTGCCCTGTACATTTCCTTCCAGTATTCTTAACGGGTTTGTTCCGAAATATTCCTGCGGATGAATAACAATATTTTCAAAGTATGGTAATAAAAAGTCATCAAGCCCAAATGTAATTTGTATGGCGGCAGCCGAAACAAGTACCGGCATTTCTTTATACCCCTGGTTGCTGCAGATATAAAATGTTTTGGTTTGAAGAAACTTTTTTAAGCGTGCAATAAAGGTATCTTTCTTTTCACCACTAAGATTGCAGTAGTAACTATTGTATTTTAAACAGATCCGGTTTATTTCCGTATTGCTGAATATAAGATCTCTGCCGGCATATTGTAAACAACCTGTGGCAGGTTGGTTGTTGACACCTTCAAACTCATTGTCGCTAAAACTGACGGGCTTTCCGGACCAGACCTTTATTATTTGGATAAGCGAAGCTGCTATTAAAAAAACAAACAAACCAACTGCAAAAAACGAATAATCATTTTGGCTGCCTTCAACTTCTTTTTTTTCAGAAAAAGATTTCCTGATCGATTCCTGAATTTCAGGCGGAAGTTTTTTGATCTCCTTTGCAGTAAGATCATCAGGAGAATTTATTATGTAAACAGTGTCTCCGTCAGTAACTGCATAGGTTAGCGTGTCTTGCGGCATTTTATTCTTCGGTTAATAAATCATTATTGTCTTCAAGTAAATTAATGTTTACATCACTGCCTGCAATGCCTTCAACCGATCCACGAATATGAGCTGCATTCAGCAACACTTTTTCCAGTTGCTTTTCCCGTTGCTTCCACAGTTTTTCCATTGCATCCCGTTCTTTCTGGATGGAAATTTTCATGCTCATAAATCCTTCACGGATGGCTTTCCATTGTTCAGCAAACTCATTGCCTGTAAGATAATCGTAGAGCATCTGCATTTTTTCGCCTTTGTTTTCCTTCCCTGTTGTTGCCTGTGCTATACGCACAATACTATCTCTCAGTACATGCGTTAAGGCTTTTACTTCAGCAAAACTGCAAATCCATACACCATCTTTTTGGCCAAATTTGTTAAAATCTTTGGGCATTGCCTGTGTTACGATTACTGCTACATCAGCAGCCTGGCTTCGCATATCGGCTTTCAGCTTTTCAATCCATTGTTCAGAAAATTCTTTGGTGCGTTTGCTTTCAAAAATAATTTTACCACATTCCTGTCCAAATTTATTCCGCACCATCATAATACAGTCTGCACCTTTTACCCCTTTTCCAACCTCGGAAATTGTATCGTATGGAAATGATTGACGCAGCAACTCTTCCAGTAACAGTTCCTGCACTTCGCCCTGTAGCTGCATGGAACCCTGTTCGGCTTTGCGTTTCATCTCTTCCGCCAGCTTTTTCTGGTCTTCCAGTTGCTTCTCCATTTCCTTTAGCCTTAGCTGAAACTCGGTTTCTTTAGCTGCAATGCGTTGTTCTTCCAGTTTACGTATATCTTCCGATAGTTTTTCCCGCTCAAGTTGAAGTTTTTTCTGAACTTCCAGTTCCAGCTCGGCTTCTTTATTTTTAAGCTCCTGTTCTCTTTTTAATATTTCAAGTTGCTGCAGGCGGGCTTCTTTCAGCTTTTCTTCATTGTTTTTGTTGTTTTGTTCAAGCAGGCGCAGTTTGTTTTCAAAATCGGCTGCTATTGATTTGCGGGTGTATTCTTCTGTTTCCTGCTGGGTTTTCTTTTTTTCTTCCTGTAGCTGGGTTTCAAATTTTTGTTGCTGCTGCTTTTGCCATTCTGTCATTTTATTACGCAGTTCCTTCTGTACCTCTTCCCTTATGCTGTCAGTAGGTTCAAACTCATGGCCGCAGTTAGGGCATTTTATCTGGGTTGACATGTTGCTCTTTTTATGCAAGTTTACGAAAGATGTGCCAGAGCTGTTACCTGAAATACAGGGCCGTTTTAATGGCTAATTCAACAGAATTACTACCTGTTTTCTGAATTGAATGTTTCCCGAAGCTTAAAACAAGTAAAAAAAGCAGGTAAAAAACGGTTTCCCGTTCTTTTTGGGGAACTGTTTGTTATAATCCCCGTTTCTATATATTTGCAGGCATTAGGTCCAACCATAAACACAGGCATGCAATCAATAGCCGATTCTAAACTTTTTCAGACACTCTTCGATCACGCCAGTATTGGCATTATTGTCGTTAATGAATCTACTGAGATAACATTGGTGAATCAGTTCGCATTATCTCAATTTGGCTACAGCAATGTTGATGATCTGAAAGGGCAACCTATTGAGGTACTGGTGCCGATGCGTTATCAACACTCTCATGTTGAGCACAGGAATAATTATCAGCACAACCGTAAAAGTCGGCCAATGGGTATTGGGCTCGACCTGCTTGCAAAACGCAAAGACGGATCGGAGTTTCCGGTAGAAGTTAGCTTGGGAGGTTATGATATTGAAGGAAAAAACTTTGTAGTGGCTTTTGTAAATGACATTACGCAAAGAAATGATGCAGAAAAAGCCATCAGCAAGCTTAATGAAGACCTGGAAAAGAAAGTAAAAGAGCGTACTGAGAAACTTGAGGTAATTGTAGAAAAGCTGAATAAGCAGATTATTGAAACTGAGGAAAAAGACAAAGAACTCAGGGCAGCTCTCGATAAAGAAAAGGAACTCGGTGAACTAAAATCGAGATTTGTGTCTGTGGCTTCGCATGAATTCAGAACTCCTTTAAGTACTGTATTGTCGTCGATTTATCTTTTACAGAAATATAAAACCACCGACGAACAACCTAAAAGGGATAAACATATTCAACGCATTATTTCCTCCGTAAACCTGCTGACGGATATTTTAAATGACTTTCTGAACGTTGGGAAAATCGAGGAAGGTAAAATTCAGATGCGTTATTGTACTTTTGACATTTATAAGAGTATTTCTGATACTATAACAGAAATGAGGGGGGTGGCTAAGAAAGGGCAGGAAATTAAATATTCTCATGCAGGGAGTAATGAGGTTGAGCTTGACCCGGGTTTGTTTAAGCACATTACCTTAAATTTACTTTCTAACGCAATCAAATTTTCGCCTGAAAATTCAAATATTTATATTAGCACGGAAGTTGATGATACTTGTGTACAACTGAAGGTAAAAGACAACGGAATAGGAATTTCAAAAGACGATCAGGAGCACTTGTTTGAGCGCTTTTACAGGGCAACAAATGCATTAAACATTCAGGGAACAGGATTAGGGCTGCACATTGTGTTGAAATACGCCGAGCAAATGAATGGGAAAATCACTTGCAAAAGTGAAATAGATAAAGGAACTGAGTTTACTGTTACTTTTTTAAACAAATATTGATCAGCAATGAAGAAAATTCTGTTGATAGAAGATAATGAAGAAATAAGGGAGAATACTGCCGAAATACTGGAGTTAGCTAATTATAAAGTAGTTACTGCACCTAATGGTAAAATTGGAATAGAAACTGCGTTAACCGAACAACCCGACCTGATTGTATGCGATATTATGATGCCTGTGCTGGATGGTTATGGTGTATTGCATGCCCTGCATAAAAACGACAGTATTAAAAACATTCCGTTCATTTTTCTTACTGCTAAAACGGAGCGTAGTGATCTGAGGAAGGGAATGGAGCTTGGAGCTGATGACTATATTACCAAACCATTCAGTGGTACGGAGTTACTCAATGCCATTGAAGGACGGTTAAAAAAAGCCGATTTAATTAAAGAAGAATTTTCTACAGGTATTGAAGGCATCAATAAACTACTGGCAGCAGCAGGTTCAAAAGATGTGCTTGAATCGTTAACCAAAGACCGTGATGTAAACAAATACCGTAAAAAGCAAACGGTTTACAACGAAGGGAACCGTGCTGCACGTTTGTTTTATATTGTAAAGGGGAAAGTAAAAACCTTCAAATCAAACGATGACGGGAAAGAACTGGTAGTTGGCTTGTACAATGAAGGCGATTTTCTTGGCTATGTAGCTCTGCTCGAAGGCAGCTCTTATAAAGAAACTGCAGAAGCAATGGAAGACAGCGAACTGGCCATTATACCTAAGGCCGATTTTGATGAACTGATGAACAGTAACCCGCAGGTTGCACAGAAATTTATTCAGTTGCTGGCGAAAAATGTTGCTGAAAAGGAAGAGCATTTGCTGGGGCTTGCTTACAATTCGCTACGTAAAAAGGTTGCAGATGCATTAATGAGTCTGCAACGGAAATATAAAACCGGCGATGGTAATTTTTCCATCAACATAAGTCGTGAAAACCTTGCAAGCATTGCAGGTACAGCTACTGAATCACTGATACGGACTTTGGGTGATTTCAGAACAGAAAAGCTGATTGATATAAAAGATGGCAACATCGTTATCCTTAACGAAAAGAAATTAGAAAACCTGCTGAATTGACAGCAGGTTTTTTTCTTTATACTCCAAACGGATAGGTTTCCGGTACAAGATGAACATCGGGCAGAGTATGTAACGGGTACAATGCTCTTGTTTCGTTAAAATAAATAAACGCATCGTACCTGAGCGGTAAGATGGTGGGTACGTAACTGCTGAATTTTTCATAATGCGGCTGGTAAACCACCCCAATTGCACGATGCCCGATATGATGTTCCATTAACTGATCACTGGCCGAAAAATCATCCATCAGTAATAACTTGTTTTCTTTACCAGCCTGGTGAAGCATCCATTCCCAGCTTCCTTTTTTTGCTTCAGGAACCTGAATAACCTGTACAGGCGCTCTCCAGTTGTTTCCTGCCATAACTGTTCCTTCATACGAGCCAAAACCAACAAGCACAACTCCTTTTTCATGATGTTTTATACGGGTTAACTCTCCAATATTAAACATGCTTTCCTCAATCATATTGGTAGCTCTTGCGTCGCCTATATGTGTATTATGCGCCCAGATAATTGCTTTTGACTCTGGGCCATGAAATTCAAGCAGCCTTTCCAATGTATCGGCCATGTGCCTTTCCCTTATGTTCCAGCTATGTGCTCCGCCAACCATCATTGCCCGGTAATATTTTTCTGCATTCACTGCTATTACAGAGTTCTGTTCAGCATGAAGTGCATTTTCATGATCGGTGCTGTAAACCGGTAGTTTTTCCCTGATGCTTTTTAACAGATTCACTACTTCATCTTCACATAGCTGGGGAACAAGCCGTAAAGCTTCGGTATGTGCTTTTCCCTCATCTTTCCAGTATGGTTCAAAACAGTGAAAGGCTTCTTCTGCAAGCTTGAAAGTATTTATATCAGTTTGCCTGAGGTATTGAAGAATGTTTTCCATACTTTCCCATAAGCCGTAAACATCCAACCCAAAAAATCCCACCTTCTGTTCAGGTTGTAAAACCAAATTGTGTTTATACATCCAATCGGCAAGTGAAACAGTTTCCCAGTTAGCCCACATCCATGTTGGCCAGCGGTTGAAACTGTGCAGAATTTTAAAAGCAGATGAATGTATGGTATCATAACCCTTTACAAAACGGTTAAGTTTATAACAATCGGGCCAATCGCCTTCAACAGCAACGAAACTGAACCCTTTTTCATCAATAAGTCGGCGTGTGATATAATTTCTCCATGTATAAAATTCATGAGTGCCATGCGTTGCTTCACCAAGCATAACAATTCTTGCATCACCGATGCGGGTAAACAAAGGCTCAAGCTCAGCTTCGTTATGTAAAAGATAACTTTCCTCCCTGATTGTATGAATTACTTCGGCTTCATTAAGCGTAGTTTCCTTTGGAAAATTATACTTCATTTTCTCTGTTTATATTATTGCAGGCAAGATAGTTTAGCTGTTAACCGCCGACGGGTTGCTGTTGCCATCTGTTGGATTAAGGTAAGTTTATATTGCTGCCCATTACAATGAGTGTTATCAAATCATTATTTGATACAGATCATTAAAATGCGTATTTGAATTGCTTTTGCGGCTACAGAATGGTTTAGTAATAATTAATCAATGCAATATGGTCAAAACCAATCAACGCATTTTCTTCAACAAATTCCACATCACCGCCATTCAGCAATATTTTTTCAATAATATCATCTACAGCATCTTTTATAAACGAAGTGTTTGTATGTGGTTCGTCAGCTTTATACAAAACATCGTCATCTCCGCCAAGTTGTGCAGCATACATAAAGTTTTTTTCAACCAGTAATAACTGGCCTTTGTTCTGCATAACATCTCTCCATACTTCATTTATACCTTTTGCAATTTTCTTTTTACCCGCTGCCTCTTCAATTTTACTCAGCAGTTCTTTTTGCTTTTCTTTTAACCATTTTTCAATGTGGGGTTTCATAATAAGTTTCAGTTGTGAAAAAGAACTGTCTTCGTAATTGCCATTAATAAAAGCAATAATATTCCTGCTGTGCTTTGTAATGTGCCTGAACCTTCCGTTTGTACGCTCAGTACCCATCACAAAAACCGGAAGCGGATACTTGTTTAATACTTCATCCATTGCAAGATCAACCTGGTGCAGCAATTTTTCCGTGAGTATTTCTTTTCTTTCGTCGGCATCTGAAAAGTTGGTTACACGTTCAGGTACATCGTTCATATATGAGTCGATGGAAAACGACCTGTCGGGAATTAGTTGTGCAAAGTTCTCTGAATTAAACAGGAACAGTTTACTTTCTTTAGAACTAAGGATTAAGAGAAGGTAATTGTGCAGTTGTTTTTTGCTGTAGATAAGATCACGGATTTCAAACGAATCATCTACAATTACTTTTTGCTCTACAGGAACATCAAGGTAAAGTACCTTTTCAAAAACAGGCGACACAAAAATGGCAACACTTTTCTTTTGTTTTTGCGATTCGGGTTTCAGCTCTTTAACAATTAATTTCAGCTTATTCAAAACTGGCTGAACAAGTTCTGATGAATAGTTGCTGGTTAGTTCCAGCTCGGCTTTGTCAACAGCAATTTTGAGTGCGTGAGAAAGTTCGGTTTTCAATCCCACTTTCGTATCAAAAGGTTGAATAATAGAAACGGAAGGTCTGTAGTGCAGAGCCTCCATTACTTCTCTTATTTCGGGAGTAATATTGGCATTCATACAATTTTATTTAGACAAACAAGCTATCTGAATATAATGAAATATCCTATGATGTGTATCACTTTACGGCTTGATGGTACTCACTCCCGGAAAATGCATAAAAGCGGCTTAAATAGGCCAGGAAAATACTTGATTTTGCAGCTTATTATCTTCAAAATAAACTCCTGATTTTCTACTGACCCTTGTCAGTTTGGAAGATGTTGCCAGTCATTTTCTTAACATGGTTCAAATATGAACTTTGAACTGTTAAAAGATTGTACTATGAAAAAGATATTATTAGCTTTTGATGGTACACATTTTTCTAACGGCTCTTTCGAATTTGCCCGCCGGTTAAATGAACTGGAACCAGTTTTGTTAACCGGAGCTTTTTTACCACAAGCACAAGCGGCGAGTTTGTGGAGCTATGCAGATGGTATGAGCGGACCGATGTTTATACCAACTGTAGAAGAGAAGAATGCGGAGGTAATAAAGGCAAACATTGCAAAATTTGAAATGCTTTGCCAGAAAAATGGAATAGAATACAGGGTTCATGAAGATTTATATGATTTTGCATTGCCTGAGTTGAAACTGGAGACAAGATTTGCGGATTTACTCATAGTAGGCAGTGAAGTGTTTTACGAAAACCTGGGCGGCAAGCTCAATGAGTATTTGCAGGATGTATTACACGGGTCTGAATGTCCGGTAATCGTTGTACCGGAAGATTTTAATTTTCCGCAGACCAACATCCTGAGCTATGATGGTACGGAATCGTCAGTTTACGCCATCAAGCAGTTTGCCTACCTGTTTCCTGAGTTATGCAATAGGCCAACATTATTGGTTTATGCACATGAGGATGGGAAGAATGAATTTCCCAAACAGGCAAATATAGAAGAGCTGACGGCAAGACATTTCAGTGATTTAACGATGATGAAACTGGATATGCCGCCAAAACAATTCTTCGGCTCATGGATGGAAAACAGGAAAGGAGCTTTGCTGGTATCTGGTGCGTTTGGCCGCTCAGGTATTTCTCAGCTCATAAAACGAAGCTTTATAACAGATGTTATAGCAGATCATCATCTGCCGGTGTTTATCACACATCGATAAATTTTTGGTTGGTTATTGTTTCAACGGGCTGGTTCTTTAATCGGCCCTTCTTTTTTCCCTTACTGCTGAACTTTTATCTTCCGTTCTTTCTTACATTTAAATAAACGATATGGCCATTACTAAACCAAAATTGAATAAGGAATGGCATCTGAAAAACAGGATGCCCGAAAAAGCAACGCTTGAACAACGCATTGCATGGCATTTAGAGCATGCAAAAAATTGCGGTTGCCGGGATATTCCTGAAAAGCTGAAGGAAGAAATGAAAAAGCGGAAAATAAAATTCTGACGTGCTGTAAAAGTAAAACATGGATTCTCTCACCCACATAGCATTAGGTGCCTGCGTAGGCGAAGCTTTTTTTGAAAAAGGATTCGGAAAAAAAGCAATGCTTTGGGGAGCATTGGCACAGAGTATTCCTGATATTGATTTTATTGCGTCTTTCTGGATGAATACGTCTGAAAATCTGCTCGCACATCGTGGCTTTACACATTCCATACTTTTTGCTGTACTCATTATTCCTGTATTTGCATTAACAGCCGAGCGTGTTCACCGACCGCATGATATTTCATTCCGCAAATGGTTGTTGTTTTTTACTGCTGAAGTTTTCCTGCATTTGTTTATAGATGGATTTAATAATTATGGTGTTGGCTGGTTAGAACCGTTCAGTCATCATCGTTTTTCGTTCAATACAATTTATGTTGCCGATCCGTTTTTCTCCATCTGGCCGGTAATTGCTTTTGTTATGCTGCTTATTCTGAATGCCTATCATCCAAAACGTACTTTGTTGTGGGTGGTTGGAGTTGTTTTGCCTTTTTTATACCTGGCATATTGCGGCATTAATAAACTTACTATTGATAAAAGCGTGAGAGAAAGCTTTGCATTACAACACATTCCACATGAACGCTATTTTACCACACCTGCGCCACTGAATAACTGGCTCTGGTTTACAGTTGCAGGAAACGACAGCGGTTATTATGTTGGCTTTCGTTCAGTTTTTGATCGGAAACAGGAAATAGAGTTTCAGTTTTTTCCAAGAAACGATTCGTTACTTGAGCCTGTAAAAGATCATGAAGACCTGCAGAAGCTTATCCGGTTTTCGCAGCAGTTTTATACCGTGGAAAAATGGAACGATACGTTGGTGTTTAATGATTTGCGTTTTGGTCAGATGCTGGGCTGGCAGAACCCGAAAGAGCGGTTTGTATTTCATTATTTTCTTGAGCATCCTGATAACGAAAATAAACTGGTTGTACAACGTGGACGGTTTGCCGGGTGGAACAAAGAGGTAATTAAAAATCTATGGAACAGAATAAAGGGTAACTAACTTCTTTGCTTGAAATAAAAAGTAAAAAGATAAAACACCACACGGATAATTTCGTAACAGATTTTTTGCCATATCCGCTTAACCAGGCTGTTGTATTTTTCAAATTCTTTTTGTGTAATCTGCTTGCAGTCGTTTTCAATAATGTTTTTAAGAAGAAATTCTGTTTTTTCTGCAAAAGGTTTATTCAGAACATCAAGATTCAGTTCTATGCTTGCAAAAGCGCTGATGTTATTTACGTTGTACGATCCGATTGTTACAAACTTTGAATCATAAGTAGTGAGTTTTCCATGTAAAATGCTTGGCTGGTATTCGTACAACTCAATTTTATTTCTGAACATCCAACGGTATAAATAACGTTCGGCATGCTTTGCCATTATTACATCGCTTGTGCCTGCTGCAACAACAGTTATTTTTACACCACGCTTAATGGCATTTGCCATGTGTTTGCGAAATAAACGACCCGGCAAAAAATAACTCGACATGATTGTGATGTGTGATTCAGCTTTTTTAAACAGCTCAATATAAGTTCTGTTAATCTGATTTTTGCGGCGAACCCAGTCGTTTCGTCTTACTCTTACGAGGCATTCGCTTGTGCGGAGATGAACAGAAGCTTCTTCTGTAAGCATCTGTTGTTTCTTTTTACCCCAGCCCGATTTATTCCAAACGGCTACACATAAATTGAACAGTTCAGCGCTTACTTCGCCAGAGCAATACAACGCCCAGTCGAGCCAGGCCTGTTCGCCCGGCATATCATTATATCGGTTGCTGATGTTTATTCCTCCAACGAGGCTGTGCATAGCATCGGCTACAAAAATTTTCTGGTGAAGCCTCCGTCCAAAATAGAAGTGCCTGCTTCTGAAAATTGGTTCAAACCAACGGAAATGAATACCACTTTTTTTTAGTGTTGCAATAAATCCGCTGCCAATGTTTTGTGATGCGTAGCCATCAAGCAGCATAAAAACCCGTACACCACGCTGAGCAGCTTTAATCAATGCCTTAGCAACCGTTGTGCCGGTTTCATCATCATCAAAAATATAAGTCTGTAAATGAATGCTGTGCCGGGCTTGTTCAATAAGTTGAAGCAGTAATGAAAAATAAGATTGGCCACCACGAATAATTTCAACAGTATTATGCGTGCTGTAAGCAGAAGAAACCGGAAAATGCTTTTGCCCCGACATTCATCCAAGATACTTTATCTTTTTTCAAATCGGCCTGTTTTTTCTTTAATCAATATGCGGTAAATAACAGGTTTTACCCGGTTCATGTCACTGATCTGGCTTTCACTTCCATGTTCGTGTGCATGAACGGTTGCGCTTGTTCGCAAAGGAAATAAGCGGTTGAAAAACACCTGCCGTGCTTCTTCGGCTTCATCGTCTTTTAACTCTTCAAATGTTCCTATTACAACAACACTTTGCCAGTTGGTCATATCGGTCATCTGGTCCACTTCAAAACAAACATTTGGGTTTTTTCGCAACGCATCCAGCTTCATACCCTGGTTTGTTTGCCCGTAAATATATATGCCATCGTAAGTATATGTAACGGGTACAAGATATGGCTGATCGTCAGCACTACAGGCAAGTCGCCCAATTACCTGGCTTGAAAGCAGATTATTTATTTGTTGTTCATTTAAGTTGCCGAGCATGACCAATAATTTAGATAAGTAAATCAGTATAATTTTAAAATTAATTAAATCATTCAGATTTTCCGATGACAAGCATCAATCTGCCTGTTGATACTTCTCATAGCATAGGAATAATATTGTCATACATATTAAACAAAACAAGGGTGTTGAAACAACGAAGAAAACGATAAAAAATAGAATGCAGATTAGTTGCTTTTTTTATTCTGATTTACATCACCGGGTTTTTTGAGCAGCATCATAGGAACCGGCTTTTTGATTGACTAACTTGTAAAACATGATTTAATTCACCTTTAAAACTTTTTTTATGAACAATCTTGCAAAAATTGCTATTGCAGCAGCAGTCGGCGTTGTTGCAGGCGGTGTATTGGGAATTTTGTTTGCCCCAAACAAAGGTGTTGATACCCGTAAAAAGATTGCCGAGAATGGAAAAAAAATGGCGGAGGCAGTAAAAGAAAAAATGAATACGCTAAAGGTTAATATCAAAGACAGGCAGGATGCTTTAAAAAATAATATAGAAGAAATCGCTTAACCATAAACCTCTTCACAATGGAAAAAACGTTTGCCAGGGCGGAGGAGCTTGCGGGGCATATAAAAGAATATGTTGATAACCGTATTGCTTATGCAAAATTTACAGGAGCCGAAAAAACATCGAAGGTTGCTGCCAATATTCTGGCTGCTGTAATTATATCGGCTGTTTTTGTAATTGTTCTTTTGTTTGCAAGTTTTGCTTTGGCATTTGTTTTTTCAAAAATAACCGGTGAATTCTATTGGGGGTTTTTAATAGTAAGCGGCTTTTATTTACTGGCGGGGATAGTGGTGTGGGTGCTGAAAGAAAAAATTCTCCGGATACCAATTATGAATGCTATTCTGGAACAATTATTTAAAGATGATGAAGATGAGGAAGAGGATTAGATCGTTAAAGCATATCAGGGAGGAAAAGAAACGTTTGGAACAGCGCAGAGCCGAACTGGGAAAAGCAATTCACTACGATTGGCTTGATGTAAAAGAAAGTATTAAACCAATAAATGTTGCCGGACAGCTTTTTTCAGGGATTATTAATGAAAGCAGGAACGTTGAAAATGCCAATCAAAATGCGCTTGCAGACGGGCTGGCAAAACTGGCAGCATTACTCACAAAGTATGCTGTTGAAAAAGCTGAACTAAAAATCAGTGAATGGATGAATACAAAATGAAACCTCTAAAAGGATTGTATTTATAAATTGCCCGACTGACAGGCAACCTTAAAACACTCAGTTTGGTAAAAAAATTACAAATATTAAAACACGGAGGTGTCTATGTCAACAAGAGCTATTTCAAAAGTTGGGATGTTGCCAACCGTATTCGACGACTTTTTTAAACCATGGAATGAATGGTTTGATAACGGCGGTTTAATGGGCCGCATGATGACTGTACCCGCTGTAAATATTGTTGAAAACAAAAATGACTATACTGTTTCCCTGGCCGTGCCCGGCATGAAGAAAGAAGATTTCAACATTGATGTAGAAGGGAATATGCTTATCATTAGTTGTGAAAGGGAAGAAAACAAGGAAGAAAAAGATGAAAAGTTTACACGAAAAGAATACAACTATTCTTCCTTCAGTCGCAGCTTTACCCTTCCAGAAGAAATAAACAGGGAACATATCGAAGCAGTTTATGATAATGGGTTGCTGAAACTAATGCTTCCTAAAAAAGAGGAAGTAAAGAAAAATGCAGCGGGTAAACACATCGCTGTTAAATAACCATTTTACAGAATTACATCCTCACCCTGCCGCAGTAGATCTACGGCAGGGTTTTGTTTTTTGATAATGGTCATTTTTTCGTATGATTGCTGTCAGCAAAAACATTTTACATCAAAATTACTTTGCATGTCTATATGAGTTCAGTTACGAAACAAGCCATCCAATGTTATCACTGCGGTGATGATTGTGTAACAGAAGATATTAAGTTCGACAACAAAAATTTCTGCTGCCAGGGATGTAAAACAGTTTACCAGGTACTTAACCAGGGCGACATGTGCGAGTATTATAACCTCAATGAAAATCCGGGTTTAAGCCAGCGGATTGAGGTTCGGAAAGATAAATTCTCTTTTCTGGAGGATGAAAAAATTCAGCAGCAGTTAATTACATTTAAAAATGATGAACAGACTCATATTACTTTTTATCTCCCGCAAATACATTGCAGTTCCTGTTTGTGGTTACTTGAAAACCTCAACAAACTGAATAAAGATATTGTTACCTCAAGAGTAAATTTCTCCAGCAAGGAAGTTGATGTTATTTTTAATCATCAGTCAACTTCTGTTCGTGCCGTTGCCGAGCTGCTTACCAGTATTGGCTATGAGCCATACATCAGCCTGCAGAATCTCAGCAAAGCAAAGCCTCGTATTGAACGGAGTATGATCTATCAGTTGGGCGTAGCCGGTTTTTGTTTTGGCAATATTATGCTCATGAGTTTTCCTGAATACTTTGGACTTGAAGGAAGTGAAAAAAGCATGCAAAGTATGTTCAGGTATCTGAACCTGATTTTGGCAATCCCTGTATTTCTTTACAGTTCCATCCCTTTTTATAAAAGTGCCTGGGGAAGTTTAAAGCACCGGTACCTGAATATAGATACACCCATTGCACTTGCAATTATCATTACATTCAGCCGAAGCGTTTACGAACTGTTGAGTAATACAGGAAGCGGTTATTTCGATTCACTGAGCGGTGCTGTATTTTTTATGCTTGTTGGGCGTGTGCTGCAGGATAAAACTTACCAGCAGCTATCTTTTGAAAGAGATTATACTTCTTATTTCCCCATTGCAATTACGGTTTTGAAAGATGGGAAAGAAATTCCTACTGCGTTGCCCGATATTAAAAACGGCGATACAATACTTATTCATAATGAAGAACTGATTCCTGCCGATGGGTTGCTTACAAGAGGAAAAGCTTTAATTGATTACAGCTTTGTAACAGGCGAATCCTTACCGGTATTAAAAGATATGGGTGAATTGGTGTATGCCGGCGGCAAACAAACCGGTGGTAATATTGAAATGCTGGTAATGAAGGAAGTTGCACAGAGTTATTTAACCAAACTCTGGAATAATGAAGAAAAACCGGCTCCCGAAAAAAGATCATTTGTAGATATTATTAACCAGTATTTTACCTGGGTTGTGTTTACACTGGCACTTATGGGCGCATCATACTGGGTATATCATCACGATGTAACAAAAGCGTGGAATGTGGTTACAACTGTACTCATTGTTGCGTGTCCCTGTGCTTTATTATTATCAAACACATTTACAAACGGCAATGTGCTTCGCATTCTTGGCCGTAACAAAATGTATTTGCGCAATGCGCAGACAATTGAAGAAATTGCCAATGCCAATCATATTGTATTTGATAAAACAGGAACATTAACAACTACAGAAAGCCAGGATATTGTTTTTGTGGGCAATAAATTATTGGCCGATGATGAAACTGATATTGCTTCAATTGCAGCCTGCAGCAGCCATCCGTTAAGCAAATTACTGGTTAAGCATTTTGGTTTAAGAGAGCGGAGAGAAGTGAAGAATTTCAAGGAGATGGTTGGCAAAGGAATTCAGGGAATTGTAGGGAACAGGATAATAGCAATTGGCTCGTCAGAATTTGTTACCGGCGAAAATCTGCAGGTACAGGAAGGAAGTACATTATTTGTAATGATAGATGGTGTTGCAATGGGTTATTACAGCATTCGTAATCAATACAGGCCATCGTTGCTTGCACAGATTAAAAAGTTGCAGCGTCATTATAAAATATCAATTCTGTCGGGGGATAATGAGGCCGAAAAGAAAACCCTCCATCATGCAATCAGTAAGGCAAGACTGCTATTTAATCAGAAACCACAGGATAAGCTGAAATATATACAGGATCAGCAATTTGCAGGTGATAAAGTAATTATGATTGGTGACGGATTAAATGATGCAGGTGCGTTAAAGCAAAGTGATGCAGGAATAGCTGTAACAGAAAGTACGAATAATTTTACCCCGGCAAGCGATGGTATTCTGGAGGCAGGCGAATTACACCGCCTTTCGTCTTATTTAATTATGGCAAAAGCCAATAAGAATATTGTAATTGCAAGTTTTGTACTGTCGTTACTGTATAATGTTGTTGGATTGTATTTTGCGTTGCGTGGCGAACTTTCGCCAATGATTGCGGCAATCCTTATGCCATCGAGTTCGGTAAGTATTATTTTGCTAACTTTCGGGGCATCAACATTATATGCCAAGATGTTGAAACTTAAGTAAAAAATTATAACTGACAGAAGTCATGGGTTTTTTGATAAAAGTCAACGAAAATACTGATATTGGTCAGTAGTTGACAAACCTGTGACAGATAGTTTTACAACCTGATTTCTATATGAGTGTAATAATAATTTTGCTGATTGCAAGTGTATCGGTTGCTGCTTTATTTCTCGGGGCATTCCTGTGGAGTGTTAAATCCGGGCAATACGACGATCAGCAGTCTCCCCCCATGCGAATTCTTTTCGACGATAAAATTTCAAAAAACAGTCAATCTAATCAAACATCAGAAAACCAGAAATCAAAACTATAACAAACAAACAGGAAGTTATGCAATTAGAAAAGTTCCATTACGACAACAAGATCGTTAAGTACTTTGGTTATGCCACTGCCATTTGGGGGCTTGTTGGTATGACAGTTGGTTTGTGGGTAGCTATACAGTTTTATCTGCCGGTTGTTTCACTCAACTTTCCAGGTACTACTTTCGGACGGCTTCGTCCTATCCACACAAATGCTGTGATCTTTGCCTTTGTAGGCAACTGTATGTTCACAGGTATTTATTACTCACTGCAACGGCTTACAAAAGCAAGAATGTTCAATGACAAGTTGAGCTGGATTCACTTCTGGGGCTGGCAGCTTATTATTGTTCTTGCAGCAGTTACCCTTTTCTTTGGTTTTACCACAGGTAAGGAATATGCCGAACTTGAATGGCCAATTGACATTCTGATTACTTTAATCTGGGTGGTGTTTGGTATCAACATGTTTGGAACGATTCTTAAAAGAAGAGAGAAACATTTGTACGTTGCAATCTGGTTTTACATTGCCACATGGATTACAGTTGCTATGCTGCATATTGTAAACTCTTTTGAGCTTCCTTTTTCATGGATTAAAAGTTACAGTTGGTATGCTGGCGTACAGGATGCTCTTGTACAATGGTGGTACGGTCATAATGCGGTTGCATTTTTCCTTACTACACCAATTCTTGGTTTGATGTATTATTTCATGCCAAAAGCTGCAAACCGCCCTGTTTATTCATATCGTTTATCAATTATTCACTTCTGGGCTCTCATCTTTATTTACATCTGGGCTGGCCCTCACCACTTATTATATACTGCATTGCCTGATTGGGCACAATCACTTGGTATGGTGTTCAGCGTTATGCTCATTGCCCCAAGCTGGGGTGGTATGCTCAATGGTTTGTTTACACTTCGTGGTGCGTGGGATAAAGTGCGTGAAGAGCCTGTGTTGAAATTCTTCGTTGTGGCTGTTACCTGTTATGGTATGAGTACATTCGAGGGGCCAATGATGAGTATTAAAAGTGTGAATGCAATAGCACACTTTACCGACTGGATTATCGGGCACGTACACATTGGAGGTTTAGGATGGAACGGCTTTATGGCATTTGGTATGCTTTATTATTTAGTGCCTAAACTGTGGAATACTGAATTGTATTCAAAGAAGCTTGCAACAAACCATTTCTGGTTAGGTACTATTGGTATTATTATGTATGCTATTCCTATGTACTGGGCTGGTTTTGCACAGGCCGATATGTGGAAACAGTTTACAGAAGAAGGCCAGTTGAAATTTACCTTCCTTGAAACTGTAACCAATATTGTACCTATGTACATCACACGAAGCATTGGTGGATTACTTTACCTTACCGGTGCTGTTATGATGTCGTACAACCTGGTTAAAACAATTAAAAAGGGAAGCTTTATTGGCGATGAGGAAGCAGAAGCAGCACCACTTGAAAAGAAAGCATCACATGGAAAAGAATACTGGCACAGTGTTATTGAAAGAAAACCTGTTCTCATGCTGGTATTGAGTCTTGTTGTTGTAGCAATTGGCGGCTTAATTGAAATAGTTCCTACGTTCCTCGTTAAATCAAATATCCCCACTATTGCAAGTGTGAAACCTTATACTCCGCTTGAATTACAGGGTCGTGATATTTATGTTCGGGAAGGTTGTTATGTCTGTCACTCACAAATGGTGCGTCCGTTTCGTGATGAGGTTGTGAGATATGGGGAATATTCAAAAGCAGGTGAATTTGTGTACGATCATCCATTCCAATGGGGTAGTAAACGTACAGGACCAGATCTTGCTCGTGAAGGTGGTAAAAACCCTGATGCATGGCATTTCATGCACATGTGGGATCCTCGTCAGGTTCAGGAAAAATCAATCATGCCTCGTTATCCATGGCTGTTTAAAAATGATATCAATACAGCTATCACACCTGCAAAAATCAGGGCAATGCAAACGTTAGGTGTTCCGTATGCAAAGGGATACGATCAGATTGCAAATGATGATTTACAAAAGCAGGCAAAAATGATTGCTGAAACACTGAAAAAAGATGATAAGGTGAAACAATTGGCTGCGGTATCGGAAGGTGTGGATTTACAGAATATTGAAAACAAGGAAATTGTTGCTCTTATCTCTTATCTGCAACGTATAGGTAAGGATATTAAATCTGCTCCTAAAACTGAAACGGCTATTAAATAACAACGTTTGTTAAACTGTAAATAATGAAATTTATACACTACATCGAGAAAATAAGTAACATCAGTATTTTCGGTTTAACGTCGTTGCTGATTTTCTTCATCTTCTTTTGCGTTATGCTGGTTTGGTTATTAAAATCAGATAAAAAAGAAATGGATGAAATAAGCCGCATTCCATTAGATAATAAATAAAAATGATCTTATTAAATATGAAACGCTATTTTTCACCCACAGTTTTGCTCAAGGTTTTTTTACCTTTTGTAATGCTGTTTACGGCACTGGCTGCAACTGCACAGGATAAAACTGCCGCAGCCGCAGATACCGCTCCAAAAACGGTATGGACAAACCCGGTTGCAATTACAATGCTTGTAATTATCATTTTCCTGCTTATTGTTATTGCTGTACTTGCAAGTGTGGTTACCGGTACGGCCAAATGGCAGAATATGCAACTGAAAAATTCCGGCGCTATAAAAACAGTGATCGGTATTTTGTTCCTTATTTCTCCTGCATTAGTTTCGGCTCAGGATGCAGCAACTTCTTCTGCTGAAACTTCTTCAATTGCAGGACTAACTGAAACTACATTTTATTTGCTTGTAAGTGTTATTGCAATTGAGCTGCTGGTTGTTTTGCTGCTCGGTCTTTTTGTTATGAAGTTTCTGAGCAAACAAAATGTATATACAGCACAAACTGTTGCAGGTGTGGCAGGCGGTGCTGCTGTTGCACCAAAATTATCATGGTGGGAACGATTTAATGGTTTCAGACCTGCTGAACAGGAAGCTAATATTGACCTTGGGCACGATTATGATGGTATTCGTGAACTTGATAATAAACTTCCAGGCTGGTGGCTTTGGGGTTTTTATCTCACCATTATTGTGGCAGTTGTTTACTTCTATCGTTACGAAATTTCGCATGCAGGTCTTTCAAGTAAACAACAATATGAACTTGCTGTAAAAGAAGCTGAAGAAGCACAGAAAGCTTATCTGGAAAAAGCCGGAAACAAAGTGGATGAAAATACTGTTACACTTTTAACCGATGCTGCTGCGATCAGTGCAGGTAAAGCCAACTTTGAAAAAACATGTGCTACCTGTCATGGTGCAAATGCACAAGGTAACATCGGGCCAAATCTTACTGATGATTACTGGCTGCACGGCGGAAGTATAAAAGATGTGTTTAAAACAATTAAATACGGATGGCCTGATAAAGGTATGCAGAGCTGGAAAGATCAGTATTCGCCCATGCAGATTGCACAACTGGCAAGCTTTATCAAATCTCTTCACGGAAGCAATCCTGCTGGTGCAAAAGAAAAGCAGGGTGAGCTGTATAAAGAAGATGGTGCTGCACCGGCAAAAGATTCAACTGCTGCAAGTGTAACAAAAGATACAACCGCAGCTAAAAAATAGAAATAACTTCGGCAAAAAAATTATGGCAGAGTCAGAAATAAAAACACAGGAATCGTTCAGAGACAGAATTGGAACGGTAGATGAAAGAGGGCACAGGAACTGGATTTATGCTTTAAAACCCAAAGGAAAGTTTTATAACATAAGAACTTACGTAAGCTGGTTTTTCTTTCTGGTTTTTCTGGCTCTGCCTTTTATTTACGTAAACGGAAGGCCGTTGTTTATGTTTAATGTTCCGAAAGCGAAGTTTATCATTTTCGGGCATATTTTCTGGCCACAGGATTTCTTCATCTTTGCTATTTTAATGATCACTTTCGTAGTATCGATTGTATTGTTTACATCGGCATTCGGAAGGCTTTTTTGCGGATGGGTTTGCCCTCAAACGATTTTTATGGAAATGGTTTTCCGTAAAATAGAATATGCTATTGAAGGCGATGCTCCACAACAAAGGTTACTGGCAGCAGCACCCTGGACAACTGAAAAAATTATTAAAAAGCTTTCCAAGCACATCATTTTTTATGTGCTTGCGTTTATTATTGCCAACATTTTTCTTGCATACATTATTAGTGCTAAGGAATTGTGGGAAATGATTCAGCACCCATCTGAAAACGTAGGATCATTAGTTGCTTTAATGATTTTCAGTGCCGTGTTTTATGGTGTATATGCGTTCTTCAGAGAGCAGGCTTGTATTGTTGTTTGTCCTTATGGAAGATTGCAGAGTGTTTTGCTCGACAGGAATTCAATGATTGTTGCATACGATTATAAGCGTGGTGAAGAGCGAAAGAAATTCAACAAAAAAGAAGAACGTACAGCAGGTGATTGTATTGACTGTAAGCAATGCGTAAAAGTTTGTCCTACGGGAATTGATATCCGTAACGGTACACAAATGGAATGTGTAGGCTGTACAGCCTGTATAGATGCATGCGATGGCATGATGGACAGTGTAGGCTTTGAACGTGGCCTTATCCGGTATGCAAGTGAAAACGGAATTGCCAATCACGAAAAGCTTCAATATACACGCCGTATGCGTATGTACACGGCATTACTTGTAGTACTGGTCAGTTTGCTTACAATTCTTTTGTTATCACAAAAAGATGTAAAAGCAACTGTTCTCCGTTCATCAGGGTTGCTTTACCAGGAAAGAGGAGCCGATAGTATCTCTAACCTTTATAACATTAAAGTATCTAACAAAACAATGGAAAACATTCCATTGACCGTTAAGCTTGAAGGAATGGATGGCAGCGTACAAATGGTTGGTGATTACGTTCATGTAAAAGCTGAAGAGCAGGGACAGGGATCGTTCTTTATCATTTTACCAAAGAAATCGATCCAGTTACGGAAAACTCCGTTAAAAGTGGCTATATATAACGGGAATAAGAAAATTGATGTACTAAAGACTAATTTTCTCGGGCCTGTTTATGGTAAGTAAATAACAATCATCAATACAGAAGAATGAAACTGAACTGGGGTCATAAACTCACCATTGGTATTATTTTATTCATGGGCTTTATTTTCTTTCTTGTATATAAATCAGTGAATACAAATTATGATTTAGTAAGCAAGGAATATTATAAAGATGAATTGCAGTACCAGGATGTAATTGATGGTACAAACAGGGCAAACAAGCTAAGTTCAGCTTTGATTATTAAAGAAGACAGTGGAAAAATAATTTTGCAGTTTCCTGTAGAAATGAAAGGCAGGAAGACAGACGGTAAAGCATGGTTTTATTGTCCATCAAATGCAGGAAAAGATAAGAAATTTGCTTTGGAGCTGAACGAAAACGCATTACAGATTTTGCCTTCCGGGCAATTATCGGCAGATAATTATATAGTGAAAACTACGTGGACTACCGATGGCGTAAGTTATTACAATGAGCAGCCATTAACTGTAAAATAATGTTTGAAGCTTTAACAGCAGGATTATTACTTGGCACATTCAGCAGTTTACATTGTGTTGGAATGTGCGGACCCCTTGCGCTGGCTTTACCGGTACAGCACCTTCCATTATGGCAGCAGCGTGTTGCAGCTTTTTCCTATAATACAGGCCGCATTATTACGTATTCAATTCTTGGGTTGCTGTTTGGTATTGCAGGCCGCACAGTTTATATGGCAGGGTTTCAGCAATGGCTTTCAATTATTACAGGAATTGTTATTCTCGTTTTTATTGTACAATATTATTTTTTACGATACACCTGGCAACCCAAATGGTCGCAGAAATTAAATGCTTTTGTTCAGCAATTATTGATCCGTCTTTTAAATAAAGAAAAAAAATCGTCATTTCTTTTCTTTGGGATGGTAAATGGTTTACTGCCATGTGGTATGGTATATGTTGCACTTGCAAGTGCATTAAATTTTAGTCGTGTTGAGCAGAGTATATTGTTCATGACTGCATTTGGTGCCGGTACTTTGCCTTTAATGCTGCTGCTTGGCATTGCAGGAAACAGACTTGCATTTTCTGTAAGAAAAAAAATTAAAAATGCAGTGCCTTATCTGATGACGATAATGGCATTTATTCTCATTCTTCGAGGAATGAATCTTGGTATTCCCTACATCAGTCCGGTGCTTGCAAATGCACCAGCAGACGCTATAAACTGTCACTAAAAAGCAGGATACAGGCCATGATGAGTATCAGCATGGGTAGTGACGTTTGTTATTAACATCCAATGGCGAGGTTTTTAGATTTGCTAATCGGGATGAAATAAAACCGCATTCCTTTAAAAACGATGTTTATTACTATGGCTTTAAATAGAAAGATTCTTCAGTACCGGCACGAAAGCGATACATGGAAGCGATACCTGCAGTTTATTCAGCAGGAGAACAACCATTTGAAGAATAGGCTGTCGCAGGTGTTACAGGCCGACACAGACCATGATTTTTTGGAGCGTGCTGAGTATTTTCAAAACAAATTTATTACCGAAGATGATACTGTAAACATGCTTCGTCAGGATATTCATGAACTTGATCAACTGCTGTCGAAAGAACTACAGGAAGAAAGTTCTGTAACAAAAGATATCCAGAAAAAACTTAAAAAAATGAACAAGGATATGGATATTGTTGAAAAGCAATTCAGCAAGCTGAAATCTGATTTCAATCTGTATCTTTCCGAGTCTATCTAAATTCCAATTCCTTTTCTGAAGAACTAACTTATTAAATTAATGCCCCGTTTTTGCGGGGCATTTTCTTTTAAATTCTTTTTAAGAAAACAATGTAAGTGGGAAAGTGATCGCTGTATCCGCCACGGTAAGTATTGCCATCCCATGTACGCATGGGGTAGCCTTTATATTTACCTACGTTTTCAACCATGTATTCTTTATTGAAGATGTGTTGCTGGTAAAAAAAGAACCCTTTTTGTTCTTTGTTAAGCCAGGGGTATGAAATAAGTATCTGATCGAATAAGCCCCATGCGTCCTGGTAAGCCAACGTGCCGATTCCTTTCTTATATAGTTCCATCCA
This sequence comes from Chitinophagaceae bacterium UBA1953, assembly GCA_002336115.1. GTDB lineage: Bacteria > Bacteroidota > Bacteroidia > Chitinophagales > Chitinophagaceae > Lacibacter. Next base: position 80,931 of record DDEN01000001.1, read on the forward strand.
GGGATTAAACATTCCGCCTTGTTTTACATCTTCTTTTTTGCCCTTTGCATTTATTACTTTGGTTACACTTTTATTAATCGGGTCATCATTCAAATCGCCCATAACAATAAACTTGGCATCGGGTTCAATTTTTAAAATTGAATCTATGTGATTACGGCAAACCTGTGCGGCTGCTTCTCTTGCCGGAGCACTTCTTTCTTCTCCTCCGCTGCGGCTGGGCCAGTGGTTTACATACACGTAAATTGTTTCGCCGTCAAGTTTTCCTTTCACCCATAATATATCCCTGGTGTAATACGCATCTTTTGTACCACTTGGCAGCTTTACAAAAAGTTTATCGCTTGCTTCAACAGTAAAATATTTTGGATTATATAGCATTGCCACATCAACACCTCTGGCATCTCTTGAATCGTAATGTACAATTTGGTAATTTCTTTTTGCAAGCAGTTTATGATGAATCAGATCATTCAGTACTGTATCGTTTTCTATTTCTGCTACGCCAAGTATTGCAGGCCCGTCGGCATTAAGATCTGTTCCCATTTGAGAAATTACAGTTGCAAGATGCTGTACTTTATCCCAATAAATGGAACTGTTGTAGTTTTTAGGCCCGGCTGGTGTAAATTCATCATCATTTACAGCAGGATTATCAGTTGTATCGTAAAAATTTTCAAGATTATAAAAACCTGCAATGGTAACTTTGTATTGCTGTTTTCCTGATTGAGCATGAACGAAACCAACTGAAATCAGTAATAAAACCAGTAAAATGTTAATTCTTGTCATATAGCCAAAAATAAACAGCAAACATAGTAACAAAACGGTTCTTACAGATCAAACAAGCTGTTTAAGGGAAAAATAATATGTGTGATTATTTTTATTTTGATGTATGCTCAAAGTGACTGATTTTCGCACATTCAAACCAGAGTTACATGCTAAAAACAAAACTGCTGCTTTTGTTCCTGTGTGCCGGAACCTTTGTTTATTCGCAGCAAAAGAATTCTACAGACACACTACCCACCAGGGATACAACGGTAGAGGAACTTAAAGAAAGTGTGCTGGAAAATATTCCTGTTGTTTCATTGGATGATAATGATCTCGGTGATGCAAGTTCTCAGAATGTTTCCTCTCTTCTTACAGCTGGTCGTGATCCCTTTTATTCGGCAGCTTCATTTAATTTCAGTGCTGTGCGTTTCCGCATCCGTGGATATGATGCCGATCTTTTCGGCACGTATATGAACGGAATACCGATGGAAAATCTGGACAACGGGTTTACTCCTTATGGTTTATGGGGTGGTTTAAACGATGTTTTCCGTAACCGTGATGTTTCTATGGGGCTTCGGTACAACACGTACACTTTTGGCGATATTGGAAGTAATACCAATATTGATGCAAGAGCAAGTAAACAGAGGGCGCAAACAAGTTTAAGCTACGCTTATTCAAACCGTAACTACAATCATCGTATAATGCTTACGCATTCTACCGGTATGAGTAAAAAAGGATGGGCGTTCTCTTTCAGTGGCAGCCGCCGCTATTCAGATGAAGGATTTGTTCCCGGTACGTATTATAATGGCTGGAGCTATTTTGCAGCAGTTGATAAACGTATTGGCCAACGCCATCTGTTGTCACTGGTTGCTTTTGGTGCACCTACAGAAAGTGGCAGGCAGGCAGCTTCTGTAATGGAAATGCAGGACCTTGCTGGTACGCATTATTATAATCCTTACTGGGGTTATCAAAACGGAAAAGTCAGGAATTCAAGTGTTGCAAAATCGCATCAGCCTTATGCAATTTTTACACATGATTTCCGCATCAATAATAAAACTTCGCTTGTAACTGCATTTGGTTACTCTTTTGGCAACAGAAGTACAACAGCGCTCGACTGGTATAATTCAGCCGATCCACGTCCTGATTATTACCGTTACCTTCCAAGTTATTACAGGGCAAATGGCGATACATTGCAGGCTGATCAGATGGAAACTGCAATGCGTAATGATATTAACCTCCGCCAGATTAACTGGGCAAAACTTTATCTTGCCAATAAGAGTAATACAGAAACAATTACGAATGTAAATGGTATTGCCGGAAATAATGTAACTGGTCACCGTTCACATTACATTATTGAGGAAAGAGTGATTAATACACAGCGCTTCAACTATAATACAGTGCTGAATGCAAGAGCAGGAGAACATGCTGATCTTACTTTCGGAGCTGCGTATCAGTGGCAGAAAAATAAATACTACAAAAAGGTAAATGATTTACTGGGTGGTGATTTTTATGTTGACCTGAACCAGTTTGCAGAAAGAGATTTTCCATTGAATCCTAATGCAAATCAGAATAACCTGTTATCTCCTAACAGAATATTAAAAGTAGGAGACAAGTTTGGCTATGATTATGATATGTACATGAACAGAGCTGCTGCCTGGGGCCAAGGAGTGTTTAAGTTTAATAAGGTTGATTTATTTGCAGCGGCTGAGTTATCTCATACACAGTTTTTCAGAGATGGCCATACTGTTAATGGATTATTCCCTGATAATTCTTTTGGTATAACTAAGAAAAATAACTTTACAAATTATTCTCTTAAAGCAGGCATTACTTATAAGCTCAACGGACGTAACTACTTTTATCTGAACGGAGCTTATTTAACCAAAGCCCCTTATTTCGATAATATTTATATTTCGCCACGTACAAGAGATTTTCAGCAGGAAAATCCTCAGAGTTCAATTGTACAGTCGGCTGAGGCAGGTTATGTACTCAATAGCCCTAATTTGAAAATAAGACTTACAGGTTATTACACAACCTTCCAGCATGAGTATAATGTGATTTCATTTTATCATGATGATTACCGCAACTTTGTAAATTATGCTTTAAGCAATATTGATAAAGTTCATTTTGGTGGAGAGTTCGGATTTGAAGCAAAAATTATAGGAGGTTTATCAATAAATGGCGCTGCATCAGTTGGCCGTTATTATTACGACAGTCGCCAGCAGGCCGATATTACACTTGACAACAGTTATGCACCACTGGGTTCAGAAACTGTGTTCAATAATAATTACAGAGTTGCTTCTACTCCACAAGAAGCTTACAGCTTTGGATTGAACTATCGTTCTCCCAAATTCTGGTATGTAAGCTTAACCGGAAATTATTTTGATCAGATGTGGCTTGATTTCAATCCTATCCGCCGTACACAAAGTGCAGTAGATGGCCTGGAATATAAAAGCGATCTGTGGAATTCAATTCTGCAGCAAACACAATGGGATCCACAGTACACTGTTGACTTCTTTGGAGGTTATTCGTGGAAACTGCCGGGAAAAATGGAAATCAATCACAAGAGCACATTTCTTGTATTTAATCTTGGTGTAAATAATATTCTTGATAATAAAGACATTATTACAGGAGGTTATGAACAACTGCGTTTTGATTTTGAAAACAGGGATATAAATAAGTTTCCTCCTAAAGTATATTATGCTTACGGGTTAAACTTTTTTGCGAGTGCAACACTTCGCTTCTAAAAAATATTTTAAAAATGACTACTAATAAAAGAAATATGAAAAAAGTGAATATCGGGTTAAGCAGTCTGCTGATGCTGTTAACCACAGCTTTTATCCTGAACTCCTGTAACAAAAAATTTGATGAGCCGCCAGCTCCGACAGATCCGGCTCTAACAGTTACGCATACTATTAAACAATTGAAGGCTATGCATACTGTTACAGGAGCATATGATGTGATTAACAGCGATGTAATTGTTGCAGGTGTGGTTGTGGCAAATGATAAAAGCGGCAACCTGTATAAAGAAATTTATATTCAGGATGAAACGGGTGGAATTAATGTACAGCTCGATGCTACAGGTCTTTACAATTCGTATCCTGTTGGCCGTAAAGTTTATATCAAGTGCAAAGGACTTTGTTTATCCGACTATAACAAACTTCCTCAGCTTGGCGTAAAGGCAACTGTTGCAGGTTCGCCCTCACTTGAAGCAATTGCATCAAACCTCATTGATCAGTATCTGTTTGGGGGCACTCTGAATAATCCTGTTACACCTAAAGTTGTTACATTGAGTCAGCTTACAACAAATATGAGTGATGATTATCTCGGCACACTTATTCAGCTAAACAACTATGAATTTATTACTTCTGATACAAGCAAAACATTTTCGGACACTTCTTCTTATAAAAGTTCAGTAAATCTTACAGTTAAAAACTGCCAGGCAAGCTCATCAGTCATTATCCGCACAAGCGGGTATGCAAATTTTGCAGGTGTAAATGTGCCGAACGGTAACGGAACATTGTATGCTATTTATACTATTTACGGAACAACGAAACAGTTGATTATCCGTGATACATCTGATGTGAATTTCACAGGCATTCGTTGTGGCCAGGGTGCAACTACAGTAATGAATATTTCAGATTTGAGAGCCTTGTACACCGGAACCACAACAATGGCTCCTGATGGTAAGCGTATTTCAGGTATTGTTATCAGCGACAGAACAACTTCAAACCTGAATGCACAGAATATTGTTTTGCAACAAGGAAACGGACTTTCCGGTATTCTTGTACGCTTTGATGCGGCACATAGTTTTAACCTTGGCGATTCAATTGACGTGAACGTATCACAACAGGAACTTTCTGAATTCAATGGATTATTACAGGTTAATCTTGTTCCTTTAAATTATGCAACTGTAAAAGCAAGCGGCAAGTCCATTACACCAAGAGTAGTTACGTTAGCTGATGTGAATAATAATTTTGAAGCATGGGAATCTACATTGGTACAAACCGGGCCTGCAGCCTTATCAGGTGGTACAAGTGGAACATACAGCGGAAGCGTAACAATGAATGATGGATCATCACTTGTGCTTTATACTACTTCAACCGCAACATTCTCATCACAAACATATCCTTCAGCCGTTACTTCTGTTACCGGATATTTAACGCAGTACACAACAACAAAAGAACTGGTAATCCGCAATCCTTTAAGTGATGTTGTGGCCGCCAGTGGTGGAAGTGGATCAGGATTGCCTTTAGCAACATCTCCTTATACTCAAAACTTTGATGGTATTACTGCCGGACTGCCAACTGGAATTTTTGTTAAGATTGGAGCTACTGCATCTTCTTTGGGAACAGGAGATATGCCTGTTTACAGTTCAGGTCTTGGTACAGGCACTTTGTGGAACCAGACAAGTGCAGGGTTAAAGAACTTTGCTTCTGCAACCGGGCTTATTGCAACTTCTGACGCTACCGCTCAGGGTGCTTCAACTAACAGAGCACTTGGTGTGCGCCAAACAAGTTCAACGGGGTATGATCCGGGTGCTTCTTATGTTTTCCGGATAGATAATACAATTGGAAAAACAAATTTCCAGATGAGTTTCCTGCTTCAATCGTTGGATAATTCAATAGGAAGAACAACTACCTGGGCTGTTGAGTATGGAATTGGAACTTCACCAACAAGCTTTACTTCTGTAACAACTTCGCCGGCTTCTCTTACTACAGGGCCATTCTTTTCAAGTACTGCTGTAACTGTAAATTTTGGAACAGCATTAAATAACCAAAGCCAACCAATATGGATTAGAATAGTTGCATTAAGTGCCACAACAGGAAGTGGCAGCAGAGCTTCAACAGCCATTGATGATCTGAGTATTACATGGAACTAATAAAACCTGAATTATAAATTAAATCCCTGGCAATAATTGTCAGGGATTTTTCTTTTTAGCGTATCTCTATCAGAAGAAATGAATCAGCCTGATTGTTTTTCTTACTTGCTTCGATTCAACAGTAAGGAAATAAACTCCCGGATTTAGTTGCGGCACTGAAAGAAGCAGTGGCTCATCAGAAAACATATTTCTTTGCTTATTGACTGCTACTATTTTTCCATTTACATCCGTAAGCCTAATCACTACATCGGTTAATGATTTTTGAGAAATAAGAGTTACTGTTTCTTTGAACGGATTTGATAAAACTTTTATGAAACTGTTTTCTCTTTCAAATTCAGGAATCGCAGTTGTTAATGCCGATAAATTATATTTTGAAAAAACCGGGTAGTGATCTGATGTATTATGGGCAGTAACATAGTCAGGAATAAGAGAAATTACATCTGTTTTTATTTGCACTGAACCTGGTACATAATACGGTTCCAGTTCATTTGAAATAATATGATTATCGATAACATTCGGGTAGTCAATCATGCTTGATTGTCCTGCAACTCCAAGAGGAAGAGTAATTGAAGAATAATGATCGGCATCTGTACTGTCCATGATAATAGGGTTGTAAGATGACACACTTGCGTTTGTATAAATACTGGTATTTAGTGCGTCGTTATAATCTCCAACCAGGATGATGTTTGAATTGGAAAAGCGAAGATCAAAACTGTCTTTTAACTCTTGGGCTCCCGCAAGCCTGCGTGTATAATCACTTTGTGTGGATCCTGCTTTACCATGAATAACAATAAAATTAATTTCTTTGCTGATGTTGTTTATTGTTGCAGTTGCTGTAAGCATATATGGAAAACGGCCCGATGCCCAGTTTGTATAAGCAGTTGAACTGCTGGTGAGCAACCCCCTTGCAGAAACATTTGAAAAAACAGATTTACGGTAAATAAATGCCAGCTTCTGGCCGGGCAACCAGTTACCGCTTGAAGGACTTGTTGCCAGCGAGCAAAACGGGCTGATATAAAAGCCAAATTCACCTGAACCGAGAAAATCAACAACCCTTCTTAAGCGCATTGTATCAACAATTTCTACAAGGCCATACAGATCGGCATCGAGCCACTTTAAAATTTTCCCGGCATTTGTTTCCTGCAGATTGTCGTCAGCAGGCCCGTTTGAAGATGAACCAAACCATTCCATGTTCCAGCTTACAACATCCAATGTGTTGCTGCTGCCCTGCGAAAAAGCAGATGTAAAAGAAAATAAACAGATTATTATTAAAATCAGTTTTTTCATAAAGAAGATGTGTTCAGCAAAAATACTGATACGGTGCTGAACAATACAAACTGCTTTTTTTTAAATAAATACTCTGTTATTATAGTTGTAATTTTCTCTGAATTCTTTTGGTGTGCAGCTTTTTTTCTTCTTAAAAATCCGGTTGAAATTGGAGATGTTGTTGAAGCCACAATTATATGCAATTTCAGAAACAGAATGGGTTGTATCAATTAATTGTCTTGAGGCATGACCAAGCCGCAGCTCAAGTAAACTGTCAATAAATGAAATGCCTGTTCTTTGTTTAAAAAACCTGCTGAACGAAACCGGGGTCATGTTTACCAAACCAGAAACTTCATCAAGTGTGATGGTTTTATGAAAATTCTGATTCATGTGGTCTAATACTTTTTCAATCCGGCGACTGTTATACGAAAGTTCAGTACTGCTGAATGTCATGTCAGACAGTGTCCTGATATTTCTTGATACAGACAGATCATGAAGTATTGATAAAAGTTCGAGAACAGAGTCGAATCCATGTTTCTGATTAAGAGCAAGAAACCGTTCGGCAAGTTGATGTGTGGTTTCTGAAGAAAACAGAATTCCTTTGGCTGAGCGTTCCAGCATTTTCCGTATGTAACTCATCTGGTTCCTGCGCAAAAATTTCTCATCAAGCAAATCTTTGTGAAACTGTATAGTTACTTCTTTGATCTCTTTGCTTTTGCATTTGTTTGTTTGCCATACATGGGGAAGATTTGATCCTACTAATACAAGTTCCATACTGTCAATTTCGCCAATGTGGTCTCCAATAACACGTTTGGCTCCTTTTGCATTCATGATAAAATTCAGTTCAATTTCTTCATGGCAGTGCAACGGGAAATCAAATTCACCTTTAACTCTTGAGAAGATAGTAAAACAGTCGCTGATTGTGAGAGGGGTTATTTCTCTCATTATGTGTTCATACATTTTAGCAAAATTGTGCCGTAAAATTACATACAATCCGATAATAAAGTACAATATTAAATTCTTTGGTAAAATGCCTTTTTTTGCCTGAAACTCTTTGCAGTAAAGGATTTTTGTGTTTTTGTTTGCAGGCTTCTGTTATAAAGTATAAAAGTATGATAATAAAGTATTAGTTTGGAATATAGTGTCATCTCTACATTTGTACAAATTATTCTTGTCATATGAGAAAGTCTCAAATTCCCCGGGCATTCGTACTAATTGCTGCGCTTGTCCTATCTGCTTTAAGTGTTTTAGCTCAAACCAAAACAATTACAGGAATTGTTACCGATCAGGCAGGCACTCCATTAAGCGGTGCAACTGTAAATGCAAAAGGAACCAAGGTTTCCACACAAACTGATCAGAATGGTAACTTCAAAATTGCCGTACCGGCATCTTCAACAAAGCTGGTTGTTTCTTATGTAGGTGCAAAAACTACAGAAGTTGCCATTGAAGGTAAGGCTGTGATTTCAGTAACGCTGGATGTTACACAAACCAAACTTACAGAAGTTGTTGTAATTGGTTATGGGCAAACAAAACGTTCAAACGTATCTACCGCTATTTCAACAGTTTCTGAAAAAGATCTGAAAAACCTTGTTGTTACTGGTGTTGATCAGGCTATTCAAGGTAAAGTTGCCGGTGTGTCTGTAACAAATAATAGCGGACAGCCAGGTGGCGGAGTTTCGGTTCGTGTACGTGGTATTACAACTATTAACAGTAACGACCCATTGATTGTAATTGATGGTGTTCCCTATTCTTCAAATCAGGTAGATAATATTGGTTACGCCGGTTTAGGAGGTGCCAATGGACAGACTGGAAATAGCCTTATGGCCACGCTCAATCCAAACGATATTGCTTCAATTGATATTTTAAAAGATGCTTCAGCACAAGCTATCTATGGTTCAAGAGCTGCAAATGGAGTGATTTTGATTACTACCAAAAAAGGTAAAAAAGGCGATGCAAAAATTACTTATGATTTTTATTTCGGCCAATCACAAATATCTAAGAAGTTAAATCTGATGAATTTGACTGAGTTTGCTCAATATCAAAATTCGCTGACATTTGATGATGGGGTAACACCTAAAATTATTGATTCAGTTGCAGAGTTTAAAGAACCTGCTATTTTAGGAGTAGGCACTGACTGGCAGGAAGCATTGTTCCGTCATGCCAACATGCAAAGTCATCAATTGAGTTTTTCAGGTGGCACCGATAAAACAAATTATTACTTGTCCTTGGGTTATTTTGATCAAGATGGTATTCTTCTCGGATCAAATTTCAAAAGATATTCTACCCGGTTTAGTATAGATAATCAGATAAAATCGTGGGCAAAAGTTGGTATGAGTTCGAACCTCTCCCGAAGTACACAGAATGTTACTTTAGCCGATGGCGCAGAAGGAACAATTTGGTGGAGTTCTATATTAAGCCCGCTGGTTCCTTTAAAAAATCTGGATGGAACATGGGCTGGGGCAAGTTCATCAACATCAGGAATATACAATAGTAATGCGTTAAACCCGGTGGCGCAGGCAAACTTGCGAGGCAATAAAACTATTATGAATAATATTTTCGGAAATGTGTATGCAGAGTTGTTGCCTTTAAAATGGTTATCATTGAGAAATGAAATTTCTTATTCGTTTGATTTCAGGAATAACGACGCATTTCAGCAATCAGCAACTATTGGAACTTATTCATTGCCAAGCATACTTTACCAGTCTCGCTCTAATTCCTATTATTATGCAATAAGAAACTATTTTACTGCAAATAAAAATTTCGGAAAGCATTATGTAAATGGTACACTTGGGCATGAAATACAATATGGATATTGGGAACAACTGGCCGGTAAAAAAGGAGGTTTAACAAATAACATTTTTGACATGAATGCCGGGGCTCCTTATGCTACAACTCCATGGGAACTGAATGGTGGAAAAAATGACTGGGCAATTGAAAGCTTTTTTGGCAGGGCCAATTATACTTATGATAACCGTTATAATGTTTCGGCAAGTATCAGAAGAGATGGGTCTTCAAAATTTGCATCTCAAAACCGTTGGGGTTGGTTCCCCGCCGTTTCTGCAGCCTGGACCGTTTCCAATGAAGAGTTTGCTAAGTCATTTGGGTCTGTTGTAAATTTTTTGAAAATAAGGGCAGGTTACGGATCAGTGGGTAATCAAAATCCTCCAAGTGGATCTCCCAATCCATTGTACAACTCTACTTTGGCCGTATGGAGTCCCGTAGGTTTCGGAACTTCTACTTATTTAAATGGTATTGCCAATCCTGATGTAAAATGGGAATCTGTAGTTTCTACTAATGTGGGTATTGATGCTGCGTTCTTCAATAATAAAATAGATATAAGTCTCGATTTGTATAAAAAATCAACAAAAGATATGTTGATTTTCAGCACAGGTTCAAACTTTTTGGGTGTAGGCGATACTTGGGACGCACTAAAGGCTCCTGTAGGTAATGCAGGAAAAATGACCAATACTGGTTTAGATTTAACTATTAATTATAATGCTGTAACTAACAAAGAATTTAGCTGGAAAATTACTGGTGTATTTTCAACTTTTAAAAACAAGTTGGTAAGTTTGGCTAATTTAACTTCTAGCCTTGATGGGAAGGTTTATTATGACAGGTATCTGATAACCCACACTACACTTAATAACTCCGTAGGTACTTTCTGGGGTTTAAAAACCGATGGCTTGTTCCGTACAGCAGAGGATTTAGCAAACAGCCTGCCGCAGTTTGGTTATGGTGTAAATAACAAAGAAACATGGTTAGGCGATATACGATTTAAAGATATCAGTGGACCGAATGGTAAACCTGATGGTATAATTGATGCAAATGACCTTACAATAATTGGCTCTCCCTATCCGAAATTTACTTACGGTTTAACCAATACGTTTAACTATAAAAATTTTGATCTGAATGTTTTCTTACAGGGCAGCTACGGTGCAAAAGTATTCAACTTTATGCGTTGGCAAACCGAAGGGATGAATAGCCCATACTGGAATCAGACAAAAGATGTGTTAAACAGATATACTGCTGCCAATCCTAACGGCACACTCCCACGTTTCACACAAACAAATGTAAACAACACCTATATCAGTGATCGTTATATTGAAGATGGTTCATACCTGCGTATTCAGAATATTTCTCTGGGATATAGAATCCCTGCCAAATATGCTGCAAAAATTTTAAATAATGCCCGTGTCTATGTTGCAGTTCAGAATTTGTACACTTTCACAAAATACAGTGGATATGATCCTGAAATTGGTGCCCTTAATAATAGTATTAAAGTGCAAAATGTAGATCAGGGACATTATCCCAATCCACGTACATACACAATGGGTGTTAATGTAGAGTTCTAAAAAATTAAATTTATTACAATGAGAAAAAAATATATATTATTTCTTGCCGGACTTATCATTGTTCTTTCGGCTTGTAAAAAATCTTATTTTGACAGTAAGGGTGCATTAGATGGAACAACTATAGCTAATTATTTTAATAATGCAGAAGATGTGCGTGCTTTTACAAGTACGTTATACAGTGGGTTGCCGTGGTCTGGATATGAAGAGCGTGCATCAACCTGTATAGCCGATGTAATGAGTGGCAATATGTACACATCCAGTAGTGATGATGCTGCGTTCTTGAATTTTACAATGGCATCAACTTCAAGTTATCTCTCAGCTTCCTGGAATGCATTGTATAAAGTTGCAGGTTGGGCAACTGCCGACAGGAATGCCTTGGAATTGAAAAAAACAATGGGCGGAAGTGCATCATATATTGATCCGGGAATTGCTGAATGTGATTTTATGATCGGAACTGCATATTTCTTTTTAGCTCGTGCTTGGGGAGCTGTTCCAATTATTGAAAATCCGGGAACTGTAGCGCTAGAAGGAACATCAGGTATAACTCCTCGTTATTTACAAACTGATGTATTGAAATTTGCAATCAGTAAGTTTAAGTCGGCAATAAATATTTTGCCTGAAACAGATGTGCCTGGCAGACTTACCAAAAATTCAGCAAAGGGAATGCTGGCTAAATTATATTTATATAGAGCTACTGCTTTAGGCAGTGTTGCTGATTATGACAGTGCAAAATTATATGCAGGAGAAGTGATTAGTTCCGGTATGTATTCATTGGTTGAAGATTATGCGGCAATGTTTAATTCCAGTACATACAATAACAATTCTGAATCATTGTTCTCCATTCAGCATCAGGCTACTCAAAATCCCTGGGGTTCAGGAAATCAGAAACAACCAGATTATGGGCCTGATAATTTGCAGACTGATCAGGCTAATATGTGGGGATTATATATTCCATCGCTTGATCTTTTAAAAGCGTTTGAATCGGGAGATAAAAGACGTGCAGGATCAGTAATGGAACAAGGTTGGAGCAAGCCCTCATGGGTTCCGCAAAGATCAGGAGCTACCGTTTATAATGCTTTTATGTCTAAGGGGTATATATATGATACGCTGCAGCCTACTGACCAAGGTGGTCAAAAAAATCCAACAAGGAGTAATGTTGCAAAGTATGTAGTTGGCCCAGGTGCAAGCTACGGCAGTGAAGTGGTAGTTGGTATGAATACTGGTCAGCATTTCATGGTGCTTCGTTATGCTGATATATTACTGATATATGCAGAAGCAGTGCTGGCTAAAAATGCTTCTACATCTGATGCTGCTGCAATTAGTGCATATAACAAAGTAAGAACAAGAGCTGGGCTTTCTACAAAATCGTCCATTACACTAAGTGATATTATGCAGGAAAGAAGAGTGGAACTTGCGTTTGAAGGCGATTACTGGTTTGATATACAACGCCAGGGATTTACAAAAGCAAAAGCAATTATTTCGGTGCAAAACAGGGGGTCTGTGGATAACGCAAATTATATCACAAATTTTGTTGAATCGAAAATGTATCTGCCTATCCCCGCAGGCGAAATAGTTACAGATCCTGAACTGGCGAAAGATCCGGTTGCTTATTACAAATAATAATTAAACCAATCTTTAAAAAAATTGTATGAAATGAGCAATAAATATTTTCGTCTGATATTGTTACCGGAACAAAAAATTTATTGCGAATAACATGTGGCAATTAAAAACATTGAAAAAAATAAACACATGAAAAAATATTTTATAAACACAATTAACAACTTGCCGTTTGTAGTGATGCTTGCTGCAATTGTGCTCATTAATTCCTGCTCAAAGGATTCAGATGGTTCAAATTTTTCAAAAGCAGGTGATCCTGTCTTTGCAGCAATTAGTATTGATAGTGGAGCCAATGGTGCTTTAGTTTACATTACTGGTACAGGACTGGGTGATATGCGCAGCATTATCTTTTCCAATAAGGACGTTCCAGCATCAATAACGCCCACACTTAATACTTCTTCTTCTATTGTATTTCATGTTCCTGATACGGCTTATGGCGGCAATCAAAACATTATCCTTACAAATAGCCAGGGAAAAAGTATTACAGTGCCGTTTAAGGTGCTTGCATTTGCAACGGTTTCTTCAGTATCTCCATCTACGGACTTTGCTACGGGATCAGTACTTACTTTAACTGGTGTTAATCTGTCAGATGTAACAACGGTAAAGCTTACCGGAACAAGTGATGTTGCTACTGTTGTTTCAAAAACAAAAAAGCAACTTGTTATTCAAATGCCAAGTACAACAAAGTCCCGTTCAACACTTGACATAACAAATGCTACTGGAACTTCAACTACAACACAGGAATTTGTTAGTGTTGCAAATGCAAGAGTGGTTTATGACGATGCTTTGCAAAATGGATTTCAATCTTGGAGTTGGGGGGTTGATAAAATCAATTTTTCAAATACATCTGAAATAAAGTGTGGAAATTTTTCAATGGATGCAGGATGGACTGGCGATTGGGGTGGCTTACAGTTTGGAGGCGGCTCTATTGATCTAACAGGCATGAATTATTTAACCTTTTATGTAAAAGGCAGTGACGCAGATCAAAAATACCTTGTTTCGCTTGATTGGGCTGCATCAACAGTTATTACAGTTCCAAAAAATGTTTGGACTTATTTCCGAATAAAATTGTCAGACTTAGCGCCAAATAAAACTTCCGTAGGAACATTTATTATTCAGATTCAAGGCTCTCCTGTAACTGGCAATATTTGGGACGATATTATGTTTGTGAAATGATAAAAATTCAAAAAGTAGATAAATAAATAATTATTTAATTCTCGTTTATGCTAAACACCGCCTCTGTAATTTGGAAATGACCGGGGCGGTGTATTATTAAATTCGATAGGAATTTAAAGAGTGTATTATCGATTTTATTTTAAAGATTTCAGATTAATAGAGAGATGAATTTGTTGCGGATTTATATCAAAGTTTTTATTGCAATCAACCTGACAATTTTATCAGATGATGTAACAGCTCAGGCACAAGAAGTTTCAGATAAAAAAGCAACAAATGAAACCATTCAACTTTATAGAAGCTTAAAACTTAAGCTTCAAAACAAATTTCTTTTCGGCCACCAGGACGATCTTGCATATGGTGTAAACTGGCGTTACCAGGAAGGACGAAGTGACGTAAAAGAAGTTGTTGGTGATTATCCTGCATTGTACGGTTGGGAACTGAGTGGCATTGAACTGGATAAGCAAATGAATATTGATAGTGTTCCTTTTTCAAAAATAAAACAGTTCATTCAGGAAGGTTATCAAAGAGGAGGAGTAATCACAATCAGTTGGCATGCAAACAGTCCGCTGGGCGAGAATAAAACAGCTTGGGATACAACAAAAGGAACGGTTACTTCAATATTGCCTGGTGGTGTAAACCATGAACTTTATAAATCATGGCTTAATAAGGTTGCAGACTTTTTTCAATCATTAAGAGGTACTGAAGGAGAAGCTATTCCTGTATTATTCAGACCATTTCATGAACTTACCGGCAGTTGGTTCTGGTGGGGAAAAAATGAATGCAATGCTGAAGAATATAAGGCATTATGGCGTTTTACTTTCAGGTATATGACGGAGGAAAAGAAGTTGCATAATTTAATCTGGGTATATAATACTTCAGATAACTTTCTTTCAAAACAGGAGTTTCTTGAGCGTTACCCCGGCGATGATGTTGTGGATGTCTTGAGTTTTGATGCTTACCAGTATGGAAATCCAAAAGAATCGGGTGGGTTTGTAAAAAAAGTAAATGGTTTGATGAAGATTGTTTGCGAAACGGCAACAGAAAAAAATAAAGTTGCAGCGCTTGCCGAAACCGGTTATGAAGCAATACCGCAAAAAAACTGGTGGACTGAAGTACTTTTAAAAGCAATAGGAAACAATAATGTATCTTATGTAATGGCCTGGCGAAACCATGGGTTTCATGCAGGCATGAACAAGATGCACTATTATGCACCGTTTAAAGGACAGGTATCATCCCCGAACTTTTTCATTTTTTATAAAAGCAGCAAAACAATTTTCGAATCAGATGCGAGGGCATTAAAACTTTATAGTGTTTTTAGCAATCTATAGTAGCAATTAAGCGGGCTGATTCTTCAGTCTGCAATTTTTTTAAAAGTAACAATTCAAATGAAGTTAAGTGTTTATGATATTGGTATAGTTATTCTTTATCTCATTTCGATGGTTATGCTGGGGTGGTTTCTCAGGAAAAAAGCCAGGCAAAACAAAGAAAGCTATCTGATGGGAGGTAAAAAACTTCCCTGGTACCTATTGGGGATGAGTGATGCATCCGATATGTTTGATATAAGCGGTACAATGTGGATGGTGGCTTTATGTTTTGTGTACGGTCTAAAAAGCATCTGGATTCCCTGGTTGTGGCCGGTGTTTAACCAGGTGTTTAATATGATGTACCTGAGCAAGTGGTTGAGAAGATCAAATGCAAACACCGGTGCGGAATGGTTGGGAACAAGGTTTGGACTTACAGGTAAAGGTGTAAAAGGATCGCACAGTATTGTTGTTGCATTTGCATTAATTGGTTGTCTTGGTTTTCTTGCATATGGTTTTGTAGGTCTTGGAAAGTTCATCGAAATATTTGTGCCATGGAATATCGTTAAACCTTATATCCCGTTTGATATTCCTTCTCATTATGTGGCACATTTCTATGGCATTGTGTTTACACTCTTCGCAATGTTTTATTCCATCCTTGGAGGCATGCACAGTATTGTACTGGGCGATTTAATTAAGTATGCAATCATGACGATTGGATGTATTGCCATTGCTGTTATTGCAATGATTCATCTCAATGGACATTCATTAAATGTTCCTGTAGGATGGAGCAACCCCTTCTTTGGCTGGAAATTGAATCTGGATTGGACCGGAATTATTAATGATGCTAATAAAAAGATTTCAAGTGATGGGTACGGACTATTTGGCTTGCTGTTTATGATGATGTTGTTTAAAGGCGTTTTTTCTGCAGCAGCCGGGCCTGCGCCTAATTACGACATGCAGAAAATACTTTCAACAAAATCGCCAAAAGAAGCCTCGAAGATGACAGGTTTTGTTTCTATCATTTTATTGCCTGTACGTTATGCAATGGTGATAGGATTAACGGTACTTGGATTATTGTATTACAACCAGCTTCAGCTCAGCGACGGAAATGGCGGAGTTGATTTTGAACGTATTCTGCCAGGAGCAATAAATAATTTTCTTCCGGTAGGAATTTTAGGGCTTGTACTTACAGGATTGCTTGGAGCTTTTATGGGTACATTTTCCGGAACACTGAATGCGGCACAGGCATACATTGTGAATGATATTTATCTAAAATATATTAATCCATCTGCAACAACTAAAAAGGTAATAACAATGAATTACGTAGTTGGTGTTGTTGTTGTTGCAACGGGTATTATACTTGGTTTTTTTGCAAAAGACGTAAATAGTATCCTGCAATGGATTGTTTCAGGTTTGTATGGGGGATATATTGCAGCGAATGTACTGAAATGGTACTGGTGGCGTTTCAATGCCAATGGATTTTATATTGGAATGCTTACCGGTGTTGCGGGTGCGCTTGTATTTTCAAGGTTATTTACAGGAATTGAATTTTTATACTATTTCCCGTTGCTGTTTTTGTTATCAGTAGCAGGAAGTTTAATCGGAACTTTTACAGCACCTCCAACAGAACAAGAGATACTGAAAAAGTTCTACGGTACTGTTCGCCCCTGGGGCTTCTGGAAACCTGTTCATGAACAGGTGGTGAAGGATGATCCTTTATTTGAACCAAATAAACGGTTTAAGCTGGATATGTTCAATGTGGCACTTGGTATTATTGCTCAATTATGTATGACGATATTGCCTATGTACATTGTTCTTTCGATGCACTTACCATTACTTATCACAATAATTATTTTAACCCTGATTATACTCATCCTGAAAAAAACATGGTGGGATAAATTAGAAGATTGATCACTGTAATCCGATTGTTATGGATAAAAATTTTTACAATCGCCTGGAAAATCTGAAGCGGAAGTATGAAACTCTGCTTAACAGAAAAAATGAAATAGCTGAAGATGGAAACGGAATTCTCAATCGTTATAAATTTCCGGTACTAACGGCAGAGCATACGCCATTTATCTGGCGGTATGATCTGGATATTGAAACTAATCCGTACTTAATGCAGCGTTTTGGAATAAATGCGGTATTTAATGCCGGGGCAATAAAATGGAATGATAAATATATTCTTGTTGCAAGGGTTGAAGGAGCTGACAGAAAATCTTTTTTCGCAGTGGCAGAAAGTCCTAATGGAATTGACAATTTCAGATTTCATGACTACCCGGTAAATATGCCTGAAACGGATGTGCCTGATACGAATATATATGATATGCGGTTGGTGGCACATGAAGACGGGTGGATTTATGGTTTGTTCTGCACTGAGCGTAGAGATCCGGCAGCACCTGTTACCGACCAGTCTTCTGCAATTGCACAATGTGGTATTGCACGCACTAAAGATTTTAAAAACTGGGAGCGTTTGGATGATTTAAAAACACCATCACCTCAGCAGCGGAATGTTGTACTGCATCCTGAATTCTTTAAGGGTCATTATGCCTTTTATACAAGGCCGCAGGATAAATTTATTGATGCAGGTAAAGGTGGTGGTATTGGATTTGGATTAAGCAACAATATAAATCATGCTGTAGTGGAAAAAGAAGAGGTAATTGATCCGAAAGTTTACCACACAGTTTATGAAATGAAAAACGGGCTCGGTCCGGCACCTATTAAAACAGAAAAAGGATGGCTGCATCTTGCACATGGTGTGCGTAATACCGCTGCAGGTTTGCGATATGTGTTGTATATGTTTATGACAGATCTGCATGATATCACAAAAGTGATTTACAAACCAGCCGGTTACTTCATGGCTCCTGAAGGCGAAGAACGGATTGGAGATGTTTCAAATGTTGTATTCAGTAACGGATGGATTGCAGATGATGATGGCACAGTGTTTATTTATTATGCATCTTCCGATACAAGAATGCATGTGGCAACAACAACGATTGATCGGTTGCTTGATTATGTGATGAACACTGCACCTGACGGGTTTACTTCCGCCAAAGCAGTTCAAACAGTAAATCAACTGATTGATAAAAATCTTTCAGTAAAAACAGTGGCCTCCGATCATAAAGCAAATGCTTCGCTTGGATAATGATTGTGCTAAATGAAGATATAAAGCAGGAATTGTTGTTGCGATATAAAGCAGAAATGAAGGAAGAACTGAATGATATTCTTTCTTATTGGATGAATTATACGGCAGATGAACTTCATGGTGGTTTTTGCGGAAGTGTAAATAACCGGAACATTGCTGATGAATCAGCGCCAAAGGGAATCGTTCTTCATGCAAGAATATTATGGAGCTTTTCTGCGGCTTACGGTCTTGCAAAACAGGAAGAGTATTTTGTATTTGCACAAAGAGCGTATCATTATATTTCTGAATTTTTCTTTGATCATGAATTTGGCGGAGTCTATTGGTCGGTTGAAGCTGATGGGAAACTGCTCGATGGAAAGAAGCAGGTTTATGGCCTGGCATTCTGTATTTACGGACTTGCAGAATATTATAAAGTAAGTAATAATTCTTCTGCTCTCGCCAAAGCAATTGAATTGTATAAACTGATTGAACAATATAGCTTTGATGAAGTGAAGAACGGCTATATAGAAGCTTTTACAAGAGAATGGAAAGAAATTGATGATCTGCGTTTAAGTGAAAAAGATCATAACGAACGCAAAACTATGAACACACATTTGCATGTGATAGAAGCGTATGCAAATCTTTTTTCTGTGTGGCCGGATGATGAATTAAAAAACAGGATTATCAATCTGCTCCATTTGTTTGATAAATATTTCATCAACAAAAACAATTACCACCTGAATCTTTTTTTTGATGATGACTGGAAACTGAAATCTTTTTTACAGTCTTATGGTCATGATATTGAAGCTGCATGGTTATTGCAGCAATGTGCTGAAATCATCAATGATGAAAAATGGATGCAGGCGTTTACTCACCATGCTTTACCAATTGCTGATGCAGCAGCAGAAGGATTGGACAAAGATGGTGGTTTGTGGTATGAATATGAGCCGGCAGAACGACATCTGATCGCTGAAAAACATTCATGGCCACAGGCAGAAGCAATGATTGGATTTTTCAACGCTTACCATGTATCAGGCAATGAAAAGTATTTACAACAATCAATTCATAGCTGGGAATTTGTAAAAAATTATATCAGGGATAAGAAAGGTGGAGAATGGTTTTGGGGAGTGAATAAGGATTACAGTATAATGGAAAAAGACAAAGCCGGTTTCTGGAAATGTCCTTATCACAACAGCCGTGCCTGTATTGAATTAATAAAACGGATTAGCAATACGTAAACTGATTTATATGTTCATCAAACGATTAGCTATTGCATTTTGTGTAATAAGTGCAATGTGTTTTAATACATTTTCTTCCTGTAAAAAACCAAAAGTTACACCAACGCCTGTTGATACTACAACTGTGCAGCCACAGGTTGATCCAGCACTTGCCAATACAATCGGTTTTTTTATGGATGATTGGGAAGCAAAGAATTTTACAACACCCACATCGTTTACAAATATTGCTGCTCCAACTGCTTCAGGTGTTACCGTTACAATTGACAGGAGTAATGTAATTACAAAAATTCCACGTTCTATTGCCGGAAATAATTCAAATATATGGATGACACAGATTGTTACTGAAGCTGACCTGATGGATTACATTACAGCACTGCATCCACATATCATCCGTTTTCCCGGAGGAAGTATCAGTGATGTTTTTTTCTGGAATGCACAGGCAAACACCCCTCCTGCTGATGCTCCTTCACAATTGATTGCTGCTAACGGTACAAGTTCAGCCGCAGGTTTCTGGTATGGAAAAAATACAGCAAGTTGGACGTTCTCTGTTGATAATTATTACAACATGTTGCAGCAAACGGGCAACCAGGGAATGATCACCATTAATTATGGTTATGCCCGCTATGGAACAGGAACAAACCCTGTTGCTGCTGCTGCGCACCTTGCAGCCGATTGGGTTCGTTATGATAATGGCCGCACAAAGTATTGGGAAATTGGTAATGAAAATTTTGGCGATTGGGAAGCCGGTTACCGCATTGATGTTGCTAATAATAAAGATGGACAACCGGAATATTTATCAGGCGCAGTTTATGGTCAGCACTTTAAAGTGTTTGCCGATTCAATGAAGAAGGCTGCACAGCAGATTGGTAAAACAATTTACATTGGTGCTGTGACATCTGAATCTGCACCATTAAGCTGGTGGACTACAACTGCTAAAAACTGGAACAGTGGTTTGTTTGCAAATGCAGGCAATACGCCTGATTATTACATTGTACATAATTACTACACCGATTACCAGACCAACGCAACAGTTGATCATATTTTAGGTACACCACAAACTGTTACACAAACTATGATGGATTATGTAAAACAATCCATCAGCAATGTTGGCTTAACACAAAAACCGGTTGTGCTGAATGAATGGAATATTACTTCGTCAGGATCAAAACAACAGGTATCGCATATCAACGGCATGCATGCTGTGATGGTGTTGGGCGAAGCATTAAAAAATAAATTCGGAATGACGTCAAGATGGGATATGGCGAATGGATGGAGTAATGGTGATGATCATGGTATGTTTAATATTGGTGATGAACCTGATGGTGTGCCAAAATGGAATGCACGTCCCGCATTTTATCACATGTATTTTTTCCAGAAATATCTGGGCGACAGGTTGGTTTCTTCCACTTCCACATCTGCAGATATTGTAAGCTATGCCTCGTCTTTTTCATCGGGCGAAACTGCAGTTGCATTACTCAACAAAGGAACCGATTCAAAATCGGTTGAAATTGGATTTAAAAATTTTAAAAAAGGATCAAGATTTTACTGGTACACTTTAACAGGTGGTGATGATAATGGAGATTTTTCAAGAAAGACATTTGTAAACGGATCTGGTCCGGCTTACGCATCAGGTGGCCCTGCAAATTATAAAACCATTACACCCAATTCAGCATTAACAACTGAGGGTGTAAGAGTGATTGTTCCGGCTCGTTCTTCTGTTTTTGTTGTGGTGGCGAAATAATAAGAACAATATATTAGCATTGATTTTGAAATAAATGATTTATGAAACGTATTTACAAAGCATCGGCATTTTCTTTTTTCCTGATATTATTATCGCTTAATGCAGTTGCACAATCTTCATCAGTTAAATCAACAGCAAACGGAATTATTGTATATCCCGATCCGCATGTTTCTGGAAATATAAAGCAGGTTCAACTGGTAGTGATGAACGACCAGGTGATTCGTGTGATTGCTTCACCGGAAATCAATCAGCCGCAAACAAAAAGTTTGATTGTTGTGGAGCAACCATCAACAGTACAATTTACAGTTACACAGAATAAAGATTTTGTTCAGTTAGGAACTGCTGATGTAAATGCAAGAGTAAATCTTTCAACAGGTGCGGTGAGTTTTTATGATAAAAAGGATCTGTTGATTCTTGCTGAGAAAAATTTTAATGGCCGGAAAATTGAACCGGTTATGCTGGAAGGACAAAATCTCTACTCACTCAAACAAATGTTTGAAACTGCAGATGATGATGCGTATTATGGCTTGGGTCAGCACCAGGATGATGTGTGGAATTATAAAGGACGACAAACTGTTTTCTTTCAGAACAATACTGAAATTGCCATTCCTTATTTAGTATCAGTAAAAAATTACGGCATACTCTGGGATAATTATTCATACAGCAAAGCAGGTGATGTTCGTCCTTTTCAGCAATTATCAGCATTGCATTTGTATGATAAAAACGGAAACTCTGGTTGGTTAACCGCATCTTATGCAAACGATAAAGAAAAACCTGCTGATGTATTGTTTGAAAAAGCAGAATCAGAAATCTGGTATCCGTTTATGAATGATACCAAACAGAAACTGCCAAAAGAATTTGCAATCGAAAAAGGAAGTATCACCTGGCAGGGAAGTATAGCTGCAAATGAAACAGGCAACTACCAGTTTAAATTTACATATGGGGGCTATTTAAAATGCTGGGTTGATGGAAAGCTGATATTTGATAAATGGCGCCAGCAATGGAATCCCGGAACTGCATTAATGGATCTTAATTTGCAGAAAGATAAAAAAGCTGCCATCAAAATTGAATGGATTCCTGATGGTGGTGAATCATATATCTCAGCATCATTTTTACCACCTCCCACTAAAGAAGAAGCGAATACATTTTCTTTTGCTTCAGAAGCAGGACGGAAAATTGATTATTACTTTGTTCTTGGTAATAATATGGATGAAGTGGTGAAAGGTTATCGGCAGTTGACAGGTAAAGCTCCAATTGTTCCCAAATGGGCAATGGGTTTCTGGCAAAGCAGGGAACGTTATAAAACACAGGATGAAATTATTGCAACAGTTGCTGAATTCCGCAAGCGCAAAATTCCCATTGATAATATTGTACAGGATTGGTTTTACTGGAAAGAAAATGATTGGGGCAGTCAGCAATTTGATTTATCAAGATTTCCCAATGCAGATAGTTTAATGGATGTACTTCATAAAAAGCAACATGCACAGTTAATGATTTCAGTATGGCCAAAGTTTTATGAAGGCATTCATAACTACAATGAGTTTAACAAAAACGGATTTCTTTACACAAGAAATATTGCAGATAAACAAAAAGACTGGGTTGGTCCCGGTTATGTTTCTACATTCTACGATGTGTTTAACGACAGTGCAAGAAAAGCATTCTGGAATTTGTTAGATAAAAATTTATTCAGCAAAAAAATTGATGCATGGTGGATGGATGCAAGTGAGCCCGATATTCAATCAAATGTTTCTTATGAAAAACGAAAAGAACAAATGCACCCGCTTGCATTGGGTACAGCAGCCGAATACATAAATGCATATCCCATGATGAATGCAAGAGGAATTTATGAAGGTCAGCGTGGAAGCAATCCCAATCAACGTGTTTTTCTATTAACACGTTCGGCTTTTGCAGGTTCACAACGTTATGCTGCAAGTGTGTGGAGTGGTGATATTGGTGCACGCTGGGAAGACATGCGTACACAAATCAGCGCAGGAATGAATTATTCTATTTCAGGTTTACCTTACTGGACAATGGACATTGGCGGTTTTGCAACTGAAGTGCGTTACAATAAAATACCAATGGCTGCAAATGATTTAGAAGAGTGGCGTGAACTGGAAGCTCGTTGGTATCAGTGGGGAAGTTTTGTTCCGCTGTTCCGTTCGCATGGTCAGTTTCCATTGAGAGAAGTGTTCAATATTGCTCCTGAAAATCATCCGGCCTATCAAAGCATTTTGTATTACAACAAACTCCGTTACAGGTTGATGCCTTATATCTATTCACTTGCAGGAAGTGCTTATCACAACGATTATACCATTATGCGTGGATTAGTGATGGATTTTGCAAAAGATAAAAAGGTGTGGAATGTTGCTGATCAGTTTATGTTTGGTTCATCATTTTTAATCAATCCTGTTTATACCTACAAAGCAACCAGCAGAAATGTGTACCTGCCAGCAGGACAAGGCTGGTATGATTTATACAGCGGAAAATATAATGAAGGTGGTCAGCTGATTGTTGCTGATGCGCCTTATGAAAAACTGCCGGTATTTGTAAAAGAAGGATCTATCATTCCAACTGGTCCTGAGCTGCAGTATGTAGCCGAGAAAGCTGCTGATCCTGTTACTTTGTTTGTTTATACAGGTAAAGATGCTTCGTTTGTATTGTATGAAGATGAAGGAGTGAATTATAATTATGAAAAAGGAAACTTTTCTGAAATTCCTTTTACATGGAATGAAGAAACAAAAACATTGACTATCGGCGACAGGAAAGGAAGTTTTGCAGGAATGCTGAAGAACAGAACATTTTATGTAAAGATTATCAGCAAAGAAAAAGCTGCGCCAATGGAATTTACAATTGGCGGTGCAGATAAAAAAGTAAATTATAAAGGAAAGAAAATCATCATCAAACTCTGACTAAGAAGAAATGTACAAATGCTTTAGAGAAAATTATTTTGCTATTGTAAAAACAACAATCTTCCTGTTGCTGATGAGTTGTTTTGTTTCTGCAAAAGCACAGGAGCAATCAGCAGGTCCGAGAGAACATATTCTCATTGATGATAACTGGCGTTTTGCATTTGGTCATTTGTTCGATGCAGAAAAAGATTTCAACACCGGCACATCTTATTTTTCTTATTTATCAAAAGCGGCTTATGGCGATGGTGCTGCTGCAGCTGATTTTGATGACCGACATTGGAGAACATTAAATCTTCCGCACGACTGGGCTGTTGAACTTCCGTTCGACAGCACTGCAAGTAAAAGTCATGGTTACAAAGCCATCGGCAGAAATTTTCCATCAACAAGCGTTGGCTGGTACAGAAAAAAAATATTCATCCCCAAAACGGATGAAGGCAAACGCATTAGCATTGCGTTTGATGGTGTGTACAGGAATTTTTCTGTTTGGGTAAATGGTTTTTATCTCGGCAACGAACCAAGTGGTTACACCGGAGTTGAATACAATCTTTCTGAATACCTGAATTACGGTGGAGAAAATACCATTGCTGTGCGTGTTGATGCATCGATGGAAGAAGGATGGTTTTATGAAGGCGCAGGCATTTACCGTCATGTGTGGCTCAACAAAACGAACACTGTTCATGTAATTACAAACGGGACATTTATTACATCGCAACTGAATAACAACAATGCAACTATTGATGCAGCGGTAACTGTTATCAACGAAAGCAAAACAGTTCAGCAGTTTCATTTAAAACAAACAGTGGTTGATGCTGATGGAAATAAAGTGGCAGAAAATTCCACACAAAGTTTCAGCTTAATTGCTTTTGCACAGCAGGAAATAAAAAGTGAACTCACTGTTAACAATCCAAAACTCTGGTCGCTTGAATCTCCTCATTTATACAAACTTATTACAGAAATTATTTGTGATGATGTTCTTGCAGATAGTTATTCAACTTCATTCGGCATACGAACAATACGTTTTGATGCGAAAGAAGGTTTCTTCCTTAATTGTAAAAAAATAAAAATCACCGGAACAAATAATCACCAGGATCATGCAGGGGTTGGAATTGCCGTGCCTGATGCATTGCTGGAGTTCAGAATAAAAAAATTAAAAGAGTTTGGTTGCAATGCTTATCGCTGTTCACACAATCCGCCATCACCTGAATTACTTGATATCTGCGATCGTTTGGGGATGCTGGTGATTGATGAAAACCGTTTAATGGGAGTGAGTTCACTTCATTTTGATTATCTCAAACGTTTTATTCTTCGTGACAGGAATCATCCTTCCATCATCATCTGGAGTATTGGCAATGAAGAATGGGGTATTGAAGGAAATGAACTTGGAGCAAAGATCGCAGCCACCATGCAGGCGTTTGTAAAAACAATCGACAGTACAAGAGGAATTACTGCTGCCATCAGTGGCGGATGGCAGAAAGGAATCTCCAATGTGATTGATATTATGGGTGTGAATTATATCGGGCAGATTAACACCGATCAGCATCATGCAGAATTTCCCGATCAACCCATGTGGGGAACAGAAGAAGGAAGCACCCGTGCAACAAGAGGTGCTTATGTTAATGACGATGCAACACATACAATTGCTGCGTATGATAAAAAGCCTTTTGCAAATTTTGTTAGCATTGAAGATGGATGGAAACATTATGCTTCGAGAGATTACCTGGCTGGCATGTTTATCTGGACAGGTTTTGATTATCGTGGTGAGCCTACTCCTTTTGAATGGCCTTCTGTTACATCTTATTTTGGTATGCTTGATTTATGTGGTTTCCCAAAAGATAATGTGTGGTATTTAAAAAGCTGGTGGACGAATGATACAGTTCTTCATCTTCTCCCTCACTGGAATGACGAACGAAAAGGCGATACAATCAATGTGTGGGCTTACAGTAATTGCGATGAAGTGGAATTGTTTCTCAACAAAAAAAGTGTGGGCAAACAAACCATGCAGCACAATGGTCATCTTGAATGGAAAGTGAACTATCAGCCCGGAGTGCTTGAAGCAGTTGGTTATAAAAATGGAAAGAAAGTAAAAACAGATAAAGTAACAACAACAGGTGCAGCTTCATCAATCAATTTAACAGCAAACACTCAATCAATTGTTGCTGAAGGAAGTGATGTTGCAGTGATCACTGTTTCAGCAAAAGATAAAAATAGATTGACTGTACCAACTGCAGGCAATGAAATCTGTTTTACCATTTCAGGTCCGGGACGTATCATTGGTATTGGTAATGGAAATCCGGTTTCATTGGAAAAAGAAAAATTCATTGAAACCATTACAACTGTTGATGTGCAGTTAACAAAAGAAAAAATTGTGGATGGGGTGAATGCAGAAATGCCCGAACTGAAAAATGGATTTAATGATGCAGCATGGAATAAAGCATTTAAAGACGATCGTACAAAAGAGTTTGGCCAAAAAGCAAAATGGATTATTTATCGTGGAAGTTTTATGATGCCACAAACCGATAGTAATGCAACCATTACTTTCTTTAGCAGGAATGTTGGTGTACAGCAATCGGTTTATATCAATGGAGTCGAAGTGGCAAAGAATATTGATGGTAAAAAAGATATTGTGATTGATCGCAACCTGCTGTATCCCGGTGAAAACCTGGTTGTCATCACTGCAGCACCATTGCTGAAAAATCAACCATGGGATGTGGTGAATATGAACCCCGGTGTTTTCCAAATAATTACTCCCGTACCAGCATGGAAGCGGAAATTGTTTAATGGATTTGCACAAGTGATCGTTCAGTCAACGGGTGAGAAGGGAGAAATTATTTTAAAAGCTGAGTCGAAAGGATTACAATCAGCTCAGTTGCTGATAACAACCAGATAAGATGAGCAGATGAACATGGATATTCGGTCAAAAAATAAATCAACTTAAAATACATCAAGTCCAATTCACAAATAAATTTAAAACTGATGAAAGTTCAATTCGTTTTAATATTTGCCTCTTTATTTATTTTGAAAGCTAACGCACAAAAACCTACGGTTTCAAATGGAGCAAAAGCTGCGGCTTTGGTTAAGAAAATGACGCTTGAAGAAAAAGTGGGACAAATGACGCAGGTTACTGTTGGCGTTGTTGCTGCTAAAGTTGTCAATAATGAAGACGGTAATCTTGATCCGGTTAAATTGAAAAATGCCATCGTTAATTATAAAGTCGGTTCAATACTGAATGTAAACGACCGTGCATTAACTCCTGAAAAATGGCGTGAGCTCATTACAAAAATCCAGGACGAAACAAAAAACACCCGATTAAAAATTCCTATTCTTTACGGGCTCGATGGAATGCATGGACAAACTTATACACTCAAATCAACATTATTTCCGCAAAACATTGCCATGGCTGCAACAAGAAATCCTGAGCATGTGCGTATGGCAGCAAAAGTTGCGGCAATGGAATTACGGGCAAGTGGAGTGCGTTGGAATTTTGCTCCTGTATTGGATATCGGTCGCCAGCCGTTATGGAGCCGTTTTCCTGAAACATTTGGCGAAGATGTGTACATAGTAAAAACAATGGGTGCAACAGCAGTAAAAGCCTATGAAGAAGATGGCTTAACCAATCCAACAGCAGTTGCTGTAAGTTTAAAACATTATCTCGGTTACTCTGCACCACGCAGCGGTAAAGACCGCACACCTGCTTACATTCCTGAAATTGAATTGCGTGAATATTATTTACCACAGTTTCGTGAAGCAGTGAAAATGGGCGCAGCATCAGTCATGGTGAATAGTAGCGAAATCAACGGAACACCTGTTCATGCAAATAAATATTTACTGGTTGATGTGTTGCGCAAAGAACTTGGTTTTAAAGGTGTGGTTGTAAGTGATTGGGAAGATATTAAACGCCTGTACGAACGTCATAATGTTGCAGCATCACCAAGAGAAGCTGTTGCATTGGGTGTAAATTCCGGAATTGATATGAGCATGGTGCCCACTGATTATACATTTTATGATCTGCTGATTGAAGCCGTAAAAAAAGGTGAAGTACCCATGAGCCGTATTGATGAAGCAGTAACAAGAATTTTGGTGATGAAATACAATCTTGGTTTGTTTGATAATCCATATCCCGAACCGGCATCCTTCTCCAACTTCGGAAAATCTGAATACCAGCAATACAGTTTAAACGCTGCTCATGAAGCAATGACTTTGCTTAAGAATAAAAACAATGTGTTGCCACTTGCAAAAAATATAAAAGTGCTGGTGGCTGGTCCTTCGGCACAAAGTATTGCAGCATTGAATGGTTGCTGGAGTTATACATGGCAGGGAAAAGATGAACAATGGTATCCTGCCGATAGTAAAACCATTTATCAGGCAATTGCTGAAAAAGTTGGTGCAGCCAATTGCATCACCACAACTGCAAAAGGTTTTGATGCAAAAAATAATTACAATGTAGAAGCAATTACAAAAGCTGCTGATGGAGTTGATGTGATTGTATTGTGTGTTGGTGAAAATGCTTATGCGGAAAGTCCCGGTAACATCAGGGATCTTGCATTTCCTAAAGAACAGGAAGAGTTGGTATATGCTGCAGCAAAAACAGGTAAGCCGGTGATACTTGTGTTAACTGAGGGAAGACCAAGATTTATTACGAACATTGAACCTTCTGCCAATGGAATTTTAATGACTTACTGGAGTGGAAAGAAAACTGCTGAAGCAGTTGCTGATGTATTGTTTGGTGATTACAATCCCAATGGACGTTTACCATTCACTTATCACAAAAGCATGGGCGAAATTGTGTTGTACGACCGCAAACCAACAGAAGAAGTGCGTGAAGTGTTTAATGATAATGTAAACACAGGTTATGATCCGTTGTATCCGTTTGGTTTTGGATTAAGCTACACAAGTTTTGAATACAGCAATTTAAAACTCAGCAGCAATACATTAACTGCAACCGGAAAACTTACTGTGAGTGTTACAGTAAAAAATACAGGTGCAAGAGAAGGTTTGCACAGTGTTGAACTCTACACCCGTGATTTGTATGCAAGCGTTACACCTTGTATGCGCAGACTTCGTGCGTTTCAGAAAATCAATCTCAAACCCGGCGAAGAAAAAGTAGTCACGTTCAGTATTGATAAGAATGACCTGGCTTTTGTGAATGCACAACTCAAAACTGTTACCGAACCCGGTGAGTTTGAAGTAATGATTGGTGAACTGAAAGCAAAGTTTTTGTATAAATAATTTTTGTTGATCAGCTATGTACAAACTTCAACTACTGTTGCGTCGCACACTGCACCGTTCAAAAATACTGTTCAGCTTTTTGTTGGGCAGTATGCTCTTTGTTCATGTTGCAAATGCACAATCATCATTACATTTTTATTCAGCAGATCATCCATTCATTCAATATACCGGTCGGATAGATTTTACAAATCCAATGCTGCCACGTTTCTGGCAGCCGGGAGTAAGTATTGCTTTTCAGTTTAAAGGAAAGGAGTGTGGCGTAATTCTAAATGATGAAATGTTGTGGGGCACCAATCACAATTATTTAGAAATTATTGTAGATGGAAAAGCTTATCGCCTGCAGACAAAAAACAAAATCGATACCATTTATCTTTCAAACTATATTTCTGCAGCCAAAATACATTCAGTTGTTATCGTTAAAAATACAGAAGCCAATATCGGTTATCTCGAACTGGTTGGTATTTTAAGTAAGAAATTATTAAAACCTCTTCCAAAACCTGTACACAAAATTGAATGCATTGGCAATTCAATTACCTGTGGTACTGGTGCTGATGTAAGCGAAGTTCCATGTGGTAAGGGCAAGTGGCAGGATCAGCATAATGCATATTTCAGTTACGGTGCAATTATGGCAAGAAAGTTAAATGCACAGGTTCATCTTTCATCTGTTTCAGGAATTGGTTTAATGCACAGTTGCTGCAACCTTGGTATTACCATGCCGCAGGTGTTTGATAAAATAAGCATGCGTAACGATACCATTCAATGGGATTTTGCAAAGTATCAACCCGATGTTGTAACAATTTGTCTTGGTCAGAATGATGGTGTGCAGGATTCAGCAATGTTTTGTAACAACTATATAAAGTTTGTAAAGCAACTACGGACTTATTATAAGCAAACAAGTTTTGTTTTAATTTCAAGTCCCATGGCTGATGATAAATTGAGAAATTTTATGCAGCGCATTCTTCCTGCAGTTGCAGCACAATTGCATCAACTTGGCGAAAACAAAGTATATACGCACATCTTTTTAAAACAATACAGCAGCGGTTGCGATTATCATCCATCGCTTGCAGAACATGAACTGATTGCTGAAGAGCTTTCTGCAGTAGTTCAAAAAATAATGAACTGGTAATTATATGATGCGAAGATTTTTTCTTTTAGTAAGTTTTTCAGCAGCAGCAATTGTTGCGTCTGCACAAGGCAAAATCCTTTCTTACAAAAGCGATCGTTTTGTGTATGAAGGAAGAGTTGGTTTTACGGACGATGCTGCAGTGCTTTCCTGGCCTGGCACTTCGGTTTATTTCAACTTTAAAGGAACAAATGTTGAAGCCGTATTGAAAGACAGTGATACATCCAACTATTACAATGTAATTATTGATGGTGAAATTTATTCAAAGATTCACCTTGATACAACAAAGAAAGTGTACCTGCTTGCATCGGGTTTAAAAAACACAACACATACGCTGCAATTATTCAAACGCACAGAATGGGATAAAGGCAAAACTTTTTTCTATGGAGCAGGTGGATCTAAAGTAAAAGCACTTGCAGCATCACCCAAACCTGCAAGAAAAATTGAATTCTTTGGTAATTCCATTACCTGTGGTTATGCCATTGAAGATTATCAAAACGATTCGCATATTGGGTATTATGAAAATAATTATGACAGCTATGCGGCCATTACTGCAAGGCATTTCAATGCACAATATCATTGCACTTCCAAAAGTGGAATTGGAATTACCATCAGCTGGTTTCCGCTGATTGAAAAAGAAATGTACAACCGTCTTGATGCAACTGATTCAATAAGCCGCTGGGATTTTAACCAGTACATTCCTGATGTGGTGGTGATTAATTTATTGCAAAACGATTCATGGCTGGTTAACCGTCCCGATCATGAACAGTTCAAATACCGTTTCGGTACACAAAAGCCATCTGAAGAATTTATTATTTCAGAATACAGAAATTTTGTTCAATCGGTAAGAGCGGTTTATCCATCTGCAAAAATTATTTGCATGATGGGCAACATGGATATTACAAGAGAAGGTTCTGTGTGGCCATCTTATGTTACAAAAGCTGTGGAGCAACTGAACGATAAAAATATGTACACACTGTTTGTTCCGTTTAAAAACACAAGTGGTCATCCAAAAACAAAAGAACAAAAAGAGATGGCTGATGTGCTGATCAGTTTTATCGAAAAAAATATTTCCTGGTAAACTAACCCTGTTAGCGGTTACAATTCCGATAGCTATCGGAACCGACAGCGGTTTTAAATTGTCATATAATGAAAAAGCTTTTTTTACTTCTTGCACTTGCAGTCAACGCATCTGCAATGGCTCAGAAATTTGAAGGTCTTGCACCAACTCCTCCAATGGGCTGGAACAGTTGGAATACATTCACCACCAACATCAATGAAAAATTGGTGATGGATATGGCAGATGTGATGGTCAGCAGCGGAATGAAAGATGCAGGTTACGTTTATCTTGTATTGGATGATGGATGGATGGCAATGGAACGTGATAGCATTACCGGAAATCTTGTTCCTGATCCCAACAAATTTCCCAACGGAATAAAAAAAGTTGTTGACTATGTTCATTCAAAAGGTTTGAAGTTTGGATTATACAATTGTGCCGGTACAAAAACCTGTGCAGGTTATCCCGGTACAAGAGGATATGAATACCAGGATGCAAGGCAATATGCAGCCTGGGAAATTGATTACCTCAAATATGACTGGTGTTATACCGATGGTATTAATGCAAAGGAAGCTTACTCAACTATGAGCAAAGCATTGAAGGCTGCAAAGCGTCCGATCATTTTCAGTTTATGCGAATGGGGAACTGCCAATCCATGGGAGTGGGCTGCACCTGTTGGTCATCTGTGGCGCACAACCGGCGATATTTTTAATTGCTTTGATTGCATTAAAGATTACGGCACATGGAAAAGTCTTGGTGTAACTGCAATTATTGATTTAAGAAAAAATATCCGCCAGTATGCAGGACCTGATCATTGGAATGATATGGACATGATGGAAGTTGGACATGGTATGAGTGTAAATGAAGACCGTGCACATTTCACTATGTGGTGCATGCTTGCGTCGCCATTAATTGCGGGAAATGATCTGCGCCACATGACACCTGAAACAATTTCAATTCTTACCAATAAAGATGTAATTGCCATCAGCCAGGATGCAAAAGGAATTCAAGGTTATCTTGAACAACAGGTTGACAGTGTTGATACATGGATTAAACCATTAGCCAATAATGAACTTGCTGTTTGTTTTATGAACAGGGCATCAAAACCGGTAAAGATCAGTTATGATTTCAACAAACATCCGGTTAATGATACGGTTGCTAAAATGGTTGTTGATTTTTCAAAACAGGAATTCAGTATTATTGATGTATGGAATAAAAAACCTGCCGGTACTACAGGTAAAGTTTTTGAAACAGAAGTGCAGTCGCATGATGTTGTTTTAATTCGTTTAAAACCGGCAGTGATTACTCCCGCTAAAAACAAGAAAAGAAAGTAACATGTATACAGCAGCATCAACCCGTTATGATGAAATGAAATACAACCGTTGCGGTAAGAGTGGCATCTTACTCCCGGCTGTTTCATTAGGACTCTGGCAGAATTTTGGAAATGCCGATGAGCTTTCAAAGATGAAAGAAATTATTCTCGGCGCATTTGATATGGGAATTACACATTTCGATCTTGCGAATAATTATGGTCCGCCTCCCGGTG
This sequence comes from Chitinophagaceae bacterium UBA1953, assembly GCA_002336115.1. GTDB lineage: Bacteria > Bacteroidota > Bacteroidia > Chitinophagales > Chitinophagaceae > Lacibacter. Next base: position 114,245 of record DDEN01000001.1, read on the forward strand.
AAGCAGAAAAGAATTTTGGAAAAATTATCAATGATGAACTGAAACATTACCGTGATGAAATTATTGTTTCAACCAAAGCCGGTTACACCATGTGGGCCGGACCTTACGGTGACTGGGGTTCGAAAAAATATTTAACTGCAAGTCTTGACCAGAGTTTAAAACGGATGGAACTGGATTATGTAGATATTTTCTATTCACACCGTCCCGATCCGAATACGCCTATTGAAGAAACAATGGGCGCACTTGACCAGATTGTAAGAAGCGGAAAAGCTTTGTATGCCGGTATTTCCAATTACAATGCAGCACAGGCAAGAAAAGCAATTGCTGTTTTAAAAGAAATGGGAACTCCCTGCCTGATTCATCAGCCACGTTATTCCATGCTTGATCGTTGGGTTGAACACAAAACAACAGAAGATGATAAATCATTGCTGGATGTTATAGGCGATGAAGGCGTTGGTTGTATCGTGTTTTCTCCGCTTGCACAGGGAAGGTTAACAGATAAATATATCAATGGTATTCCAACTGATTCAAGAGTTGGAAGAGGTCTGCAGAATGGAGCTATTCAGTCGCAAGATTTAACTGAAGAAATGTTGAATAAAATCAGGCACCTGAATGGAATTGCTTTGCGCCGTGAACAATCACTGGCGCAAATGGCCATTGCCTGGTTACTGAAAGATGAACGGGTGACTTCTGTTTTAATTGGTGCAAGTTCATTAAAGCAACTGCAGGATAATATTGAATCGTTAAAACAATCTTCTTTTTCAATTGATGAACTGGAAGAGATTGAATCAATACTCAAACAATAAAAGAAACGTGTATGCGCATTGAGTCTGATATAAAACTTGGTTTCAAAGATGTAATGATTCGCCCCAAGCGTTCAACATTAAATTCAAGATCAGAAGTTTCACTGATAAGAAAATTTCACTTCAAGCATGGGGATAATGACTGGGAAGGCGTTCCCATCATTGCTGCCAATATGGATACAGTTGGAACGTTTGAAATGGCAAAGGTTTTATCAAAACACCAGGTGATCACTGCCATTCATAAACATTATTCTGTTGATGAATGGAAACATTTTGTTCAGGCGAATGAAAGTATTTCTGATTATTTATCCGTAAGCACAGGTACAAGTAAGAATGATGCAGAAAAGCTGAAACAGGTTATTACTGCCTGCTCTTCACTGCGTTTTATTTGTATTGATGTAGCGAATGGTTACAGCGAACATTTTGTTTCGTATGTACGTAAAACAAGAGAACATTATCCTGATAAAATCATTATTGCCGGTAATGTTGTTACAGGCGAAATGGTGGAAGAGTTATTGCTTTCCGGTGCTGATGTTGTAAAGGTTGGCATTGGTCCCGGCTCTGTTTGTACAACAAGAGTAAAAACAGGTGTTGGTTATCCGCAGCTTTCTGCAATTATTGAATGTGCTGATGCCGCACATGGTTTGGGGGGACAAATTATTTCGGATGGTGGTTGTAAAGTTCCCGGCGATGTGGCCAAGGCATTTGGCGGTGGTGCCGATTTTGTGATGCTTGGTGGAATGCTTGCTGGTCATGCAGAAAGCGGAGGCGAGTTAATTGAAGATGAACGTGGCAAAAAGTTTAAACTGTTTTATGGTATGAGTTCTGAAACTGCCATGAACAAATATGCAGGCGGTGTTGCTGAGTATCGAGCATCAGAAGGGAAGACTATTAAAATGCCGTATCGTGGACATGTAAATGATACAATGCTTGATATACTTGGTGGCATACGTTCTGCATGTACATATGTTGGAGCCGGTCATCTCAAAGAATTAACCAAGCGCACAACATTTATACGTGTGCAGGAACAGCACAACGAATGGTTTGCTGATGAATAATTTTTTTTAATGCTTAACTGATGAAAAGAAATTTTCAATTGCTTGTGTTGATGTTTTGTTGTGTGAACAGTTTTGCACAGCAACAAGTAAAACTTATTGACAGAAAAGCAACTGCTGAAACAAAACATCTTTATGCAAACCTGCACAAACTTTCAGCGAACTCTATTTTATTCGGGCATCAACATGCAACAGAATATGGTCATGGCTGGAATGGCGATGAAAACAGGAGTGATGTAAAATCAGTAACCGGTTCACATCCTGCAGTTATTGGTGTTGATTTCAGCAATTTAAGCGGAGTATCGGATGAACAACTTGAAACGAACAAAAATCACCTGCATAAAATTATTACCGACACTTACAATCGTGGCGGCGTTGTAACTGCAGCCTGGCATTTTATCAATCCTGTTTCAGCAGGAGGATTTTATTGGGTTGATTCTGTTTCAAAGCCTGCCGTGAAATATATTATTCCCGGTGGTTCTTATTATGAACAGTATAAAAAGATTTTGCAAAACATTGCATCACTTGCATTGTCGTTAAAAGGAAATGATGGAAAACTTGTTCCTGTAATTTTCCGTCCTTATCATGAACTGGATGGTTATTGGTTCTGGTGGGGAAAAAATTATTGTACAGTTGATGAGTTTAAATCGCTGTGGCAGTTTACTGTTTCTTATTTGAGAGATACATTGCAGGTGCATAATTTCATTTATACATTTTCACCCGATTGTACTTTTAACAGTGAGGCTGAATATGCAGAACGTTATCCCGGTAATAATTGGGTTGATATGGTTGGCATTGATGACTATGCAGATTTTGGAAGATATGGCCGTTACAATCTTGATTCAGCTTTTGAACGTTTGAAGATTGTTTCAAACTTTGCAAAGAAAAATCATAAGCTTGCTGCTTTAACTGAAACAGGTCTTGAATCAATCCCGCTAGCTGATTGGTGGACGAATAAATTACTTGCAACATTGCAGCGGACCAATCTCCAGCTTTGTTATGTATTGGTTTGGCGAAATGATAGTCAAAGTCCTACGCATTATTATGCACCATTTCCGGGACAGACTTCAGAAAAAGATTTCCTGAAATTTTTCAATCATCCCTATACATTATTTGAAACTGATTTAAAAAATATATACAAATGAAAAATTTAATCAGTCTTTGTATTCTTCTTACGATTAGTATTTGTTTACATGCTCAACCTGTAACTAAGCATGGCGCATTAAAAGTAGAAGGCGTGAAGTTGGTTGATGTAAAGAATCAACCTGTTGCTTTGCATGGAATGAGTTTTGGCTGGCATAATTTATGGCCGAGATTTTATAACAAAGGTGCAGTACATGAACTGGTAACAAAATGGAATTGCTCTGTTATTCGTGCATCAATGGGCATTGAACTAAATGACAGTGGCTATTTAAAAAGTCCGGAAGAATCGGTACGGTTAATGAAAAATGTAATTGATGCCTGCATTAAAGAAGGCGTGTATGTGATTATCGACTGGCATGATCATAATATTCACCAGGAAAAAGCAGTTGAGTTTTTCTCCATGATGTCGAAGAAGTATGGAAAATATCCCAACGTGATTTATGAAGTATATAATGAACCTGATTATGAAACATGGGCTGAAGTAAAAGCTTATTCAGAAGCAGTAATCAAAGCCATCAGGGTAAATGATCCTGATAATATTATTCTTGTTGGTTGCCCCAAATGGGACCAGGATGTTCATTTACCTGCAGCAGATCCCATCAAAGGATTTTCAAACCTTATGTACACTATGCACTTTTATGCCGGCACACACAAGCAATGGCTGCGTGACCGTACAGATGAAGCAATGAAAAATGGTCTACCCATTTTTGTTTCTGAATGTGCAGGCATGGAAGCTTCGGGTGATGGGCCAATTGATTACAACGAGTGGAAGGCATTTGTTGACTGGATGGATGCACAAGGTCTTAGCTGGATTGCATGGTCGGTATCAGATAAAAAGGAAACCTGTTCTGTATTAGAGCCTGCTGCTAAATCAACCGGGAAGTGGGAGGAAGGCATAATTAAGGAATGGGGTAAAACAGCAAGAATGTATTTAAAAAAATATATGAGTAAATAAAAGAAAGCAGTTCATCTCAGAAGTTTTAATTTGCTTAAAAATAATAGTAATGGCAACGGTAAATTTAATTCATAAGATTAATTATAAAGATCAGGCAGTTGAAGTTTACGAATTAAAATCAGATAATGGCACAACAGCAGTTATTACAAATTACGGATGTATTATTATGAAGCTGATTGTAAATGATAAAAATGGAGAAGCAAGAGATGTGGTGCTTGGTTTCGATCATGTACAAGATTACTGGAGTGATGAATATTTGAAAAACTATCCCTATTTCGGGGCTGTTGTTGGTCGTTATGCCAACCGCATAAAAGGAGCAGCTTTTTCTTTAAATGGTCACTCAATAAGTGTTACAGCCAATGACGGAAGTAATATTTTGCATGGTGGTAAAGAAGGTTTTGATAAGAAAGTATGGAAAGTACTCAAAACTGATACAGTGCCTTCTGCATCAGTTATTTTGCAATATATCAGTGCAGATGGAGAAGAAGGCTTTCCAGGTGAACTGGCTACCACAGTTACTTTCAGCGTATTAGATAATGAACTGGTTTATGAAATTGATGCTGTAACAAACAAGACAACTGTTGTTAATTTTGCACATCATGGTTATTTTAATCTTGATAAACAGCATGAATCAGTAGGTGAGCAGAAAATTAAAATTTATGCTGATTACTGGCTTGAACAATGGGAAGATTTCTGTGCCACTGGTAAGCTTATTCCAACCTTAAACTCCGGTTATGATTTCAGTCAATGGAAAACTGTACAGCAGCAATGGAATAAAGATGAAGGGTATGACCAGTCGTTTTTAATTAACCGTGACAGTAGCAATTTAACTCTTGCTGCTGAAGCAAAAAGCAGCGATGAAGCATTGCACATGAAAGTGTACACAACAGAGCCTGTAGTGCATTTATATACAGGCAAATGGATTCCATCTGTTAAAGGAAAAAAGGGAGAGCAATACCAAGGGTATTGTGCTTTTTGTTTTGAAACACAGCATCATCCAAATGCAATTAATGTTCCTGAATTTCCTTCAACTATCTTAAATCCCGGTGAAAAATACAGTCAGGTGAATAAATATAAATTTGGCTGATTTTTTGTTTAAGCGATGTTATTTGTTTTGTAGAGTTGCGGAGTGCTATCATCGATAACTTATTCGCTTGTTATACATCGGTCAGATGTTGCCCATTTTAAAATATTTATTCATGTTATTCTGAAAAAATGTAAGTAGTAATTATGAATAAAATTTTATTATTCCTTCTTTTCACTTCTTTAAAAGTGTATTCGCAGGAAAAAGAGTATTTCCCGGATCCCGATACAGCCATTCAGCATCGTATAGAAGAGTGGAAAGATCTGAAATTTGGTTTGCTGATGCATTGGGGTGCATACAGCCAATGGGGAATTGTTGAGAGCTGGAGTTTATGCCCTGAAGATGTAGGGTGGGCTACTGGTGCACGGATTGCAAAAGATTCTGTAAGCAGCTATTTTACATATAAAAAAAAGTATGAAGACCTTAAAAACACATTTAACCCTGTAAAATTTAATCCATCAGGTTGGGCCAAAGCTGCAAAAGATGCAGGAATGAAATATGTTGTGTTCACAACAAAGCATCATGATGGATTTTGTATGTTTGATACAAAAACAACGGACTACAAAATTACAGACCCGTCTTGCCCTTTTTCTTCAAATCCAAAAAGCAATATAACAAAAGAAATTTTTAATGCTTTCCGTAATGAGAATATGTGGATTGGCGCTTATTTTTCAAAGCCCGACTGGCACAGCAATTATTACTGGTGGGATCGTTTTCCTCCCGTTGACCGAAACGTAAATTATCCTGTAAAACACCATCCACAGCAATGGAAAAAGTTTGTTGATTATACCTATACACAGATTAATGAATTAATGAGTAACTATGGGAGAGTGGATATACTTTGGCTTGATGGGGGTTGGGTTCGTAAGAAAACAGAAGAAGAGGAAAGAAAAGATGTTGCATATGAGTTTAAAGAAAATCATTTTAATGTAAATGCCATAAGTCAGGATCTGGATATGCCCAGGCTTGCAAAAATGGCAAGGATGAAACAGCCTAAACTGATTGTTGTTGACAGGGCTGTTCCTAGCGAACAGCAAAACTATCTTACACCCGAGCAGCAAATTCCTGCCGGTGGTCTTTCTTACCCTTGGGAAACCTGTATGACAATGGGCACCAGTTGGAGTTACGTGCCTGGTGATATTTATAAACCTGCTGATGAAATTGTAAAGAAGCTGGTAGATATTGTAAGTAAAGGCGGAAATTATTTACTCAACATTGGTCCTTCACCGGAGGGCGAGTTTGATGCTGTTGCTTATCAGCGTTTGAAAGAAATTGGTTTATGGATGAAAGTAAACAGTGAAGCTATTTATTACAGCCGCATGTACAAAGTATTTGGCGAAGGTGAAAACGTAAGATTTACACAAAGCAAAGATGGTCATACCAAATATGTTTTCCTGTTTGATTTTCCAACTGCAAAAGTTATTTTAAAAGAACTTCAGTTGAATAAAAATGCGAAAATAACCATGCTTGGCAGTACACAAAAACTGAAATGGACACCTGCACATGATGCAACTGAAATTACAGTTCCGGCAAGCCTGAAAGGTATTACAAGTTATGTGTGGGTTTTACGGATTATTGATTAAGAATTATTGATTATGGATAAAGCAAAGAAAGATATCTGTCTGCTTCTCTTTTTACTGGTGAGCAGTAATTTATTGTTTGGTCAGGTTGAAACAGGTAAATTATTGATTAATAAAAACTGGCAGTTTAACCAACAGGGAACAGCAAAATGGTATCCGGCAAAAGTGCCCGGTACCGTACATACTGATTTGCTGAATAACAAATTAATTCCCGATCCTTATTACAGGGATAATGAAGTAAAACTGAAATGGATTGAAAAACTCGACTGGAATTATAAAACGAGTTTTACAGTAGCCCCATCAATATTTAATAAGAAGAGTGTTGAACTGGTGTTTGATGGGTTGGATACGTATGCTGATGTTTATCTTAATGGTCAGCTAATTTTATCGGCCAACAATATGTTCCGTCAATGGAAAGTGGATGTAAAGCATTTACTGAAAGCAAACAATCAGCTCATGATTCATTTTGCATCGGCAAAAAACAAGGTTGATTCATTTGCAAAAGCTGAATTGCCATTGGTGATTCCTGATAATCCGAGAGCGTATGCCCGCAAAGCACAATATCATTTTGGTTGGGATTGGGGCCCGATTTTTATTACATCCGGCATCTGGAAAAATATCTATATCGAATCGTTTGATCAGAAACCGGTTGAAAAAAAATATGTGCCACCAATCAATGTTGAACTTGTTCAGGATGCAGATAAGGATGGCAAAACATTTTATTTTAAAATTAACGGAAAGCCCGTTTACATGAAAGGTGCAAACTACATTCCGAGCGATATGTTTGTTACCCGTTTAAATAAAAATGATTACAGGAAGGTGTTACATCTGGCTAAAGATGCTAACATGAATATGCTGCGTGTATGGGGTGGTGGTATTTATGAAGATGATGCGTTTTATGATTTGTGTGATGAAATGGGGATTTACATCTGGCAGGATTTTATGTTTGCCGGTGCAATGGTTCCATGTGATGATACATTCTTTAATAATGTTCGTGAAGAAATTAAATATCAGATCAAACGTTTACGCCATCATAAATGTATTGTATTGTGGAGTGGTAATAATGAAATTGATGAAGCATGGTTTAACTGGGGCTGGCAGAAACAATTTAACTTGCATAGGCAGGACTCTGTGAAAATGTGGAACGATTATACACGTTTGTTCCGTGATAGTATTGCTGCATGGGTAAAAGAATGTGATGGAAGCAGGCCCTACGTTAGTACATCGCCGATGCATGGCTGGGGGCATAAAGAAAGTATAACAGAGGGCGACAGCCATTACTGGGGTTTCTGGTGGGGAATGCAGGATGTGGATGTGTTTGAACAAAAGACGGGTCGTTTTGTAAGTGAATACGGAATGCAGGCCATGCCGAATTATGCAAGTATTGAAAATTTCACATTACCTGATGAACGTTATCAGTTTTCAGATGTGGTACGACTGCATCAGAAAGCAGGAAATGGTTTTGGAAAACTGCTTGTTTACCTGCACAACAATTTCCTTGATTCAAATAAAGTAAAACAACTTTCACTGGAAGATTATACCTATCTAACACAATGTTTGCAGTACTACGGATTTAAAAATGCAATTGCAATACACAGAAGTAAAGCGCCTTATAACATGGGCACTTTATTATGGCAGTTGAATGATTGCTGGCCTGTTGCAAGCTGGAGTATTACTGATTATACACGTCAGCCAAAAGCTGCATGGTTTGCAGTACGTGATGCATACAGGGATGATGTGATGCCTGAGCGTGATAAAGTGAAACCTGTTGAATTGAAATTGCAAAAGCCAACAATCACAATAAAAGCTGAAGGTGAAAATATGTTCAGCATTACCAGCAATGTGGATGCTAAGTACGTGTACCTGTACAAAGCAGGAACTTATTTTGATGTAAGTGATAACTACTTTGATCTGAAAGCAGGCGAAAAGAAAATGCTGCATTTGAAGAACAGGTATTTCTCTGCAAAAGAAATTCCTTCGATTAAGATAAAGACGCTGTATGATGTGGTGAGTAAGTGATTGTTGTGAATGGTCAATGGTGAATTGTGTATAGTGAATTGAGACCCCGTAAGCAGTTGCAAACCCTGATAGTGGTTAGCCAGAAAGAAAATACTTTTTATCAATTAAGTTAATAGGTAATAAAGATGAGTAAAGAGCAAAGCGTACACGAGTGCGACGCAACAATGCTTAATCAACGGACAAAAAGCCGGTTACAAAAAATGCTGATTGCAACTATTTTATGCTTTATGCTGTTTCAATCAAATGCACAGGTGAAGCACCGGTTTACATTGGGGAAAACTGATTTTCTGCTGGATGGGAAACCATTTCAGATTATTAGTGGTGAAATGCACCCTGCTCGTATTCCGCATGAATACTGGAGGCACCGTATCCAAATGGCAAAGGCAATGGGATGTAACACAATTGCAGCGTATGTGTTCTGGAATTATCATGAAATAAAAGATGGAGTGTTTGATTTTAAAACAGGTAATAAAAACATTGCCGAGTTTATACGTATATGTAAGGAAGAAGGAATGTGGGTGATGTTGCGTCCTGGTCCGTATGTATGTGCGGAGTGGGATTTTGGCGGATTGTCAACTTCATTGCTGAAAATTCCTGATATCAAAATCCGTTGCATGGACAGCCGTTACATGAGTGCAGTTACACGTTATGTAAATGCACTGGCCAAAGAAGTTGCTCCGTTGCAATGTTCAAACGGCGGACCAATTGTAATGGTGCAGGTTGAAAATGAATATGGCAGTTATGCAAACGATAAAGAATATTTAGAAGCGTTACGCAAGTTGTGGATCAAAGGTGGAATCAATGTTCCGTTTTATACTGCTGATGGCCCGACTGCATTTATGCTTGAAGCAGGAAACATTGATGGTGCTGCAATTGGTTTAGACAGTGGCGGAAGCGATGGCGATTTTGAACAGGCAAAAAAGAGAAATGCAAATGTTCCCTCGTTCAGTTCGGAAACTTACCCGGGATGGTTAACACATTGGGGTGAAAAATTTGCAAAGCCTGATACAAACGGATTGAAAAAAGAAGTTGAGTATTTATTGAAAAATAAAAAATCTTTTAACTTGTATGTAATTCATGGCGGAACAAACTTTGGATATACTGCAGGTGCAAATGCATTTTCACCTACTCAATACCAACCTGATATTACCAGTTATGATTACGATGCACCAATTGATGAGCAAGGTAATGCGACAGCTAAATATTATATGCTGAAGCGTTTGATTAAGCAATATGTTTCATATAAAATTCCTGAAGTGCCGGCTGCTGTTAAAACGATTGAAGTTCCTGCAGTTGAAATGAAACGTACACATTCAATTTGGGATTACAGTTTGCCTTCTATTAAAACGCCTCAGCCGCAACCAATGGAATCATTTGGCCAGAACCAGGGAATGGTTGTGTACAAAACAATATTGATTGGTCATAAAAGCGGTAAGTTGAAAATTTGGGAACCGCATGATTATGCATTGGTGTATTTAAACGGAGAGTTTATTGATACAGTTTATCGTGATGGCGGCAACTGGGAAGTAACATTACCAAAAACAACCGTTGCAAATCCTGTACTTGAAATTGTGGTGGAAGGAATGGGGCATATCAACTTTGCACAGTTTATGATCGACAGGAAAGGAATTACCGACAGGGTTACATTAAATGGTATGACATTGATGAACTGGCAAACAACTTTGTTGCCGATGGATGAAGCATTCATGAACAAAGTACAACCATCATCTGCAAAAACTTCTGTTGATAAACTTTGCAATTTCTATAAAGGAAATTTCACTTTGAATGAAACAGGCGATACTTATTTTGATCTCAGCAATTACACAAAAGGTGTTGTATTTGTAAATGGACACAACCTTGGTCGCTTCTGGTACATTGGTCCGCAGAAACGTTTGTATTGTCCTGCTTCATGGTTAAAAAAAGGAAACAACGAAATTGTGGTGTTTGATTTCTTTAAAAAAGAACCTGCTGTTGTTGTTTCAAAACGTTCGATTGAATAACAGTTAAATAAGTGAGGTTTTGTTTTAGAAATAAAGATTGAGTTTGCCTTAACAACAAGAAACATTTAGCAATATTATTTTATAAATATTACCCAGGTATGAAAAAAACATTAATTACTGCAAGTTTGTTCATATTGAGTATAAGCTGTTTTTCTCAGAGGAATTACACCTCACTTGTTAATCCGTTTATTGGTACAGGTGGTCATGGTCATACATATCCCGGTGCAACAATGCCGTTTGGTATGATGCAACTCAGTCCTGATACACGGCTGGAAGGATGGGATGGTTGCGGTGGTTATCATTACACCGATTCAATAATTTATGGATTCTCACATACACACTTAAGTGGTACCGGTATTGCTGATTATTGTGATGTGCTGGTAATGCCTTTCACCGGTGATGTAAAGTGGAGGAATGATGAATACCGTTCGCCTTTCTCTCACAAAAAAGAAAAAGCAAGTCCGGGTTATTATGAAGTGCTGCTGGAAAAAAATAATATCCTTGCACGTCTTACAACCACCGTTCGTGCAGGTTTGCATGAATATACATTTGATAAAAATGCAACACAGGGAAAAATTCTTGTTGATTTAAAACACAGGGATGAAGTACTTGAATCATCCATTGAAGTGGTGAACGATTATGAAATAAAAGGATTCCGCCGCAGTAAATCATGGGCGCAAAATCAATACCTGTATTTCTACATGAAGTTTGAACAGCCTATCAAACAATATGGTATTGCTTTGAACGATCTGTTGCAGCAGAACATCAAAACTGCACAAGGAAAAAATATAAAGGCTTATTTCAGTTTTAATTTGCCTGCAGGAAAAAAGATCAGGGTAAAAGTGGGTATTTCAGGTGTTAGTGCTGAAAATGCAAAACTCAATCTTGATACAGAAATCAGCGAATGGAATTTTGAACAGTTAAAATCAAATGCTGAAAAAGCATGGAACAAAGAGCTGGGCAAAATCGAAATAAAAGGTGGTACAAAAGATCAGCAGATAGCTTTCTACTCGGCTTTGTATCATACAGAAGTTGTTCCCAATATTTATACCGATGTGAATGGTGAATATCGTGGTACTGATCTCAAAGTGCACAAAGCTGAAGGCTTTACCAATTATTCTGTGTTTTCATTGTGGGATACACACAGAGCCTTGCACCCGTTAATGTCAATCATCAACCGTAAAAGAACAGGCGACTGGATTAATACTTTCCTTGTACAATACAAATATGGCGGCATGCTGCCCGTGTGGGAATTAAGTGGTAATGAAACGTATTGCATGATCGGTTATCATTCTGTTCCGGTAATTGTAGATGCTTACCAGAAAGGCATCAGGAATTTTGATGCACAGCTTGCATTGAAAGCAATGGTTGATTATGCGGAAAGTAACCGCTTTGGCATTTCGCATTATGCAAAGCAGGGATATTTAAGTAACGATGTGGATCATGAAAGTGCATCCAAAACTGTTGAATATGCTTACGACGACTGGTGTATTTCACAGTTGGCAAAATGGCTGGGTAATGATGAAGTCTATCAGCGTTACAATTTACGTTCATTGAACTACCGCAATCTGTTTGATCCAACTATTTATCACATACGTGGTAAAGTACAGGCATTCTGGTTTTCACCTTTCAATGCAACGGAAATCAATAACTTCTTTACTGAGGGGAACTCCTGGCATTATTCATTTACTGCACAACAGGATATTGATGGATTGATTACTGTTTATGGTGGCAAAGAAAATTTCCTTCGCAAGATGGAAGAATTATTTACAACCTCACAACAACTGAGCGGAAGAGAACAATCAGATGTTACTGGATTGGTTGGTCAGTATGCTCATGGAAATGAACCGAGTCATCATCTTGCATATCTCTTTAATTATGGCGGAAGACCATGGCGTACACAGGAAGTGATTCATAGAATATGTACAGAATTTTATCCCAACAATCCTGATGGGTTGATTGGTAACGAAGACTGCGGACAAATGAGTGCATGGTTTGTATTGAGTTCAATGGGTATTTATCAACCAACACCCGGCAGCGGTATTTATGCACTTGGCACAACGTTGTTTGATGAAGCGAAAATTCATTTAGAGAATGGAAAAACATTTACCATCACTGCAAAAAATCATAGGCCCGGAAACTTTTATGTAAACAATGTTTTGCTGAATGGTAAACAACATCCTGAAACATTTATTAAACATACGGATATTGAAAACGGCGGTTCAATGGTTTTTGAAATGAGCAGTACGCCGAATAAAACAAGAGGAACAAAAGATGCTGATATGCCTCATTCAAAAGTGGATGATTCAAAGTTTGTTCCCGTTCCATTCTTTGATATGAGTGAATACAAGTTCAAACAGGATATTCATGTAGTGCTGAAAGATCTTGATCCAACCGCAGGGATTTATTATGCTGTTCAAACCGATTCTGATGACGAGATTGTTTATTTAAAATATGCTGAACCATTTTCAATTAATCAAACTTCGGTGATAAAAGTATTTGCAGAAAAGAATGGAGTAAAGAGCCCGGTTGTTACACAAAAATTTACAAAAATTGCCAGCGACAGAACAATTGAAGTAATAAGTACAGTAAATTCCATGTACACCGCCGGAGGGAAAGAAGCATTGATTGATGGAATTATGGGAACTGTAAATTGGAAAACAGGTGAGTGGCAGAGTTATTTCAATAAAGATTTTGTTGCAGTGATTGATTTGTCAAAAGTTCGCCCGGTTCATTATGTAGGTGTTCACGTTTTGCAGGATGTAAGTCCCTGGATTGTTTTTCCAAAAGAAGTTGTATTTGAAATGAGTAATGATGGAATATCATATCAGCCGTTGGTTACTATAGCCAATAAAATTACAACCGATGAGCACGGGCCTGTTGTGCAGGAGCTTGGTACAAATGTTAATGCAGAAGCAAGATATATACGCATAACTGCAAAAAATGGAGGTGTGTTGCCTGCCTGGCATGAAAGTGCAGGTTCTCCAACGCATATTTTTATTGATGAGGTTTTAATACAGTAGAAGTTTTTTAAAATTTTTATTTCAAAACGAATGAAACAGAATTTTTTTCTGACCTGTATCTTTTTTATTTTTCTTAATACTGAGGTAAAATCACAACAAGGAGATATTATTATACGCTTTGATTCAGCAGCAAAAAATTTTACTGAAAGCATGCCTTTGGGTAACGGCCGTTTAGGTGCAATGGTTTTTGGAAGCACTACAAAAGAACGTATTGCGCTCAATGAAATTTCTTTATGGAGCGGCGGGCCACAGGATGCGGATAATGAAAATGCATACAAGTTTCTTCCCGCAGTACAGCAGTTTTTGTTGCAGGGAAAAAACAAAGAAGCACAGGAACTGCTGCAGAAAAATTTTGTGGCAAAAGGAAGAGGTTCTGGTTTTGGTACAGGTGCAAAAGATAAATACGGTTGCTATCAAACAATGGGCGACCTAATTATTAAATGGAAAGACAGTTCATCAACTGCAACCAACTATAAACGCTGGTTAAATCTTGAAACAGCAAAAGCCACTACCACGTTCACCCGTAGCAACAGCAACTTTACCGAAGAAGTGTTTACTGATTTTGTGAATGATATTACATGGGTAAAACTTACATCATCAGTTAAAGGAGCAATTAATGTACAGCTTGAATTGTACCGTAAAGAAAATGCAAACATTACTGCAAAAGGTAAACAAATTGTAATGCTTGGTCAGCTTCCATCGGGTGCTGATAAAGGAATGCAGTTTGCTACTGTGCTGAATGTAATTACAAAAGATGGTCGTGTGGTGATAGATGCAAATGTATTATCGGTTGAAAAAGCAACTGAAGTGTGGGTACAGATTTCATCAGCCACCAATTACAATTGGAAAGATGGTTCGCTGAATAAAGAAGATGTACTGGCAAAAACAAATCAATACATTAAAAAAGCACAAGGCATTTCATTTGCTGCTGCCGATGTAAAAAGCAAAACTGCTTTTCAGAAATTATTCAACCGATGCAGGTGGAACATGCCGGAGAATAAAGATGTAAACAATATAACAACCAATCAACGTTTAGTTCGTTACCAGCAGGACGGAAGTGATCCACAATTACCTGTGTTGTATTTCAACTTCGGACGTTACCTGCTCATCTCATCTTCACGCCCCGGTTTATTACCTGCCAACCTGCAGGGGCTTTGGGCTGTTGAATATCAAACACCATGGAACGGCGATTATCATCTCAACATTAATATACAAATGAACTATTGGTTATCGGAGATCACCAATCTTTCATCATTGTCTGAACCAATTCATCACTTCACCAAAAACCTTGTTGCCAACGGAGAAAAAACAGCAAAGGCTTATTACAATGCCAATGGCTGGGTGGCGCATGTAATCAGTAACCCGTGGTTCTTTACATCGCCGGGCGAAGGTGCTAACTGGGGTTCAACATTAACAGGTGGTGCGTGGATGTGTGAACATATCTGGGAACATTACCGCTTTACAAGAGATACTGCATTTCTCAAAGAATATTATCCTGTATTAAAAGGTGCAGCAAAATTTTTACAATCCATTTTAATTAAAGAACCGGTGCATGGCTGGTATGTAACAGCGCCATCCAATTCGCCGGAGAATACATACATTATGCCCAATGGTTTCCAGGGACAAACATGTATGGGTCCAACCATTGATATGCAGATTTGCCGTGAACTGTTTCATGCATGCATCAGCTCTGCAAACATTTTACGGATGGATATTGAATGGGCAAGCGAACTCACTGCATTAATTCCGCAGTTAGCACCTGACCAGGTTGGTGCTGAAGGTGATCTGAATGAATGGGTGAATGACTGGAAAGATGCAGATCCACATCACCGTCATACATCACATCTGTACGGACTTCATCCTTACGATGAAATTACTCCATGGGGCACACCCGAACTTGCAACAGCAGCAAGGAAAACTCTGACGATGCGTGGCGATGAAGGAACAGGATGGAGTAAAGCATGGAAAATAAATTTCTGGGCAAGGCTGGGCGATGGTGATCATGCAGCTTCGTTATTAAAACAATTGCTGAAACCAATTAACGTAGAAGGAATGGTGATGCATGGTGGTGGTACGTACAGCAATTTGTTCTGTGGTCATCCTCCTTTCCAGATTGATGGAAACTTTGGTGGCACAAGTGGTATTACTGAAATGTTATTGCAAAGTCATGGTGATGATGAAGTGATCCGTTTGCTGCCTGCATTACCTACCAGCAAGGATTGGGCAACAGGTTCAGTAAAAGGAGTGAAGGCCCGTGGTGGTTTTGAAGTGAATATGTACTGGAGCGATAACAAACTGCAAAAAGCAGAAATTACAGCAAGCAAAAAAGCTGTTTGTAAAATTTATCTCCCTGCAGGTAAAGCCATTAAAGACAAAGCAGGAAAAGTTGTGGTTGCAGCAGTGAGCGAAAACCGTATTGCAACGTTTAAAGCAGTGGTAGGTGAAGTGTATGTGGTGATGTAGTTTTGTTTCACGCAAAGGCGCAAAGAATACAAAGGACGCAAAGAAGAGTTTGAAATATTTTAAGACCTGTAAGGTTTCAAAAACTTTACAGGTCTTTTTTATTCTGTATGGCAGGTCTTTTAAAAAGTTAGTGCGTTGAATTTTTGAATAAGTGACTCCTTCCTGCAAGTTTCCAAACTTTGCAACATTATGAGAATGATCGTGATCGTTTTTTACAATTAATCCTTTCAGATCACTTAGTACCCCCGGCCGTTTTACGCCGAATTTCTTGCTGCATTAATAATTCCAAAGGAGCAGCGCATAATGAGTTTTTCGTACACTTCTTTGCTGGTGGTTAATGCTCCGGGTTCGTTCATTGCCCGGCATCTGGAAATAGCATACTGCTGAATGGTGAGCAATGGCAGCACTATACGTTCACGCATTTGGATGGACTGCTGTTCAACCGGGTAATCTTCCATGAGCTCTGTATTGCCGCTGAGCATAAGTACATACTTTTTGGTAAGCTCATATTCATCGTAAATCATTTGCCAGATTACTCCATAAACCGGGTGCGATGATAAAAATTCTGTGAGCGGGAAATTGCATTTACGCATACTCATTTCACAGTTGTCGAACAGTGTGCGTACAAACATTGAGCTGTTGTAAAGACTCTTTATTTCATGAAAGCGCCTTTGTTCATCCAATGCTTTTAATGCAGTTCCTACTCCGTAATAGCCGGTTACAGTTTGTTTTAACTGGCTCCACGAGCCTACATATGGAATGGCACGCAGATCTTTTAATTCAAGACGTGATGATGCTCCACGTTTTGTGGGGCGGCTTGCAATATTGGTGTCGCTGTAATATTTGAGCGGACTTACATCAACTAAATATTGCATGAAGTAGGGATGTTTTTTCAGCTCTACATACGAGTCGAAACTTTTCTTTGCTATTTCTATAATTAAATCCTCTTCGGCTTTCTGCAGCGTGATTTTTGATGTTGAAAACAAATCATTGCTGATGCCTGCATTAAGCAGTTGCTCAATATTAAACTGTGCAGCTTCCACCGTGCCGAAGTTTGAACTTACTGTTTGTCCCTGAATGGTTACCTGTATTTCCTTGTTGGCAATGTTTTTTCCCATTGATGCGTAAAACTTATGTGTTTTACCACCGCCACGGGCAGGCGGGCCGCCACGACCATCAAAGAACATAACATCAATACCATATTGTTTTGAAATCTGTGTAAGTTCTTCTTTGGCTTTGTAAATACTCCAGTTAGCCATGAGGTAACCACCATCTTTTGTTCCATCGCTGAAGCCAAGCATGATTGTTTGCTGGTTGCTGCGTTTAAGCAGATGCTGCCTGTACACATCATGTTCATACAATTCTTTCATTACCGTTGCTGCTGACTGCAAATCATCAACTGTTTCAAATAAAGGAACAATATCAAGTGTGAGATTTTCTTTTGTCCAGCCACTTAATATCAATAATTGATATACTTCCATTACATTCACTGCAGACGAACATTGGCTGATAATATAGCGATGACATCCGTTTTCACCATTGGTTAACTGAATATTTTGAATGCTGCGCATTACATTCATTGTTTCTTCCAGCATTTCATCTCCAACCATATTTTCGGCATCGGTTTTATAGCCGGGCAAAAATTCAAACGAAGATATTTTCTGTTTTGCGGCAATTGCAGATAATACCTTGCTGTGTATGCTGCTATCCTGCCGTATGTCAAGCGATGCAAAGTATAAGCCAAATAACTGCACTCTGTTGATGAACTGTTCCAGCGACTGCTGAAATAAACCATTGTGCTGATGAATGAGTATTTCTCTTATTTCAAATAAGGTATTCAGTATTTCTTCTTTGGTAAGTTGTGTTGTGTGGCCCGGAATAAAAATATTGTCGTATAATTTTTTTTCAAGTTCTGCAAGCAATACATCCACGCCTTCAAATGTTAGGCGGCGTTTTAAACGCCGGATATCGAGATAATAACATTTAATGACCGAACCCCGCAACTGTTCCGCAACTTTCAGTGTAATACCAGTTGTAACAAAAGGATTGCCATCCCTGTCGCCACCGGGCCAGAACCCCATGCGTATGAGTGGTTTGTTAAATTCAATACCAAGCTGTAGCTGGTTTTTAATGCCTGCATAAATTTTACCTGCTGCTGAGTAAAATACATTTTCAAGATACCAGATGAGGCTGATTGCTTCATCGTAAGGAGTTGGCTTTTGTTTTTTCAGAAAAGGTGTTTTACCCAACTGCTGAAGGTATGTGTTGATCTGTGCTGCATTATTTTCAGATAAGGCTTTTGATAAATCGTGTATAATACCCAGCACAGAACCAGGATAAAACTGTGTGGGGTGCGCCGTTAGTACCAGCCGTACCGAATAATCATCAAGCTTTTTAACGAGATCGTTTTCCTTTTGCTGTTGCTGCACATCGTTAAACAGTTGCTTCATGCTTCCGTTGCCCTGCATATCATGTACCTGCCGAAAGGCGGCATCTTCCAGTGCATCAAACAAAACAATCTGCCTTTCAGTATATTGAACAAAACGGAAAAGCAAATCGATCTGCTGCTGTTCTGTAACATAGGTTGTGTGACGTTTAAAAAAATCGTCGAGTATTTGTAACGGACTTTGTTTTTTCCTGTAACCATCTTCGCAATTTGCTGCAAGGAGCGATAATAAAATACCCGTGCGTTCAATACGGTGAAATGGCAAAGAGGTAAATAAGCTATTATAGAGCTGAAACTTGATTCCAACCTGGTTGCGGAACTGCTGTAGTTCGGCTGATTTTGAAAATGACATAATTCTCCAGTTGTTTAATGCCGGCACTCAATCGTGGAGGGTGAAAGGTAAAAAGAATTCAATGGTTGGAGAAATTTGTTTGTGTAAAGAAGGATTCGGCTCACATTTGTTTGTTATGGCGGACGTGTTTAAACACCGGCGATTCTTATGTCATAAAGCGAATATCCAAAAACTTCCAGTGATCTTGGATTGGACTGATTGCGTTTATTAATGTTACTTTTGCAAATGATTCAACCTGTTTTATTTCAAAAAGAATTTGGGTTGATAATCTGTAAACAGTTGTCATATGATAAACGGAAACATCAGTGAATTTATTAAGTTCGATAAAACAGGAAAGGCAGTACTTTATAAAGAAGAACGGTTTCATGTAGTATTACTGAACTTGCCTGAAGGCGAGGAGCTGAAACCTCATATTTCCAAAACAGATGTGTTTTGTATTGTACAGAAAGGCGAAGCTGAATTTATTCTTGAAGGCAAATCAATTATTATTAAAAAAGGCGATTTAATTTCATTCAAAGCCAAAGAAGAACATGCTGTGAAAGCCCGTACTGATTTCAGTATGTTGCTTATGAAATGATTTTTTACCGCAAAGAGAGCAATTAAAACTCAGGCAGAAACAAAGTTATAGATAGCTGCTGCTGCTTTGGCAGAAGCACTTTCTTTTGCGCTGAGTTTATTTTTTAACTGGCTGTAATTGTTCAACAATTCAGTACGCTGAGGTGAGCCGGGTAAAATTTTTTCTAATTCCGTTTTAATATTGGCAGCATTCATTTCGTGCTGAATCAATTCCTTCACTACTTCTTTATCCATTATAAGATTTACAAGCGAAATGTATTTAATATTTATAAGCCGTTTGGCTATCTGGTAACTGATTTCGTTGCCCTTGTAGCAAACCACCTCCGGGATTTCAAACAGCGCAGTTTCCAATGTGGCTGTTCCGCTTGTTACCAATGCTGCTGTTGATTGCTGCAATAAGGCATATGTTTTATTTGAAACTGATGAAACATTGTTGTATTGCTGAAGCATGTTCTGATATAATAAATCATCCAGGCCGGGTGCTTTTGCAACAATAAACTGGTATTGAGGAAATGATTTGCTTACTTCAAGCATAACCGGCAGCTTTTTTAATATTTCCTGTCTGCGGCTTCCTGGCAGCAGTGCAATAACAGGTTTCTGCGAAAATTTTTCACCGGAACTCTGTAATTTCTTCTGTTCAACTTCTTCAACAAGGGGATGACCAACATATTCCACATCCCAGTTCCATTTGTTTTTGTAATATTCTTTTTCAAACGGAAGAATTACCAGCATTTTATCAATGCATTGTTTCATCATCTTCACCCTGTTTTCTTTCCATGCCCAAACTTGTGGCGAAATGTAATAAACCACTTTCAGATTGTTTTCTTTTGCCCATGCAGCAATACGCAGGTTAAATCCCGGATAATCAATCAGCACCAGAACATCGGGGTTAAATGCAAGAATGTCTTTTTTACAAAATGAAAGATTTTTGAAAATGGTACGGATATTCATCAGTACTTCGGCAAAGCCCATAAATGCAAGCTCACGATAGTGCTTTACCAGTTCGGCTCCGGCCAACTGCATTTTATCACCGCCCCAGCAGCGGATATGTGCATTATTATCCTGCCTGTGCAATTCATTAATAAGATTACTGCCGTGTAAATCGCCGCTTGCTTCGCCTGCTATAATGTAATATTTCATGCAGTGCTAAGATAAGAAGGTAACTGCGAAAGAAAAGATTTATGCCAATTCTTGTTTTAGAGGAATCTTCACCTTAACAATGCAGCCATTTCCCGGAGATGTTTGCAGGCTGAATTTGCCATCAAGAAACTGTACACGCCTGCGAATATTTTCAAGTCCTATGCCTTCTTTTTTTAATGCGGGATCAAATCCTACACCATCGTCTTTAATGGTAAGCTGAACTTTCGTTTCAATGAGAACAATGTCAATTGAAACTTCAGTAGCTTTTGCATGTTTAAGAATATTGTTGAATTGTTCCTGAACAATTCGGAAGATTGTTGTTTGGATGGGGTTGTCAAGATGTTGTTGGATGTCATCAACGTGGATTGAAACTTTCAAAAGTTTCTGGGGATCCATATTTCTGATCATGTTTGTAATACTGTCCTGTAACTGAAATGCTTCATCAAAAGTTGGAGCAAGCTGGTGCGATAATATTCTCAGTTCCTGAATAGAATCGCTGATATAACTGACCGATCTTGAAAGAATATCTGAAACCAGTTCTTTGTTGTTGATTTTTAATCTTGCCATTTCCAGATTTAGCTTTGTTGCCGCAAGTATTTGTTTAATGTTATCGTGCAGTTCCATTCCTAACTGTGTACGTTCCCGTTCCTGCGCTTCAATAATTGCTTTCAGAATATTTTTTTCATTTTCTTTTGCTTCAGTAACATCCTGCATTGCTCCAATCATCCTCGAAACTTTTCCTTCATTGTCGTAAAAAATTGAAATACGGTCAATAATATATTTATATGAGCCATCGGCACAGCGAAACCTGTATTCATCAACAGTAAACCTTTGTTTTTTATTTGTAACATCGGCCGTAAGGTCTAAAACCCGTTGAATATCGTCGGGATGAACATTCTGTTCCCACCATGTATCAATGTTTTCAATTTCGGAAAGATGATAACCAAACATGGAATTTATTCCGTTGTTATAAGATAGTTTATCATGTACAAAATCCTTATCCCATATTGTATCTCTTGTGGCATTATTAATAATTTCATATCGCTCTGTGGCAATCCTTATTTGTTCTTCAGCAATCTTATTTGCAGTAATGTCGTTTCTGATACTTAAAAACTGGGTGATTTCACCAGATGAATCGAGAAATGGAACTATGGTTGTGTGTACCCAGAAAATACTTCCGTCTTTTGCTTTATTTCTCAATTCTCCCGTCCATACTCTTCCACCTAAAATGGTTCTCCACAATTCGGTGTACATTTTTTTGGGGTGATAGCCTGAATTGAGAATGCGTTGATTTTTACCAATCAGTTCATCCTTTGTATATTTTGTAATGCTGCAAAAGTTTTCATTTACGTATGTAATAAGCCCGCTTTTGCTGCTCACATCAACAAGTGATGCCTGATCGATGGCATACTGGTAATCTTTAATGAGTTTTTCCCTGCTTGCTCTTTCGGTTTCATCATGAATAATAACACTTGCATAAGCTTTTCCACCCGGCGACCGGAAGATTGAATTGCTTACTTCGGCAGGAAATCTTGTTCCGTCTTTTTTTATAAATGTAAATTCTGATCTGGCTTGTCCTTTCTCTAAAACTTCTTTAATAAAAAATGGGAATTTCGGATCGGTATCATCCATCAATTCATTTCGTCTTTTCTTCAGAACCTCTTCTGCCGTATAGCCAAATAAATCACAAACAGATTTGTTGGCATAATAAGTTATGCCATCAGGCGATCCTAATATAATGCCATCGGGTGTTGTATTAAAAAAAGCATTGGTTATAGCATCTTTCTCAAGCAAAAGAATTTCATGTTCTTTTTTTTGCTTTTCCGATTCAATGAATTCCAAACAGCGTCCAATGTCTTCTGTGGCTTCTGTCATTAACCTGGTAACAGACTCATCAAAAAAATCGGGAACATCTGCATATAAGATAAAACCACCCACAACTTTACCAAACTTTTTAATTGAAAGAGCAATACCTGAACGGAAACCTCTTTTTAATTGCTCTTCTTTCCAGAGCGAAAGAGTGACATCTTTAAAAATATCCTGGCATACATAATATGTTCCATTACGCAAGGCTATACCAGCCGGTCCGTTTCCTTCAGGTATATCATGTATGGAAATTGGTTTCATACTGTTTAAATACCCTGTTGTATCTCCTGCCTGGGCAACCGGAATTAAATTCCCGGCTTCATTAACTGTACCAATCCACGCCATTTTAAAGCCTCCGGCTTCAATTGCTATTTTGCATATTCCATCAAATAACTGTTTCTCTTCGTGTGTATGAATGATGAGCTGGTTTACAAGACTGATAAACTGGTAAAGCGAATTGGATTTATGTAATTCTTTTGTGCGCTGTTCTACGGTTTCTTCCAGTAACTGATTTGATTCTTTCAGGGCTTCCTCCATTTTTCTGAAAGCAGTAATATCTTTATTAATAGTAATAATGCCGGTTAATTTTCCATCGTAATCAAAGAAACCTGACTTGGTAACTACAATATTCAGTTTGTTACCGTTTTTTGCAGTTTGAACAACTTCTGTTTCAACGGTTTCTCTTCTGTTTAGTCTGTCAAGTATCCCATCTTTTGTGAAATCAAAATATTCGGTTTTCAAAAGTCTGAAAAGCACTTTATCAATGACTTCCTGTTTTTCCCACCCATATATTTTTTCTGCTGTTTCATTCCATGAAAGTATTCTCCATTGCAAATCAAGTATTATTACTGCATCAGTTACGTTAGAAGTTAAAATGCTGGTGTATTCTCCTGCTTTAATTGTTTTTTTCTCATATTTAATGTTTATCCATATAAGAATAAGGGCTATGAGAATTATTATAAGTGCAATAAAAAAATATAACTGACGGTAAATTAGCTGAACAGCCTCTTTTTTTTCATTCTGGTTAAAAACAAGCATCTCCTGTTCATTTTGCTCAATTTCAGAAAACATTGTTTTAACCGTATTTGTGTAAGTAAAATCAAACTCTTTGTTAAATAAAAACAATGCGGCTTCTTTGTTTTCTCTTTTTCGTAAAGCAATAATACTGTCTAATACAATATTTTTTTTCTCCAGAAAAGAGATTAAAGAGTAATAATTTTTTTTGTGTACAACTGCATTTTCTTTTATAAGCGAATTTGTTTGATCGATCTGGTTCCTGAGGTTTCTTTTTATATTTTCAGATTTTTCCAGATCACCAGAATGTCCATTAACGAGCAAATTTTTTACAGATGAAGTGCATTCATCTGTTAGTTGCTGCAGCTTTTGAATCTGATTGATTTTTTTCTGTGTGTGTTCAATTTCATTTGAAGCAAATTTTGATTGATTTGTTTCAAACGTAAAGACAATTATAACAACAACTAAAGTTGCGAAAATAATAATAGCTGCTGAAAACAATATTCGTTCAGTCATGCGACTGAATAAAAACAATTTGAACCGTTCAAACATGATAAGGCTTTAAAATGTTTTTTTTAGGTAGCGGGATTTTTTTAATATTTTATTTCCGCATAAAGATCAGTTAAAATAACCACATTGTTTTTTTATAACTGAAATTAATGCGAGTTCATTTTTTTTACTGCATTTTTAATTGCTTAACAAACCGAAATCAGCCTTTTTTAAGTAAAAAAAATGATGTTGGGCATCATGGCGATGTTTTTTTTAAATGCTTGATGGTAAAGGGTTTCGGCTTTTCAATCTGGAATTTAAGGCCATAAAATGAGTTGATATATGGTTTTTCCATAAAAAAAACCGACTGTACTTTTGTGTTGTCAATGCAGAAATACAGAACTGCAGACAGATAAATAACCCGGAGTTTATTTTATCCCGCCTTGCTTGCTTCATCGATACTTGCTCATAGAAAATTTTTTAGTAAACAAGAATTAGTGAATATTAAAATTTGAATGAAAATGAAAACAACAGTGAAAAATGCAGTACTTGGTTTAATGACCGTTTTAATTGTAGCAACAGGTTTCACAGCAACTGCTGGTGAAGTAGTAACAGGCGCAGAATTAATTTCAGTAGGTAAACTGAACAACCAGCCGGTATTTCAGCTTAACCTCCACAATAAAGTAAATGGCAAATATGCAGTGGTGGTTAAAGATCAGTTTGGAGAAGTTCTTTACCAGGAAATTCTTACAGGTGTAAACATCAGCCGTAACTTTCAGTTAGATACTGATGAACTTGGCGGAGTTGATGTACGTTTTGAAATTGTTGATATGAAGGGAAGTTCTTCTTCAACAGTATTCAATGTAAAAAACAACATGCGTATTGTTACCGAAACAGAAATAGTTAAGGGTTAAAATTAAGTGCCAATTTTGTAAAACGGGGTGCCTTAGGCACCCCGTTCTTTTTTTAATTGACTCTTATATTACATAAAGAATTTAGCATAAAGAATCATTAAACCGTACATCAGCGTCATTATAAAAATACCAATTGCAGTTTTATCTCTTTTACTGTTAATAAACAGCGTAAACAAAACAATATTTGAAATAAGGCAAAGGCTTCCTACAGCAGTAAGCAAAGCTTTGGTTTTAAAAAAGTATTCTGTAAACTCACCAAAGCTGATGGAAGGTGATTTCACATAATAATAAATAACCAGCCCAAGTACAGGGGCCAAAGCGCCAAGGGCAATTCCGAAAGGAATTTTATCAAGTTTCAGCATCAGAATTTGAATTTAGTTTCTAATTTTTTCTTTAATGTGTGGTTTGTAAGATCAAATTGAACGGGAACTACACTAACAAAATTGTGTTCAAGCGCCCAAACATCGGTATCTTTTCCCTTATCAAAATTTTTAAACTCACCTGTAAGCCAATAATAATTTCTGCCTGCCGGATCTTTTCGCTGGTGAAATTCTTCTACATATTTTGCATAAGCCTGGCGGCAGATTTTTATTCCGTTAATTAAATCGGCATCTACATTTGGAATATTCACATTCAGGCAAAGATGTTTATCCAGGTTTCCTGATTTTAATACCTGCTCAACAATCTTACGTGCATAAATTTTACTAGCCCCGAAATCGGCTTCCATGCTAAAGTTGAGCAGTGAAAAACCAATGGAGGGAATACTTTCAATACTTGCCTCAATTGCAGCGCTCATAGTGCCGCTGTAAATAACGTTAATGCTGTGGTTGGCACCATGGTTTATGCCACTGAGACAAATATCTGGCTTGCCATGCAAAACTTTATCAACAGCCAGTTTTACACAATCTACAGGGGTACCACTGGTTTGCCATGTTTCAACCCCATCCATAATATGCAATTGCTGCATTCTGAGAGGAGAGCCGATTGTAATGGCATGCCCCATGCCGCTTTGCGGTTTATCGGGTGCCACAATTACCACTTTTCCCAAATCTTTTACAGCTTCGGCCAAGTTGCGTATGCCGGGAGCAGTTACCCCGTCATCGTTAGTAATCAGAATTACAGGGGGCTCTTTTTTTACTTTGGCTTTTGCTTTTTTTACCCTGACCATATTTGCTTTTTTAATTATGAATGCACCTGTTTGGTACATGCGGCACAAATATAAAAGTTTGGCATCATCGCATCGTTAAAAAAGAAACAGAAAGGCTAAATAGTTTTTTATATAATCTTTTTTTAGACGTATATTTAATGAAACGATTGTTATGCGTACTGTTTCTGACATTTTGAAAAATAAGCCATCTGTGTTTAACATTATTGATCCTGATGCAAAAATCATTGATGCACTGCACATGATGAATTCAGTAAACCTCAGTTATCTTGTTGTAAAAAAGAACGATGTATTCCAGGGAGTATTTTCTGAAAGGGATTACAGCCGCAATGTAATTTTAAGAGGATTACATAGTGATTCATCTCTTGTAAAGGATGCAATGAGTGTTTCATTTCCTTCTGTAGGGATGGATGAAACTGTTGAGTCGTGCATGAAACTTCTTAACAGCCATAAATTAAGATACCTCCTGGTATTTGACAACAAACACTTTAAGGGCGTAATTACTATTAATGATGTGTTGCGTGAAGTGATTGCCAATAAAGAACTTGTATTTGACGATAATCTTGTTCTGGCTTTTAAAGAAAGCGCTGACCTCAAGGATAAGATTTTCTAAAACAAAACGTACATAACCACCATTTTATTTAGTGTCAAGCAGAGCTTCGAGGCTTTGTACATCTATTGCTTTTGAAAATTGATAAAAGCTTAGGATGTCGGTGTACCTGTTTTCGTCATGAATATATGTTTGGGGATTAAATCCCTGAATAAATATATCCTTGTTTACAGTAAGCGATATTATTTGTATTGACGTACGGGGGATTTTTTTATCAAAGAAATCGGGATTAAATCTCATATAAGGTCTTTCGTTAGGTGAAACGGTTATGAGCGAAGCGGGATTTTCTCCATTGTATGCCGGCATTTTGAGTTGCTCCTGGGTAAAGCCTTTTTTCTCCTGCAGAATCATATCAAGAAATAATGAATTTCCTTCTTTTTCAGAGTTGAGAGTCCAGTATTTGATCTGCAGATCAAAGTATTCGCCTGCTGTAACAGGTACCCAGTATGGTTTGCCCGGGCTTGCTATTACCATTATTCCGTTTCCATAAATTGTGGTATAGTCATCAATCTTTTTTAATATTTCCGGTGCCTGAAATACTTCGTTCATTTTTTCAGAAGCATCGTCAAGAGGGTTTCTTTTGTCAATAGCCTCTACTATTTTAACACCTGCTACAGTACTTTCAAGGTAATTAATCCATGCAGTTACATGCTCAACTTCAATACAGTCTTTACGCAGATTGCCAGTTGCAATTTCACGGGATAATGGACAGAAGCGGATAACCAATTCTGAAGCTGGTATTTTTCCAGAAAGGTTTGCAGGATTGTATTTATATCGAAACATGTTAGCATAAATTCCGGCTGTAACGGTTGCTTCGTAACCAACCGGATTTTGAGTAACCGGATTTTTGTGCAATGTTTCAAGTACTGAATTAATTTTCTTTTTAAATATAGATAATTCGGCAGCAGAGAGAACATAATTGGCATCGCTTCTGTAACCACCTTTTGATTCGTTGAGGTAAGTGTATGTCCATTTTCCCGGTGCATCGGGATCATATTTGTATTTTGATTGTGAGGTTGAAGTAAAAGGCAGCATTGCAACTGATGTAAATAACGTTGCTGCATAAACTGTGATTTTAGGGAAAAGGTGATTCATTTTTTTATTTAAAATTTGTTATGTAAATATTTGTGTGCAATTTTTATTGACGGGATAAACT
Source organism: Chitinophagaceae bacterium UBA1953 (assembly GCA_002336115.1). Classification (GTDB taxonomy): domain Bacteria; phylum Bacteroidota; class Bacteroidia; order Chitinophagales; family Chitinophagaceae; genus Lacibacter. The sequence goes on from DDEN01000001.1 coordinate 142,098, forward strand.
GAAATTAATTTTTACTGTAGTTTTTTCTTTGCCCTGCGATAAATCTTTGCTTTCATTCTGGCTTAAAACTTTATCTTCAGTTGTGCCTTTATATGGGCCTAAAACAATTTTCAGCGGAACTTCAATTTCATTGTTTCGTGGTTCTTTGGGTTTTTCTTCTTTGCCATCTGCGCAAGGTGCATTTACTTTTTTATCTACGGTGGTTTTCATTTTTCCTTTTTGCGATGTGGCTTCTACTAAAATATGATATGTGCCATCAGTAAGAAAAACAATTTTTATTCTGCAATCAGCCGTTTTTTGTCCTTCAGAAACACTTTCATTTGATAACCCGTTTGTTTTAGCTTCCACATCCTTCTTCTCATTAATCTGTGCAATAACTTTCTGTCCATTGGGGCATATGTAGCAAGGGTTATTAATAGTTGTTTCTGTATTTTCATTCAAATCATAGCTTACGTCTCCATCGCCTTTTCTGAGCCCGTTTTTATTAAGTTCCCATTTAAGATTTGATTTCGATTTTACTTTGATTTGCGTTGTTATAATGCCATTATCGCAAATTGCAGAGCTACTGGTTGTTTCTTCTTTTTCACTCTCAACTTCAATTGTTACTTTTCCTGTGTATGCGCATATTTCATATTCCTTTAAATCATCTACTAACTTTTTTGCCACTTTTTCCATAGCACTTAGTCCCGCTGATCCATGTGCTGCTGTTTCTGTTGCACGGGCAAGTGTTTTTGTTTTTTTTGAATCCATGCAAAAGGCTGTAATAATTGCTGTGTTATTTTTTACTGTTACTTTTAAACTTACAAGGTATTCGCACCCCATTGATCCGGCAATATTTGACAATGCGTTATCATCTCCTGTACCAAGTAATTGTTTCATTCTTTCAAGTTCAAGCAGCGATCTTACGGCTGAAATACTGTTTATTTCTATACATGGAAACGTTTTTTCAAGATTATTTGACACCAATGTTTCAAAATAACCCAGATAGGCTTCTGCTAATTTTCCTCCCTCATCGCCCGAGGCGGAAGTTTGAATAAAGAACTTCGGTTTTGCAGCTTCAGAATAAAATGTTACTGTTATTGTAAAGAGAAACAACAGCATTAAAAAACGTGTCATTTTGTAAGTATTTGGCAGTTTTTGTTTAACTGTAATAACCTTGATATTTCAGTTTCAGGAATGTTTGTTTTGGCAATGCCCAAAGTATCAAGATGAATTAATGAATTGAGGACTGGTTCAAGCGTTTGAACCGGATTCATATCTATATACAGTTTCTTTAAAAATTGTAGTGAACTTATTTGTGCTGGTAAGTGTTCAATCTGGTTATTGTATAAGGCCAGAAGGTTGAGATTTTTAAATGTGCCGATTTTTGCCGGAACTGTTTTTACAAAATACCTGAAGTTAATAATGTAAAGCTCTTCCAGTGGATAAGCTGCCGCCTTTGCCAGTATATCATTTAAGTTTACAGCAGCGCCATTTTTGCCTCCTGTAACTACAAGGGTTTTTATTGATTTGTAATGTTCCATCTGGTCGATAAGTAACTGAGCAGTTGGTGATGACAGGTCAATGACCAATATCTTTTTTTCGTCAAGGTAATCTGTATTGGAAGCAGTTGGAGATTCATCATCTTTAAACTCTTGCACAATTTCTTCCCGCAATGGTTTGGCTAATAAAACCGGCGCACTTTTTCCTGATGACCCTGCTCCCCATATTTGTGTATAAACATCCACCTTGTGTTTCATCATTTCCATTTGCAGCTCATTCATTTTGTTCCCATCTTCATTACTTCCATCATCGGTATCTTGATTATTGTTGTTGCTGCCACTCTGGTTTTGTGATGGTGCTGTTGTTGCAGCCGCAAGCTGTTTCATTAGTTCTTTTATTTTTTCATTAGCTTTCTTTGCTTCTTCAGGGTTATCCCAGTTTGTTGTCTGGCGAATTTTTGCCATCTGCTGCCTTATTTGTGTTACTTTATTCTGATTGCTATTTTGCGAAAAAGAGAAATCAGCAATAAAAAGCAAACTCAGCAAAAGAACTATCTTCAGGCATGTAGTTAGCAGAAATGAAAAAACATGATTGCTTCCCGAATTCTTCATTTTCTTCAGTTTAGTAAATAATTAAATGCTGCAGATAAGTGTATCAGATAATCTTTGATATAGTTGAAATATTCGATTGCTGATTCTGTTGGTAAATTCACATGTACCGGCTGCATATTGGTAACGGCTCTCCGGAGATCTGCAAGGCGTATGTAATCGGAGTAAGAAGCTTTCAGGTTATTGTATTGAATGCTAAGAACGTTCCAGTATTGTGTTGTGTATTTTTCGCAATAACTTTCTTTTTCTTTTTTTATCAGTACTGCAATTGAATCCATTTGTTGTCCTTGCCCGTTATCCTGCCCTCCCATTGATGTAAACCGGCTGTTTAATGCATGTATTTTTTCAAGAGCAATTAACCGTTCGGGATTATTCTCTATCTCATTATATTGTTTTTGTATATCCATCTCCCGTTGCATAACTGCTGTACTCAGGTTTTGCAATTGCATAGTAAGCTCAGCAGCGCTTTTCCCATTTTTTTGCTGGTTGTTGCTCTGATTCCCCTGGCTCATAACATATGCTTCACCGCCGTATGCCTGTGCCCAGGCTTTTCTTCCTTCGGGAGTCATTTTGCTGATGTTCTTTAGCTCTGCCATTGAAATGTTGGTTTGTTGTTGCAGCATTGTATCGGCAATGCCTGCTTTCTCTTCTGCAGACATTTTCTTTTTGTTTTTCATTTTGTTTACCTGTTCTTCTGATAAACCATACTGCGTAGCCATTTGGCTAATGGCTTCATTACGGGCGTAGTTCTCATCCGGCCTTGTTTCTCTTTTCATTTTTTTTATCTGCTCATCTATTTGCTTCAGTTGATTGGAGACTTTGTTAAGAAATGCTGTACGGTCTTCAATATTTGTTTTGCAACCTTCAACTGGCAGAGTAGGTATGCTGTCAACAAATTGCTGAGTTTTAAATTGTGTACTCCCTGTAAGAGTGTTAAAAAATAAGAATGCGGTTATAATTATTTTTTTCATTTTATTCTGCGTTAAAAATGATCTGTCTGTTATTATCCTTTTGGTGCCGGAGTTTCTTTGCTTTCAGATTTTGGTTTTACATTTCCGTTAGAATTGCTTTTCTGAGGTTTGGTTGTAAAGTTTATTTCGTTGCCATAAATTACTTCCGATCCGGATTTTGCATATGCTCTTATATAATATTTGGTGTTTGCCTGAAGTGAGTTGAGAAGTACGCTCATTTGTGCGGAATTTCCCTGTCCGGCGAGATGAAAATTGCTGATGGCAGGTGAGGGTTTTATACCCCAGCAAACTCCACTTTCTGTTATGTTTGAACCACTGACAGAGTAATAACAATCGGCAGAAAAAGAAGTGACAATTCCTGTTTTAATAGTTTTAACTGTTACCTGGCTGAATGTATTATTGATATTCACTGCAAGCAGCAGAAGAATAGGAGTAACATGAAAATGAATATTTTTCATTTATTTATTTTAAAGTATTTTTTTCTGATTCAATCTGCTCCCGAAAACCGGGAGCAGATTGAAAATTCAGAATCTAACGTTACAAACCAGAGGGCAGGAAAACAGGTTATTAATGAGTTATAAGATTATTATTGAAACTTAATGTCCTTGGGTATTTCAAATTCAGTTGCAGGTATGGAAACACTTTCGGTAAGTTTTACTGCTTCAAGTATCATTTTTACGGAGCTGATTTCAATATCAGTTTTTAGTGGAATACCCTTCCAGACAAGGTAGGTTCCTTTCATTTTCATTTTTTCGTAATTAATACTGTATTTGTCGCAATTTTTTCCAAGAAAGGGTTCTTCGCCAATTTTTTCAAGCTTCATATCTTTTCTTATTTCTTCAGTCAGGTTTTCAAAATCTATGCTGGATGATTTTGTTATTTCGTCTGTTTTAGTGCCGGTTTTCTTTTCAGCGTCATAATTGTAAACAACACCGTCTTTGGTAATTGTATTCGTTTGCGATTTCATTCCCATCATTTCCATTTCCACCACAGTTTTCTCTTTTGCTCCATAATCATCAAATAGCAAGGTTTGTTTTGCATCCATACCCATTACCTGTGTTTTGTACTCAACAATACCTGATTTGATTGCGTATTTGCCTTTTTTTGAAATTGCATCAGCGCTATGGTTTTTTGTTTCATTGGCGTTAGATGTAGTCTTGCTTTTGCAGGCAGTTAGTAAGAATGTGAGCGACAGTGTGATTGTGATCAGTAGTTTCATATAAATCAGTTTTAATCATATAAATTATTGTCTCAGGTAAACCATAGGAGCATTTGGCCTGCCAACATAGCATACATATTTGAAATGGTACCGTTTGATGATGCTAACAGCATTGGCTGCCATATCTGCATCGTACTGTGTATTGCCAAAGCTGAACAGGTAATGAGAATTACCTTCAACTACTTTCCATGTTCCATTTACCTGCTTAGCGGTTATGTTTGAATAATCGAATTTAATTGCATCTTCACCGGGTACTGCTGTGTTGGGAACAGTGCCATTTGAATTTTTAAAAAATGCAAATGGAAGATTGGGGAATTTCCCTCCTGTAAAACAGATTTTACTTGTTCGATAGTAAAATAAAACATAAGCTCCCTGATCGGCATTTGCTTTTGATGTGCCAAAATCGTAAAGCAAAATACCATCTGATGTATAAATTCCCCATTTTCCGTTAACCTGTTTTGTTACACGGGTAAATGTTGGAAAACAGGTTTCCTGTGCAATAATTTGAGTACTGAAAAACACCACAAGGAGAACGATAATTGAAGCCTTTTTCATTGTTTAAATTTTAAACGTAAAAGATGTTACTCCGGGTTTACCAGCTATTTTATTTTAATAAATTCAACTCTTCTGTTTAATGCTTTGTTTGATGGTGTGGTGTTTGGAGCTACCGGCTGCGTTTCGCCCATGCCATCAGTTTCAATTCTTGATGCATCAATGCCAAAGGTTTTTACAAGTTCATTCTTTACAGCTAAAGCTCGTCTTTTCGACAGGTCAAGGTTAGAAGCGTCGTTGCCATCAGTATCCGTGTGGCCAACAATTTTGATTTTTACATCAACATTTTCATTAAGTACATCAGCAATTCCTTTCAGGGTTCCGTACGATTCAGGTTTAACAACATCTTTGTTTACATCGAAATAAATTCCGTAACTAACAATTTTGCCTTCAGTAAGGAGTTTGCTGCGCATATCAGGCGATGCAGTGGTAATTTTAATATTGCTTACGTAAGAGCCGCTTGAAGCTCCACGGTACAATCGGAAAGCCAGCCGGGTTAGCTTGCTTCCTTCGTAAATATTTGTAGGAACATCCAGCACTTTTGCTCCTTTTGTATAGATGCGTACCCTGCGGTTTTGCACCCAAATGATAACATGGTTTACCTGTTCGGGAACAACAAGATTTAAATTTGATGAGCCTGTTATTTTTTCCGGGGAAGTTTTGATATATCCTTTGGTTTGCCACAAAGTCTTTGCAATTGCAATCTCCAATCCACATTTTCCGGGTTCATTATTCTTGTCCATTTCGCTGTGCTTATCTTCTCCGTACAGAATAAGACCAAGTGCATACCGTGGCGCTCCTTTTTTAGGAATCAGGTCAAGTTCAATAATAAAGTTTTGCGGAAATTCAATGTCTTTTGTAAACCACCAGTTTCCTTCAGTGGTATTGAGATTAAACCAATTGCCGGGAGCAATATTGACTGTATTAACTTCTCCCGATTTATCCGTTGTCCAAAGTGCCGGGAAATCTCCAATGGCATCCTGACTGAAATCTTCGTACAATAAAACATTATCGCCTGGTACAAAATCATATTTTGAAAAAGATTGTAACTCCTGCTGTCCCTGTGGTGTAGTAGTGTCGGAGCCTGCTTTTGTATTTACTCCCTTCTGCCCTGTGTTATTTTTGTTTGATTCGGAAGGATTTGTTTTCATTGCATTTTCAACTGAATCAAGCCCCTGATCAATTGTTTTATCAATTTTCCTTTCAAGTCGTTGATTTGTTTTGTTCTTGATTTTTTTCAGAACGTCAATCTGGGCAGTTGCTTCTCCTGTAATTGCCATAAATGCTGTCATCAGCAGCAATGTTAGTAGCTGTTTCATATTTCCGTATTTAGTAAGTTAGATTATGGGCTAAAGCTATTTACACTTATGCCAAACGGGTACCCCTAAAAAGGGGTTTTTTAGATTTGCGTAACCGGTAAAATCAAATTTTGCAGAGGATAAAATATTTTTCCTGCACTAATATGTGCTTGTGCCGTTGTACATTTGAAAAGAGATTGCTTGGTTCGATGAATATGGGCTAAAATCGTTTACAATGGTTAAGTTAGTTACATTCATAAGAACTTTTTTCCTCAGTGCTACAGTTTACGGTGTTTGTTTACAGACTGCGGCCGCCCAGGCATTCAATAATGATTCCTTAGAGATGGTGTTAAAAACCAGAGAGCTGACTTCTTATGAACAAATGACCATATATAGTAATTTATGCAGAAATTATATTACCACTAATTTTCCTAAATCAAAATCGTACGCTTATATCGGTATTGCGTTGGCGAAGAAAGAAGCTGACAGAAAAATGCTCGCCGGATTTTATCGCAATCTTGGTGCTGCATTTACTTTTGCAGGTGTTTATGATTCAGCTTCTTTTTTTCTTGATAAAGCCTCTGTTCTTGCAAAAGAAATTAACGACCAGAATCTACAAGCTTACGTATTGCTCAGTGTTGCTGCTTTAAATACAAGAAAAAACAATTATCAACTGGCACTTGAGCAGTTTTTTAAAGTTCTGAGCGTATTTGAGAAAACAGGCGATAAAGTAAACCAGCGAAAAGCCATTGGCAGCATTGCCGCTTTATACATGTACCAGGAAAATTATGTGCTGGCTGAAAAATATTATCTGAAAGCAGAAAAAATTTCACTTTCAACCGGCGATATTAGCGGATCAGGACAAGCTTGCCAGGGTTTAAGCCGTATTTATTTTGAACGTAAGGAAATGGATAAGGCATTGGATTATGCAACTAAATCAGCCACTGCTTTTCATTCGTCGGGCGAAAAAGGGTTTGAGTCGGTTGCGTTAAAAGAAATAGCAAATATTTATCTTTCTGTTAATAATCCCGGAAAATCGGGAGTGTATGCAGATAGGTCATTAGAACTTGCCAAATTATCTCAGGTGCCACGATATATTTCAAATTGCCTGATTGTACTTTCTGATATTGCATTGTATAAAAAGGATTACAAACAGAGTATTCAATACGCATTGGAAGCACTTCGTGTTGATTCAACAGATGCTGATACAAAAACAAAAATGTACGAAACTCTTATTAAGGCAAGTGTATTGAATAATCAGAGTAAAGAAGCTGTATCATTTTTTCAGCAATACAGAAAAGTAATTGATTCAAGAATCAGTGAAACCTATCAGAAATCACTTTCTGAAATGGAGGTGCGTTACGAAACAGAGAAAAAAGTTTTCAGAATATCAGCATTGGAAAAAGAAAACCAACTGAGTATTGTTTTAATTGTAGGTGGTGTAATTGTATTTCTTCTGTTGTTTTTATTCCTGTATGTAAGAGAGAAGAATGAAAAACATAAAAAAGAACTTGCCGAACGAAAGGTTATACAACTGGAGCAGGAGAAAAAACTTATTTCCACGCAGGCAGTTCTTGATGGAGAAACAGCCGAAAGAACAAGGTTAGCAAGGGATTTACATGATGGGCTTGGAAGTATGCTGTCGGTTATAAAACTTCATTTGTATGATATTAAAAAGGCGGAGATGTTAAAAAAGGAAGCTGATACGCAGTTCGACAAAGCCCTTGAAATGCTTGAATCCTCAACTAAAGAATTACGCCGGGTAGCTCATAACCTAATGCCGGAATCACTCGCAGGTTTTGGATTAAAAGCCTCCCTCCAGGATTTTCTTGGCAACATTCCGCATGCGCATCTGCATTATTTTGGAGAAGAAGCCCGGCTTATTCCTCAACTCGAAATAGTTATTTACCGTACTGTTCATGAATTGGTAAATAATGCATTAAAACATTCAGGTGCAGAAAATATAAACGTACAGGTTGTTCAGCACCCGGATAGTATTTCAATTACGGTGCAGGATGATGGAAATGGTTTTGATATTTCAGAAATCAAAGAAGGTTATGGATTAAAAGGCATTGAAAGTCGTGTTTCTGCTTTTAAAGGAACTATGAATATTTTTTCAAAGAAAGGCGAAGGCACAGAAATTAGTATTGAATTTAAAAAGGATGAGCTTGTATGATAAATGTTATGATTGTTGACGATCATGTATTGCTTGCTGAAGGCTTAAAAAAAATTATCAATGAATCATTAAGAGCATGTGTAACAGCAATAGCCGTTAATGGAAAAGATTGCCTGAAACTTTTGAAAGAAGGGCTGCCCAATGTGCTTCTGCTTGATATTAATTTGCCCGATACAGACGGAATTACATTGTGTGCGGAAATAAAGAAACTATATCCTCAGGTAAATATTCTTGCACTAACAAGTTACGGCGAATATACTATGGTGCGCCGTATGATGGAAGGAGGAGCATTGGGTTATGTACTGAAAAATTCAATGACAGAAGAAATGCTCCAAGGTATTGAAGTAGTTGCTGGAGGAAACAAATTCTTTTGTCATGAAGTTGATATGGTTATGAAAAAGGAATCGAACGCAGCAATATGGCTTACACCAAGGGAACGGCAGTTGCTTGAATTAATTGCTGAGGGCAATACAAACCAGGAAATTGCCGAAAAATTATTTCTTGGTGTTGAAACCGTTAACAGTTACCGTAAAAACCTGTTATTTAAGCTAAATGCCCGAAATACAGCAATGCTTGTAAGGATGGCTTATGAACAAAAACTCATTTGAGTAAAAAGTTTTTTTTGAAAAACTAAAATAATTAGTATCTTAGCTCCAATAAAATTAGTAAGCTATGGCAATGGCCAATCAAAACATGAAATACCTGCGTAAGCTGCGTGGTTTTACACAGGAAGAGTTTGCACAAAAAATAGGGATCAAACGTTCGCTTGTTGGTGCTTATGAGGAAGAAAGGGCAGAACCTAATTATGATGTTCTTGAAACAGTGAGCGATCTGTTTAAAGTAAGTATTGATGATCTTTTACGTAAAGATCTCAGTGAAACGAAAGGAAGTTATTTAGCCAAACGCAGGCAGATGAAAATGATTTCGGAAACTAATGTCATTCATTTTGTGCCTGTAAAAGCTGCTGCCGGTTATTTAAATGGGTATGCCGACCCTGAGTTTCTTGATGAGCTAAATACTTTTACGCTGCCAATGCTTTCAAGCGGTACTTACCGTGCATTTGAAATTGTTGGCGACAGTATGTTGCCTACTCCAAGCGGAAGTGTTATTGTAGGTGCTAAGGTGGAAAATCTGGATGGTGTTAAAAATAACAATGCTTATATTGTACTCAGCCGAACAGAAGGAGTTGTGTTTAAAAGAGTACTGAAAAGTAATCGTAGCAAAAATAAGCTTACATTGGTAAGTGATAATCCTGCCTACCAGTCTTACCAGGTTAATGCGGAAGATGTTCTTGAATTCTGGAGTGCTCAATTAGTTATAAGTAAAGTAGCACAGGAACAACGTTGGGATGTTACTAACCTGGCTTCTTTAGTCAGCAATCTGCAGGATCAGGTAAATAATCTAAAAAAGAAAATGAATTAAGGTAAATATCAGTCAAATCAATCAAAAACATCAGTGCCGCTCATACAAATTCAACAGTGTGGGCGGTTTTTTTGTATAGTTTGCAATGCTTATGAGAATAATTCTTTTCTTTTTACTGTTAGTGTTATATGTGCAGGTAATGGCGGGCCCGGGTCCTGAGGCAGAACGATCTCTTCAGGCAAGTAAAATTTTGCTTGCTCCAAAAATTGACGGTATTTTAAATGAAGCGGTATGGCAAACAGCCCCAGTTGCCGAAAATTTTATCATCAATAGCCCAAACTACGGCAATGCATCGGCATATAAAACCAAAGTGTATGTTTTGTATGATAATTCTTCAGTTTACATTGGAGCTTACTTGTATGATGATCCGAAGCAGGTGCGTAAACAGCTTACAGCAAGAGATGGAGAAAGCAGGCAGGATGTGGATTATTTTGCTGTTTACTTTGATACTTATAACGACGATCAGAACGGCTTTCAGTTTATTGTAACAAGCCGGAATGTGCAGAGTGATGCAAGATTAAGTCCCATTAAATCTTCTCAATTTGGTCCGCCAAGCGATTACAGTTGGGATGCTGTTTGGGAAAGCAAGGTTACCATGCAGGAAGATGGCTGGATTGTTGAAATGCGCATTCCTTACTATTCACTTCGCTTTGCAAAAAAGGAAAAACAGGACTGGGGATTGAATTTTCAGCGTTATGTAAGGAGAGACAACGAAAGTTCTTATTGGAATAAAGTGAACCCGAATGAAAATGGATTTGTAAACCAATTTGGACGTTTAACAGGTTTAGAAAATCTTACACCACCGCTGCGGTTATCGTTTCTTCCTTATATAACTGGAGGTTACAGAACAACGCCTACTTCAAAAGGCCGCTTGAATGAGTTTTTGCGCAATGGCGGAATGGATGTGAAATATGGAGTAAATGAAAGTTTTACATTAGATATGACACTGATTCCTGACTTTGGACAGGTTGTGTCGGATAATGTGATTAACAATCTTACCCCTTATGAAGTACAGTTTTCAGAAAACAGGCCTTTTTTTACCGAGGGTACAGAAATCTTTAACAAAGGCGGATTGTTTTATTCACGACGTGTTGGTGCAAGGCCATCCGGTTATTACGATGTGAAAAATATTGGCTCAACCGACAGTACGAAAATTGTTTCCAACCCGGGAGTTGTACAGTTGCTCAATGCAACGAAGTTTTCCGGTCGCACCAAACAAAAATTAGGTATTGGTGTGTTTAATGCAATCGGTGCTTCTATGTTTGGTGAAGTGGAAAACATTCATACACACAAAACAGAACGTATTCAAACCGAACCATTTACCAATTATAATCTTATTGTAATAGACCAGGCATTGAGAGGACGTTCTTATGTGACACTTACCAATGCAAATGTTACAAGAAGCGGTGCAGCAAGAGATGCAAATGTTACAGGCCTCGACTTTGCGTTGTACAATAAAAACAACATGTACGCTTTGCAGGGAAAGTTTGATTACAGTAAAATAATGGGAGCTGATTCTTACGATGGATTTAAATCAACTTTCAGCTTTAGTAAAGTAAAAGGTAAAATTCAGTTTCTTGCAACTAACAATATTGAAAGCGATCGTTACGACCCGAACGATCTTGGATATCTTGTGGCACCAAATGAGGTAACTACACTTTTAAAAGTCAGCTATAACCAGGTTACGCCCATCAGGAATTTCAATTCATTTACTTATACATTGAGCGTTCGTCATGAAATGATGTATAAGCCTTTTGTTTTTTCAAGTTTACGCTATAGTGGAAGTGCTTTCTGGTATTTCAAAAATTTCTGGGATCTGACGATTTCTGCCGAATATCAGCCATTATGGATGAACGATTATTTTGAATTAAGAACACCGGGCAGATTTATGAAAAAAGTTCCGTTTGCATACCTGCAGATAAACGGAAGTTCTGACAGTAGAAAAAAACTTTTCGGCCGGTTCAGGTTAGGCTTTGCAGAATCGGATGCACTTAAGAATGATCCGTATTATGTTGTTAACCCTGGCTTCAGATACAGGTTTAACGACCGCTTCAGTGCCGACCTTGACTGGAATATGCAGGATGATTTCGGGCAGTTTGGTTATGCATATCAACGTGAGGCAAATGGCGAACCAATTGTTGGAAGAAGGAGGGTGGTGGATGTTACTACCGTCTTGAGTGGTATTTATAATTTTACCAGTCGCATGAATCTTACTGTACGTGCAAGGCATTACTGGAATATTGTTCGTTACAGCCAGTTCTTTAATATTAAACAAGACGGATGGTGGGTTGACCGTGCATTTATTCCGGGACAAGACCAGAATTTTAATGTGTGGAATATGGATGTGTTTTATACATGGGATTTCAATTATGGCAGCCGCTTTATACTTGGATGGAAAAACTGGCTGGCCAATGATTATCCTGTTGATGGTGTAAAGTACAGAGGCTATCTTGGAAATGCCGGCAAGGTTTTATTATCGCCTAAAGGAAATGAGTTTACTGCACGTATGATTTTCTTTATTGACTACCACAAACTGAAGCGTAAAAAAGCAGATGCAGAAAAATAACCCTGCTGCTAATTTATTTCGAGAACAGTTTTATTGACGATTGCAAAAACTTTGTCTTTCTTTTTTGGTTTAACCGGGTGCAAGCCTGTAAACTTTCCAAATGCAGGAAGCACTGCATGTGTTTCAGAAAAATAAAAACAGGGAAAGCGGAGTGATTGTTTTCCTAAACCTGAAATGCGGATACCCGGATGAATATGTCCTGAAAAGAAATAACGTTCATCATCAGCTAAACTTTCTTCATTCATTTCATGTACAAACGAAAAATTCTGCAGGTGTAATTGTCCTTCGTGCAGTTCAATTTTATTTTTTTTGTACCAGCTGTCTTCAAGTATATCGTGGTTGCCTTTAATTAAATGGATAGGTAATGCTGAAAGATCGTTTCTCCATTTTTCAAACAGCAGCATTTCACTGTTCATGCGGCTGTGAAAAAAATCGCCAACAACCAGCAGTTGTTTTGCTTTGAAAAAAAGTACCTGTGTAATGAGCCGTTGCAGATCTTCTTTAAAAACAGTTTGCGGAATACCGATGCCTTCTTTCCTGAAGTGACCGCTTTTGCCAAAGTGAATATCCGATACAATCAATGCCTGCTCTTCTTCCCAAAACAAACAACTCTCTGGCGATAACCAGAGTGTTTGATTTTTCCATGAAAGTTTAAACGGCGAACGCATGTGGCTGCAAATGTAAGATGTGCAGAAAATTATTATCCTGATTTTTTGGAATCATGATTGTTGGTTAATTTGTTTCCTAAACCGGTTGTTTATGATTGATACAAACGAAATGAAAGATCAGCTTGCTTATGAAGTTTATGAAACGGAAACAATTCCGCAGGGATTGAATGTGTTAACCATCCTCTCATATATTGGCAGTGCATACCAGGTAGCGAAAGCTGTTTATTCTTATTTTATGACTGCAGTGCAGGTGAAGACGGATACTCCTTTTACAAAATCTGAAAACAAAAAGTTGCCTCCCGTGTTTGTTCATTTTTTTGAAGAGGTGAAAAAGATGGTACAGAAGGAATATGATAACCGTACGTTAATATTAATTATTTCAATAGTTGCTGCTGCGGGTTGTTTTTACGGTGCATTGCAAATGCGCAAAAGGAAAAAAGAAGGATTTGCTGTTTATGCAGTAAGTGAGCTTATTTACCCTGTTGCATTTATGCTTATTACGGGTTATGCTGTAAACAGTTTGTTTGGGGTGATTATGTTAATGGGTTTTATTTTTCCTATTCTTTTTATTGTGTTGTACACATTTCAGCGAAAACATTTGACGTTATAAAAAGTTACAATTCGCTATATAATTTGGATTGCTGTGTGCAATGAACAGAAGTTTATTTTGTAAGAGCTGCAACAGCATGAAAATAGTTTGTTGGTCAGGCGATCAATAAAGGTGCAGATTTTATGTGCCGCAGTTTAATTATTGTGATATGTTACGGAGAATGATTACTCTGGTGTACGTCACTGAGGCACGTAGCAATCTATATTATTACGAAGGGAATTTAATTGGGCTATAGTTTTTCAAATGCCCGATACAATCGGGGCGGGTTTGAAAGGTATCCAGTGATCCGCAAGAGACAGGCGGAACACTGGTGCCAGAGAGAGATGATTATTTCTTTGCTGTAGTTGGCTTTTGAACTGTTGCAGATGGTTGTTTCTTTACTGTAGTTGCTAATTTCTTCTTTGGAGATGGCTTTTTCTTTAATGTAAGCTGCCATCGCTTCAGTGTAAACGATCGTTTCTTTACTGCATCTGTTCAATTCTTTGATGCAGCAGTTTTTTCTTTGATGTAAATGCTTATTTCTTTATTGCTTGATGCTGTTTCTTTAATGTAAGTGGCTATTTCTTTAGTGTAAGTATTCGTTTCTTTAATGTAAGTATCCATTTCTTTGATGTAAGAGGCTTCCGAACAGGGTGAAAATGATGTTTTTAGGTTTGTTTTGGACAAAATGGCGATACTATCCAAAAAAGTGTGTAATTGGTTATAAAATAATATTACATCTGTTTGGGTAAATAATCAAAAACTGACATGCGAAGGTAGTATCTGTTTAAGTGTATAAATGGTTAGGCTACGGTACAGGGCAGGGCCTGCTAACCTACCAACGCTTCGGTTGGTACTTTCAGACCGGATGACGGGCGCATAGAATTACAGAACGTACAAGCGAGCGTGGCAACAGAGGCTTAATAGCAGTACTGGCCTCTGCTACATAATCTGTATAAAAAAAATCCCGGCACATGGCCGGGTTTTTATTTCAGTTATTGCTGCTAATTCTATGCGTGCATTCTTGAAAAGATAAATGCTGCAATTAATGCCTGGAAGAAACCATACAAGACCCAGCTCCATACAACCATTAAACTTACATCAATAGCACTGTAGGTAATGAGCAGTGAAGGAATAGTGGCAACCAATGCGTAAATAACAGCCATTTCAATTCCCTGCATCAATGAATTTCCTTTTAATAAGGATTTAAACCTGTTCCAGAACCAGGCAAGTGCAAAGGCCAATACAACCGGGTGTACATAGTACAAAAAGTTGCGTGCCGAATCGTTAATGAAAGCGGGGCTGTAATACTCTTCGGCAATTTTTGGTAACAGAATGGGCATGACTTTTAAGGCTGCAAACGCAAATACAAGCAATGCTGCACTGGCAACGATACCGGAGCTGATAATTTTCTTCATTTGAATGGTTTTTTATAATAAGGGGGGTTAATAAAATAAATATACAGAAATACAAATGAAACAGCCAAGTACTGTTTCATTTTTTTTAAGGACTTTTCTTAACACCTGTATTTGTACCTGCAAGTGACTTTTTTCATTTTTTTTCCTGATTATGATTAGACAAATAAGTGGGGGCGGCCGGTTAACTTTGCTGCTCATTATTTACTGATATGACAAAGACAATTTTTATAGCTACGGCAGAACCTTACAGTGGTAAATCGGTTGTGGCGCTTGGTATTGTAAACATGTTGCTGGGAAAAGCACGCAAGGTTGGCTATTTTAAACCCATTATAAACAATGAGCCGAATGAGAAGAAGGATGCGGATATTGACATGATTGTGAATTATTTTGGCTTACCCATTGCTTATGATGATACGTATGCCTTTACACGCCAGAAAGCGATGCGGCAGATGGAAACAGAAAAGCGGGGCGATTTAATTGATACAGTTATAAGAAAGGTTAAGAAACTGGAAGAAACTTACGATTTTACTGTAATTGAGGGGAGTGATTTCTTAGGCGAGGGTACGGCTTTTGAATTTGAAACTAATGCCACCATTGCCAAAAACGTAAATGCCCCGGTTATATTTGTTGTTTCGGGCGAAGAAAAATCAACTGCCCAGCTTGTAAATACTGTAAGCACAGTGCTGCGCAATTTTAAATCGAGAGAGGTGCAGGTATTGGCGGTTGTGGTAAATAAAGTAAAGAAGGAAATGGTTGAGGATGTGCGTGAACTGCTGACTGCACAACTGATTAACGGTACCATTCTTTCTATTATTCCGGAAGATAAAAATCTGCAGAACCCAACTATGAAGGAGATTACTGAACAGTTGGGAGGGCAGCTTCTTTTTGGTGAAGACCAGTTAAACAACCAGGTGGATGTGATGATTACCGGTGCCATGCACCTGCCTCATTTCCTCGATCATATAAGCGAAAATGTGCTGATTGTAACTCCCGGCGACCGTGGTGATATTATTGTTGGTGCATTGCAGGCTGGTCTTTCACGTAACTATCCCAAAATTGCAGGTATTGTGTTAACTGCAGGCATTATACCAGAAGCACCGGTTATGCGCTTGCTGGAGGGGTTACCATCGGTACTGCCAATTGTTTCTGTTAAGGACGGAACATTCCAGACAAGCGCTGAACTCGGAAATATCCGCTCAAGAATTTCGGCTGATAATACCAAGAAAGTTCAGTTAGCCATCAGCACATTTGAGAAATATGTAGATGTAAACAAGCTTGATGAAAAAATCATCACCTTCAAGCCCGAAGGTATTACGCCGCACATGTTCCAGTACCAGCTTACAAAGAGCGCCAAACGGCAAACCAAACATATTGTGTTGCCGGAAGGAAATGATGATCGTATTTTAAAAGCTGCTGCAAGGCTGGTGAACAGGGAAATTGTAGAACTGACTATTTTGGGTAAACCTGCTGAAGTAAAAGCTTCGTTCAAAAGGCTGGGATTGACGGTTGACTTTAACCGCATTCATATTATTGATCCGCTTACTTCGGAGCAATACACTGATTATGTAAACACATTGTTTGAACTGCGCAAGAGTAAAAATATTACAATTGAAATGGCCCGTGACCTGATGACGGATGTATCTTACTTTGGTACCATGATGGTTTATAAGGGGCATGCAGACGGGATGGTTTCTGGTGCAGTACATACAACGCAACATACCATTCGTCCGGCATTACAGTTTGTAAAAACAAAGCCAGGCATTTCCATTGTTTCATCTGTATTCTTTATGTGCCTGCCCGATCGTGTATCAGTGTTTGGTGATTGCGCAGTAAATCCTGATCCTACTGCGGAACAACTTGCTGAAATAGCAATTTCATCGGCTGAAAGCAGTATTGCTTTTGGCATTGAACCAAGAATAGCTATGCTGTCATATTCTTCGGGTTCATCAGGCGAAGGTGCTGATGTGGATAAGGTGAGAAAGGCAACGGAAATTGTAAAACAAAAACGTCCTGATCTCAAAGTGGAAGGGCCAATTCAGTATGATGCGGCTGTTGATCCGGTTGTTGGTAAACAAAAAATGCCGGGATCGGAAGTGGCAGGGCAGGCAAGTGTACTTATCTTCCCCGATCTGAATACAGGTAACAACACCTACAAAGCTGTACAACGTGAAACAGGTGCGTTGGCAATTGGACCAATGCTGCAGGGGTTGAATAAGCCAATCAACGATCTCAGCAGGGGATGTACAGTAGATGATATTTTTAATACAGTTATTATTACAGCAATACAGGCACAGGAAAAATAAATTATTACAGGCATGAATATATTAGTTATTAATTCCGGAAGCAGCTCAGTAAAATACCAGATGATTAAAATGCCGGAAGCCCAGGTTATTTGCACGGGTCTTGTTGACAGAATTGGATTAGGCAACTCAAACATTGTTTATAAAACCTATAAAAACAACGTTGAGTTTGTAAAAAAGGAAACAATGGAAATTGTTGACCACGAAGCGGGCCTGCATGAAGTTGCAAGATTAATAACAGACAAGGAGATTGGTGTAATCAATGATCCTTCAGAAATATCTGCTGTGGGGCACCGTGTGCTGCATGGAGGCGATGTGTTTACTGCAACTACAGTAGTAAACGATTCTGTGAAAGAGCAAATAAAAAAACTGTTTCCACTTGGCCCGCTGCATCTGCCTGCAAACTATACCGGTATTATTGTGGCAGAAAAGATTTTTACAAATGCAACTCAGATAGCTGTTTTTGATACGGCTTTTCATCAAACAATGCCTGCAAAGGCATACCGGTTTGCTATTCCCAATGAATTTTATGAATCGCACAGTATAAGAGTTTATGGTTTTCATGGAACGAGTCATAAATATGTTGCAGCAAAAGCAGTGGAATATTTAAATAAGCCTCAGTCGAAAGTTGTGACAGTTCATCTTGGTAATGGTTGCAGCATGGCTGCGGTAGCTGATGGAAAATGTATTGATACTTCAATGGGGCTTGGTCCTGTTGACGGGCTTATAATGGGAACAAGATCGGGTGATATTGACCCTACTGTTATTTTCCATTTGGTAAATCAATTGGGTTTTGATTTAAAGGAAGTGGATAATATCCTTAACAAAAAAAGCGGCATGCTGGGCTTAACAGGCTACAGTGATATGCGTGATATTATTTCGTTGTATGAAAAAGGGGATAAGAATGCTGAATTGGCTTTAGACATGTATGCTTACCGTATAAAAAAATATATTGGCGCTTATGCGGCTGCATTAAATGGTCTTGATGCGGTTGTACTTACAGGCGGTGTAGGAGAAAATGCAACGGATATTCGCAAACGTGTAAGTGCTGGCATGCAGTTTCTTGGTATTCATTTAGACGAGACAAAGAATGAAATCCGTTCTTCAGAAATAAGAGAAATCAATACTCCTGAATCACCGGTTAAAATTCTTGTGATCCCAACAAATGAGGAACTGGAAATTGTACAGCAGTGTTATGGCTTGCTGAACAGTTAATTTCAGATATACTTTGAAGAATAAACCCTGAAGGTTTTCAAAAAACCTTCAGGGTTTTTGTTTTTAAACAAATTTCATTTCGGGGTGATGATGTACAGAAAAGAATTCATTGGATAATGCCATTGTAAGATGTGCAAAGAATGCTGTTGCAATACTTTGTGTTGAAACGGTGATATAGCATAACAACAATCCAAATACAACTGCACCAAATGTTTCGCCCGGTCCTTTTGGAATATGTGTGGCAGAATATAACGATAGATTAATTGCAACTGCAGGCCAGAAACCAAACGCATCAACACAAACGAACAACAATACACCACGGAACAAAAATTCATACGCCAGTAAATAAGCTGCCCATGAAGATGCGTCAGCAGCAATTCTTTTTTTATTCCATTCTTTTAAACGCATTTGCGGGTATCGCTCAAGGTTTTTCGGGTTGGATGATGCAAAATAATTCATAACAAGAATAAGAACGGACATACCGGCGATGTACATCAACGAACGCTTATAATCTCCCAACTGTAAGCCAAGTTTTGCCAAACTGTATTGCGTTGATGATAAAAAATAAACGGCAGGAATAATGCCGAGGAAAAATACACCAACCAATTTTTGAAACACTACGTAGCGAACCTGGTTTTGTTCATCATTGCCGTTATTGAAATAATTTTTTTTAATGCTGTTGCTTTCTGCAATAAACCAATAAGCCGCAAAACCAATTGCTGTATATACAATAGCAATAAACGCATTAGTGTAAGCGGGATTCCATTCAAACATATCGGGCCTGATTTTCTTATTCGCTGTAAAAGTATGGATTAAATAATCAGTAGTTTTTGTGTTAAAGGTTCTTGTTTGTTTTTATCGTGCAGCAGCAATATGAATGTCTTTTATTACGAGTATATTTTTTTCATAGCCCGACTTTGTGACATTAATCATTGCTTTGCCAATTTGCTCAAGAGTGGTAATACTGTTGGGCGAAAGTTTTTTAATAATCCACAAAAGCCACACAAAATAGTTATACCATTTGTTTGTAAATTTCATGCCTTTGCCTGCTTCAATAATACCGGGTCGGAAATTATATACGGCTTTGAATGGAAGTTTCATTAAATCATTTTCGGTTTTGCCTTTTACTCTTGCCCACATAAGCCTGCCTTTTTCACTACTGTCGGTACCAGCGCCAGATACATAACAGAATGTCATTCCTTTGTTTTGTTTCACCAATGTTTCAGCTACATGCGTGGTTAGTTTGTAGGTGAGATGATAATAAACCGGCTCTTTCATGCCAACGGAAGAAACGCCGAGGCAAAAGAAACAGGCATCATAACCCGGAAGCTGTTCTGCAATGGAAGAAAAATCATGAAAGTTTTTATGTATAATTTCTTTCAGTTTTGGATGCTGCACATTGCAGGATCTTCTGCCAATAACAAGTACTGATTCTACTAATGGATGATTGAGGCAGGTATGCAAAACGCCTTCACCTACCATTCCTGTTGCACCGGTAACAATTACTTTCATAGCTGTTGATTTAAAGATGAAGTGACTTAATAAAAAAACCTCTGTATTAAAAGTACAGAGGTTTTTTCTATTGTTGATTGTTGAGTTACTGCTGCATCTGCATATCGTCACTTCCTTCAACCCTGTTATTTTTGCGTTTGAAGAGTGAGGCGTCGAATTTACCAAAACGGTAAGTGAAGTTAACACGCACAAAAGCCGGGTCTCTTCTTCTCCAGCTATCCTGGTAAAAATATTGTGAAGACGAAATTGTTCTGCTTTCTCTTGTACTGAAAATGTCACTCCAGTTAGCGGATACAACTGCAGTGTTTTTCTTGATCTTGAATTCTTTTCTTAAACCAAAATCAAAATCGTAGTTAGCGGCTATGTAACCTTGTGTGGTTGATATTTGCGACCCGAAACCAGGTCCCATACCTCCGCCCATACCACGGCCACCGCCGCCGCCGCTGTTACTGGTAGATACTGGCAGAATGGATTTGGAACGATATTGTCCGCTGAACTGCATAGTCCATCCTTTGCCTAATTTAAATGTGTTGTTGAGTTTGATTGTATAGCTGGTGCGTTCATTTGCAAGATCGGGCATTAAAGCGCTGCCTTCAATTTTAGAATAATACACATTTGCATTGTAGTTCAGTTCCCACCATGTGCTTACTGTATTACGGAATACCAGTTCAAGACCAGCAGCGTAACTTCTTGACGCATTAATGTACGTACTCATTAAAACTGAATCTGTACTTTCTCCAATTTTACTGTAGCTCTGGTACCTTGAAATAAGATTGTTTGTTTGCTTTCCAAATAGTGTTGCAAGAAATGTGTTATTTTTTTCTCCGTATGTTTTTTGATATGTCAACTCCAGCGAATTAGTGAATTCAGGTTTGAGATTAGGATTCCCTGTCTGGTAGTTAAAGATATCGCTGTAATCAGTGTTAGGTAACAATTGGAAAAAGCTTGGTCTGTTGATGCGGCGGCTGTAATTCAACTGCATGTCCTGCTTTCCTTTAAATGTTTTTGAAAGAAAAACACTTGGGAAAAGTGCCAGCGGAAACTGGTTGCTGTAGGTTGTTAATTTGCCAACCTGTTCTCCGTCATACTTTGAACTTTCTGCCCGCAAACCAACCTGGTAATTCAGATTTGCTTTTTTAATTTTTTGGGAGAAGGTAAAGTAAGCTGCATGTACAAAATCGGTGTATTTGTATTCGTTGCTTTTCTTTGTATCAAGCACACCATTCATGTCATAATAATTCTGAAAACTTTCAAACCATCTGATTTGCGAACGCAAGCCACTTTCAATCTTAATGTTTTCTGTAACCGGATTGCTGTAATCTGTCTGTGCAACAAAATATGAACTGTTTCCTCCCCCATCAATTTCCTGGTTAATTAAAGAAGTGATGGGAGTCATTGCTTCATCAAATCTTTTGTAATTAATGCTCTGGTCATTTACACTTTTGCTCTTATTAAAATTAATATCAGCGGTTAATTCATTCCCTGCTTTTGGAAAGTTATGTTTGTAACTTATTTGTGCGCCTGTATTACGCATCTGGTTTTTTCCATTTGTATAACGATCTTCATTGATGCGTTTAAAAGTTGGTTCAAGTGTATCGTAATGAATTGTGTTTTGATCAAGAAAATCAAAATTACCCCGCATTAATGAACCTGAGACTGTAAGTGTATTTCTGTTATCAATCAGGTAGTCAAAACCAGCTCTTCCGTAACCAAACATACCATTACTTGTATTCCTGTTGCGGGTATAAAGAGTGTTATCGTATGTGTCTAAAAGATTTGTTCTGTTTGTTTCGCCAAATGAAATTGACTTACGCTGAAATAATCCAAGATTTGAGAAAAAGTTAATTTTTCCCTGGCGTAAATTCAAATCGGCACCGCCGTTAAATTTACCACGCATATCCACGCCCACACGTACACTTCCGCTATAACCTACCCGACGGTTTTTCTTTAATACAATATTGATGATTGCCGACTGGCCGCCGCTTGCATCGTACTTTGCAGATGGGTTAGTAATTAATTCAACACTCTGAATTGCATCCGCCGGAATTTGTTCCAGCGTTAATGTTGTTGGCCGGCCATCAACAAATATCTGCGGGGCACTGTTGCGTAGTGTAATGTTTCCATCAATGTCAACATTTACTGTTGGTACATTTCGCATCACATCCACACCGGTACCACCTTCTGAAACAATGTTCTTATCAACATTGAAAATTTTCCTGTCGATACCAAGCTGAAGGGTGGGGCGTTGGCCAGTTACAACCACTTCGCCCAGTTCTTTTGCATCAGCTTCAAGTTTAATGTTGCCAAGATCTTTGTCAATATTATTGAGCATTGAACTCATATCACCACCACCGCTTTTTAATATAAATGCTGCTTTCTGTTCAATGGATTTATAACCAATAGCTGTTACTTTTAGTTTGTACTGTGCCATAATGTTTAAGCCTTCAAGACTAAAATCACCATTTGCCAAAGTAAGCTGGCCATTAACCACCACATCCTTTCTTGTACGTGATACACTGTCGAACTTGTTCTGGATAAGTTGTACCGATGCTGCTTCAACAGGTTTGCCCGATTTTGAATCCACAATTTTGCCATAAAGTCTGCCCATATTCATTTGCCCGCCGCCTTGTCCCATTCCGGGCATTTGTGCAGGTAATTGCAGAATTGTGAAACAAAAAAACAGGCTTAGAAGAATCTTCATATTTTTTTTTTAAAGAAGTGCAAATTTGGTTTAAATTTCAATGGCACACTGCCGTTTGGTATGAACGGTAGTACCGGAATAATAAGACGGGAAAAGCCTGAAAACCCCTCGATAGGTTGTTTTGATTTTGATGAATGGGGGTTATTGAGTAAGAAGGGTGATAAAGATTTGCAGAAGTCCGATGATAAAACCAAGCACTCCGCCAATAATTTCAACAAACCGGAATTCTTTGGCCATTACCTGATATAGTATTTCTTCCAGTTTATCGCTGGAAAATTTTTTTACTTTTTCAGTTACAATCTGTTCAAGATCAAGTTGAGTTTTTAAGGAGCCGGTATATTGCTGCATAATTTTCGGAAACAGATCTTCCAGTTCTTCAAGAAATACTGATTTCAGTTTTTCTATTGTTTTATCGCCAATAAACATGCTAATCATTGGCATTGCATCACTCAGCTTTACCCGCAGAAAATGATCGATATGTGTTTCCAACTGCGGTAAAATGTTTTTCAGATTTTCGGGGTTGGTGATTTTCTGTTCTATTTCTTCAAATGATAAAAGTTCCTGGCTTACGAGTTTGCCCAGCTTTTGTGCAAACTGTTCCTGTCTTTTTGGGAAAATTCCCTGGATGTTGTATCCAAAAATATATTTTGGGTTACGTGGATGAAACAACATTTTAATTGCTACCCAGTTGGTAACCCATCCAATAAAAGCTGAAATAACAGGAATGATTAATAGCCAGTAATTCATAAAAATAAAAATCAGCCGCAAAGAACGTTTATTTTTTATTTCTGAAGAAGTGATTTGCTGGAAAACCTGAATTACATTATTTTTGCCGTCCCAAAGACGGAGGCTGTAGCTCAGTTGGTTAGAGCATCAGATTGTGGTTCTGAGGGTCGAGGGTTCGAGACCCTTCAGCCTCCCATCTTAAAGATCCCTGCAAAACAGAGCAGGGATTTTTTATTAATGATGGCTTTCTATGTTTATATCATCTGCTCAAAGCAATACGATAAGTATTACATTGGCCAGACTGCGAATTTCCCAAACCGGTTGGTAAGGCATAATCAGGGATTAGAAAAAGCAACCAAACCGTATATTCCTTGGAATACAGAGTGTGTTATTGAGAAATCGAGCCGTTCAGAGGCAATGATTCTTGAACGGAAACTCAAAAATCTGAATCGGGAAAGATTGCTTGCATTTATTAAAAAATATCAATAGAAGTTGTGGTTCTGAGGGTCGAGGGTGCCGACGATGAATGTCGGCATGCAGTCCGAAAGCGTCTGCATTCGAGACCCTTCAGCCTCCCATCTTAAAGATCCCGGCAAAACAGAGCAGGGATTTTTTATTAGAACTAAAGAGATTCGGAAATTTCTGAATGATGATATTCTCTTTCCAGAATGGTTTTGGGCGTGCAGCCGTATTCTTTTTTAAAAGCTTTTGTGAAGTTTGAAACATCAGTAAATCCAATACTGAAACCTGCTTCTTTTGCCGATATTCCTTGTAACATCATTTCCTTTGCCTTATTTAAACGGCGTTTATTATAAAATTCATAAAGCCGGAGGCCATATACTTGTTTAAAGCGTTGTTTCAGCTTGGTGCTGCTCATGTGAGCTATTCTTGCAAGATTAGTAATGGAGGGAAAACGCTCCAACTCTTCATTCTTTAAAAGTGCTTCTACATTCTGCAGGCGCACAACATCTTCATCAGGAATAATTTTTTTATTACTGATCTGCAGCGAATCATTAATGTATGTGCTGAAAAAATATTCAAGTAAAAAAACGATTCTGCTTTTTAAAGCCAGTTTTTCTGATTCTTTGGTAAAATCGGTTTCAAAAATGCGGGTTAACTTTTCCTGTATTTCCTGGTTAATAAGCAATTTGTTAATCTGCTCAAGTTCCTGGCTGGTAAGCATTTCAACCTGTAATTTTACATCCGCATTAAAATGTCCGGCCACCCATTGAGGTGACAGATAAATTCCCAGTCGCCTGATCTTTGTTCCGGGTGTATAAGAAACCTCCACTTCCAGGTTACTTGATGAAACGAAAATATTATTCCTGTTTTTAGCGCTGTCAATAATCTGATTTTTCTTACTTCTTATACCAAAAAAGTCACTTACCTGTACCTGGTTAAAAAAAACAAGTAACCCTTGCTGGTTATTACTCGTACGGTGCAGGGTGAGGTTATCATTTAATTCAGCATTAATAAGTACATAGGAAAAAGAGCGGTCGAGACTATCGGCAAAACAAAAGCCGTGACCAAGATTTTCGGGAAAAGAAAAATACGAGCTTTTTGCTTTTACTCCAATCTTGCCGGCGGCTTCCTGTAGCCAGGTCTTAAAATTCTTTTGTTTAAAACGGATGTACATCTGTAGCAAAAATAGTTATGCAGAATAATCCGTTTTGTAGAACTAAATATGATTATTTTATTATATCAATTTAATTTCTGTTTTATTTCCTGAAGTTTCAATAATGCTTCAACAGGTGTTAATCGGTTAATGTCTAATCCTTCAAGTATTTTGCGTATTTCGTCAAAAGTTTGAGAGTGTACATCAAAAATATTTAATTGCATTTTTTGCACCGGCATGTTTTTTAAATGTTCTTTTATATCTGAACTGCCTCTTTGATCTTCCAGTTGCTTCAGAATTTCATTTGCCCTGTTAATTAAACTTACCGGCATGCCTGCCATTTTAGCTACATGAATACCAAAGCTGTGAGTGCTTCCGCCGGGTGCAAGTTTGCGGAGGAAAATAATTTTATTACCAACTTCTTTGTTAGTGATATGATAGTTTTTTATACGGCTGAATTTTTCTTCCAGTTCATTCATCTCATGGTAGTGAGTTGCAAAAAGAGTTTTTGGCTGAAAGGCGGATTGATGCAGATATTCAGCAATACTCCAGGCAATTGAAACTCCATCATAAGTAGAAGTTCCCCTGCCGATCTCATCTAATAAAATCAGGCTTCGTGCAGAAAGATTATTGATGATGCTGGCTGTTTCGTTCATCTCCACCATGAATGTACTTTCGCCGCCACTTAAATTATCACTGGCACCAACACGGGTAAAGATTTTATCGGTTATGGGAATTTTTGCTGCAGATGCAGGTACAAAACTTCCCATGTGTGCCATCAGCACAATCAATCCTGTTTGACGAAGTAAGGCGCTTTTACCGCTCATGTTTGGCCCGGTAAGAATGATGATTTGCTGTTTTTCTTTATCCAGCAATAAATTATTTGAAATATATGATTCTCCAGCGGGTAAATTCCGTTCAATAACCGGATGCCTTGCATCGGTCAGTTCAAGGTCAGATTCAACGTGGATTTGCGGTCTTACATACTTATACTGCAATGCATTTTCTGCAAAGCAACACAAACAATCAAGTATAGCCATTACCTGCCCGTTAGTCTGAATGGGGCCAATGTATTCCTGTAGTTCTATCAATATTTTTTCAAACAATTCAGCTTCAATACGTAATATTTTTTCTTCAGCGCCTGTAATTTTCTCTTCGTATTCTTTTAATTCAGGTGTAATGTACCGTTCTGCATTTGCTAAAGTCTGCTTTCTTGTCCATTCGGCAGGTACTTTATGTTTATGCGTATTGGTTACTTCTAAATAATAACCAAACACATTATTGAAAGCAATTTTAAGCGAAGGAATTCCGGTTGCTTCACTTTCTCTTTGCTGTATTTCAAGTAAGTATTCTTTGCTGTGATGTGCTATGCGTCGCAATTCATCTAATTCTGCGTGGATGCCATCTTTAATTACATCACCCTTGCTAATCATTGCAGGTGGATTATCTACAATTTCGTTAATAATCTTTTCAGCAATGTAGTGGCAAGGATTAATTGTATCACTTAATCTTTTGAGGTATTGATTAGCTGAGGTTTTACATTGCTCTTTTATTTTTTCAGCATAACCTAATCCTTTGGCAAGATGAAGAATTTCCCGTGGATTAATTTTTTTCAGCGGAAGTTTGGCCACCAGCCTTTCAACATCGCCGCATAGTTTGATAGCTGTCTGGAGGTGCTTTCTTAAATCTGTTTCAAGTATAAATGATTGTACAGCTTCAAGCCTTTCGTTAATACGTTCAGTATCTTTCAATGGTAATAACATCCATCTTCGCATCAGCCTTGCGCCCATGGGAGATACTGTATTGTCAAGTACCTTCAGCAAGGTATTGCCTCCATCGGCATTGCTGCCAAGTAATTCAAGATTGCGGATGGTAAACCTGTCCATCCATAAATAATCGGCTTCATCCAGCCGTTGAACAGATGTAATATGATTGAGATTAGGATGTTCGGTATCTCTTAAATAATGAAGTACTGCACCTGCTGCAATTTTACCAAGATGCAGTTCTTCAATACCAAACCCTTTAAGTGAGTGTGTCTGAAAATGTTTCAGCAGCAGTTCTGTGGTATATGCTTCAGTGAAAATCCATTCTTCTAAATGATATGTATAAAACTTGTTGCCAAAGTTTTCTTTAAACAGTTTTTGTTTGTTACGTTGAAAAACAATTTCTGCAGGTTTCAGACTCTGAAGTAATTTATCAGCATAATCTTTATTTCCTTCTGCTGCAAAAAACTCACCGGTGCTGATATCGGTAAAGGCAAGACCGTACTTTTCATTTTCTTCATGAATGGCTGCAAGGAAATTATTGCTGTTGTGTTCAAGCAGCTTGTCATTGGTGGCAATACCGGGCGAAAGTAATTCTGTAACGCCTCTTTTTACAATACCTTTTGCCTGTTTTGGGTCTTCCAGTTGATCGCAAATAGCCACACGGTGACCTGCTTTCACCAACTTGTGTAAGTATGTATCTAAAGCATGGTGGGGAAACCCTGCAAGTTCGCTGCTGCTGGCAGAGCCATTATTACGTTTGGTTAATGTAATTCCGAGAATTTGTGATGCTGTAATGGCATCTTCACCAAACGTTTCATAAAAATCGCCTACTCTGAATAATAAAATTGCATCGGGATATTTTGCTTTAATAGCCCGGTGTTGCTGCATTAATGGGGTATCTGCTCCGCTTTTTGCCATGGCTGACAAAAATAAGGAAGCAGCCAGTTCATTTTACATTATTTGTTAAGATATAATTACAAGTATTCGATTGCAAATTCCACATCGGCAAATTTCTCGAACATGGCGCTTACACCGCAATATTTGTCTTTTGACAGGTGAACGGCTTTTTCAACTTTTTCTCTGTCTTCGTCTTTCACCTGTATTTTGTAGATGATCTTTACCCAATTATATACAGTTGGGGTTTCTTTGGTAAGATTTGCCTCTACGTCTATGCTGAAATTGCTAAATTCAACCCTCATTTTGTTTAAAATTGACACGATGTCAAACCCGGTGCAGCCCGCAAGAGCTGATAGCATGAGTTTTTTGGGGCGTGGGCCAAGGTCACTTCCTCCGTTATCTTCAGTTGTATCAATGGTTATAGTATGGTTGTCGAGTTTACTCTGAAAAGTCATGCCGCCGGTAAATGTGGTGGTAACTTTATGATCTGCCATAGTATTTTTGTTTTGAGCGCAAACCTATGCAAATAAGACAGATTTTTGTACAAAGGGTTCATGAGGCAGAAAACTTCAAATAAAATCTGATATTGTTGCTGAATTTAAGCCAAATTCTCCTACCTTTGCCGTCCTAAAAATTTGTATCATGGCAAGAGTATGTCAGCTTACAGGAAAGGTGCCAATGGGCGGTCACAAGGTTTCGCATTCAAATATCAAAACCAAACGTCGTTTTTTGCCCAATTTGCAAACCAAGCGTTTCTTCCTGGCTGAAGAAGACAAGTGGGTAACCCTCAAGGTTTCAACTGAGGCAATCCGTACTATTAATAAAAATGGATTGTATAGTGTTGTAAAGGAATTGAGAGCAAAAGGAGAGCACATCTGATTTAATTATATTTTAAACTGAGGCAAAATGGCAAAAAAAGGGAAAGGCAATCGTGTTCAGGTTATCCTGGAATGTACAGAGCATAAGACTTCTGGTCAGCCTGGTACAAGCCGTTATATCACAACCAAGAACAAAAAGAACACACCGGAACGCCTGGAGTTGAAAAAGTTCAACCCAATTCTGAAGAAAACAACTGTTCACAAAGAAATTAAATAATGTGTTTTACACACATTTGTAAGTAACTAATCCCTTTCCGGGATATAAATTAAGATGTTATGGCAAAAGCAGCTTCAAAAAACGCTAAGATTAAAGACGCTAAAGCAGCAGCTGAATCAAAAAACTGGACCAAAGTAATCAGGGCCGTTCGCAGTACAAAGACTGGTGCATATACCTTTAAAGAGGCTATCGTGCATAAAGAAAAGGTGAAGGATTACATGGCTCAAAAATAATTTGTAGCTTATTATACTAAAAAGCTGTTCCAGGTTCATTCATGGAGCGGCTTTGTCGTTTTTATACTATTCGTTATCCTTGTACTATTAAAACACACAGCATGGGATTTTTTGGAAAATTATTCGGAAAAAAAGAAAAAGAAAGCCTTGATCAGGGATTGGAAAAAACCAAGGAAGGGTTTCTTGGAAAAATTGCAAGGGCTGTTGCCGGTAAAAGCACTGTTGATTCGGAAGTTTTAGATAACCTGGAAGAAGCATTGGTGAGTGCCGATGTAGGTATTGAAACAACAGTTGAAATTATTGAACGTATTGAAGCACGGGTTGCGAAAGATAAATATATCAACACATCCGAGCTCGGTACTATTTTGCAGCAGGAAATTGAAAGCATGCTGGTTGATGCGCCTGCTGATACTACTTATTCCAATTTTGATTTACCTGCCGGCAAAAAACCATTTGTATTGATGGTGGTGGGAGTAAATGGCGTAGGTAAAACTACAACCATTGGTAAACTGGCTCACCATTTTACACAAGCAGGAAAAAAAGTAATGCTTGGTGCTGCTGATACATTTCGTGCAGCAGCAGTTGATCAGCTTACTATCTGGAGTGAACGGGCAGGCGTGCCGATTGTAAAACGGGAAATGGGAAGTGATCCGGCTTCAGTTGCATTTGATGCAGTTAGCAGCGCTGTTGCAAAGGATATTGATGTATTGATTATTGACACTGCCGGAAGATTGCATACAAAAACACACCTGATGGATGAACTGAGTAAAATAAAACGGGTCATTCAGAAAGTAATTCCTGATGCACCACACGATGTATTGCTGGTGCTTGATGGTTCAACCGGACAAAATGCTATTGAACAAGCAAAACATTTCACTGCTGCAACAGATGTTACAGGCCTTGTTATTACAAAACTTGATGGAACCGCTAAAGGTGGTGTTGTGTTAGCAATTGCACATCAGTTTCATATACCTGTTAAGTTTATTGGTGTAGGAGAGAAGGTGGACGATTTGCTTGTGTTTGATAAGCATGAATTTGCTGACAGCTTATTTAGTTTGAAAAATTAGAAAGCAGAGAAACCTATATAAAAAAGAAAATCCTTCTGAAACCAGAAGGATTTTTTTTGATTCGCTGTGAATCTTATTTCTTTTTAGCAGCTTTTTTAGCAGCTTTTTTAGGAGCAGCTTTTTTAACAGCTTTTTTAGGAGCAGCTTTTTTAGCGGCTTTCTTAGGAGCAGCTTTTTTAACAGCTTTTTTAGGAGCAGCTTTCTTAGCAGCTTTCTTTTTTGTTGCCATTTTTTTAGAATTTAATGATTAGTAAAAAACTTAACAGGATAAAAGTAAAAAAAAAATTATTTTAAAAAAATTTTTTTAAGCACCTGC
>DDEN01000048.1:0-5457 GCA_002336115.1 Chitinophagaceae bacterium UBA1953
TGTTGTACAATGTAAAAGCCGATGCGTTTTATGCAGCAGCAAAAATGGATAGCGCTGAATTCTGTAACCGGAAGGCATTGGCGTTTTTCCGCTCGGCTGATGCAGTTGACGCTGATGCTTCGTGGATGGTGAGTGCATTACAGCTTTNNTACAGAATGCAGAAAAGATACTGGAACAGGCTTTTCCCGACAGCAGGCAACGGGATAAAGCAAAACTGAAAGGAGAAAAAGGAAACCTGTTCTTTCGGTTACAGCAAACCGACAGCAGTGTTCATAATTTCCGGGAAGGACTACAGTATTTCAACATCAGCAGCAGTGGATTTTTTCCCGATCATACTGTAACAACATTGTATGCGGGTCTTGCAAAGGCATTTACAAAACAACAGCCCGACAGTGCATTATATTATTACCGGCTTGCTGTTGCAAATGATTATTACTGCAACCAGTTGATTACTGTTTCATCAAACAGCTTGCAAAGCAGCAGTAACAATACCGTTAGCGAAGAGGCAATTGTATTTTTTGAAAAGCAATTTCGTGAAACAGGGAAACAGGAGTTAGTACAACAGTTACTTTGGCTGGTTGAATTATCAAAAGGCCGTAAGTTATTGAATGAACAGAACAGGAGCAGGCAATGGCAAACCGACAGCACAGCTTTGTTACAGCAGCAGTTGTTTGCTGAACTAAGAAATGATTACTTGTTATTAGCTGAAACAGATAATGCCGCAAAGAAAACACTCATCAGCGAACGCATCCGCAAACAGGAACTGCAGCTCGGCTTACAGGAAAACCGTTTTGCACAATTAATGGAGCAACCTTCTTTTCAGAAGTTTCAGCAAAGGTTAAAGGAAGTAACTGCAAAGGCCGACTTCATCAGCTATGTAATTGCAAAAGACCAGGTTTATGTGTTGCATGCAGCCGGAGGTACGGTGCAGTGTAAATTGTTATCTTCTTCTGTAAAAGAACAAGCAGGATTACTACTGCAAACCTATTTCTCTTCAACGTCCTCAGCATATAACAATAACCCTGCTGCTTATTTTCAATTAGCAAATGAAGTAAGAAAACAATTGCTTCCTTTTACAACGAATAATCAATCGCTCATTATTTCTGCTGATGGATGGTTACACAATCTTCCGTTTGAAGCATTGAGTACAGATGGTAAAGAACATTTTCTTGCAGAACAAACTGTAGTAAGTTATGTGTACTCATTTCTGCAATATGTACAGGAAACAAAACAGTCAGCAGGTAAATTATCGCTGACTGTATATACATTCAGTCAGCCACAGAATGGGTTTGCATCATTACCCAATTCATTGGCAGAAGCAAAACAGCTCAGTAAACAATTCAAAACAAATAATTACGAAGCAACAAGAACCGATGCCAATGCCTTTGTTGCTTCCATGCAGTCAGGATCGGTGCTGCATATTGCTGCACATGCCGTGGCCGACAGTACACAGCAGCCTTTTCTTGTATTAAAACAAAAGTTCTATCTCGGGCAATTACAGTATGTGGTTACTGCTGCGCCTTTAGTAGTTCTTACAGCTTGCGAAACAGCCGCAGGAAAAGTACAGGATGGAGAAGGTGTTGCAAGTATTGGCCGTGCTTTTATCAGCAAAGGAGTGAAGGGAGTTGTTGCCAGTCGATGGCCGGTGGATGATGCAGTTGCTCCAATTTTTGTTCAATCGTTTTATACTTCATTACAACAGCAGCGCTCACCTGCTACTGCATTGCAAAATGCAAGAAAACAATACCTCCAGAACAACAGCAACCTTGCAAAAAGGAATCCACTGCTGTGGGCCGGATTTTGTTATATAGGAGTCGATCAGCAATTGCAGCTTCAGACTTCTTCCTTCGGTTGGTATTGGTTATTACTTCTTTTAGTACTGCCGATTGGGTATTATCTCTTTTATAAGTCAAAGCTTTAATTTTTTTACCACAAAGAAAACAGCCGGGAAGCCGTAAAGGTGGAAAGTTGTTTGAGCTTCATTTCTTCTCGTCTTACCGCCTTGCCGGCAAACAATCTTGTATTTTCTCTGTACTCTCCGTGCCTCTGTGGCTCAACATCCCTTTTGACATAGATTCTTCTTCAAAAAAATAACCACCAACTTACTAATAACCATCTACTTAGAAAAAATCTGAAAAAATCTTTTCCAAACAGGGTAACAAACTTTCATGGCTGCGGATATACTTCCAAACAACAAACACAACAACTCAAACAATTAAAAATTCTTTTTATGAAACAGCTTCTTCATTCAGCTTTGATTATTGCAGCAATACTTGGATTTACAGCCTGCCGTAAAAACGATACAATTGTTGCTCCTGTGGCGGCAGATCAGAAAGTAAAAGCTTTTTTCGATGCAAATGCTCCAAAGTATGAAAGCTTTACAATCGATGCATCGGCAGGTGGTTCACTGGTAACCGGCAAGGGTACGAAAATCAGCTTCCCTGCAAATGCGTTTAAGAAAATAAACGGACAGCCTGTAACAGGGAATGTAACCGTACAGGTAAAAGACATATTCCAGGCAAGTGATATGCTGTTGGGCAACCGTCCTACAGAAGCAAGCGGAGAAATGCTTATCTCTTATGGCGAAATGACAGTTAAGGCAAACCAGGGTTCTGATGAATTGCAGCTCAACGCTCCTGCACAGGTGGTGGTGCCAGCCGCTCCGGCTAAACCGGCCAACGGCCAGGTGGTGCGTGAAATTCCGATGTGGAGAGGTGATAGCGCCGTGACATATACCATCAATGGCAATGATCATGAAAACATTCCCGTAACGCTTACTCAAACCGGTTATGTACCCCGTGGTATTAACTGGCTGCAGAACGGTAACATAGCAATTAACAACAATGATGGCACATCTTCATTCGACCTCGACAGTCTTGGTGTATGGCGCAACTGTGATGCGTTAATGGGAGATCCACGCCCTAAAACAACAGTACTGGGCTACTTCAGCAATCAATGGAATCCCGCAACGACTTCCAACTACATGGGCGCTGAGCCGAGTATGCTTTTCTTTAAAGTAAAACAACAAAATACGTTGGTGAAATTGTATAACAAAATCATTAACGCACCGGCTGGTAAAGAGGGGTTATTAAGTTACCAGAACAGTATGCCCATTGGTATTGAAGGTACATTTCTTGCAATTACGTTTAAAGACAATAAAGTGTATGCAGAAATGCAGGATGTAACAGTAGGCACACCTGCAAGCGGTAAAACATACTTCCCTGTAACTTTTACTTTAAACGAAGTAAGCGAAAGCCAGTTACTTGCTCTTATACAGCAGTTAAATACGAAATAAGGTCCGTTGTTTATCCACCCGAAAACATCTGTACCAAAAACAAACCCCGGCCAATGTGCCGGGGTTTGTTTTTTTCTTTATGAGTGAGCCCGGTATTATGTTACGGTTGTGCTCCCTTCTGGTCAGTTGGGCATCATTACAGTCTTGTTCATTGTCTTTTATGCCCGTAAGGAAAAAGCAGACAACACGCTGTTTTAACTTGCAGTAAACTAAATGGAATGTATAACTATGGCAAAGTATTGGTTATATTCCACCGTAGTGCAAAAAACAACCTGGCAAATATGAAGCCCGGCTGGTAAAGAATAATTTCTTTAACCGCTGGTCAAATACATTGCCAGTTTACACCCCGGGCATCAACATCATCTCCTTAAAACGAGTAATTTTGATGTGGATTTTTGAGCAGGTATTTTGTATTGGTATTTAAAACAGACGAATGATGCGTATTGGAAAAAGAGTGGTTAAGGTTGTTAAGTATTCTGGTATTGGAGTTGCAGTGATCCTTCTGGCAATGTTTGCAATCCCCTATTTGTTTCCCGGTTTTGTATCAGATAAAATTAAAAAATGGGCAAACCAGGCAATTGAAACAAAGCTGGAGTTTTCAAAAGCACGACTTTCTTTCTTCAACCATTTTCCATCGCTTACACTAACACTGTACGATGTGTCATTAACGGGCTCTGCACCTTTTCAGAACGATACACTTGTTTCAGCTAATGAAATAGCATTAGGTGTTGATCTCTCTTCGGTTTTCAGCAAAACAATCCATATCAACGAAATATATGTCACCCGTGGCGATGTGCATATTCTGGTAAATGAAAACGGAACACCGAACTACAATATTTATAAATCATCAAAACAACAGTCAACTGCTGAAACAGATACTTCTTCCACAGGCGCAACACTGAAGTTAGACCGCATACAGATTGAAGATTGTGCGTTACTCTACAACGACCAGTCAATTCCTTTTCTGCTCAGCGCAGATAAACTGAATTATCTCGGCAAAGGCAAACTGAGCGATGCTGTGTTTTTCCTTAAATCGCAGATAAGTATGGAAAATGTTGATCTGCAGTACGACGGCGAAGAATACCTGTCTGATAAAGACCTTGTTGCAAACCTCCGTACACGAATCAACACCAACTCCCTCGAGCTCGACTTCAGAAAAAACGATCTGAAGATTAACCGTCTGCCTGTTGCTTTTACAGGGGTGTTTTATTTCCTGAAGAATGGTTACCGTATGAATTTTAATGCAAGTACAGGAAATACAAACCTCGAAAACCTTTTTACTGCTCTTCCTCCTGCTTATGTAACATGGCTCAGCAAAACAGATGTGGAAGGGAAACTACAGATGGAAGCTTCTCTTAAAGGCGATTTTATAGCGGCGGAAAATCGTCTGCCCGATCTTTCTTTCAGCATGAAAGTTAATAACGGATCGTTTACTACCAGGGCTGTTAAACAACAACTGAAGAATATTGATTTTGATTTTCTTTTTTCTCTTCCCGGTTTAAACACAGAAAGTATGCAGTTACGCATTGATACACTGCACGCAGAAATGGGTTCAGATTTTATCAGTGCGGCTGTTAATACAAAAGGGCTGTCGCAGCCACATATCAGCGGCCATATCAATGCAGTTGCTGAATTGGGCAACTGGTCTTCTGTTCTTGATCTGCATAATCTTGCAGGTGTTGATCTTACAGGCGCATTAAAAATGCAGGCTGCAATGAATGGCGTTTATTCTCCGCAACACAATAAATACCCTGTTATTAATTCTTCAGCGCAATGGAGCAATGGTTCCTTACGTACCTCTTATTATTCAGAGCCGGTAACAGGAATTCAGTTAGATGTAAACCTGCTTAACAAGAAAGGAACGGCACAAGACATGCAGGTAAAAATTAAGCCGGTGTCTTTTTTGTTCGAAGGTCAACCGTTTACTTTAACAGCCGATCTCAACAATTTTGATAACCTTGTGTACAATATCAGGTCTGATGGAAATATCAGCATTGGTAAATTGTATAAACTGTTTGCTGTTGAAGGGTATGATGTGAATGGTGTAATACAGACCAATCTTTCACTTAAAGGGTCACAGGCCGATGCAACTGCCGGGCGTTATGATAAACTCAGCAATAAAGGAACTATTGGCCTGAAACAGATCAGCATCAGCACACCTT
>DDEN01000048.1:5485-5695 GCA_002336115.1 Chitinophagaceae bacterium UBA1953
GCAATATCATCAACTACATCATGAAGAGTGATGCAGCATTGCATGGTAACTTATCACTCAGCAGTAAGCAATTGCTGGTACAGGAGTTTATGAGTACTGGGCAAACAGGAACAATAGTACAAACAGCTTCATCAAAAAAAACAGCGCCTGCTTCAACAGAATCATCTGTGATTATCATTCCTGCAAATCTTGACCTGCAGTTTCATGCAG
>DDEN01000025.1 GCA_002336115.1 Chitinophagaceae bacterium UBA1953
AAGATCCTAGTATTCATAATGTTGCTGATTATCAGCTTTGGTTAAAGTTATTACTGGGCGGATTCAGGTTTTTTGGGTTAGAGGATAAACTATTTTTTTACAGGAAACATAATTCACAAAGTTCGCATTCCGACCCTTATTCGTTTGAAGCGGTTCTCAATATGTATGAAAACCAACTGGAAGTTCCTGCTTCCATGAAAAAGGAAATCAGCCGGGCTATGCTGATCTGGGCTGGTAACTGGTATAAAGTGTATGGAGTAACCGGGGCGTCGGCTAAAGAGCTGCTTATTAAAATGAGTAGTTTTGAAGCAATTCATACCTATGCCTATTTCATCAGGACAGTTGTTTTGATTTTTGGTGTAAAATTTAGCAGGAAAGTTGTAAACAGGGTCACCACCTATCTGATTAAAGACTGATATTTTACACACCTGATAATACGTTCTTTTGCCATTGGCATTTATATCAGCCTGCAAAGTTCTACAGCCTAGTTTTAAGACGTTTATTCAGTATAATCTTAATTTTCAAAGGCTTAAACCGAATTTAATATTTCAGATTCATGAGAATTGCCATTATTACTGAAACATTTCCACCCATTGGAGTAAGTGGTATAAGTAGTGCTCATTATAATTTATTTCGGCTTTTTAAGGGAAATGGTCATGATGTAAAGGCTTTTACATTTAATGATGATACAGACGATATGAAATCTTTTTCTGAAGATCCTGATGTATTCCATTATGGGATCAGTGCAAAAAGGCGGCATCAGATTCGTGTACTAATATCGAAAATGTACAAGTACCAGCGAAAAATATTCTATAAAACAGACACCTATTTATTAGCCTACCAAGTAATTGATATAATAATTTCAAACCTGGGTTCAAGAAAAATAAACAGAGAACTGAAAATATTCAACCCTGATGTAGTTATTATGCCCGATCATGGAGTTCCTGGCTTTTCAATCAGGAAAATCAAAGGCGCATTATACATCCATATCAGCCATCACAATCCCATTCGATTTATTAATAACCCTTTTTGGGGATACCAATCAGAATATGATGCCAGATTGGCCGTAAAAATCGAAAAAAAAGCTCTCAAAAAGGTTGATAAAGTGATTTGCCCGAGCATTTATATGAAAGATGTGTTTATCAGCACTTTTGGTGATAAACTTCCTGTAACTGTTATACCTAACTTGATCGATAATAAATTTGTCGAAAGTATAGAGCCTGTTTCTGTGCATGAAAAATTATCTCTTGATACTAGTTTCCCTGTTGTTTATATTCCTTCAGGTGGTAGTACTTTAAAAGGAGAACGATTTGTTGTAGAAATCATCAGGCGTTTGGCAGTAAAATATAATTTTAACATTGGCTTTTATATCTCCGGAGGTTTAAGTTCAATTCAAAAAGAGGAACTTGAGATATTGAAAATTTATTCAAACCTGATATTCTCTCCGGGAATTGTAGATAACTCAGTAAATATAGGATTTATTAAAAGTTGTGCGGTTTGCGTTTCACCTACATTACTTGAAAGTTTTGGCATGGCTAATTTAGAGGCAAATTTTTGTAATGTACCGGTAGTTACATTTGATGTAGGAGGAAACAAGGAGCTAATTAAAGAAGGACAGAATGGTTATGTAGTACCAAACCTGGATGTTGAAACCATGATCAGTAAAGCTTGCGAGATATTAGATAAAAACAACCGTATGAATACCTTTGAGTATGTTAGTGAAAAATTTTCGGCTAAAGCACTGAAAGAAAAATATTTGGCAATAATTAGTGAAAACCAGGCCTACTAAATTAATTAGCTGATTGTATCAGAGTAAAAATTTTAAGATCTGCATCAGAAGACTCTATAACCAAGAAATAATATGCCTGATATTATTAAATCTGAAACAATACATAGAGTAATCTCACCTTGTGATACACCTGTACTACTAATTATTTATAACAGGCCTGACAATACTCAAAAAGTTTTTGAAGCAATAAAGACGCAGATGCCTAAATATTTATATGTTGCTGCAGATGGTCCACAACAAGGCAATGAAGAAGATATAGAAAAATGTAAAGCTGCACGGGACATAATTAAGCCGGATTGGGACTGTGAATTGCATACTTTGTTCAGAGAACATAATCTTGGCTGTGGCAAAGGGCCTTCGCAGGCAATTACGTGGTTTTTCTCACAGATTGAGGAAGGTATTATTTTGGAAGATGATTGTGTACCAAGCACTGACTTTTTCCTTTATTGCACCCAGCTTTTAGATCACTTTCGGGATAATGAGAGAATATTCTTCATTGGAGGAACCAACTTTCAGCGTGGGATTGAAAGAGGAAGCGGGTCATATTACTTTTCGGCCGGTAACCAAGGTACCTGGGGTTGGGCAACATGGAAAAGGGCCTGGGATAAATTTGACTATTTTATTTCAAGTATTAATGAATTTGATTTCAAGAGGATAGTCAAGAACTTCTTTCCGGATTCTCGACAGAGAGAATATTGGATGGAGATTTTCAGAGAGGTGAAAAAAAATAGATTTAACGAAAGTTGCTGGGATTATCAATTCTATTTTTCAAATTGGGTAGAAGGAAGATTATCCGTGTTGCCTAATAAGAACCTTGTGAGTAACATAGGTTTTGATGTCGATGCCACTCATACAATTGGTGAACAGAATCCATTAATGAATGTGCCATTCGGATCAATAATTCCAATTAAGCATAATTCAAATATTTTTCAGGACAAGAATGCTGACTTTTATGTTCATAAAAACTTTATCCAACCATATGCATACGGCTGGCATGGATTGCTTGGGTTCCCATTTCGCCTGAATAGGAGAGTTAAAAGATTATTTGGGATACAGGGAAGCTGGATAAAGAAAAAAAATGAAAAATAACCTAAAAAGAGCTTTTTTAAAATAAAAACTAAGGATGCCAGTACTTTCAATAATTACCATCAATCTTAACAATTGTGTCTGCCTGCGCAAAACCATTGAAAGTGTGGTTTCTCAGACCAACCAAAATTTCGAGTATATTGTTATTGACGGAGGCTCCACAGATGGCAGTATTGAGGTTATTAAGGAATTTGGAGACCAGATCACTTATTGGATCAGTGAGCCTGACACTGGAATTTATCATGCCATGAACAAGGGTATAAAGGCATCAAAGGGGATATATTGTCAGTTTTTAAATTCGGGAGATTGGTTGGACGGTTGTCAAGTAATTGATAATATGCTGAATGCATTACCCGATTGTGATATCTTTTTAGGCAATGTGAAAAATAAACTTCCTAATGGTAAAACAATTACTCATAAAGCTAATCCGAATGTAAGTTTTATTACCTTTTACCGCTCTACGTTATTTCATACTTCAGCATTTATTCGACGATCACTATTTGAAAAATATGGTCTTTATGATGAAACACTCCAAATTGTTTCAGATTGGAAATGGTACTTAATTGTATGTGGACTAAATACGGCAAATATTGCTTTTACCAACACCGACGTTTCATATTTTGATTCAACAGGGATAAGTAATTCCAAAAAAGACATTGAGAAACTTGAACGGGAAGCTGTATTAAAGCAATTAGTACCGGCCCCAATACTTTACGATTATGAAAAGTATGGGTTTGGAATTGAGCAAATGGAGAGGATTAAAAAACACCCCTTATTGTACAGAACTCTCTGGTTTATTGAGCGATGCTTGTTCAAAATGGAGAAATGGAAAGCAAAAAATTAGGTTATTTGAAATTAGTAGCTAGTCACATAGAATATGCATTCAGATCACATGCACATATATCAGCCAACTTATTAGTTAATGATTTCATTTAAACTGCTTCTTCTCAGAATATTGAAAAGGACACATCTCATTGATAGGTTTAATTTCAGTATCAAGAAAGAATTAAATGGCAAAATCATTAAAGTGCCATTTATTAATGGTGCCGGTTTAACTAACTATGTTCTGAAAAGTGATTGGATGGATCTTTTAATTCAATCTCTGGTTAAGGAGCAGGATGGTTGTTTTGTTGATGTAGGAGTGAATATAGGGCAAACACTTCTCCGGGTTAAAACAAATTTGCCTGAGATCGAATATTTGGGGTTTGAACCAAATTCGACCTGCGTCTCATACTGTCAGCAATTATTGAGAATGAATAATTTTAAGAACTGTACCATTCAAAACTGTGCGCTTTCTTCCCAGGTTCAAAATTTAATCCTTGAAAAATCCTTGATGACTGATGTCCGTGCATCGGTTGTTTCGGCATTGAGGCCAGGTTTTTTTACTGAGTATGAAAAAGTATTGGCGCTTGATTATCAATCTTTCTATCTGGATAAGCAAATTGCTTTTGTAAAAATAGATGTTGAAGGAAGTGAATTTGAAGTTCTGTCAGGTATGAGAAATGCAATAGAAAAACATCGGCCTATCATCGCATGCGAAGTTTTGGATAGTCATAACAATGATTCGCTTGAGTTTACCCAGCAAAAAGCTAATCAGGTTGTAGCTTTGATAAATTCAATGGATTATGCCATTATCCGTTTAATCACAAATAAATCCAATATTATTTCATATGAACGAATTGAAACAATTCTAATAAAGCAATGGACTAAAGAAAGTGGCGAATTAAACGATTATCTCTTTTTCCCGAAATACAAGGAAGCTAATGTAACAAATACATTAGATAAAATTATTTCTCCGCTCAGAAATGCAATTTTGGGTTAATTTATTTTACAATAATTATCAGGTTCGTTTACCGCGATTTTATTGATATTGACACATTTTTAGCCGACTTTCTTATCTAACATGTTGTTAGTTTTATCGTAATAAAAAATTTATCCTTGAAGGAGCATTACACACTTCTCATATCCTCAGAATAAATGCTGAATTTAAATTCATTATTAGAGTTATACAGAACACTCCGACGATATTATTATCAAAATAAAATTTCGCGCCCTTTCGCAGTCAAATTATTTAACCATCAGATTTTTAACCCGTCGACACATCGTTTAGAATCTGACAGTTTAATTGAAGATCATTGGTTGTTTCAGTTTATAGCTGGCAGGGAGTATCTTAAAGATTCAAAAAAAACACTTAGTATTTTTGGCGTTAATGGCGATAAACTAGCTATTTACCTGAACAAAAGTGACTTTAAGGTTTTCTACAGTATTGAAAATGTACATGTGAAATCATCTCCGTGGATCAAATACGAAGATATGTTGATCGAAAACAGTAACATTGATTTGTCATTAGGTTTTGATTACTTAGTTCATGAAAAGTATTTACGCTTTCCATACTGGTTGATGGCAGTGTTTAGTCCCTTGGATACCTATGAAACGATAAAGCGAAAGTGTGAACAACTCAATGTCCGTAAAAACGATATCGAACGCCGAAACAAATTTTGCTCATTCATTTGCAGAGAAGATTATTTTGGTGACAGAAAATTTTTCGCGGAAGAAATTTCCAGAATAGATAAAATCAGTTGTCCAGGAAAATTTATGCACAACGACGATGACCTGAAGTTGAAGTACAATAATCTTAAAACAGAGTATCTTAAAAACTTTAAGTTTAACCTGTGTCCTGAGAATTCTGATAGTAGGGGTTATGTTACCGAAAAGCTATTTGATTCAATTTCAGCTGGATGCATTCCGATCTATTGGGGGTCAGGTAATAGTCCTGAGCCCGACATACTAAATGAGAAAGCTATTTTATTTTTGGAATTGCATGGCAATAACGAGAGTACTCTTAATGAAATAAGGGAAATTAACCGGAAGCCAGCTTTATATAAAGAATTTATTAATCAGGATAAACTGAACAAAGAGGCACCTGAATTAATTTATCAATATTTTAACCAATTAGATAAAAAGTTAAGGATTCTGATAAAATGAATCTTTCGGAATTATTTGTATGCTTAACCT
Organism: Chitinophagaceae bacterium UBA1953; assembly: GCA_002336115.1. GTDB lineage: Bacteria > Bacteroidota > Bacteroidia > Chitinophagales > Chitinophagaceae > Lacibacter. The sequence continues at coordinate 5,891 of DDEN01000025.1, forward strand.
CCATAAATACATTTATAGAGCAACAGAAATATGCTGTCAAGAAGTAAGGTTTTAAAATGAAATGAAAGACAATTATGCAAAATATAGATAGATGATTGTAAAATCCCTTAAGAAGGCCTTAAAAAAAATCCTGATACTGAAGAACAGGAAAGATATACTCTATCCCATTGGTGGTTTTAACATTTGGTTACCATCTTCGCATACCTTGCCCGGTTACCAATCATTATATAAAAACTATGATAAAAAATTGAAAAGTATCATTACTTATACAGAAAAAGTTAACGGGAATGGAGCAATTTTAGATATTGGGGCTAATGTTGGTGATACTGCGGCCTATTTAAGAACATTCTCTTCATCTGACATTTATTGTGTTGAAGGAGATGCGTTTTTTCTAACTTACCTGTACATGAATGCCCGAATTGTTCCGAATATTCAAATCATAGATTCTTTTGTGCGTGGATTAAATTTAGATCTTGGATATGAAGTTCAAAGGACTGGCGGAACAGCAAGCCTGAAATTATCGGACGAAGCTAAACCTGCATTGAAGATGATTTCACTTTCAGAAATTGTTTCTAAGGCAAAAATAGAGGATGAAAGAATAAATCTCATTAAATTAGACACAGACGGATTTGATTTCGAGATTTTATTAGGTAATAATGATGTTATCGAAAAGTATAAACCATCAATTTATTTTGAATACGATATAGGTTTTAAAGAAAAAGGCTATACTGATTCTATTGAGGTCATTCTCTTTCTTGAAAAGTTGGGTTACAGTTTTATTGTTTATGATAACTATGGAAACTTATTAGATTTTGTTTATGACAATTGCCGTGAAAAGTTCCTGATACTTAATCACTATCTGCAATCTAACCTACAGTTTGGAGGTGGTATTTACTATTTTGACATTTTTGCATCAATTGATAAAACTATTTTGACATATATAATCGACGAAGAATTCTTGTCATAAACATGTGTTGTTATTCTCCATTATTTTTATTTGTTAGAGAGTTTGACTTAATTTATTTCAGTTTTTAGAATCCTTATTTGTCAGATATATAATGAAGGTATTATACGATCATCAGGCTTTTGGTCAAAAGATCGGAGGTGTTTCCCGGAGCTATGTTGAGTTAATAAAACATCTGGATCCGGAAATTGAAGTTGAAATAGCGCTCAAATATTCACGAAATGTTTACGTTAAAGAAATTCTTCCCCACATAAGTTATCCATTCGGGAGTTTATATGTTCCGTTTAAACGCAGGATTATTAATGCAAGAAATTTCAAATTTTCAATAGATAAACTCACTAACTCAACGTATGATTTATTTCATGCCACGTTTGATGATTCATATTTTCTACCCTATTTAAAATCTCCATTTGTAATAACAGTTCATGATTTAATACCTGAACATGACCCCGGGAAATGGCCGGATTCCTGGTTACTGAACAGAAGACAAATTTTTAAATTGGCGAATCAAATTATAACCGTCAGCCAAAATACAAAAAATGAATTATTAAGGTTTTATCCTTCAATACCGGAAGCTAAGGTGACCGTTATCTATCACGGGTATTCCTTACCTTCCGCTTCTTGTACTAGCAAAGAGAATAAAAACGGAAATTATATTCTTTATGTTGGTACAAGGGGTGGGTATAAGAACTTTAATAAGTTCATTGAAGGAATAGCTCCCATTTTAATTGAAAGAAAAGAATTAAAATTAATATGTACCGGTAGTAAATTAACAAAAAAAGAAAAGGAATTCTTATCACAATATGGTATTCTTCATAAGGTTAGTGCAAAACAAGTAAATGATTCAACTTTACAGCTACTGTATAAACATGCGCTGATCCTTGTTTTCCCTTCATTATTGGAAGGATTCGGAATGCCAATTCTGGAAGCCTGGGGGAATGATTGCCCTGTTGCTTTGAGTGATTGTAGTTGTCTACCGGAAATTGCGGGTGATGCGGCACTATATTTTAATCCAACAGAAAGTCAAAGTATAAGAGAAGTTGTCGCAAATATATTGGAAAATGAAGATGTCAGGAACAACCTTATTATCAAAGGCCATCAAAGAGTGGAATTTTTTTCATGGGAAACTGCAGCTCAAAAGCTTGAACAAGTGTATAGAAAAGCCTAACTAATAGCTTTATTCATTCTTCTTATTGCACTTTTTATAATTTATTTAAGAAAACTAAGTTTACACACATTTTAAGTGTTTTATTAATATTTAAAAAGTTCATTCAGTGTTTTCAGTTGTTGTCCCGCTCTACAACAAATCCTTTTACATTGAAAAATGTTTACAATCGATCATTGAACAAACATTTCTTGCCTTTGAGGTAATTGTTGTGAATGATGGATCAACCGACGATGGGCTAGAGAGAGTGATCCAATTTATTGAACAAAGCAGATCCCATTCTAAATCTGAAATTAAGCTAATCAACCAAATAAACTCAGGTGTTTCTGTTGCTCGTAATAAGGGTGTGAAAGAAGCAAAATATGATTTCATTGCTTTTCTGGATGCTGATGACTGGTGGGAACCTTTTTACCTCGAGGGCATGAAATCGCTGATTGAAGATTACCCTGAAGCTGGAATTTATGGAAGTAATTATTACCTACTTAAAAACGGGAGAAAGCAATTATCGACAATTGGTGTGGAAAAGGATTTTAAAAAAGGAATCATCAATTATTGTCAGGTCTATGCCAAAACCCTTTGTATGCCTTTGTGGACGGGCGCAACAGTGATTCGTAAAGCAATTTTTGAATCTTTCACCGGATTTAAACATGAATTAAAATTTGGTGAAGACTTTGATTTATGGATACGTGTAGCTTTAAAATATGATGTAGCTTTTTTAAATAAACCTCTCGCTATTTATAATCAGGATGTGGAATCGAAAAGCAGGGCAATTGGGAAGCTGCATAAGCCAGATCATCATATGCTCTGGAACCTTGAATACTTAGCGGGTGAAGAATCTATAAACCCTGATTATAAGCATTTGATTGACAATCTGCGGATTTACAGCTTGTTGCCATATTATTTAAACAAAAATTATCATGATCTGGCAATAAAAGAACTGAAAAAAGTAGATTGGTCAAAACAATCTGCATCAGCAAGAAGAACATATGAAACACCTTTTTTTATTCTGAAAATGATTAACCATATTCAATATGTTGGCTCCAGGATTAAGCAGTTTATTATTTCCAAATTTATTCTATCTATAAAAAATTGATTTATTGAAAATAGCTTCCGGTTAGCTGGTAATTATTAGTGATATGAAGGAAAAATTCTAATTGTTTTCGGATCCAGACCCGAAGCTATTAAAATGGCGCCTCTTGTGCAGGAATTCCGAAAATATCCGGAACAATTCCATACAATGGTGTGCATAACCGAGCAACTGAATCCTAATGTTTAAAAGCAAGTATCCGGTTTGTTAGGAAATCTCGAATCCAGCGGAAATGTTTTTCTGATGCTACTTCTGGAATATTTGCCGTTTCTGTTTTTAATGAAACAATCCTATTTATTTCTTACTGACAATGGAGGAATTCAAGAGGAAGCTCCAAGCCTGGGCAAACCAGTTCTGGTTATGAGGGAATTTACTGAGCGTACTGAGGCTATTGAAGCAAGTATCGTTCGACTTGTAGGTATTGATAAGATAAAAATTGAAAAGTCAGTTAATAACCTGTTATTGAATATTGAAGAGTACATTAATATGTCACAAGCAATCAATCCTTATGGTGATGGAAATGCTGCTTCAAAAATTGTTTCAATTGTAAGTAAATTCAATACCTGATGATTCCAAAAGTAATTCACTATTGTTGGTTTGGAAGAGGGCAAATGCCTGCTTTAGCAATTAAATGCATTGATTCCTGGAAGAAATATTTACCGGATTATGAACTCAGAATATGGAATGAAGACAATTTTGACATTAACCAGGTACCCTATGTTAAAGAAGCATACGAAGCTCGCAAGTATGCGTTTGTAACAGATTATGTAAGGCTGTATGCACTTTATCACTCAGGAGGGATTTATATGGATACAGATGTAGAAGTTTTAAAAAGCCTGGATGATTTGTTGTGTTTACCTGGTTTTTCGGGTTTCGAAAGTGCCACAGAAGTTCCAACCGGAATTATGGCATGTGAAAAAGAGAATGTATGGGCAAAAGAGCAACTTGATTACTATGACTCGAAGCACTTTTTAAAAACAGATGGAACTCCTGATTTATTTACTAATGTGCAGATTATTTCAGAGATAATGGCTGCAAATGGGTTCAATTTACAAAATAGCTATCAGGTTTATAAAAATTGCATGCATATTTTCCCTAAGGATTTTTTTTGTCCAAAATCGCGGACAGGCATCCTGACAATCACTCCCAATACATATTGTATTCATCATTTTGCAGCATCCTGGGATACTCGTCGTTTAAAAATGAAACGCTTTTTTTTTCAAAGGATTTTAGGCCCCTTGGCTACCGATTTTTTAGTAGGGGTGAAGCGAAAAATTCTGCGAAGAAGCAAATTACGCCCTAAGTAAACTGGAGGAGATTTTACATTTAAAAATGGACACAAGACCCTTAGCTTTTTTTCCTAAATATTTCACCCGGGCAGCAAGTTTAACTTATGTGATTGTGGTGGTTGCATGCTATGTGTTGTTTGCCGGTAGGGGATTGCCAGTTATCTGGATTACGTTCGGGTTGGCAGAAGTAATGTCATTTTTCTATTTCTCCAATATTTTTACCCGGCAATGGGCAACGGTTTCCGATGCTTCCTTCGTTAAAGCGCTTTTCACCACATCACTTGGAATCAGAGTCATTTATGTGGTTTTTGTATACCTGTTCTACCTTTTGCTGACTGACAAACCTTTCGAATTCGAAGCCCGCGATTCATGGGGCTACCACAATGAGGCTGTATGGATTGTTGATATGTTTGAATCAGGAACCATCGGATATTATTTTAACGATTACCTTAAAGGGGTTTCAGATTCGGGTTTTCCTTTGTGGTTATCTGTAATTTATTTCTTTTCTGCAAAAAGCATACTGGTAGCCAGGCTGGTAAATGCGGTAGTGAGCGCCTGGATGGTGGTGCTTATTTACAAAATAGCCAGCCGGAATTTTGGTGAAGCTGCCGGTCGGATCAGTGCCATATTAGCCATGCTTTTACCCACCCTGGTATACTATTGCGGCTTACACAACAAGGAAACCGTGATGGTTTTTTTGTTGATGGCATTTGTTGACAGAGCAGACTGGTTTGTGCGTCAGCGTACCATAAAGACATGGAATCTGCTGGTTGTCATCCTGC
>DDEN01000024.1 GCA_002336115.1 Chitinophagaceae bacterium UBA1953
TATCTCTTTTTACAGAAACAATACCGTCAATCTTTATGTTTTCTGCAAGCCAGTCATAGTATTTCTTTCTTGATTCAATATGACTGGCCTTTGTCTTGGCCGGATTTCCTTCCACCCCTAATTCTGCAGGTGGTTTTATATGAATATCAATGTCCTCTGAAAACCGGTCTATAATTTTATAGCCCTTTGATAAAGATGTTCCTCCTTTCAGTTCAAAATCTAATCCCTGTTTCTTCAATCCATACAGCACATGCATAATCCAGTAATCCTTCTCAATAAGTCCGGGCAGTATATTGTTTCTATCTGCCAGTATATTCAGCAAGTCTGAAAAGTCTTTATGATTATGCAGGTAGCCGTTAGCCATATTAAAGAGTATGAGGTTGTAGCAGGGGAGCAAATAATTTCTTTGCCTTTACACTGCCATATTCCACTACTGAATGTTTCAGCTTTTTCTTATCCATCACTTCAACTTTGTCTGCCACTTTCTTCAATACTTCGCTGCTATCTTCTGCCAATGATTCAAGATTATTTACTAAATCAACCAATAAAAATTCGGGTGTTAGCTTTTTAGGAAAGTGAGGTTTTATCTTAAACTGAAATGTTTTATTGCCCAGCTTGAATTCGCCATGGCGTTTATGATTATACACTGTTCTTACATTATACAATTGGGTGGTGCCCACACCCAGGCTGTTATATACATTTGGTGTGGTAAGCAAAAAGCGATGGTCTTTTAAAAAACTTTCAACCAGCATATTTTCATCAGGTGGTGTTTTGCCAAAGGCACTTTCTTTTGGGTAATAGTACAGCCCCTGAGACAGTTTTTGCAAAGTCCCTTCCTGCACCAATTCATCCAGGTGCCGGTCAACCGATTTAGACCAATTGGCCAGCTCAGTACGGCGATAAACCTCACCCGGTGTTAGTTGCCTTTTTAATTGTTGTAACCTGCTCATATACTTTTCATTTACAGAACAAAAGTACAATAATTTTCAATAAATAGCTGAATTTTAATTTAAAATTCATGCAAATATTAAACTAATATACTGATATTCAATGTCATTTATAAGTTAATGCCAATAGATAGCTTCTTATTTTACTATCGCATTGATATAAATTGATGAGAAAGAATGGAAATCAGGAGCCCGGCTAATCAGCTGTTCCCCCTAAGTTTATGGTTAGTTTTGTAGCCAACCGATTTCGTGACGAGACATTACAAATCCTCACTGTTATTCCATCTACTCAATTTACACAGATTTCATGTTGTGTGCTGGGCTTCTCGATGGTCGCTATTCTTCGTAATAAATTGCGTCCAAAAAGGCCGCCCTTGCGTTACTAATTTGTTGTTCTTGTTTTGTCGTAGTAGTTGGATTTAACCACCATTCAGAATCGTAAATTCTCTCAATAATGTGTTCCCAATAACCTTTATAATCTATTTCAGATTTACTTACATCGAAATCTTTACAAAATTTTTTCTGATTTTTTGATGTTAGGCAATAGAAAACGTCTGGTCTTTTCATTGCTAAAAGTCTTGAAGCAACCCCAACGTAGTTTCCAGAAAATACTTTTGTAAAATGTGTTACAAAATTATCGTAGTGAGTTCTTGTAATTTGTCCACTTAAAGGAATTTGGTCGATTGCAATTGAGATGTTTTTGTTATTAATTATTATTTCGTGAACAAAATCTCCACGTCCCTTCATACTTCCGAAATATCCCCAGTCAATATTATATTTTGTTGGTGCTCCAGCGATAAATTTTCTTTCGTCATCTTTCAGCTCACTGAAATGTTCAACGGAACTAAAAAGCTCTTGAGAAATTTCAATAACCTTCAATCTACGGTCAAGCCCATGAGCATCTTCTTTTCTGATTCTTGCAACAAATTCTTTCCAAGTCATATTAATTACTGGAACATCATGAATTGGCTTGCTGTCGTTTTCATCACTTCCGTATAAACCAGATAGGCTTTTAATTTTTGGTCGTTGGTTTTTCCAAATTGTCTTGTAACGTAAAAGGTCTGTTTCTGATAATGCTTTAGAAATTTTCCAGCTTTCTTCTACGAGTTTAAATGCTGACTGCAAAAAAACCTCCGAATTATTGTCTTTGCAGCTAACCAAAGTATTAGCTTCTGTATTTTTATTAAACGCTTCTCTTGTGAAATTTGAACTGCCAACAATTATTTCCCAGTCGGTGTCTGTGTTATGGAACAAGTAAAGTTTTGGATGAAATGTTCCTTGTGGCTGATTTACAAATTGTACATTTTTATTGCCCAAAAATGTTTGAATAAAGTCAGGATGAGTTTGGTAAAAGTGGATACCAACTACAATTTTTTTTATTTTGTTTTTGTTTGATAGTAAGTCGTCAAAATGTTTTGAAGCAACGCCTGCCCAAGCTGTCGCCCAGTAGAAACTTTTGTATTGTTTTGTAAGCCGTTTAAATTCCGTCTCTAATTGTGTCGAACTGATTAGTAATTTCATTAGTCTTTTTGAAGTTTGGGTTCGTCATAGCCTGGCACACAACCCGATGACTGCCGCACTCACTTGCATAGTTTAAAAGTGAAAATCAATGAATAAATATACAAATAAAAAGCAGTTAGCCCTACCTCACTTACCTTACAATTCCCCTTCTTGGTAACATAATTGCAGAATATACAATTGTGAGTTTGGTAAAATGTGAGCAATGTTTCAGAAAACAAAAAATATAGATACGGCTTTTCGGTATATCCGCTTATTCAGCCTGGCATTTTTGGCTGCTTGTGTTATCATTTCTCTTTTTATTGCCTATAAGAGTTATCAATTATCCTCTCAATCTCAGAACAAAGTTTTTATACTGGCAAACGGCAAAGCATTAGAAGCTTATGCAGCCGACAGAAAGGATAATATTCCAGTGGAAGCTAAAGACCACGTAAAAATGTTTCATCATTATTTCTTCTCACTCGACCCGGATGATAAAGTGATACAGGCAAATATCACAAAGGCATTATACCTGGCAGATAATTCTGCAAAGCAGCAATATGACAACCTGAAAGAGAATGGCTATTATTCAAATCTTATATCGGGCAACATCAGTCAGGAAATCACAGTGGACAGCATCATAATCAACACCGATGTGTACCCATTTTATTTCAGGTATAAGGGTGAACAGAAAATTATTCGTCCTACCACCATTGTAACCAGGAATCTGATTACCGAAGGATACCTGAGAAATGTTTCCCGTAGTGATAATAATTCACATGGCTTTTTAATAGAAAAATGGCGGACGTTGGAAAATACTGACATCAACATTCAAAACAGGTAGTATGTGGTTATTCAAAAAGCGGAAAAAAGAAGTACAGTCAGATGATAAAACTACAGTATCTGATAAAGTGGCTGGTAAAATTGCCGGTGTCGGCATTAAAGCACAACAGCTATTTGCAGAAAAAATGAATAGAACATTTATGAAAACAGATTTTAAAAGATTAAAACTGATACTGATATTTTTCTGCGTTTCCGCAGGCGGCTATAGTATTTATCTTATTGCCAGCAGTGTTTTCAGTCATGAAAGAAAAGAGAAAGCTTTTGAGATACAGGCAATGGATATTCCAAAGCACTTTGATAAAACGGGAGATGAAACCGTAATGCCCGATGCAACTGTAGATGAACAAACTTATTTACAAATACAGGACTTTAGAAAATACATGGATAGTTTAAAATTGAATAGAACGAATGAATACGACAGCATTCTGCAGGCCCGGCCGGGTTTGATGGATAGTGTGCAGGTGCTTGAACAAATTTATTTATCACAAAAACAAAAATGAAGTGTATGAGTAGTGTGCAAAGGTCGCAGGCCTTCCTGCGGAAACGGAAAATGATGCTGGTGTTACCGCTGCTGGTAATACCATTTCTCACAATGGCATTTTGGGCATTGGGTGGCGGGAAAGGTAATGAACCTGTTATTGCAAACGAGCAGAAAGGATTGAATCTAAACCTTCCTGATGCTAAAATGAAGGATGAAAATCTTACTGATAAACTTAGTTTTTATGATAAAGCTGATAAGGATTCTGCCAAGCTGGAAGAATGGATGCGGACAGACCCGTATTACCAACATAAAGAAGATACTGGCTACATTCCTGTAAACGAATTAGAATTACTTACGCAAAACTCAGCTTCAAAATATAATCAGCGTCTCAATTCATCGCCGTATGAAACATCGTCAAATAATCCTGAACAAAAACTATTGCAAAAATTAGCATTGCTGCAAAAGGAAATCAACAAGCAGCCAGAAACAGAAACAACAGGTAATAATGAAGTTTCATTGTCCAATCAGGGTGATGAATTTTCAAACGAAATTGACAGGCTTGAAAATATGATGCTGACTATGGATAAGACCAATACCGGCGACCCTGAAATGCAGCAACTCAATGGAACTTTAGAGCGGATATTAGACATCCTGCATCCGCAACGGGTAAAAGATAAACTCAAAGAAAAATCATTACAACAAAAGCAGGTAGTATTTGCTGTCACAACTTCACCCAGGTTGGCAAATGTATCATTGATAGATACGATTAAGAAAAAAACAAACAGCACAAATGAATTTTATGGAGCAACAAAAGAAGCAGAAGAAGTTGCTGACGGTTTTGCTATTGAAGCGGTGGTGCACAGTAACCAGTCATTAGTAAACGGTGCTGTTATTCAGTTACGACTTTATACAGATGTTTTTATAAATGGTGTACTCATACCGAAAGGAACTCCTGTTAACGGAATTGCATCATTAAATAATGAGCGGCTGGAAGCAGAAATCAATTCTATCCGTTACAAAAATCAACTCTTTCCGGTAAAGCTTGAACTCTACGATTTTGATGGCCTGCCTGGTATTTATATCCCTGGTTCTATCAGTAGGGATGTAGCAAAAAACTCTGCCGATAATAGTTTGCAGTTAATGGAGCTTACCACTCTTGACCCTTCTTTAAAAGCACAAGCGGCGGCTGCCGGAATCAACACCGTAAAAAGTTTAATGAGCCGGAAAGTAAAACAGGTAAAGGTGATGATTAAAGAAGGATATAAGGTTTTGCTGAAAGATAAGAATACCGAAGAAACCGATTAATAAATGTAAAAATCAAAGCAATGAAAAGAATAGTGAGTATGATTTGTGTATGCTTTGCAATAATTGCCGCTCATGCACAAACAAAGTTGAACATTACAACAGATAAAACTACCAGCCTGGTTTTCCCATTTGCCATAAAGCATGTTGACAGGGGCACGGCGTCTGTACTGGCACAGCAAGTTAAAGAAGCTCCTGAGATATTATTAGTGAAAGCAGCAGCAAAAGATTTTACAGAAACCAATTTAAGCGTAGTTACGGATGACGGAAGTGTTTATGCTTTTACAGTTAATTATGATAGTAAACCTACAGTATGGGTACTTTATCTTCCTATAAACAGAACGGCTACTATTAGTTCTTATGCCAATATGATTTTGGATAATGAAAGAACTGTCAACAAGATTAAAGACAAGAAATACAACATGCAGGCGGGAGTCAGAGGGATTTACATTAAAGACAATACCATCTACTATCAGCTATACATCAACAATGATGGCACAGTTGATTATGATGTTGACCTGCTCCGCTTTTTTATTAAAGATAAGAAACGAAGCAAAAGAACGGCAGTGCAGGAAATGGAACAGAAGCCTGTTTATACAGCAGGCAACGTCAGTAAAGTAAAAGGCAACAGCAATACCGTCTTTGTACTAGCACTGGAAAAATTTACTATCCCGGATAAAAAATATTTGGCTGTAAAAATTACAGAGAAAAACGGGGGCAGGCATTTTCTGCTTAAAGTAAATAACAAGGATATAATGAAGTCGAAAGTATTACCCGATTTAAAATGACAACTGAACATCCGATAGCAGATGAAGTGCTCGACCTGGTGAGTATTGCTTTGGCAAAAGGCGAACACTACATGGCGTATAACAACAGCCTTTATTTTATAGATGAGAAGGATGTGCATTTTTTTAAGACAAGGAATGATGCAGTTGAATTCGCAGAAAATAATGTAAGTGACCGTGACAGGTTCTCTGTACTTCATTTCAATTCAGTAAAAGATATTTTGAATCAGATTCCATACGGAGAGAAACTTCAACGCCAGCTCAATATTGACCCTGATGCAAACGGTTTGTATAACAAAGATGGCAATGATTTTACAGATGCCTTGATTGACCACTTAGAATCACAGCAATTATTATTTAATAAACAATTAAAAACAGATGTTATGAACAACGAAAATCTTCAGTATTTGAAAGACAATATCAAATACATGGGCTTTGGTGAAAACATGTACCGGGAACTGGAAAGAAATCTTGGTGAAGGGAAAGCAGAGTTTCAACTGCATTTCGCTGCCGAAATCAACAAGAAGCCTTTTGAGGCTACGCTGAATTTCCGCAAGTCCGATTCTACAGACATGTATTTCTTCAACAATTACAATGCTTCATTGGAAAAAAGCAACGGTGAGAAGAATGAACAAACCTTCTACCTGAATAAAGGTAAAGGTGTAACTGCTAAGGAAGCTTATAACCTGCTGGATGGCCGGGCTGTTCACAAAGACCTTACTACCAAAGAAGGCCAGCCTTACAAAGCCTGGATACAGCTTGACTTTGAAAACAAGGACAAGAACAACAATTTTGAAGTGAAGCAATTTCACGAAAACTATGGCTATGATTTGAAAGCTGCAGTAGGAAAATTTGCAGTAGCAGAATTAAACGACCCGGAAAAAGCAAAGGCGCTGATGCAATCATTGGAAAAAGGAAATGTACAATCGGTAACTATTGAAAAAGATGGCAGCGGCCATAAGATGTTTATGGAAGCTGACCCTCAATACAAAAAGGTAACCATGTACGATTCAAACATGAAGATGGTAGCCAAAGAATCGCTGGAGCAATACAAATCCGGCATTGATAAAGGCAGCAAAGAAGTAAAGGCAGGCCAGGAAAATGATAAAAAAAAAGGCTTGAAACAGGAGCCTAAAGCTGAAATGGAAAAACTGGAGAAAAAGAATGAACAAAGTTTATTGCCGAAAAAAAGAATAAGTAATGGCAAAGGTTTAGGGGTGTCATAGTACATCCCTAAACCATTTTAGTAATTTTCAAATGTGGTGCAATGAATATCCAGAATATAGCAGAGTTGAGTAAGCAGTTAGGGGTGCTTGGCTTTCACGATGCCGGTAGCTTGCTGTTAAAACGAATCTGTTTTAAACCTGCTAATTTTTATCTGCCTCAAAGAGTGATTAAAGAAAAAGATGTAATGCTTTTCAGTTTGTATTTTGAACAGTTACAAAAAACTGACAACTACCGGCTGCAATACTATGATGTAACGCTGCAAAAAGCAAATGGCAGTTTAGCCTTGCCTGTTGATGGAGTAAACCCTGCAGAATTAGAAAAACAAATGGCAGCTATTGATTGGAAAAAAGCATTCAGTGTTGATGAGAAGAAGCAATGGAATCCTGATGATAAATCAACCTGGGAAACAGAATTGAAAATTTCAGGTATCATGGATAACCTTTCCGCAATTGAACAATCAGAAACGGGAAAAGTTATTGCCTCTGCATTGAAACAAAAGTTCTGGGCAGGTACGTTGCATCAGGAAATAGTTGGCTCAATCACACTTGTTAAAAACAAAGCAGATGTTAACCAACGGTTTTATATTTCTGAAGATGGTGGCGGTATTACAACAGATGAAGCCTATCGCTTTCTGCAAAACAAATACATGGAAAAACAATTGCAGCTTAAAAGAAAGCAAGCTGATAGTGGTGATGAATCAATTCCGGAAGAGTCTAATGGTTCAAGTAGCGGACTACTGAAGAAAAAGCGAATAGCAGGCAGAGGAAAACGAAATAGAGTTAATCAGGATTAAACAGTATGGACATCTTTCCGCCACTAACAGGCTTTTATTCTGCTATAGCCGCCGATACCCGTATCGGTGCTTCGCATATCAGCATTTACATGGCGTTGCTGCAGCAATGGAATGTTAATGGTGGAAGCAATCCAGTTAAAATCGAGAGGGCTTTAATTATGAAAGCTGCCAAAATAAGTGCCAGGCAAACCTACAACAAATGTATAAATCAGCTACAGGAATATGGTTATATTATTTATGAACCTTGTTCCAATCAATTTGAGGCAAGTGTAATTCACTTGAAAAATATAGAAATGAAAACATAATAATAAATCAATTTCAATAAGAGGAGGTGTGATATGGCGAGTGTGAAACCGGAACAGGTAATTGAAATTTTAAAGAGGCATAATGTGCATATCTCATTGGAGCAAGCGGTACTGATACTGGACTTTATGTTTAAATTTGCTAAGTTATCATTAACGCAAAACAGAAGCACATGACAGCAGATTTATACATCCGGGTGAGTACAGATGAGCAGGCTGACAAAGGCTACTCACAGCGGGACCAAGAGGAACGTTTAAGGAAGTATTGTGAAAACAATCAGATAAAAGTACGACAGGTAATTTTTGAAGACCATTCTGCAAAGACGTTTAACCGTCCTAAGTGGAATGGTTTATTATTTGATTTAAAGAAGAAGAAAAATGCGGTTGATTTTGTTTTATTTTCTAAGTGGGATAGGTTTAGCCGCAATGCAGGCGATGCTTACCAGATGATAAATATTCTTCGCAAACTGGGAGTAGAACCACAAGCGATAGAGCAACCTTTAGATTTAGCAGTTCCCGAAAACAAGTTAATGCTTGCATTTTATCTGGCTGCGCCTGAAGTTGAAAATGACCGCAGGGCATTGAATGTTTTGCTCGGAATGAGAAAAGCTAAGAAAGAAGGTAGATGGATGGGAGTTGCACCAGTTGGTTATGCCAATAAAATAACAGAAGATGGTAAAAAATATATTGCGCCGGTAGAGCCAGAGGCAAGTATTATGAAATGGGTTTTTGAAACTTTGGCAGATGGACAATTAAATGTGGAGCAGATAATGAAACAGGCTTTTGCAAAAGGTGTAAAATGTTGTAAAGCTAATTTCTGGAACCTGTTACGCAACCCTGTTTATTGCGGTCGCATATATTTATCGGGTTATAAAGAGGAAGAATCAAGGCATGTACAAGGACTACATCAGCCAATTATTTCCGAGGCACTTTTTTATGATGTACAGGATTATTTGAATGGCAAGAAAAAAACTTACCGTGCAAAAGTTGGAAGTATGGATGAATTACAATTAAGAGGTTATTTGATTTGCCCTAAGTGCGGAAAATTATTAACTGGCAGTGCATCAAAAGGTAGGAATGGGCGGTATTATTATTATCATTGTGTATCATCTTGTGGTGCCAGATTCAAAGCAGAAAATGCCAATCAGCTATTTTCAAGCGAACTTAAAAAATTAGTTCCCAAACCTGGAATGACTGAAGTTTATAAAGTAGTATTACAGGAAGAATTTAAAGCCCAAACAAAGTCACAAAGAGAAGATTTAAAGCAAGTAAAGGAAGCATTGGAAAAAGCCAATACAGAGCTTGCAAATGCCCGTAAACTGCTTCTAACAAACGAAATTGAGCCATCTGAGTACCGCACTATAAAAGCAGAGTATGAAAAGAAAATTACCGGGCTTGAATCAAATTTGATAGAGCTATCTCAAGAAGGAAAAAACATAGAACCCTTACTCAATAAAGCTTTGGCAACTTTAACATCTTTAGATAAACTCTATGAAAAAGCTGATAATAAAGCGAAAAGAGAAATCATTGGTTCGATATTCCCCGAAAAACTCGTTTTTGACGGATTTCAATATCGAACCGCCCGACTCAACGAAGCTGTTCGGCTAATATACAGTATGGGCAAGGGTTTCAGCCAAAATGAAAATGGACAAACCGAGTCAATTTTCGATTTGTCCACTTTGGTGCCCAAGACTGGATTCGAACCAGCACATCCTTGCGGACGCTGCGACCTGAACACAGTGCGTCTACCAATTTCGCCACTTGGGCAAACAGTTTGTGTTTGGGGGTGCAATATTACTGAAACTTTGCTACGGGTAAAATTTTTTTTAAAGAACGGAATATTCTAAATCTTATATTGCAAAACGTAAAAGAATTGCATGCTTACAATAGGACTCATTAAGGAAGGAAAAATCCCCGCAGATAATCGTGTTGCACTTACTCCAGCTCAATGCAAATGGCTGAACAAAAATTCAACTGATTTCAGAATCATTGTTCAGTCTTCAGCAAACCGTTGTTTCACCGACAGTGAATACAGGTCAGCAGGTGTGGAAGTAAAAGATGATGTTAGTGAATGTGATGTTTTGTTCGGAATAAAAGAAGTTCCGAAAGATCAGTTAGTCCCGGGCAAAACCTATTTTTTCTTTTCTCACACCAAAAAAGAGCAGCCGCATAATAAAAGTCTGATGCGTGAAATGGTGAAAAAGAAAATTACACTGATTGACTATGAATGTCTGACTCATGATGACGGGCAAAGGATCATTGGTTTTGGCTTTTTTGCCGGTGTTGTTGGAGCACATAACGGCATGATGGCTTACGGAAACAGAACAGGTGCTTTTAAACTGGGCCGTGTACACGAAGTAAAAGATTACCGGCACCTGATACACACCTATTTTGGGATAAGATTACCTAAAATTAAAATTGCTATTACCGGAAGTGGACGTGTTGCGCATGGATTGCTTGAAATTATGAACCTGCTGGGTGTTAATGAAGTTGAGCCGTTCGATTATCTTCATCGTTGTTTTGATTATCCCGTTTATGTTCATCTGAAAGGAAGGGATTTATACGAACGCAAAGATGATGGCACTTACAACAGGGATAATTTCCATGAGCATCCCGAAGCGTACAGATGCTGTTTTCCTCCCTACGCAAAACAAACCGATATATTAATGAATGGAGTGTATTGGGATAAAAATGTTCCTCCTCTTTTTTCTGTGGAAGAATTTAAAGATGACAGTTTTAAAATTCATACAATTGCCGACATTACCAACGACACACATGGTTCAGTTCCAATAAATCTTGGCGATTCAACAATAGCCGACCCCATTTATGGAGTTAACAAAGTAACATTAGAAAAAACGGCTCCATATTTACCCGGTTCAGTTGATCTTGTTGCGATTGGCAATCTGCCAAATGAGTTGCCCCGTGATGCTTCACGATATTTTGGTGAACAACTGATTAAGTTTGTTCTGGACGACCTTGTGAAAGGCGGCTCTGAAATAATTAGCCGTGCAACAATGCTGAAAAATGGGATATTAACTGAAGAATATAAATACCTAGAAGAATACGCCGGAGTGAAATAAATTTCTACAAATACAAATAATAATCACTAAGCAATATTGTGAACTCGTTTGTATAATCGCCATCGCTGTTTTTAATAGCAATTTCTTTGCTGACTCTTTCTTGTTTTTGTTTACCCAAAATCAGAATACTCCTGAAAAATGAATGTGTAGTCGATTGTTTTACATTGATCTCTTCATTGAGAAAAAAACCAACAGCTTCTGCATCCTCAATAAATTTTACTGAACGATGATATGGAAGCAAAACAGCAAATGAACCTTCAACAGATAACTGCTTATTCACAATCAATAACAATTCATCCATCTTTAATCCTTCATCATGTTTGGCTACATTTTTATTTACTGAAGCTGATTTTAAATCGCCTTCATAAAACGGAGGGTTGCTGATGATAAAATCATACGAATGTTGAAAAGAAAACGTTCGCACATCTGAACGAAATAACTGTAATCTGTTTTTCCAAACAGATGCTTCAATATTTTCCTTTGCTTGCTGAAAAGAAGGCTCATCAATTTCTACACCATCAATCAATGCGTTTATTTTTTGTGCAAGCATCAGCATCAGTAAACCGGTTCCTGCACCGATGTCCAGAATATGTTTTGGCCCAGAGACTTTATTTAACAACCAGTTAGTACAATACGCTCCAAATAAACAACTGTCGGTACTCACTTTTAATGCAGCCTTTTCCTGCTGAACTGTAAATTGTTTGAATTGAAAATAATTATTGGGCATGAACAATGAGTGATGAATGAAGAGAGATTACTTATAACTATCGGCTTTTTTTCACCATTCAGCCCTTGCACTCGGGCTAACATTCAGCGATGAAAAATCATTGGCAAGAAATTTATAATAACCGGTAATTGCAATCATCCCGGCATTATCAGTACAATACTCAAATGAAGGAACAAACGTTTTCCAGTGATACTTCTCTCCCATTTCTATAAAAGCTTTTCGCAAACCACTGTTTGCACTAACACCACCGGCTAAACAAATTTGTTTAATACCTGTTTGTATTGAAGCCTTCTTCAGTTTATTCAATAAAACTGAAACGATCCTGCCCTGTACGCTTGCACAGATGTCGGCCAGATTTTCCTCAACAAATTTCTTTTGTTGCTCCTCTGTTGCAAGAAATTCTTCTTTGTAAACAAGACTTGATCCGGCGTTTTTCAGAAAATAAAGAATGGAAGTTTTCAATCCGCTGAAACTAAAATTGAGTCCTGGAATCTGTGGTTCAGGAAAATGGAATCTGTTTGGATTACCATCTTTTGCATATTGATCAATTAATGGTCCGCCAGGATAAGGTAATCCAAGCAGCTTTGCCGTTTTATCAAATGCTTCACCGGCTGCATCATCAATTGTTTCGCCCAGCACTTTCATTTTCGTGGGGCTTTCGCATAAAACAATTTGTGTATGCCCGCCGCTTACCGTTAAACATAAAAAAGGAAATGTTGGCTTTTCTTCTCCAATCAAATTTGCAAGCACATGCGCCTGCATATGATGCACAGCAATTAACGGAACATTCAATGCCAGTGAAAGTGACTTTGCAAACTGAGTACCTACCAGCAAACTTCCTATTAAACCCGGAGCCTGTGTAAATGCAACAGCATTTAAATCGGTTAAACTGCAACCGGCAGCTTTCATACACTCATCTACAACAGGAACAATATTTTCCATGTGTGCACGACTGGCCAGTTCGGGAACCACGCCGCCGTATTTCTGATGAACAGCCTGAGTTGCGATAATGTTGGATAAAATAACACCATCACGGCAAACAGAAGCCGACGTTTCGTCGCAGGAAGATTCAATTGCAAGGATTGTAATCACGAAAAAAATGACAAATTAGAAATGAATAATTAAGAATGTAAAAGTACGGCAACCCGTCTTTTTCATTTCTCATTTTTAATTATCATTACCTATTTACTCCTGATAGCTACAACAGGATCCATTTTGGCTGCAATAAATGCAGGAATAATTCCGGCAAGGATACCGGTTATGATACATGTCATTACTGCACCCATAAAAAGGCGTAATGAAATAAACACTTCAAAATTCATAAACTTGGTGAGAGCAAAGGTCATTCCATAGACCATAACCAAACCCATAATTCCACCCAGCACACAGAGAAATGCACTTTCCATTAAAAACTCACTCAGTATGGTTCTGCTTTTGGCACCAATTGCTTTTTTCAAACCAATGATGCTGGTACGTTCACGAACTGTAACAAACATAATATTAGCAACACCAAAAATTCCTACAATAAAAGAAAGAATGGTGATGGCAATACCGCCAATGGTCATGCCATTAAAAATGGCAGTTATCTGTGTTGTGCCTGAACTTACATCATTCAATGCAAAATTATCTTCATCCTTGGGGCTTAAACGTCGTACTCCACGCATAACTCCCCGCAATTCGTTTTTTAAATCTGCAACAGGAATATTATCTCTTCCTTTTACAATCATAAAACCGTCACTTCTCGATTCGTTACCTACCTGACTTGCAAAAACATAAGGAATGATGATTACATTATCAAAATCCCAGCCACCAATCATGCTCTGCCCCTGCTTTTTCATGACCCCTATTACATTCACCTTCCTGCCTTTTATCATGACGGGTTTGCCAACAGCGTATTCAGCATTATCAAACAATTTTTCAGCAACATTATATCCCATCACCATGCTTGGCGATCCATAAGTAAACTCACTTTGTGTTAAATAACGTCCCCACCCGATTTCAACCGGTTGTATTTTATCAAACTCTTCAGTAACTCCGTACCAGTTTACATTTGGCAGCGATACGTCTTCATAATCCACACTCGACGCATTGAAATAAGTAAACGCAACATTGCTGGCAAGTGAAACTTTCTGTTTAACAGGTGCCATTTCTTTATACTTAGGATTAGGCCTGCTTACATACTTCCACCAGGGATACTCGCCTCCTCCGCCCCAAGGCCATTTTTGAACATAAATCGTGTTATTACCAAACGATTTGAATTCGTTTCGCACATTCTGCTCAAGACTTCCAACAGTAGCCATAACACTGATAATGCAAAAAATACCAAACGTAATTCCTAACAGACTGAGGAAAGTACGCAATTTGTTTTTCCGTAACTCATTCATTGCGAAAAGCAAACTGTTCCAGAAAATTTCAAAGGTTTTACGCATAGCCCAAATGTATAATGATTTACTGATGTTGAAACAAAATTATTACAAACGGAAAGCCTCTGCTGCTTACCTTTGCGGGCTTAAAAAAGGGCAAATAGCCAATGGTTGATGGCTTATGGCAAAGCCAGGACTGCCATCAACCATGAACAATGAACTATTAACTGAAAAATGAAATTCGAAAACGAAATAAACCGACGCAGAACTTTTGCCATCATCTCTCACCCCGATGCCGGTAAAACAACATTAACTGAAAAGCTGTTGTTGTTTGGCGGTGCTATACAAGTGGCTGGAGCGGTAAAAAGCAACAAAATTAAAAAACATGCTACCAGCGACTTCATGGAAATTGAACGCCAGCGTGGAATTTCTGTTGCCACATCGGTAATGACGTTTGAGTACAACGGCATTTTAATCAACCTCCTCGATACGCCGGGTCACAAAGACTTTGCAGAAGATACTTACAGAACGCTTACTGCTGTTGACAGTGTTATCCTGGTGATCGACAGTGTGAATGGCGTGGAAGAGCAAACACGCAGGCTGATGGAAGTGTGCCGGATGAGAGATACACCGGTGATTGTTTTCATCAACAAGATGGATCGTGATGGTAAGAACCGTTTTGATTTGCTGGAAGAACTTGAGAAGGAACTGAACATCCACCTGCACCCGATGACGTGGCCCATCAACAGCGGTAAGGATTTTAAAGGTGTGTATGATCTTGATAAGAAAAGCCTGGTATTGTTTACAGCCAATACAAAAGCATCAGATGAAGATGTTGTAAAAATCAATGATCTGAACGACAGTATTCTTGATCAGAAAATTGGAGAATCAGATGCCAATACACTAAGGGAAGATGTGGAACTTGTAGATGGTGTTTACGGCGAACTGGATGCCAGTCAGTACCTGAAAGGAAAAGTTGCCCCGGTATTTTTTGGAAGTGCGGTTAACAATTTTGGTGTAAAGGAAATGCTCGACACATTTGTACGCATTGCGCCTATTCCGCAAGGAAGAGAAACTTCAACCCGCCATCTGGATGTTGGTGAAGATAAACTGAGCGGATTTATTTTTAAAATTCACGCCAACCTTGATCCTAAGCACAGAGACAGGATTGCATTTATGCGTATCTGCAGCGGCAGATTTGAACGCAACAAATATTATCATCATGTTCGCCTGGATAAAGATGTTCGTTTCAGCAACCCGTACTCGTTCATGGCAAGACAAAAGGATGTAATTGAAGAAGCATTTCCTGGCGATGTGGTTGGTTTGTTCGACACAGGCAACTTTAAAATTGGAGATACACTTACGGAAGGTGAAAACTTTTACTTCACCGGCATACCATCTTTTTCTCCTGAATTGTTTAAAGAAGTGATCAACAAAGATCCGATGAAAACAAAGCAACTGGAAAAAGGATTGCTGCAGTTAACCGATGAAGGTGTTGCACAGTTATTTACCCAGTTTGGCGGGACAAAAAAGATTATTGGCTGCGTAGGCGAACTGCAGTTTGAAGTAATTCAATACCGCTTGTTGCAGGAATATGGAGCAAGTGCTGAATTCCGTTCAATGCCTTATTACAAAGCCTGCTGGATTACCAGTAAAGACCCGAAAAAATTAGATGACTTTACAAAATTCAAAACCAACAACATTGCAAGAGACAAGGATGACCACCTTGTTTACCTTGCGCAAAGCGAATGGTTTTTAAATACTGAACAACAAAACAACCCTGATATTGAATTCCACTTTACCAGCGAAATTCATAAAGAGCAGGTTTGAGAATTGTAGATTTCAGATGTACGATTGCGGATTGAAAGCATTACACCGTCAATGGTTTCAGTAACAGACGGCGGTTTTAGAATTAATAATTAAATCCGTTTCATCTATCAATCAGAATTTCTATAAATCTAAAATCGCAGATCTGAGATATTATTAAACTTTCCCAACTCGTTCCATCATCTTCTCCACTAACTTGTACGTAGCTGGACAATATTCCACATTTTGCTTATACACATGCACCCATTCAGTAAAATTCTTTTTGGTATGATGAGGAAATGTAGCACAATCAACCGGCCGTATTTCATAAATGCTGCACTTATTATCTTTTAGATTCAAAAACTGGCAGGGTTGTTTTTTATTCATCATATCACCTGTACTACGTTCTTTATATAACCACTTTGCAGTAAATTCTTCGGGAGTTTGATTAAAGTGAGCAGAGATGCGTTTAATATCCTGCTTGGTAAAAGTTGGTGTCATTGTTTTGCAGCAGTTGGCACAGGCAAGGCAATCTGTTTCAGCCCACACTTCTTTATCAACGTCTTTCACTACTTTATCAAGTCCTCTTGGTTTCACTGTTTCCAAACGGGTAAGAAAATAACGGAAGCGCCGACGGTTGGTATTCATCAGTCGTTTAAATAAGGGTAAATGCACGGGCTTTTCTAACTGCATGCTGATTTGTTTTTTAAGCAGCGAATATAAGGTAATAGAAACACAGATTGCGCTGATGATGCAGATTAGCGCAGATTTTTTTGCATACTGTTTTTTGCTCCTCACAGCCTTTAAGATTGGATTCTGATCCGTGAATTTTACTTCTTGTTTCTTGTATCTTCTTCTTAGTTCCTTGTACCTTTACTCACTATGTGGGAACCGTATAAAAAAGGATTTAAAGCCTATCTGCAACTGGAACGATCTCTGAGTGAAAACTCAGTAGATGCTTATTTTCACGATGTTGAAATGCTTACCCAATTCCTGCAGGCTGTAAACGATCTTAAAAACCCCGAAGCAATTGAATTAAAAGATCTGCAGCAATTTCTAAAATGGATTACAGAACTTGGCATGAGTGCCGGTAGCCAGGCAAGAATTATTTCAGGGTTGCGACAGTTTTATAAATATTGTTTAACTGAACAGATTACGATAAAAGATCCTACTGCCCTGCTGGATGCGCCAAAATTGAAACGTTCATTACCTGATACGTTGAGTTATGAAGAAATTGAAAGCATCATTAACCAGATTGATTTAAGCAAACCCGAAGGCGGAAGAAACAAAGCCATTCTTGAAACCATGTACAGTTGTGGCTTACGTGTAAGTGAAGTGGTGAACCTGAAGATATCAAACTTATATCTTGATGTTGGTTTTATTCGTGTAATTGGCAAGGGCGATAAAGAACGGCTTGTACCAATTGGCAGCAGCGCTATTAAATACATTAACATTTACAGGGATGATATACGCCGGCACATGAATATAAAACCAGGTAAAGAAGATTTTTTGTTTCTGAACAGGAATGGTAATCCGTTAACAAGGGTAATGATTTTTCTCATCATCAAACAACTGGCTTTCGAAGCAGGAATAAAGAAAACCATTTCACCTCACACTTTCCGGCATTCATTTGCAACGCATCTTGTGGAAGGTGGTGCAGATTTACGTGCAGTACAGGAAATGCTAGGACACGAAAGTATTACCACCACTGAAATCTATACACATTTAGACAGGGAGTATCTGCGCTCAACATTAGAAAAATATCATCCGGGTTTTTGGGAAAAATCTTCGTAACAGCATTTTACATCAAGTCTGATAACCATCTCACTACCTCTGTGGGTTTATTTATTATGATGCCGGTATTTAAGCCGCAAATTCTGCATGCAATAAGTAAACAAAAATATTTGCAACACTTCATGATCCAAATTCAATTAAAAAAGAAAAACAAATTATATCAAGCAAAATAAGCTGGGTGGAATTATGCCATAGACTCTGCCATACGATAAGCTTTCAGATGGTTTGCTGAATGTGATTGATAAAGCTGAAAAAAACAGAAACACAGATAACGCTGATGGAACAGATCATCGCAGATAAGAAATAAATTGTACTATTATCAGCTAATATTGGGCTTGCCGAATTCTATTTGGCTTTAGCTGTTAACTTTATAATCAGTTTTTCAAATTCCTTCAACCTATTCTTATCAAATAAACATCCCCACTAACTTCTATAAAACAAAACGGTCTGTTGCAAAAGCAACAGACCGTTTCTTTATCATCATCCATTAATTCTTTTTGGGAGGGCCGCCACCATCGGCTTCACGTTTGCAACATTGGGGTAAGCGTTTGTACTGCTCTGGTTCTGCTGTTACATCATCTGCATCAAAACCAAGATTGGCAATCGCAGTTTTAATGTTTTCAAGATTGGTACGGTCGCTGAGGTAAGTTACTGTTGTAATTTTTTTGCGGATATCAACCACAATCTTCGCCACACCTTCTTCTGTTTTCATAAATTTTTCAATACGGTCTTTACATTCCACACACTGGGCCTGCGGCGTTTTAATCTGCACCACAACAGGTTTCTTAAACTGTGAAAAACCAGCAACAGTTATCAGTACAAATATTGAAACAAGAATACTCTTCATGTTATTTTTTCTATGAATATATCAATTTACATTCCAATGTGCAGGATCGGCACTCCATTTTAACAAAACATCCTGTTCTGATGCTTCCACAATATGTTTATCAATAGCAAGACCAATGAGCGTTGGATAATTGGTGAGCGAACGGTATTCAACTCCGGCTTTTGCAAACGCATCTTTTGCCACATCAAACCCATAGTTAAAGATGGATACCATGCCTATTACCTCCACTCCTGCCTGCCTCAGCACTTCCACCACTTCCAGGCTGCTTTTTCCTGTAGAGATGAGATCTTCCACCACCACTACTTTTTGACCGGGCTCGTAAAAACCTTCAATCTGGTTGCCTAAGCCATGCTCTTTTGGTTTTGGACGAACGTAGATGTAAGGTAGCTTGAGCTGATCGGCCGCCATTGCTCCCCATGCAATACCAGCTGTGGCAACGCCTGCAAGCAGTTCGGCCTCGGGAAACTGGTCGAAAATAACATTACACATTTCGCTTTTTACAAACTCCCGTACATGCGGAAACGACAATACTTTGCGGTTATCGCAATAGATGGGACTCTTCCATCCGCTTGCCCATGTAAAAGGTTCTTTTACATTTAAACGGATGGCCTTAACTTGTAACAGCTTTTCAGCTACGGCTTGTTCATTTGTCATGGCGCAAATTTGAGATTAGAAATCCGAAATTTGAAATTTACTTATGTACATCAAAATCTATTTTGGCGAGAAACCGGTCTTCCTCTGTAACGAGGTGGATGATACTATTCGTGAATACATGCATCACCCCGATGCTGTTTTTATTGATGAAATCAATAACAACGCCATTAAATCGCTGCTGCACGAAATTGCAAAAGAAGAATTTCATGCCGGTGTTTTATTAGATGCCGATCTTGAGAAGCTGAAGAAAGCATTCTTTAAACATTTTACACAGGTAACTGCTGCAGGTGGTTTGGTGGAAAATGAAAAAGCGGAAGTGATGCTGATTTTCAGAAGAGGAAAATGGGATTTACCCAAGGGTAAATTAGATAAAGGTGAAACCATTGAACAATGTGCAGTACGTGAGGTGGAAGAAGAAACCAGCTTAAAAGATATACAGCTAAAAAAACTGCTGACTATTACTTATCATACTTACAATGAGTTTGGTAAGCACATCCTCAAAGATTCGCATTGGTATAAGATGAAGATTAAAGGCGTGCAGAACATTATTCCGCAAACAGAAGAAGACATTACCGAAACAAGATGGGTGAAAAAGAAAGATCTGAAAGAGTATATGAACAATACGTTTCCTTCGGTTAAAGATGTGCTGGGTTTATTAAAATGATTTTTTAAGAATGGTGTTGTTTACAACTTTGGGTAAGAACTGAGATGTATCGCCACCGTTGCGTATTACATCACGCACAAGTGTGGACGCTACCGAAGTATATTGTGGTAAACAGGTAAGAAAAATTGTTTCAATGTCTTTATCAAGACTGCGGTTCATATCAGCAATCGCTTTTTCATATTCAAAATCGTTGACGTAACGGATACCACGCAAAATAAACTTTGCATCAACTTTTTTACAGCAGTCGACTGTTAATCCTTCGTACACAATTGCATCCACTCTCGGTTCATCCTTAAAAATTTCTTTCACCCACTCTATTCTTTGCTCTTCGCTGAACATAGGCACTTTACCTGAGTTGCGCCCGATACCGATATAAAGTTTATCAAACAGATCAAGTGAACGGTAAATGATATCGAGATGGCCAACTGTAATTGGATCAAAGGTTCCGGGAAACAGGCAAATCCGTTGCATGTGTGTTATTTAAAACCGAATATCGACGAATTGAATGAAAAAATTAAAATTATGGGCAGGAAATTTCATAATTACTTATTGCCGGGTCGTTTATATTTTCGTAATGGCCGCAGGAATGTTATTCTTCTTACCGTTTGAAATCTTGTTGCCACCTGCTGCCATCCTGCTGAAGAACTTTTCCATACAATGAAATGAAGATGAGGAAAAGCTGTATAGCCTGTTTTACCACTGTATGCAATGGGCTAACCTTGTACAACTGTATCACCTACTTTTACCATCGCTCCGTTTTGTTTTAAATGCCAGTAACCGGCTCTTGATCCATCGTTGTGCTGAATGATGACCATGTTACCATCAGGACGATATTTTTTATTCAGTCTGCCCTTGTTACTATCTTGTTTAACACGTACCACTACTCCACCCCGTGCAGCACAGATGATGGTTCCCCTCTTCATTTTAAAATCAAGAGCAGCCCTATTTTTGTGTGAGAAATGGCTGAAGTAACCTTGTACCATTCTGTGTTTTTTTCCTGCTTCATAAGGAAGCGTGTAAACAAAACTGGTATCATCTTTTATTTTTCCTTTCTGCAACTGAATGAATTCATTGCGACGGGTATCTTTGCTGACGGTACAGGAAGTTACCTGAAAGAACAGAGTAACCAAGAAAAAACTATAACACGTTCGATCACACATTTTCACAAAAATAAAGCGGGAAAAATTCCCGCTTTGAGCATTTATAATTTTTAGTCGCTTGAAGCACTCCAACCCTTCTTCGGCTTATGATTTCTTAGCGTATTTTTTCTTGAATTTATCAATACGTCCGGCAGTATCAACCAGGATATTCTGACCAGTAAAGAAAGGATGACTGGTACTCGAAATTTCTAACTTAATGAGCGGATACTCATTGCCATCTTCCCATTTAACTGTTTCTTTTGAAGGGGCAGTTGAACGGGTTAAGAATGAATAGCCATTACTCATGTCCTTAAACACTACAAAGCGGTAATTTGCCGGATGAAGTTCTTTTTTCATATTCTGGGAGTTTTCAGCACGGATTTGGCCGTGCATTATTATTTTTTTAAATGAAGCCGCAAAATTAAGGGTTACAGCCCTTACAGCCAAATGATTTTTGACCTGCCTCGCCGGGTAAGCATAAAAAAAGAAGCACCAAATTAATCCTTATATCTGCTTTCGCTTTTATACTAACTAACCCAGTGCTTCCTGGAATCAGCTTCATCTTTTTAAGGATTTCCGCTGCTCCGTCCGCTTTCTCATTTTATTTTACTAAAACTTTCTGCGGTATTGTGATATAAATCTACAATTAAAAAATAACCGGTTCCAAATTTTTACACTGTTTGATATGCACCAGTTCCGCACCCTGTAATGCACAAAAAAAGCCCGAAAAACGGGCTTTGTAAACAGTTTATGAACGCATATTCTCATACTGCAGCGGAATTCCGAGGTTCCATCCTTTGGATGCCTGAATTACTTCCTGTAGATCGTCAATTTTCTTTCCTGTTACCCTCACAATATCATCATTAATGGATGCCTGCACCTTCAGGCCACTGTCTTTAATCTGCTTTACAATCTTCTTGGCATCTTCCTGCTTAATACCGTTTCTTACAAATATTTCCTGCTTCACCAGCTTTCCGCTTTGATAAGGTTCCTTGCCCTGATCAAAAGCTTCGGGAGCAATACCCTGCTTATGAGCTCTGCTGATAAGCACATCAACTAACTGGCGGAGTTTCATTTCATCTTCCACCTCAATACTGATCTTAAATTCTTTTCTGTTCAGATCAATTACCACATGGCTCCCTTTAAAATCAAACCTGTTGGTAATTTCTTTTGTTGTAACGTTTACGGCATTATCCAACGCCTGTGCATCTACTTTACTAACTATATCAAACGAAGGCATAACTGGTTATTTTTTGTAGTAATTTTTTGTTGTTGAAGTTTGGTACAAATGTACTTGTTCGCTTTTATCTTTTCAACTGAACCGGAAATTTTTGAAAGGAGAAACCCCGGTAGAAACCGGGGTCGACAATCAACATGAGAATATGTGCTAAATTGTGAAATGACTAATTTTCACCGCCGCCTTTAACCCTGTTCTGCTCATCGCCTGCTCCACCTGCTTTACGACGGTTGTTGCTGTTTACTTTGCCTTTGCTGAAGCGGTAAGTAAATGTGATGGATGCCACCCTCGAATCGCCATATTGCTGAAACTGTGTATTAACAGCTCCATACTGAATATCGCCTTTAAATTTCTGGCTCCAAAATACGTCTCTTACATTCAAACGCAAGGTTGCTTTTTCCTTCAGTAAGGTTTTGCTTACTCCGGCATTCATTGTTCCAAAAGAGCCGATGCGAAATACACCCTCAGGTGTTGCAGTTCTGTAAAAACCGCTGATTTCTGCATTCCATCCTTTCTTGAATTTGTATGATGCAGAAGCATTAAACATAGCAGTTGTTCCTTCAATAGTAACAAAGGTGTTGTTTACAATTCCATTGAATTTGTTATTTGAAACATTTATATAAATATTGCCACTAAAACTTTTTATCTGTTTATAAGCGCTTATTGCAATACCTATCTGCTGACGTTTAGCTATATTGGCCGTACGTACATAGGTTTGATTGGTTTGCTCGTTTTGTTCCAATACCTGCTGAATAATATCCTTCGTTTTGGTGAAGTTTACAGTAGCTGTAATGAAATTGTTGTAAGTGTAACTCATTTCAATATTATGACTGAATTCTGGCTTCAGATATGGATTGCCTGATTCAAAAGTGTATCGGTCTAAAAACTCTACAAAAGGATTCAGACTTTGATAATCGGGTCGGTTAATACGGCGACCATAATTTAAGCTCAGATTATTTTTTTCATTTACTGCATATTGCACATAAGCAGTTGGAAATAACTTTGTATAATTTAAAGTAAATTTTTCTCCGGTTGTTTTTTGATCGCCATGAGCAACTGTATTTTCAAGGCGCAACCCGAACTGACCTGTTACTTTTTTACCAAACGGGCGGCTGTAGTTTGCATAAGCTGCGTTAATATTTTCATCATAAACAAAATGATTGCTGCGGCCGTAATCACGAACGAGTTTGTTATTAATTAAACTGTCGTACACAGCATTGTTATCTGTTTCTACAAAACTGGTTTTAAAACCGGCTTCAAATTTTGCACCTTTCTTTAATGGATGAACATAATCAACTTTTGCGCTGTAAATATTGATTGTTTGTGGCAGATTACCATACAAAGTATCGGGGAACATCAGCGGATTTCCTGAAGCATCAAAATAATAATTGCTGATGTTTTGTTTATTGGGCGCATTGTAATAAATATAATCGAGATCAGCAGTCAGTTCCTTACCGGTGCTGTCGAACTGATGGCGGAAATTAAGATTACCGCTGAAATTTTTCCACGTACTCCTGCTTTCAGATTTTGCATAGGTTTTGCTCATCAATACATCACTTGCATCCGAAATATTTATGTCACTTTCATTCCTGAAAACACCGGGGTTGTAAAACCCGTTTACAACTGCGCCAACTGTTGTTTTCTTACTTATATAATAATCGGCACCAAGTTTTGCATTATTCGATGTTCCGATGTTACGCATTTTTGATACCTGGTCGAATTTTGAAAGAACTTCTTTTGTCCCTTCATCCGAAAATTTGCGTTGAATTGAAAGGTTTTGAAAATGATTTCTTTCATAGCGGCTGTAGTTTCCAAACAGGTTAAGCTTATTTTTTCTGTAATTGAACGTGATGTTCTGATTATTTCTTGCATAAATTCCCTGCGAATAGCCAGCAGTAACAGTTACATTATAGCCAAACTGTTTTGTTTTTTTGGTTTTAATATTGATAATGCCGCTGTTACCTGCTGCATCGTATTTTGCAGGAGGGTTCGTCATAATTTCAATCTGATCTAACTGTACTCCCTGTAGGCTGCGGAGATAATTCACCAGATCGGTGCCCGATAAATAGGCGGGTTTGCCATCAATAAACACCTGTACACCTGTTTTTCCTTTTAAGCTGATATTTCCATCTTTATCAACAGAAACGCCTGGTGATTTTTCAAGTACTTCAAGAGCATTAGCTCCCGCATTGGTTGGCGATGCGTCAACATTTACTACCAGCTTATCGGCCTTTTGTTCAAACAGAGGCTTTTTACCAGTAATTACAAGTTCCTTCATGTTCTTCGATTCAGGAAGCATAACCAGGGCTGGCACTTTTGTATCGGCACCATCCCTGATATGCAAAACTTCAGAAATTATTTTTTTGTACCCAACAGATGATGCTATCAGCAGGTAAGCTCCATCTTTCACTGATTCAAACACAAAAGCACCGTCACTTGCTGATAAAGATGCCTTAACCAAAAGCGTATCCTTTGCCTTGTAAAGTGAAACAGTAACTCCCTGTACGGGCTTCTGTAACTCGTCAGTTACCTTGCCCGTTACTTTTGAAAGATTTTGGGAAAACGAAGCTGATGAAAAGGTCAGCAAAACTGTGAGTAAGAAAAATAACTTCTTCATTTTGTTTCGGTTTGTTAATGTTTGGTTTAATGGACAATAGTACCCGTTTTTTAATATTACATGCCAAAATTAGGTTCTATGTCTTGCATAGTACATTGTTTTGTGTTGAATGGCTTTTCAAACGGATAGCCGGTTTCCAGTAAGTCCGTTGCTTTTTTAATAATTATTTCTATTCTATTTTGAGCTTATTGAGACGGCTTTGGCAAAAATCTGTTACTCACAAAGAGATGTTTAAGTAAGAAAGGAGGGATCTACAGATAAACAGAAACAAAAAAGGCTCCGAAATGGAGCCTTGCTATTAGGATTCAGTAATGTTATTTTGCTTCAGTCTTTGCTTTGTTTTTGCTCACGAAATAAAGTGTAATACCTAAAATAATCAAAGCAATTGAAATTAACTCGGCTTGAGTTGGTTGAAAAGGAAGATCATGATATTTCGTATTCACCCTTATTTTTTCAATAAAAAACCGTTCAATTCCGGTTAAAACAAGATAGAGCGACACTAACCCGCCTGCAAGTTTTATTCTTTTCCGGGCATAAATAAGCACCCCAAAAAAGATCAGGCAAATAATAGTTTCATAAAACGGAGTTGGAAAAACAGGTAATGGCAAGTAATTACAATGCTCTTCTTCATCACATCCCGGTAATCTTACACCCATACTGTTTACATTATGAGGATAAGTATATGCAACCATCCATACAGGTAAAAAGGAAGGTGCTTTAAATGAAGCCGATGGTATATGATTAATATCTGTAACACCATTAAACTCCCGTTCAAGATAAGGTTTATTATTCTGCAATGCCTTTTCAAATTCGCCAGGTTCTGCCAGGCGAACTATTGCATTTGAATCAGTAACGTAAGCGCTATTAGGAATACCCCAGTCACCATCGCCAGCCACCTGACACCCTATCCGTCCTATAGCATATGCAATCATCATTGCCGGGCCAAAAGCATCAGCAAGATGGCGAATTGAAATACCTTTTCGTTTTGCATAAATAATAATAGCTGCTGCAGCGAAAATTAAACCACCATAAAATGTAAGACCGCTGAAAGATAGAAGCGAGCCCACTGGATCGGCTACAAACTCATTCCAGTTTTCGAGGTTATGGAAAATTTTTGCACCACCGAATCCAAAAACAGCCGCCATAACAGTCATATCACCTACCCGTTCGTGCGGCCATATACGAACCATTCGTTCTTCGGGTTTAGTGGTTTTCTGCTTATTCTTTTCGTACCAACGCATTCCTCCAAACAATAAGGCAAGTAAAATACCTGCTCCCCAGCTTCCCTGCGATGAAAATATGAACGATTGCGGATCAATTCCTTCATTACCAGCACTCAAAAAAGCGCCAATAATTTTGTATCCCATCAAAAAACCAATCAGGGCATTAAATATAATTTCCGAAGGTGTTGCGGGTTTACCAAAAACCCGTTTTTCTTCTTTTGGTTGAAGAAAGCCCTGTTTTTCTCTACGTTGTAAACCTTTTGTAAGAACAATAGCAGCAGCAATAAAGGAAATGGCAACAAAAAAACCAAAAGAGTTTAAAAACTTAAGCCATGCCGGAGCTGCTCCGAACACTTCCCTGAAGAAATAATATAAATTAGGATACATGTTCTTGATTTGAGTTGCAATGATAGGTTAAAATCCTGTATTGAAATGTGAAATCACGCACAGCTCTTTTCAGCTTTTCAGTAAAGAAGGATTTTTTTCTGATGTTTCAAGAATAAATTCTCCAAACAGTGTATTCGCCCAGGCAAACCACTTTCGTGAAAATTTTGAAGCATCATCTTTATGAAAAGATTCATGAATAAATCCCGTGCCCGCATGTGTATGCAACAACATATCAATACAGTGCTTTATTTCTTTCTCATCAATACTTGTAATTCCACGTAAAATAATGCTCATTGGCCAGATGGTATCAAACCCTGTATGCGGACCGCCAATTCCTTCTGCAACCTTTCCTTTATAAAAGAATGGATTATTTTCTGACAACACCACTTTTCTTGTATTCAGGTAAAGCGGATCATTTGCTTTTACTGCGCCTAAATATGGTAACGAAAGCAAGGAAGGAACATTTGCATCATCCATTAAATGAAAACTTCCAAAACCGTTTACTTCAAAAGCAATGATACGGCCAAGTTTGGGATGATTGATAATTCCATCCTGTAAATAGGCTTTGCTTACCTGCTTCTGTAACTGCTTTGCTTCAAGTGCAAGCTTTGTATCATTCAATGCCGGCAATGAAAGTAAAGTGGATAGTTTGCCCAACACTTCTATTGCAAACAGATTACTCGGAATAAGATATGGAAAAAGAGTGCTGTCATCGCTTGGCCTGAATGTAGAACAGATCATACCATTGGGCTTTGCAGGATAGCCATAGCCGCTTAACGGCACACCATCTGTGGCCCACGCTGTTGAACGTTGAAAACTATATGGCCCACGACTATTTATGCGTTGCTGCTCCTTAAATGTTTGCAAAACAAGCCGCATAGCCTGCTTCCAGTCGCCGTCAAAAACAGTCGTATCGCCCGTTTCTTTCCAATATCCATGTGCAAGACGGATTGGGTAACACAAACTGTCGATTTCCCATTTACGCTCATGTATTCCCGGTTTCATGGCAGTGAGATCATTTTTCCATTCACTCACTTTATTTACATCTTTATAAAATGCGTTGGCATAAGGATCGAGCAGAATACACTTTGTTTGCCGGTTAATTACCCCTTTAATCAGTTCCTGCAATGGCTTATCATTTTTAATAAGCGAAAGATAAGGCCACACCTGGGCAGTACTGTCACGCAGCCACATTGCATCAATATCACCTGTTATAACATAGGTATCAGGTTTACCATTGATGATTTCAAAGTCAACTGTTGTGTCAAGTGTATTGGGAAAACAGTTCTCAAACATCCATGCCAGTTCGGGATTGCTGATTTGCTTTTTAATACGAAGGATCGTTTCTTCTACTGATTTACTGGTAAATTTCCTTTCTGCAATAGGTGGCCTGTTTGATTCAAATGCAGATTGCTTTCCGGCAAAAAGCCTTGAACGATCAATTACTAATCCTGCGGATAATAAACCGGCTGATTGCAAAAACTGCCTGCGGGTTTTCATACTGTTCGTTTATTATTGATGATTTAATGAGTACACAATCTAAGAACAAAATGAACAATAAAAAAAATCCCCGGCTTTTGAACCGGGGATCATCTGCTGAGTTATATTTTATCAGTTGCAATACTCTTCAAATGCACCAATGAGGTTTTGTGCAATCATTTGTGCAGGTCGGCCTTCAATATTATGACGCTCGATAAAATGCACCAACTGGCCATCTTTAAACAAAGCAATTGATGGTGAACTTGGAGGATAAGGCAACAGATGTTCACGGATTTTTTTCACTGCATCTGTATCAAAACCTGCAAAACTGGTTAACAGTTGATCCGGACGCTTTCCACTGTTATTAACAGCCATTAATACACCTGGTCTTGCACTTCCTGCTGAACAACCGCAAACTGAATTGATAAAAACTAAACTTGTTCCCTTTTGAGTCAGAGCTGCATCAACAGCTTCGGGAGTTAATAATTCATCGAAGCCACCTTCGATCATTTCTTCCTTCATTGGGAGAACTATTTCTGCTGGATACATAGTTGATTATTTTTTTGATAAGCATCAAAATTAAAATAAAAGTTGCAACAGCAATCAAAAGAAGAAATTATGTCACATTAAATTGCAATTAGTTGACTTTTTGTCGCATAAAAAGCGCAAAATAGGAACAGATGTCGTAAAAAAATGAATGGAATATGGTTTGATGAAGCTATACCAAATTATAAACAATAAAAATTAATACTATGACATTGGTAAAAGTTCACAACCCGGTTCAAAAAAACATCAACACTTTCTTTGATGAATTTTTTAATGAATTACCAGCTTTTGGTAAAACAGTCAACAACCTGTTTACACCTGCTGTAAATATTGTTGAAACTGCAGATGCTTATCATCTTGAATTAAATGCTCCCGGCCGTAACAAAGAAGATTTTACAATTACTGTTGACAAAGGTCTTCTTACAGTTGGTTATGAAAAGAAAGAAGAAATGAAGAGTGAAGATGTAAAAGTTGTACGTAGAGAATTTAATTATCAAAGCTTCAAACGCAGCTTTACAATTGATGATAAGATCAATGCTGAAGCTATTCAGGCAAAATATGAAGATGGTCTGTTAAAATTATTATTGCCCAAAGCAGTTGAAGTAAAAGAACCTGTAAAACAGATTTCAATTCAGTAAATAAAAATTTTGCTTGATTATAGCAAGTTGGTTTTGGTTTTACTCCCGGTGTATTTACGCCGGGATTTTTTGTTAAAACAACAAGTGTTTCAACTGACAATGAGTATATTCGCAACTATTAGTATGAAAAAGATAGGTACATTTTTTTTGCTTTTACTTGCATTACAACAGCTAAAAGCACAGGAAACAAAAGACACAATCATCATCAGCAATATAGCAGACACTCTGCTGCGCATCCGCAATCTTAATCCGTACTTTACAGTACATGTTGACAGTTCGCTTAACTATAAACTTGAAATAAATAAAGATCAGAAAAACTTTTACTGGTTTTTAAAAAACTCACCGCTTGGATTACGAATCAATAAGGATAATGGCTTACTTACTTTCAAGGCAGATAAATCTTATTTCCTTTCAGGCAAACTGAAATATGATGCAGAATATAAAGTTCAGCTTGGTGTTCAAAACCTGAACAATCCAAAAGAACGGATTGACACTTCATTCACTATTGTTTTCTTTAATACAGAAATTATTCCGTCAAAAATAAGGCCCTCGGTTTCCAATACAGTACATGTAGATGAAGGCGACAGTATCCGTTTTCAGCTTAGTTGCGAAAACGGAAATTTCCCAATCGAAATCCTCAATTTTGAAAGCAGCATACCGATAAAAACAACATCACCCATCACGAAGTGTGGGGATGAATTTGCATGGAGCGCACCGTATGATTTTGTAAAAGATTCTGATTCAGGAAAAGTAAAAATTGTGAAACTCCTTTTTACCGGTTCTGATAAGTTCAGAAACAGGGATAGCGCCATCGTACGTCTTGTTGTACATGAAGCAATTAATTATCCATTGAAAAAACAGGAATACGATAAGGTAGTAACAGATTATAAAAGATATATTCAGATATTAAAATACACGTTCCGCACTCTTGATAAAAAAATCAGGAAAACAAAAAATTCAAGAATAGCGTTTGATATGACAGCTTCATCATCAGCGCTGGCGGGAACAGTTTTAAGCACTTCAGCAAGCGATCAGCAAAAAAATCTCGGTCGCATTTTTCCGGCAGTTGGTGTTACACTTGTACCGGTAAAGGAGGCCGTATCGCCCAATAAAGTAAACGATCAGAACTCAGTATCATTAGTACGTACAAGCATTAGAAGACTGGAATATATTCTACAGGAAAACGCATTAATTGGTGAAAAAGACCCCGATATTATTCAGAAAACAACCAAGCTGAAAACAGATCTGAAACAGATACAACTTCAGCTTATTGATGTACCGCTGGAAGAACTACAGGACGATGCACAGGATGCAGATAAATACTTCAACAATCCCAAAGTAAACAAAAAATACAGGAACAAAAAAAACTGATGGTTCATTTTGCCTTTTAAAAAAGAGCGAAGAAATAAACTGAATTTGAAAATGAATTATAATTAATACCGTAATTATTCAACATTAAAACAAATTATTTTTTTCTCCTGCAGGGGTTCCTGTTTTCGTAAAGTTTTTATTATAATCTTTACGAAATATGTAAAAAAAGGAAAACCCGGCAGGTAAGCCTATAGTAAATTTATTTCCTGCATATCCAAAACTCCCATCGCTGATTTTTCCAGAGAAAGAATCCCACAGTTCTAAATACATGCCTTTACCATCTCTGAATTCAATCGTGTACTGCTGAGAGGTGTTTGTTTGATTGGCGATAAAATAAATTTCTTCATTATTTATTTTACGGTGAGCCCAGGCAAGTGAATGATCTGTTTCCGTTTCAATTACAACATCTTTTTCAACACCAAGTCTGCTGAAATCAGCATCAGTAAAAGGTGTGAGTGCCAGTGTTCCTTTTTTGCCCGGCTTCAGAATCTCATTTATAATATTTTTCAATTCATTGTTACTGTCATTCATTCCTGTACCCAACGTATAATCCCTACTCATAATAATCTTTGCCCCATCATTCAGCAACTGCAATATTTTTCTTGCTACTACTAACGACATAGAATGGCTATTAGAATTCATCGGATAATCATCAGGGAACACAAGTACTGCATAAGTTGCTCCACCAGGTAGTACCACCCTCCCATCCTTAACTTTCATCATCAGCAACGCATCCGGACTAAATGAATCGTAACTGTAACCATTTAGTGGATCAGCCCGATTTGTTAAATTTTTCTTGTCATCTTCTATTTCCTTATTTCCGAAAAATCCAGGCAATGTATTCACAATCGTGCCGGGCAATAAGGAACGTCGTGGCAATCGTTCACCGGTAAATACAGCAATATCAACAACAGGATTTCCCATTTGCAGCAAAGCCTGGCAGCGGGCTAAATAATCAATCCATTCTTTGTTTTGCTTCTGCCATTTCTCATTATACCGGTAGTATATTTCCATACTATCCAGCTCAGAACTTGGGTCAGGATTATGTACAAAAGTATTTACTACAACTCTGTTTACACCAAGAGCAAAAATTCTGTCAACGTTTATTTTTAACCCATTTACAGAATCATTCAATACATGCTGCTCTGTTTTAAACAAGTTAGTCTCTATTATTTTCTTGCCATAAATATGAGCGTCACTTACTGCATTAGAGATATCGTTTAGTCTGTCATTTTCCCCATTAGTAAGATAAAAAGAACCTGTTTGAAAATCAGCATGTTTATAACGCAATAACCCATCGCCCAGCATTAAAGGCGCATCAGTTTCAGGACTTATTTTAAAACCTTTTATACGTGCTTCATTTTTGATTACAGTATAAAAAACATCATTAACAAGTTCTGCAATGGTTTTTCGTACATCGTACAATATCTTTTCAGAAGTTGCAGCATCCTGTACCGGCACACCAGCCATAACAAGCAGGTATGGCATGAGATCATACCCTCTGCGTTTTTTAAATTCTGCAGGGAAATTATTACTCCAGTTCTGGCTTCCACATTCCCAATTGCTGACATGCAGATGCTTCAACACTTCCTTTGCAGGTAAAGGATTTGTTTGCGAAAATACTTTTACGAACCAGTTACTGAACTGCAGTTTAACTGCATCGGCATTAAACATATCACATTCAAGTTCCCAACCCTTCCCTTCTGAATTAGTTGTACAACCAGTTGATGTATGTCCCATACGTACTATCACCCAATCACCCGCAACAGGAGGTGTCCAGTTAAGGTTTCCTTCAGCATCCATTTTATCAGTTATGTTCAGAATACTTTTCAGTGGAACAGCAGCATCAACAGGCACCTGCTCTTCAGTTGTATTTTTGCTGAAGCTCCATATAGAACCATTCTTTGATTCGTATTGATGAATAACAGGTTCATCACTTAAATGAATACCAGATAATTGAAGAGAAGATTTCCATTCATTTACACCGATATGTTGTTTGCCAGGTTCGGTTACTTCTTTCTCATAAACAAAACGATAATATTTTGCTGTTGTGGAAGGTATAGCATAGGTAACTTCCAGTTCATTATCCTGCCGGTTATGATACGGGACTTCAAGCCTTGAAACAGTAGTAAATTTTTTTCCATCATCGCTTGACTGTACAAGCA
Source organism: Chitinophagaceae bacterium UBA1953 (assembly GCA_002336115.1). Taxonomy (GTDB): domain Bacteria; phylum Bacteroidota; class Bacteroidia; order Chitinophagales; family Chitinophagaceae; genus Lacibacter. The sequence goes on from DDEN01000024.1 coordinate 32,915, forward strand.
GATTCACGGCCTGTAAATTTTTCCCACCGGTACAGATCTTAACAGAACGACAGGTATAAGCCTGCGGATATTTATACTGTATCCAGCATGATGAATCACTCGTGAATAGTTCTTTTCCAAAATGACGGAATGCAAGAAATGATACTTTTGAACCGCTGCTTGAAGTTACTTTGGGTACAGGAATCACTTCGCAAAAAGCATTGATGCAATTTGCTGGATAAGCAAAAACAGAAATGTCTTTATAGTAATTATTAAAATCCTCTGGTTGCAGCAGATTAATCTTATTCGTGTCGCCTTCTTTGATATAAGTCTTGCTCCAGACTAATTTCTGCTTCGACAGTTCTGGTGTAATCCATTTCCCGGCAGCTAAAGAAAATCCGGCATTCAGATTCATTTCAAGCTGAAGGTTTAAACGCTTTGCTTCCTGCATGGCAAATTTCACCATTGACCAAAAAGCAGGCGTAAACTGATTTATAGAAGGATGAAAGAGATTTGAAGAAGAAGTATCAGCAGCAGGAATTAGGTAAACACCTCCAATGCCTGTTTTCTTTATAACCTCAAGGTCGGCAGTAATTCCTTCTTTTGATACAACTCCATTTAGCCAGTACCATGAAACCAAGGGCTTAGCAGATGCAGGAGGATTTAAAAAATTTTTCTCAATAGTTGTTTGTGCGTGTAAATGGGGGTAAAGCAAACTATTAATCAAAAACAATATCAGCAATATCTTTCTGTACATCAGCAAACAAATTCATAAATCAAACTGCTAAGTTACTCTTTCCTGCACCAACAGAAACGTTATTGAAGTGCTGTTTTACATCTTTTTTTGGTATTGTAACCTTACTGAATCAACTCATACACAATGCTTGGCTTTGGCAATTATAAAACTTACAACCAACAAAAAGCCCCGGCAATAGTGCTGGGGCTATAATAAGAAAAATTTTCTCTGTTTATTTGTCCGATACCAAACCAGCACAGGTATAATCAAGATTTAAACGTGCAATGTTTGTAATGGAAATTTCTTTGGGACAAACCGCTTCACAAGCACCAGTATTTGTACATGCTCCAAAACCTTCTTTATCCATTTGTGCAACCATGTTCATTACCCTTGTTTTACGTTCGGGCTGGCCCTGTGGTAACAAATTAAGATGAGCGGCTTTTGCACTCAAAAATAACATAGCCGAAGAGTTTTTACAAGCAGCAACGCATGCTCCACAACCAATACAGGCTGCTGCTGCAAACGAAGCATCTGCTTTTGCTTTTTCAATTGGCAGAGCATTTGCATCAACTGCATTACCTGTATTTACACTGATATAACCACCAGCCTGTATAATACGATCAAAAGCAGTGCGGTCAACCATTAAATCTTTAATGATTGGAAAAGCATTTGCTCTCCAGGGCTCTACCACAATGGTTTCTCCTTCGCTGAAGGCACGCATGTGCAACTGGCAGGTAGTATTGGCTTCCCATGGTCCATGCGGACGGCCATTGATATACATACTGCACATACCGCAAATACCTTCACGACAATCATGATCGAAGGCAATAGGATCTTTATCTTCTGCAATAAGTTCCTCATTCAGCACATCAAACATTTCAAGAAAACTCATTTCCTGTGAAATATTTTTTACATCGTACGTTTCAAAACCACCTTTATCGGTACTGTTTTTCTGACGCCAAACTTTCAGTTTAAGATTTATGTTTTGATGTTCCATATTAACCTCTATCCCCCTATTAGGGATTTTTAAGTTTAAAATTATTTATAAAGAACCTTTTATTCAAACTGTATATCTCGCTCCCCTTCAGGGGTTGGGGGCATTACTTATAACTTCTCTGACTTGGTTTCACCACTTCATAATTCAATTCTTCTTTATGCATTTCCCATTCATGCTCGCCCTTCATTTCCCATGCTGAAACATACATAAATTTATCATCATGACGTAATGCTTCACCTTCTTCTGTCTGATGTTCTTCACGGAAGTGTCCGCCGCAGCTTTCTTCACGATTCAAAGCATCAATACACATCAGCTCGCCCAGTTCAATAAAGTCGGCCACACGGTTTGCCTTATCTAACTCAGGGTTCATTTCGTTGATTTCGCCTGGGATTTTTACATCGCTCCAGAATTCATTTTTCAACTGCTGAATTTCTTTGATAGCTTGTTTCAAACCTTCCGCATTACGTGCCATACCACATTTTTCCCACATAATTTTTCCAAGGCGTTTATGCAGACTTTCAACTGTTTTCGAACCCTTGATATTCATGAGCATGTGAATACGGTCACGAACTTTGCTTTCAGCTTCAGCAAATGCAGCATGATCAGTCGGGATTGCTTTCGTCCTGATTTCATCAGCCAGGTAATTACCAATTGTATAAGGAATTACAAAGTAACCATCAGCCAGACCCTGCATCAAAGCACTTGCACCCAATCGGTTTGCGCCGTGATCGCTGAAGTTTGCTTCACCCAGGCAATATAAACCGGGGATGGTTGTCATCAGTTCATAATCAACCCACAATCCTCCCATTGTATAGTGAACAGCAGGATAAATACGCATCGGAACTTCGTATGGATTTTCGCCTGTGATTTTTTCATACATATCAAACAGGTTACCATATTTTTCTTTCACAACATCCTTACCCATTTGAGTAATGGTTTCAGCATCAGCTTCGATACCACGTTTACCGGCTTCAATTTTTCCATAACGCTGAATAGCTGCGGCAAAATCAAGATATACTGCCTGCTTGCTTGTACCTACACCATAACCGGCATCGCAACGTTCTTTGGCTGCACGGCTTGCCACGTCACGGGGAACGAGGTTACCAAATGCAGGGTATCTTCTTTCTAAATAATAATCCCGTTCTTCTTCAGGAATGTCAATTGATTTGCGTGTATCACCCTGTTGCTTCGGAACCCAGATACGCCCATCGTTACGGAGCGATTCACTCATCAAGGTTAACTTACTCTGATGATCGCCACTTACAGGAATACAGGTTGGGTGAATTTGTGTGAAACAAGGATTTGCAAACAATGCTCCTTTTTTATGTGCTTTCCATGCAGCAGTAACGTTACTACCCATGGCATTTGTTGACAGATAAAATACATTACCGTAACCACCTGTGCAAAGCAATACTGCATGACCGAAATGGCGTTCCAGTTCGCCAGTAACAAGATTGCGTGCAATAATACCACGGGCTTTGCCATCAATCATCACCACATCCAGCATTTCATGACGTGAATACTGAACCACATTTCCCAATGCAATCTGGCGTTCCTGTGCCTGATATGCACCTATTAATAACTGCTGACCGGTTTGACCTGCAGCATAGAATGTACGTTGTACCTGTGTACCACCAAATGAACGGTTGCTGAGCAAACCACCATATTCTCTTGCAAAAGGAACACCTTGAGCCACACACTGGTCAATGATGTTGGCACTTACTTCGGCCAGGCGATGAACATTCCCTTCACGGGCACGGTAATCGCCACCTTTAATGGTATCGTAAAACAAACGGTATGTGCTGTCACCATCGTTCTGATAGTTCTTTGCAGCATTAATACCTCCCTGTGCAGCAATTGAGTGCGCACGGCGTGGACTATCCTGGAAACAGAATGTTTTTACTTTATATCCCAGTTCGCCCAATGCAGCAGCGGCTGATGCACCTGCAAGACCTGTACCTACAACAATAATTTCAAGACTGCGCTTGTTTGCAGGATTAACCAGCTTACAGGTTGACTTATACTTTGTCCATTTGGAATCTAACGAACCAGCAGGGATTTTAGCATCTATCATTTTATTCTATTAAGAATTAAAAATTTTTGTAACAGTAATTTCAGTTCAAACAATGAAGGATTTAGTCAATCCAGCCAAAGTGAAAACTTAAAGGCATCAGTGCAAACATAAGAGGAACAATAATTGCATACGCATAGCCAAGTGCGCTTACAACCGCAATCCATTTCGGATTACTTAAGCCAAATGTTCTGCATGCACTCTGTACGCCATGAGCAAGGTGAAATCCCAAAGCAATGCAACCAACAACATAAACAAGAATAGTTACCATTACCTGCCAGCTATCGCCGGTAAAGGTATCTTTCATCTTTGTGTATAAATCAATTTCACCTTCCAGTCCTACAAAGCCCTGTGCCGAACGGTTGGGAATCCAGAAATGAGCAAGATGTGATATTAAAAAAATTAAAATCAGAATACCAAGGAGCCCCATGCTGCGGCTGTACCATTTGCTGCCCCTGTTGCCAAAAGCAACATCGTATTTGATAGCACGTTTGCTGCGGTTTGAAAATTCAACCATAAGTCCCTGGATGATGTGCAGAATTAAACCAGCGAACAATCCAACCTCTAATAAACGGGGAACCCAGTTAGCCCCCATAAAATGGGCACCTTTGTTAAACATTTCACCGCCATCGTTCGCCCATATACAGGCATTTAAGCCAACATGTACAATTAAAAATAAAACGAGAAATAAACCGGTAAAACCCATCACCAATTTCTTTCCTACGGAAGATGTAAACATTTGTTTAAACGTCATAACGAATAGTTTTGAGAGAGCCGCTGCAAATTTAGGGGATGAACAAACAAAAACAGTCCACGTTTCAAAAATCTTGAAAAGTCGTTGATTGCTGAAATGCAGGTATCACTGCAATGTTTATACGAACAATGACGAGAATCAGTACTACTAAAATCTTACACCCAGCGTTAAACCACTTCTTACACCAGCCCATGGCCCATCAATAATTACTTTCACGTTATTAGCTGTAACTTCATTACGGATATTACCTACAGGCAGGCTTATATCATCAAGTGTTTGTTTAATATCGTTCTGTTCTTCGGTTGTTAAGGGCGATGAAGGGATGCCATTTAAAGTACCCTTTACAGTGCCATAATGCGCCCCGATAATCCACCAGTCAAGGGTTACATATTTTCCAAGATTCCATTGCGCACCAATCATTAAACCGGCAGCATTAGTTTTTACATCTCCCACCAGGTTCAGAGTTTTTGAGCCTCCTGTACCTGAAGAGTATTCTACCGGTACATTATCTGCATGAAACGATGCGTAACGGTAATAAGGAGCAAAATAAAATCCTTTCCCATATCCCTTCCTACCAACATAAAAACGTATTTCAGGTGTGATGGCTGTATTTTTTAAACGCAGTTTATCAATCATACTGATCGTATTAGCATCGGTTGCATCAACAGCATTCTTAAATGCAGAACTGTAAGGTATCCCCGTTGAAGGCATAGTACGGAAACCAAGTGCTAAAGAAATATGTTTTGTAATTACTCGTTCGTATTGGAAAGAATAATTCTTAAGACCTGCACCCATGAGGTTGAATTTTACAATATTCATTCCGGGGTTACTGCTATTTTTTGCCGAAGTGTTTCTTACTGTTGAATTTTCTGTTGCAGCATCAAGGTTACTTTGAGCAAACAATGCAGATGTACAAAAAGTAATAAGCAGAAAAAACACTGATTTTTTGTATGGCATATTCAAAAGTTTAGAGGGTTAATACAATAGCACAAAGCTCGTTTTTAAAAAACAGAAAGTGTTATTTACGTCAAACTAATTTTTCCCGCAGAACCGGGAATCATACATCAAGCCGCTTACTTAATTCTGCATCAATTTTTTTAAACAGGTGATAGGGCTTGTATATTCTCCAGTTTTCTATTTCCATCAGCTCCAGATAACGGTTCAGTTTCAGTTTTTTGAAATCGTATTGTGTCTGTTCGGGCATATTAAGAACCACCACCCAGCCATTTTCATCGGCACAGTTTTCATACCACTCTTCATAATAATCCCTTGTGCTGCCATGAAAGTTGAGCACATTCTCTGCAATAAAAATGAATTTATAAATTCCTTCTGCCATCAGTTTTTCCACCACTTCTCTTTTCAGCTCCATAACATCGTTTTCAATAGCATCGTTCCACTCTCCTATCAGTTCAATAATGGCATATTTTTCAATATAATCAGCCACAAGTATTTTCAGGTAAAGTGTACGGCTGCCGAATTCATCCCACTGTGGATGGATGTAGTAATTATAAACAGTTTGCGAAAATTCAAATTCAGAATACTGCCGGCCAAAGAAAGGCGAACGTTCATCTTCATCACTTATATAAATATGGCGCCAGTTATAAAAAGGTTCAATATCATGCATAACAACAAATCTCTGCTTTGAAGAATTGCAAAGTTGAAATCATAAACAATGAAAAAGAAATTTTTTTTCTAATTACTTACTTCTTCTTCAAAAAATCCAATGTGCGAAAGTACCAGTTCGGGGCTCATATAATTGAACAACGTTGACCTGATAAGGTTCAGCAGGTCGCTGCTTTTCATGCAATAAGCCTGGTTGTTTAAAGAAAGCTTGAATGAGTTGATTTTGTGATGAGTGAGTTTCGCCATCTGAACAATATGTTCTTCTCCAATTCTGAACTCCTCAGCAATATGCGAGTGATCATCGAAGTAAAATTGTTTCATAGCAATGGTTTTTACAGATGCTGGATGAATAAATAACGTAAATCTTTTTATAAAATTGCCATTTTATTGCTGCTGTTGCTGCTGGGCTGCTTCCTCCGCCAGCCGAACGGCTTCTTTTTCCGATTCAGACACAAACATCTGCACATCATGAAGCTCTTCAAACACATGCCCGTCTTCATATCCTACCGATACATAAACTGACAGTGTTTGTTTTGCAACCCCTTTAAAAGTTCCTTTCAATGGGGTGCAGTCATCAAAATTTCTGCCAACAGCCAGTTTCACATGGTCAATAGTAACCCAAACATTATTTGTAGGATCAATACCAGTCCACCCCGGACCGGGAATCCATACCTCCACCCATGCGTGGGTTGCCCCTTCACCACGCATGCCATTCTTATTAGGGCAGATATATCCACTTACATACCTGCTTGGAATACCTATTGTTCTTAATAACTGTAAATACACATGGGCAAAATCCTGGCACACACCGCTTCGGTGATCAAGAATTTCATCAACAGTTGTTTCAATTGTAGTAATTCCCTTAATGTATTTAAACTCCTTGAAAATATAATTACAACAGGCCTCGGCAATTTGCATTACAGTTTTGCTTTTATAATCAAGCGATGCAATGATGGAATTGATTGCTTTTACCGATTTAATTTCCTCCGGACGTGTAAGTTCATACAACTGAAAATCAGATTCAACTGCTTTTTTTACATCGGCAAGATAGCTAACAGTCTGCTCAACTTTTTCCTTCCCTATTGTGCGTACCACTACCCTGCTGTCAATAATTAATGAAGTGTGTGCATCAATAAGGCTGAAATCGGCACAACGGTTTCCCCAGTAATCAATAAAGAAAAACAGATCGGGATCGGAACTGATCTTTACTTCATGCTGTAATATTTCCTGCTGGGCTGAAGCTACCGGGTAAATGCGCACCTGATTTACACTTTCCTTTACCGGGCGGTTGTATATGTATTTTGTAACGTGATGTATCTGAAAAACAGGCATGATTGGTTTAGACTAAGCGTACGAAAAAAATTGTTGACCTAAAACAGTTGAAAATTTCAGCATATCAAGTTTCGTTTCATGCAAAAAGTTCTGCAATGTAACTTGTTTAACGTAGTTTTCATCAGCATACTTCACACGGCTGTAAATACGCCCAAATTCCCTGTATAACATCTGCTTCTGAGGCGGATCATTTTCTTCAAGAATATCATTGAGGTATCTTTCCATCCATCCTAATGAATAAACAACTGACCTCGGAAAGTACCGGTTAAATATTGTTTGATGGAGTACGTTACTGTTATTGGCAGTGGTTAAATAATATTTCATGTGCAGTTCGTAACCCGATAAGGATAATAACAGGTTTCGCCAGAATAAAATATCTTTCTCATTATCAAGATCAAAACCGATCTGCTCAAAATGCTTGTAAGTAACATCTGTTGTCAGCACACCTCGTTCAATAAACCTTCCTATATTCATAAAACACCAGCCCATCCCTCTCGGCATAGTTGTATCAGTAACGCCAACATAGGTTAAGCACATCCTTAACAAACGGTCAATAGTTGGTAACGCATCAGCGCCAACAAGCTTCTTTTCTATGCTTAACTGATTAACTGAATGATAAATATAATTCACTTCTTCCCACACTTCTTTGGTAATATGATCCTGCATTCCTCTTGCATTTTCCCGTGCCTTATTAATAACGTTGCGAAGTGAATTAGGATTTGTCCGGCTGGTAATAAGATGCTGAAGTGCATCAACACCTGAATGCTCGATTGCACTTATTTCAGTTTCCTGAAGATTACCAAATAATTCAAGAACAGGTTTCCATGAATGTACACCATACGGCCCTTTTTCAAGCGATAGTGCATAGTTGGTTAACAAAACCCGCAAAAGCCCTTCAGCCCGCTCCATGTAACGGTTCATCCAGAACATTGAATCTGCTACTCTGCTCAGCATTTGCTATAATTTTTTTTGAATGATCGAATTTGATTTACATCTTACTTCGTACCCCTTACATCGTACTTCACTAATCCAGCACCCAGGTATCTTTACTTCCTCCTCCCTGCGAAGAGTTTACAACAAGTGACCCTTCTTTGAGAGCCACCCTTGTTAAACCACCGGGTACAATTTTTACACCATCCGGCCCGCAAAGAGCATAAGGACGCAGATCAACATGGCGTGGTTTTAATTCTCCGTCGATAAAACAGGGAACCGTAGAAAGTTTAATAATCGGCTGGGCAATGAATTCTCTCGGATTTTTTTCAATCTCTCTTTTAAACTTATTAATTTCTTCATCGCTGGCTTTATTGCCCATGAGCATACCATAACCACCACTCTGGTTTGTACGTTTCACCACCATTTTGTGCATGTTTTCAAACACATGCTTCCGTTCATCATCAATACTCATCTGGTATGTGGGTACGTTAGGCAAAATAGGATCTTCGTTCAGATAATACTTAATCATTGCGGGCACATAAGCATACACCGCCTTATCATCTGCAACACCATTTCCAACAGCATTTGCAAGTGCTACAGTTCCCTTGCGGTAAGCGCCCATGATACCTGAAACACCAAGAATACTATCGGGCCTGAACAGTAAGGGATCCATAAATTCATCATCAATTCTACGGTAAATTACATCCACCTGCTGTAACCCTGCGGTGGTTTTCATATAAACCTTGTGATTATCAATTACCAGATCACGCCCTTCCACTAACTGAATACCCATTTGCCTTGCAAGGAAAGTATGTTCATAATAAGCCGAGTTAAAAACACCTGGTGTTAGTAATACAACTGTTGGATTAGAAACGGGACGTGGCGATAAAGCCATGAGGTTGTTATGCAGCATTAGCGGATAATTCTGCACCATCCGCACATTGGCCTGAGATAAAAGATCGGGGAACAGGCGCTTGGTTACTTCCCTGTTTTCCAACATGTATGACACACCTGATGGAGTACGCAGGTTATCTTCCAGAATATAAAATGTTCCATCTTCTCCCCTGATTAAATCAATTCCTGAAATGTGAACATAAATATCATGCGGTACATCAATGCCGGAAACTTCACGCAGGTAATGCGGACAGGATGCAATCAATTCAGCAGGGATAATTTTGTCTTTGAGAATCTGCTGTTCATGATAAATGTCTTTAAGAAATAAATTCAGTGCTTTTAATCGCTGCTGAATTCCTTTTTCTATATGATCCCATTCTGCCGCAGTAATAATTCTTGGCAAAATGTCGAATGGGAAAATCCGTTCAATACCTGCATCATCGCTGTACACAGTAAAGGTAATTCCCTGGTTCATGAATAACTCACTCGCCAGCTTATGTTTGAGCTGAAGCTCATCAATACTGTGATTACGGATTGTTTCAACCAGCTTTTGATAGGGCAGCCTTACCTGCCCGTCGAACTGCATTTCGTCAAATAATGCAGTGCCGGTCTGATAATTTTGTATCAGATGTTCGCTGTCCATAGTTGATTTTGAGTGTTAATAAAAAAGAGTTGATGGCGTACTTTTTGTACAGCAAACAACTCTCTGCTCAATTTAGCGAAAAAGAACATGCTGATGAAAAAAATCACCTGTTCATTTTCAAAAAATCTTTTAATTGCTGGTAAGATGCGTCAATAAAAGAAGATTTCTTTGGCAGATCAATAATTTCCTTCACAGCTTCAGGAAGTGGAACAGTTTGATTTATCACCGGCTCCACCACATCATAGAATTTAACAGGATGCGCCGTTTCAAGAATAATTCCTTTTGCTGAAGGATGACCATTTAAATATCGTTCAAGAGCAAGAAAGCCAACTGCACCATGCGGATCAAGGGTGTATCCATATTCATCAAATACACGTTTCATGGTTGCTTTTGTTTCTCCATCAGTAATACTTACACTGCTGAATTTTTCTTTCAGCTGCGGAAACTGGTTGTGAAACAATTCAAGAATACGGATGAAGTTGCTGGGGTTACCCACATCCATTGCGTTGGATATTGTTGCCACAGCTTTCTTAGGTGCATAGTTTTGCGACTGCATAAACTGTGGCACCACATCGTTTGCATTGCAGGCTGCAATAAAATGTTCAACAGGCAAACCACTTGTATGTGCCAGCACACCTGCACAGATATTTCCAAAGTTGCCACTGGGCACACAAATAACTGGTGGCTGGCCCCCATCCCCTGAAGGGGTGTTTAACCATTGTTTATACGCAAAGAAATAATAAAACTGCTGCGGTAACCATCTTGCAACGTTGATAGAGTTTGCTGAGGTAAGAAATAACTGTTTGTTGAGTTCTTCATCAGCAAAAGCCTGTTTCACCATTTGCTGACAATCATCAAATGTTCCGTTTACTTCTAAAGCATGAATGTTTTTTCCAAGCGTTGTTAACTGCTTTTCCTGTACACTGCTTACTTTACCGCTAGGATAGAGAATTACCACCTCCACTCCATCCACATCATAAAAACCATTAGCAACAGCACCACCGGTATCTCCACTTGTAGCAACAAGTACAATGATTTTTCCAGTCGGGCCACTTAAAGCGGCCTGACCGTTATTTACAAAGTATCCTAAACAACGGCTCATAAATCTTGCTCCAACATCTTTAAACGCAAGTGTGGGACCATGAAATAATTCAAGTGAAGAAATCGTATCAGTTACTTTCTCCAGCGGAATGGGAAAGTTTACCGTTTCTGAAACAATGCGAAACAATTCATCATCAGCAATTTCATTTCCGATATACGGCTTGATGACACGAAAAGCTATTTCTTCGTTGCTGATGTTTTCAATATTGCTGATAATATCTTTATCAACCAGTGGTATTGTTTCAGGAAAATACAATCCCTTATCAGGAGCCTGGCCAAGAATTGTTGCTTCTTTAAATGAAACATCAGATGATTGCTTATTTAAACTATAATAATTCATTTACAATTTGTTTTTCGGGCTAAAGCCCAATACTGTTTTATGATTTGCTCCGGCCTTAAGGCTGGAGCAAACGATCCAAAATACAAATGGGCTTTAGCCCAAAACTTATAAAACAGATACTCCTTGCTGTGCAATGGAAGTAACATATGTTTTATACTCAATGCCGAGACGATGAAACACATCCTGCATAATCCGTTCCACATTCTTTGCAAAGGTTTCATCGGTACACAGCATGAAAATGGAAGGACCACTTCCTGAAATTCCACCACCCAATGCACCCGCTTCTTTACTCTTATGTTTTATTTCATCAAAGCCGGGAATTAAAATACTGCGTACAGGTTCAATGATCACATCTTCCAGGCTGCGGCCAATTAAATCCGTATCCCCTTTTTCAAAACCAGCAACAAGACCAGCAATATTTCCCCATTGTTTGATGGCATTTTTCAGCAACACTTCCTTGCGCAGAATCTGTCGTGCATCGCTGGTCTTTACTTCAATCTGCGGATGCACCACTGTTACAAACAAGGAAGGCGAATTCAACTGCACTATATCTAATGGATGAATGGAACGGATCAATGTAACACCACCCGTAATACACGGAGTAATATTATCTGCATGTTTTACACTACTTGCCAGCTTTTCACCAAACATTGCAAACTGTACAAGATCATCGGTTGAAAATATATTTCCCAGCAAATGATTGGCAGCAACAGCAGCACCGGCAGCACTTGCAGCACTGGAGCCCAAGCCACTTCCCGGCTTGATGTGTTTTTCTATTTCCACTTCAAAGCCAAACTTATGACCCGTTTTTTCCATGATTTCAAGTAACACAACACCAGCAACATTTTTCTCAGCTTCTGTTGGAAGATTATACGCATCTTTGTTAGTGATGATCACTTTGGGTTCATCAATCAGTTTCAGCTTCATGATATCGTATGGTTCATCAAGCGCCATTCCAAGAATATCAAAACCACAAACAAGGTTGGCAACTGTTGCCGGACATTTAACAGTAACAGTTTGCCCCCCCGCCCCTAAAGGGGAGCTTTGAACATCCTGATTTATTTTTTCACTCAAACTCATTTTATCTTATTTAAGCTTTTTAAAATTGAAACTCCTGCCTTACTCCCCTTCAGGGGTTGGGGGCTTATTTTTGTGCTGCTCTTAAAATATCTGCAAATACGCCGCTTGCTGTTACTTCAGCACCGGCACCAGCGCCTTTCACCACCATGGGTTGTTCTTTATAACGATCGGTATAGAATAACACCACATTATCTTTTCCATATAAATGATACAGATCGTGCTGCGATGGAATATGCTGCAGTCCCACACTTGCTTTTCCGCCCCCATCCCCTGAAGGGGAGCTAATATAACTTGCAACAAATTTCAGCTTGCAGTTTTCAGCATTTGCTTTATCAAAAATGGCTTTGAAATGCGGCTCTTCTTTTTTCATGGCTTCATAAAAATCAGCCACACTTCCCTGCATACAACTTTCAGGTAAAAAGCCATTGCAGGCAATATCATCCATTTCCATCTGCACACCTGCTTCACGTGCAAGAATGAGGATCTTGCGCATCACATCTGTGCCACTTAAATCAAGACGTGGATCTGGTTCAGTGTAACCTTCATCCTGCGCCTGCTTCACCACTTCAGCAAAAGGTTTAGTACCATCGTAGTTATTAAACACAAAGTTTAATGTACCGCTCAATACAGCTTCCATACGGTGAATGCTGTCGCCGCTGCGCATTAAATCGTTGAGTGTACCAATAATGGGCAAGCCTGCGCCAACATTGGTTTCAAACAAAAACGGCGCATTAAATTCGGTTGAAAGATGTTTGAGTTTTTTATAGTTGCTGAACTTCGATGAGGCAGCCACTTTGTTACAGGCCACCACAGCAATACTCTTTTCCAGCAACGATGCATATACATCAGCAATAGCAGCATTGGCCGTAACATCCACAAAAACGGAGTTACGTAAGTTTTTATCAATGATGGATTGTACAAAACGCTGCAGGTTGGCATCAGCGCCATGCAGCAACAGTTCTTCCCATTTGCTTAAATCAACACCACTTTCATCAATAATCATTTTACGGCTGTTACTTACACCTGCAATATTTACCTGCAGGCGCAGATGCTGTTCAAGAAACGATTGTTGTTTTTTCAACTGCTCCAGCAAACGTTTACCCACATTACCAGTACCGGCAATGTATAAGTTTACCTGCTTGCGTGATGTTTCAAAAAATTCTTCGTGCAATACGTTCACTGCTTTGCGTACATCGGCAGTGGCAACAACAGCAGAAATATTCCGTTCAGTTGAACCTTGTGCAATGGCACGTATGTTTACACCGTTGCGGCCAAGTGCAGCAAACATCCGTCCGCTGATGCCTGTGTGGTGACGCATCTGGTCGCCAACAAGTGCTACGATTGATAAATCTTTTTCAATCTGCAGCGGGTTTACTTTATCAGTTACAATTTCATAGTCAAATGCTTTATCAACTACTTCTTTTGCTTTGGCAGCATTGGCCACATCCACACCCACACAAATTGAATGTTCAGACGAACCTTGTGTAATGAGGATAACGTTGATCTGTGTATTGGCCAGCGCTGCAAACAACCTGCTGCTGAAACCGGGAATACCAATCATACCACTGCCTTCAAGACTTAACAAGGCAAGTGAGTTGATGCTTGAAATTCCGGTAATAATACCTCCATCCCCTGAAGGGGTGTAAGAAGAATCTTTATTTTCAATCACAGTTCCGTGATCATTAGCAGCAAAAGTATTTTTAATCCATACCGGAATTTTCTTTGCAAGAACAGGTTGAATGGTTGGCGGGTAAATCACTTTTGCACCAAAGTGCGAAAGCTCCATTGCTTCCTGGTACGAAATAGAAGGAATAATCTTTGCATTGGCCACCCAACGTGGGTCGGCCGTCATCATACCACTCACATCAGTCCATATTTCAAGCGATGATGCATCAACAGCCGCTGCTAAAATGGCTGCTGTGTAATCCGATCCGCCACGACCAAGTGTTGTGGTAACACCCGCTGCATCACTGGCAATAAAGCCGGGAACAACAATTAATTTTTCTGCACTGCTCTCTACAAATGCTTTTACCTGTTCGTTGGTAATAGCAAAATCAACGGCTGCATTGCTGTAGTTGGAGTTGGTGCGTATCAGTTCTCTTGCATCTTTCCAAACCGACTTTGTTCCGTTTGAACTGAAGGCTGCATTGATGATGGTGGACGATAACAACTCACCATAACTTACCAGTTTATCTTTTGTGCGTAATGATGATTCGCCCAGTAAAAAAATACCATTGCAGATGTCTTCAATTTCGTTGCAGTATTTTTTCACCATGCTCAGCACACTGCTCTGGTTCTGCACCGGTATCAGTTGCTTTACCGTATCAAGATGTCTTGTTTCAATTTCCTTCAGCACATCTTTGTACGTTTCATCCGTAGCCGAAGCCTTTGTACCACAGTTCAGCAACAAGTCGGTAGTACCGCTCATTGCACTTACCACAAGCATTACAGATGAGTTGCTGAGCCTGCCTTTCACAATTTCAACAACCTGTTTCATCGCATCTGCACTTCCCATTGAAGTGCCACCAAATTTTAAAACCAGCATATAAATTAAGATAAACGTTTAGTAAATAAAGAGAGAACCTTTTGTTTTGCAGCGTGTTGCCCAGGGGGTAATATGAGTATATACAATCCGCTTAGCGGATTGTTGTGGTTGTAGTTGTTGTGCCAGTAAGCACAGCAAAAGAGTAATATGTAGTTACAACCTGTTTCATGTGGGCGTGAAGATAAACAGCAATGCCCATACAACAAGCGTTAGCTGAGGAGAAATATTGTCTGAACCGGGATTTGGGTGAATTTTATGGATGAAGAGGATAATAGAAACACTGATGACGCTGATAAAACAGATGAACGCAGATAGGAAAAACAATTTTTTATGTTACCGGCTATAGTATTTCATGGCATCACCTGTTGCGTCGCACACTTGTACGTACTGTAATTCTGTGCAGCAATTGTCTGAACCGGGATTTGGGTGGATTGGATGGATTAAGAAGATTAATTTGCTTTGCCTGTTTTTGTTTCGTGTGCCACGAACCAAGGCTTATAACCGGGATTTATCTGAATGGCATCATGTGACCCGAAAATGCAGCGGAACACTTGCGCCTGAAACTGGATGAGTCATAATTACGCTCTGCAAAGTCATTTATTTAGTTTATCAACTTCATCCTGATATTTCTGATCCCAGATAAAGTCAATCTCAAATTTTCCAGATGGGTATAAAAGAAATTTTAATTTGTTCCAAGGGTTTTCTTTTTCCTTAGCCATATCAATATACAAGTCATGTATTTTGATGGAAAAAAGATAACCAAAGTTTGAATCATCCATTGCCTTTTCCTCCCCATTTTTATTAATATAAAACCCCTTAACACTTGTATACTTATTTAATCTACAAACATCCAAAGTTGCAAATTCCCAAGCTTCGTTTATTGAATCTGCAATGGTTTTCCCTATTTCAAAATAGATTTCTTCTTTTGTCATATTTCCGTATATATTTTCCCACTGGCTCTCACAGGCAAGCATCCCGCTTGTGCCTATCCTTAAGTAATCATTTTCTTTCCTCACCAATCAAATCATCACTTCCAAATTTACAGGTTTGCAGTGCATAAAAAATTTCACAACTTCTTCATTCAATCACAAAAAAATAAACCAACAAAAAAAGCCCCGACCGAAGCGTCGGGGCTTTTAAGTTCAACTATCTATCAGTATTAAACCGGCAAGGGCACAAGCGTTGTGTTAAGCGTGGTGGTTTGTCCTAACGTAACAACCACGGCTGTTTGGGTTTTGTTGTTGTAACCTGCAAGTACCGTAAAGGCAATTGTATAAGTGCCCGGCACCGGAACCTTAAGCACATACTCACCCGTTGCATTGGTGGTGGCAGTATAAGGTTCATCAACCACCTGCACGGTAACATTGGCAATGGGCTGACCGGTTTCACTATCGGTAACCGTACCTGTAACCTGCGTGGCCGATGTGGCAGCATCCAGTATAATCCTGTTTTGTTTGTATGCAGTATAAAACTCAGGATTATCAGCTTTAAACTGCAGGGCAACCTTATCCATCTGCAGTTTTAATAAAGCATCGGCATCTTTAAACAGGTTTTTCATGGTTTCGCTGTAAGATGTGCGTTGCGTTACAGCATTGCGTGGCGTGGCAATAACAGCAGCATACTCTTCGGTAGCATCAGCAAGGTCGCTCAGCAAACCGTTGCTAACGCCATAAGGTACCAGCGATGCCTGGTGTGCAGTGGCCGCATTGTGGATGTTGTTGCAAATGGGCACCACCATTTCATCACGCATATTGCGTAAATCAGTCGCAGTAAAATTTACCTGCTCCTTCAGTGTGTTGTTCGATGTGGCAGCAGCAAAAGAAAACACAGCCGAACTTACCTGCAAGGCAAGATCGGTTGCGGCTTTGCGCACCTGTGCCTTATCCATGGTAACACCGGTAATGGCCTGTGCCTCGTTTTGTGCAGCAGCAACAAGATCGTTGTAAATACTGCGTAAGGTGGTTGCCTGTGTGGCAAAAGCGGGTACGGTGGAGGTGATTGTTGGGTTTGCTTCGGCATGTGTAAGCACGGCATTGTACATGCTTAGTTTTGCCTCATAACGTGCATTCATAAATGAAATTTTTGGTTAAGAATAATGTTTCAGACATTAAAATAATCTTCATTTGTAATCTTTGCAATACCACAAAGCGGTAGTTTTTACTGCTGTGTTCATTTTGGTAATAACTGTGCAAACGGACAAAAACCGCCTCACACCCGCAAATACACTTATAAAGGGGCAAAAACAGCCTAATACCCTCATATTTATATAGTTGGAAAGGCATTTACATTGAATGGATAGCCATTTACATTGGATGGAAGACCTCTTACACTGACTGGATAGCAGTTTACACCGACTGGATGGCAGCTTACATCGGCTGGAAGAACATTTACATTCGATGGATAGTCATTTACATTGGCTGAACGACAACTTACACTGACTGGATAGCAGTTTACACTGCATGGATGGCAGTTTACATTGGCTGGAAAGCCATCTACAAAGGCTGGAAAAACAACTACAATAAAAAAGCAGGCAACTCCACCCGCTGAAAAGCCAAATGCAGCAAATGAAAAATCAATTACAAAAGCTGGAAAAGCAACTACACTCAATCAACAAGCAGCTGCATAAACTGCAAAGCCATCTGCACACAAAAAACAACCACCTGCACCAAATGAAAAGCAATCTGCAAACGCTGGAAAAACAAATCAATTCAATGAATAACTAACTTTATAATCTGCACAAGCGGGATTTATCGATATAGTTTGATTAACGAAATGACTTTATTCTTTGCTAACTCGTATTCAGTTTTGTCCAATGAAATATCATTCTTAGAAAGAATATAATATTTCCCTTTATCCGTAGTTATAGATTTTATATCATTTAAAGTTTTTTCATTAGTAGGTAAGCTATTATTTGAAAAATAAGTAACCCAGCCAAAAACTATGTTTGATTCTTTAGCAGCCTGCAAAACTTCTGAATTTAAAAAATAAACACCGCCTTTAACAGCGTTAGCAACCGTAGTCATTAGCATAAAAGTATTAAGCATCCATTCAAAGTCCATTAACATTTTTTTCGGGAAATTAAAATTTCCGATTGAGTTACTATTGTTTGACCCAAGTCTAAATGTCAGGTAAAAATCTTCATTTTCAAGAATACTAAAAGAAGTTATCCATGAAAATCCAAATGGTGAGAACCAATTTACATCAGGATTAATTACCCCATCATACTTTAAAATATCATTTCTAGATAAATCAAGAATTATTTCTGACAAGAGTTTTACACATTTTTCATCTGAAAAATCTTTAATATCAAAAGCAACACTTTCGCATCCATCTTTGGACATAATAAAATTGCTGAAATTCTTATCAACTTGACATAATCCTTTAATTAATGCCAAATATTCCACAGCTATTTCTTTAATAGGTTTAATGCCATCATTAAGCTTAATTGAAAGAGAAAATAAATATGGCCTTTTCATTTGGTTTTATTAATGTATGTTGAACCTTCTGGCGCAGGACTCCCGACCTGATGCCATACGTAACTAAGTTTAAATTAAAAAGAGTTTATTGCTAAGTTATAGTAAAGATCATTGCACCTGCAAACAAGTAACATGAAAGTTACAGGTAAGGAAACCTGCGCCGGGAAAATGCATAATAATAGAAACACTGATGACGCTGATGGAACAGATGAACGCAGATAAAACCAAAAGAAAAAATCAGTGCAAATCCGTTGCATCTGTTTAATCTGTGTTTCTATTTCCAATTACAACGCATCCAATGCCTTCTTCACTGTTCCGTGTTTCAGTAACAGGTCTTTTGCTTTTTCGTAATCCGTAAGGCCGCTGCGAAGCAACGGGATTGTCTTAGGGGTATTAAAAAGTCGGGAGACTTCGCAGTGAGGGAAAGTGCTGATCTTTTTAAACTGTCATCTCCTAATTTTCAATCCTCATTTCTCAACTCCCCTACTTCCCCACTTTCTTCTTCAGCAAATCGCCAGCCGATGGGCCTTTCTTTTTTGCAATGCTTGTTTTGTTGAAATTGTAACTGAGTGTAATGCGGTAGTTCCTCGTTTGTGTGCGGCTGTAACTTTCTAAATTAAAATTAGTGCCGTAAGTAAACACCCTGTTCTGCTGCTGAATAAACGGATCGACCGTATTGAGTGTAAGAATGATTTTCTTTTTAAACAACCTGCGCTGCACTCCCATGTTCATGTTAATGTTGCTCTTTACCGTTCCCTGCGGATTGGCAAAGCGGTTGAAAGTAAATGCACCGGTGAACGTCCACATTTCTGTTGCCACATAATTGCCGGTAAAGTTGGATGTAAATGAACCGCCATCCCTGTACTTCCTGGTTACTTTATCAAACGTGCCGTACTGGTTGTAGATATAACTGGCGCTGATGTTTGTGCGTAATTTTTTACTGATGGTAATACCGCCCCATGCACTTGTTTCATATTCTTTACGGTTGCTTACATTATCCCATGTTACAACTGTTTTTCCATCGGGCTGAAGTGTTCTGATCTGGCTGAATACATCTTCCACAATATTATAGCCAAGCCCTATGTTGGCAAAGTATTTTGTTTTGGTTAATCCTGTTACAAAATCGAATGTGTGTGATTTTGTAGGTAATAAATCAGGATTACCGTAACGGATATTGTACGGATCGCTGTAATCAATAGCCGGGTTCATTTCACTAATGCCGGGTCTGCGGATTGTACGCCTGTATGCAAACGTAACATTCATCCCGTTCTGCCAACTGCGGTTCATGTTTGCAAAAGGCAGGAAATTATAATACCGGCTGTAAGATGTTGTTACATCACGCAGTAAATCAAACAACACATTTGTCTGCTCCAGTGCAGCTCCTGCGCTTACAGAAAAGCCGGGTTTAAACAGATGCTTTACAGAAAAACGGGCATTGAGTACATCCTGGTGGTATTTAAAATTATTGCTGAGTAAATCAACTTTATAAAAAATGTTTTCAGGTTTTTTCAGAAATTCTGTTGTAATAAGTACAGTGCTGTTGCTGCGGCTGTACACACTTCCGGCAGAGAAACTGGTTTTTTTATTCTTCAG
This sequence comes from Chitinophagaceae bacterium UBA1953, assembly GCA_002336115.1. Lineage (GTDB taxonomy): Bacteria > Bacteroidota > Bacteroidia > Chitinophagales > Chitinophagaceae > Lacibacter. Next base: position 53,012 of record DDEN01000024.1, read on the forward strand.
CAGTTTGTCGTACGATACATTTATGCTGAAGCCGTTGTTTCTTGTATTGTTTGATTGTTTTTGTGTACTGTCGGTACCATTTGGAGTTTCATCGGCATTAAAAAACTGCTGAAAGAAATTGCGTACATTCTGATTCCATCCAAGATTATATCCTGTAATAATGCGGAATGTTTCGCCAGGAATTTTTCCTTTATGCGTGTAAGTAAAATTGAACGAAGGGTTACGGTTATAACCATCTGTTTCAATGGTTCGCTCACTCATTTTTGACAGAGCGTCAAAACGGTTGATGTTTTTGTATTGAGTAAACCCATTGTTATTGTAATCGTTCTGGTTGTATTGGGCTACAAAGTTGAGTATGTTGAATTTGTTAAGATCGTAATCGACATTGAGCCTGAAGTTGGGACGGCGGTTTTTGTTGAAAGACGAACTGGTTGTATTAAACTGGTTTGTTGAATCGGTATAAATATTTGTGCGGTTACTGTATCCATCCGATTTATATTGATTGAAACCGGCACCTGCTGTAAAGTTTAGAGCAAAGCCTTGTTTGCGGTAGTTGAAATTACTGGTAATACCATACTCGCCCCTTGTACCGTAATACACATTTACCCTGCCGCTGAAACCAACCCTTCCTTTCTTTGTTACGATATTAATTACACCACCCTGCTCATTGGCATACTGCGGTGGAGGATTGGTAAGCACTTCAATTTTTTCGATGGTGCTTCCGGGCATACTTTCCAGCATATCCTGCAGTTGCTGCATGTTCAACTCAACCGGTTTATCATCAATTAAAATTTTTGGTTCCTTTCCACGAACAAGCACTTTGCCGTTTGGATCGGTTGTAACCAATGGCGTTTGTTTCAACAGATCGGTTGCGGTGCTGCTGTTGCTTAAAGCACTTTCGCCAACGTTGAATGTAATATTCCCGTCTTTTGATTCGATTAAAGGCTTCTCTGCATAAATCACCACTTCATTTAGTTCAATTGACTGGTTGCTGAGATAAAGATCATTGAGGTTAAAATCGGAACGTTCGGCACGTAGATAAATACTGTCGAGCAGTTTTGTACGATAGCCCACAGCAGTAATACGTAGTTTGTAATAGCCAAACTCAAGATTTGTAAAACTGAAACTGCCATTTTTATCGGTAAGGAAAGCCGAAATTTTAGAAGAATCTTTATAAGAGATAACAGAGACTGTTGCGCCCACAATTGATTTATGGTTTGCTGAATCGAGTACAGAGCCGATTAAAATGCCACCATCTTTCTTTTGCACCTGCTGTGCCGAGGTATAAACAAACAAAAACAAACTGAGTACAGGTATCAGGAAAAAAGTCTTCAAAAAAAACAATTGATTAGTAAACGATAAAATTAGCCCTAATCAGAAATACCGTCTGGTTTTATTCCATCAACGGCATCAATCGCTGCCAATCTGTCACCAAATCGTTTCTATTTCACTAACTTTGCATGCTCAATTTGTGATAGATAATGATTGAAACGACGACCGATACCAAAGTTCATGATGAGGCAAGGCAAGGCGAAGCTTATGCCCCCTTTGCCAATGACCCCAACCAATACAAAAAGAAATTTTACATTGAAAGTTATGGCTGTGCCATGAATTTCAGTGATAGTGAAATTGTTGCCAGTATTTTGAATGATGTTGGCTTTGGTGCAACCAGGAATCTGGAAGATGCCGACCTGGTGCTGATGAATACCTGCTCCATTCGTGAAAAAGCTGAACAAACGGTGCGTAACCGGCTTTCACAATTCAATAAAGTAAAAGAAGAAAAACCGGGTTTGCTGATTGGTATCCTTGGTTGCATGGCTGAACGGTTGAAATCGAAATTGCTGGAAGAAGAAAAGCTGGTAGATATGGTGGTTGGCCCCGATGCTTACCGTACATTGCCGGGTTTGATTGAAGAAGCCGGTGGTGGACAAAAAGCTGTGAACGTACTGTTGAGCCGTGATGAAACGTATGCTGATATTTCACCCATCAGGCTGGAAAGCAATGGTGTAAGTGCTTTTATTTCCATTATGCGTGGATGTAATAATATGTGCAGTTTTTGCGTGGTGCCTTTTACCCGTGGCCGTGAAAGAAGCCGTGATGCAAAATCAATTATTGCAGAAGCACAGGATTTATTCAACAAGGGTTTCAGGGAAGTAACGCTGCTGGGGCAGAATGTGGATAGTTATTATTTTGTTGATGAAGTAAATAATGAAACTGTTTCGTTTGCAAAACTGATGGAAATGGTTGCACTAATTTCTCCCGATCTGCGTGTTCGTTTCTCCACTTCGCATCCAAAAGATATTACAGATGAAGTGTTGCATACTATTGCGAAGTACGAAAATATCTGCAACTATATTCATCTTCCGGTTCAAAGTGGTAACACAAGAATTTTGCAGTTGATGAACCGTACATATACCCGTGAATGGTATATGAAAAAGGTGGACATGATTAAAGAAATTATTCCCGATTGTGCCATCAGCTCCGATATTATTGCCGGCTTTTGTTCAGAAACTGAAGAAGAGCACCAGGATACGTTGAGCATAATGGATTACAGCCAATACGATTACAGCTATATGTTCTTTTACAGTGAGCGTCCCGGAACATTGGCTGAAAGAAGGTATGAAGATGATATTCCTGATGAAGTAAAGAAAAGACGTTTGCAGGAAATTGTTGACAAACAATATGTGCTTTCACTTGAAAGTAACAAACGTGATGTTGGCAAAACCTATAAGGTGCTGATTGAAGGAAACAGCAAGCGTGATGACAAAAGCTGGATGGGACGCAACTCACAAAACAAGGTTATTGTATTTCCCAAAAACAATCAGCAACTGAAGAAAGGTGATTATGTAATGGTGAACGTTAATGATTGTACAAAGGGTACATTGTTAGGTACAATAGAAAATTAAGTAAGATGGATTTACAGGTTATTAAAAACAGGTTTGGAATTATTGGCAACTCCCCCGCCCTCAATCATGCGTTGAATGTGGCAGTACAGGTTGCCGCAACAGACTTAACAGTGCTGATTAACGGAGAAAGCGGTGTTGGTAAAGAAGTCTTTTCCCAGATTATTCATTCCTTATCGGCAAGAAAGCACAACCCATTTATTGCTGTTAACTGCGGAGCTATTCCTGAAGGAACGATTGACTCGGAGTTATTCGGTCATGAAAAAGGATCATTCACAGGTGCGGTGGATGCACGTAAAGGATATTTTGAAACAGTAAATGGCGGCACTATTTTCCTTGATGAAATTGGTGAAATGCCATTGGGCACACAGGCACGTTTGCTGCGTGTACTTGAAACAGGTGAATTTATTCGTGTAGGTTCATCCAAAGTACAGAAAACAGATGTTCGTGTTATTGCCGCCACCAACAAAGAATTACTGGAATATACACATAACAACAAATTCAGGGAAGATTTGTATTACCGGTTAAACACAGTTCCCATCCGTGTGCCTGCCTTGCGTGACCGTAAAGAAGATATTCCGCTGCTGTTTAGAAAATTTGCAGTTGACTTTGCCGAGCGTTATAAAACAACACCCGTTCAGTTGGAAGATGATGCAAAAAATCTGTTAATCAGTTATCCGTTTCCCGGTAATGTGCGTGAATTAAAGAATATTGCAGAACAGATTTCTGTTCTTTCAACAAACAAGGTAATTACAGCAAAAGATTTGTCGCCATTTTTACCTGAAAGAAGCTTTAACCGTTTGCCGGTACTGGCACACCCCGGTAATCCTGGTGTAAGCAATACCGAATTTGCCAACGAACGTGAAATTCTGTACAAGCTCTTTTTTGATATGAAGCGTGATGTAACTGAACTGAAGAAACTGTTTGTTGAAGTGGTTCAGCACGGAGGAGGTTCGGTACAGATGCCCGGCAATCTGTTCAATGAAACAGTTGTTCCTGAACAAAAGCCAATTGAAGTTACACAGCCGGTTATTACTTCGCCTTCGCACCCAATGATTATCAGCAACAACAACAACGATATACAGGAGCATGTGGAAGTGGAAGAAAGCCTGAATATCATGGACAATGAAAAAGAGCTCATCATTAAAGCATTAAAGAAACACAAAAGCAAACGTCGTGATGCAGCATCCGATCTTGGCATCAGTGAAAGAACTTTATACAGAAAACTGAAAGAATATGACCTGGAAGAATTATAAGGCAACGCTGTTAGCTGTAAGAAAAAAACTTTTAGCAAATGTAATTATGCTAATGGCTGGTGGCTGGTGGCTAATGGCATCCTCCTGTTATACATTTAAGGATGTTTCTATTCCGCAAAATATAAAAACAGTAAAGATTAATTATATCGACAACAGGGCAAGAATTGTAAATCCGCAATTAAGTCAGCGTTTAACCGATAAGCTCCGCCAGAAAATTGTAAACCAGACAAGGCTTACACAAACTAACAGCGATGAAGCCGATTACGACATCAGCGGCCAGATTACTGATTATTATGTAACCACATCAGGCATCTCTAACCAGCAGGCAGCCACCAACCGTTTAAATGTAACTGTTCATATCATTTTTAAAAACAGGAAAGATGATAAGGCAAATTTTGAAGCGGATGTTTCACGGACTTTTGATTTTTCGGCATCACTTTCATTAAACCAGGCCGAAAGTTCACTTACCGATCTTGTTGTTACCAATATGACAGATGAAATTTTTAACCGCATTTTCTCCAACTGGTAGTTTTATTCAGTTATTTTGCTGCAAATGATTAGTGCCGATTTTTTTTCCCGTTTGCTTCATCAACCCGAACTGTTGTCAGAAGTTTCTGCTGAAGAGTTGGAACAGTTGAGCAATCAGTACCCCTGGTTTGGCACAGCTCATTTACTGCTTGCAGCCAAAATGAAACAAACCGGTCATATATCAACTCACCAGCAGGAGCAAAAAGCTGCTTTGTATTTCAATCATACATTATTCTTTAATCAGGAATTGAAATCATTTTCAGCTTTAGTGAATGATAAGGCTGTTTCATTAATTTCCTCTCCCAATTTTACAGATGAAGACCGTTTAATTGACGAAACTGATGCGGTGCTGGATGCAGAAGCATTGATTGAAATGGAAACATTGGCAGAAGAAGAACATTCGCCGGTATCGGATGCTGTGCTGGACGCACAGATTCTGGTTGAAGCAGAAACACTAAGAGAAGAACTGGATGCTGCTGTAAATGATTCGGTTCTGGATGCCGGAATACTGGTAAATGCTGAAAATGACAAAGAAGATCAATATCATTTTATTGAAAAGGAAGCCCAAACCGAAGCAACAGAAAGCACAATTGCAGAACCAGTTGCAGCAAAGCCTGAGCCCTTATTAACGTTTGAGCCTTATCATACTGTAGATTATTTTGCATCGCAGGGAATCCGACTGCAGGAAGATAAATTTGGAAACGACCGGCTTGGTCAGCAGGTAAAAAGCTTTACTCAGTGGCTGAAGTCGATGAAGAAAATTTATGTTGAAGAACAACAGGAACTGAACGCATCGGAAGAAAAAGCTGTTGTATCAAAAGCTTCAGAAAGCAACCAGCGTGAAGAAGTAGTTACAGAAGCAATGGCCGGTGTACTGGTAAAACAGGGAAAACTGCCGCAAGCCATTGAATTATATAACAAATTAAGTTTGCTGCATCCCGAAAAAAGCGCTTACTTTGCAGCCCTGATTAAAGAATTAAATTCATAAACAATGACTTGGTTATTTCTCATACTGGTATTATTAGCCAGTGGTTTGTTAGGATTTGTAGTGTTGGTTCAAAACCCTAAGGGTGGTGGTCTCAGTGGTTCTGTAGCAGGTTTCAGCAATCAGTTTATGGGCGTTAAACAAACAACCGATGTACTTGAAAAAGGCACATGGTTATTCGCTGCAATTGTTGGAGTTCTTTGTTTGGTTTCAAGCCTGTTTATTTCAAGCACTGAAAGCAAGGCAGGTTCGGGTGGCATTGAAAAAGTTCCTGTTAACCAACCTGTAAAACCTGCATCATCAGGCAATACAGTTCCTTTCCCTGCACAAGGCTCCAAATAAGTTTAAAAATATTTTACTTAACCCCGTCCATATGGTCGGGGTTTTTTATTTTATTTTGAAGAAGAGATTAAAATGGCTCAACAATTGTTATTATACAGCTTCCATTAGTATAGTATTACCCGATGAAAACTCAAATTCAATAAAATGAAAAAGATTCTTCTTATACTTCTACTGTTCCTGTTACTTATTGTTCTTGTATTTGCTTATAAGTTATTTGGCCCTGCCACAAATTTCAGCGAAGCAAAAAAGTATCTGTACATCCATACCGGTCATGCAACAAAAGCCGATGTAATGAATTCACTCAACGACTCTGGCTATTTCAGCAATCCGGTTTTGTTTCAAACAGCAGCAGGAAAATTAAAGGTGTGGGAGCGCCTGCGGCCCGGTAAATATGAAATTGCAAAAGGAAGCAGCTTATTTACACTGATAAGAAAACTGCGTAACGGTTCCCAAACACCTGTAAATTTTGTCATTACTAAACTGCGTACCAAAAAAGACTTTGCTGCATTGGTTGGGCGAAAGTTTGAATCAGACTCATCTCTCTTCTTTCATTACATCACCAGCAACGATTCGTTACGTAAATACAACCTTGATACAAACACGGTAATGACCGCTGTATTTCCCAATACGTATTCGCTTTTATGGAACAGCAATCCCAACCGGATATTTTCTAAACTGAACGAAGAGCGTAAAAAGTTCTGGACAGAAGAACGCAAACAAAAAGCTAAAGCATCCGGTTTTACACCTGAGCAGGTTTATACTCTTGCCTCAATAATTGAAGAAGAAACCTTGCAGGATGATGAAAAAGGCACCATTGCAAGTGTGTACATCAACAGGCTGAAGAAAGGAATGTATCTTGGCGCTGATCCAACAGTGAAATTTGCTGTCGGAGATTTTTCCCTGAAACGTATTTACCTGGGGCATATTAATTCAACAGCATCTTCGCCTTATAATACATATAAAAACAAAGGTTTGCCACCCGGCCCTATTTGTACGCCATCAGAAAAAACAATTGATGCCGTATTAAATGCGGAAAAAACAGATTACCTGTTTTTCTGTGCAAAGCCAAACAGCAACGGCCATCATGCTTTTGCAGCAACCGATAAAGAACATGCCATTAATGCAAAAGCATACCAGCAATGGCTCGATAGCATGAAGATTCAGTAACCTGTTTTTGAAAAAGTATTTACTTTGTTAACCATGAGTATTGGAAAATTCATATACCGTCTGCCAGTTGTACGATCACTTGTGCGGATGAGTAAGCGATTGAAGCCTCCCGGGTTTGAAGGAATTGCCCTGTACGATGTAATTATCTTCTTTTTTAAACAGGTAAGAACAGTTGGCCTTAACCAGCGGGCAGCAGCTATCTCATTCAACTTTATTATGGCCATCCCACCTGCCTGTATTTTTCTGTTTTCACTTGTTCCGTTGATGCCCATTGCAGATCAGTTCTATAAAGAAGTTGATTCTTTCATCCGTGATCTTACACCAAATGCAGCAACAAGAAATATTGTTGAAAATTTTTTAGACGATTTTTTCCGCAGACCGAAAAACAGCATGTTGTCAATTGGATTCCTAACCTCACTTTACTTTTCTTCAAACGGTGTACTGGGAATTATTCACAGTTTTAACCGTTCCATTCATGAGCAGGAAAGCAAAGTATTTTTTGCATACAGGTGGAAAGCAATCAAACTCACTTTCATCATTATGCTGCTGTTTGCTTCAAGTATGATTTTACTTATTACGCAGGGGGCTTTATTTAACTGGCTGCTGAAACAATTAAATATTTACAGTGTAGCCATTAAATGGCTAATTATCGTTTTCCGGTGGGTGATTATCATCGGGCTGTTCTTTTATTCCATTGCATTTATTTACCGTCATGCACCTTCGGTTGAGAAAAAATGGAAGTTGGTTTCGCCGGGATCAATACTTGCAAGTTTCCTCATCATTGTTTTTACGTTTATTTTCTCATTCTGGATTAACAATTTCGCTTCGTACAGTATTTATGGTTCAATTGGAACGATCCTGATCCTGATGATCTTTATCAACTCCATTGCAACAGTATTGCTCATAGGATTTGAAGTAAACGTCAGCATTAAATTGCTGAAAAAGCTTTCTGAACAAAGGCAACTGGAAGATGCAGGCAAAGTGCTTGCTGATAAAAAATCGGTATAATACCGGTAAGAGCTATTGAGAACTTAATCCTGTTGCTGAACAGATTCAATATCATCCGGTAAAAATCCCCATTGATCCAGCAACTCATTAAATGTGGCGTGATCAAGCCGTTGCTGTTTATAATGCCCGGCATCTGTTTTCTGGCGCAGCGCTTCATAAATACTTACTGCACATGCAACAGAAATGTTGAGAGACTGGATGATTCCCATTTGCGGGATTAGAAAATTTCCATCTGCCAATGCTCTTATTTCTTCACTTACACCCGCATGTTCGTTGCCAAAAACAAGTGCCACACTCTCTGTGAAATTAATATCGTAAAGGCTTACAGCATCACTGCTAAGGTGGGTGGTATAAATTTTTGAATATTTTTTCCTGATGGCTTTAAAGCATTCCTCTACATTGGAATACTGGTGAATAGTAAGCCACTTTGCTGCACTTGAAGAACTTCGGGCACCCCATTTTTTATGGCGGGGAATTTTATTGGTCAACACGTAAACCTCCTGTATGCCTACAGCATCACAGGTACGCATAACGGCTGATATATTGTGCGGATCAAAAACATTTTCAAGCACCACTGTAAGATCGGGCTGACGTTTATGCAATACGGAAAGCAAACGTTCTCTTCGTTCTGGAGTCATAAATTGCAATTAACAATGTTACACACGAATATAAATTTTCTTTTTATCCATGATGTAGCCAATAAGCCAGCAAAATAACATATAAACAACTGCAAACATCAACGAACCGGTATAAGCACCAAAATGACTGAACACATTTTTATAAATCCAGGGAAATAGAGGTGTTTTTTTATCAAGATGGATGTAAAACAAAACAGTTACCATTAACTCACTCAGCAGGTAAATAACAAGAGGGTTTTTGCCGAAAACCTCAAAAAAATACGTCCATTTCGTTTTTCCCAGAAAATCGATTACATAAATGATTGCTGATATAATGATACAGTCGAGCCCTGTGGTATAAAGTACAAAGGAACTTGTCCATAACTTTTTATTGATCGGGAACACCATATCCCAGAAATAAGCCGTTACAACAAGTGTAACACCTGCAAGCAATAATTTGGTCAATACTTCATACGTTTTCCCTTTTTCCTGTATAAATTTTCCAACCATATAACCAATCACAACGTTTACAACTGCAGGAAATGTGCTTAAAAAACCTTCAGGATCAAAAGCAATTCCCTCACCATGATACAAATGTTTATCGCCAAGCAGCCACAGGTCAATCTGCTGGCCAATATTCCCCGTCATTGTAAACTGCTTACCGGCTTCTCCTAAAAACAGCAACAACAACCAATAGCCAATCAGGAATATAACACTTATAATTACTGTCACTCTCAATTTCAGAAAATGAATCATTAACGCAGCAATTCCATAACATAAAGCAATACGTTGCAGCACCCCGAAAACCCTTGTTGTTGATACAGGAAAAGGCAAAATATTCAGTTCTTTATCCAGCTTAAAGAACGGGAACCAATACATCAAATACCCAAGCAGAAAAATAATGAGAGTTCGTTTCAATATTTTCGCAACAACATATCCATCCGCTTTAGAAGCCCACTTAAGCATAACAAAGCTCAACGCATTTCCAACAGCAAATAAAAAAGAAGGAAAAACCAGATCGGTTGGGGTAAATCCGTGCCATGATGCATGTTCCAAAGGAGCAAATGTTGTAGGCCCGTTACCCGGTGTGTTTACAATAATCATAAAGCACACTGTCATACCACGAAAAACATCGAGAGCTGTAAAGCGTTGGTTGGTTGCCATTTTTTAATTGAAATAATTTATAGTTCACAATCTCTCCCATCTGAATATGTTGTTTGCGTTTGTTTAACCAAAGCAAGCAACATATTCATTAAGAAATTTTTTATTCATCAGGATTATTTTTCTGCTTTTGAATACTAAGAGATTTTTATCAACTACATCTTTTGTGTAAAGAAAGCAATATAAAGTCCTGTTTAAATGAAGCTACAACAGTTTCTTTAATTTCAGGAAGAATAAAAAAGGATATTGAATTCATTTTGAAAACAGGTTTGTTGTCCGGTAAATCAAAACAACTTATATGAACTTATTTTAGGCGAGATAAATTTCCCAAATAAGAAAGCCTCACTTTTTTAGTGAAGCTTTCTTATTTCTGTCGGGACGACTAGATTCGAACTAGCGACCCCTTGCACCCCATGCAAGTGCGCTACCGGGCTGCGCTACGTCCCGAAACCGGAAATTAAAATTCATTGCCGAATTTCAACGGGCTGCAAATGTAAGATTTAAATCTATTTGCTACAAAATCAATCAAAAAAAACGATCTTAGCAGCGCATTAATCGGAACTCCTTCATGACTATTCTCATCAGGCAGGCGCATATTATCGATCCGGGTTCAGTTTATCACTCCACTATTCAGGATGTATTTATTGATAATGGCCGGATTAAACAAATTGGTCAACTTCAAAACATAACAGCCGACCAGGTTATTGAACAACCAAACCTTCATCTTTCGCCGGGATGGGTTGATCTGTTTGCTCATTTCTGCGATCCGGGTTTTGAATACAAAGAAACATTGGAAACAGGTATTGCAGCAGCAGCAGCCGGCGGCTTTACTGAAGTAATGGTTTTGCCCAATACAAATCCAATAGTGGCAGGTAAATCGCAGGTTGAATACATTGTGCAGAAATCGAAAAATGCGGTAGTAAACATCCATCCGTTGGGTGCTGTAACCAAGCAAACAGAAGGAAAAGAATTAGCAGAAATGTATGATATGCGCACAGCAGGCGCTGTGGCTTTTTCAGATGGACTTCTTCCTGTTCAATCGTCTGGCCTTTTGCTGAAAGCTTTACAATATGTAAAGGCGTTTGATGGAACAATTATCCAGATACCCGATGATAAAACAATTGGTACGTATGGTTTAATTAATGAAGGAATTGTAAGTACAAGACTTGGACTGCCCGGCAAACCAATGCTATCGGAAGAAATTCAGCTTTCCCGTGATATTAAACTTGCACGTTATGCAGAATCAAGATTGCACTTTACGGGTGTAACATCGCCCAAAAGCATTGACTATATTGATCGTGCAAAAAAACATGGCATAGCTATTACCTGTTCTGTTACTCCTGCCCATTTATATTTCTGCGATGAAGACCTGCAGACTTATGATACCAATCTTAAATTATACCCTCCCTTGCGCACAGCGGCTGAAAGAGAATTGCTGAAAGAATCGGTGCTTAATGGTTCTGTTGATTGTATTACCACGCATCATGAGCCACACGAATTTGACAGTAAGATTTGCGAATTTGAATTTGCCAAGCCTGGAATGATTGGTTTGGAAAGCTGTTATGGCGTAATGGGTGCAGTTTTTGGAGAAAAGTTAACCGCAGAAAAATGGATTGAACTGATCAGTATTAATCCAAGAAAAGTTCTTGGATTACCCATTCCATCAATCAAAGAAAATGAACCGGCCAATGTAACATTATTTGATCCTTCTGCTACATATACTTTTACAGAAGATCATATCCGGTCAAATTCCCGTAATTCAGCCTTTATTGGAAAAGAGTTAAAAGGAAAAGTGATTGGAATTATTAACAGCACACAATTAAAACTCAACTAAAACATTGTTTATGGAAAAAAAGATTACTACACACTTGATGAAAGGACTTATTATTGGTCTTGTTCTTGTTGTAATAGGAATTATGCTGCAGGTTTTTGCAATCTATGACAAATGGGTTCAATGGTCTGTTTTAGGATTATTCATTGCTGCAATAATATGGGCATGTATTTCTTTCAGCAACGAAATGGATAACGATGTTACTTTCGGAAGCGTTTTTGTCCATGGGTTTAAGACAGCAATAATTGTAACATTAATTGCCATAGCTTCATTCCTGATAACAAATCTTGTGATGCCTGAGTTTAAAGAGAAAGCAATGGAAATGGCAAGGACTCAAATGGAAAAGAATCCACAAATGAATGATGAAACAATTGAGAAAGCTCTGACTTTTACAAAAAAATATTACATTCTTTTTGGAGTACTTGGCTCACTTTTTAGTTATGCATTTTTTGGAGCAATTGCAGCTTTAATTGGTGCCGGAGTAGCGAAAAAGAACCCATCTACAAACATGCCGCAAACACCATAATCTGATACATGAACCTGAGTATTGTTATACCATTAAAAGACGAATCTGAATCATTACCCGAACTGTGTTTTTGGATTGAACGTGTGGTGAATGAACAACAGTTTACTTATGAAATCATTTTAATTGATGATGGAAGTACAGATGATTCCTGGAAAACCATTCAGCAACTGCGTTCTGTTAATGCAAACATTAAGGGAATAAAATTCCAGCGTAACTACGGTAAGTCTGCAGCTTTGAACGAAGGTTTTAAAGCAGCACAAGGCGATGTGGTGATTACAATGGATGCAGATTTGCAGGACAGCCCCGATGAAATTCCCGACCTCTACAAAATGATTATCATTGATGGGTTTGACCTTGTAAGTGGCTGGAAGAAAAAAAGGTACGATAACAAGTTCACAAAGAATCTTCCATCGAAATTATTTAATGCTGCTACAAGAAGCATGAGTGGGATTTACCTGCACGATTTCAACTGCGGCTTAAAATCATACAACAAAAAAGTGATCAAGAGTGTTGAAGTGTATGGTGAAATGCACCGCTACATTCCGGTATTGGCAAAATGGGCAGGCTTCAGGAAGATTGGTGAAAAAATAGTAGAGCATCGCAAAAGAAAATACGGCATTACCAAATTTGGCTGGGACAGGTTTGTGAATGGTTTTCTCGATCTTGCCACCATTACATTTGTTGGAAAGTTTGGCAAACGCCCCATGCATTTCTTTGGTTTGTGGGGTACGCTCTTCTTTCTCATTGGTTTCATCAGCAGCATTTATTTAATCGTTGCCAAACTGATTGAAAGTAATTTCAGCATCACCAACAAACCGGCATTCTTTATTGCATTAACAGCAATGATTGTTGGTGTGCAGTTGTTTCTTGCCGGATTTATTGGCGAACTGATTTCAAGAAATTCTTCTGAGCGGAATTTTTATTTGATTGAAGAAAAGGCAGGGATATAGAAACACGGATTTTACTGATTTGAACGGAATGTCGCAGATTAAAAAAAATAGTTGATCTATGATAATTCATGAAGAATTAACCAGTACAATTCTCAAATGCTTTTACAGAGTTTATAATAAACTCGGGTATGGTTTTCTTGAAAAAGTTTATGAAAACTCCTTAATTCATGAGTTGGAATGTCACAATCTTTCCTGTATTCAGCAAGCACCAATTAAAGTCTTTTATGATCAAAGGGAAGTTGGAAGTTATTTTGCAGATATTTTAGTAGAAGATATGGTTATACTTGAACTAAAAGCAGGGGAAGGAGAAATAAAACGGGAATACGAATTACAGCTTATAAATTATCTGAAAGCTACACAATATGAAGTTGGAATGATTTTACACTTTGGAGAAAAACCATTATTTAAACGCAAAGTTTTTTCAAACGATTTTAAATAATCTGGATATTTGAAACTATCAATTCGCTTTATCAGTAAAAATCAGCGTCATCAGTGAATCTATCCAAAAAAAAAATAATCATCCTCGGCCCGGCTCACCCGCTGCGTGGTGGAATTGCTATTTACAACGAACGTCTTGCACGCCAGTTTCAGCAGGAAGGCCATGAGGTAACTATTTATTCATTCAGTCTGCAGTATCCTGGATTTTTATTTCCAGGCACAACACAGTATTCATCTGAACCTGCGCCAAAAGATATCAACATCAAAATAAAAGTCAACTCTATTAATCCTTTCAACTGGTTACTGGTTGGCAATGACATAAAAAATCTTAAGCCCGATCTTGTTGTTGTTCGTTACTGGCTTCCGCTGATGGGGCCTGCATTGGGAACAATTCTCAGGTGTATCAAATCAAACAGGCTAACAAAAATTGTTTGTATTGCTGATAATATTACGCCGCATGAAAAACGCATCGGCGATCATGTATTTACAAAGTATTTTATAAAACCTGTTGATGGTTTTATTACAATGAGTGAAAAGGTGATGAATGATCTACGCACATTCACCAGCAAAAAACCAGCACGGCTCGAGCCTCATCCGTTGTATGATATTTTTGGTAACAGTGTATCAAAGGCAGATGCAAGAAAACATCTCGGCATCAATGAAAATGAATTCATCTTTTTGTTCTTTGGTTTCATCCGCAAATACAAAGGACTGGACATGCTTTATGAAGCTGTTGCAAAGCTGAAGAATCTCAAACCTCAAATTTCAAATTTCAAATTATTAGTTGCCGGTGAGTTTTACGAAGACAGGAAATTGTATGATGATCTCATTGAACAGCTTGGTATAAAAGATGATCTGATTTTGCATACCGAGTTTATTGCCGATAGTGAAGTGAAATACTATCTCTGCGCATCTGATGTGGTGGTGCAGCCATACCGCAACGCAACGCAAAGTGGTGTTACTCCCCTTGCCTATCATTTTGAAATACCGATGATTGTTACCAACGTTGGTGGACTTCCTGCATTTGTACCACATGGGAAAGTCGGGTTAGTTTGTGAACCAAATGCAGATGCAATTGCTGCATCTATGGCTGAATACATGCAGACCGGTTCAGAAAAATTTCTGCCAAACCTTCTTGAAGAGAAAAAGAAATATGCCTGGAGTAAAATGACAGAAGCAATTATTCAACTCGCTTTCAATTAAATTATCTTTGCCGCATGAGTGAACAGATTAAACAACTGATTGCCGACTCTGTTTCAGTAAAACAACAATTGCTGAATGATGATGCAATAATTGCACAACTTGACAAAGTGAGCAATATTATTGTTGAAGCTTTCCGTAATGGGAAAAAAGTGTTGTTTTGCGGCAATGGTGGCAGTGCTGCTGATGCACAGCATTTATCGGCCGAGTTGAGTGGTCGCTTTTACCTCGACCGTGAAGCATTACCGGCTGAAGCTTTGCATGTAAACACATCTTATCTTACTGCCATTGCTAATGATTACAGTTTTGAAGTAGCTTATGCAAGATTGCTGAAAGGTCTTGGTCATACAGGCGATATTGTGATTGGTCTTTCCACATCAGGCAATTCTGCAAACATTGTCGAAACTTTCAAAGCTGCAAAAGAAAAGGGAATCATCACCATTGGATTTACAGGAAAAACCGGAGGTAAACTCAAGGAATTAAGCGATTACCTGTTTAATGTTCCTTCAACTGTTACACCACGTATTCAGGAAAGCCATATCCTGCTGGGCCATATTATTTGCCAGTTGGTGGAAGAACGTTATTTCGCTTCAAACGACTAAACATGATTCAATATATTCCAACTTCAAAGCAACCATCAAACAGCGTTTTCTTTACTCCCCTTCCATTAAATCCACTTCCTTCCATCAATAAAGAATGGACTTTATTTCTTGATCGTGATGGTGTGATAAATGAAGAGGTAATTAGTGATTACATTAAACGCTGGGAAGATTTTCATTTCAGGCCCGGTTCACTGGAAGCAATTGCAAAACTCACACCTTTATTTAAACATATCATTGTTACAAGTAACCAGGCAGGTGTTGGAAAAGGTTTGATGACACTTGATGAACTGAACATGATTACAGAAAAAATGGTTCATGAAGTTGAAGTCAAGAATGGCAGGATAACTAAAACGTATTATTGTACCGCAACTGATAATAACGACATCAACCGTAAACCAAATCCAGGCATGGCGTTGCAGGCAAAAAATGATTTTCCGGACATTGATCTCAGCAAAACAATCATGGTTGGCAATATGCCCAATGATATGCTTTTCGGGAAAAAGTTTGGTGCTTTTACAGTATATCTTCCCACAAGAGAAGAAGAAAAACCTGAACCTTCCACTGTTGATGTGGTGTATAAAGATTTGTTAGCATTTTCCAACGATCTCAGCAAACAGGCTTAAAACACAATAATTTTGCAACAGATCAGTTATGTAATCACATGAAAAAACTGTTAACTCTTTTCGTTCTTTTTTCTGCACTTGCTTTACAGGCACAGAAGCTTACTCCTGTTGAGTTGAAGCAATTCAGACTGAAACAAGATTCTCTCAAACAATTCAGTTATGATATTGTGAATGGAAAAGATGCTGCAATCCGTTTCCGCAGCGACAGCAATTTCACACGCATACTTGTGCGTTCACTGATCATGGATAAATCGTTTTTATTTCCATTTGATTCGTTAACCACTATTTCCAAATTATACAGTCCCGACAGCAGTTTCCGCATTTTTACCTGGCAGGTTGTAAAAGATGATAATTACTGCCGCCAGCGTGGTTTTATTCAAATGCGTAAACCAACAGGCAATCAGAAATTTATTCCGCTGCGTGATGTAAGTGAGTTTACTGATAACAGAACTGATACCATTGCCAACAACCTCGGTTGGATTGGTGCTGTTTATTATAAAATCATTGAAAAAGAAAACAAAGGAAAAAAATATTACACCCTGCTTGGTTATGATGAAAACAATGTCAAAACCACAAGAAAGTGGATTGATGTTTTATCATTTGACGAACAGAATCAACCTGTATTTGGGTTGCCATCTGCTTTTACTTTTGCTGAAGATACAATTCCAAAACCGGCAGTTGCCCGTTTTTTATTAGAGTATAAAAAGGATGGTCGTGCCCGTGTGCAATACGATGAAGAAATGGATATGATTATTTACGATCATCTCATTTCTGAAACAAACGAACCCAATAAAGTATATACTTACATTCCTGATGGCGATTATGAAGGTTTTCAATGGAAGAACGGTCAGTGGCAACACATTGAAAAAGTATTCAACTTTAAATTAAAAGATGGAGAAGCTCCTGTGCCTGAAGCCATTGACTTTAAGGAAAGGGAAAAAATTGGTGATGGCGTAATCCCGGTTGAACAACAACCTGTTCAACAGAAAAAAACAAATCCAAAACCACCGGTAAAAAAGAAAGGTGGCTGATTTTTCATAAGATAGATTAATGAAAAGACACTTTCTGAATATTTCCTTTTTACTAAGTGTGATTTCCATATTGATTTCATTCCAGATCAATTTTGAAATTGCAAAGCGATATAATATTGCAGATGGAAAAACAAGATCTCTTTTTGGTATTACTGAGTTACTTCAATTTGGATTTCAATATTATGTAGCTATCATTGGCTTGGTGTCTTTAATTTTTGCAATCTTAAACTTCAGAACAAAAACCAACACCCGTAAAACTATAGCGGCTGTAATATTTAGTTTGATAGCAATTGCTGTCGTTTTTGCAAGAATCTGGAGAGTAATGACTAAACAATATCCTTAGATTATTTCTTTACGAACCTCTCTTGCGTTTTGTAGAACCCTGTTTAGATCGCTTATTGATTTGCTGAATTAATGAATCCTGCACAGGAGCATTCAATTGTTCATCCTTTTTCTTAACCCAGATCGTAATTGATTTTTTAACTGAAGGATCTTTCTTCAGTTCAATATCAACTGTTACGAATTCGGGTTTAAAATCCCAGTCGAGCCAGAGACTGTTTCCTTCTAATTTTCCCGCACTTGTTTTAATCGTGAGCTGTTCGGTTGTAAGTGGAATGTAGCGGCCATTACTCAGCTTTGCATCCACATTAATATAATTCCACGAGCCTTTCTTTAAACTGTCAGTATAAAGATTAAAAAACAAACTGTCAATCTTTTGTGCTTTCAAAATCTGGGCAGCAGTAATTAAAACGACCAGGAGTAGAATTCTTTTCAAACTGTTTTTTTTACAAAGATTAAAATTCCATGCCAATGGTTGAGTGTAAATAAAATTTTAACACATTCTCAAAGCAACGTAAATTGAAGTAAAAGATTATTTATGAAATTAATCGTTTTTGGTGCTACCGGCCAGGTTGGGATACAGGTTGTTCAGCAGGCTCTTTGGAGAAACTATACAGTAAAAGCCTTTGGGCGAAATGTGTTTGATGTAAAAGTTGAAAATGACAACCTCGAACTGGTTAAAGGAGCTTTGTTTGATGAAGGCGAAGTGTACGATGCACTGAAGGATTGTGATGCAGTGATTAGTACCATTGGAGGAGCTTTTGATGGAACCGATAAGGCAAGATCGCTCGGCATTAAAAACATTATTAAGCAAATGAAGAAAGCCGGTAAAAAACGCATCATTGCTTTGGGTGGAATGGGCATTTTAAACTTTGATGAAAACAGTTTATTAATCGACCAGGAAAATTATCCGCCCGAATACATACCGGTTGGTAACGAACACCGCAAAGCTTTTGAATATTTAAAAAATTCAGGACTTGACTGGACATTTGTGTGCAGCCCGGATATTATTAACGAGGGTCCAACGGGAAATTATATCACAAGTATTGATTATCCCCCCCAACCCAATAAATATCGCATCAATGCCGGTGATCTTGCACAATTTATGCTCAATGAACTGGAGAAGGACAAGTATGTGCAGAAAAGAGTGGGTATCAGTGCTGTTTAAGCAACTGCTGTTATCGTTTCATCTCCCACAAAAAAATACCTGTTGCTATTGCTGCATTCAGCGATTCAGCTTTACCAAATCCTGGTATGGTTAACTTATGCGTTAAGAAAGGATAAACAGCTTGGGCAATTCCATTAGCTTCACTTCCTATTACAACCAAAGCATCTTTGGGAAACGTAAATGAAGACAACTCCTCTCCTCCCAAAACGGCTCCGATAACAGGAAGTATCTGCATCTGTAAAAATTCCGGCAGTTCTTTTTCAATGATATCAACACGCATAATGCTTCCCATTGTAGCCTGCACCACTTTGGGGTTATAAATATCTGCACAATCGGGAGAGCATACAATTGTATCAATCCCAAACCAATCGGCCAGACGGATGATTGTACCCATATTCCCGGGATCACGGATGCCATCAAGCACCAATGCCTGACCCGATTTTATTACATCAATATGCTTTACCGGTAAATAATGAACAACAGCCAGTGCTTCATTAGCAGTTTGTAATTGCGAAATGCGCTGCAACTCCTCTGCCGTTACGAGAGTTTTTGCACTGAAATCACCAACTTCAGGATGTAGCTGAAAGACTTCTTCGGTTGCGTATAACCGGGAAACCAGCTCTGGTTTTTCCTTAGCAAATTCAGCAACCATTTTACTTCCTTCGGCTATAAACAACCTTTCTTCCTGCCTTCTTTTTTTATGGCCTAAACTTTGAATATATTTGACTTCGTTTTTACTCAGCATGTTTATCTTATTATGAAAGGTTACCGGGCAATATTTAAAATACTGATTATTTGCTTTGCTTCAGCATTTTTGGCTGCCTGCAGTACCAGTAAGTTTGTTAAGAAAAAAGATGTTCCCAAAGGAAAGGCTTTTGTTTATGATAATAAAATTCAAATTATCAACAGCAAACTTAGTAAAGAACAAAGAACAGTTTTGGCTGAACGGCTTAATACACAGTTGGCCGACAGTATGCAGTTGCGTATAAAACAATCGCTTCTTATTCTAAACCGACTTGTTAAACCTGCTGTTTTCGATACTGCTTATTTACGTGAAAGCCGTGAAAACATGGAGATATTTCTCAAAACAATCGGGTATTATAACGGCCGGGTAAAAGATAGTTTTCATATTGATACAATTCATACACTTTTCAGAGGAGAACAAATAAGGGCAGTATCGCATTTTAAGGTAGCAACCGGCCCTGTTTTCAGGATTGATTCCATTGCATTGATACCAGGCGATACTACATTTCCCGGAATTATTCCTTTACAGGAAATAACAAAAAAACATCAATCAGAAAGTTATTTAAAAAAAGGAGATGAGTTTACGGAAGAAAAAGTATCGGCTGAAATGGACCGGCTCATTACTCTTTACCGCAACAATGGTTTTTATAAAATAACAAGAGATGCTCTTTGGCTTGATGTTGACACTGTTTTCCTGAAACTGCTTGATCCGGAACTTGCTTTTGATCCTGTGCGCCAGTTAGAGGTTTTCCAGGAAGCAAAAGAACGACGAGAGAATCCGCTGATAAATGTGTTTATCCAGGTGAAGCCCAAAACTGATCTGGCTGTTTTTACAAGATTTTACAATAATGAAATTACCATATACCCCGAATACAACGGAGAGAACATTGATTCAACCGTTTATACAACCAGCGACAGAGGTAAAGTTCATGTAAAATATAAACAAGAAAAATTCAAACCATATTTTATACGTCAGCATCTATTCTTAAAGCCCGACAGTTTATATAAAATGATTGATGTAAGCCAAACTGCCGAAGAGTTAAATAAATTAAACCTGTGGCAGGTTATGAAAATTCAGCCATCATTTTCAAAAAAGGATTCATCACGCATTGACTACACAATTTTACTGGTTCCTTCAAAACGTTTTTCTTTCAGCACCAACCTTGAAAGTGTATTTAACCAAACCCAATCCATCTTTGCCTCAGCAGGCAACCTTGTTGGATTTGGTGTAACAGTAGGTCTGCAGGATAAAAACATAGGCAAACAAGGCGTACAATTAAGCCAGACTTTGCGGGGAGGTATTGAAATGGGTGTAGGACAAATCAATCCCGGTCTGCAGGCCGTTGAAGGCACCTACAGTAACAGTATTACTATCCCCAAAATTCCTGACTGGCTGTTTAAAAAGAAAAATAAAGAGTGGCTGAACAAAAAATCAATCAATACCAATACCATTTCAATAATCGATAGAAATCTGAACGGTAACGGGTTGTTTGCGCTGACTTCAGTTACATCAAATTTCGGGTGGCAGTTTCAAACCAAAAAAAATGCAATATGGAAATTAACACCATTGAATATTGAGTATGTAAACCTTTATAATTTATCAGATACTTTTAAAACGCAATTAGCCAACACGCCTTTTCTTCGCACATCCTTTAACGAAGGATTTGTATTAGGTAACTTTAATGTGAGTTATTCAAAACCCCAGATAAAATCAACAAAAAAACCTTTCAGCAATAATTACGGGTCATTCCGTTTTAACTTTGAAGAATCCGGAGCAGTGTTCGGCCGTTTAAAAAAAATGATCAAACTGTTCGATAATGAGCTGTTTGAATATGTAAAATTTGATGCTGAGTATAAATACAATATTGTAAAACCAAAAACCAATATTGTTCTGCGTGTTGCAACTGGTGCCGGTTATTTGTATGATGACAAATATTCAAACATGCCGTTTTTTAAGCAGTTTACAGGCGGGGGGCCTAACAGTATGCGAGCCTGGCCTTTGAGAAGTATAGGCCCGGGCTCCAGCTCAATGGATCAGCGTACGGGCGGACGTAACCAGTTTTTTACACGCAGCGGTGATATGATTTTTGAATCAAATGCCGAATACCGTTACAACATCTGGAACATCTGGCCTAATACTCTTGTACTGCGGGGTGCTTTGTTTATTGATGCAGGAAATGTGTGGAACTTCAGAAATAAAACCAATGCGGGGAACGATACAGTTGTGTTTAAATTCAAAAACTTTTATCGTGATCTCAGCGTAAGTGCTGGAACAGGTTTCAGACTCGATTTTGTTGGATTGTTTTTAATCAGGTTCGATTTTGGATTGAGAGTAAAAAATCCTTCTTATCCGTTTGTTGAGAAAAACGATGGCTGGCGTATTCCGAAGACAAGTTTCCAGAATCTTTACGGAAAGCGTGAACAGGATCGTACATGGCGCTACGAAAACTTTAATTTCTCATTGGGAATCGGGTATCCCTTCTGACGATTTTATTTCTCTCACCCACTCCAATGTTTGTTCAAGACTTCGTGCATCATTCAACGTAAACTCTCCTATTCTTGTGCGGCAAAGTTTGCTGAGATGTGCGCCACAACCCAATGCTTTTCCAAAATCATGTGCAAGACTTCTGATATACGTACCGGTTGAACATACAACACGAAAACCAATTGCAGGAAGATCAATACTTGTAATTTCAAATTCTTTAATAGTAACAGGCCGGGGATCAAGTACCACATCAATTCCTTTTCGTGCAAGAACATAAGCAGGTTTCCCATTACGTTTAACCGCTGAATGTGTGGGCGGCACCTGCATAATATCCCCCACAAATTGTTTAGTGGTTTCGTCAATCAACTCTTTTGTTACAAAGGAATAATCTTTCACATTCTCCGGCTCGCTTTCAAGATCATAGGTTGGAGTTGTTGAACCAATTGTAAAAGTGCCTGTGTATTCTTTTTCACGGGCCTGGTACTCGTTAATCTTCTTTGTAAACTTTCCGGTGCAGAGAATCAGCAAACCTGTTGCAAGTGGATCAAGCGTACCTGCATGACCAACCTTTTTAATCCGGATGACATTACGGATTTTTGCCACCACATCAAACGATGTCCATTCAAGCGGTTTATCTACTAACAACACCTGTCCTTCAGCAAATATGTTTGGAGTTTCCTGTTTCATTGGCGGCAAAGGTAAGTTTAGAATTGAAAGTGGAAAATTGAAAACAGAGAATTAAAAAGGAGAATTTATACAATCAGGCTTTCACTTTTTACAAGATAATTTTATTGTTTAAATCGCTTTCTTAAAAAAATCAAAATTGGAGAATTTCTAAACAGTTTATTCTGCTTTCGTTTTGCATTATTCATTTTCAATTTTCAATTCCTATATCGCCTGTCTCGTCTTAATCTCGATATATTTATTAATCGTATTCACTGTTACATTTTCAGGAGCTGTGAGAATACTTAATATGCCTGCATTCTGTAGTTCTTTTACAATCAGTCGTTTTTCGTGCGCATATTTCCCGGCAATTGTTTTTACATAGAGGTCTTCAATGTCTTTCACGTTCTTAACTGTTACCGATTTAAGCTCAGTGTTTTCAAAGAACACCAATAACAGCAAATGATATTTGGCAATACGTTTGAGATAAGCCATTTGCCGCTGCATACCTGCAAGCGATTCAAAATTGGTAAACAATATAATGAGGCTGCGTTGCTTGATGCTTGCACGTATTCGCATGTACAGCATTTCAAAATCAGGTTCAAGAAAAGCTGTCTGCTGATTGTATAAAATCTGCAGCACTTTTTCTAACTGAACAGGTTTACGGTCGGCAGCAAGTACAGAACCCATTTTATTGCTGAACGTCATCAACCCAAATTTATCCTGCCTGTGTAAAGCTACATTACACATAACCAGGCTTGCATTAATGGCATAATCAAGCAGTGTTAATTCGTTAAATGGCATTTTCATTAAACGCCCTTTATCAATCACACAATACACCTGCTGACTTTTTTCATCGGTATAAGCATTTACCATCAATGCTCCTTTTCTTGCAGTTGCTTTCCAGTTGAGTGTACGCACATCATCGCCCTGCACATATTCTTTTACCTGTTCAAACTCCATGCTGTGACCAATCTTTCTTAACCTGCGGTTACCTGTTTCTTTTGTTTGTGCAGCTTCAGCATGCAACTGGTATTTACGCATTTGAATAAACGAAGGATAAACGGGTACCATTCTTTCTTCTGCGCCGGTAAACCTGCGCTCAGCGAGGCCAAGCATTGATCTGACAAACACCTGTATAAATCCAAAATGGTACTCACCACGTTCAACCGGGCGAAGTTTATATTCCAGCAGTTTTAATTCTCCGGGTTTCAACTGCTGCGTCATTGAAAACGATCTTGACTGGAACTGTTGCGGAAGTTCATCAATAATTTCTGACATCACAGAAAACGGATAACGGTTTTCAATAGAAATAAAAACAGGGTTCTCGTCTCCATTACTTAAACGCTCAGGCAATTGCCGTTCAATAACGGGTTTGCGGTTAATTACAAACAGGAAAAACAGATCAGCAACAACTGCTGCTGCATAAACAAAAAATAGCACTCTTGCCAATGTTTCAAGTTCAGAGAAAAAGAATGCAATGAGGAATACAAACATCGAAATGCCTGCGAACAAAAAGAACCTGTTGCTGAAATAAAGTGGCTTCAGCAGAAATTTTGCTGCAACGAAAAGCAGTACACCTGTAAGTATAATCAGCCAGATCATGCTATCTCGGTACTTCTAATGATTTAATAATTCTGTCGATGAGTTCATCGGCTGTTATTCCTTCCATTTCCTTTTCAGGTGTTAAAATAATCCTGTGACGGAGCACATGAGGTGTCACTTCAATAATATCATCGGGTGTAATAAAATCTCTTCCACGCAAAGCGGCAAAAGCTTTAGCAGCTTTTACAATAGCTAATGATGCACGGGGCGATGCGCCGAGAAATAATGAAGGATTATTTCGTGTTTCGTTTACAATTTTCGCAATGAACTCTAGCAGTTTTGGTTCAACCACAATCTGCCGGATGGTTTCACGGTAAGCCGCAATTTCATCTGCAGTTAATACTTTTTCAATATTGTTCAGGAGATGACGGTTATCGGCCTGATGCTGATTGCTCAGGATCATTATCTCTTCCTCCAATGTTGGATAACCTACTTCAATCTTAAACAGGAAACGATCAAGCTGTGCTTCGGGCAAACGGTAAGTACCTTCCTGGTCAATGGGGTTTTGTGTTGCAAGCACCATAAACGGTGTGCGCATGGGATAAGTTGTTCCATCAACAGTTACCTGCCGTTCTTCCATTACTTCAAACAAAGCCGATTGTGTTTTTGCAGGAGCACGGTTAATTTCATCAATCAAAATTACATTGCTGAACAATGGGCCGGCCTTGAACTGGAAACTGGCTTCTTTTGGATTAAACACAGATGTACCCAATACATCACTCGGCATCAGATCGGGTGTAAACTGTATGCGTGAAAAATCAGCATCAATCAGTTTTGCCATCAGTTTTGCTGAAAGTGTTTTTGCAACACCCGGCACACCTTCAATAAGAATATGCCCATCAGCCAGTATTCCTGCAATCATCAGTTCAACCATTTGCTCCTGCCCCACTATTACTTTGCCAACAGCTTCACGAATAGTGGCAATGGCATTGTTCAGTTGTGTAAGATCGGTGCGTTGCTGAAAAAATTCGTTATCCATGAAATTTATTTTTTAAGAAAAGATTGAATATGGTTATTAAGATCAAGCAACTGTTCATCAGATATTTTTTCTGATTGCTGCATGTTACTGATATTTTCAAAAAATGTTTTTACCTCTGCTTCAGGCACACCGCTTTTGCGTGATAGTGATGAAAAGAATTCACTGTTCAGTTGAGAAGTATTGAGATAATAATTTGCACGGATGTACTCCATAAAATAGGTAATCATTTTATCAGCAATGTTATGATTATCTTTTTTCTGAAGATAAAGCCGGCCGATTGTTTCAACAAACGAAACACTGTCGTTATTGTATTTCTGTTTAACAGGCACTATTCTTTGCCTGCGTTTGCTGGCAAAGGCTACATAAAACACAATTGCTCCCAGTGCAACAAAAAGAGCCCATTTCAGCATCGGGTATTTCATAAAAAAGCTGAACATGGAAAAATCATCTTCCGGAAATTTTCCCATTCTGTAGTAATCATCCCAGTAAACAGTATTACGCTGAGAAGGAATATAGCTGAACACGTTTTCAAAATAATCTTTGTTATTACCGGTTAGCAGAAAATAATTACTGAATGCTTCAGGATGAAGATGAAAAAAGAACCTTCCTTTACCAAAAGGCAGTGTTATATAATCAGGAGCGCCATATTCATTAAATCCAAGTGTATGTACACCTTCAACACTGTCGGTTTTAAGAAAACAACGCCTGAACGGTAAATAAAAAAAGCCATATTTGCTGTTTGCAAAAAGTACAGAATCGGCCATTTGTTCAGTTGTGTAATGCATTGTTTCTGTATTGGCTGCATCGCCCTGGAACAAACTGAAAATATCCTTGTATTGTACTTTCAAACCAAGTGTATCCAGCAGTTCTTCACTAATGTATTCGGCTGAAATAAAAACCTGGTTCCCATTTTCTGTATAACGAAGAATTGTTTCTATATCATCTTCACTCATCAGCACCATTCTTGAAATAACAACAAACAATCCCTTCTTTGAATATTTCGGAATATCGTTTTTAGCAAAACGTTTGTTTACTGTAAGCAAATCAGCAGCCGAAGAGCTGTATTTCTCTTTCAGCATAGAATAAGCTGTAAACGCTCCAAATGGCTTTTTACTTCTTTTCGAGAAGTTGTGGCGCATATCGGGCAGCTTTACTTTGTTCCCACCACCGCATGCTGCAAATGCAACAATCAACAGTAATAAACCATATCGTAAAAAATATTTTATGATTGCCTGATTTTTAATTGAAACTCATCAAATTCTTCTTTTACTGCTGTAAAAACAGTTTTTTCTATAACGAAATCACCATACCAGATATAATCATAGTTCATGGTAATGCGTGAAAAATCATTTTTCAGTTGCGGTTTTGCAAGTTCCCGTACGTACTGGTAATTGGTTTTATCGGGCGATAAAATAATCCATCCTTTTTCTGATATTACCGACAACACCTGCAAATACATATAGCGAACAGCAAGGCGGTAATTTCCTACATTCACAGCTTCGTTCAATTGCCTGTCGAGATATTTAATATCAGTAACCGGTTCTTCCTCTATTTCCAATTGTTTATTTTTTGTGGGCGAAGTAAACAAGCCATGCTCAGAAAGAAACAGCCGGTAAATGATAAACACAATAACACTTATAGCAATTATCCAGATTATTATCCTGAACACTGTAAATACAGGCGATATATTTACGGTTTTCACCTTCTTTGTACCTTTCATCTGCTGCTCCTGCCATTTTCTTAAAAGACTGTCTAAATTTTTTGCGTATCTGAAATCTTTCTGCTTACGAAGCGAGTAAATACTATCGGCAGGATATTGCCAATAATCCATTATTATAGCAGTATCATTTGTATTTTCATGCTCTTCACTTGTTGAAACGTCTTCATCTTCATAAGTACTGTCAACTGAAGGCTCAACAACAACCTTCTGGGCCTGTGCCAAAAAAAGCAACGCCAAAAAAAACAGGAGAAGTAGAAAAACTTTTTTCATGATTGCAGCGTCTTTATTTTATCTGCCAGCAACTCATTTTTTGCAAAACGCTTTTCAAGCCTGATGGGATAAAGAACAAAATACCAGATAATAAAAGCAAGCGAAACTGCAAGAATGGCAATGCTTGTTCCGGTTGCCAGAGATGTATTTGTGGTTTTATCAAAAGCATTTGAACTGAGGCGTGTAATATAACTTTCCAGGAAAGCAGCAGTAATTGTAATCGGGATTAATGAAATACAAATCTTCATTGCATCTTTTGCCCCACGTTTAAATGAAACCCAGCGTGTAAAAGTTCCGGGAAACAAAATACTCTTTGCAAGAATAAAGCCTGCACAGGCTTCAATGATCATCCCTGAAATTTCCAATGTGCCATGTATCCAGATAACCAACACACTCTCCCATCCTAATCCCTTTGCAAAAAACATGTATTGAAAACTGCCCAGCATAATACAGTTTTGAAAAAACACCAGCATTGTTCCAATACCTGCAAGAAGCCCTCCTGCAATCATCAAAAAGCCAACTTTAATATTATTATATGCAATCAAAACAAACATCGAAAACCGGGTTTCTTTACTGTACACTCCAAACGGATCGCCTTTTTCAATGTTATCTTCAGTCATTGAAACATAGTCTTCGCCTAATACTCCTTTTACAAAACCATCATCTTTCATAGAAGAAAGAACAGCCATTGAACAAAAAAGTGAAAAAGCAATGAATGTATAGAGCAGCATGCGGTGATATTTCCTGAACATGAGCGGCAACTCATATTGCCAGAAAGTAAGCAGGCGGGAAAACTTTTGTTTTTTATTTTGATAGATGGTTTGATAAATACTTACTGCAAGACTGTTGATCCAACGGGTTACTTTACTGTGAGGATAAAATGTACGGGAATAGGAAAGATCATCAAGTAATGTAATAAACCGTTCAGCGGTTTGATCCGGATCTTCTGTTTGCAGATATTGGTATTCGTTCCATTTCTGCGCATTTTTTTTGATGAATAGTGCTTCTCGCATGGCTTTAGTCTGTAAATGAAAATACCAAGTAATTTTTAAATACAAACATTTTGATTCAATTAATTCCTTTATTTTACAAACAGAATTTTCGCTATGCCTGATGTATTAATCAGCACTCCTTTCAACATCTCACTTGAATTTGAAATAGCACCTTTTCATAAAAGGCTGTTTGCCTATTTTATTGACTTAACAATCTGGGTTATCTATGCCATATTTATGCGCAAACTGCTGTATGAATGGATGGGGGTTGAAGGTGACTTTGTAACTGGTCTGGACATTTTACTCGTATCGGTTCCTTTACTTCTTTATCATTTGATTTGCGAAGTTGCTTTTCACGGGCAAAGTATTGGGAAAAAAGCAATGGGAATAAGGGTTATGAGCACAGAAGGGGGCGACCCCACCATCAGCCAGTATTTGTTGAGATGGTTTTTCAGAGTATGGGAGTGGCCTTTGATTTTTTCGTTTGTGTTTCCTGGCCTGTTCATTCTCTTACAACTTATTTATGTGGGTTTCTTTGGAATAGTAGTAGTGATTGTTATTGCTGTTACAGCTAAAAATCAACGGCTCGGGGATCTTGCAGCAGGAACAGCAATTGTAAATACTAAGATCAACAGTTCAATTCATGATACTGTGTTTATGGAAATTACCCAGAAGGATTATAAAGTTCTTTTTCCGGAAGTATTGAAACTGAGCGACCGGGATATTAACACCATTAAATCTGTTTTAACGCAAACCTATAAAACCAACAGGTTTGAAACTGCTCATCGCATTGCCGGCAGAATTAAACAGGTACTGAATATCCAGACCAATCTTGAAGTTGATGTATTTTTAGAAAGACTGATTGCAGATTATAATTATCTTGCCACGAAAGAATAAAGAAAGCCGCTTTTCTAAAAGCGGCTTTTACTTAACAATGTGAAAAGATTAATGACCGAACCCTGCCGATGCCGCCGCTCCTACAAAAACAACAATTATTAAAATATAGGCCAGAATACCAATTGCCTGTAATACAATTCCGATAATTGCACAAATACGGCCGATCTTTAAATTACTATATGATTGTGGTGTGTACATTTCAGGATTTGCATTATAAAGTGCCATATCTTTTTTGGCCATTACTAATGCAATAATCCCTGTAATAAAACATACTACAATCGACAGAATGCCTAATACGAGCACTGTAGTACCATTTGGTAGCGGTTGTTGAACCTGATTGTTTTGCTGATCCATAATGTTTGGTTTTGATTTAAAAAGAGTTTATTATTTAAAGTCTTTAATCATTGAAAAAATCCAGATCATATAAACAGCATATGCCACAACAAACAATGCAGATACTACAATTCCAATAATAGAACAAATACGCCCTGTTTTTGAATTATTAAAAGATGATTCACTATAAACACCGGGATTATTTTTATAAAGAGCAATATCTTTATTTGCCATTACAATGCCTATAATACCTAAAACGATACCAATACCGCACATTACAATAGAAAGTATTCCTAAAACCAAAGCCACGGTTGCATTGGGCAGTGGGGGAAGAACAGTTTGATTTGGTGTTAAATAATCCTGTTGCTGATTTTGATCCATTCTTTAGAAAATTTGGTGTGTTACTACTCTGTAAATATAATGTACAGTAATAATTATTGCACAAAAAACATATAAAATCATAAGAATATTTGTCCCTTTCCTGAACTTGAACAACAATTGTAATACAAGCAAAACAAACATGATGAAAATGGGAATGGCTGCAGGATAAAGATGTAAACTTTCAAAGAGATTGCCTTTCAGAAGCGATATATAGCTACGTTGAAGGCCACAACCGGGGCAATCAATATGTGTAAATAATTTACTGGGACAGGTGAACATATGCTGCTCCATCCAATGAACGGTATTGCCATATAACGTTTCCAGCAAAAACAAGTGCATACCCAAACATACTATAGAGAAATAAAATTTTCAAAAAAAAGCACAAATTTCAATTTCTTCTTTCTTTCTCCTAACCTCTGCATTAAAAAAAACAGTGCAAATCCGTTCTACCCGCTCAATCTGTGTTTCTATCTCTTAACTTACTCTTCAATCGCCACGCTTGATTCATGCCCTTTCCCTTTTTTGGCAAGACTTGAAACTGTTTGTACAAGTTTTACAAACTCACTTCTGTATCCTTCTTCATCTTTACCAAGTGAACCTGTAGCCTGGCGAATCACTTTTTCATAAGTAGCATCGGCCTTGAATTCTGAATTACGCAGCAGCATACCAAACTGTGCAACTGCCCCGGCAAACCGGAAGTTTTCGGATGTTTTATCATAAGGTATTTTTTCATCGGTCACAGGGTGAACAATCAGTTTACTTACATCTCCGTCAGGTTCTTTATAGCGGAACTTAATGGTCATGATTTCATTTTTCAAACCTGATTTCTTATTTGTCTTCACCTGCTGGTATTTCAAATCATCTACATCATCAACAAACTCACTCTCCACTCCCACCGGGATAATTTCGTACAATGCTGTAACGGTATGACCACTTCCCAATTCACCTGCATCTTTCTTATCACTATTAAAATCTTCTTTGTTCAGCATACGGTTTTCATAACCAACCAAACGATAAGCCTGCACAATGGCCGGATTAAATTCAATCTGCAGTTTTACATCTTTTGCAATAGTAAACATGGTTCCGCCAAATTCATTTACCAATACTTTTTTTGCTTCATTCATTCCGTCAATGTATGCGTGGTTACCATTTCCTTTATCAGCCAACTTCTGCATTTTATTGTCTTTGTAATTACCCATTCCATAACCAAGCACTGTAAGAAATACACCGCTTTTTCGTTCTTCTTCAATTAAACGTTCCATTGCATCATCACTGCTCATGCCTACATTAAAATCGCCATCAGTACAAAGAATCACACGGTTGTTTCCTCCTTTCTTAAAATATTCCTTTACTGTTTTATACGCTAACTGAATACCAGCACCACCCGCAGTTGATCCGCCAGCGTTTAATTGTTCAATAGCTGCAAGTATTTTTTCTTTATGTGCACCGCTTGTTGAAGGAAGCACCAAACCAGCAGCACCTGCATACACTACAATAGCCACATTATCCTGTTCACGCAACTGGTTTACTAATAATTTTAATGATGCTTTTACTAATGGAAGTTTATTGTAATCACTCATTGATCCGCTTACATCAATTAAAAAAACAAGATTGGACGGAGGTAAATTTTCCGTAGCAATCTGTTTTCCCTGCAAACCAATCATGACCAGTTTGTGTTGTTTATTCCAAGGACAAACACTCATTTCTGTATTAATACTGAATGGATTATTGTTAGTTGCCTGAGGATAGTTGTATTTGAAATAATTGATAAACTCTTCAATACGTACTGCACCTGCCGGAGGCAACTGCCCGTAATTGATCATGCGACGTACATTGCTGTATGAAGCTGCATCTACATCAATTGAAAAAGTAGATAAAGGTTCATCTGTTACTTTGCGAAAACGGTTTTCGGTAATTCCATCATAATCTTCTGTATTAAAATTTTCTTCATTATCATACACAGGAGAAGGTGCATATTGATTGGTTACAGAAATTCCTGCAACTCGTCCAGAAAGTGCTGTAACAGATCCGGTCATATCTTTTTTCTTTTGTACACCATATCCTATTACCACCACTTCATTTAACTCCTTTTTTGCAGGCTTCATTGAAACAGTAAGATTATTTTTCCCTTGGAGTTCAACTTCTGTTGTTTCATATCCAACAAAAGAAAATTGTAATTTGGCTTTTATGCCCGATACTTTTATTACAAAAGAACCATCGTTGTTTGTAGATGTTCCGTTATTAGTGCCTTTTTCAACAACTGAAACATTTTGCATAGGCACACCTATTTCATTTGTTACTTTACCTGTTACGGTTAGAGGTGTTCGTTGAAAAAAAGCGGTGCTGATAATGGCAGCAATCAGTATAGCTGCGGTGAAGATATAACGCATAAATATTGATTTTACAAAACAGATGCATCCATTTTCACAATTACACAAGCAATCAAAAAAATATTTTACCTAACTTCCACGCTTTAACTTTACAGCTTGGCATTTATTCGTGAAAAAGAAAGAAATCTCTACTCCGATGCAGAACTCACAGAACTGTACCGGAAGGATGGTGATTTAAATGTGCTGGCCTTGCTGTACCAGCGTTACATGGACCTTGTGTACGGTGTTTGTCTTAAATATTTAAAAGACCCCGAAACTTCAAAAGATGCTGTTATCAATATTTACGAAGAACTGATTGGTAAACTAAAGCAACATGAAGTAACCAATTTCAAAAGCTGGCTTTATACACTGAGCCGTAATCATTGCCTGATGCAGTTAAGAAAAGAAAAAGGGCATGCCACGGTAGAAATTTCAGACCATTTTATGCAAAAGGAAGAAATGCTGCATCTGGATGCTGTAAACCAGAAGGAAGAGCAGCTGAACAGCATGGAAAAATGCCTGGAACAGCTTTCTTCCGAACAAAAAACCTGTGTTACTTTGTTTTATCTTGAAGGGAAATGTTACAACGATATTACCGAACAAACCGGGATTGAATGGAATAAAGTGCGGAGTTATATTCAAAATGGCCGGAGAAATTTAAAACTTTGTATAGAAACAGCCCAAGCTGGCAGATCATGAACTACAACGCCTACGATATTGAACGTTACCTCAAAGGGCAGATGAATGCTGCAGAAATGCATGCGTTTGAAACTGCCCTGATGGATGATCCGTTTTTATCGGATGCTGTTGATGGTTATCGTTCACAACTGGAACACATCAACATCAGGGCCAATCTGAAAGAACTGAAATCCGAAATCAACAACAGGAAAAATAAAGCAGCAGTTGTTCCTCTCTCCTTCCGCAAATGGATGAGCGTTGCTGCTGGTTTTATTGTAGTACTTAGTCTATCAGTGGTACTGTACAGAATTTATTATTCTTCAAAAGAAAATAATGTTGTTGCTGTAACAGAACAAAAAGAGAACGATACAGTAGCCGTTATTCCTCAAACGAAATTTGATTCTGCTGATATTGCAATCAACGAACTTCGTACCGGGTCCGAGCCGAAACCCTTTTTTATTCCTTCAAAAAAAGCTGCAATCATTCCCAAAAATGATGATACAAAGGAAAAAGCATCTGAGATAAGTGAAAATGATCCTTCAGTTGCAATGAATGAAGTAAAAATTCTTCCATCGCCTCCAAGTACAGCTTCTTCATCGTCGAAACCATTGGCAGTAAGATCAGAAAATCCCGGATATATTGCTCCGGATTATAAAAAACAGGCGGCTTATGCAAGGCTGAATAAGTTTACTGGAAAAGTGGTTGATGAAAATAATAATCCTCTGCCCTTTGCCAATATTACTGAAGTTAATTCAGGAGTTGGCACCTATGCAGATGTAAACGGAAACTTTAACCTGGTTTCATCAGATTCAGTTTTGCATATTGAAACAAAATCGGTTGGTTATAATGGAATTGTTTCGCAGTTAAATTATAATACAAATCAAAGAATTGTTTTAAAAGATGATGCCGTTGTTGCCAATGCTCCAACAGCCAAAGATTTTCTCGAAAGGCAAAAAAACAGGAAATCGAAAATGGAAGAAGATATTGATGAAACGGAAAGTGAACCTGCCGACGGATGGAAAAACTACAATACTTATGTTGCTAATAATATACGTGAACCTTTAAATTTCGACAAAAAGCAGCAGTCAAACCTTTTAAGTAAAGAAGTGAGTATTTCATTTGATGTGCTTCCTGATGGCAATATTACCAACCTGAAAGTTGAAAAATCGAATTGCACCTCCTGCAACAGTGAAGCTATACGTTTACTGAAAGAAGGCCCTAAATGGAAATCAAAAACAGGTAAAACCGAACGTACACGATATACCGTTCAATTCTGATAAAAGCAATTCATCAAAACCTGCTTAAACTTTCCCTTTGTTTTTTATCTTTAACCACTAAACTACTTGTCAAATGAAACAATTATTATTCCTGGTTATTTGTGCAGGATTATTTGCAACTGCAAATGCCCAGCAATTAAAAACGCCCCAGCCATCAACAACACAAACAATTAAACAGGATTTTGGTCTTGGTACAATTGAACTTTCGTACAGTCGTCCCAATATGAAAGGGCGTAAAATATTCGGCGATCTTGTTCCGTATAATGCTATATGGCGCACCGGTGCAAATGGTGCAACAACATTAACGTTTAGTGATGAAGTTACAATTGGAGGGAAAAAAATTCCGGCAGGGAAATACGGACTGCTCACAATTCCTTCAGCAGATGAATGGATATTTATCATTACCAAACAATTAGATGTAACATCACCATCAGCATATAAACAGGAGAATGATGTAGTGCGTGTATCAATAAAACCAATGAAGCTTCCCATGTCGATTGAAACATTCACAATCAATATCGGTAACATCACAAATACATCCTGCGAATTGCAATTGCTGTGGGAGCAAACTTATATAGCCATCCCTGTTACAACCGATGTTGACAGTAAAGTAATGACACAGATTGATAATATGCTAAATAAAGATAACCGGCCTTATTATGCAGCCGCTGTTTATTATTCAGACAATGGAAAGGATTTAAACCAGGCAATTGAATGGTTTAACAAAGCTGTGGAATTAAATCCAAATGCTTACTGGATGCACTATCAGCGGGCAAAGGCATTAGCAAAAGCTGGCAGAAAAACAGAAGCACTTGAAGCTTCAAAAAAATCAATGGAGCTTGCAAAAGCACAAAAAAATGATGATTATGTAAAGCTCAATGAGAAATTACAACAAGGGTTAAAGTAATTTAAATTTATGAACAAAAAAGCCTCTTCTATAAAATTGAAGAGGCTTTCGCATTTATAAGCTATTTTCTAATGAACGATATTATAAGCCGGTGAATTCGGCAGTGTTAATGTTGTGCCAACATCAGTTGTATTAAACTGGTTCATGTAATAAAAACTACGGTCGCAACATTCATCAACAAAATATTTATAAGTAAAAAAAATCGAATCTTTTACAACATTATTCAGTGACAGGTAATACACAGAATTTGCATTACTTACCGCAAATGTTGTCATTAGGATTGTATCTCCGTTTGCATAAAAATTAGGTGTTATCGTTTGTATGCTTCCGGTTTGTTTGTTTTTTGCCGTGATCTTTAACGCAGAAGTATCGTACACTTTCGCTGAACCAATCATAATATCTTTGTTGGAACTATTTACAATTCTGAACAGAAAAACCGGGATATTCAAATTAGGGCAATCAACACCTTTACAGGCTTTGCCGCAACTGTTCAGCAAAAAAGCAGTAACAACAAAAACAACAGATAATAAAATGATTTTTTTCATGCAGCAAAAATACAGTCATTTACTGTATGGTTTTGCTTTTGGCTGCTGTTAAAATTTGGATAAGAACCGACAGAATAACCACGGCAACAGCACCAATTAAATTAAGCCATAAAAAAGAAATGATGTTGAAATAAGAAATCAAAATAACAGTTATTTCAGCAATAATTGCCGCAATAAAAACCGCATTGCTCTGTACTTTTTTGATATAAAAAGCAACAAGAAAAATACCCAGAATTGTTCCGTAAAACCAACTACCGAGAATATTCACCGCTTCAATAAGACTGTTACCAATGTTAGATGCAAAAAAAGCAATTACAATACAAAATACGCCCCAGAAAAGCGTGTAATATTTTCCCCATTTATATTCCTGCTCAGGTGAAAGATTTTTTTTAGTAAGCCGTTTATGAAAATCAATCATTGTACAGGATGCAAGCGAGTTTAGAGCAGCAGCAATGCTTCCCCAGGCTGCAAGGAAAATAATGGCTACAATCAATCCCACCAGACCCGAAGGCAATGTATCGCCTACAAATCGCAGAAAAATATAATTTGTATCATTTGTATCGGCTTCAGGATCGGCTTTCTTTATTAATTTCTTCATTTGCTCCCTCAATACCTGACCTTCTTTTTCTGCTGCAGAAAGTTTATTTCTTGACGCATTAATTACCGGCTCATTGTTTTGATGAAGCGCCGATGCAAGTTCATTTGCAGTAACAGTTTTTCCTTGCTGTATTTTTTCAAATGCTGCTGTTGCTGCTTTATATTCACCTGCATAAACGCTTTTCAGCACCGTTGCCTCCTGTGTTTTATTAAAAAAAGCCGGTGCTTTAAAAAATGAATAATAGGCAAACAGCAAACAACCAATTAATAAGATAAGAAACTGCAACGGCACTTTTACCAGCCCGTTTAATAATAAGCCCATCCTGCTTTCCCGTGTATCTTTTGCAGTAAGGTAACGCCCAACCTGGCTTTGATCTGTTCCAAAATAACTGAGTGCAAGAAAAAAACCACCAATTAAACCACTCCAGATATTGTAACGGTCTTTCCAGTCGAAACCATGTTCATTCACCCCCGTTGTTATCACATTCAGCTTTCCGCTTTTGCCTGCAATATGTAAAGCGTCAGTAAAGCCAATTCCGTTTGGCAATGCTTTAATGGCGAAATAAGCCGCCACAAAAATCGCCGCATAAATAATCACAAACTGAAGCTTTTGTGTATAAGCAACAGCTTTAGCTCCGCCACTTACAGTATATACAATCAATAAACCTCCCATTAAAATATTAGTGAGATAAATATCCCATCCCAGCATACTGCTCAATACAATAGACGGTGCAAATATGCTGATGCCAGTACTTAACCCCCTTGATAATAAAAATAAAAAAGCTGTAAGAGTTCTGGTCTTTACATCAAATCTCTTTTCCAAAAATTCATATGCAGTAAATAATTTCAGTTTATGAAACAGCGGAACAAAAGTGATACTGAGTACAATCATTGCAATAGGCAATCCGAAATAATATTGCACAAAGCGCATTCCATCAGTATAAGCCTGTCCGGGTGCTGTTAAAAAAGTAACTGCACTGGCTTGAGTACCCATCACCCCGAGTAATACCAACCACCAGGACATTTGCCTGTTACCAAGAAAATAGCCTTCTAAATTTTTTGAAGTACGGCTTTTATAAATACCATATACGATTACACCCAACAGTGTAACAGCAAGCACAATCCAGTCTGTAAGTTGAAAATTCATGAAAACTGTTGGGTGAAAAAATAAAAAAAGATTAGAAGCAATACAAGAACGCCTGCCACAGCAATGTACCAGCTAATCCATGTTGGTTCTTTTTTGTTTTGCGGTTGCTTCATTTTTTTATGTAGTCAGCAACAAACCTTTAATCATCTGCAAAGGTGTCGCACTCTTGTATAAAACAATTCTATTCATCTTCTTTGGGCTTCATCATATAACTGATGAGCCATGTTAAGCCAATACCTAACAGCAAACCATATGCAATTCGTTTGCTCAAAAAACCAATTAATAAACCAAGACCCAAACCTATCAACAAAGTGCGTTCTATTGTTGCCTGTTTTTTATTACTCATTTAACTTACTGCTTATAACTTACAACTTATTACTTTGCTCCCAACGGTTTCGCCAGCAAATTAGCCATTAATCTGTAAGCACCGGGCACACCTGCTGGAAGTTCACGGAAAAATACAAGACCAGTATAGATGAAACGCCCTTTACCATAATCAGTTACTATCAAACTTCCATTATGTGCAGCCTCGCCTACATCGTTCATGCCAATGAGTGGTACATAATGTTCATCTATATTATCGGCTTCATTAATACTTCTTTCCTGAACCCAACCTTCAAAATCTTTTGCTGTGATTTTGTTAGGGTAATTGAACACAGGATGTTCAGGCCTGAGCATTGTTACAACTGCATCTTCTTCACTTACTCTTGTTTGTGAAACAGTAAAAGGATAAGGTGAAATTTTTGTTCTTGTTTGTCCAACATTATTGTTACGGTTGTACTGAACAAGCAATACACCACCTTCTTTTACATACTGCATCAGCACATCATAAGAGTTGCTGAGCCATGCATGAATATTATAAGCACGAACACCAGTAACAATAGCATCGTATTGTTTTAATTTACTTAGCGAAAGATCACTTTCTTTCAGCACATCAACTTCATATCCCATTTGCTGCAGACAATACGGAACAAAATCTCCTGCACCGGTAATGTAACCAACTTTTTTGCCTGAAACTTTTACATCAACAGAAATTACTTTAGTCAGTGCATCAGGGAAATAAGTAATCGTTGGGATATGATCGTATTCAATTTTGCGCAGACGTTGACGGTTTATTCCATAAGAAATTTTGCTTGTGTAACTTGGTTGCACAAAACCAACAGCGCCACTTATAAATTTAACAGGGCTTGCTTTTACATTAAGATTGTAATCCTGTTTTCCATTTGAAGTAAATGAAGTGAATTCTGGGCTTATCTTCCAATCGTTTGATGTATTTACCGAAACAGAAGTTTTAACATTCCTGTAACTTTGAGGAGAAAAAACAAAATTTGCAGTTTTACTGTTATTATCCTTAAATAAAAGTAATGAGTTAGTTGCTTTAATAAGAACAGAAGGATACACAACAAGTTTTTGATACATTTCTCCTTTTACAGGGTCAGTAAATTTATACATCACCGGTTTTTCAAAAACAAAATTCTCTCCTTCAATACTTATTTCGAATTTCACTTTATAAACGGGATCATTTTCTGCAAGTCCAATCATTTCCTGATCATCAACTGTGAAACTTCCTTCACTCATAGGTTTAAATACCCAGTAAGGTTCAGTTTCTTTTCTTCTCACTTCAATCTTCCTTATAAAACCAACTGCAATGTTTATATTCAATCTTTTATTCAAGGTTGTATCAATAAAATAAGGTTGTTCCCTCATTTCTTTTTGAAGTCTCTCTGCATAAAAGGGAAATTTACTCCTAACGCTGTCTGCTATCATCAAAATATTGCTGCTGTCAAGCTGAATACGTTTTAATTCTACTGGAATGTTTGTACGGGAAATTATTGACACATTCACTCTCAAACTATCTTCATTAACAACATATTCCTGGTTTGTTGTCGCTTCTATATATAATCCTGCACATGCTTCAATCAACTGTTTAATTTCTTCCAGTTTCTTTTTCTTCCAGTCGCCATCTTTAATTTGTTCAACAGTTTTATATAGTTCCACTAATTCTTTTACTGATGCTGATGGATTTTGAACAGAATAATTAGCAATTAAATGATCAATCATTGCATTCACTCCAGCGCCACCTTCATACCTGCTCCAGTCGGTAACAATGCCATCAACCAGGTCATTCTGCACTGCATCGCCACCTGTTAATGTAAAAAATTCAGTTTGAGAACCACGTTGTCTTGCCACACCAAAACCCTGGCTTTTATGCATACTTCTGCTTTCGCTTGAAATTTCACCATAACTTTTTCCAAGCAACGGATTAAATCCGCCTACATCAATTTTCAACTGATCATTTGAAGTTGTATTGTTTCCGCCAAAGTTGAAGGTGTTCCAGAAAATGCGTTTTGTTTTCCAGGGCGTTACACCATAAGCAAACTGTTCAGGAAAACGGTTGGGATCGGCCGCAGCATCAAAAGCTTCACGGGCCAATACAGCCGAAGCCGAATGATGCCCATGCCCTGCCCTGCTGTCGGGAGGAAAACGTGTAATGATAACATCAGGTTGAAATTTTCTAATCACCCAAACAACATCACTCAAAATTTTTTCTTTGTTCCAGATGCGTAGAGCTTCGTCGGTTGATTTGGAAAAACCAAAATCATAAGCACGGGTAAAAAACTGTTCTGCTCCATCAATTCGTCGTGCTGCTAATAATTCCTGTGTACGGATTAATCCAAGTTCAACACCTTGTTCATCACCAATCAGGTTTTGTCCGCCATCACCTCTTGTCAAACTTAAATAACCGGTGCGGAATAAGCGTTCTTTACTCAGGTAAGTAAGCAATCTTGTATTTTCATCATCAGGGTGTGCAGCAATGTACAGCACACTGCCAATCACCTTCAGTTTCTTAATACCAAGTAATATTTCAGCACTGTTCAGCGATTGCGGTGTTTGGGAAAATGAAATGAAAACAATTAATACAGCAGCAATTAAACTTGAAAATTTCTTCATGAAGAAAATTTAGGAAACGAAGATAATTGTTGACTTAAACGATTTTTTACCAATGATGTAAATTTTATGCTAAAGAGTTTGTTTGCCTTTTTAACTAAGCCAGGTTGCCGAAAAACAAATAAGCCAGTAGAATAGCAGTGATAATACCAACAAGATCGGCCAGCAACATTGCACCAATTGCATACCTTGTATCTTTTACTGCCACGGAACCAAAGTAAACAGCAATTACATAAAATGTGGTATCGGATGCACCCTGCATGATGGATGATAATGTGCCCGCAAATGAATTAGGACCATAAGTTGACATCGTGCTTACCATCATTCCTCTTGCACCTCCTCCACTCAACGGACGGATTAATGCAGTTGGCAATGCATCAACAAAACGGGTATCCATTCCTGCCCACACAAAAAATGCTTTCAATACATCAATCAACGCATCAAATGTTCCACTGATGCGCAGCATACTGATGGCAACCAGCATGCCTACGAGGTAGGGAATAATTTTCACCGCCGTTTCAAAACCACCTTTTGCTCCTTCAACAAAGGCATCAAACACATCAATTTTTTTATACAGAGCGCCAAGAACAATCAATAAAAAAATAACCAGGATCAACCCATTACTCAAAACTCCCGAAAAAGTCTGTAAGCGCTCCGGAGTAAGTGTACGGAGATACACAACCAATGCAGTAATAATGGCGGTTAAGCCAAGCACCCACATTAAAATCACCGGCTGAATAAGATTAATCCGCTGTTTAACAGAAACAATAATCATGGCCGCCATTGTTGCAACAAAAGTGGTAATCATGCAGGGTATAAAAATATCGGTGGGGTTTGCTGCTTTCATTGAAGCACGTACCGCAATTACACTCACAGGAATTAAAGAAAAACCGGCTGCATGTAAACAAAGAAACATCAACTGTGCATCCGATGCGGTTTCTTTATTCTTATTCAGCTCCTGCAAACTGGCCATTGCTTTTAATCCAAACGGTGTG
The DNA here is from genome assembly GCA_002336115.1 of Chitinophagaceae bacterium UBA1953. GTDB lineage: Bacteria > Bacteroidota > Bacteroidia > Chitinophagales > Chitinophagaceae > Lacibacter. The sequence goes on from DDEN01000024.1 coordinate 94,220, forward strand.
GCAGCATTATCAAGCCCCAGCAGGTTGGCACTGAAATTCATCATCATGTGCCCATGCGCAGGATGATCTTTTGGAACACCTGGGAACAGTTTTGAAAAAAATGGGCCAATAATTTTCGATAACAATCTTATTCCTCCTGCCCTTTCTGCAATCCCCATCAGCCCCATAAACAAAGCCATAATGCCAATGAGATTAATACAGATATTCACCGCAGTTTTACAGGTTTCTATCACACCATCAATCGGTCTTTGAAATTTGGCTGTTACGTAATCGTATGTTACAGGCTTAACCGAAGAAAATTCACTTACAAGCAGCTTTACCGTATCTGCAGCTATGTTATCTGTAACAATATATTTTGTTTCTGCATCAACCTTATCAATCCGTTTAAAACCAAACGGAGCCGCTGCCTTTGCAAAACTGTCGGCTGTTGCATACCCCCCAAACTTTGTAGCATCGCCCAGAACAACATATTTCATTTCATCTTTTGCAGTACCGGTTACCATCCGGGTAAAAATATCTTCCTGTCCTTTTGAAAAAAAGTATTTGTAGCCTGCTACTAAAACAGCAATGATGATGAAAGCGCTCCAGATTCTGCTTAAAGCCATACCAATTTCTAATTTTAGATTGAAGATTGCAGATTTCAGTGAAACTACCAAAAGCATTTTATTGGCGTACCCCTTCTTTCACAGCTAAAACTTATCTTTGCGGCCTTAAAAAGCAAAATAGAATTGTTACAGCACAAGTTCCGACGATAAATGTCGGAATGCAGACCATGAGCGTCTGCATGAGTGACACAACGGAAGTTGAAGGAACGATCAAAGCTGGTAAACAAATCTGAAATCGAACATCTAAAATCTGAAATAACTAATGGGTTTAAAAGCCGGAATTGTAGGGTTACCAAACGTAGGAAAATCAACATTGTTTAATGCAGTAAGCAACAGTGCAAAAGCGCAGGCAAGCAATTATCGTTTCTGCACCATTGAGCCAAACGTTGGTTTGGTTGATGTGCCGGATAAGCGATTGAACAAACTGGCTGAATTAGTTATTCCTGATCGTATTGTTCCCACGCAAATTGAAATTGTTGATATTGCCGGTCTGGTGAAAGGTGCAAGTAAAGGTGAAGGTTTGGGAAATAAATTCCTGGCAAATATCCGTGAAGTGGATGCCATTATTCATGTGATCCGTTGTTTTGAAGATGAAAATGTGTTGCGTGATGAAGGTGCTATTAACCCGGTAAGTGATAAAGAAATTATTGATACAGAACTACAGTTGAAAGACCTTGAAACAGTTGATAAGAAACTGCAGCGTGTAGAGAAAATAGCCAAAACAAATGATCCAAAGGCAAAAGAAGAAATGCTTGTTCTGCAAAAATGCAAAGCTCATCTTGAACAGGGAAAAAGCATCCGCAGCCTGGATCTGAATACTGCTGAACTTGACCTGATCCAGGATTCATTCTTCCTTACGCAAAAGAAAGTGGTATATGTAGCAAACGTGGATGAAGCAAGTATGCACACGGGTAACAAATACTCACAAGCCTTAATTGAAGCAGTGAAGGATGAAGATGCAGAAGTAATTGTAATGAACAATTCAATTGAAGCACAGATCAGCGAAATGGAAGACCCCGACGATAAAGCACTTTTCATGGAAGAATATAAAATGGTGGAGCCTGCTCTTGACCGTTTAATTCACAGCACTTACCATTTACTTGGCTTGCAGACTTATTTTACGGCTGGTGTGCAGGAAGTAAGGGCATGGACATTCCACAAAGGCTGGAAAGCTCCGCAATGTGCCGGAGTAATTCACACAGACTTTGAAAAAGGTTTTATCAAAGCTGAAGTAATTGGTTATGATGATTACCTGACTTACAAAACTGAAGCTGCCTGTCGTGAAGCCGGCAAACTGCGCATTGAAGGAAAAGAATACATTGTTAAAGATGGGGATGTAATGCACTTCAGGTTTAATGTATAATTCAAAACAAAACATTTTATAGAAGCTGGGAGTACCCGGCTTTTTTATTACTCCGTTATCCTTAGTCTCCCAATAATACGGTTTCATTCATTGCTGAATAAAGATAAAATCACGAAAGCTATCCTGAGTTTCAACTAAGGATTAGTTGAATTCTGCCGAAATAGCATAAAACTGGTAGTTTTCAGCCCAAAACCATCAAACACACCCTGTCATTGCTAAATTCAAGTCTGTCAAAGGCAAATTCAACTGCGTCATACGCCATTTCAGGTGCGTCATTAGCCGTTTCTTTGTCGTCATGTCATGTTTCAATTGCAGCATAAAGCATTATTCCTTGCGAAGTAAACAGTGTACTCATTGTAACCTACTTTGCAGCAACGTCTTTCGAAAAGTACGTTGCGTTATTGAAAGCTTACATTTAAATTGTTAATCCAATCAAATATGCAACGCCCCTATCAGTTTTTTGCAAGCCTGCAACTATCGTTTAAAAGGGTAACCTTGCTGTGAAGAAGGCATTCTCATCTCACCTGTCTCTTCATCCCATAAATTCAGGTTCAGATACGGGCAAAAAAATTCCCCAGGCAAAAACCCGGGGAAATGTTTTACTGAATGTATCAGGTATTTGAAAAATGGAATTTCAGCATTGCACAAAATAGAAAAAGGAGTTACATCTACAGTTGTCTTTTGAAGTTTCAGATATAATCAGAACAGATATTTTTGGCACCAAATGATCCAGCGGAACACTTGATCAGGTGAGCTTACATTGCAGGAGTTAACAAAT
>DDEN01000016.1 GCA_002336115.1 Chitinophagaceae bacterium UBA1953
CGCATGGAAGCAAAATTAAAGTTCTGGTTAAGAGCAATATAGGTGACCAGTTACGAATCCCGGCATATATCAGGCGGGTTATTCAGGATGAGGACACTAAAAACTTCAGCGGTCAACTCTGGTTTCCACCTGATTTCGACTGGCAGAATGATCATTTCGATATAAGCAAACAAGGCGATTTATTTATCTACGAAGCCCATGTTGGAATGGCGCAGGAGAAAGAAGGTATAGGTACCTACAACGAATTTACTGAAAATATACTTCCACGCATTAAAAAAGCGGGGTATAATGCCGTTCAGCTCATGGCCATACAGGAGCATCCTTATTATGGCTCCTTTGGTTATCATGTTTCAAGCTTTTTTGCGCCATCATCCAGGTTCGGTACACCGGAAGATCTGAAATTGCTCATTAAAACGGCCCATGATATGGGTATTGCAGTAATTATGGACCTGGTTCATTCGCATACTGTTAAAAACCTGAACGAGGGACTAAACCTTTTCGATGGCAGCGAGACACAATATTTCCATGCTGGAGCCCGGGGCGAACATCCAAACTGGGATTCTAAACTATTTGATTACGGGAAGACAGAAGTAATGCAATTTTTGTTATCGAACATCAGGTATTGGCTTAAAGAATTTCATTTCGACGGCTTCAGGTTCGATGGCGTTGGATCCATGCTTTATTTCCACCATGGCGATGAACCTATTGATAATATTGACAAATACTTCAACCAGGGCGTTGAATACGATGCAGTTACATACCTGACCCTTGCCAATCATTTGAGCCATGTCATTAATTCGAAGGCTGTAACCATAGCCGAAGATGTGTCGGGCATGCCGGGATTGGCATCACCGGTTAACGATGGAGGTATCGGATTTGATTACAGGCTGGGTATGGGTATCCCTGATTTCTGGATCAAATATCTCAAAGATTACACTGATGAACAATGGAGCATGGGCGAAATCTGGCAGGTGCTCAACGACAGGCTTCCGTATGTTAAAACTGTGAGTTATTGCGAATCGCACGACCAGGCATTGGTGGGTGATAAAACCATAGCTTTCAGGTTGATGGATAAAGAAATGTACTTCAACATGCGTTCGTCCGATGAGAATATGGTTGTAGAGCGTGGAATAGCATTGCATAAAATGCTCAGGCTTATTACGGTAGCACTTGGAGGCCAGGCTTATCTTAATTTCATGGGCAATGAATTTGGACATCCGGAGTGGATTGACTTTCCCCGTGAAGGAAACGACTGGAGTTATAAGTATGCTCGCCGGCAGTGGTCACTTATGGATAATCCGCTTTTGCGATATCACTTTCTGTCTGATTTCGACCGGGCAATGATTAAACTGGTAAGGGAAGCTAAACTCCTGAGTACTTTATACGCCAACCAACTTAATTGCGACGAGAACAATAAATGTCTTGTTTTTGAACGGGCCGGGCTCATTTTTCTTTTCAACTTTCACACTACCGTTTCAATTCCCGGATATGAGTTTACGGTGCCCCAGGCTGGTGACTATAAGATTGTACTGAATACGGATCATGTTAACTTTGGAGGACACGGAAGAGTAAATGAAGATATGGTATATAGTACCCGTTTCGATGAAAGCACATCAACAAACCGCTTAAGTGTTTATTCCACAAACCGGACTGGTATCGTGCTGGTTAAAGTTAAATAGGATTTCAATCAGACAAAAAAACTTGTTAATTTATCAAAAAAAGTATGATTTTTTATTTTTCTGCCGTATAATTGTGGCACCAATTTGAATAAAAATCAGCTATAACAATGCAGGCTAATCGTAAAAAACTGATAATCAATTATGCCAATGTCTCCCCTGAACTAATGGAGGCTATTCGTAAGAAATATCCTTTGGGCTGGATCAACAATACCATTAAGGTACCCCAGGCTGGTGGAACATTTTTTTATGCTATAACACTCGATACAGAAGAAGCTAGTTACCTGATCAAAGTACCCGTAAAAGTTGATACAAAAACCGATAAGGATGAGGACTTCTTTGAAACTGCGCTTGATTTAAAGGAAACAGATGAGCGTGAAGAAGAAGAGGATGATAAGGAGAAAATTGCTGATAAAGATATCGACGAATAACCAATGTGTTTTTCGTTAACATATTTTAACAATGATTTTTACAGTTAATCAATCAGGAAATTATATTTTAGCCCTGTAAAGATCAAACGGCATTATTTTTTCTTATAAATAATTAAAAAACACTTAAAAGAGAGGGATTATTCCTCTCTTTTTTGTTTATACCGGTTTCATTATTTCAATAGAACATTCTGGTTGAAAAGCATAAGTTAACCAACAAGAACATTGATTTCGGAATACCTGTATTTGGTATAAATTATCCGTTTGGTAAGTGCCAGCGCCAGGGTTAGTGTTCCGATCCTGCCGATATACATGGTAAGTATAATGATAACTTTGCCAGCATAACTCAGCGATGAAGTTATACCGGTTGAAAGACCAACAGTTCCGAATGCCGAAATTTCCTCAAAAAGCAAGTTTATAAAGTTTTTATCAGGCTCGGTGATTGAGAGCACAAAGGTTGATATGAAAATCAACGAAATCGAGAACATAGCAATAGAGTATGCTTTGTGTATGGTATCACTCGAAATGGTACGTTTTACAATTTCTACATTTTTCCGTCCTTTAATAGTGCTGATAGCGGAACGTATAATTACCGAAAAGGTTGTTGTTTTAATACCACCTCCGGTCGAACCCGGTGAGGCACCAACAAACATCAGGAACATCATGAAAATCAGAACTGGCTGGCGAAGATGTGTAAAATCGACCGTGTTAAAACCTGCAGTACGACAGGTTACTGATTGAAAGACTGATGAAACAAAGCTCCCGTAAAATCCATAACCTGAAATTGAATGCCGGAATTCAACCAAGTAGAAAACAACTGCGCCCGCAATTACCAGGTATATGGAAGTATGAAGTGCAATACGGGAATGTGTTTGCAATCTTTTCCACTTCAGTTTGCGCCGTTCTTTGATGTTCCGTATTCCAAAAATGTCTTCAAGTACAATAAACCCTATGCCGCCAAAGAAAATAAGAGCCGAAATTACAAGTTGCAGGTTATATGCATGGCGGACTGTTATGTCGTAAAGATTGTCAGTAAATAATCCAAATCCTGCGTTATTAAATGCTGAAACTGAATGAAAAACTGAAAAGTACATTTTTTCCCCTATTCCTTTAAATGACATTTCATTGGGCCATGTTATATAAAGCAAAAATGCACCTAAGAGTTCAATAAAGATGCTGTACAAAAATATCTTTTGAAGTAGGATTCTTGTATTGCTGAGTTTGTCGGCCGATACCATATCCTTAATCAGCGATTGCATTCGAACACCTGCTGAATTGCGATAAAATGTGGCAAATAAAGTAGCAAATGAAATTATATTCAATCCGCCCACCTGGATTAATAGCATGATAATGGTTTTGCCTTTCAGCGTGAAACAGGTTGCAGTGTCAACTACTACAAGGCCTGTAACACAACATGCACTGGTTGATGTAAACAAAGCATCAATAGCACTGATGCCTGAAACAGTCATTTCCGGCAATAAAAGCAAGCCTGTTCCGGAAAAGATGATTAGTATAAAGGAGAGTGCCAACAACCCCGAAGGACCAATTTTTACATAATCGATAAATCGTCCTGCTTTACCAAGCTCAACACTAATTATGATAAAAAAGTAGAACTGGATGAAGAGATTGTAATAAGTATGGATTCCCGGAAATCCAACCAACTGCATGAGCTGCTGAACGATATGATTACCAGTAAACCAACTGACAAACTGATCGATAGCAATAAGCGCCAATAAATAGGCTTCAAATCTATTACTTTTAATAAAATCAACCGGATGAAATTCATAAAAAATCCTGATCAGAAATTTGAATACATAAAAAAACAGGCTAAATCCAATGATATTCTCCGTAAGATTCAGACTGTAAGGAGTTTGACGGTAACCATGCTGATATATGATGGCTGCAATGGTAATGAGTGATACAATAACACTGGCAATGTGCAATGCCCGCATTACATATATCCGATGCGTGTAAAGACGAATATTTATAAACTCCCTGACCTGGAAAACCCTGTCCTTCAGCATATCCTAGGTGTTTATTTCAAGAAACCTGTCAATATCATGAACATGACCAAAGATCACCAGCCTGTCAGTAGCTTGAAGTGATTGCTTTGAATCGGGGACTCCAATGATATGATGCTCAATTATTTCTTTTCCATCTTTTATTATGCGCAACTCCTCTTTAATTGTTATTAAGCTGAGTTTGTATTTATCGCGCAAATCGATTTCACCAAAAGTTTTATTAATACAGTTTTTGGGGCTGAGCAACTCAACAACACGGTGATTATCGGGAAGTTGCAAATAGCTGACAATATTGGGATTAAGCATACGTTCAGCCACAATAATTCCTACTTCTTCTTCAGGTGAAAGCACTTCTGTAATGCCCATCTTCTCTAATATTATCCTTTGGGCTTCTCCATTGGCACGGGTAATGATACGTTTCACATTCAGGTCGAGTAAAATAGACGCACAGAGTAACCTCTGTTCAAAATCAGAACCAATAGCAACAACAACGGCATCAAAATCTTCAATGCCTTGCCCCTGCAATGCCCTCTTATCAGTTGCATCGAGTGCAACAGCATACGCAACATCATTACTGATATTATCAATAATCTCAGAATCACTGTCGATTGCCATTACCTCGTAACCTTTTGCAGATATAGCTTTGGCAATAGCTTTACCAAATTGCCCGATACCAATTACTGCATATTTATTCCCCGCCATACAATTCTATTTTTAAAAGAGAGCAAATTTACATTGATTATAACAGATATTTATGCGTTGTTTAAAATATCTTCAATATTACTCTACACCCATAATATATCCAGGAACTAATCACGAAGCATCCATATATATATNNATGATAAAAGGTACTAACTTTGTTAAAAATCATTTAAAAGCCTTCTTTTCAGAAATGCAATTTAATAGAAGGAAATCAAAATGGACTTGTATAGTAATTAATCGGGGTATTGGGGGGTAAGACAAACGGAATTTTCCCGGATCTATATTGCTTGCAGATTATAAATCTCAAAAAACTTTTTATGGCATTGCTTATTAAGATTTATCCGGAGAACCCCAATGAAAAACAATTGCGAATGGTTGTGGAGTGTTTGCGCGATGGGGGAATTATTGTGTATCCGACTGATACGATTTACGGCATTGGCTGCGATATTTTCAAAAGCAAAAGCATAGATAAAATCTGCAACTTAAGAGGAATTAAGCCCGGAAAGTCGACTTTTTCATTTATTTGTTCAGATGTCAGTCACTTGTCTGATTATTGCAAACCTATTGAGAACAGCATATTCAAAGTGATGAAGGCTAACCTTCCTGGACCTTTTACGTTTATTTTGAATGCCAGTAATAATGTCCCTCGTCATATTCAGAGCAAAAGAAAAACCGTAGGCATCAGGATACCAGACAATCCGATTACGCTGGAAATAGTTCGAATGCTTGGAAACCCTATTATGTCGACTTCGGTTCACGATGATGATGATATAATTGAATATACGACCGATCCTGAGTTGATTTACGAGAAATTTTCGAACAGTGTTGACTTGGTAATAGACGCAGGAATGGGCGGCAATATTCCCTCAACAGTTTTAGATTGTACGGATGGCAATGTGACAATATTAAGGGAAGGGAAAGGAATATTACGTTTATAAAACGGCCTGATATGTGAATTTAAAGCTTTGGTAAATCAATTTGAGAGAGGTGCAATGCGTAAAATTTAAATTTGTAACAAACCTCTGAATACTAATATTATAAAGGCATAGGAATAAAAATTAAGAAAAATATTTTCATTTTCTGTTGCACAATTAAAAGAAAGATGTACCTTTGCACCCTCAAATCAACGAGAATGATTCGCTAGCTCAGCAGGTAGAGCACATCCCTTTTAAGGATGGGGTCTTGGGTTCGAATCCCAAGCGGATCACAGAAACACACGTTAAAGAGCTGTAATTCAACAAATTACAGCTCTTTTTTCTTTTATGGGGTAAACATAGGGTAAACTTTGAAGAATTCCCTGATTTTACTGATGTTCCAGCGATTTACTATCATTTATTAGCTATTGAAGAATAATCAGAATAAACTTATTGCGTACAATCCTTTCTTTCCCAACTTGGCTTCCCAATTCATTACCTGGTATTTTGGTAGCTCACTACAATAATACTCGTCAGTGGCTTTAGCAAAACCTTCCTGGACCAATAAATCATTCAAGCATGTTCCATCAGGAAGGATAACATAAGCAAGCTGGCGGTTCCAGAAATCAGTTTCATTACCACGTTCTGTGTAAATAGTAACAGAAGTGCCAGGAGGACAGATCCTCATTACAAATTCTTTTGCCTGGTTTCCCATGAACCGAAGCAACTCCCCTGCTACCCTGGTCTTTTCTTCATCTTCCTGAAGCTTTCTTCCCTTCCTGGTTTCAGGGGCATCAATCCCATATAATCGAATTTCTTTTTCGATCCCGGTGAAAATTCCTTTCACATAAATACTATCTCCATCAATAATTGCACTGACAATTAACCACGTTTCTTCGATGATGGGTGCTTTTGCATTGTATAACATTGTTTTACAGCGTTTTAACAGTTGATTTAATACAAATTTACATAGAAATTTGTAAATAACGAAACCTTGATTTTCAGCACTTTAATCTTTGTCTTTGCTAGCAGGTTAAGAGGAAAAAGTGACAAGAATCAGGTTGGCAATTAAATCAATTTTAACCTCTTAAACATTATTACAATGGCAAGACAAAAAGGACACGTCAAGTACGTTGGTACCATTGGCGATATCCGACATTTCAAAATTAAAGGCCAGACCGGTTATTTTGCCGGATTGACCGGCGGACCTACCGGAGAACAGGTTGCTACAGCTCCTGCTTTCGAGCGTACCCGTGAAAATATGAACGAATTTGGTGGCAGCGCTAAAGCTGGTCGTGCCGTTCGCTCAGTGTTCAGCTCCGTACTCGGAAAGATGAGCGACAGCCAGCTTACCGGCAGGCTTACCGCCATCATGAAGAAAATCAACCTGGAGGACCAGTCTGAGCCTCGTGGGTACCGCGCTATCTTGATCAGCCAGCAAAGGAAGTACCTGGCAGGCGTCACGTTTAACAAGAATGCAAATTATGATTCCTGCATGAAAGCAGGTGCCGATCTTGCTAAAAACGTAAAACGTGGAATTGCTGATTATTCCGTTGCTGCTTTCAATCCAATGGACGGGATCAATGCTCCTGCCGGTTCAACCCATTTCCGTCTGATCTTTGGCCTGGGCGTATTGAGCGACTTCGCTTACAATGCAACCAGCGACACTTACGAAGCCATTAAACCGGATTTCCATGAGCTTTCAGCCGTTACCTATTCGGATTACCTGGCATTGAATGGACCGATTCCTGAAACCGTTCTGAACGCTGACGTTGACACCGAAGATCCCGTTCCGGATGACTGCACCATCGTCGCCGTTGCTGGTATTGAATTCTTCCAGCAAGTAGGTGAAAACTATTACGCTTTCGCCAGCGGCAACGCTATGAAAGTTGTAGACGCATACTAGAGAGAGGGACCGTGATGGAAACCAGGATCATCAGAGTGGCTCAGGGGAAAAATAGTACCCTGAGCCATCTTTATATCAACGGATTGTTTGCCTCTTACCTGCTGGAAGACCGCATCAGAGAAATCAAGATCCCAGGGCAAACCTGCATTCCAACAGGAGAATTCCGGCTTATCCTGAATAAAACATCAGGCATGCATGCCAAGTACCTGAGTGAATATCCTAAGATGCACAAGGGTATGGTTGAAATTGATGGGCTGCCAAACTTTGACCTGGTGTTTTTTCACAAAGGCAACACGCATCTCGATACAAGAGGTTGTCCACTGATCGCTCATTATTGGATGCAAATCTGTAACGATTACAAAGTGCTGATGTCAGACTTTGCTTACCAGCAGGTTTATCCTAAACTGGTTGAACAGATTCTCATGGGCAACGATCGGATCGTGATTGAAAATAAGATTGTTAAACCTTAATCTCCAGGACCTATGGAACAGATATCAGCCATACAGCTCATTTTCGGCTCTATTACCAGCATTCTGCTGAGTGTTGTGGCCTATTTCATCAAGCAGCTTCACAGTGATTTTCGCAAGATGGAGTTGGATCTATCAGAAGTGAAAACCACAACCATGCTGATCAAGACTGAATTTAAGAGCCGATACGACTTGCTGTGCCAGCGGGTCGAATACCTTGAAAAAAGAGTAGAAATCATTGAAAACATAACCTTTAAAGAACATTCTCATGAAAGCAAATGAAATGAACCTTATTGAGCGGATCCAATCCCCTACCCCGAAATTCTTCAAAAAACTTCGGAACATTGGTCTGATCCTGGGCGCCACTTCGGCAGCAATCCTGGCAGCTCCTGTTGCTTTGCCTGTTGCCGTTGTCACGGTTGCCGGGTACCTGGCAGTTGCCTGCGGTGTTATCTCGGCAGTCAGCCAGACGGCCGTAGATGAAAATCCTGGTGCTGAGCCGGGAAAGTAAACATCTGCACTTCATCATTAAGCGGTCTGGGATTACCCGGACTGCTTTTTTTGTGCCTGTTTGGCGCTGTTTTATTACAAGAGTGCAATCATATAGCCTTTATATACGGCTTATATAGGGCTTATGTATGAATCAAGGATCCACCATTAAAGTCCTGCAATAATTTTTAGTAATTCTTCTTTGGTTTTGCCCAGCTTATTCTGAAGTTTTAGAAACATATCTTCTTTATGACCTTCTATAAAACTCAGGTCATTGTCCATCAGGATTGTAAACTTCTGTTTAAGTTTGACTTTCTTCTCATTCCAGGTATCCATAAATTCAGGTTTTGCTTAAAAACTAATCATAATTGAGAAGATCTATTAACAATACAAAGTTCATTCATTAATGCTGGAAAAAGTTACATTATAATATAAATGAGTTACATAATTCACACATTTTTAGTTTGATTTTTCAGAAGGTTTCAGAAAAAAAATGCCCGGCAGAACCGGGCAAGACAAGTGAAGTGCAAATGGTCAGCAGGCAAACGGGTTGCCGATTTCATTGTAAACGGCTTCATCAGCTGCAGCTGAGAGGAATTGCCGATACTCGGATTCTCCGCAGGAAATGCAGTAAATTTTGCCATCTGAAGGCCAGTAGTAAGCGGATGAACCTTTTTTTAGCTTTGCGTTACACTCGGCACAAGTTGCCTGGTAACGGACGGTAATGGGGCGGGGATCGTTAAAGTACTTTTTCATAATAGTTAGGATTTAGGGGTTAGAATTGTGGTTATCTGTAAAAAGATGGGCGGGTGCGGTAATTGGCGAAGATTGCCTTCTTAGCTTCGGAAATTAGCAACAGATTGCGATGGAACTGCTTCTCCAGGCGATCAAGGATTTTGAGAGCTTCGACTGTTTTTTGAAAGGTGCCCGGGTTAGCCTGGGCTTTTTCGGATGCCTGGATGATAACCTGGTTTAACTCATGAAGGCGGATAAATGGGATTACGGAACCGATCAAATGTTGATGAAAGGATCTGGATTGCCAGAGGCCGAAACAGATCCAGTAGTAAAGGTCCTTTTCATCCTGATCGGCTGCATTGAATGTGAAACAATTGGGACAGGGATGCTCCAGGGGTTTGCCGC
>DDEN01000031.1 GCA_002336115.1 Chitinophagaceae bacterium UBA1953
GCCAAAAAGTTTCATCACCCCACAAAGTTGAAAGAACTAAGTTGCTGTAGAGGGAGGAGTCGAACCTCCACGGAGCAGTTAGCAATAACACAAAGATTAGTGGTCAACCCTGGTCGGCCTTACCAAAAGTAACGTCGGCTCTATGTTATGTTTGTCCTGTGATCTCCACCCCCGAGACGAGAGGGCATGTCTGCCAAAAATTTCATCACTCCACAGTATGTTGTTCAAAGAACGATTACAGTGCAATATTAAAACAAATCTTTCAGATGTTGGATGTTTTCAAATGAATATTTCATAATTTTCGATTTTATTTAAAATAATAATGATAATATTGGAAATAATCCAAAAACATGTTTCAAAATGGCAATAAAATTGAATCTTGACAAACTCGACCTTCAGATTATTTCGGCAATGATGGATGATGCACAGATTTCCTATGCCGATTTGGGAAAAAAGCTTTTTGTATCAGGGGGTACAATTCATGTAAGGATAAAAAAGTTGCAGGAATTGGGGATAGTAAAAGGTACCAGGCTCAATGTTGATATTAAAGTGCTGGGTTACGACATAACGGCATTTATTGGTGTTTACCTTGAAAAAAGTTCGCTGTACGATAATGTGGCAAAGGAACTGCAGAAGATTCCTGAAATAGTTCGTTTAAATTATACAACAGGCAACTATAGTATGTTTATTGAAGTTGTTTGTAAAGATATTAATGAACTGCGCTTTGTGCTGCATGATGCCTTGCAGAAAATTAAGGGCATTGAACGTACAGAAACCTTCATTTCACTTGAAGAAAGTTTTAACCGGAATGTACAGGTGGTACAGTAAATACCGGGATGCTTTTATTTTTTTCTGCATAAAATCAACATTCAAACCGTAATTGGTTTTAATTTTTTTATTAAGAACTAAGCCTGCTTAGTAATTATTATCCTCAAACGTTTGCAGATTGTTTTCCTTTTTTTCATTGAATAACTATTGCATAATAGTCATTAACTTTCCGCAACATTCATTAAAAAAGTCTTGCCATGCTTAAAACATTTTATGCTGGTTTAATATTTCTTATTATGATCGTTTCATGTAATAATCAGCCGCAAAGTTCAGCCGATGCGTTTAAGGATGTTCCAAACCGTAAATGGTGGAAAGAGGCTGTAGTTTATCAATTATATCCCCGCAGTTTTAAAGATAGTAATGGTGATGGTATTGGTGATTTGAAAGGAATTATCAGTCAGCTTGATTATATTAAAAAGCTTGGTGTTGATGTTGTGTGGCTTAACCCTGTTTTCGCTTCGCCCAACGATGACATGGGGTACGACATCAGCGATTACCGCAACATCATGAAGGAAATGGGAACCATGGAAGATTTTGATGCTTTGCTGAAAGGCATGCACGAACGTGGTTTAAAATTAGTAATGGATCTGGTAGTGAACCACTCCAGCGACGAACATGAATGGTTTAAACAAAGCCGCAGCAGCAGAACAAATCCTTATCGTGATTACTACCATTGGTGGCCGGCGGAAAAAGGAAAGCCTGCACATCGCTGGAGTTTCTTTGATGAAAATGCCGATGCGTGGCGTTATGACAGTGTAACCAATAGTTATTATCTGCATTATTTCAGCCGAAAACAGCCCGATCTCAACTGGGAAAATCCTAAAGTACGTAAGGAAATTTTCGATATGATGAAGTTCTGGTTTGATAAAGGAATTGATGGTTTCCGTATGGATGTGATTCCCTTTATTTCAAAAGACACAACCTTCCCTGAATTGCCAAAAGAATATAACGGCGACTATGTTGCGTACTATGCAAAAGGCCCGCACCTGCACGATTACCTGCAGGAAATGAACCGTGAGGTGTTAAGTAAATATGATATTATGACTGTAGGAGAAGGCGCAGGCGTTAATATAAAAGATGCGATGAGTTTAGTAGATGAAGACCGGCATGAGTTGCAGACTTTTTATCATTTTGATCATACAGGTTGGGGAAGAAGAAAAGATAATGGCAAGTATCCCGATCCCAACAACAGAAAGTTGCCCGACCTGAAAGAAGTATTCACCAAATGGGACAGTGTATTTGCAGAAAAAGGTTGGGGAACTGTTTACTTTACAACACATGACCAGGGGCGTATGGTCAGCCGTTTTGGCAATGATAGTGTTTACCGCAATGAGTCGTCAAAAATGCTTTATACCTTTTTGCTGAGCATGCGGGCCACACCATATATTTACCAGGGCGATGAAATTGGTATGACCAACATCCGTTTCAATAATATTGAAGATTACAGAGATCTTGAAACAATTAATTATTACAATTTTCTCAAACGTAATGGTGGCGATTTACAGGAATTCTTAAACGGGCAGAAAGAAGTTGCAAGAGATAACAGCCGTACACCGGTACAATGGAATGCAACTGCAAATGCAGGATTTACAACTGGCACACCATGGCTCAAGGTAAACCCGAACTATACAACAATAAACGCTGAAGCTGCTGATAAAGATGAAAACAGCATTCTGAATTATGTAAGAAAAATGATTGCAACACGAAAAAGCAATCCTGTGCTGGTATATGGTAAATACACTTTGCTTGATGCAGCCAACCCGGAAGTATATGCTTATACAAGGGAACTGAATGGCGAAAAAGTATTGGTTTTACTGAGCTTTAGCGATAAAGGAGGAAAATTTGCATTACCGGCAGGCATGAAACCCGGTGAAGAATTGATTGGAAATTACAAGGAAAAAGTTGCAGTGGCAAATGGATTGATTGAATTAAAACCCTGGCAGGCTGCGATTATTAAGCTAAATTAAGGACAGACTCATATTTATTTCATTAACCGCTTTTTGTCCGGAGGTTCTCCCGTGCAGATTTTTACATGACTTTAAACCGAATGCACAGGTGGTAGATGCTGTTTCTTCAGTTTCTGGTAACAGGAAGAATGATTTTGCCTGAGGTTGTAATATTCATTATCTTCCAATCCTAATTGATTGCTGTTTTTGAGAAAACTTGCTGCTATATTATTTCTTGGCATATTTCTGTTTAATACATACGGATACAGAATTTTGATGCACTACATTGAGCAAAAGCAACGTTTTGCAATTGAACAAAGGCTTGATAATAATGAGTACGATGAAAATACTTTGTTTGAAATTAAAGTGCCCTTATCAATCCCTTATTTAAACGATTGGGCAACTTTTGAACGGGTGGACGGAGAAATGGAGTACAATGGCAGGCATTTTAAATACGTAAAACGTAAAATTGAAAACGGGTATATTATTCTGAAATGTATCCCCGACGAATCAAAGGCCATGCTTGTAAGCGCACGAAATACTTTCTTTAAACTTGTGAACGACTTGCAGACACCGGCAAAAAAAACAGGCAACAACAATCATTCAGTTAAGTCATTCAGCTTTGAATATTACCAGAATTCAGTTTGCTGGAGTTTTACAAACTTTTCTTTCATTGAGTTATTTAATAATCATTATCACACAGGCGAAGTACTTGCGGCAATGATCTGTTTACCCGAGAAACCACCTGAAGCTGCAGTTTTCAGTGTATAAGGTAAACAGGAGAATACTGGTGAATTCATCAGTATGTATTTTAAATTTTTTTGATTACATTTTTAATGAAAAACTTATTAATCATTGCAGGAATGACAATGTTCATATTTGCCTGCAAACCCAAAGGCGATTTTAAAGCCTATACAAATGATCCGATTTTATTTAGTAAAACGGTTAAGAAACTAAATAATATTGTTTTAGAAAACAACTTTCCTCCAATGATTGCTGCACGCAACTATGTGTATGCAAACATTGCAGCGTATGAATGTGTTGTGGCTGGCGATCCTCAGCACTATTCATCGCTCAGCGGACAAATTAAACACATGCCTGCTATGCCACAACCGGCAGCGGGTAAGCAAATTGATTTTTCATTAGCTGCTATGCTTGCCCTTACAAAGGTGGGTAATGCTGTTACGTTTCCTGAAGGAAGTTTGATGAGTTATTATGAGCAGTTGAAAAAAGGAGCAGACTCTGCAGGCATTCCTTCTGATGTATTGGAAAATACGATCACTTTCTCAGACAGTATTGCTGCTGCTGTTTTAAAATGGAGTAAGGGAGATCATTATGCTGCCACAAGAGGCGCAGAAAAATACACCGTAACCCAAGAGGAAGGGAGATGGGTACCCACCCCGCCAATGTATCTTACTGCAATAGAACCTCATTGGGGAGAAATAAGGCCAATGGTATTAGATAGCTCTTCTCAGTTCGATATTCCTCGTCCGCCAAAATTTGATATTAAAAATAAAAACAGTGTTTATTATAAAGCAATGATGGAAGTGAAAAACACGGGCGACAGTTTAACAGATGAGCAAAAGCACATTGCTGATTTCTGGGACGATAATCCATTTGCAATGCATGTAAACGGGCATGTGATGATGGCTACTAAAAAATTCTCACCTCCGGGCCACTGGCTTAATATTGTAGGTATTGCGGCAAAAACAGCCAAGGCCGATTTTAATACAACCGTCAGCGCTTACACGTTAACTTCTATTGCATTTTTCGATGCTTTCATCAGAGGCTGGCAGGAGAAATTCAAAAGCAATTTTATTCGCCCCGAAACTGCAATTAATAAATATGTTGATCAGGAATGGCGGCCATATATTCAAACACCGTCATTTCCTTCTTATGTAGCAGGCCATGCAACAAATTCAAATGCAGCAGCCGAAGCAATGACATCCATATTTGGCGATAAACTCTCTTTTACCGATACCTCATTACTGGAGTTCGGAATTAAAAACAGAGAGATTAAGTCATTCAGAGATGCTGCTGCTGAAGCAACAATATCAAGATTGTACGGCGGAATTCATTATCGTTTTGATGGTGATGAAGGTGCCAAAGTTGGAAAGAAAGTAGGCGATCTTGTTGTTGAGCGTATAAAGCTGAAGAAATAACCCCTGCATTACTAAAATATTTTGCACAGGTAAAATAACCTGTGCTGCTGCTGTATTCTTATAAATGAAGAATACAGCAGTCCTAAACAATAACAACTGAAATTTTATGAAACTATTATTTGCTTTCGCAGCTATGCTGCTCCTTTCTATATATCATGGTGAAACAGTTTATGCTCAGGGATGTGTTGCAGTACGCAGCAATGGGGCTGTTTGCACAAGAGCACATGCTGACACAGCTTCATCGGGATGGCAATTAACAATGGGATACCGTTATTTTCATTCCTTTCGCCATTTTGTTGGAAAAGAAGAACAGAAACAGCGTGTACAGAACGGAACAGATGTAAGAAATTATCAGCATTCGCTTGATATTACGCTGGCGAAAAAATTAAACAATCATTGGTCGCTTGCATTGAATGTTCCTTTAATAGCAAACAGGCGTTCTTCAATGTATGAACATTATGGAAATACGAGTACCAGCCCCAATGCCCGGCACTCAACACATTCGTTTGGGATGGGTGATATACGGTTGAGCGCTTACAGGTGGCTGCTGAATCCTTTAACTTCAGAAAAGGGAAATATTCAGGTTGGTGCAGGAATAAAACTGCCAACCGGAGATTATAATTACCAGGATTTCTTTTATAAAAATGATACCACAAAAATACTCGGCCCGGTAGATCAGTCAATTCAGCTTGGCGATGGTGGTACAGGTTTCTCTTTTGAGGTAAACGGTTATTATGTGTTTTCAAAAGTAATTAGTGTTTACGGTAATTTTTATTACCTGATAAATCCGAGAGAACAAAACGGTACATCAACGGCAAGAGGATCTGCGCCAACAACAGCAAACATTGCCAACGGCAGCAGTGTAATGAGTGTGCCGGACCAGTATATGTTAAGAGGAGGCGCCAACCTGATGTTTGGAAATTTTTCTGCATCTGCAGGTGTACGCTTTGAATGTGTTCCTGTATATGATTTAGCAGGTGGAAGCAATGGTTTCAGAAGACCCGGAAGAATACTTGGTATTGATCCCGGTGTAGCTTACCAGTTTAAGAAAGTAAATCTTTTTGCAACAGTTCCTGTGTGGGTGGTGCGTAACCGCACACAAAGTGTTCCCGATAAAATACGAACAACACTTACCGGTGTGTACACGCAGGGCGATGCTGCATTTTCCGATTACACAATTAATATCGGGTGCAGTATTAAATTTTAAATGAACTATGTTTAAGAAATTCAGGTTCTTGTGTTTGCTGATTGTAATTAGTAGTTCGGCAGTACAGGCCCAGATAAAAGAAGAATACGACAGTACAAAAAAAGTAGTAAGTCTGGATAGTATTCTGGTTGTTTCTTATTTCAAATTCAATCGTGTTAAACAATTACCGGCCGAACAGGGAACTTTTCTTTTTGCCGGTAAAAAAACAGAAGTAATACAACTTGCACAGTTGCCTGCCGATATAGCAAACAAAGCGGGCAGGCAACTGTTTGCAAAAATTCCCGGTGTGTTTGTGTATGATATGGATGGAAGTGGCAACCAGTTAAATATTGCTGCAAGAGGCCTGGACCCTCATCGTGGCTGGGATTTTAATTTGCGGAAGGATGGCATTATTACAAACTCGGACATGTATGGATATCCGGCAAGCCATTACAGCATGCCTCTTGAAAGTATTGAGCGCATTGAACTTGTAAGAGGCACAGGTGCGTTGCAATATGGCGCACAGTTTGGTGGCATGCTGAACTATGTAACAAAGCAGGGCGATACATCCCGGCCATTTTCTTTTGAAACAATTAATTCAGTTGGTTCCTACAATTTAATCAGCAGTTTTAATGCTGTTGGTGGCAGTAAAGGAAAACTTAGCTACTATGCCTACTATCAGCAAAAATCAAAAGATGGTTTCAGGGAGAATGAACATACCAATTCGCAGGCTCAGTTTATTGGCATAACTTATCAGCCATCTGATCATTTTTCTGTTCATGTTGAATGGGCAAGGTCAAAATATATTTATCGTTTGCCCGGTGCATTAACCGATAGTATGTTTTATGCCAATCCCACACAGGCAACACGTTCAAGAAATTATTACAGCCCGGATATTCATATTCCTTCAATCAATCTCAACTGGCAGTTAAGCAGTTCAACAAAACTTCAGTTTATTTCTTCGGCAGTATTGGGTAATCGAAGCAGTGTAATGTTTGATAAACCAACTAATATAAAAGATACAATTAATCTTTCCACTCTTTTTTATAATAACCGGCAGGTTGATATCGACAATTACCATAGTTATTCATCGGAATTACGATTGCTTCAGCATTACAGATTCGGTCGGCAAAAAAGTGTTTTATCTGCAGGTGTGCAATATATGAATAACGATTTGCATCGAAGGCAATTGGCAAAAGGAACAACCGGAAGTGATTACGATCTTACGTTGATTGATCCGGCCTGGGGAAGAGATCTTCATTTCAAAACAAAAAATATTGCAGTTTATGCTGAGAATAAATTTCAAATTTTGAAAAATTTTTCAGTAAATGCGGGAATAAGAGTTGAGAGTGGTCAGACAGATTTATCAGGTAAAATCATTTATTATCCCGAGAATGAAATACCTGTTACAATCAAACACCAGTTTTCGCTTTTTGGTTTTGGCTTTTTATATAAGCCTTCTGCTGCAACTGAAATATACGGTGGCTATACTCAGGCATATCATCCAATGTTGTTTAAAGATCTTATTCCATCCTCCACTTACGAACTGGTTGATCCCAATATTAAAGACGCAAGAGGCTATAACAGCGAAATTGGTTTCAGGGGAAACTGGAAATTTCTGCGTTGGGATTTGACACTGTTTGCATTGAGAATGAATAACCGGTTCGGCACCATTTCACAAACAAATGAAACGGGTGTGTTTTATACTTACCGAACCAACATTGGAAACTCGATCACAAAGGGAGTTGAATTGTTTGTACAGGCTGATTGGCTGTTAAATCAGAAATCAGGAATTTCCGTATTCACTTCCACCGCTTTTATGGATGCAGAATATGTGGCAGGAAAAGTAAAGTCGGGTAATAATAATATTGATATACGGAATAATAAAGTTGAAGCGGTTCCTGATTGTATTACACGAAATGGACTTGTTTATAAATACAGAAAGTTTTCGGTTTCTTTTTTGTATAGTTATACAACCAAATCTTTTGCTGATGCGCTGAATACTGTTCAGCCTGTTAAATCAACCGGCGCAGTTGGTTTGGTACCGGCTTATGGTTTGCTTGATATGAATTTGTCGTTACGCATTTCGGGCATTGCAGAAATAAGAGTATCTGTAAACAACCTTGCCAACAAAATGTACTTTACAAAGCGACCTTCTTTTTACCCGGGTCCGGGAATATGGCCATCGGATGGTAGAAATACCTGTGCAACTGTAATTGTTAAGTTGTAAAACATATCTGATCATTCCGGGTTTGATCCTTTTTTATTTCAGAAGCGGATAAAGAACAATTATCTTTAATCGTTTTTAAGAAGTAAACTGTTGTTTAAACTGAAGGTATGCAAAGCACATTAAAAGAACTTTCCGAAGCTTTAGGTATCAGTATTTCAACTGTTTCCCGTGCTTTGAAAGATCATCCTGATATTTCTTTGGCAACGAGAGCCAAGGTAAAGGAACTGGCTGCTGCAATGGAGTACGAGCCTAACAGCTATGCAGTTCAGTTGCGTACAAAAAAGAGTAATCTGCTGGGGATTTTAATTCCTTTTATTGATAATTATTTTTACGATTCTTTTATTGCTGCTGTTGAAGATGAAGCACGCAAGTACGGTTATTCGGTTATTATTATGCAGTCGAGGGATGATGTGGAAATTGAAACGGCTAATCTGAATTTTTTCAGGAAAAATATGGTGATGGGGCTGTTTGCAACACTTGCTGTTGCAACGGAAGATTTTACCCCTTTCAAAAAAATGGAAGACCAGAAAATACCAATTGTTTTTTTTGATCGTGTTCCTGAAACAAGTGGCTTTTATTCTGTTTGTCTTGCTGATGAAGATGCAGCCCGCATTGCAGCAGAAACTATTATTAAGAAGAAGAAAAAAAATGTTCTTGCGTTGTTTGGCCATCCGCATTTAAGCATTTCCAGAATAAGAAGAGACTCTTTTTTAAAAACATTCAAAGAAAAATCACCCGCTACCAATGTAACCGTTGAATATCCTGAGCCAATGGCACCTTCAAAAGAAGCGGCAGAACGGGCTTTAACATCTGACAAAAAACCTGATGTGATTTTTTGTATGGGCGATACAATTCTTGTTGGTGTAATGAAAGCAATACATGAACTAAACCTGCGTGTTCCGGAAGATGTTGCAGTTATCACCATCAGCAATGGATTTATACCTGAATTGTATAAACCTGTTATTACGTATGTTGAAACAAGCGGTTATAAGCTTGGAAAACTTGCTTTTTCGCAGATGTATGGAAGGCTGAACAAAGAAGAAGTTCCAGAAAATGTTATTGTGCCTTCATTGTTGGTAAAAGGAAATTCTTTGTAGTTTTTTCAGATGAATGTTTAATTGAAAAGCTGGTTATCCAGATGTTTAAAAGCTTCCATTGCTCCCATGTGCTCACAGGTGCGTGCCCCCGCTATATTCCCTTTTTTAATTACAGCTTGCCAAACTTCTTCAGGTAATTCAGTGAAAGCATTCAATGGATGAAGGCTCAGTTGGTATAACACAGCACCGGTAAAAGCATCTCCTGCACCTGTTGTGTCAACCGGTGTTATTTGAATGCCCGGAACAAGAATGGTTTTCCCATTTATCCCAAGCAGAGCACCTTCTTTTCCAATGGTAATTGCAAATACTGCATTGGTTTTTTCAAAGAAAACTTTTGATGCTTCTTCTGCTGAAGTTTTTGAAGTAAGCATCATTGCTTCTTCGTCGCTTACTTTAAAAAAATTGCTTTGGCTTATAAACGACCATGATTTTTCAATAAAATACTCCTTCTGATACCCGAACAGAAGATGCCGGTAGTTTGGATCGAAACTGATGAATAATTTTTTTTCAACAGCTTTGTTCAATAAAGAAGAATAGGATTCTTTTAATGGTCCTGGTAAGAATGCAGTGGCAGAACCAAAATGCACAATAGAAAATTCATCAAGATCAATTAAATCAGTTTCTTCTTTACTTAGTTCTCCGTCGGCTCCTCGGTTGAAATAAAAATCCCGTTCACCATTTTCCATAAGCGAAACAAAAGCAAGCGTGGTAAAATGCCTGTTATCCTGAATTATATGTTTCGTCCCAACACCAAAATTTTTCATTATCTGTACAAGGTAATTACCAAACGGATCGTTGCCTGTTTTCGCTGCAAGTTCAACCTCGCCTCCAAGCGCAGCAATAGCAGCAGCTACATTGGTAGGAGCGCCGCCAGGTTTTTTTAAAAAGTTTTCTCCCTCCGATAATGGTTTTCCCTTGTCGGTACAAATCATATCAATCAAAGCTTCTCCAATACAAAGAATTTTGTTCATTGAAAGAATGTTTAGAATGAAGTTAAGGAGAGAAACGGCTAATTTCTTACATCAAGTACATCTCTCAGCCCGTTACCAAGCAAGTTGAAGGCAAGAACAAGCAACATAATTGCAACGCCTGGTGCAATTGCCAGCATTGGGTTGTTGGTGATGATGAAGTTGTAATTTTCTTTAATCATTAAACCCCAGCTTGGTTGTGGAGGCTGTACACCTACGCCAAGAAAACTTAAACCCGCTTCAATTACAATTGCACTGGCAAAGTTGCTTGCTGCAATAACAATTACAGGCCCCATTACGTTTGGAAGTATGTGTTTAAAAATGATTCTTGCATGCGAAAATCCCATTGCTTTAGTTGCTTCGATATAATTAAGTTCACGAATGCTTAAAACCTGTCCACGTATGAGGCGTGCAACATTTACCCAAAGCGTTAAGCCAACTGCAAGAAACACCTGCCAGAAACCTTTACCTAAAGCAAGCGTAATGGCAAATACAAGCAACAGTGTGGGAATACTCCATACAACATTAATGAGCCAAAGAATTATTTCGTCTGTTCTGCCACGAAAGTACCCGGCAATGGCTCCAAGAAAAATTCCAACGGTAAGCGAAATAATAACAGCAATGAGGCCAACACTCAGGCTTACTCTTACGCCAACAATCAACCGGCTTAAAATATCTCTGCCGAATTTATCTGTACCCAGCCAGAAGGTTTTTGTAACAAAGGCTGTATTGACCTCCCGGCCATTTAATGAAAATTTTGTTTTTTCGCTTACACCATCATCTACATATTTGTCAACTTCAACACTGTCTTGCAGTACTTTGTAAGAAGTTACGGGGATATATTGACAGTTGTCTGTAATGCCGGAAAAATAATTGCCGGAAGAAGGCTTGCTTCCATTCATAAGTTTAAAAAACTGTTGTTTATATCCCGGTTTTTTAGCTGCTATTTCCACAATAATACGGTTTGCATCAGGAGTTGCATCGGGCGAAATAACATAGGAAAAAACAGCCGTTAATAGCGATAGCAGAATAATAAACAGGCCAAAAACAGCGCCTTTGTTACGCCGCAATTTTTTCCAGAATAGCTTAATAAATGAATGTTCTTTTTCCTGCATTGCTTAAAAGTAATTGTTTTACTTCAATGAAACATTGCCTGTAAAAACTTGTGTGGCAAACAAACTACTACTGTTCATTTTACTTTTCTTCCTTTCCATTCATAAGTTCCGAATTTTCCAAGCCAACCAGCGATAATTGTATAAAGAATATGAAGCGGCTGGGCAAATGGAAACCAAAACAACAACCTTCTTTTATGGAAAAATCCGGCAACAGGTAACATAAACAACAGCTCAACTGCGGTTTTAAATATAAATGATGCAGCAAGCAGCAGCCATAATTCTTTGCTGAAAAAGCAGGCTGCAAATAAAACAAGAAAATATACATTGAGAAAATACACCAGCAGCAAAACCCAAAATATGCGATGGTCATCATACTTATCTGCCTTGCTTGCCCAGCGTATCCGCTGTTTTAAAAATTCACTTATTGTTTCAACAGGTGCCGTTTGCACAATACTTTGTTGCGACTTACAATAATGAACCTGCCGTGGAAATGCTTTGTACAGTTTGTGCATGAGCAGCATGTCATCGCCGCTTGCAATGTGATCTACATTTTTAAATCCTTCAACTGCATAAAAAGCTTGTTTGCTGTAGCAAAGATTAGCGCCGTTGCACATGCTGTGAAAACCTGCTGCAACAGATGCTCCTGTTATTCCCTGCAGACTTATAAAATCAAGTGATTGAAAAATTTTTATAGCTGAAGATTCTTCTTTCATTGCAACAGGCGCTGCAATAAAAACTGTTGGCTGTTGCTGAATGATAAAAGCAAAATTGTGCAGCCAGTTTTCGGGTACAAAGCAATCAGCGTCGGTTGTAACAATATATGTTCCGGTTGCCTGCTCAATGCCTGTTTCGATTGCCTTTTTTTTATAGGAATTAATTTTTTCTTTTACAATATCTCTTAAACTAATGAGTTTTACCTGCTCAAATTTCTGCACTGTTTGTACTGTTGCGTCTTCACTGAAATCATCAATTACAATTATTTCAACCAGTTGCTTTGGATAATTTAATTTATGAATTGATTGCAAACAGGCTTCAATATTATTTTCTTCATTTCTTGCAGGTATAAGGATGCTGAAAGAAACAGTTGGCTGAAAATGTGCGGGACTTTTGATTTCTTTAAGTTGCAGCCACCATTTTCTGTACAGGAACAGTAACACAGCATAAGGAAGAAGAAATACTATTGAGAAAATCAGCCAGAGCATATGTGCAAAGTAATCATTCATTGCTGAGCAGTGAAATAATTAAATCAGCATGTTTTTCTTTCAACAGCAGATGTCCGCTCTGCACTTCGTGCATTTGTATCCATGATTCACAGCCTTTTTGCAGGCGATACCCGGTTTGATAGGGAATTATGCGGTCGTATTTCCCAAACAGGAGGTGAAAATGAATTTGATAAAAAGCAACCTGTTGTTTTATCATTTTCAGTTGGGGTTTAAATTTCCGAAAGGTTGTCCAGATGATATACAAATTATTTCTTACCCGTTTGTCATCAATGTATTTATGTACATATTTTACCGCTCCTTTGTTTATAAAATTCAGTTTATTAAGCAGGCTTACAACAGCAGTAAACCATTGCGGGTGCCGCATAGTATATTTAAAAAAGAGATTGCCCGCATGTGTTTGAGTTGCCAGCCAGTACCAGCCATTTACTTTTAATCCATCCGGGGCAAGTAAAATCACTTTCGTGATTTTATCAGGCATGTATTCAACAATGCTTAAGGCAATTCTTGCTCCCATGCTGTAGCCAAGCAGGTAAAATGATTGATTTTTAAAAGATGGAATTATTAATTCCAGTACTGCTGCCATATCCTGTACAGAAAAATCTTTTTGCAGAAAGTTTGTTTGACCGTGACAGGGCAAGTCAATGATATAGGCTGTAAACTCGTTCTGCCAATATTGTTCAAGAAATAAAAAAGAATCGGCACTTTCGCCAAAGCCATGCAGGCAAATCAATACTTTTTCTCCCTTACCACTTTTAAGAAAAGAAAATTCCGATTGCTGGTATGTTACTGAACAACGTTTCAAAACTGTAATCGCTAAAGTAAAATTAAAAGTGGAAATGATTTGTTTTTTGATTGAACGGAAATTTAGCTTTGCATTCGTTTATGGCCCGCAGAAAAAGAAAAATAGCTTATTACATACCATGGCTGATTATAATGCTGGTTTTTATGGCCGGTGCTTTTTTATATGGCCGTAACTGGTGGTTTGAACGGCAGGCAGGTTTAATACGTTACAGGGAATTCGGTATTAACATACCTTCCAATTACACAATGCATGGAATTGATGTAAGCCGCTACCAGCAGATGATTAACTGGGATGCTGTAAAAGCCATGAATGTACAGGATACACGTATTCATTTTGCTTTTATTAAAGCAACTGAGGGAAATGATAACCTTGATAACTGCTTTAAACGTAACTGGCGAAAAGCTAAAGAAGCAGAAATGATACGAGGTGCATATCATTTTTTTATTGCTTCAAAAGACGGAACTGTACAGGCCAGAAATTTTATTAAGAATGTAAAGCTTGAAAAAGGCGATATGCCACCGGTTCTTGATATAGAACAAACAAATGGTGTTGGCAAAACTTTATTGCAGCAACGGGTAAAAGCGTTCTTATACGCAGCAGAGTTGGCTTACGGAGTAAAGCCGGTAATTTATACGAATACTGAATTTTACAGATTGTATTTGCAGGATGAGTTTGATGATTATCCGTTATGGGTGGCACATTACCTGCAGCCACAGGAACCACGCATCAGCCGTAACTGGCATTTCTGGCAGCACAGCGAAAGCGGTCATGTAAATGGCATCAGTGGTAAAGTTGATTTCAATGTATTTAAAGGCGATAGCACAGAGTTTGTAAACCTTCTTATTAAGTAATACTTTTGCTTCAAGTTTTTATAACTTATTTTATAAAATAAAATGAAACAGATGAAAAAACTATTGGGTCTTTTGTTATTTGTAGTGATTGCAGATGTTGCAATAGGTCAGAATTCAACAGCAAACAGTCTTGAATACAAAACGGCTGTGGGTATTAAATTGTGGAGTGGGGGCGGTGCCACATTAAAAACATTTATCTCTGATAAAAATGCTCTTGAGTTCATTGGCTATTTCGACCGTTATGGTACTCGTATAACCGGATTGTATGAAATTCATGGAAATCTGAATACTGAAGGAAACCTGCGTTGGTATCTTGGCCCTGGAGCTCATGTCGGTTTGTATCGTGGAGTTACTGCCGCCGGTGTGGATGGTGTGATAGGTGTGGATTATAAATTCGCTAACATGCCGCTTAACCTTGCTCTCGACTGGCAGCCAAGTGTGGAGTTTGGCAGTGGCGACCGAAATGGTTTTCAGGGAAGCTGGGGTGGTTTTGCTATCAGGTACACGCTTTAAATTAAACGTATTTTATTTATTGGCTGCTGTGTATTTGCACAGCAGCTTTTTTATATGCTAATTTGTAAAAACTTTTTCAATGAGCGGAATGGAACCTGATATGCAGAATTTTTTAAAACGCATTTTACAAACTGTGTCTGTTACGCTTTTGTTTCTTTTGCTGCACATGACGGCTGGTGTTTATCTTAACTGGGCCTTTTTTGAGGGCAAGCCATCATTGGGCAACATCATTTACTATTTTGTTTTTCTCTCGTCTCTTGCTGTACTTATTTATTTTTATTACAGGTTGTGGAAAGGAAATTTGTAAAATATTTTTTTTGTTTATTTTTCTCCATTCAAAATAACCGGTGTATTTCCTTTGCCCATTATGATGATTTTTGAGTTTTGCGATTTGGCAATTTCCAACTGTGCTTTAATACTTTCGTATTGCAATTGCCTGTCGGTAAGGCTTTCACTGATGATTCGCTGATAATCAGCAATTCCCTGTGCTTCCACACGCTTGCGTTCAGCTTCCTGTTTCTCTTTTTGCAGAATAAACTGCATTTTCTGTGCTTCCTGTTCAGCATTTATTTTTTGTTCAATGGTTGCACGTACACTTGCCGGAAGTGTAATATTTCTTACTAATAAGTTTTCAAGAAGCAATCCTCTTTTCTTAAAATCTTCTTCAATGTTTTTGAAGATGCGTTGCTGAAACTCGTCTCTTTTGGTTGAGTATAGAGCAACGGCTTCATAATAAACAGCATTGTCCCTGATACGTGTGCGTGTAAGCGGACGTACAATTTTGTCTTCATAATTTTCTCCAGTTTCAGCAATTAGTTTTGGAGCATCGGCAGGTACAACACGATAGAGAACCGAAAGATCAATGGTTACTTCCAGGCCGTCAGCAGTCAGAACACGAATAGCATCATCACCGCTTTTATGGCCTTCGTCCTGCACCCCACTCATAGTGTAGTTTTGAGTTTTAATATCCATTTTCACAACATCAACCAATGGGTTTACAAAATTTAAACCGCTTTGTAATACTCTGCCTTGTACTTTGCCAAACAGTTTTTGTACCCCAACCTGCCCTGCATCAATTTGTACAATGCAGGATGTTGCAAGGCCGATTGCCAGAAATCCAAAGCCGATTAACCGGATAAGTTTTGAAAATTTTTGCACCGGACTGTTTGTTTTGGCAAAAGAGAAGCCTATGGCTATTGCTCCAAGAATAATGAGAAACATTGGTTTAAATTTATTTGTAAAAAAAATTAGTTAAATACAATCAACTGCTGTGATCTGCCACAATAACCCATTGGCCTTGCAGTTTTCGGAAAAGCAACGTATAATGGCCACCTATATCTCCCTTTTTTTCTCTTTTCAAATGCCATTTGCCAATAACATAACAGGCATCTTTTCCAAGCTTTGTTATCTTAATTATATCAAATTTTAATTCGCCCATTGATTCTTTATCAGGATAACCCTTTTTGTAGTTGGCTAATGTTTCATTATATCCATATGTGATACCGGTTTTACCAATAAACATCAGTGAGTCATTGTGCCAATAGCCTTCCATAAAAGCATCAAGATCGCCACGATTCCAAGCGACAGTTTGTTTTTCAAGAATAGTGAGAATTTTCTTCTCATCTTTTATTTGTGCCGAAAGTGCAATGTGAGCAATAAGGAGTATAAAAAGAAAGAAATATTTCATGAAATGAAATTACACAAAAAAGAAACCTTCTGTTAAAAAGGCTAAATTCAAAGTAATTACAATAAAACATCTGTTATATGTAAAAGTTAACTAAAATTGTAGAAGCAAACAATGAACCAGCCAGCATAGTATTTAAATCATAAAAAAGAAAAAAATGAAGCAAGTATTCTTTTCAATGGCATTAGCGGTTGCCTTGTTTTCCTGCGGCGGTTCAGGAACAGAAAAAAAAGCAGACACAACTCCTCCTCCTCCGGCATCGATGGTTGATGTACCCAAAACTGATACTGCGGCAGCAGTTAGTCCTGAATTTCAAAAGGGACATGATTTAATAGCTAAAAACGCTTGTCTGTCATGTCATAAAGAAAACGAAAAACTGATTGGGCCTGCTTATAAGGATGTTGCAGGCAAATATGAAAACACGCCTTCAACGATTAAAATGCTTTCAGAAAAAATAATTAAAGGAGGAAAAGGAGTTTGGGGTGATGTAGAAATGACACCTCATCCATCACTATCAAAGAGTGATGCGGAAGAAATGGTGAAGTATGTTCTTTCGCTGAAAAAATAATCAATCAGCATGGAAAATAAGAGAAGGCCGCTTTTGCGGCCTTCTCTTATGATAGTAAGAAATAAGAATTACATCATCGCCACACTCCTGTTAATAAACTCAGTTAACTGCGAACCTTTCAATAATCCCTGCGAAAGCAATGCAAGATCGGCCAGGTTATGGACCATCTCTTTTCCTGTTTCTTTATTCGCAAGAATTTTTTTGTACACTGGATGATTGCCGTTTACTGTCAGTTCAACTTCATCTGGCATGGTTGCATAGAAACTGCTCATTGGTCCGCCAAGCTGTGCCATTTCTTTCATGCGGCGCATCATTTCAGGACGTGTTGCAATAACCGGCGGAGCATCTTCACTCAAACCTTTTACTTCAACATTCAAGTGTAAATCGGTTAACGGAATATTGAACCATTCTTTCAACTCTTTCACCTCATCTTCTGTTAAAGAACTTTTTTGTTCTTCCTGTTTGTCAATTAAGTTGTCAGCAATATCTGCATCCACTCTTCTGAATACAACATTTTCCCACTTTGCTTCCATGTGGTTAATAAACGCAGCATCAACAATTGAATCGAACTGCAGCACTTTATAACCTTTTGCTTCTGCTGCTTTAATGAATGTGTTTTGTACTTCAGGTTGAGTTGCATAGAGCAATACCAGTTTTCCATCTTTGTTTTTTTGCAATACTTCAGCAACAGTTTTGTATTCCTCTAACGTATAAAACTGGTTATTGCCGACTTCTTTCATAATATGAAACTTGCCTGCTTTTTCCAGGAACTTATCATCTGTAATCATTCCGTACTTCACAAACAAACCAAGACTCTCCCATTTTTCTTCAAAACCTTTTCGGTCGCTTTTAAAAATCTCTTCTAATTTATCTGCAACTTTTTTAGTGATATGTGAGTTGATCTTTTTCACATTCGGATCGCCCTGCAGATAACTGCGGCTTACGTTGAGCGGAATATCGGGGCTATCAATAACACCATGCAGCAGCATTAAAAATTCAGGAACAATATCTTTCACCTCATCCGTTACAAAAACCTGGTTGCAGTAAAGCTGAATTTTATCTTTCTGTATTTCATAGCTCTGTTTAATTTTCGGGAAATACAATACACCTGTAAGATTAAACGGGTAATCTACATTGAGATGAATCCAGAATACCGGCGGCTCACTGAAAGGATAAAGCTCTTTATAAAAATCCTGGTAATCCTGGTCGGTTAATTCTGATGGTTTCTTAACCCAAAGCGGATGTGTATTGTTAATCTGTTCTTCCTCAAAGAAAATTGGAACAGGCAAAAACTTACAGAAACGTTCGAGGATTCCTTTCAGCCGGATGTCGTCAATAAACTCTTTGCTGTCATCATCAATATATAAAATAATGTCAGTTCCTCTTTCACTACGTTGATCAGTTTCTTCTAATTGATATTCGGGGCTTCCATCGCATTCCCATCTTACAGCAGGCGCATCTTTAAAACTTTTGGTAAAGATTTCTACTTTCTTACTCACCATGAAAGCGGAATAAAAACCCAGACCAAATTTGCCGATGATGGCATTTTCGTTTTGTCCTTTGTATTTCTGCACAAATTCTTCTGCACCGGAAAAAGCCACCTGGTTAATGTATTTTTCCACTTCTTCGGCAGTCATACCAACACCGTTATCTGAAATGGTGATGGTGCCAGCCTCTTTGTTGAGCTTAACGGTTACTTTTAAATCGCCCAGTTCGCCTTTTGCTTCGCCAATTGAAGAAAGGGTTTTAATTTTTTGAGTGGCATCAACAGCGTTACTTACCAGTTCTCGAAGGAAAATTTCATGGTCGCTGTAGAGGAATTTCTTAATAATGGGGAAAATGTTCTCTGTCTGTACACGAATACTTCCGGTTTGCATATAAATCTGTTTTGCCCGCAAGGAACAAAAAAAATACCATTGAAGAAAACTGTGACAGATTGGCAAATATGACCATCAGGCGTAATGAATCTGGCACACTTCAAACGCTAAGTGAACTATTAAAGCCGACTAAAAAATTGTAATTTAGCAAGTAAAATTTCATAATAAAGGAAGATGAGTTATTACGACAGAATTAGAGAATTAATAAAGAGTGTTCCTGTTGAATTGGTGGACTTTGATCAACCAAGAGACCAAGCAAGAATACCAACACAAGTATCTTCAAATTTTATTACGAATAAAGAACAAGGGGATTGGGCTGAAAATCTTATTATAAGAGCATTAAATGAAACTTCTGAAAATTTTGTAGCCGTAAAATATGGTAAATCTGACGATTTGGTTGCAGGAGAAGAAGGCTTTGATGCGTTTTATCAAGATTTCCAAAATGAACTCGACACAATAGGAAAAAGACCCGATCTACTTGTTTTCAATAAAGCAGATTTTGACAGTAAATTAGGATTAGACATTAGTCAAATTCCGCATAGCCAAATAGCCGACTATGTAAGAAAGGCTGTTGCAGGAATTGAAGTAAGGTCAAGTGCATTCCTAATAGACAAATATGAAGAAACAATGCAACTAAGAACTGAAAAGTTTACTCAAATTGCATTACAAACAAAAGACAAAATTCTTACAGAATATTTGGATGTTTTAAGACACCCGGCAAGACAGAGCTATATTGAATTACTGAATAGTATAACTGCAAAAACATTAAATGTTGCTGATTTTAGGGTGCCAAGTTGGGGCTCATCAGAAAGACTAATTCAAGTAAAAGAACTTTTCAGGCAATTAAAAACAGCAATTAAGGAAATTCAAAAAAGAGATTATCTCTCAATAACACCAAAAGTTGAAGATATAAAAGTTGTTTATAAATGGGTTGAGACTTTCAATGTCCCGCATTTTTATTTTCAAGTTTTCTTTGACAAGGTTTATGGTATTCCATTTGAACAAATTCTTAAAATTATTTCAGACCCAGACAATGAAGGTGTAATTTTTTCTGTTGAAACAGATACTAAAAATCAAAATAAAACAACCATAAAAATTAACTCTAAGTCGGGTATTCAAATTGCTTCAAAAGTTGATGAACCTTTACACGAAAGCGTAAGGAAAGAAATGGATAGAGGCAGATTGTTGTTTTATGTAACATTCAAAGGCGGAACGGCGTATCTTGATATAGATAATTTGAGAGCCATTTTAGAAATCAAAAATGTAGATTTCTAATGATAGGTGCCAAACAACATATCTGTAACAGTTCAATTGAAACAGAGTATTCGAAATCGATTTCATTAGAACATCGTAAAAAATTTGCACAATTCTTTACGCCATTTTCTATTGCAGATTTGATGGCAAAATGGATTTTAGGAAACAACGACCTTAAAACAGTTCTTGAACCAGCTTTCGGTCTTGGTGTATTTTCAAGAGCAATTTTGGGCCGTAAAGAAAATGTTCAAATTAAAGGGTTTGAAGTTGATGAAACTATTTATGAAAATGCAAAGCGATGTTTTGAAGATTCTGAAAATGTAACTATTCTTTTACAGGATTATATGTACAATGATTGGAAAAATAATTATGACGGGATTATTTGTAATCCACCCTATTTTAAGTTTCACGATTATGACAATAAGAATATTTTGAAAGAAATTGAGGCCAACCTAAAATGCAGATTGAATGGTTTTACAAACCTTTATAGTTTGTTCCTATTAAAATCAATTCATCAACTAAAGCAAAATGGTCGCTGTGCATATATTGTTCCTTCCGAATTTTTAAACTCAGACTATGGAAAATTAGTAAAAACATATTTGATAAAAAGTAAAACATTAAGGCATATAATCGTAATAGACTTTGAAGAAAATGTTTTTGATGATGCCTTAACAACTGCTTCAATTATACTATGTGCAAACGATAAATTAACTGACAGTGTTAAATTTAGCAATATTCAATCATTGCAGGAATTAAGTAAACTTGAAAATAGTATTGCCGCCTATCCACATTTTACAGATAGAGAACAAACATATAAACAAGCAGAATTAAATCCTGATATAAAATGGAAATACTATTATCAAAGGCAAAACAGCATTAAGTTCAAAAATCTTGTGCCTTTCTCTACTTATGCGAAAGTTGTTCGTGGAATTGCAACAGGCTCAAATGAATATTTTACTTTTAATATATCAAAAGCAACAGAAAATGCAATTGAAGAAAAGTATTTGTTGCCTTGTATCTGTAGCGCAAAAGATGCAAAAACAACTTTTTTTACCAAACAGGACTTTGAAGAATTAAAACAAAATGATAAATCTGTTTTTCTTTTCAATGCAAAAAATTCAACAAATGAAAGCATAAAAAAATACATAAAAAAAGGTGAAGAAGAAGAAATCGACAAACGATTTCTTACGGCAAGTAGAACGCCTTGGTATTCGTTAGAAAACAGAAAACCTGCTCCAATTTGGGTTTCTGTTTTCAATAGAACAGGTTTGCGTTTCATTAGAAATGAAGCGAATATTTCTAACCTCACATCTTTTCATTGCATTTATCCAAAGCAAACAAACTTATTTTCAGAAATAGATATTGATTTACTTTTTGCTTATTTAATAACCGATACAGCAAAAAAAATTTTTGAAGATAACAGTAGGCAATATGGTAACGGTTTGCAAAAATTCGAACCTAATGACCTCAACAAAGGAATGATGCTTGATTTAGGATTACTAGACAAGCAGACAGTAAACAAGATTTTAAATCTATACAAAAAGTATAAAATTTTAATTCTTGAAAATAAAAATGGAGAGGAGGTAGTTAATAAAATTGACAAAATATTAATTGAAAAATACGATCACAAAAATACTAAGAGTGGCATGGCATGAAAGAGGGGTTAAATATCATATATTCTGTAGCAGCAATTTCATGGGGCTGTCGTTCAAAAATGAATATGGTGATTTGGTTTTCCGCTCTTCATAAATATTTCAACCAGAATGGCTGAAATATCTGTAGATCAAAATCCTCCTCTCCCTGCATTCCCGTACCTTTGCGGCTTCAAAAATTTTTCAACTGAACGTTACGCATCTCACATACAGTTTTTTCTGTGTCATCTGCGTAATCTGTGAGAAATCTGAATTATTATGATCAGCGCAAGAAATATAACCCTCTCGTATGGCAAACGGGTTTTGTTTGATGAAGTAAATATCAACTTCACCAAAGGAAATTGTTATGGTGTAATTGGTGCCAATGGTGCAGGGAAAAGTACATTTTTAAAAATCCTTAGCGGTGAAATTGAACCCAACAAAGGAACAGTGGAAATAACTCCCGGTGAACGCCTGGCGGTATTAAAGCAAAACCATTTTGAGTTTGATGAACAGACAGTATTGAATACAGTACTCATGGGTCACAAAAAAATGTGGGATGTAATGCTGGAAAAAGATGCCATCTATCTCAAACCCGATTTCAGTGAGGAGGATGGTATGCGTGCCGGTGAACTGGAACATGATTTTGGTGAAATGGGGGGCTATACTGCCGAAAGTGATGCTGCAACATTACTCAGCAACCTTGGTATTAAAGATGAACTTCATCAAAAACTGATGAAGGATATTCCAAGTAACCTTAAAGTGCGTGTATTGCTTGCACAGGCACTTTTTGGCAATCCTGATATTTTGTTGCTTGATGAGCCTACTAACGGACTTGATATTGAAACAATCGGCTGGCTGGAAAATTTTCTGGCCGATTATGAAAATATTGTACTGGTGGTGAGCCACGACCGTCACTTTCTTGATTCAGTATGTACGCATGTGGCAGATGTGGATCGTTCAAAAATCAAAATTTTTACAGGTAACTATACCTTCTGGTACGAATCATCTCAGTTAATGGCACGCCAGTTGGGCGATAAGAATAAAAAGATTGAAGAAAAACGCCAGGCATTGCTCGACTTTATTGCCCGTTTCAGCGCCAACGCATCAAAAAGTAAGCAGGCTACTTCAAGAAAGAAAGCGCTGGAGAAACTCACCATTGAAGAAATTGAACCAAGCAACCGAAAATATCCCGGCATTATTTTTCAGCCTTTACGTGAAGTGGGCAACCAGATACTCAATGTTGAAAAACTGAAAAAAACAGTTGATGACCGTGTTTTGTTTGATAATGTAACATTTACAGTTAACAAAGGCGATAAAATTGCAATTGTAAGTAAAGACCCGCTTGCAGTTACTCTTTTCTTTGATATTATTAACAACGAAGAAAAAGCCGATGCAGGCTCTTACGAATGGGGTTCAACTATTACAAAAGCCTATTTACCTGTTGAGCATAACAGTTATTTTGCACAAGGGTTAAATTTAATGGAATGGCTGCGACAGTATGTTCCATCGCATGTAACCGATGCCGATGAACCGTTTCTGCGTGGATTTTTGGGAAAGATGTTGTTCAGTGGTGATGATATTATGAAAAAAACAAACGTACTGAGCGGTGGTGAAAAAGTGCGTTGTATGATTAGTAAAATGATGATGCAGAACCCCAATGTGATTGTGCTGGATCAGCCAACCAACCATCTTGATCTGGAAAGTATTCAGGCTTTTAACGAACAATGTATTGCATATAACGGGGTGGTGCTGCTTACATCACACGATCATACGTTTATGCACACAACAGCCAACCGTGTAATTGAATTAACACCATCAGGAATTATCGACAGGTTAACAACGTTTGATGAATATCTTGAAGATGAAAGAGTACATCAGTTGCACCAGGAGATGTATTAATTCTGTTTTGTTTTAACCAAAACTGATATATAGCTAATGCCGCTGAACAGGCGGCATTAGCTTTTTAAGCGAAATAATCATTCTTTAATACAAGAAAACAAATGGTTCGGTAAAATACCCTATCTTCGCCCCGTTATTTTGAGTTATACAGTGATAAGTAAGTGAATCGTATTATCTGCTACGCACAATCTGCTAATAGTTAGTCAATTTTTTACGCCTCGTATTTTCTCAGTTTTTTAATTAATGTTTAATACACAAACATGAACATTTATGTTTCAAACTTAAGCTTCAACGTAACTGATGATGACTTAAGAGGTTTTTTTGAAAGCTATGGTGAAGTAACCAGCGCTAAAGTAATTAACGACAAATTCACCGGTAAAAGCCGTGGTTTTGGATTTGTTGAAATGAGCGATAATGCAGCCGCAAAAACTGCAATCAGCGAATTAGATGGTGGTATGGTTGAAGGCCGTGCCATTAAAGTAACAGAAGCTAAACCCCGTGAAGAGCGCAGCAACGACCGTCGTCCTTCTTACGGTAACAAAAGCTATAGCCGTTACTAATCTTTTTTTAAAGCACAAGCGCAGAAGCCATCCGGAACGGGTGGCTTTTTGTTATTGTACAATTACCCGGCATTGCCGGGTATGTTTATGATATTAGCTTTGCCAATGAGGAACTGTTTTTATCTTTAAAAAAATCTTACCATGAGCGATCTTATAAAAGAGTTTAACAATTACCGCACAAAAATGAACGAGGTTATTCTGAGTAAAGACAATCTTGTTATTAAACGTTTATGGAACCTCGATACAAATACCTATGCGGAAGGAGCTTTGTCAACCCAAACCAAAGAAATGCTGGGGCTGGTTGCAAGTATGGTTTTGCGGTGCGATGATTGCATCAAATATCATTTGGGAAAGTGCCATGAACTGGGTATAACAACCGCACAGATATACGAAATATTTGCTGTTGCCAACATTGTAGGGGGAACAATTGTGATACCTCATACACGCAGAGCGGCAGAATACTGGGAAGAGCTCACAACTGCAAAATAGAGGGGAAAGCAAAAGTGTTTACTTATTGAACTATTCCATTTTAGCATAATAATTCTAAATTCTGACTTCTAAATTCTGTCTTCTTACCCTGCATTACCTAAATTTGCCTACTAATATCTTATTATGTCTGAAACAACAACAACCCCAACCCTTACGGCGAAGGATTTTGCCACAGATCAGGAAGTGAGATGGTGCCCCGGTTGCGGCGACTATTCGATTCTTGCACAGGTTCAGAAAATTATGCCCTCGTTAGGCATTCCAAAGGAAAATATTGTGGTGGTAAGTGGCATTGGCTGCAGCAGCCGATTTCCTTATTACATGAACACGTATGGTATGCACTCAATCCACGGGCGTGCAACCGCAATAGCCAGTGGTTTAAAAGCTTCCCGGCCTGAACTGAGTGTATGGGTTGTTACCGGCGATGGCGACAGCCTCAGTATTGGTGGTAATCATACCATTCATCTGTTGCGCAGAAATTTCGATATTAATGTAATGTTGTTCAACAATCAGATTTATGGTTTAACGAAAGGACAATATTCACCAACATCGGAAGAAAGAAAAGTAACCAAGACCTCTCCTTACGGAAGCATTGATCATCCGTTTAATCCATTAGCGCTTGCAATGGGAGCCGATGCAACATTTATTGCACGCTCAATGGACAGAGATATGAAGCATATGCAGGAAATGCTGCTCCGCAGCCATCAGCATAAAGGAGCTTCTTTCCTTGAAATTTATCAAAACTGTATCATCTTTAACGATGGTGCATTTGAAATGTTTACCGAAAAATCAACAAAGGCTGAAGAAACCTTATTCCTTGTTCATGGAGAACCATTAGTTTTTGGCGCTGCAAAGAATAAAGGGATTAAACTGGATGGGTTTAAACCGGTTGTTGTAAATCTTGATGAGGGTCATAGTAAAGATGATTTGTGGGTACACGATGAACGGGATTTTTATAAAGCTCAGATTCTTGTAAGAATGTTTGATGATCCTCGTAAAGATGCTCATCTTCCTCGTCCGTTTGGTGTGTTTTATGAAACAGAAAGAGCCTGCTATGAAGATTCGATGCAGCTCCAGGTTGATGAAATCATTGCAACAAAAGGCGCAGGTAACCTTGATAAATTACTGAGAGGTAATGAAGTCTGGGAAATTCTTTAATAATGTTTTAATCTTTATACGGAGGCCTCAAGCCTCCTTTTTTATGCTGTTAATTGAATATGATTGATGCAGCAATTTCATCCCATTAATCATTTAAAAAGTAACGGTTACATCTGTAACTGTTTCATTTCATATCAATTTCTTATTTTGCAATCAAACAATTAATTGCCGTATGACTCGCAGTAAAATCGCAGGGATAGGAAAGTATATTCCGGAAAATGTTGTAACCAACAACGATCTTACAAAATACATGGATACAACAGACGAATGGATACAGGAAAGAACCGGGATCCAGGAACGGCATTATGCCCATCGTACAAAAGAAACAACTGCAACAATGGGTGCTGAAGCTGCAAAGGTTGCAATTGAACGAGCCGGCACAACAGCCCAGGATATTGACTTCATTATTTTTGCAACTCTCAGCCCCGATTATTATTTCCCCGGCTGTGGCGTACTTGTTCAGCGGGCTTTAAAAATGAAACAGGTTGGCGCATTGGATATTCGTAATCAATGCAGTGGTTTTGTGTATGCTGTTTCTGTAGCCGATCAGTTTATAAAAAGCGGCATGTATAAAAATGTGCTGGTTATAGGATCGGAAAAACATTCATTTGGCCTTGACTTTACTACAAGAGGCAGAAACGTAAGTGTAATTTTTGGCGATGGAGCAGGCGCTGTTGTAATGCAGCCCACCGATGACCCAAACCAGGGAATTTTAAGTACTCATTTGCACAGCGATGGTAATGAAGCCGAAATTTTAGCAATGTATAACCCCGGCACACATGCTAATTACTGGAAACCTAATCTTGCAACTTATGAAGAAAGTGAATGGGGAAGTATGTTTATGAGCCATGCAATGATTGATAATGCGGAGAATTTTCCAACTATGGATGGCCCGGCTGTTTTTAAAACAGCTATTGTAAAATTTCCTGAAGTGATTAATGAAGCATTAACAGCAAACGGGTATCAGACATCAGATCTGAACCTGCTTATACCGCACCAGGCCAATCTGCGTATTTCTCAGTTTGTGCAGCAGAAACTGAAACTGAGAGATGACCAGCTATATAACAATATTCAGAAATACGGAAATACCACCGCTGCTTCAGTGCCAATTGCTTTATGCGAAGCATGGGAGTTGGGCAAAGTAAAAACAGGCGATCTTGTATGCCTTGCAGCCTTCGGCAGCGGATTTACCTGGGCAAGTGCGCTGCTGAAATGGTAAGTTTGCATACATGCAGCAACAGATTATTCATACAAGGCACCTTCTTCCTGTTCTTGATACAAAACTGATTGAATTGCTTCGGTCATTAACAACAGAAGAATGGAATAAACCAACGATTGCCAAACTTTGGACTGTTAAGGATATTGCGGCTCATCTGTTAGATGGCAATTTGCGTACATTATCGTTTAACAGAGATCAGTATCAGTATGCACCAGACCGTGCAATCAATCAGTACAGCGATTTGGTTGAATATCTGAATGAATTAAATGCAGTTTGGGTAAATGCATCCAAACGGCTAAGTCCGCAACTGCTTACAGATTTACTCGAACTAACAGGAAAGCAATATTCACAATACTTTCAGAGCGTTGATTTATTTACCGATGCTTTGTTTCCGGTAGCATGGGCCGGAGAACAGGTTTCAAAAAACTGGTTTCATATTGCAAGGGAATACACAGAAAAATTTATTCATCAGCAGCAGATAAGAGATGCTGTAAATAAACCGGGCATCATTACGAAAGAATTGTTTTACCCGTTTATCGAAACCTTTATGCAGGCTTTGCCATACACTTACAGAAATACAAATGCAGCAACAGGCACTGTAGTTAAAGTTAGTGTAAGTACAGATGCCGGTGGTAATTGGTTTGTGGTAAAAGAAAACGAAAACTGGACATTGCTGAAAGAAAACGACAAACCAGTCACATCCTCTGTAACGCTTGATCCTTCAACTGCATGGAAATTGTTTTCAAAAGGAATAACTCCTGTAGAAGCAAAAGGAAGAGGAATGTTTGATGGCGATCTAAAACTGGGCGAAGTTGCTTTAACCATGTTGTCTGTAATGGCATAAATAATTTAACTGCAAAAACAACCACTTCAATGAAACTGCTGTTTGTATTCATCCTGTTTTTTATTTCTGTTTCAGTTTCTGCACAGGTAAATATTGATTCTTTACGACTTCAGTATAGCCATAAAACCATGTTTGCCGGTTTTAATAAAGTAATGATGAACGGAATCATGCTTGGAAAAAATGAAACTGGAAATCTCATGTTGGTTTCACCCGAAGCATCTAAGCAGTATAAATTGTACAGGAAGAACAACAACACCGGAATTATATTAAATGCTGTTGGTGTGGCAGCAGTTGTTAGCGGATTGTTCCTGTCAAACAGCGACCGTAAAACAGGCAGTACAATAATTATAAGCGGCAGCGTGGTTAATGCCGTTGGAGCATTGTTCTACAAAATTGCCAATCAACATTTACACCAGGCCATCTGGAAATATAACAGGGATGTGCTTTTCCCGGTGAAGAAATAAAAAACAAACAATTCAATCCTGATTTTTAGTTTTGCCGCAATGCAACGACGTATTTTATTTTTACTTAACCCAAGAGCAGGTATAAAACAAAAAATATCGATACCCGATCTGATACAGCAACGCTGTACTGATGCAGGAATTGATTTTATTGTTGATTACACAAGAGCAGACGCTGATTATAGTTTATTGAAAGAAAAAATCATCACCGAAAAAATTTCTGATGTTGTTATTGCCGGAGGTGATGGTACAATAAGTGCTGTAACTGCCGAACTGCGGCATCTGCCGGTTCGCTTTGGCATTATTCCAAAAGGCTCAGGTAACGGGCTGGCTTTTGCTGCCGGTATTCCAAAGGATCCCGTAAAGGCAATGGATATTATTCTTAACGGAAAAGCAAGCCCTGTTGATGCTTTTCTGATCAACGGTCATTTTTCCTGTATGCTTAGCGGAATTGGTTTTGATGCACAGGTGGCTCATGATTTTGACGGACAAACAAAAAGAGGCTTCTGGAAATATGCCCGGCTTACGCTAAAAAATGTTACGGGCATTAAACCCTATTCTTTTCATATAAAGAGTAAGGAAACAAATATTTCCATTAAAGCATATTTTATCAGTATTGCCAACAGTAACCAGTTTGGCAACCAGTTTACCATTGCACCAAAAGCAAGTTTACAGGATGGGCTAATTGATGTTGTGGCGGTTGAAAAGAACAACCTGCTTACCGTACTTTCAAAAGTATTATGGCATATCCGTTACGGTACGTTTACAAAAGATTTTAAAAAGCGCTACGGCATTACTTATTTTCAAACAACTGAAGTGGAAATTGAAAATCCAGAGTCAGCACCTTTTCATATTGATGGCGATGGGAAAGCAACAAGCAAGCGATTTTCTGTAAAAATTATTCCCTGTGCTTACTCATTGCTGATGCCTTGATATTATTTTTTTCTTACAAGATAAAGTACCCATACAAAACTCAGCAGCAAACACATGCCAACTAACTGATGCGCCTGTGCAATCCATTCAAAGTGGCCCCATTTGTTAGGAACAATTCTTACCGAAGAAAGAACTGTAAAAATTCCAAGGAAAATCTGCAGTAACACCAAAGCAAGCGGAATAATTCTTGTGGCATAAAACAAAACAGAACCTTTTACTTTTTCGGTAGTGAAATACCACACAAAAACGAATACTGCAAGTAAATACGCAAGACCACGATGAATAAAATGAATGGTGATCTTGTTTTCTATAAAATTAATAAGCAAGGGTTTTTCGCTGAATAAAGCTTTGGGCATCCATTCGTCATTAATTGTTGGCCATGATGGTG
Source organism: Chitinophagaceae bacterium UBA1953 (assembly GCA_002336115.1). Taxonomy (GTDB): domain Bacteria; phylum Bacteroidota; class Bacteroidia; order Chitinophagales; family Chitinophagaceae; genus Lacibacter. The sequence continues at coordinate 29,887 of DDEN01000031.1, forward strand.
CAGCCGTAGCAGCTTTATGACCAGCCATTAAAGCGCCAAAAATTAATTGTAACAGCAGCAATACAAGAATTACAACACTGAAATTGAATGTCTTTTTGTGAACAGTTATTTGTGATTTATCAACTTTCAGTTTCAAAGCAAACCAGAATGTATAGCTCAGCAAACCCATTGCAAGAATAAAATGCAAAGCAAGTCTTGTTGGTTTTACATAAACAGCATCGCCTGTTAACCCGCTTGCAACCATTATCCATCCAACAGCACCCTGTAATGCTCCAATTACAAAGAGAATGATCATTGGCTTAATCATTTCTTTGCTGAAATATCTTTTTACAAGAAAATAAATAAAGCCTACTGCAAATACCATCCCCATCATGCGGGCCCACAAACGGTGAAACCATTCCCAGAAGAAAATAAATTTGAAATCGTTTAAAGTAAAGCTTGTGTTTAGTAAACGGTATTGAGGTGTTGCTTTATAATGATTAAATTCCTGCATCCATTGTGTTTCACTTAGCGGAGGTAATGCGCCTGTAACCACATCCCATTCGGTAATGCTTAAGCCGGACCCTGTTAAACGGGTAATACCACCCAGCAATATCTGCACAACAAGCATACATACGCCGAATAAAAGCCAGTTACCTACTGCTTTGTTTGAAACTGATATTGTGTGTGTCATAACGGCTGCAAAGGTAGGAGAGGAAAACCAGAGATCGGAATTAGTAATTACGGCAAACTTATATCAACGAATTAAAAAACCACCAGCAGGCTTTTGCCTGAAGGTGGTGAATTGCAGCCACGCAACAATTAATTACAGCATTAATTATAATGCGGTGGTAAGTTGTTTAAGCTTGATGGTTTCATTTGTACATGCATTCCAAAGCTTATAACCTCCTGAAAGGTTGGCAACCTGGTTAAACCCGCTCTGTTTAAGAATGCGGTGGGCCAGATATCCTCTTAACCCGGCTTCACAATAGATATAGAGATTTTTATCTTTCGGAATTTCATCAAGCCTGTTCCTGATTTCATCAACAGGAATATTGATAGCTGAATCTATTTTCCCTTTTTCATATTCTGCAGGAGTGCGAACATCAATCAGCACATCTTCTTCACCCAGGTTTTTCAGTTCATCCCAGTAAAAAACTTTTAAACGGTCAAGTAAAATATTTTCCGCTACAAATCCAGCCATATTTACCGGGTCTTTTGCTGATGAATACGGGGGAGCATAAGCATGTTCAAACTCTATCAGATCATAAATGGTTTTCCCTTGCTTAATGAATGTTGCCATAATATCTAACCGTTTATCAACGCCTTCAAATCCTGCAATCTGCGCACTTAACAACTTTCCTTCTTTTGGTGTAAATGCAATCTGGATGGTCATTTGTTTGGCACCGGGATAGTAACCTGCGTGTGAACCACTGTGATTGGTTGATAGGATGTGTTCAATATTTGCCGCCTTTAAATGTTTAGATGCTGTACCTGCTGTGGCTACAGTCATATCAAACACTTTTACAATTGCTGTGTTAATTGAGCCTTTGTATGATTGCACATTGCCCAGCACTACATTGTTTGCACAAATACGTCCTTGTTTGTTTGCTGGTCCGGCCAGGTAAGTAATCATTGACTGATGCGTGATTGGATTTTCAAACTCAATTACATCGCCAACAGCATAAATATCCGGGTCAGAAGTCTGCATATATTCGTTTACCCATATACCTCTTGCAGAGCCAATTTTTAAACCTGCATTAACTGCAAGTTTTGTATCGGGCCGAACACCAATTGACAGAAGCACCATGTCTGCAGTCAGTACTTCGCCACTGTTCAATGCCACTTCAATCTGTTCGCCAATTTTTGTAAAGCCTGTTACAGCAGTATTTAATTTCAGTTCAATGTTTTTTGAACGGATATGTTCCTGTACAATCGCTGCTATCGGGTAATCAACGGGTGCCATTACCTGGTTAATCATTTCCACAACTGTTACATCAATGCCCAGTTCGTGAAAATTTTCTGCCATTTCCAAACCAATAAACCCGGCACCGATGACTACTGCTTTTTTTACGTTTTGCCTTTGCGTGTATGCTTTAATATAGTCGGTATCTTTTACGTTTCTCAATGTAAAAATACCTTCGGTGTTTATGCCGGGTAATGGTGGACGTACAGGTTCGGCTCCTGGTGAAAGAATCAGCTTGTCGTATGATTCTTCATAAGCTTTACCTGTAGTATGGTCAACTGCTGTGATGGTTTTTTGTGCAGGATCAATAGCTGTTACTTCTGTTTGTACCCGTACATCAATATTAAACCGTTGGTTAAATGCAGCGGCTGTTTGCACAAACAATTTATTTCTGTTTTTAATCACGTCTCCAATATAATAAGGCAATCCACAATTGGCATAAGAAACATATTCGCCTTTTTCAAACATGATTATCTCTGCATGTTCATCTAATCTTCTTAACCTTGCTGCTGCACTGGCACCACCGGCAACAGCACCTACAATAATGTATTTCATCTTTAAATTTTGTTTTGTCTTATCCACAATTACATTTTTCAGTTTTGTGAACGGGCACAAAAGTAGAGCAGTAAAATAATGCAGACTGTGATTTTTGTCATGAAAAAAATTGCTCTGAAAAGCAGTAGGAATGAAGCAAAAACCTGCAATGTTATTGTTGCAACTTTAATTAAATAGTGACTTAGATCACACAGCAGAAAATAGTTTCAGAAAGTATAAAAAAATATTTTTTTTGATGACAACCATCATTAAAAGCACGCATCAACATCATAAAAATGCCATTTCGGTGTTTCGACTTTTACATCACCAATTAAAAAAGTAAAAATGAAAAATCTTGTTATTCTCGGAGCCGGTACCGCAGGTACAATGATGGCGAATCATCTGCACAATGAACTTAAACAACCTGACTGGAAAATAACGATCATTGATGAACGTGAAGAGCATCACTACCAACCAGGATATTTGTTTCTTCCGTTTGACATTTATTCTCCCGATGATATTATTAAAACAATTGAGGAGTTTATTCCAAAAGATGTAACACTGCTGAAACAGCGTATTGACCGTATTGTTCCAACTGAAAACAAAATACAGTTGGGAAATGGAAATGAACTAAACTATGACGTACTGATAATAGCTACCGGTGCTAAAATAGCCCCGGAAGAAATTGAAGGAATGAAAGGTGAAGAATGGCAAAAATCGGTATTTGATTTTTACACATTTGAAGGTGCGCTTGCGTTAAGAAATAAATTAAGAGAGTGGGATGGCGGCCGTTTGGTAGTACATATTACTGAAATGCCGATTAAATGTCCGGTTGCTCCGCTTGAGTTTGCTTTTCTTGCAGATTCATTTTTCAAGAATAAAAACATGCGCAATAAAGTTGATATTACTTATGTAACTCCTATGAGCGGTGCTTTTACTAAACCAAAAGCAACAGAAGCTCTTGAACACTTGTTACAGGAAAAGAATATCAATATTGAAGGCGATTTTGCAATTGAGCAGGTTGACAATGAAAACAAGAAAATTATTGATTATGGAGGTAAAGAAATTCCCTTCGATATTCTTGTTACCGTGCCTACAAATAAAGGTGATGAACTGATGGAACGTTCAGGAATGGGTGATGATCTGAACTATGTGCCTACTAACAAAGCAACTTTGCAGTCAAAAGAATATCAAAATGTTTTTGTTTTAGGTGATGCAAGTAACATTCCTGCATCAAAAGCCGGATCAGTTGCACACTTTGAAGCAGAAATTTTAACTGAAAATATTTTACGGTATGTAAAAGGTGAGCCGTTAAAAGAAGAATTTGACGGTCATGCCAACTGCTTTATTGAAACAGGTGGAGGTAAAGCTTTGCTGATTGACTTCAATTATACACATGAACCTGTTGAAGGAACCTTCCCCTTCCCCGGCATCGGGCCTTTGAGGCTGCTGAAAGAAAGCCGCATGAATCATATGGGTAAACTTGCTTTCCGCTGGGTTTACTGGCACATGCTGCTCAAGGGCACACATATACCTTTTGTTTCAGCAACAATGAGCGAAAAAGGGAAAGTGTACAATTAATAAATTTCTATCAATCAAAATATAAATAACAGAATATGGAAAGAACAATAGCAGGCAAAATAGTTGCCGTTAACGAAGAAGGTTACATGACAGACTTTAGCCAATGGGATGAAAAAGTTGGCGAAGCATTAGCTGCAGAAGCAAATCTTACATTATCTCCCCGTCATTGGGAAGTAATCAAATACCTGCAGAACGAACACAAAAACCAGGTGGCGCTCAGCATCAGGCGTGTAGGTAAAAGCGGCGTGGTGGATATTAAAGAGTTTTATGCTTTATTCCCCAATGCTCCTTTAAAAACTGCTACAAAAGTTGCAGGTATTCCTAAACCGGCAAGTTGCATTTAATCACAATAAAAAAATGTCAGCCATGAACGAAAATAACGGTGCCATCAAAAAAATGATGATTATCCTTTCAAAAGGTACAATTGAAAATGTTTACGCAGCATTTGTACTGGCTAATGGTGCTCGTATGGAAGGAATTGAATCAGAAATCTTCTTTACATTTTTTGGACTTGAAGCAATTCATAAAAAGAAACTGGAAAGTCTGCATGTTGCAACAGTTGGTAATCCTGCCATGCACATTCCAACCATGATTGGAGGCTTGCCTGGTATGGAAGCTTTTGCTACAAATATGATGAAGAAAGAAATGGAAAAAATTGATATGCCGGATATTCCTGAATTTCTTGAAATTTTAACTGCTTCCGGCGTTAAAATGTGGGCATGCAAACTCGCTTTCGATATGTTCCATTATAAAGAAGAAGATTTATACGAAGGCGTGGACAAAATTATAACAGTAGGAGATTTTTATAAAAGAAGTGAAGGTGAAGGTGTTCACATGCTGTTCATCTAATCCTGCTTAAAACATTGACGGTGATCTTTCAAGGTCTGCCGTTTTGTTTCTGCATCGAACTGTGTTTTTTTATTGCCGTTTAAACGGCAGATAAAAAAGCGCAGTTTTTTTGTGCAGATGGTCAGTTGCATGTATATGTAAATGCCCACCTGATAATTGGTGCTGAACCGGAGTGGGAAATACTAACTGTTTTTGTAAAATTTTTACTATTGTATGTGTAAGTCCAAATGTCGGGTTGTGTAGAAGTCCATTTGTTTGTACCAGGGTCAAGGTAATATGAACTGGCACTTGTCAATTGATTTTTACTTAAAAAATATATGTGTGTGAAGTATTCGTCATATAAATTCTGTAAATAAAAAGTGTTGAATTTTGTAAAAAATGAATTTTCTTTTGTCAGATCATACGTAAATGTTGTTGTAGATACCAAAGTGTTAGTGTCATCGTAATACGAAATGTTGGAGATATTTTCACCATCCCATGTGTAAGTAGTTTTGCCTAAGTATCTTGTCCAGCCATAATCATAGTGGCTCATTTGGGAACGTTTGCCATTTGAATATTGGAAAGTGTATTTAGATGTGGGATATAATGAATCCCCCAAAAAATCAGATTCCTTTTTTTCTGTCAATAAACCTCCGGCATCATATATAAATTCTGTTTTTAATAGTACCTGAGTATTGCCGGTATTGAATGTTTCTTTTGTTATAAGCTGACCAGTTGGGTTATAAGTATATTTAGTTTTGTCAACTGAAGAAGAAAGCTCTGTTATATTATCTCCGGTGTAAAAGACATTGTAAACTCTGCTGCCAGATAGTAAATTATTGGTAATAGTTTTGAACTTACATGTGCTTGCCGGATCTTCAGGAATACTACTTGTGTCTGTATTTCGATGACATGAAGTAAAAACAAATAGGCTGGCTGCGAAAATTAAATGTTTCATAGTAGATGGGGGCTCTGATTTCAGATAGCTTGAACAAAGCTATTGTAACAGCTTAAAACTACAAAAACAAATGTTTATCTAAGAATGCATTAGAGATAAAGGAGTTGATGGTTAGACAATGAAAAAAATTATTCTGCTTCCTGTTTTCTCCGAGAAATATCTGTTGTTCCTTTTCTGGAAGGTTTAAACATCTGGTTTACCAGCACACCCATTCCTGCAAAATAAATTACACTACGTACAGGGCTTGAAGTAATTAAACAGGTTCCGTCGCAACCATAAAATTTCCAGTAAAAATAACCACCTATTCCGCCTGCTATCATTCCCGGAATAATCCACAAAAGACGGTTATACCAATATTTCGATTTCATGTAACTGATTTTATTGATTTATTTAAGGCTACAAAAAAGCAACAAAGACTAAGCATAAACTAACAATGTAGCCAGCCAGCTTTGTTGCTTCAGGTTTTAGCCTTGTGTATTAATTGATTTAGCGGATTTTATTTTGTAAACTGAACCAGGAACCGCCGTTATAAGCTTCTATACCCGATTGTTTTAAAATACTGGCTGCCGAACTGCTGCGCATACCACTTGCACAACAGGTAATAACTGCCTTGCCTTTTTTCTTTAACTCACCCGATTTCTGACCAATTATGTTAACAGGAATATTCAATGACCCTTTGATATGGCCACCTTTATATTCCTGGGGTGTGCGCACATCAACAATAATAGCGCCACCTTCAAGAAGAGCTTTGTAATCGGTTCCGGGTCCGAATAATTTTTTGATAAATCCCAGCATGTTATTGATTAGTTTTTAAGATTCATAATGTTGAAAATTCCGCCTGCATCATATACATTATCAAAACCAACCTGGCGCAGGTAGGTAGCAGCACTGTTACTCCTTGCTCCTGACATGCAATACACCACAATAGGATTTTTGATTTCTTTCAGCTCATCCACTTTTTGTGTAAGTGTATTCAACGGAATGTTTTTTGCACCAGGAAAATGACCTGATAAATATTCACCTTCTGTACGAACATCAACAATAGTTGTTTGCGGATTGTTTACAATTTCTTTAAGTGTCATTTTTTAATATTTGTTTTATTTATTGATTGTTTTCTGATTATAACATGGTTGTTGGACAAACGTAATCGGTAAGTTTAAATTTCCCACTGTCCTTTATGGCCTTCATACCTCCTCTTACATCAATCAGGTTTTCGTAACCACGGGCTTTTAAAGTTGAAGCAAAAATCATGGAGCGATAACCTCCGGCACAATGCACATAATAGGTTTTGTTTTTATCAATAAGCAACATGCTTTCGTTAATATAATCAAGCGGTGCATTTTCAGCATCTACAATGTGTTCGCTGTCATATTCACTTTTCTTTCGCACATCAAGTATATTAATCCGGCCATTGGTCTGTGCTTCTGCAAACTCATCAGCAGAAACACGCTGAATACTATCACTTTCTTTACCTGATTCTTTCCAGGCATTATAGCCTCCTTTTAAGTAGCCGATTGAATGATCGTAACCAACACGGGCAAGCCTTGTTACCACTTCTTCTTCACGTCCTTCATCGGTAACCAGCAAAATTTCCTGACTTAAATCGGGAATCATAGCACCAACCCATGGTGCAAAACTTCCATCGATACCAATGTTGATGGAATTAGGAATAAAGCCCTGTGCAAATACTTCGGCATTTCTTGTATCAAGAATTAAAGCGCCGGTTTCATTTGCTGCTGTTTCAAATGCGTCAGCAGTTAATCCTTGTGTGCCACGTTTAATTACTTCATCAATACTGTCATATCCCTGAATGTTCATCAGTACATTCAGCGGGAAATATTGCGGAGGCGCAGTTAAACCTGTGAGCAATTGTTTTATGAATTCTTCTTTTGGCATTGGCTGCAAAGCATAATTGGTTGCTTTTTGATGACCCAATGTATCAGAAGTTTCTTTGCTCATATTTTTACCGCAGGCGCTACCGGCACCATGTGCCGGATAAACAATCACATCATCGGCCAGAGGCATAATTTTATTGTGAAGTGAATCGTACATGTACGATGCAAGTTTTTCCTGAGTTAAATCGGCTTTAACTTTTTGTGCAAGATCGGGGCGGCCAACATCACCAATAAACAACGTGTCGCCTGTAAAAATGGCAACATCTTTTCCTGTTTCATCTTTTAATAAAAAACAGGTTGATTCCATTGTATGTCCGGGTGTATGTAATACCTTAAAAGTAATCTTCCCAACTTTTAATTCTTCCCCATCTTTGGCAATATGTGCTTCAAATCCGGGCTGGGCTGTAGGTCCATATACAATTGCTGCTCCTGTTTGTTTGGCAAGATCAAGATGGCCACTTACAAAATCGGCATGGAAATGCGTTTCAAACACATACTTGATTCTGGCATTATTGCTTTCAGCCTTTTGAATATAAGGTCTTACTTCACGTAACGGATCAATTACCACAGCTTCACCTTCGCTCTCAATGTAATAAGCACCCTGTGCTAAACAACCGGTATAAATTTGTTCAATTTTCATTTCTGCATTTTTTGAGTTGACAAAATTGAGTTTTTTGATAGCCTTCGTAAATGACTTTAGTCACAAACGATTTTAAGTGTTTTAAATTAAGAAATAAATAACTCTTTTATGATAATGTAAGCGCCCATAGCTAAAACAAACCAGCCAAATACACGGCGCAGCATTTTATTTTCTATGCGTTTTGCAAACCAGGTACCGGCTATTACACCTCCAATAGCTAATACTGTAACAATGAGCAGCAGTTTCCAGTTAAACGAATATTGTTTAAGACTGAACAGGAAACCAAACAGCGAATTAATTGCAATAATATGCAATGATGTGCCGATTGCTTTTTTCATTGGCAACTGCAGTATAAGCACAAGTGCCGGAATAATCATAAACCCACCACCAGCGCCAAGCAAACCGGTCAGTAACCCTACAAATAAACCCGGGATAAATAAAGCAATGGATTTATATTGCTGATCTTCGGTATTTTCTTTTTCTTCTTCTTTTCTTGGCTTCATCATAAAATACGAAGCCACCAGCATGAGTATAGCAAATACAATCATTAAAAAACTTCCTTTCTGAAATGTATAGCCGGAAATGCGGATAATATCGGGAATAACAGGCAATATAAAATGCCGTGCAATAAAAATGGAAAAGATTGAAGGAATACCAAATAACGAAACAGCCCTGAAATCAACCTGCTTATACACATAAGCACGAATGCCTCCTACAAAACTTGTTGCACCAACAATGAACAATGAGTAACCTGTTGCTAAGACAGGTTCAATGCCAAAAAGGTAAACCAATACCGGAACTGTTAAAATGGAACCTCCTCCTCCTGTTAAACCAAGCGAAAGACCAATAAGAACTGCAGCTACGTAACCAATTGTTTCCATAAAGGCAAAATTGATTGCTTGAACCAGCATCTTCAGTGATCCAGATCACATTAAAAAACAAACTAAAGGGTTTTTAACTCAATTACATTCCTGTGCAGGATAAGCATCCCTTTTTGTTCCATTTTTTTTAACAATCTTGAAATCACTTCTCTCGATGTGTTTAATTCATTGGCAATTTCCTGGTGGCTGATTTCAATACTGTTGGTGTTTTGCGCTTCTTTAGAACGCTTCAGGTAAAATGCCAGACGGTCGTCCATACTGCGGAAAGCAACATTATCCAATGTCAGCAATAGTTCATCAAATCTTGAACGGTAGGTTTCAATTACAAACTGGTACCAGCTTTTGTATTTAGCCATCCATTCGCTCATTGTATCAACAGGAACCATCATCACTTCTGTTTCAGATACAGCTTTTGCCATAATAGGACTTGCCTCATGCCTTGCTGCACAAACCATTGATAAAGCACAAGCTTCGCCTGGTTTTAAATAATACATGAGAAATTCACTGCCATCTTCATCTTCACGGTATATTTTTAATAAACCGCTGATGACAAGCATGGTGCTGCGCATAAACTGTCCCTTCCGCATTAAAATTTCTTCGGGCAAAAAAGTTCTGAATTCACCCGTATGTTCAATTTCGTCAATCAATTCTTTTTCAAAAACCGGGAAATTTGTACGCAGATGATTATCGTACTGTTGCTGAATGTTCATATTACAAATGTTCGACTTTATTTTGGAATGAAAAAATTGAACCCTTTCAGCGGCTTTAATCCCTTGCGGCGGGTTAACATATCATCTCTTACACTTATTTTTGGTTGGTCATGAGTTTGCTTTCTTTTTACCAGGAAAATATCATTGAAGCCGGTTGCGATGAAGCCGGCAGAGGTTGCTATGCGGGGCCGGTATTTGCGGCCGCAGTAATTCTTCCAGTTGATTTTTATCATCCATTGCTGAACGATTCAAAACAGGTAAAAGAGGTACATCGCAATGAGTTAAGATTGATTATTGAGGAAAAGGCAACAGCATTTGCAGTTGCAAAAGTTGAAGTGGAGGAGATAGACCATACCAATATTCTGAAAGCTTCGTTTAAAGCCATGCATATTGCCATTGAGGCATTGAAAATAACGCCACAATTTTTATTAATTGACGGAAACAGGTTCATTAAGTTCAAACAAACACCGCACCGGTGTTTTGTAAAAGGCGATGGAAAATTTACATCGATTGCAGCAGCAAGCATCCTTGCAAAAACATGGCGAGATGAATATATGCTGCAACTGCACAATCAATATCCGCAATACAATTGGCGGAAAAATAAAGGTTACGGAACAGAAGAACACCGGAGAGCCATTGAACAGTTTGGCCTTTGTGAACATCATCGCAAATCGTTTAACATTCAACCCATACGGCACGAACTTTTTTAAGCAGTTAAACTTATTGTTTATCCTTCCGTCATAACTGTAATAAAAATGAACGGATATGAAAACTAAATTACTTCTTTTACTGATCGTGGTTACAGCGTTCAGTTTTTCTGCATCGGCACAGGCCACCCGCACGCATGTATATGCCCGTACAGGTTATGCACGAAACCATAATGGAAACATTACCAAAGGTGAAGCAAGATTCCTTCGTCATAAACGACATCATATTCAAAGGGAAGTAAAACTTGCAAAAATGAATGATGGTAAAATTGGCCCGATGGAACGGAAACATATCAGAAAAGATATGAAGCAATACCGCCGTGCAAGGTTTGTTGCGGTTCATAACCGCAGAACAAGGTTCTGAGAATCTTATCAGTTATCATAAATCAACGCTTCTGTACTTTTGGTGCAGGAGCCTTTTCTTTTTATTCAATTATTGTTATTCTGCTCTCAATTTGCGTTTTTTAATTTTTCTATTTCAACCCCAATATCATTCGACGGATGCCCCATAAACGCAATTTTGCCTGATTTGTCTATAATAAATGTGGTTGGGATTCCATCGACCTTATAATCTCCTACAACTTTATCTTTATCATCAAGTAATACTTCAAAAGTGTAATTGTTTTTAGTGATAAAATCCTGCGCTTCATTTCGCATCTGTTTCAAGTCTTTCCTTTCCCATGTATCAATAAAAAGAAAAGCAATATCAGGCTGATTTTTGTATTTATTAATCAATTGTTGGGTTCCCGGAAAGGATGACCTACAGGGGCCACACCATGTTGCCCAAAAATCAATGATCACAATTTTATTTTTAAAAGAAGATAAAGAGACCTTTTGGCCTTTTAAATTGGTAAGAATAAAGTCTTTTGCAATGACCGAACCTAATTTTGCTTTAATCTGTTTCTCCATCTTTTCTTTAAGTAAAGCATCACCTTTTGCTTTGATTTTTACAAATTCTTCATCCGGAAGATTTAGTTCTTGATAAATAGTTTTTAAAGACTCCAATAGTCTTGATGAGGTTACTCCATTTGATAACTCTTTTTCAATGAACTCTTTTGCAAACGCAGGTCCTTTTGCAGATGATGCAAATAAAGCATATCGTTCCTTTCCATCAACGCCCATACTGTTGCTTCTTTTTAAAATCGCATCCTGATAATAAAATGCAGAATCAAACTGCTTTTGTTTATACAATATCAGTGCATAGGTATCAGTATATCCATCCCAGTTATTCCATAAATCTGCATTGTTATTTTGTTTAATCATGCTTTCTATAACATCAATCGAACGGCGGGAAATAATTTTAGCAAATTCAGGTTCCTTTGCCGAATCTTCAATGTTTGCACCACATAAATTCCAGGCATAGCTGTTATACTTCATTGCTACGGATAATTTATTCGGACTCAATTCTTCATATTTCAGAATGTTATCCCAGTTTTTGCTTTGTAAAGCAAGAAAAAGGATATCGGAATAAAAGTTCTGTTTGGCAAATGCCGAACTGTCATTAAATTTTTCAATATAATTCTTCATAGAAGCAAGAATATCTTCTTCAGTATTCTTATCCGATGAAAAATAGTTATTCATAAAAGTTTCTCTTGCTATTTGCCCTGAAGGGAATTTTTTCAGAATTATTTCTGTAATTCTTTTCTCTTCTTCCTTCAATCCTGCATTCTGGTACAAATATTTAATTTCATCTAATTTGGGTTCACTTTGGTATTCACTTTCAATTTTTTTCCCGTAAGCAATTATCTTGGGTATTGCTGCTTGCTTTTTCGCTCTGTAAAGAGTATTTAAGTAGCTGTTATAATTATTTTTATATACTAATGAAGGGTTTTTTTTATAGGTATTTTCGTAAAGCTTAAGAATATCTTCATTTGATTCTTTTACTTCGAGAAAATAATTTGTAAAGCCCGCTAACATTGTGGCCAGTTCAATATCTGCAACTGCAGCTTTATGATTGTTTTTGTCATAGAAATAAGAGATGTATCCGTGATTGTTATTATTATCAACAATTCTGTTTTTATCATCTTTTATCCCGATGATGATTACAGAAATTGAATCAGGCGCTTTAAAATTAAAAGAATATCCATTTGTTTCTTTTGAAAGCTTTTCTTTTTTGGTCTGGCTATTCTTACCTAAGAATAAGATTACAGCTTGCAAACTATCGGGCAATGATAAATCTTTTGGCGGCGTATAGAAATAGGTAATTTCTGTACCTGTTTTAGGGAAAGCATCAATCGGCTTAATTTTTCCGGTTTCTTGTGAAGATGCAAAGTTGACTACAAAAATTAAAAGAGCAGACAGTGTTAATTTCATAATGCTTTTTTTGAGAGGAGAAGATAAAATGATTTTATGATCGATTTGAAACTTTTCCTGATTTCTTTAAATTTTAACTTTTTTACAGGTTAGTCTTCCCATTTGCCCAATCCTTCTCTTATAATAACGGGCTCTTCATTGGTACAATCTACAATTGTGGAAGGGATCATACCTCCAATACCGCCATCAACAACGATATCAACAAGCTTTTTAAAATTATCATACATCAGCTCCGGATCGGTATATTCTTCCACCATTTCACCTGGCAGTGATGCGCTGAGAATAGGATGACCTAATTCCTGGATGATTGTGCTGGCAATGATATTATCTGGCACACGCAGGCCAATTGTGTCTTTTTTGCTTTTAAGAATTTTCGGAACTTCCTTACTTGCTGGTAAAATAAATGTGTAAGGGCCTGGTAAATGTTGTTTTAGCAAGCGGTATAGTGGAGTAGAGATGCTTTTTGTATAAGTGCTCAGGTCGCTCAGGTCGTGGCAAATGAAGGAAAGCTGGGCTTTCTGAGGGTCAACATTTTTAATGCGGCAGATGCGCTCGATGGCTTTGTGCTGAAAAATATCGCAACCTAAACCATAAATGGTATCTGTAGGATAAATAATAACACCTCCATTTTGCAGGCAATCAACTACTGCTTTGATTTGCCTTGGCTGGGGATTTTCAGGATGTATATGAAGCAGCATCCTTAAAATTAAGTAATTCCCGTTTTAGCCGAGTATCCTGTAAAAAGAACTTTTCAATATTTCTTTGCAAATATGGAAAGCAGGCTCTAATTTTAGATGCCCTTATTTTCCAGAGCCCGATTATTCCAATCTCCATTGCAGAGCTTCCATTTGCCAGAGTATCCCGCTGATAAACTTTTTCTATACTTATGATGAAATATGAAGCACAGTTTTTCTGTGCCGAATATTTTGTGGTTTCAGAGGTAAGCAAAGGGCCCACGATTTCTATCGGGGCCCGTTTTTATAAAAATATCTTTTGCTTTTTAAACAGTAATCTTCATCACCTTGTTTTCCTTTCTGCTTTCTTCTGCAGCAAAGCCCATCAGGTGGCTTTCAATTGAAGCATCAATTGTTGAAGTGAGCAGTGAAGGATCGTTTTTTGAAACTGCCATTAACCAGTCGGCAACCAATCGCCAGTCGCCTCCGCCATGACCATCTGTTACAGTTTTCCATTCCGTTTTCTTGCCTGTAAGAAAATCGGTATGAGTAAACGAAGTCATATCGCCTGTAACATCTCCCAAACTTCCCATTACCCTTGTTCTTCTTCCGTCGTACGAAGTAAATGCTTCCATGCTGAAACTTGCTGTTACTTCATCTTCAAATAAAATATTTGTTGTATAGTGATCGGGTTGATCGTTATCCATCTTATACACACAACGGCCGTAGTTAGTTGTTTTTAATTGTTCAAGAACATATTCGGCCTGCTTGTCTTTGTCTTCAGGAAGATCGAATACATAGTTCCACCCTCTTTCCCTGTAATAAATTTTCAAAGCAGAATAGGGGCACGAACCTTCTACTTTACAGCCATCGGTACAACGTGCAGTACTTCCTTCCGGCGCATTGGATTGTTTAAACCAACTGAGGCTTCCCTGCGCATGAATGGTTTTGCTTTTTTTATCAAGCATCCATTTAATAATATCCAGGTCATGACAGCTTTTTGCAAGGATGATGGGTGTTGTTTGTTTACTGTTGTGCCAGTTTCCACGAACATAAGAGTGACTCATGTGTACATGGAAGATGGGCTCCATGTGCTGAATACTTACCACTTTGCCTAACACACCACTTTGAATAATTTTTCTCATCTCAACAAAATATGGAGCATAACGGAGTACGTGGCAAACTGCAACAATTTTTCCTGTTTTCTTTGCCAGGGCTAAAATGTCACGGCACTCTTTTTCGCTGGGCGAAATTGGTTTTTCCAGTAAAACATGATACCCCATTTCAAGTGCTTTCATACAGGGGCCGTAGTGCAGATTGTCGGGAGTGCTGATGATGATCGCATCGGCAAACTTGGGGCGTTTAAACACATCTTCCCATGTTACAAAACGGTTTTCATCCTTAATGTTGTGTTTTTTTGAATACCGTTCATTACGTACAGGAATGGGTTCGGCCACGCCAACAATATCAAGCTGGTCGGGGTACTGCAACGCATAATTACCATATACATTTCCTCTGTTACCTGCACCACAAACAATTGCAGTAATTGTTTTATCCACCTTCACATCATTTATAAAATCAGGAAGAATTATTTTTTCACCGAGCTCATTGGTAGCCCAGGAAGAAAGCGGAAGCATAGAACCGCCAAGAGAAATACCAAGTGCTTTTAAAACATCACGACGGGATAAAGAAGGCATATTGTTATAATTAATAGTGAATGATCTGTTTGTTATTGCACAAGCTTCATGTGCAGTATGTCAATCATAAATTTAGTGATTTCTGCTTCAACACCCTGGTAATCGTTTGATTTGATATAACCTGCAATAACATGATCGCCTGTATTAGGCATTGCCAGTTTTCTTTTTTGTTCGGGTGTTGTTGCAAGTTCATCAAACATTCTGAGCATTGCACTTACTTTTACAACACTATCCTGATGGATAGTGTCCCTGTAATAATAAAGTAAAAGAGCAGGTTGTTTTATTTTTCGGAATGTTTCGGCAGTCATAGTTGTTTCAAGATACTCCTGCAGGTTTACAACTGCTTCGAGCCGGTAATGTGAGTACCAGAATTTTTTAAAAATATCCCGTTGATCTTTTGTAGTAATATAATTGGAATGTTTCACCAATCTTGCAATTTGTAATCCCCATGCATTATTGGCCAGCCAGGCGTTCGGATCGTTGATTTCAATATTGGGGGATAATAAAACAATCCCTGCAATTTCAGGGTAGGTTGCCGCAAGTTGCAGCGCATTGCTTCCTCCTGTTGAAGTTCCTATAATAATAACTTTATTTCCAAGTTTCTTACCTATTGCGTAAGCTTCTTTTACACTTTCCCAGTACTTGCCGGCAGTGAGGTTAACCATCTGTTCGGTAGTATCAATGCCATGTTCGGCAAGTCTTGCTAAGTATAAATTACACCCGAATTTTTTTGCAATGTTTGCATGCACAGGAGCTCCTTCTTCAGGTGAAGCAGAAAAGCCATGAAGGTAAACAAAGGCATACTCTGTTTTTTGTTTTAATGAATCGTTAGCCCAGATAATTTTTGCTTCATTGCCCGGCTTTATTTTGTGTTGTGCTTCGTTATAACGAACAAAAGTTTCCAACTCGGCAGATGAAGACGGGAGAACAGGTAGTGAAGATGTGTAAACCGGATCGTCGGGTTTTGGACCTAACACATAAAATGCTGCAAGTAAAACGATTATTACCACCAGCCATTTCAACAATTTTTTCAGCATAGTAGAAATGTGAGAGTTAAAAGTACGCAATGATGCTGAATAAGAAACAGATGTTTTTTACCATTTTTCTTCATCACTGTCAGCAGGAGGAGATTGAAACTCTTTTCTGAATTTTATTTTCTGAATCTGGCGATCAATAATCAACTGTGCAATAATTCCGGCTGCATTTTCCCCTTCATGTTGTTGCAGCAGGTGTTTGATTTTTTCTTCGTGTACATCAATTCTGTACAGGTAGTAAATCAGTTTTTCAAAATCGTGATTAATAAGATTGTTGATGTGAACAGTAAGCTGTTCTTTAAGTTGTTCTATGGAACTACTGACCGGAAGTTCTAAGGCCAGTTCGTTGTTGACTGATGTTATTAACTCATCATTTTGCATGAACTGTTATTTTGTTTTCCATTACACCTGTTCCGAACAAAGCAAAATCATATTTCACCGGATCCTTTGCATCCAATTTACGAAGATTCACTGTTAATTCCATTGCAGCTTCCCAGTCGTTTTGTTTACGGTGAAGTAAACCGTACTGCCGTGCAATACGTGCAACATGTACATCAAGCGGGCAAATGAGTTGTGCAGACGACACAGATTTCCAGATGCCGAAGTCAACTCCGTTCTTATCATTTCTAACCATCCATCGCAGAAACATGTTTAAACGTTTGCAGGTTGATTTTTTTACAGGAGATGAAATGTGTTTCTCGGTTCGCTTTAAATGTTCAAACGAAAAACAATATGTTGAGAAATGATTTAGTCCTTCTTCAATCGTCATTCCTTTACGGGGGAAGAAAGCTGTTTCCAGTGTTTCGTGTTTGCTGTAATGCTGGTGAAAAAAATCAATAAAAAAATACAGATCATCTGCAGTGAAAGTGCGATGCTTAAATTCGCTTAATCTTTTTAAAGTTTTTGTATTGTAATTCAGGCAGAATTGATGCGGTTGCATATCCATCAGTTTCATCAGTTCCTTTGCTTTGTTGATGATGGTTGTTCTGTTTCCCCATGCAAAAATGGCGGCGAAGAAAGCAGCGATTTCAATATCCTGTTTTTTGGTAAACAGGTGCGGTATGCAAATAGGATCGTCTTTGATGAAAGAAGGTTGATTGTAATAATCAACCTTCGCATCAAGTAGTGATTTCAATTCTTTATTATTCATTAGCCAATTGCTTTCGCTAAATCTTCAATCAAATCATCTGCATCTTCAATGCCCACACTTAAACGGATGAGCGAATCACTCAATCCATCTTTGATTCTTTTCTCTCTTGGAATAGATGCATGCGTCATACTTGCCGGGTGATTGATTAAACTTTCAACTCCACCCAGACTTTCGGCTAAAGAAAATAAATGCGTGGATGATAAAACACGTTTAGCTTCTTCCACACTATCGTCTTTCAGTTCAAAACTGATCATACCCCCAAAACCACGCATTTGTTCTTTTGCAACTGCATAACCCGGATGATCAGTAAATCCCGGCCAGTAAACCTTACCCACTTTTGGATTTGCTTTCAGCCAGTGTGCAATCTTTTCACCATTTTCACAATGCGCTTTCATACGCACACCCAATGTTTTTATTCCACGCAATACTAAAAAACAATCCATTGGTCCTGGTACTGCACCACAACTTTTCTGTATGAAATATAATTGTTCTCTCAATGCAGCATCATTCATAATTAAACAGCCTTGAATAACATCGCTGTGGCCGCTGAGATATTTTGTTGCACTGTGCATCACAATATCAGCACCAAGATCAAGCGGGTTTTGTAAATAAGGTGAGGCAAATGTATTGTCAACACAAAGCAAAACACTTGCTTCTTTTGCAATAGCAGAAATTGCTTTGATGTCGGAAATATTCATGAGCGGATTCGTAGGTGTTTCAATCCAGATAAGTTTTGTGTTTGCAGTTAATGTTGCTTTAACATTGGCAGGATTGGTTGTGTCAACATAGATAAATTTCAAACCAAATTTTTCAAACACTTTCATGAACAAGCGGTATGTGCCACCGTACATATCATTGGCTGCAATTATTTCATCACCCGGACTTAATAATTTAATCACTGCATCAGTTGCTGCAACACCACTGCTGAAAACCAAACCATATTTTCCATTTTCAATTTCAGCAACGGCATCTTCCAATGCTTTACGTGTGGGGTTCTGACTTCTTGCATATTCATAACCTTTGTTTACACCCGGTGCTTCCTGCACGTATGTACTTGTTTGGTAAATAGGTGTCATGATTGCTCCTGTTGAAGGATCGGGCACCATACCTGCATGAATAACTTTTGTAGCTGGTTTCATAATGAAAATTTTTGTTGAGGTCTGACACTTTGCAGGTGAACAAACATCAGAGATGTTTTGCAAAGATGAGAAATTGTACGTTCAAATATTTACGATTAAGAAAAGAGTGTTGTAAATTAGATAGAAAAATAAAAGCTATTATGAAAAACTCATACCAACATTTGGCTACTGCTTCATTTGCAGGCTTACTCTTTTTTCTCTGTAGTTCTATGACGCAATGTAATAGATGTATTAAAGGGAGATTGAAAATTGATAAACAAGCAAAGTTTTGGATACCTTATGCAAATAACGACTCTTTAAGTTTTAAATCAGAAAACGGAGTAATTTACAAGTTTGATATTTCTTTTACAGATACAACGAAGATTGCCAGTAATGCAGAATGTGCCACAACTTATTTATATGATGAAGCGGGGTTTAATATGGTTTTAAACAAACAAGATAGTACAATCATTTCTGTAAATCTTGGCTCCCCATCCTATTTTCATTTAATTGCGATGAGCAGAGATAGTTTGTTTATCAGCAAAGGTGGTTATTTTGAAGGTGCTAACCTTGAAGGTCTCGAACTTAAAAATTTTGCTATTAATAATGTTCGTTATGAAAGAGTAAGACTATTGGCAGCCGTAATCCCAGCAAAAATTGATTCTATTTTTATTGCGAAAAATTATGGAATTGTTTCTTTTAAATTTGGTTCAAATAAATTCTTTTTATTACAATAAAGCTGCACAAACAGTTCGCCAGTCATCATTCTTTGCTTCGTGTGCTGCTTTTGCAGTCACAGGTTGTTGTAAAATTTCTTTATTCAGAATTTTTTGTTGTACTAATTTGTTTCTGCTTTCATGAATTAAATCGCCAAACGCTTTTGTTTGCATCCACTGCTGCTGCGGAGGTTCATAACCAATTTTATCCGTACGGTAAACAATAGAAGAAGGCAAACTGTCTTTCATACTTTCACGCAGAATGTATTTGGTATAACCATTGCGCATTTTGAATTTCGATGGCAACGAAAAAATAAACTGCACCAGTTCATGATTTAGAAACGGTAAGCGAACTTCAACTCCATGTGCCATACTGTTACGGTCGGCATAGCGAAGTAATTCTTCTAATCCAAACTGCATGGTATTGAAATAAAGCAAATCGTTCAGCTTACGAACTACGGGTTTGTAAATGGTTTTTTTATCGAACTGTTCTTTCAGGAATTCTTTATTGATGAATGTGTTTGAATGTAATTCTTTCCGGGCTTTGCTTTCAAGTTGCACTGCTGCTAGCTCAGGTAATTTTGCAGCAATTGTGTTCTTCCAGTTCCAATCAACATTAATATTATTTTTTCTGAAAGCTTCCAACTCACGACTCACTATTGCCGACTGTCGGCTTGCCTTTCCTTCCTGCAAAAACCAATGAATGTATTTGTGATAACCTGCAAGCGTTTCGTCAGCACCTTGTCCGTCGAGAATTACTTTTATTCCATGCTGTTTTGCAAGTTCATAAATTTTGTATTGAGCATACGTGCTGGATGATTGAAAAGGTTCTTCCTGCTGGTAAAATAATTTTTCCAGTTCATCGGTAAAACCCTCGGCAGATGGAGTAACAAGGTGTTGCTGCAAATGAAACTGATCAGCCACTTGTTTTGCAAAAGCTGATTCATCTTTCTCAAAACCCGGAAAAGAAGCAGTAAATGTTTGAGGTTTGAAATCTGAAGTTTGAGATTGAAGAATAGTTGCAACAATGGATGAGCTGTCTAATCCACCACTGAGCGATGTGCCCACTTCAACATCACTTCTCAACCTTCGTTTAACCGATGTGCTGAAGAGATGCTGAAACTGTTCAATTGCATCTGTGTCGTTGATTTCAATGTTCTTTTCTTTATCAAGATCCCAGTATTGCGTTATGCTGTTTTCGTTGCTGTTTAATCCTAGCTTCAGAAAATGTGCCTGCGGAAGTGCAGCAATATTGCTGTAAAATGTTTGTGAAACATCAACCGGGTTTTTTACCCAGCCCAAACCAAGATAATTCAGTAACATGGTTTGATTGATTTCCTTTTTTACTCCTGCGGCCCACAGTGCTTTCATTTCACTGGCGAATAAAAACTGTTCACCATCGAAGAAATAATAAAATGGTTTTTCGCCAAAGCGGTCTCTTGCTGCAAATAATGTTTGCTGCTGTTCATCCCAGATAGCAAATGCAAACATTCCATCAAACTGTTGCAGGCATTCTTCTTTAAAGTAATCAAACGCTGCAAGAATGACTTCTGTATCGGAATTGGTAGTGAACGCATAACCGTTTTGTTTGAGCTCATCTTTCAGTTCAATGTAATTGTACAGTTCACCATTGTAAGTGATGTGATAACGCTGCAGGTAATGCATGGGCTGGGCTGCAGCATCACTTAAATCAATAATGGCAAGACGACGATGTGCAAATGCTGCTGTTTTGTTTTCGTTGATCCAGAAGCCTTCACCATCGGGTCCACGATGTGCAAGAGCAGTTGCCATTGCTTTCAGCCGTTCAGTTGAAATATGATTGGAGTTGTTGGAAATAATTCCTGCGATGCCACACATGATGTAAAAGTCACACTTTCATTTCACAAAAAGCAAACAAAAAACCCCGCAATTATTACGGGGCTTTTTGTTTTATGATTATTAACCGCTGACGGATATTCTTTCTTACCAGCTTATCGGCAGCTTTACCATTTCATCATCCCATGCCATAACGAGGCTAATGCTTCTGTCGGTAACTTTATCAAAGTACATCGAAAATGATTCAGTGATATCTGCCGTACGATTTACCGTACAATCAACTCTTACCGCATCTTTAGATGCATCGTATTTAAAGGCTCCCCATATATCGGTGTCTTTGTTTACTATCATTGTCCATTTGTTTGAATTTTCCAGGGCATATAAAGTATATCTCCCTTTTTTAACGGTTTTTCCTCCAATCTTTACATCACGAAAAAATTCAATTTCAGTTGCTTCGTTTGCTCCAAGCCGCCAAACTTTCCCATCTTCCACCAATTCGCCAAAAATTTTACGACCGTTTTTTGCTGGCCTGCTGTAAATAACCCTTGCAATTAATGGTTCGGTAACCTTGCTTGGCTGAATTCGCATAATCGGGTAATTAGAAGGGTAGTACGACATATCCATTGGCGACTTATCCATTGGAGGAATCTTCGATCCATTCTGAGCTGATACCGATATCCCGGCTAAAAGCATTCCCAGGCAAAAAAACAAGTTCTTCATTCTTGAAATTAATTTTTAATAAAACGCAAATTTAAACCAAACATTGCTGCTTTAAATCACCATTCATCCTGCTTTTGAGCATGAAAAAATACTAACGACCGTTTATTTTTGTGTTATAATTGACTGCCTCATGTTCAAAAAACTAAACTATACATCAGCCGAAGAAGCCCTTTCTGTTATTCAGAGCGGAGATCGTGTATTTATTCAGGGAAGCGCTCAAACACCTCTGTATCTGCTTCGTGAAATGGCCAAACAATCGTACCGCTTACGGAATGTAGAGCTTGTTTTTATCACAGTACAGGGAGATATTACAGTTGACCGACCTGAATACCAGGATATTTTCCATATCAACTGTATGTTTGTCAGTAACAGTGTACGAAAAGCGGTGAATGAAGGCCGGGCCGATTTTATACCGGTTTTTCTCAGTGACATTCCCGATCTGTTCAAAAAAGGTTACATGCCAATTGATGTAGCATTGGTGCAGGTATCACCACCCGATAAGCATGGGTATTGTTCTCTGGGGGTTAGTGTGGATATTGCCCGCAGTGCAGTTAACACCGCTAAATATATTATTGCACAGGTTAATCCTAAAGTTCCACGTACGCATGGAGACAGCTTGATTCATACAGATCGGTTTACCTCTGTTGTGTGGGCTGAAGAGGATTTGCCCGAAGTAAACTATGGGCTTAATGTTGGCGCTGAAGAATTACGGATTGGCGAACTGATTGCCGGGATGATTGATGATGGAAGTACTCTTCAGTTGGGCGTAGGCACTATACCCGATGCTGTTCTGAAATCATTAACCAACCACAAAAATCTTGGTATTCATACCGAAATGTTCAGCGATGGTCTTATTAATCTTGTTGAAAACGATGTGATTAATAATTCTCAAAAACGCATTCATCCTTATAAATCGGTAACCGGCTTTGCATTAGGCACAAGAAATCTGTATAATTATGTGGATGATAATCCGGCATTTGTATTTCTTGATATTGATTATGTAAACGATCCACATGTAATTCGCCGCAACCCGAAAGTTGTTGCAATTAACAGTGCAATTGAAGTGGATATTACAGGGCAGGTATGTGCCGATAGTATTGGAACAACTCAATACAGCGGAATTGGGGGCCAGATGGATTTTATGCGTGGTGCTGCGCTAAGTGAAGGAGGCAAACCAATTATTGCACTTACATCACGTACTTCAAAAGGCATCAACCGTATTGTTCCGTTCCTCAAACAAGGTGCTGGTGTAGTAACCACCCGGGGCCATATTCATTATGTTGTAACAGAATACGGAATTGCTCATTTATACGGGAAAAATTTACGTCAGCGTGCAAAAGCACTGATTGATATTGCACATCCTGATGATCGTGAAATGCTGGAGAAGGCCTGCGTGGAAAGGTTTAAGCATTTTCTTGTTTACGATTCATATCTCCATTAATCATAAATGCAATTACGCATTAAGCCAGATTTTCCCGGTGATGTTTTATTCATTGGGAAATATGGCTTCTTTCTTGTTAAACCAGTCTTGTACAAGTGCGTGTAGTTCTGGAAAAAATTGCTCATACTGGAACTTCAGTTCATTATAATGTTGCTTAAATAATGCAAAAGCAGTTGAGCTTTCGGTGAGATATGCCGATCTGCGAACCACTCCATATAAACTGTTTTCAACCCCTTTTAGTGTATGATAATAGTATAACCAGTTCTGCTGTTTCATATATGGAAACATTTTTGCAAAGCGTTCAGGAAATACTGGTATGTAAGGATCAAGTTGAGTATAGGTTTTTTCTGCAAACTTTCTTAATGTGTCATTTGTGAAATAGCGCTCATCTGTGGCCAGAAAATGATCGTAAAGTACATCTACAAATGCCCCTGCATAAAGCCTGTAATGCGGGCGGAAAAATTCTTTAGCTTCTTTGGTTGCAGGGTGTCCATCGGTAAATGTATCAATAATCCGGTGTAAATCTATGCCTTGCTGTATTCCTGTGGCATATTCATATTTCTTCTTTCCTTTCACAAAATCACTGATCATATTCCCTGCAAGTATATCGGGTTGTTTAAATGAAAGATATGCGTGGGCGAGATAGTTCATATAATTTTTTGCAGGCGTAAACCTTTTTAATATCTGTAGTCTAACTCTTTAGCGAATAACATTAAAATGCCGGTAATAAAAAATCCCGGTCAGGATGCTTTTTAACGGTATTACATGTAAAAATTAAATACAACAAAAAATAAACACATGAAAGTACTTCAATTTTTAATGGTTTTTATGCTCATTGGCGCAGTGTCTCAAGCCCAAACAACCGATACCACAGGAAAAAGAAAAATGAATCGTTGGGATATGTATCAGGAACTGAACCTTACAAAAAACCAGAAAGCAAAAGTTAAAGAAGTAATGAAACAACAAAAAACCGAGATTGACTCTGTGCGAAGCAATGCTTCACTTACCCGTGAGCAGCAGCGGGAACAAATGGGAACAATACGTAAGAAATACAACGAAAAAATTGAGACAATACTAACTCCTGAACAAAATGAAAAACTGAAAGCAAAACAAAAGGAAATGCAGAAGGCAATGCAACATAAACGAGAAAATCAGGAAGAAGTAAATAGTTAAAAAAAGATAAAACCGGCACTTGCCGGTTTTATTATACTTTTTTAATGAATGTTTTAAAGAAGTATTTATCAAAACTCATAACACTGACAGGGTTATGGAAATGTTTTCGGCTAAAGACGGCTAAATAAAACTTTACAGCTATTTGAGGTATTAAAATGTCGGGATGAGTTTAAACAGAGTAAAGTAATACTAAAATTAAGAGCAAAAAAAAGGTCATCTGTTGAAACAGTTGACCGTTAACGATTGCTTGCCATATAAAAAAATAGTTCTGTAATTTTTTTTGACCTGATGGCCTGTTATCAAACCAAACTCACTTAAATTTCTGATCTCTTTTGTTTGATAAAGTAAAAGTACAATAACCTGTTATAAACGTTTAAACAACAAATAATTATTTTAATGATGCCTACAAGGCTTTAAAAATCCAAAACCCTTACCCAGTAAGGTTTTTGGGAAAAAAAACAATGATGCCCAAGGTTGTTTTTGCTTTAAAAAATAATAAAAAGATAGTGCCGATTAAAAATTGGCGACTCAAAACAGGTTTAATATTGGTAATAAAAGATGTGTTTTTCACCTTTATTTATAACACATCTGCAACTCTTATTTTTATTACCTTCGTGCCCTTAATTTCAGTAATGAGCTCCCTTCGTGAACAATTGGATTTAAAGAATTTACCTCGCCATATTGCTATTATTATGGATGGTAATGGGCGTTGGGCTAAAGAACAGGGGCAGGATCGTTTGTTTGGGCACTTTCACGGAGTTGAAAGTGTTCGCAATATTGTTGAAGGCTGCGCCGAACTGGGAGTTGAGTATTTAACACTTTATGCTTTCAGTACCGAAAACTGGGACCGACCTTTAGAAGAAGTGACGGGTTTAATGGAATTATTGGTTGATACAATCCGTAAGGAAACAGCAACTCTAAAAAAAAATAACATTAAACTTCATGTAATTGGTGACACCAATATGTTGCCCGATTATGCAAGGAAGCAATTGCATGAAAGCCTTGATGAGCTGAAGAACAATACCGGGCTTAATCTCATTATGGCATTGAGCTACAGCAGCCGTTGGGAAATTGTAAATGCAATTAGAAATATTGCTACGGATGTTAAAGATGGGAAACTGGAACCCTTTGAAATAGAACAGGATACAATTAAAGATTACCTGGCTACACGGGAGTTTCCCGACCCTGAGTTAATGATAAGAACCAGCGGAGAATACCGTATCAGCAACTTTTTGCTGTATCAACTGGCGTATGCAGAACTCTATTTTACCAATGTACGCTGGCCCGATTTCAGGAAAGAAAATCTGTATGAGGCAATTCTTGATTTTCAGGGCCGTGAAAGACGATTTGGGAAAACAGGCGACCAGATGAAGGAAGACGAATAGCCGAAACAATCTTAAGATACAGTGAAAACCGTCATTTTAACAAAGAGTTTCAGCAAAACCATTTATTTTGCCGCCCGGCTTACTTAAAAATAACCGGCAGCCTTTATTATAACTATTTAAACGTAACTGTTTTTTGATGCGCTTGATCAGATATTTTTTACTCCTTTTAACCGTTTGTTTTGGCTTTCAGATAAATACTTGGGCTCAGCAAACCGATACTTTGCATCCTGTTTCTGTTGATCCTGAACTGGAAGCAATCTTCAATTCAAAAACTCCCAAAGAATACATCATTGCAGGAATTGATGTAAGTGGTTCAAAAACGTTCGACTCTTCTTTGCTTGTTTCTATTTCTGGAATTTCTATTGGCGACCATGTTTATCTTCCAGGTGGCGATCTTTTCAGTAAAGCAATCTCGGCTATCTGGAAGCAACAGTATTTTGATGATGCCACAATTTATATAACAAAGGTTGATGGGAAAGATATTTACATTGAAATAAGTGTAAAAGAACGTTCACGACTTGGCAATTTCTCGTTTAAAGGCATTAGAAAAAGTGAAGAAGACGATCTGAAAGAAAAAATTGGTCTGTCGCCAAACAAGGTTATTACCGAAAATCTGCGGCGGACAAGTGTTGAAAAGATTGAAAAGTTTTTTATTGACAAGGGGTTCAGGAAAATTGATGTAAAAATTACAGAAACTAAAAACGCTGTTAATCCCAATTTCATTGACCTTACATTCAATATTGATAAAGGACAGAAAGTAAAAATTGAGGAAGTCTTTATTTCAGGAAATGAGGCTGTTTCTGATCTTCAGTTGAAAAAGAAAATGAAGAGCACAAAAGAACGCCTGCGTTTAACACTCAATCCTGAAAATAATAATCCTGTTTATGGTGGTAAGGATACTATTACGTTTAAACAATATTTGAAAGAAAGAGGATTTCTTATACCAAGTAAAACGAGAGATTTTCTTGATCCGTGGTTCCGGGTGCGGTTTTCATCTGCCAAGTTTAATCAGAAGAAGTATCTTGAAGATAAAGAAAAGCTACTTGATTATTACAACTCACTCGGCTATCGTGACGCTGTAATTGAAAATGATACAAATTATTATAACAAAAGCGGTAAACTGATTGTAGAGTTGAAGGTAAAAGAGGGCAGGCCCTATTATTTTGGAAATATTACATGGAGAGGAAATACCAAATACAGCGACTCTTTATTGACCGCTATGCTTGGTATTAAGAAAGGAGATACTTATAACCTTGAAACACTGAATAAGAGATTGGGTAAGCAAATGTCGCAGGAGGGTGGCGATATCAGCAGTTATTATATGGATGACGGGTACCTGTTTTTCCGTGTTGACCCGGTTGAAACAAGTGTTTATAACGATACAATTGATTACGAAATACGTTTTTCCGAAGGGCCGCAGGCAACTATTAAAAACATCAATATTTCGGGCAACGACAAAACAAAAGAATATGTTATCCGTCGTGAATTGCGTACTGTTCCAGGCGAAAAATTCAGCCGTACAGATATCATCCGCTCGGTTCGTGAATTATCGGCTCTGAATTATTTTAATGCTGAAAAAATCAACCCTAACCCGGTTCCAAATCCTGATGATGGTACGGTTGATATTAATTATTCACTTGAAGAGAAATCGAGCGATCAGCTTGAACTTAGTGCTGGCTGGGGCGGGTATATCGGATTAACGGGTACATTAGGTATTACGTTTAATAACTTCTCAACTAAAAATATTTTCCATAAAGAAGCCTGGCAACCGCTGCCAAGTGGCGATGGTCAGAAGCTTTCTTTACGTGTACAATCAAACGGGCCATCTTACGGCGCACAAAACTTTTCATTTACCGAGCCGTGGCTTGGAGGAAAAAAACGAAATAACCTTACCGTAAGTCTGTATCGTACCAGTTTAGCAAATACTTACGATCCAACTACCGGAACATATTCCCGTAAAAAATCCAATGACCAGTATCTCCGTTCATTTGGAGCAACTGTTTCACTTGGAAAGCAACTGAAATGGCCTGATGATTATTTTAACCTGATTACCTCAATTAACTATACTCAATATAAACTTAAAAATTACCAGATTTTTTCTGAACTGGATAGTGGTATTTCCCATAATATTAATGTTCGTGTACAACTGATTCGTTCAAGTGTTGACCAGCCTACATTTCCACGTTCGGGTTCAACATTTTCAGTTACTGCAACATTTACACCACCATGGTCTTTATTCAGAGATATTTCCAAATACAGCGATCCTGCGGAAAAATATCGCCTTGTTGAATATCATAAATGGCGTTTGAATTATGAGTGGTATGTGCCTATTGGCAAGCCGATGGGAGCTGAAAAAAACAGGCAGTTTGTGTTGAAAGCTGCTGCCAAGTTTGGATTTCTGGGCAGATATAATAGAGATATGCCAATTTCTCCATTTGAGCGTTTTCAGTTGGGTGATGCGGGTATGCAGAACAATTTTGGTATTATTGGGTATGATATTGTTGCCCACAGAGGTTACCCGGTTTATGACAACTCAAATCCAAAAGTAAATAACCAGAATCAGACATCGGCCAGTAACTTTTTTACCATGTTTAATAAGTACAGCCTGGAATTAAGGTATCCGTTAAGTACTAATCCAAGCAGTACCATATTTGGTCTGGCATTTTTTGAAGCGGCCAATGGCTGGTACGATCAGAGTGATTTAAATTCAACACCAAGCCTTGCAAGCAAATACAAACCTTATAATCCTTTCCAGCTACGTCGTAGTGCAGGATTAGGTATGCGTTTCTTCCTGCCAATGTTTGGATTACTTGGATTTGACTATGGTATTGGTTTAGACAGAACTTATCCCGGTGCACGTTTGAGAGATGTCAGTAAGTTTACATTTATGCTGGGATACGAACCAGATTAATAACTGCTAAAATCAATTTTATATGCAGATGGCAGGAAATAAGTTCCTCTTAACAGGTATTTGTTATGGATGGACTGTTTTTTGCAATTACAACTGTACATAAATTAAACTTTACACACATGAAAAAACTTTTCCTCCTTACGGTTTGCTTTATTTCGCTTGCTTTGGTTTCAAAGGCGCAGCGTTATGCCATTATTGATACAAAGTATATTCTGAACAAAATACCTGAATATAAAGATGCCAATAAAAAATTAGAGGAAATGGCTGATGCCTGGCAAAAAGAAATTGACCTGATGCAGGCCGACTTGGATAAAATGTATCGTCAGTTAGATGCAGAGAGAGCCATGCTAACCCCCGAACTGCTGAAGAAAAGAGAGGATGAAATTTTTAACAAAGAAAAGCAGGTGAGGGATTTGCAGAAAAAGCGCTTTGGTTACGAAGGTGACTATTTCCGTAAAAAACAGGAGCTGGTAAAACCCATACAGGACAAGGTATTTAATGCTGTTCAGAAACTTGCAACCGACCGGTTGTATGATTTTATTTTGGATAAAAGTGAAGGAATTACCGTTATATTTGCCGACCCAAAACTGGATAAAAGCGATGATGTGCTGAAAATATTAGGTGTTAAACTTTAATAAAAGCCATTTGCTGTTGCAACCAAATATGGGAGTAAGTACACTAATAAAAACAAAACGTTTAAAGTAAAATGAAAAAAGTTATTCTTCTTGCAGTTATAGCATTCATGGGAACGGCTGTAACAGTAAACGCACAGAAATTTGGCCACATTAATACGGGTGAGCTTCTTAGCGTAATGCCTGAAACCAAAAAGGCACAGGAAAAAATGCAGAAACTGCAGGATTCACTGAACGTGGTTTATGCAGATATGATTAAAGAGTACAATGAAAAAGACAGCATTATCCGTAAAGATTCAATCAACTGGACTCCGGCAAAAAAAGAAATCAAATTCAAAGAGTTTGGTGATTTAGCTGAAAGAGTACAACAATACTCTACACAAGCTCAGCAATGGTTGCAAGGTAAAGAACAAGAAGTATATGCACCAGTACAGAAAGCAGCAATTGAAGCTATTCAAACTGTAGCTAAAACGAATGGTTATACTTATGTATTTACTGCTGAAGCTTTATTGGTGTCTCCTCCTGCTGATGACATCTTACCTTTGGTTAAAAAGTATTTGAAAATTGCTGATACCCCAGCTCCGGCTAAGAAATAATTTAATTTATTTAAGTATATCAATCCTCCGTAATTACGGGGGATTTTTTTATGTTTAATTTGCATCTATGCAAAAAGGACCAATCGGCGTATTTGACTCAGGTTATGGCGGGTTAACTGTAATGCAGGAAATAGTGAAGAAACTGCCGCAATACGATTACGTGTATTTAGGTGATAATGCCCGTGCGCCGTACGGCACACGCAGTTTTGAAACAGTGTATCGTTATACATTGGAATGTGTGGAATGGTTTTTTAAACAAGGCTGCCCGCTGGTGATTCTTGCCTGTAACACCGCTTCGGCCAAAGCGTTAAGGACAATTCAGCAAAATGATTTGCCAAAACTCAATGCTGCAAACAGGGTGCTTGGTGTTATTCGTCCAACGGCTGAAATAATTGGTAAATACAGCAAAACAAAAAAAGTTGGAGTGCTGGCAACAACAGGAACAGTTTTGTCGGAATCATATAAAATTGAAATCAATAAATTTTATCCTGATGTGAATGTGTACCAGCAAGCATGCCCGATGCTGGTTCCGCTGATTGAGAACAATGAACATGAAGGCAAAGGCGCTGATTACTTTGTAAAAGAATATGTTGATGCGTTGAAAAATCAATCAGCCGGTATTGATACAGTTTTGTTAGGCTGCACGCATTACCCCCTGCTTGCAAATAAAATTCAGCAACAGCTTAATGGAAATGTTCAACTGCTGTCGCAGGGAGAAATAGTGGCTGATAGTCTGGCCGATTACCTGCATCGCCACCCTGAAATTGAAGAGAGGCTTGCGAAACAGGAACAAAAGCAATTTTTTACCACCGATTCGGCTGATGATTTTAACCGTCATGCCCGCCTGTTTTATGGCGCTGAAATACAGGCTGCACATATTGAACTTGCCCACTGAGCGGATGATTTTCCAGCAATTTTCTTTTTTACGGGCCTCATTTTTGGGCAGTTTCCCTTACCTTTGCCGTCCTTTCACAAACGGCGGGAAGTGGTGTTCTCTCCGGGTGGCTTGAAATTACCGGCTTCTCACCGGGTATTTTTTAAGAAGTAAAACAAATTATAATGGCACAAAAACGTACATATCAGCCTTCAAAGCGTCGCAGAAAAACCACACATGGTTTCCGTAAGCGTATGCAGGATGCAAATGGCCGCAAAGTTTTGTCAAGCCGTCGTGCAAAGGGCCGTCACAAGCTTTCTGTAAGCGATGAGCGTGGCGCTAAGAAATAAGAAAACATTTTTGAAATGATATTCTAAGTCCCGGTTGATGCCGGGACTTTTTTATTTTTACCGAAGTTGGAAAGTAAACAACGATATACGCTGGGTAAAACAGAACGGTTGAAAAGCCGCAAGCTGATTGAGCAATTGTTCAAAGAAGGGAAATCGTTTTCAGTACAGCCAATTCGTGTTTACTGGATGCTTTCCCCTCCAAACAGCAATACTTCCTATTTGCAATTTGGAGTGGCAGCAGGTACCAAACATTTTAAACATGCTGTTGACCGTAACCGCATCAAGCGATTGATACGTGAAGCATACAGGCTGCAGAAAATTGAGTTGCAGCTAAAACTGAAGGATGCCAATCTTCATCTGAATGTGTTTTTTATTTTTACAGGTAAAGAAGTTCCTGATTATAAACTGGTATTTGAAAAGACAGGGATAGCTTTGCAGAAATTATCAGAAATCTGTGTGCAGTCAACATCAGCATAATAACACAACAAAACACAAGGGCATTAAAACCATCATCAGTTTCCCGTTTATACTGCTGATCAGGTTTTACCAATATGTCATCAGCCCGGCTATTGGACCCAAATGCCGCTATACGCCAACCTGCAGCAACTATGCGCTGGAGGCATTTAAAAAATATGGTCCTATCAAAGGTTTCTGGCTGAGTTTAAAACGCATCAGCCGTTGTCATCCCTGGGGTGGAAGTGGTTACGATCCTGTTCCTTAATTTTATTTATTATGTCAAAAGAAAAAATACGCTGCAGCTGGTGCAGTAAAGATGATTTGTATAAAGATTATCATGACAACGAATGGGGCCAGCCATTGCATGATGACAGGCAATTGTTTGAACTGCTTTGCCTCGAAGGAGCGCAGGCCGGATTAAGCTGGTACACTGTTTTGCGCAAGCGTGAAAATTACCGCAAGGTTTTTGATGGGTTTGATGCAAACAAAATGAGCAGGTACAATGCAAAAAAGATTGAAGCATTGTTACAGGATGAAGGCATTATCAGGAACAAACTGAAAGTAAACGCTTTTGTACAAAATGCGAAGGCTTTTATTGCGATACAAAAGGAGTTTGGAAGTTTTGATAAATACATCTGGCAGTTTGTTGGCGGCAAACCAGTGGTGAATGATGTAAAGAGTTTGGGAAATGTTCCTGTAAAAACTGCTCAATCGGATGCGATGAGTAAAGATTTGCTGAAGAGAGGGTTTAAATTTGTTGGCTCCACAATCTGTTATGCGTTTATGCAGGCAAGTGGTATGGTGGATGACCATGTAAATGACTGCTGGAAGAAAAAGAAACCCCAGATTCGGAAAGCTTAATACAGATTACTTCTCGCAAAGCTTGTTTTCTGGCAAGGATAATTGCAACGATAATTCTGCTTGCGAAAAATAAGTGCCTTTTTAAAAAAGTATAGAAGCTTTTTTTTCAACGGCTGGGTAAGTTTCTTTTTATTGTAAAAGTTCGTTTAATTCTTTGGCACGAGTAAAATATACCGGAACGTTTCATTGTAAGCAGCGTCAACAAAAGCCAGCATATCATTCCATTTTTCTTTTGGCATTTCTCTCTTCTTGTACACTTTTATCATTAATAGTATTACATTGCCATTTTCTTCTTTTGCCTCGCAGGAGAACTTTCCGGCTTCGTTATCAACAATGGTGTTAAGTTCTTTTAATCCTTTAACTGTGTAGCCCGCCGGAACAGGCATAACAATTCTCCAGTTTAATATTCTTGCAAAACCAACTTGTATATCTTTCGTACGTAATCGTTCTTCATTTGTGATTTGTAATTGAGACCCCATCAGTCCGGGAAGATTTAATAATATTTTTTTACCGGCATGTTTCGACATTTCACTGATCTCAAAATCTTCAACGGCGGTAAGTTGTTTTTTCTGCAACGATCTTCCATCACTTGTCAACCTGAAATTCTTGTACTTTAACTTTTGTGTAAACTCTTTATCTAATTGCTGTTGTACATATTCGGGCTTGGATGTTTTAAACTCTTCTTTAATAGCATTAACAGTACTGTAATATTCATCAATCTGTTTACTGCTCATTTTATCTAATGGTGAACTGCCAAAATAAACCCTGAAATCATCAAACATGTAAGGGGTGTATTTTACAACATCGTCAATTTCTCTTGCTTTCGTTAATCCGTTGTAAGTTGAAGACCGGCTTACAACCATATTATTTGTTGCAGGATTGTACTGTACATTAATATCGTATTGTGCAGTGTTTTCACTTACATCTGTATCAGGAAGTTTAATATCGCTTATTTCCTGTTCGCCAGATCTCGAAGGGGCTTTGATGATGTAGGCATCATTACCAAGCAGACTTTCTACAAGTTCTCCGGGATTTGAATGATCTGTACAGTTGAAATAAAACTTGTTACCGACTTTAACAGCATATCTTATTTCATCTTCAAACAAAATATCACTCAGCTTCCCCATTTTATTACTTACGCTGATAACAAGGTCGTAGTTGATTTTTCTTTGTGATAAAATGGTGGTAAGCATATAAGCAAACACTTTATCGGGAAAATAGGTGTTGCGGAACAAAACAAGATTCCTGATGCGGTAATAGGCGTTTACAATAAATTTATCTTCCGGTAAATCAAGCACATCGTCTTTTTTCATCTGCGATAAAATATAATAAGCTGCGTTTTGCGCTGTAGCTGACTGATTAATCCAATAGCCGCCTGCCAATGCATAGTTTTCCCAGGCTGTTTTTCCTAATTCTTCTTTTGTGAAACCTGTTTTTAATTCACCTTTATCACCAATCAAGGCTCCTTTTGCATTTTCATTGTTGGAATAAATAACCTGGAATTTAATCATTGGGTATGCCAACATGGGACTGATGAAGTTGACATCCTTTTCAGTTCCACGATCTCTATCAATAAACACATAACGGTAAAAACCTTCAGCATCGCTGTTTTCTTTTTTGAATTCGGGTGCCCCGTTTTGAGAAAGTGATTTGAAAAATGTTTTATCATCTGTATCAATGCTGATTTCATTGTACATGATGGGATATTTTTTGCTGCATATTTCATACTGCGGATCAAACTCAACATACTTGCTTCTTACTACGTTCAGCTTACTTTTGGTATAAGAAATATATTCCAGCACATCGCCTGTTTCAAGGTTAGGAATGGCCACTTTATAATACCTGGTTTCGCCACCGGTATTCTGATCGAAAAAACTTTTATAAAACTCTGGTACCTGGCTCTTATCTCCGGCCTCTACAGCATCACTTAAATCAACTTCCTGTTTTGTTCCATCGGGCTTGTAAATTTTTGCAGCAAACCCATCCAGTTTATCTCCATACCGGAAAAAAACTTCTGTAAAGTTCTGAACAGCATTTTTATCCTGCAGTTTTATTTTGAAACGTACTTTTTCAAACAGAAAAACATTTTGCTTCCCTGCTGAAAACCAGCTACCGCCTTTTACTTGCTTATCAAACATGATGCTTCGTTTGTATGCAATAATAACAGCCGATTCATTTTTCCATTTTTCGGGAGTGGAAGAAAGCGCAAATGCAGGCGCATTTTCATTCCAGAACGAGGTAACGTTCTGATCAATAATGCCAATAAAATCTTCATCAATCACTGCTTGTGCTTTGGCTTTTTGTACAGTTGCAAATAACAAAGCACAGAAAAGTACAGTTGCAAAGTTTAAAACAGGTTTGTTCTTCATGGATTGTTATTTTGAGGTTACTGTAATATAGTTTTCGCTGAATGCCTTGATGCTTTCGAGAAATTTTTTCCAGGAATCAAAGTCTTTTTTATCTATCCTGCTTTTTCTGATAATCAGTTTTTTCTTCAGTACAATTTTATTCCCTGTTATTGTATATTCGCCTGTAAAGCTGTAACTATCGTTGGATAGTTCTAATTTATCGGGTACGTCGGTAAATTTTTTGTTAGAAGGAATTGTGAGCGATAACTCGTCTTCAAATGAAGTAACCCAGTCAAGGTCATATCCTCTTGTTCGCTTTTCATCGGGCAGGTAACGTTGAAGTGTTTTAGGAAAGAAATCAATATTTACATAATAATCGCCTTCAATCATATTTACATTATTGCTGAGATTTGATTCGCCTTCAATTACAACAGGGATTTCAATATTATTCAGGTCGCTGGTTTTAACTACTTTGGAAGTAATGTTACTGTTGCCGAATTCAATCATGTCCTGCAAAAACTCCTGTTGCGATGTAACGGGCAAATCGTGATATGCCTGGTGAAAATCAGTTCGCTCATTTCCTGTTAATGTGATTTTAATTTTGCCGGTTAAGTTTTTATCAACAAGATTAAAATCTGCTTTTGTCTGAATTTTGTGTTCTTCACCAGTAGTTAACGGAACTGTTTTTATTTCAAAATTATCTTTGTTCGCAATCATGGCTTCTTTTCCCTGTATGCGGTAAGCGTTTTCTCCAAATGGAATATAATTTTCAGTTGCATCAAGAAAATATTCTTTTCCTCCCCAATACAATGTGGTAATTGCATGATTGTTTACACATAATGCAGGCAATGTTTGAGAGTAAGGAATTTCTCTTGTCCCGATCCATGTAAAACGGGCATCGTAACCGGCCAATTGCAGTAGCTCGGTGAGGAGATTCGCCATGCCCTTACAATCGCCATATTTTTTACTGAGCACTTCCTGTGCCGGTGCGGGAATATAACCTGAATAGCCATCTTCGTAAGCAATGTAGCGGATGTTGTTCTGCACCCAATAATAAATTGATTTGATTTTATCCGCATCAGTTGTTTTTCCTTGTGTGATTTTTGGAAGCATAGCCTTTAACTGTTCAGGTTCGTTGCCTGCCATTTTATATAGTCTGTAATTCCAGTTGTAAACATCTTCTAGTTTATCAAAGCCTTTGATTGTTTCGCCTTTCAGATCGAACGATTTTACCTGGATAATAAGATGCGGTTCCGTAAAGGCAATACCGATACTTTTTAGTTCCTGTTTGCTTGCAGGAATATCACGCATTGTAAATATGTAACTGGTAAAACCATTTCCGGGTGTTGTTTTCTTTTCAATTTTATTTCCTTCAAAGTTCATTGGCTTAAATTCAACTGAAAGCCAGTCGGGAACCCGAAACTCAAATGTTTTTTCTTTTACGGGGTAGCGCTCACTGAAAAACACACGGGTAAGGTATTTTGAATCGGAAAAGTCTTTCTTTACAATTATCCTGTTCATGTTCCCTTTTTGTGTAAAGCGGATGGGGTGATATTTTACCCGGCTGTCGTCAAAGAAAATACCATCGCTGGTTACGGAATGATCCTGCGGTTTGTTTGAAACAAGAAAATATCTTCCGCCACTTTTTACTTCTTTTGTAAAAGATCTGATCTGTATAAACTTGTTATAGAATTCGGGATAAACCATGCTGCCAAACTTTTTGAGTGCAATAAATTCCATGGCCGATTCGGAATGTACACTTACCACCTTGTCATTAAGAGCATTCAACCCTTTATCGAATGAATAGAGTTGGTAATAGCTGAAACAGGCAATATCTTCATCTTTAAACTTTTTAGAAAGCTGAATGGCAGTTGCCTCATCTTCTGCATTTACAACCTGTGCCGGAACCTGCGTTGCAAACAGCAAGCACAAAGGCAGCAACCTGAAAAAAGAAATTGTGTTCATAAACAGTGATTATGAGATGTTATCATAACGGTGGCGTTACAGTAGCCGGGGATATTTGACTTATACAATACCTAAAATTAGCATGTAGAGCGGAGTTGCAGTAATATTTTTTGTAATTATTATCGTTTCGTTCTGTTGAAAGTTTGTGGCTGGTGGGTATTCTTTAGGGGTGAAGGCTTTTTATTTTTGATGATATAATTTTCTTTCAAAATGAAATTTTTGAGTTTGTTTTTCCTGTTTGCTTTTTTGGCAACAGGACTGTTTGCTCAGCAGCAATTTATTACCGTTTCCCTGAATACACCATACAACAAAATGCTGGAAAAAGTATTTGAGGGCGGGTACGACACTTCAACCCAAAGCATTAAGTGGAAAGCTTCAGCAGCCGATTTGTATGAGTTTGGAGGAACTCTGGGCGATGGGTTCCTATATACAAAACTTGATACGGCTTTTAAATACGAAAACAGTTTATACATGGTAACCCATACATCTTCTTATGTGAAAAATGAGGATGATGAAATGGAAAATGCCAATAGTTGCCACGCTTGCGGCACACACCTCAGCCTTATTGTTTTTGATATATCTGATAGCGTGTATAGTTTATCAACCATTAAAAAAAATATTGGCCAGCACGGAACGTTTGGCGAGCCGGCTTACCAGCTTAAACTGATTGACTTGGGCAACGGCGATCTTTTGTTACAGATTGATGATAGTTATAGTGGCATGGGAGTAACTTCTATTACAACTACTTTTTATTATTACGGAGCCCCGGTTCTGACTATGATAAGTAAAGAAAACAATGGCGGTAGTTACGATCCGGGTCAGAAGCAATACTATGAGTTTAAAACAAAGTTTGTTTTTAATAAAAAGAATCAGACAATTACTGCAATACAAACAGGAACAAAGCTTGATGAAAATACGGGAAAGAAAATACCTGCCGTAAAAACAAGAATATGGAGATTTGATAGTTATACATTGCAGTTTTAATTCACTTCTGAACTAAAACTGCAATGTGATGTTAAACAATTATACTTTCACATACCCCCAGTTTTCCCCTGTTTTAATGCGGTGAATCTGCATGTCACTCACTTTGTACTTCAAGGCCAGGTTTCTTAAGGTTGAACCATTTTTTAAAGCCAGTTTTATTTGCTTTACTTTTTCAATGTTTAGTACAGCTCCAATGCCCAGCTCTCTTCTTTTCTTTAAAGCCTTTTTGTAATTAGGGCTTTTCATACTGTGTTCAAACTGCTGGCGAACGGTAACCCATTCAAGATTACTGGCCGCAATATTGGTACGGTTATAATCTTTGAAAATAATTTTTGAATGTTCAGTTGATTTCTGCTTGCAGAAATGCTGGGCTACAAGTGTATGAAAGAAAATAAATTCGTATCTGAGTTCCTTTTTTGTTTTGATTCTGAAACGGATGATTTTGTAGCCCTGCTGAAGGCTGCCTTTTAATAACAAGCCATCTTTCAGCAGATCGTTCGTATAACTGGCTACACGCCCTTTATTGCTGACTGCGTACTTCTTGGTAAGAGATTTGTGAAAAACAGCTTCTTTCCAGCGTTCGCCGGCAAGTTTTTTAATCATAATTGAATAATTTAAGGTTTAATGTAGGGGTGTGATCCAGAAGCTTTTGCGAATTTAAGAAATCAGTCAGGATAAAGCAACTCATAAATTGATAAGATTCTTTTCTTATCTTCAGGAATATCTAAAAAATCAGTCATGTTCACATTTGCATTATTTAATCTTAAAGGCGGTGTTGGAAAAACAGCCAGTTGTGTAAATTTTGCTTATTTAGCTGCAAAAGACGGATATAAAACACTTTTATGGGATATTGATCCGCAGGGAGCCACTTCCTTTTATTACAAAATAAAACCAAAGCAAAAAGTAGCCATGCGTGATGTGGTTGGTAAAGATGCTGAACTTGCAGACCACATTATGGCTACTGAATATGAAAATCTTGATATTATTCCGGCTGATATTACAGCAAAGGCTCATGATGTAATGATTGATGAAATGCAGTCGTCAAAAAAAAGATTAACAAGTATTCTGAAGCAACTTCAGAATGAATATGACTTCGTTTTTATTGATTGTCCTCCGGGTTTGAGTTCACTTGCAGAAAATATTTTTAACGCATCGGACATTGTGCTGATGCCGATTATTCCAACCACTCTTTCTGTGCGAACCTATCACATGGTAAAAGATTTTTTTAAAGAAAAGGCAATTGATAATAAAAAAATGGCCTGCTTCTTTACAATGACCGATCTGCGCCGCAATATGCACAATGAGGTGATGGAAGAATTGTATAAAGACAAACGCTTTTTCCAGAGCTATATTCCATATTTAAGCGACGTTGAAAAAATGGGCGTTTATAAAGCACCGTTAGAAGAATTTGCACGTAGCAGTTATGCTGCACAATGTTATCGTGATTTATGGGAAGAAATAAAAGAAGGCGTTTTATAACAGCTTTTATTATAAAACAGGTAACCGTATTTTTACCAAAATCTGCTCAGAGTAGTAACCCCCGATTTTTTAAAAACGCTGTTTTTCAGTTGTACAATTCATAAGGAGTATTTACTTTTGAAGTGTCCAATATTTATTAAAAACTAAATCCAATAGAAATGAAAAAGCCATTGCGTTTCTTCTCATTCGTATTTTTCCTTTTTGCAATTTATTTAAATGTTTTTTACAAGGAAGATTCTTTCCTTGCCCGTGTAGTTGCTGGTAAATCAGAAGTTGCCAAACAACAGCAAACTGCAAAACAAGAAACAAAGGAAGCTAAGCCAATTGAAACTCAAATGGCTGAAAACACTACGAAATAGTTCCAGACAATATTATATAAGTTTTGTAAAGCAGATCAACTGCCGGCGATCCGTACCCTATACTTTTTTTGCTGCCGGTGTTGAATTTTCTCATAATGTAAGTTTTGCGGAGGTGGTCTTTACCACCTCCTGTTTTGGTTTATGTAATTTGTAAAAATTCTGTTTATGGTTATGCAGCATCAATGCAGGTTGTTAACTTAGCAGAATGACTGATAACAACGATAAAAGAGTTTTTTTGCTTGATGCACTTGCCCTCATCTTCCGTGCATATTATGCGTTAATACGTAATCCACGCATTACATCAAAAGGAAAAAATACAAACGCACAGTTTGGTTTTACCAATGCATTGATTGAACTGATCAACAACCGCAAGCCATCACACATGGCTGTATGCTTTGATACGCATGCTCCAACTGAACGTCACACTGATTTTGCTGATTATAAAG
Source organism: Chitinophagaceae bacterium UBA1953 (assembly GCA_002336115.1). Classification (GTDB taxonomy): domain Bacteria; phylum Bacteroidota; class Bacteroidia; order Chitinophagales; family Chitinophagaceae; genus Lacibacter. Next base: position 70,063 of record DDEN01000031.1, read on the forward strand.
CTAACCGCCAGGAAGCTCCTGAAGATTTGCTTGAAGCTTTGCCTGATATTAAACGTATCATAAAAGGATTCAATATTCCTGTTATTGAAAGCGATGGTTATGAAGCCGACGATATTATTGGAACGCTCAGCCGCCAGGCCGAAGCTGCAGGTTATGAAGTATTCATGGTAACTCCTGATAAAGATTATGGTCAATTAGTAACAGAGAAAGTAAAAATTTATAAACCCGGATACCAAGGTGGTGATGTTGAAATTATGGGCCCCGCAGAAGTTTGTGCCAAATGGAATATCAACACTGTAAACCAGGTAATTGATATTCTTGGTATGATGGGTGATGCGGTGGATAATATTCCCGGCATTCCCGGTGTGGGTGAAAAGACTGCAGCCAAGCTATTGGCTGAATATGGTACACTTGAAAATGTACTGGAAAATGCAGATAAGATTAAAGGCGCTATGGGCGAAAAAGTGCGTAATGGAAAAGATCTGGCAGTACTAAGTAAAAAACTTGCAACGATTATTACTAACGTGCCGGTTGAATTTCATGAAGAAGATTTCCGCTTGAAAGAGCTGAATAAAGAAGGACTGAAAGAAGTGTTTGCTGAACTGGAGTTTAAAACAATCGGCAAACGTATTTTGGGTGATGATTTTAATGTGTTCAGTTCAGCACCTGTTGGTGTACAAACCGATTTGTTTGGCAATGTGATCGACACTACGATGGGTGAAGTAAGAAAAGAAAAGAAACCGGCAGCCAAGGCAAAGAAAGCTGAACAGGAAATCAGTTTCACAGCTTCAGAAGAAAACAATTCTGCTGACGAACAAGCAACAGAAGAAGTGGAAGCTGGTCTTACAGCATCTAACAACATCAGCAATACACAACACGAGTACATTGCACTTACAACTGATGATGAAATAAAAAATTTCGTTGAAGAATTGTTGCAGCAACCTGAAATCTGTTTTGATACCGAAACAACAGGTATTGATGCCAATGATTGCGAACTGGTGGGGATGAGTTTTTCTTATCAGCCACATAAAGCTTATTATATTCCTTGTCCTGCTGACCAGGAAAAAACCAAACAGCTGCTGAAATTATTCGACGGTTTATTTGCTAATGAAAGTAAAGTATGGATCGGGCAAAATATTAAATACGATCTGCTGGTACTTAAATGGTACAATGTTGAACTGAAAGGAAAACTGTTTGATACCATGCTTGCGCATTATGTAATTGAGCCCGAAGGTAAACGCAGTATGGATTTGCTCAGCGAACAGTTTCTTAGTTACGAGCCTGTGCATATTGAAGAACTGATTGGAAAAAAAGGCAAGACACAAGGCACCATGCGTGATGTGGAGCTGGAAAAAATTAAAGACTACGCTGCTGAAGATGCTGATATAACGCTGCAGTTAAAACATATTTTTCTTCCCAAACTGAAAGAGAAAGAAGTTGAGCGTGTTTTTTATGAAGTTGAAAATCCATTGGTGAAAGTGCTGATGAATATGGAATATGAAGGCATTAAAGTTGATGTGGACTTTCTCAATGATTATTCAAAACAACTGGAAAAAGATGCAAAGGAGGCGGAAGAACGGGTGTATAGTGCATCGGGTTTAAAATTCAATCTTGCTTCACCAAAACAATTAGGTGAAGTATTGTTTGATCATCTGAAACTTGATCCCAAAGCCAAGAAAACAAAAACCGGTCAGTATGCTACAGGTGAAGATGTGTTGTTGAAACTTGCACATACAAGTACAATTGTTGAAGATATTTTAGCATTTCGTGAACTCACCAAACTTAAATCAACGTATGTTGATGCGTTGCCGTTGCTCATCAACCGAAAAACAGGAAGAGTTCATACAACTTATGGTCAGGCGGTTGCAGTAACAGGTCGTTTGGCTAGTAACAATCCAAATCTCCAGAACATTCCGGTGCGTACCGAACGTGGAAGAGAAATACGAAAGGCATTTATTCCAAGAGATGAAAATCATTTACTGGTAAGTGCAGATTATTCGCAGATTGAATTACGCATTGTTGCTGCCATCAGCGGCGATCCTGCAATGTGTGATGCATTTATTCATGGAAAAGATATTCATACTTCCACTGCAGCAAAAGTGTTTAAGGTGGAAGAAAAAGATGTAACCAAAGAAATGCGTTACAAAGCAAAGAGTGTCAACTTCGGTATCATTTACGGGCAAGGTGCATTTGGCCTGGCTGATAATCTTGGCATCAGTCGCACAGAAGCAAAAGAAATCATTGACAGTTACAAGCGTGAATTTGCAGGCATACAGAAGTACATGGATGATACGGTGAATTTTGCAAGAGAGCATGGATATGTACAAACGCTGATGGGTCGTAAGCGTTGGCTGAGAGATATTAATTCATCCAACTTTACCGTTCGTGGCTTTGCTGAACGAAATGCCATTAACTCACCCATCCAGGGAACTGCAGCTGATATGATTAAACTGGCGATGATTAAAACGCATCATTCATTACTGAACAGTAAACTGAAAAGCAAGATGATTTTACAAGTGCATGATGAGTTGGTGTTTGATGTGGTAAAGGATGAAGTGGATGAAATAAAAGCCTTAATACTCGACAGCATGCAATCGGCTATGCCATTGCCCAACAATGTTCCTGTCATTGCAGAAGCAGGAACTGGAGTTAACTGGCTGGAGGCGCATTAAAAAGTTAAAAGGTAAAAATTAAAATCACATTTCAACTTACTAGTTTACAATGTCAACAACTGATCCACGCATTGATGCATACATTGCTAAAAGTGCAGATTTTGCAAAACCCATCTTAACGCATATACGTAAGCTGGTACACAAAGCATGCCCGCAGGTGGAGGAAACGATGAAGTGGAGCTTTCCTCATTTCGATTATAAAGGTGAAATGATGTGCAGCATGGCAGCATTTAAACAACATTGTGCGTTTGGTTTCTGGAAAGCAGCATTGATGAGTGATAAAACTTTAGTTGAAAATGCAAAAGGCGAAACTGCAATGGGGCATATGGGACGCATTACTTCACTCAAAGATCTGCCCACCAATAAACAGATGATTGCATACATCAAAGAAGCGATGAAGCTGAATGATGATGGCGTTAAAGTAAAAAAAGAAAAACCTGTTTCAAAAAACGAATGGCCTGCACCTCTTGATCTGCAGGCTGCTTTAAAGAAAAATATAAAAGCACTGGCTGTGTTTGAAGCATTTCCTCCCAGTCATCGTAAAGAATACATTACATGGATTGAAGAAGCCAAACGGGAAGAAACAAGACAGAAGCGTATTGAACAAACGGTTGAGTGGGTAGCTGAAAAAAAACAGCGCAACTGGAAGTATATGTAGCATTAACACAGAAATTGTTTTATCAATTCATCCCGTACATTCTTTCACAACTATCTTTGCATTATGCAACCCGAATTAATTTATTGTTATGATGCTTACTGCGGCTGGTGCTATAGTTTCAGTCCGGTAGTAAAAAAAATTGCACAGGAGTACAGTAGCAAACTTCATACAGAAGTGCTTAGTGGCGGAATGATTTTGCCGGATCATCCCGCACACATAAAAACAATGGCCGGCTTTATTAAAGAAGCTTACAAAACAGTTGAAGAGCGTACTGGAATAAAATTCGGTAACGACTTTCTCTGGCATATTTTCAATGCTGATGAAAGTGATTGGTACCCGTCATCTGAAAAACCGGCAATTGCTCTCTGTATTTTTAAAGAAAAATACCCCAACCTGCAGATTGAGTTTGCTTCCGACCTGCAGTATGCTTTGAATTTTGAGGGCAGAGATCTTACAGATGATGAAGCATATCGCCATTTGCTTAATAAATATGTGATGGATACCGATGATTTTTACAGCAAACTCAAATCGGAAGAATATAAAGAGAAAGCTTATTACGAATTTCAGTTGTGCAAGCAGTTGCAGGTAACCGGATTTCCCCAGTTGTTGCTCCGTGCAACAGAAACAAAATTTCATTTGCTGGCAAAAGGTTTTACCGATTATGAAACACTTTCACGCCGACTGCAACTTGTATTGTCAGAAATAGAAAACAATTCGTTTAACTGATTAACACTGAAAAATGATTCTTACAGTTACATTAAATCCCTGCATTGATAAAAGTTCAACAGTTGAAAAACTGAAACCGGAAAGTAAACTGCGTTGCACCGAAGTTGTACATGAACCGGGCGGTGGTGGAATTAATGTAAGCAAAGCATTGAAGAAATTGAATACAGATTCTGTTGCGTTGTTTCCTTCCGGCGGTCATAACGGTAACATGCTTTGTTCATTGCTGGCAGAAGAAGGAATAAACTATCATCCAGTTGATACAAAAGTTGAAACAAGAGAAAACTGGATTGTACTTGAAACATCAACCAACAGTCAATTCCGTTTTACATTTCCCGGTCGGGAAGTGCAGGAAGAAACTATTATTTCTTTAGTTGATCATATCCGCTCATTTTCGCCACGCTATGTTGTTGCAAGCGGAAGTTTACCTCCGGGTCTGCCCGATTATTTTTATGGGTTGATTGTGGAAACAGCAAATGCACTGGATGCAAAATGTATTGTTGATACAAGTGGCCCTGCATTAAAAGCATTAAAAGGAAAAAATGCTTACATGATTAAACCCAATATTGGAGAATTATGTAAACTGCTGAATATTGAATGGCTTGATAAAAATGATGTGCCCAATGCAGCGCAACAGGCAATAGCTGATGGCTATGCACAAATGATGGCTGTATCAATGGGACCAGACGGTGCATGGTTAGTTACTGCTAATGAACGTCATTTCTGTGCTGCTCCGAAAGTTGAAAAAAGAAGTACAGTTGGTGCAGGCGATAGTATGGTGGCGGGTATAACTTATATGCTTGCTAAGGAACAGCAACTTGACGAAGCCATTCGCTTTGGTGTTGCATGCGGCAGTGCTGCAACAATGAACCAAGGAACACAGTTGTTTAAACGGGAAGATGCGGAGCGTTTGTTTGAAAGTATGAGTTAATAGAAACACAGATAACACAGATAAAATACAAAGTTACAGGCCTAATCTTTTTTGCTCTTTTTTTATTGAATCAAGCAGTTTGTTTACAGGTTCCTGCAACTCTTCGGGCATTTTTAAATATTCATTGGGATATTCATTCTGCATTTCGTGCATTAGTGCATAATAAACAGGTTTGTAACGGTCAATTAACTCCTGATTAGTAGTAAAGGTTTTGTATAAAAATTGTTTTTGACGGAATACAATAAAACATTCAAAGATGTTGGAAATATAGTTCATATTTTCGTCTAAGTGTAAAGGGCCGTTTAAAAACTCAAGCATTATTTCCTTTGCTTCATTTACTTTTTCGTTCCATAACAAAGCGCTTATATAGATACTTATAAAAATGGGGTCTTTATCATTTTTTAAGTGGTAAAATTTTGTACACAGCTCAAGAGCTTTTGTTTTTTTGGTTGCAGTATTTGTTTCAAAATATAGATTTGATAAATAAAACATTGCATCATGGCTCCCTTTTTCCATGGCCATTATATAATACTTTTCAGCGTTTATGAAGTCTTCTTTGGTGAAACATAAAAAGCTTGCATAAGTTACCATCGCATCAGTATTCCCATTGTTTGATGCTAATGTGAAATATTTTTCAGCACCATTAACATCTTTTTTTTCTGAGAATAATAATATTCCTAAATAAAGTGCTGCTTCTATGTTGTTGTTTTCGACTGCAGTTCGAAGGTATCTTTCAGCACTATCTATATCTTTTCTTTCAGTAAGTAATAATCTGCCTAGAAGGCTCATTGCATTTACATTTCCTTTGTTTGCGGCGGCCCTTAAATATTTTTCTGCTTCAGGAATATCTTTTTTTGTAAACCACATTATATGGCCAAGATTAAACATTGCTTCTGAGTTTCCTTTGTCGGCTGCAAGAAGAAAATATTTTTCAGAATTAATAGAATCGTTTTTTTCAATTTCCAACATTAACCCTAATAGAAGTAATATATCGGATTCTTCTGTAGTGGGTAACATCTTAAAATATTTTTCAGCGTTATCCATATCCCCAATTAAAAGGAAAATCTTTCCTTTAGCAAAATTTGCTCTTTCAGGATCAATTTCCAGTAATATATCTGCTTTTGCTAAAGCTAATTTATACTTGGTTTTTTTTATTAATTTCTCTATTTCAGAATAAAGTGATTCTGACTTTGCATTTGCCCATTTAGTTACGTCTGATAGAATGTCTTTCAAACTTTCTTTTGTTTCTTTAACCAAATTGATTTTATATCCGTCATCAAGTTTTTCACTTTCGCTTAATGCCTGCGCAATTAAAAACCTGTTGGCAGGTTTTGCCATCAACAAACTATTATGGCAAAAGCTGGCATAGTCTTTCAATTCATCATTGCTGTAAAAAGCATCTAACCATTTTGTAAGCCATATTACACGCTTGCTATCATAAGGAGGGGCTTCGCTCATCAGTAGCCAGATATTAAAAAAACGTTCATCAATTTCATAAAAGTTATTACGCCCGGTGGTTTCAATTTTATTGATATATCCCATGCTTTCAAGAGCTAATAACTGGGCCGAAATACTTTTGCTTGGTATTCTCATTTCTGCCGCCAGTTCTTTAACCGGTGTACGGTCCCAATGCATGGCAAGGTGATGCATGATTTCTTGTTGTTGAGGAGAAAGGAACTTCATCCTGTCCTGGTATAAAGGTGTAACCTGTTCAAGCATTTCATGCAGGTAATCAACTGCGTCTCCGGTATTCTTTTTTGAAATAATACTTAGCAGTATCAGTAAGGTACGTGGTACACCCCCGCTTAAAATTCGCAGTGTTTGTATTTTCCCGTATTGGTTTTTAAAAACTTCATCAAAATTTTCCAGCCCTTCATTTTCAGCACGTAGTTTAATAAAGTCATCTGCTTCTTCTTTGTCTAAATTTTCGAGTTTAACGGGTTTAAAGAAATCAAAAAAAGGTTCATTATAACTTTTAAAGTGTTCATTATAGAAAACCGTGTTGCCGATAATCTGCACAGGATATTCTATTAATATTTCACGGAGCTGATGTTTTTCTTTCGCTGTTAACTTATCCAGGAATTGGTCAAAATTATCAATCAGGAGCAGCAGTGTTTTTTTTGTTTCTGTAAGGTAATCGGTAATAATATGAATAAGGTTATCTTCATAATCCTTGCTGTCATTCAGCTTTGCTTTTTGTTCCAGCAGTTTAGGTTCATTATTGCCCAGGTGTTCTATCACTAATTCCCACAACTTAAAAAGCCTGCTTAACCTGTATTGCTCTGCACCAAGTCGTACTGCAAATAATTTATCTGATAAAGGAGGTGTGCATGCTTCAAGATATATTCTTCTCAACAAAGTTGATTTTCCCATTCCTCTTTTTCCTGTAATCAGGAAATGTTGCAGTGGCTTTTGCTTTTGTTGCTTCAGGTTGTCAATAATTTCTTTGAATTCTTTCAGCCTGATGGTAAAGTTGTCAATAAAAGTTTGTTCATCTAATTTATCGGCATGATAGAGTCCTTTAAGCAATTCCATTCTTTCGGTTTAAGTTATATAACAATATTTTTAAGCCACCAGGCTTGTAACAATGGTGAGTTGAACCTGTATTTTTTATTTTCTTCATCTCTTACGAGGTAACCATCGTGCTGGAGGATATTAATTAGTGGAGCAGCATCTTCAATATTGTATTTAGTAATCACATCCTGCAGCTTATAAAAATCAATACCGTTTTGCGTTGCTGCTATTTTTAAAATTTCTTTGGCGCAACTGAATTCATTTCCTTTAAAAATGCTTCTCAGCCTCACAAGCCAGTGCTCAAAATAACTCCGGTTGTCTAATGCTTTGGTAAATGCTTCATCAATAATTGCAGGAGTGATTAATGAAGTGGCTTTTTCTTTACAAATCGTATCAATTTCACTCATTATAACCTGTATAAAATATGGTAAGAGCCAGTTTAGTTTCTGAAGGAAATATGTTCTGGCTTTGGGTTCAAATTTTACAGGATCATTATCAATTATCTGGGTGTTTAATTGTTTTGCTTCTTCTACTGAAAGAGGTGGAATTGTAAAATGACCAAGATCGCTGATTGAACGGGGTTCATCAATAGATAATACAAGGTTTTCCAAACCAATTGAGCCAGTATAGACAAAGCTGATTTTTGCTTTTACATCAGGGCTCTGCCTGAGTTCACGACATTGGTGCAGAAAGTTCTTTGCTGTATCCCTGTTTTGATCGGTAATAATATTTTCTACAGTTTGTGAAAATTCATCTACCAGCAGTACAATTCTGGCATCTGATTCTTTTACTTCTTTGCATAATAAAAGAATTTCCTCGTAATAGTTTATTTCGTTCCTTCCAAACTCAATTTCATTAAGAGAAATCTTTTTTATTTCCAATCTTTTAAATACATCCTCGAAAAATTGTTTAAACTTTCCACTTGTATTCAATAGGCTCAATAGTGTTTTATAAATCTTTTTAAAAAACTCGTTCGGGTCGTTGATTGATTCTGTAATAATATATGTGCAATGAAAGCCTTCCTTTTCATTTTTCAGCAGGTTTAGCATGAATGATGATTTGCCAACTCTGCGGGGAGCGGCTATTGAAAGGTTTCGGCTTTCCTGTAATTTTTTCCAGAACAGTTCATCGAGATATGGTCTGTCAAAATAAAAGTCGCCTTCTGCTGCTGGACCAATAATCAGTTTCATTGTGAATAATTTTGCACAAAGCTAAACAGCTATAATTTTATAGCCAAAAAAAACAGCTATAATTTTATAGCTGTTTTTTAAATATTTAATTAACTTATTGAATTACAACAAAATAGTTCATGTGTGATAGGTAATTACAAACCACCTTTCCACTTAGGCATTCTGCCCGGTGTATAAGGTGCATCATTTTTTTCAAGTGCGTCTTCTAATTTCTTTACTTCTTCACCAATTGCTTTCAGTTCATTGTAAACAGGTGAAAACTGTTTGGCTGCAATTTGATAAGATGTAAGCTGAGTTTGTGTCGGAGCAGCAGTTGTGTTCCACAGCGACCCTATTACATAACCAATACGACTATTCATGGAAGGAGTTGATTCAAGCTCTCTTCTTGCAAGTGTTGCATCTCCATTCAAAAGCCTGTTAACTGCATTAAGTCTTTTTTCAAGTGCTGCAATTGTTTGAACAATATCCAAAGGTTGTTTAGGCGTTTCAATAACTGCCTGCTTTATGTAACGGATTTTAGTTGCCAGTTCACCACGATACTGATCTGCACTTGCAGCAACACGACTTAGCTCTGCAATTTTTTTACAGAATTCATCCAATGCTTTTTTGTCAGTCGCTGGAAGTGTGGCTGTGTTTAATGTAACTGCTTTGAACGGTTGTGGAGCAACCAGCTCAGAATAAACACCATCTTCAAACTTGCTCATTGATACTTTATAATTGCCTGGCAATGCCATATAACCTTGATCGGGATTGCTGAATGCATTTGATTCATCAAACGGAGTAAAATCAATCGGGCCAAAAGCTGATGTGCGGAAATCCCACACAATACGGTTCATTCCTTTTTTAGCAGGAGCTTTGATTCGTCTTACAATATTTCCTGCTTCATCTGTTACTGTAAACAATAAATGTGGTGCAGGTTGTTCATCTTCCATCCGCAATGAATCAACAGGAGGATATGTTGGTGCTTCACCTTTCTTTATTTTTTCTGCTTCAGCTGCACGGCGTTTTTCTTTAATTGTTTTGATATCATCTTTCAGGTAATAGGTAAACACAGCACCGACTTTTGGATTTGGTGTTGTAAAGAAACTTTCGCCCTGAAAACCTTTTCCTCTTACACCAAGCGGTGTTGATTGCACATACATCCACGCATCTTTTACCGGGAAGATAGTTGCTGGTTTATCCAGTTCTTCCTTCTTGATGTAACGAAGCGGCGTATAATCATCCAGTACATAAAATCCACGGCCGAATGTTGCAAGCACTAAATCATTTTCTCTTTTCTGTATTTCAAGATCACGCACTGCAATGGTTGGCAAACCGGCTTTCATCTGTGTCCATTTTGTACCTCCATCAATACTTACAAACAAACCAAATTCAGTTCCAGCAAAAAGTAAGTCTTTGTTTACATGATCTTCTGCAATGGTATAAGCTGTTCCTCTTTCGGGTAAATTATTCTGAATGGCTTTCCATGTTTTACCTGCATCAGTTGTTTTGTAAACATAAGGATGAAAATCGCCATAGCGGTGATGATTGAATGTTACATAAGCCACATTCTTATCGTGCTGCGATGTGATGATCTGGTTGACGTAAGTGCGTTCAGGAACACCGGGAATATTATCAACTTTAGTCCATGTTTTACCTCCATCGGTTGTGATTTGTATCAAACCATCATCTGTGCCGGCATACAATATATTTTCATCTAAACTGCTTTCGGTTAATGCTGTGATGTTGCCATAAATATCAGTTGAACCATTCTTCGCAATTGCATCCATGCTCCACACTTTGCCCATTACAGGAAGTTTGTTGCGGTCAATTCCTCTTGATAAATCACCACTGATGACTTTCCACGAATTACCACGATCATCGCTGCGAAAAACTTTGTTGGCAGCAATGTAAATACGTTTGTTATCGAATTTTGAAATCACTAACGGAGCATCCCAGTTCCAGCGGTAAGCTTCACCTTCAGGTTCCTGAGGCTGAATAAATAAAAATTCACCACTCTTCCTGTCATATCTAGTAACTGCACCATACTGTGCCTGTGCATAAACAATATCCGGGTTGCTTTGGTCAACCTGGCTTTCAAAGCCATCACCTGTGCTGGTGAAATACCAATCGGAATTAAAAATACCGTTTGAACTTAATGTGCGTGACGGGCCACCAATACTGAAATTATCCTGTGTGCCGCCATGAATATGATAGAATGGAAATGCATTGTCTGTTGCCACTTTATAAAACTGTGTTACCGGAATATTTGCTTTGAAGTTCCAGTTTTCACCTTCATCAAAACTTTCATACAAACCACCATCACAGCCAACAAGATAATGTGCGGTGTTGTTTGGATCAATCCAGATTACATGATTATCGATGTGTTTGCTTTTTTCACCAAGTACTGAAAAATTTTTACCGCCATCTTTACTTACAACCATATAAGCATTGATGACAAAAATTTTATTAATATCTTTCGGATCACAGAAAATTTTCTGGTAATAATTGCCCGATGTTGAATAACCGCTTTGTTTTTCCCAGCTTGCGCCACGGTCGGTACTTTTAAACACGCCTCCCTTGCCTTCGTTAGCTTCAACAACTGCGTATAAAATATCAGGATTGGCAGGTGAATAATTTAATCCTATTCTTCCCAAATCACCACTTGGTAACCCATTCATGATTTTATTCCAGGTAGTGCCACCATCTGTACTTTTATACAAAGCAGTTTCCGGTCCGCCGCCAATATAAGTAAACACTTTTCGCTGGCGTTGGTGTGCTGCTGCGTAAACTATATTCGGATTTCTTGGATCAACCATTACTTCATTAAAACCGGTATGCTCACTTACAAACAACACCTGTTTCCAAGTTTTACCACCATCGGTTGTTTTATAAATACCACGATCGCCACCTGAACTCCACACCGGTCCGTATGCAGCAACATAAACAATTTCGCTGTTGGTTGGGTCAATGGCAATGCGGCCGATATGTTCTGAATTTTTCAATCCAACATTTTTCCAGCTCTTGCCTCCATCTTCCGATTTATACAAACCATCACCATACGAAACACTGCGCTGGTTGTTATTTTCTCCACTGCCCACCCACACAACATTTGTATTGGTTGGATCAATTGCAACACAGCCAATGGAGTAAGAACCTTCGCCATCAAACACAGGAAAATATGTTACACCTGCATTGGTTGTTTTCCAAACACCACCTGCTGCAGAAGCTACATAGTACTCGCTGGTGTTTTTTGGGTTGACAGCAACATCAGCTATACGGCCGGACGTAATGGCTGGTCCAACACTTCTGAATTGTAAACCATTTAAGAGGTTGGAACTAATGATGTCTTTTGTTTCTTCTTTCGGAGAGGAAGAAGCTGTTTTCTTTTGTGCAGATAAAGATGCAGAAAACAGTAACAGCAGCAATGTGCTGAAATAAGTGTATGATCTCATAACTGATTTTTTACTGTATGAAAGGTAGTAAATGAATGGCTGTTTTTTACAATTCTTATTTGCAGATACTTACAGCAATACCATACGGCAGCACCTTCGCATTCATGATATGATTCTTTACAGCAGGATCGTTCATCATAAAATCATTTGCTTCTTTATCGTCTTTTGCATAAAAGATGACAAGCCCCATCATATCAGCACTGTTTGTCGGCAACTGAGTGCGGCCTGCTAAAACGATCACCCCTTCATTCTTCATTTGAACGAGACGTTGAAAATGTGCTCCGACAATTGCCTGTTCATCTTTGCCCCAGTTTTTTTCATCCTGGTATTTTTCTGTAAGCGTAAGTATACCTAAATATTCTTTGAGTTTTGTTTTTGATGTGTCCTGTGCAAAATTTTGAATACTGATAAAACAGGAAATAAAGAGCAGTAACAGTTTCATGTGAAATGATTAGGATTGATGTTATTTTTTTCTGAATGCATTTTCATAAAGTGCAATCCATTCGTCGGGAGTGATTTTGGATGCGAGTTCTCCCAATAACTCATAAGGAATATCTTCTGCTTTTTTATAACGCATGCAGGATTTGCCAATGTCTAATTTTTTAGTTGTGGCTTTTGCATGTGCTTCTGTAAACCATTTATACAATGTTGGGTTGGCATATAATCCCATGTGATACACTGCAATAAAATTTTTCTGCGATGCAATGTTCAGAAAAGGTAAAGGCAGTTTGGGATTGCAATGATAACCTGCAGGGTATTTGCTGTGCGGCACTACATAACCAATCATGCCATAACTCATTTCTTCTTTAAATCCTTTTGGCAGATTTTTTTTAATCACTTTTCTTAAATCACTTATTGCCTTTTTTCTTTCTTCAGGCAGCTCGGAAATATATTCTTCTACAGTTGTGGCTTTTGATTGCATATTAAAATTGTGTGATTCTAAACTAATGGCAGATATTTCTCAGGAACAGAATGTAAAGCAATACGGTTTCCTTCGGTATCAATAAACACAGCCATATAACCATACTCTTCTGAGATTTGAGTTTTGGGTACAGTAATTGTTCCTCCTGCAGGTTCTATCCTGTCCAGCACAATCTGTACATCAGGATTTCCGTTCAGGTAAATTAATGGCCCATCAGTAGCTGATGGTTTGTAAAACCCCTCGGCAAAAACGAGTGTGCCACCAACACCGTCCATTGGATTGTCAAGCGGGAACATTCGCATTTTAAACCCGGGCATTTCAATAGGCGTAAGTGTAATTTCAAAAATGGACTCATAAAATTTCTGTGCCCTGTCAATATCGGTGGTTGGTATTTCAAACCAACTTATTGCATGTTTCATGTGTTTATTTTTTATTTTTTTTGGTCACATGTTATTCGCCAAAAAAATATTCATTCCCGGTTGGTACAAAAATGAATATTTTTTATGGCTCATTTCATAATCTTATATTTTGGTTGATAATTATTTATACAAGTTCTGAAATGAAATTGAAAAAAGAAACCCATTCATCCAATCTTTTTCTGGTTAAGATAAAAACAGCTTTACCCTAACTTTGCTGAAAATTGAGCACATGAAGAAATACGGACTGATCATGGTTTTGTTTGTCCTTGCCGCATTGTTTGTTACTGGCGATGCAGCAGCACAATGTTCTATCTGTACCAAAACAGCTTCACAATTAGGCGAAAAACCTGCCGCTGCTCTTAATACAGCTATCCTTTATTTAATGGGTGCTCCTTTTCTGATTATTGGTTTTGTTGGCTGGCGTTGGTGGCGTTCGCAAAAAAATGAAGAGCAGTAATTCATTTTATGATTGATTGAATACAGCCACTGATCATTTTCACTTTTTCATCTTCTGTACTTCCGTTAACTTGTAGGCAGGAAATTACTGTATATGAGAAAATTCGTTTTGTTAGCACTGCTGTGCCCGCTTATTGGCCTGGCACAAAAACTTCCTTCAATTGAAGAAAAAACAAATGGTTTAAAAAAGTACGAAGGTTATTTTCCTTTTTACTGGGATGAAAACAGCGGTAAACTCTGGCTTGAAATTGATAAGCTTGATACAGAGTTTTTGTATGTTGTTTCGCTTCCTGCCGGACTTGGTTCAAACGATATTGGTCTCGACCGTGGTTTGCTTGGTGAAGACCGAATTGTGAAGTTTACCAAAACAGGCAGAAAGGTGTTGTTGATTCAGCCTAATTATGGTTACCGGGCAGTATCAAACAGTGAATCTGAACGAAGAGCAGTTGAACAGGCATTTGCACAAACTGCAGTGTGGGGATTTACTGTTGAAGCTGAAAGTAATGGAAAAGTGTTGGTTGATGCTACCGACTTTTTGCTGCGTGATGCAATGAAGGTGAGTAATACCATCCGCAGAATGAAACAGGGAAATTATGTGCTGGATAAAACACGCAGTGCAATGTATTTGCCCCGTACCAAAAACTTTCCGCTAAATTCTGAAATGGAAGTAACGGTAACTTATGCCAACAATGATGGTGAAGTGGGAAATTTTGTACAGTCAGTTGCACCTTCAACCGAAGCAGTTACACTACGTATTCATCATTCCTTTGTTCAGTTACCTGATAATAATTTCAAACCCCGTGTGTTTGATCCCCGCAGCAGTTTCATTCCAGTTTCGTATTTTGATTATGCCACTCCGGTTAGTGAACCTGTCGAAAAATATTTTGCTATAAGGCACAGGTTGCAGAAAAAAGATCCTTCGGCTGCAAAAAGCGAAGCAGTTAAACCAATTATTTATTATCTCGATAACGGAACTCCTGAACCAATACGATCTGCTTTGCTTGATGGTGGGCGTTGGTGGAACCAGGCGTTTGAGTCAGCAGGTTATATCAATGCATTTCAGGTAAAAATATTACCCGATAGTGCCGACCCGATGGATATCCGTTACAACATGATTAACTGGGTACATCGGTCAACCCGGGGCTGGAGTTATGGCGCTTCAGTTGTTGATCCACGCACTGGTGAAATTATTAAAGGACAGGTTACACTTGGTTCGTTACGTGTGCGTCAGGATTATCTCATCTTCTCCGGCTTGTTATCGCCTTATGAAACAGGTGTTCCGGCAAACGATCCCATGCTGAAAGCTGCATTGGCAAGATTGCGGCAACTTGCAGCACATGAAATTGGTCACACACTCGGGCTCATGCACAACTATGCATCAAGCGTAAATAACAGGGCGAGTGTAATGGATTATCCGCATCCGCTGGTTCATATAAATGCCCGTGGTGAAATTGATTTTACCAATGTGTATGACGATAAAATTGGCGAGTGGGATAAAGTTTCCATCAATTGGGGTTACCAGGATTTTCCTGCAGGCACAAATGAGGCATCGGCATTGAATACAATTTTGAGTGAAGCAAATAAAAAAGGACTTCAGTTTATTACTGATCGTGATGCAAGAGCGCCGGGTGGTTTACATCCGCAGGCGCATTTGTGGGATAACGGTGTAAATGCAACCGAAGAGTTAAAAGAAGTAATGAAAGTGCGTACAAAAGCATTACAGGAATTTGGTGAAAAGAATATCCGTCCGGGAATGCCAATGGCCATGCTGGAAGATGCATTGGTGCCGGTTTATTTTTATCATCGTTACCAGCTTGAAGCAGTGACGAAAGTGGTGGGTGGAATGTATTACACCTATGCATTGCGTGGCGATGGACAGCTTGTAACAAAAATGGTTGGAAGAGAAGAACAGTTGTATGCGTTGCGTGCAATAGTTGATTGTATTGATCCGAAAGTATTGCAGGTGCCTGAAAAAATTGCAGCACTCATTCCTCCACGGCCGTCAGGTTACAACAGTTCAAGAGAGTTGTTCAGGAAACGTACAGGATTGTCATTCGATCAGTTGTCGCCTGCTGAAACAGGAACAGATGTTCCTTTCTCTTTTTTGTTTAACAGTGAACGATTAAGCCGCATGGTTCAGCAGGAAACAAATGGCGGACTTGGTGTGGCTGAAATGGTACAGGTGCTGATTGATAAAACATGGAAAGCCCCCCGCCGCAATGGCATGGAAGGATTGATACAGCAGCAAACTGAACAGGTGCTGCTTACGTATTTACTTGCAGCTTCTGTTGATGAAAACAATTCGTATGCAGTTCGTGCTGTCATCACAAAAGCATTAAGTGATCTGAAGAAGTTTATTGAACTGCAGAGTAAAACAGCAGCCGGTTCTTATGCCGGCCATTTGTTGCTTGCTGTTGAGCGGATGAAAAATCCAAAAGAAGCAAAACCAACAATTCATAAAGAAATTCCGCCCGGCGCACCAATTGGTTGCGATGAGGATGATTTATAAAAAAAGGGAGCATTGCTCCCTTTTTTATGTAAAAGAGTTTACAGGTAACGTTGAATAAAACGGTATAAATTAAAATCAGGCGTACTGAGCTCTTCTTCAATGCGTATTTTCATTTCCTTTTTTTCAATGCCCTTCATTCTTTTTTTCTGAATTAAGAAGTAGGCCTTTTCAGCGAGCAGCCAGCTTCTTCTTTCATTGGTATGATGTTGCTTCAGCATTTCATCAATCTTTAGCCATAAATCTTTTGTTCCTTGTTTTTGTGTGGCAATTGTTTTTACAACAGGTATTTCCCGGTGGCTGTTTGCGTAAGCCGGGGCAAGCATCAACCGTAAATTTCTTACAAACAGATCAGCATCGGGACGGTCGGCTTTGTTTACTGCAAACACATCAGCAATTTCCATCAGGCCGGCTTTCATGGTTTGCACTTCATCACCTGCTTCCGGTACAAGTACAACAACTGTAATATCGGCAAGACCTGCAATTTCAATTTCACTTTGTCCAACACCAACGGTTTCAACAATCACATAATCAAATTGTGCATTGCGGCACACATCCGTTATCTCCATAATTTTCGGATGCAATCCTCCCAGCGATCCCCGTGTTGCCAGCGAACGGATAAATACATTGGGGTGATTATACCAGTTGCACATTCGTATTCTGTCGCCAAGCAACGCACCAAGATTAAATGGAGAAGAAGGATCGACACAAAGCACAGCTACTTTTTTCCCTTCAGTTGTAAGTACGTCAATCAGGGAATCAACCATTGTGCTTTTTCCAGCACCAGGTGGCCCGGTAATTCCAATAACCGGGGTGGAAGAAGCCGGTAATGATTGCAGAAATTCTTCATAGCCCGCCACTTCATTTTCAACTAATGAAATGCTTCTGGCAAGGCTTTTAAAATTTCCTTTTTGTAATTCCTGCAATAAAGTTTGCCACATAGTACAAACCTAAACGAAAAGATTTAAATATTAATGAAGCAAGGTTTTGATTGCAGGTAAATCCACACAACTGTTTTTGGATTTTAATCGTCAGAATTAAAAAAGCAGATACGAATCAAAGCAAAACAAATCACTGATAACTGTTAGTAAAAAAAGAGATTGTAAGCATGAAAACATAGTGACAAACCACTTTAACAAGACGTAGTAGTTCTTATTTGTAGTAATCGCTGTAAAACCAGCTTTTATTTGTCTTTTTTTTCCCGATGAATATTATATTCGTGTACGGGTGTAATAGAGGATTAATACAGACCGGTTATTTGCTCTGTTAAAACCCCATGTATCGATTTAAACCCTGATATGCAGCCCATTTCCATTGTAATAATTGCTAAGGATGAAGCACATATTTTGCCTGAAACGATCAGGAGTGTAAAAATGCTTTCAGACGATTTGCTTGTTTGTGATACTGGCAGCACCGATGCTACAGTTCCTGCCGCTATTCAAAATGGGGCAAAGGTTATTGAAATTGAGTGGAACGGATATGGCCCTACAAAAAATGAAGTAAACTTAGAAGCAAAATATAACTGGATATTGCAGCTTGATGCAGACGAAGTGGTTGACGAAACTCTGCTCAACTCACTTTTGAGCCTGAAACTGGATGATGAAAAGGAAATTTTTAAAGTACGGTTTAAAAATTATATTGGAAAAGCACAGTTACGTTTTGGCGATTGGGGGAAAAAAGAACAACTCCGGTTATTTAATGCAAATTATGCAATGTGGAGTGAAGCTGCTACTTCAGAAAAACTGGTATATGATGATTCCTGCCATATTTCAATACTGAATGGTTTTATTCTTCATAAAACGAAACTGAACAAAGAAAGGTTTGAAGAAAAAATCATGGCCTGTGCCAAACAAAGCGCAGAGAAGGATTTTAAAAACAATAAAAAAGGAACCTGGGTAAAACAACACCTTTCTCCATTCTTGTGCTTCCTGCGCAATTATTTCCTGAAACTTGGTGTTTTAGATGGTTTTGCCGGTTTTGTAGTTGCTTCTTTGGCGGCAAAATCTGTTAAAGCAAAATATTCGATATTAAACAAAATGCAGAAAACTCAGGCAAAGAGTTGATTTTCCTTTTTTGCTAAAAGGTGAGTTATTCCACAACAGAAATCAAACTGTCATTTCATCAATTCAGAGTCATTTAATTTTGATTTGTAATTTTGCTTCATGGCAGTAACTATCTGTTTTGATTTTGGTAACACTAGGTTAAAAGCTGCGGTGTTTGAAAATAATGATCTTCAGGAAATTATTATCCTGAGTGATGATAACAGGGAAACTATTGAAGAACTGATAAATAAGTACAAGCCGAAATATACTATACTTTCTTCTGTCATTCATCACCAGGCTATTGTTGAGGATGTGCTGGCGCATCACACTGCTTTTCATAAACTTTCGCATCACACGAAACTGCCGTTTACAACCCCTGTAGGAAAACCTGAAACAATTGGTGCCGACCGTTTGGCTTTATGTGCAGCATCTGTTTCGCTTTTTCCCGGCAGGAATAATCTGGCCATTGGCCTTGGCACCTGCATTACCTACAATTTCATCAATAATCAAAACCAGTTTCTTGGCGGAAGTATTTCTCCCGGGCTTGAAATGAGGTTTAAATCTATGCATGGGCTTACGGCCAAGCTTCCATTAGTGAATATGGAATGGAATTTTCCACTCGTTGGTTACGATACAAAAACCAATCTTTTAAGCGGGGTTGCATGGGGTATGGCCAAGGAAATTGACGGTATTATTGATGCTTATGCTGAAAAATACGGGAACTTTAACGTGCTGTTAACCGGGGGCGATACGCTTCATTTTGCTCCTCTGCTCAAAAACCAGATATTTGCAGACCCTCAACTAATATTTAAAGGTTTGTATGCAATCAGTGAGTATAATCGGTAAGCGTGTTTTTTTGTCGTTAACACTATTATCTGCAACTGCTATTTCTGCTTTTTCTCAGGATAATTCGCCATGGAGCCGTTATGGTTTGGGCGATATTGTACCGTCGGGAAATATTGCCACCCGTGGCATGGGGCAGATAGGCGCTGCCTACAGCGACTTTCAGACAATTAATTTTATTAACCCGGCTTCGTACAGCAAATTTGGTTCTCAAAGAGCCATTTTTGATATTGGGCTCGATATAAACAGCCGTAAGCTTAGTGACAATAAAGGCACTACTTACCGGTCAAACAACGCATATATTCCTTATATAGCCACCGGTTTCCAGATAAAACCCTCAAAGGCAAAATTCGATTGGGGTTTGGTAATGGGGTTGCGCCCTTTAACCAAGGTTAGCTACAGTGTGGCAAGCGGAAAAAAAATAAACGCAGGCGATAGCGTGATTTCAATTTACCAGGGCAGTGGCGGTACATATCAGGCATTTGCAGGAACAGCAATTGGCATAAAAAATTTCAGCATTGGTATAAACAGCGGGTATCGTTTCGGATCGGTTGATTATACTACAAGAGTTCATATCTATAACGATACTGCTGCAGGTCGTTACCTGGCTGGAAGAAAAGTAACTAATAACCGGTTTAGTTCTCCCTTTTTTGAGGCAGGTGTGCAATACCGCATCATGCTTAAAAAAGATACACTACATCACAACAGCAGTTCATTACAGTTAGGTGCTTATGCAAGTTTGCAAAGCAAAATGAAATCAACCAAAGGAAATATTTTAGAAACATACTATGTTGTTGATGAAGCCGGTAACGAGTTTAATCTCGATACAATTTCTTACGCCAACAACATGAAAGGCAATATTGTTTACCCTTCGGTATATGGCTTTGGCTTTATGTACGAGTCGCTTACAGAGAGCCTGCTGCAGATAAGTGCTGACTACGAAATATCAAAGTGGTCAACATACCGTTACTACGGAAACACCGATGCTTTACAGGACGGATGGACGTTTAAAGCGGGTGCCAAACTTTTACCCGACCTAACAGGCCGCAATAAATCTTATTGGTCAACAGTATTATACAGCGCTGGTTTTCATTATGGCCTTGAGCCATATAATGTGGATGGCAATATGAAATCGTATGGTGTTTCTCTGGGCGCTGGCTTACCTATTAAGAAGTACTCTTACGCAGAATATAATCGAAATAACATTGTAAACCTTGCATTTGAGTTTGGTCAAAGAGGTAACAGGCAGTCATTACTGAGGGAAAACTATTTCAGGTTTGCTGTAGGTTTTTCAATGAGTGATATTTGGTTTATCAAACGTAAGTATGATTAACAATACTGTAAATAAGAAATATTTTAAGGCAGCAGCTTTTGTGGCGGGCTGCTTTTTTTTCTTTTCCTGCGAAAACGATCTGAACCAGATACGTGACCTGCAGAAAACAAAGCTTTCGGTTGATGAAGTACGGGGTGTTACAAGCTATTTAAGCCAGGGCGGTAAAATAAAGGCTAAACTAACGTCTCCATTTATGCTCCGCTATTACGACACTTTGCCAAGAGTGGAATTTCCCAACACCATGCATGTTGATTTTTTTAATGATAGTACAAAAATTGAAAGCTACCTCGATGCAAAAAAAGCATGGTATTATGAAAATCAGAACAGGGTGGTGCTGACCGACAGTGTTGTGGTGATCCGTATTGATGGCGATACACTTAAAACAAAAGAACTTTACTGGGAGCAGAACCTGCATAAACTTTTTACCAAAAGCGATGTGGAAATAAGGCAAAAAAACAAAACCATTTTTGGCAAAGGTTTTGAAAGCGATGAGCAACTCAAAAACTTCAGCATCGACACTACTACAGGCATTTTGCTTGTTGGAGCTTCAAAATTTGCAGGTAATTAGAATACGCTACCTTCAGCTTTCTTGTTTTTATAAAATTGAATGAGCAGAATTATTGCCAGCGCTGCTTAAAATCACTTCTTATAGCGTTTTTGTCATATATCTTGCCCTGAGTAGCCAGCCCCGATTGTTTTCCTTTTTATAATTGTAAACAGTACTATTAAATCTTTTGTATGGAATACCGGCGGTTAGGAAAATCTGGTTTGCAGCTCAGCGTAATTTCATTTGGAAGCTGGGTAAGTTTTCACAAACAAATTAACGACAGTATTGCCGATGAGCTCATGGGCATTGCTTATGATAACGGAATTAATTTTTTCGATAATGCAGAAGTGTATGCTCTAGGTGAAAGCGAAAAAATGATGGGCCGTGTGCTGAAGCAAAAAAAATGGGATCGCACAAGTTATACTGTAAGCAGTAAAGTGTTTTTTGGCTGGAGAGGAAAGGAAAACAAACCCAACCAAACAGGATTGAGCCGTAAGCATATTATAGAAGCCTGTAATGAAGCATTACAACGCCTGCAGGTTGATTATCTTGATTTGTTTTACTGCCATCGCCCCGATAAAAATTCGCCGGTGGAGGAGGTGGTTTGGGCTATGAATCATTTAATGCAGCAGGGAAAAATTTTGTACTGGGGAACCAGCGAGTGGAGCGGAGTTGAAATTATGGAAGCTCACAGGGTTGCAGCACAGTATCATATAATTGGCCCAACAATGGAGCAACCAGAGTACAACCTGTTTAACCGGCAGAAAATTGAAAACGAATACCTGCAGATTTTTAAAACCGTTGGTTTGGGTACAACCATCTGGAGCCCGCTTGCAAGCGGTGTGCTTTCAGGAAAATATAATAACGGAATACCAGAAGGTTCACGCCTGAGTATTCCCGGCTTTGAATGGCTAAAAGACAAGGCTTATGTAGAAGAAAAGCTAAACAAAGTTCGTGCTTATGAAAAACTGGCTAAAGAATTAAATGTAAGCATGGCTTCATTATCAATTGCCTGGTGCATCAAAAATCCCAATGTAACTACAGCTATTCTTGGTGCTACCCAAAAAGAACAGCTTGTAGAAAATATGAGAGCCATCGATGTGCTACCCGTGCTTAACTATGAAATAATGGAACAGATAGACACTATTTTCGGCACTAAACCCAGGTTGCCGGAGTATTGATTCATATAAATACCTACTTATGAGTTTAGAAAAGGACATTCAACAAACACGGAGTTTCCGGAATGAACGTCATAAAGCAATTGTGAACATGATTTATACGCACAACTGGGTGCTGGAAAAATTAAAAGATGTATTAAAGGAAGATGATATCACACATCAGCAATTCAATATCCTCCGTATTTTAAGAGGAAGTAACGGCCCAATTTCAACACTACAGATCAGAGAGCGTATGCTTGATAAAATGAGTGATACCAGCCGGATTGTTGACCGGCTTATTCTGAAAGGACTTGCTACGAAATCGGTAAGCGAGCAAGATAAAAGGCTGGTGGATGTATTGATTACTGAAAAGGGATTGCAAACTTTGTCAAGAATTGATAACAAGCACGAACGCCTTGATGATATTTTAAGTAATATAACTTACGAAGAAGCAGGAATGATTAATGTTATCTTTGACAAAATAAGAGGTTCTTATTAATCAGCTTATGATTCGTTCTGTTTGTTTCTTTCTTTTTATTTCAGCTTCGCAGATATTATTGGCGCAGACAAAGCCCGAGTTCAGGGCTGTTTGGGTAGCAACTGTTGATAATATTGACTGGCCATCGCAAAAAGGACTTTCTGTTGATTCGCAGAAAGCCGAATTTATCCGTTTGCTTGATCTTCATCAGAAAAACGGAATGAATGCCTTGATTGTGCAGGTGCGCCCTGCAACTGATGCGTTTTATCCTTCTCCTTACGAACCATGGAGCGAATGGCTGAGTGGTGTACAGGGAAAGGCTCCATCACCTTATTACGATCCGTTGCGTTTCATGATTGAAGAAACACATAAACGTGGAATGGAATTCCACGCATGGTGCAATCCCTACCGGGCCGATTTTAAAATTGGAACAGCATCAATCGCTCCGTCGCATATAACCCGATTACACCCCGATTGGTTTTTGGAATACGGCGGGAAACTATACTTCGACCCCGGAAACAAAGCTGCACAGGCTTTTGTAGCTGATGTTATTGGCGATATTGTGAGAAGATATAACGTTAATGCAATTCACTTTGATGATTATTTCTATCCTTACCGGATTGCAGGAAAAGAATTTCCTGATTCTGCTACTTACAAACTTTACGGGAAAGGATTGACAACAGATGACTGGCGCAGAAGTAATGTTGATTCAATTATAGTATCGTTGAACCGCATCATTAAAAAAATAAAACCGCAAGTAAAGTTTGGTATCAGTCCGTTTGGTGTATGGCGCAATGCCGATAAAGATCCAAAAGGAAGTAATACCAAAGCAGGGCAAACGAATTATGATGATTTGTATGCCGATATTTTATTGTGGCTTGAAAAAGACTGGATTGATTATGTAGCACCCCAACTCTATTGGGAGTTTGGACATAAAGCGGCACCTTACGAAGTATTGATTGATTGGTGGAGCAAACATTCTTATGGAAAGCATTGTTACATTGGCCTGGGCATTTACCGTGCAGGAAGCAGTGATATATGGAAAGACAGTACATTAATTCCACGGCAGATTGAATTGCTGCGCAAAACGCCCAACATACAGGGTATGATTTTCTTCAGCAGTAAAACATTTAATAAAAATCCCAATGGTTGGAACGATAGTTTGCGGCTGCATTATTTTAAAGACCCTGCAACTATTCCTGAAATGAACTGGTTGAAAAAGAAATAAAAATAAAGAAAGAGCCGATGCAATGCACCGGCTCTTTTTATTTCAACAAATTACAGTTCTGAATTACCATCCAAGAATCCATGCAAACATGAGTGGAGCAACAATGGTTGCATCA
Source organism: Chitinophagaceae bacterium UBA1953 (assembly GCA_002336115.1). Taxonomy (GTDB): domain Bacteria; phylum Bacteroidota; class Bacteroidia; order Chitinophagales; family Chitinophagaceae; genus Lacibacter. The sequence continues at coordinate 94,231 of DDEN01000031.1, forward strand.
CTTTCTACAATGAATTTGGGAGTGTTGATGTCGAGCTTACCCCATGTGATTTTTTCGTTGGGAACTGCACCACTGTATGAGCCATATGATGTTGTTGAATCACTGATCTGGCAGAAATAACTCCAGAAAGGAACATCATGCCATTCAAGATCCTGGTACATCATCGGCACAACACAAATCGGGAAATCACCAGCAATACCACCACCAATCTGGAAGAAACCAACACCTTTGCCACCACTGTTTGCCCTGTACCATTCAGTTAACCAAACCATGTATTCAATACCGCTCTTAACAGTACTTGCTTTTAGTTCATTTTTGATGACGTAGCTTGCAAAAATGTTACCTGTTGTGCTGTCTTCCCATCCTGGTACAACAATCGGAATGTTTTTTTCGGCCGCAGCAATAATCCAACTGTCTTTCGGGTCAATTTCATAATACTGCTGCAGATCACCACTCAATACAACTTTGTATAAAAACTCATGTGGAAAATAACGTTCACCTTTTGCTTCTGCATCTTTCCATTGTTTTTCCAGATGTTTTTGCAGGCGGCGGAAAGCTTCCTCTTCAGGAATACAGGTATCAGTTACACGGTTGTAATGATTTTCGAGTAAATCCCATTCTTCCTGCGGTGTAAGATCACGATAGTTGGGTACACGTTTGTAATGACTGTGTGCTACAAGGTTCATCACATCTTCTTCCAGGTTGGCACCGGTACAACTGATGATTTGTACTTTATCCTGCCTGATCATTTCTGCAAGACTGATACCAAGCTCTGCAGTACTCATGGCACCTGCAAGTGTAATCATCATTTTACCGCCATCAGCTAAGTGTGCTTCATAACCTTTAGCAGCATCCATTAAAGCAGCAGAGTTGAAATGACGGTAATGATGCTGGATGAATTGTGAAACGGGTCCTTTGTTCATAAACATTTTATTTAGTAATAAAGACCGCCTTCAGATCCCGACTATCCGGGAGACATTGCGAGGCCGCAAAAATAAAGATTTGTTGAAGTTTGACAGGGTTTCTTCATAGTATTCATAAAATTTTCATTCCGTTCATAGTAAAAACGTTTTTATTAAGCGGCAGAATAAAACGAACGCTTTGTGGGATCGTAACTTTGTTTGCCTGATTTAAAAGAATCATACTGCAATGCCGATACAAAATGGAAGTTTTCTGGAGAGTACCTCTCAGCTTAATAATACTGTGTTTGAGAATACTGTAATTCTTGTTGTGGAGTATAACAAAAAAGGAGCTCTGGGCTTTGTGATTAATAAACCATACGGCCGTTCTCTTAACGAACTTGAAGAATTTAAACACAGTGTGGCATTTCCGTTGTACCAAGGTGGGCCTGTTGATCATGACCATCTCTATTTTGTACACAAACGTCCCGATATAATTGAAGGCGGAACAGCTATTGGCAATGAATTATATTTTGGTGGTAATTTTCAACAGGCAGTCGAGGCAGTTAACAACGGAACTGTTTCTCAAAATCAGATCAAAATTTTTGTTGGATATAGTGGCTGGGATACCGGCGATCTTGAATTGGAGATTGAAGAAGGTAGCTGGTTACTCCTTTCTCCTCATCAGAAAAATGTGTTTATGCAATAACCGGCAGATCGTTATTCACTCACCTGTTCGGCTTTATAACCAACACCCTGCAAGCTACTGATGATTGTTCCTGCCTTCAGCTCATCGTTTGCTGTAATAGTGAGCAGGCGGTTGGGATTTTGCAGATCCACTTTCCAGTTTTCTTCACCAGCCAGTGCATTTAAAACAGGTGTAACCTTTTCGATACAACCAGTACATTTAATGGTTGTTTTGAATGTAAGTGATTTCATTATTTTTTATTTAGAAGTAAAATTAATACAGCATAAAAGAGCATTTATCATACAATTGCCATGAAAACTTATATCTTTTTCAGATTACAGTTTGGCAAGCTTCAGCCGAAGGCTGTTGCTTACCACACTTACACTGCTGAAAGCCATGGCTGCACCTGCAATCATAGGGTTTAATAAAAAGCCATTTAAAGGATACAATACTCCGGCAGCAATGGGAATGCCAATGAGGTTGTATATAAATGCCCAGAATAAATTTTGTTTGATTGTATTCACTGTTTTCCGTGAAAGCTTTAAAGCTTTGTGAATGCTGTTTAAATCAGAAGAGATGAGTGTCATCTTTGCCACATCCATGGCAATATCACTTCCTTTGCCCATAGCAATGCTCACATCGGCCTGCGCCAGTGCATGACTGTCGTTAATACCATCACCCACCATGGCTACTGTTTTTCCCTGCTGTTGTAACTGTTGTACAAATGCTGCTTTGGCTGAAGGAAGCATTTCTGCTTTAAACTGTTTTACTCCCACTTCTGCTGCAATGGCTGCAGCAGTCTGTTCGTTATCACCGGTAAGCATATATACTTCAATGCCTTGTTGCTGTAATGTTTCAATGGCTTTTTTTGAACCTGCTTTTACTTTATCGGCAATGGCTATCAGTACAGAAGCCTGCTGATTTTTTGCCAGCAGCACCACGGTTTTTGCCTGTTGCTGTAGTTGGTTCATTCGTTGCTGTAGTTCGCCATCAATTATTACCTGTTCTTCTTTCATCCAGCTTGCATGACCAACCATGTATTGCTCATGATTGTAAACGGTTTTAATTCCTTTCCCGGTTACACTTTCAGTTTTATCTAATAAAATCGGTTGAATGTTTTGCTGACGCAGGTACAGTACAATTGCATCTGCCAGCGGATGTTCCGAATGCTGTTCAACCGATAATAAAACCTGCTGCAGCTCATCGCTGTTTACATCTTTAGCAAAAAACAGATCTGTTACAAGTGGCCTGCCCTCAGTAATAGTTCCTGTTTTATCAAGTATAATGGCGGTTACCTTATGCGCCAGTTCAAGGCTTTCAGCATCTTTAATCAGCATATTGTTTTCGGCTCCCTTACCCACGCCAACCATAATGGCCGTTGGAGTTGCTAACCCCAACGCACAGGGGCAGGCAATAACGAGTACCGTAATGGAAGTAAGCAATGCCTGTGTAAATGCGTGCTCTCCACCCAATAACACCCATGCAATAAACGTAAGAATGGAAATACCAATCACCACCGGAACAAAAATGCCGGCAATTTTATCAACGAGTTTTTGTACAGGAGCCTTGCTTCCTTGCGCTTCCTGTACCATGCGGATGATCTGCGCAAGCAATGTTTCTGCTCCAACCTTTTCAGCAGCGAAACTAAAACTTCCCCTCTGGTTGATGGTTCCTGCAAATACTTTGTCAGCAGTTTTCTTTTCAACAGGAACAGGCTCACCTGTAATCATACTTTCATCCACAAACGATTCGCCATTAAGTACCGATCCATCCACCGGAATTTTTTCACCGGGCTTTACCAGCAGCACATCATTCACTTTCACTTCGCTTACAGGAATTTCTTTTGTATGTCCATCGCTCAGAGCAAGTGTAACCGTTTTCGGTTGCAACCCCATTAATTTTTTTATGGCTGATGAGGTGTTTGATTTTGCTTTTTCTTCCAGCAGTTTTCCCAATGAAATAAATGCAATCACCACTGCTGCTGCTTCGAAATATACATGCGCATGTAATCCACGGTTGTGCCAGAACTCGGGATAAACCGTATTAAACACGCTGAACAGGTATGCAATGCCGGTGCTGAGTGCAACCAATGTATCCATATTGGCCTTGCCATGTTGTGCCTGTTTAAATGCGTGAACAAAAAAGCTGCGGCCGAAATAAAACAAAACAGGAGTGGCCAATGCCATCATAATCCAGTTGGCATAGGGGATGTTCATAAAAAACATACCAATCAGCACAATCGGAAATGCAAGTATTGATGACCAGATGGTACGTTGCCTTATTGCTTTGTATTGCTGTTCCTGTGCTGCCTCTTTAACTTCCTGCTGGTTCTCTTTTTCAATCACCAGATCGTAGCCAATGGAGCGTATAATGTTTTGTAATTGTTGCGGAGCGGTAACAGAAGGATTGTACTCAACCCATGCATCCTGGTTGGCAAAGTTTACTCCGGCATCCTGCACACCCTCTGCCGATTTAAGCATCGATTCCACACTTATTGCACAGGCAGCACAGGTCATTTCCAGCACAGGAAAAGTTTCCTTGATATAATTCTTCTTTTTTCCTGTTTCTGTTTTCGTCTGTAGATGCTGTACCTGTTCCATAAACCTGTTTCTGCAAAATTCCTTCAGGAAGCGGGGAAAATTGTTACAGGATTTTACCGGAAATGTATATAATTATGATTGGGTGATTTTATCGAGAGGCTTGCGTTTGTTTTCTTTTACCTGTTTAAAATGAGTAGGAGTAAGCCCTGTGTTTTTTTTAAACTGCTGCGATAAATGTTGTACACTGCTGTAACCCATTTCAAAAGCGATATCACTCAGGCTTTTTTCATCGTATGTAAGCAGTTCTTTTACTTTTTCAATGCGTTGAAGGATGGTATATTTTTCAATGGTGATTCCTTCTACCGAAGAAAAAAGCGAAGTGAGATAATGATAATCCATGCCTGTTTTTTCTTCAAGAATGGCCGATAGTTTTAAATGAAGTTCACCTGCATCTTTACCATGTACCAATGTAATGATAATGTTCTTGATCTTCTCCACCATCTTTGCTTTTTTATCATCCAGCAATTCAAATCCATTTTGCTCAAGTTTATTACGCAGTTCTTCTAATTGTGTTGCAGTTGCATCTCTGCTCAGTTCCACCTGACCTAACTGAACGTTTTTATAATCCAGTCCTGTTGCATCAAGTTGCTGGCGCACTACCATTATACACCGATCGCATACCATATTCTTAATGTGAAGAAGATTACTCATGATGCAAAATTAGAAAAATAGCAACGATTGCTTTACCTGTGCTTAAATTCAACGAATTACAAAATACTAATGTAGCACTTCAACTATTCACAATTCTCTTTCCAAACGGCAGTAATGATATTTCAAGCAGTTTAAAATGCTGTCTTCCCCACGGAATGCCAATAATGCTGATGTAAAGCAATGCTCCCCAGATAAGATGATTCAGTGTTACTCCAATACCACCAACAATGATCCAGATGATATTGGCGAATACCGATAAGCAACCCGTACTGGAAGTATCGCTCACTACCTTTTTACTAAAAGGCCATAACACCAAACCTGCAAGCTTAAAACACTGGATGCCCCATGGGATACCCACAATGGTGAAGCACAATACAATGCCGCCCAGAAAATAGCCAACCGCTGCAAAAAAACCACCAAAGATGAGCCAGATAAGATTACCCACGAAGTTCATAGTAAGATGTTTGATGAAAGATAGATGATTTGAGGGATGTGATGGTTTGAAATAATATGAATAGTTTCATCAAACATTGGAAGACGTTTTAAGGAAATGCTTTATCTGCATTTATCGTCACTGCGAGGAGCGAAGCAGTCTATACAACTACGGAGCAAAGCAAATGCACAATGCCTGCTTTCTTGAATAAAATATGATTGTATCTAAAAAAGAATCACTCCAATTTTCCCTGCAACCTGTTCTTTTTACAGCTTCGTGTTTTTATACCTTTGAGGCAATAAAAACAATGATCTCCCCACACTTCATTCAACCAACCCTTCATACAAAACATTCACCACTTCTTTAATCACAGTCTCAAATCCATCCGTATAACCGGGATCGCAACCATTGGTAATTACCACAAAACCATACTTCTTTTTGGGATGAAAAAACATGGCACTGTATAATCCGTATGCCGAACCGGTATGGCCTTTCAGCGTAATTCCCTTCAGCAGTTTGTTGGTTGTCATAATGGCCAGGCCGTAACCTTCTTCTTCCGACAGGGGATGCTGCATCTGTTTGGCGCTGCTTCTTGAAATGATTCTTTTGCCATCATAGCGGCCTTTGTTCATGTGCATCGTCATATAACGGGCAAGGTTAGTAGCGCTGATCTTCATGCCGCCGGTAGGTGAAAAAACCGGTGTGCTGTATCCCATCACATAACGGGCAATTTCTTCCCTGCGTGGATTATAGGCGGCCGGTTGCGGTTCAAGCTGTTTGGTGCTGTCGTTGTATTCGTAAATAGTGGCAAAGAGATTATTGTTAAGCGAATCAACACAATAACCACCTTCAATATGCAGCGGGTTAAGGATATGATGTTTTACATATACATCAAACCGTTCACCCGATACCCGTTCAATGATGGTGCCCGTGATGTTGAAATTAAGATTGCAGTACTGGTAACCTGTACCAGGTTCATAATCATTATAACAGTTTTGCCAGTTTACATTTTTGGCGGGGTTAATGGCATCAAGTGAAAAATATCCCTGGCTGTCGTTCAGGCTTGATTTATGGCTTAGTAACATACGCAACGTTATTACTGTTGCGGGGAACCTGGGGTTACGTACCGAAAAACCAATGAGTTTGCTTACATCATCATCCAGCGATAATTTCTTTGCTTCTGCCAGTTGCATAATGGAAGTGGCCGAAAATGATTTGCTGATGGATGCAATGCGGAACAGGCAGTCATCCGTTAAAGGGATCTTGCTTTCAATGTCTTTCATGCCAAATGAGTGAGTATAAACAATCTTTCCCTTTTTAACCACTGCTACAGAAAGACCAGCTACGTGATGCTTTTGCATAATCTGCCCAATGTTGTCTTGTGCTTGTTGTATTTGAGCAAAACTTTCTGATAGAAACGATAGAGAAACGAACAGCGATAAAACAAACCGAATAAGCATAGTAAACAGTTAATGTGATGTATGAATTAAAGATAGGAAAGATGTTATGATTTAACCCGATGCAAAAAAGTGTAGAACTAAGAAAATAACAATGGATTTTTAACCCTGCTATAACCTGTAAATGTTTAAGGTAAAATAAGCGCCTTACATCGTTTACATTTGTAACGGATGGAGAAGTGTTTGTTTAAAAGAATTAATTAGCGCAATGAAAATTCTGAAAGTAACCATTGCATTAACTGTGCTTGTTGTAGTGCTGAACCAGTGTATGCAAATGAAGAAATCTGTTAACAGTGCTGAATATGTGGGTTCAGATAAGTGCCAGTCCTGCCACCAGAAACAGACTGAACTGTTTAAAATATCCGATCATTTTCACGCAATGGACACCTTATCCGATGCTACCGTAAAAGGCGATTTTAACAACTCCCGTTTTATTTATAGTGGCGATACAGCTTTTTTTTACAAACGTAATGGCGGCTATTTTGTACGCACTACCGACAGTACCGGGAAGAAAAAAGAATTCAAAATCAGCTACACTTTTGGATGGCAGCCATTGCAGCAATACCTGGTACAGTTTAGCGATGGCCGTATGCAGGTACTCCCGTTTTGTTGGGATACGAGAACAAAAGAAAAAGGAGGGCAGCGTTGGTTTCATCTTTATAACAAAGAAAAAATTTCTCACACCGATGAGTTGTTCTGGATGGGCATTAATCAGAACTGGAACTATATGTGCGCCGATTGTCATACAACCGATTTTCAGAAAAATTTTGATGTGGCGGGCGACAGCTTTCACAGTACATGGAAAGAAAGCAGGGTTTCATGCGAATCCTGTCATGGACCGGGATCAGCTCACCTGCAATGGACTGTCTCAAAAGATCAGTCGGTTCCCTATAAAGGTTTTTCTATAAACCTTGCCGCTAAAATTATAAACTGGAAAATGGATGAGGCCAAACTTACCAGGGTTCCGGAAACTGTTATTAAAAACGATACGCTTATTGAAACATGCGCCCGTTGCCATGCCCGGGCTACAAGGTTTTCTGATGATTATGTACATGGCCAGTCATTTTTACAAACACATATACCTGCCACTGCAAGTACAGAAAATTATTATGTTGATGGGCAGATCAGGGACGAAGATTACGAGTATGCTTCTTTTCTGCAAAGCAAAATGTATGCTTCAGGTGTAACCTGCATAAACTGCCACGATCCACACAGTATGAAGATAAAGGCAACAGGAAATTCCCTTTGTGGCAGTTGCCATGCACCCGGCAAGTATGATGGGCAGCAGCACAGTTTTCATAAAACTGAGAGTACCGGTAACCAATGTGTCAACTGCCATATGCCTGTAACAGCTTATATGGTTATTGATAACCGGCTCGATCACAGTATCCGTATTCCACGCCCCGATCAGTCGCTCACTATAGGTATACCCAATGCCTGTAATAAATGCCATACCGATAAGTCAGTGGCATGGGCTGCTGCCAGTTTCAATAAATGGTATGCGGCAAAACTTCCCAAAGAAAAAACGTATGCCGAACTTATGAATAACCTCAACCGGTTTATGCCCGAAAGTGAATCCTCACTTTACACATTACTACAGTCGGCAACCTATCCTGGTATTATCAAAGCCACCGCAATGGAACAATATGGCTTTTTCAGTTCAGTACGTGTGAGGGAATTAATACATGGCGGGCTGGGTAGTGTAAGCCCCTTACTGCGTTTAAATGCAGTAAAAGCCATGAACAATTACTCCGAAGAAATTATACTGGGAGCTTTGCCCGTTTTGTTGTTTGATGAGGTTAGGGCAGTAAGGCTTGAAGCAATGACCGTGCTTGCTCCTTATTTCAGCAAGCTGGGTGAAAAAGACAATGAGCAGTTCAGGAAGGTAATGGATGAGTATATGAAAGTACAGGAACAGATGAGCCACAGACCTGAAGGTTTTTATAACAGAGCGATCATTCTTAAAAGCACGGGCAATGCAGCCGGTGCTGAACAGTTGTATGTAACATGTATGCAGCGCTTCCCCGATTTTGCCCAGTCATACTCAAACCTTGTTGATTTGTACAGGGAGCAGAACAGAGATGAAGAAGCAAAGAAAATTGCCGATAAAGGTCTGAGGCGAATGCCTGCAAATCCTTTTCTGCATTATGCACTGGGGCTTTGGTATATACGGCAGAAACAAAATGAGAAAGGGCTGGCTGAGTTAAAAACGGCCGCAGACTTAGGACCATCGAATGCACAAATGTTATACGGTTATGCCATCGGCTTGTTTTCAACAGGAAATCAGGCAAAAGCTGTGCAGTTAATGGAACAGTTTATAGCGCAATATGGCAACCAGTTGCTGATCCTTGATGGTTTGATTGCTGTTTGTCATGACACGCAGCAAAATGAGAAAGCAGCAAAATATGCTGCAATAAGGCAGGCGGTGTATGGGTATTGAGGGAAGGATGTGGGTTGATTTTGGCGGGGATTCATCCGATTCTGAGTTCAGGCTATCTGCTTCATTTCATATTTTCTGTCTCTCTTGTTAACTTGCATGTGTTTATTTGGTTTTTCTCTATTATGGTCTATTAAAAATTACATTAATACTTTAAGGCATAGCTAATAACTGAAACAATTAAAATGGAAATAATGGCTTTGTTTGTAATCCATTTTTTAAAGTTTAAACAATGTTCTTTTATAACAGAATTGCTATCCTGTTTTACATGCACTTAAAAGTGCCATCTATATTGATTTAATTATATCTATTCAACGTTAGTCATAAAGCTGATGTATCTCATCATGCTTTGTGACATTTGTAACATATACATTTATAGTTCCCAAATATCTTCAACAGTTATTTTTTCTTCACGGAAATGATTATGCTTGCTGATTGTGTTGCTTACATGATCATACTACTCAAAAAACAAACTATTGAGTCCGGAAATTCCTATATAATGTCAATTAAAAATTTACCAAAACTTTTATTATGAAAAAATTGTTATCGTCTTTCGTTATTGGTTTTTTACCTTTTATTATGCAAGCACAGGTGGGCCATATTATGCCCGGTATTGGAGCTGTTAATATGTCAATGGGAGGTGCTTCATCAGCACAACCAATAGATATTAGTGGCGCTTTGCAATGGAACCCCGCAAGTATTTCTGCTTTTGATAAAAAAATATTCTCTGCCAATATTGGATTGTTTTTTTCATCGCCGGAGTTATCATCTACAGTTCCCACACAATCCGGATCAGTAAGTGGAGTAACGAAAGATACAAGGGGGGCATCTCCAATGCCTGCACTTGCAATGGTATGGGGTAAAAAAAGCAGCAAACATACTTTTGGGGTTTCAGCATTTGGTGTTAGTGGATTTGGGGTAACCTTTCCTGAAAGTTCTACAAATCCCATAAACATGCCACAAAGCCAAGGAGGTTTTGGACTTATTAAATCAGATTATCAACTTATGCAGATAGGATTTACTTATGCTTATAAAGTAAGTGAACAATTTTCAATCGGACTTGCACCTACATTCAATTATTCGTCTTTATCATTATCACCAAATCCGCTATCAAGTCCAAGTCAAACCTTAGGTTATCCTGTAAGTAATAAAGCAGCATCTGTGGGTATTGGAGGGCAAGTTGGTGTCTTTTACAATTCAGGCAAGGGAATTAAGGTAGGCGCTTCTTATAAAACACAGCAATCATTTAGTGATTTCGATTTTAAAAATACGTACCTCGATGGAAGTGCAGCTCCAAATGTAAAATTCAAAATGAATTATCCTGCTATACTTTCTGTTGGTTTAGGTTATTCAAAGAGGAATATTGATGTTGCTCTCGATTATCGTTTTGTAGATTATAAAAATACGAAAGGATTTTCTGAAAAAGGATGGACATCAACAGCCTCAGTAGCAGGCTTTGGCTGGGAAAATATGTCTGTTGTTTCCGCAGGTGTACAATACAAAGGAATAAAAAAACTGCCGTTAAGAGTTGGCTATACTTATAGTTCTAATCCAATAAATAATGAACTTGCTTTTTTCTCAACTCCTGCAACAGCGATTATTAAAAATGCATTTCAATTTGGTTTTGGCTATGAGTTTACCCAAAAACTGACTTTAAATGCTGTTTATCATCATGGAACCAGCAGTGGTTCTACAACCGGATTATTATTGAGCCCAATGATGGTAAGTTCAACCAATCCCCTTGGATCTATACAAGGAAGTAAGGTTTCATATAAAATGACGACTGATCTTATAATGGTGGGAGTGAGTTATTCCTTCTAAAACAGATTTTTGGTATCTCTGTTGAGAAAAGCCTCAAACTTAAAATTTAAGTTTTTTACGGGGCTTTTTTTCTTTTTTCTTATGACAAATAATCTTACAACTTACTCGTAATCTCTTCGCTCATTGGTTTTACTTTACTTGGGAAGTAAGCAACCAGCTCGCCTTTTTCATTCACTAAAAATTTGTTGAAGTTCCATTTGATTTCTGCATCAAGCACTCCGTTCTTTTCTTTGCTGGTAAGCCATTGGTACAACGGATGTATATCATCTCCCTTCACACTGATTTTTGCAGCCATCGGGAATGTTACATGATAGGTGCCAGTGCAGAATTCTTTAATCTCAGCATTGGTGCCGGGCTCCTGTCCTCCAAAATTATTTGCAGGGAAACCAATCACCACCAGCTTGTCTTTATATTTTTCATACAAGGCTTCCAGTTCTTCGTATTGAGGAGTATAACCACATTTGGAAGCAGTATTTACAATTAAAATTTTCTTTCCCTTAAAGCTGGAAAAGTTAATGGAGCCTCCATCAAGAGCTTCAACTTTAAAACTGTAAATGTTGGGAAGTGCGTTTTGCTTTTTTACAGCCACTGTAAACGACAGTGAAACAAACACGAATAATGCAAGGATATAACGTATCATTTTTGGTTGATTTTAGAATTATAACAAAGAAAAAACAAAGTGGTTCAAAGATCATGCGAAAACCGGCAAATGATAATCCGTTCATCAAATATGACCAATCCGTTATTGCTTTTCGTAGCAGCCAAGATCGGGCAAGCCAACTCTTGCCTTACCATCAAAATCGGTAAGCAGGGGTGTAACAATTCCTTTGTTAATAGCTGGCGATCCTGTTTTAAGATGAAAATTGTAATACTGTTTCACTACATCAACACTATCAAACACCGGATCGGTGTTGCGTATAACATTTGAAAAAGTTGTGTAAGAAGGATCTGTTTTTGACCTGAACAACACATTACTGAAGCTTACTGAAGCTGTGGCACTTCCATCTTTCTGTACCACCACTTCATTTTCTACAAAACCTTCCGATCCCCAGAGAATACTGTTGGTGAATACAGCATTAAGCGCAGCAGAGTACACCTGGCTGTTTTGTTTTACAAAGTTCGAAGCCGTTAGTACAGAACTTTTATGCTGCACATACGAATTGGAAATACTTACAACTGTACAATGGGTAAACTGGTAAGTGCCGCCATAAATAAGTGCAATATTATTTCCACAGTTGCTGATTAAACAATTACTGGCAACAATGTTTGTGTTCATGCCAAATAAACCAACATCATAAATATTATCAAGCACACAATTATTTAAAGTGAGTTTAGGATTGCTGTTGTTTGATGGCTTTTCAACTACCATTCCCTGGTACGCATTTTTTACGTAGGTATAGGTGAGCTGGTTGTCGGAACTGCTTCCCCTGAAATAAATACCGGGCCATGAACCGGGATAGTTTTTGTAAGGTTCGTCCAGGCGGTTACCCGCAAAAACAACACTGTCGATTTTTGTTCCGTTAACAATTAACGTTCCGTCAACAATAAACGGGGCATCGGCATTCAGGTACACTCTTGTTCCTGGTTGAATGGTTAATACCGAATTGGTGTCAACAATCATTCCGCCGAGAATAACATAGGGTTTGTCGTTTGTCCATGTAAAGTTTCCCCGGAAAATAGTACTGCGTATATAGTTGGCATTTTGCCCCCATGCCTCTAACTGTTTAAAATTTATATTTCCGTTCGATTCAATTTTAATACTGTCTTTTATTACAAAAGGTTGGTTGGCGGCATTTGGATTTACATTTACACTTACAAAAACATAAATACTGTCGTTGCCTTCAATATCAATATTGCTGAACTGAGTACCCGGGCTACCATCCACATTCATTTTAAAATTTGAGGCAGTGCCGCCCATTAACTGAATATTGCTGATACGTATTTTTTGCCTGTTTTCATTTTTAATGAGAAAATATTGTGTAACCGAACCTGCAGAAGTAAAAACGGTATCGAAATGAAGACTGTCGTTTGCCAATGTAAGTTTTGCATCGGCGCTTGTATTCAGCGTTTCCTTACTGCATGATGAAACGGCAATGAAAACTAAAAGCAGTATAGTAATGTATGATTTCACTGATTGTAAAAATAAGAAAGCTTTGCAGAATGGCTTTTATTGTTTCGTTAATAATATGATTAATCGTTGCTTGCCCATGCAAGTGCTGCAATGCTGAGGTGTACATCTGCTGCTTCTTTTATTGCAAACCCGCAAGCTTCAATAGTTGCGCCGGTTGTAATTACGTCATCAACCAGCAGCAGGTTTTTGTTTGTTAAAAGAGCAGGGTTGCTTACTTCAAAACTTCCATCAACATTTGCCCATCGCTCACTTCTGCCTTTTTTTGTTTGTGTATCGGTATAACGTTTACGCAGCACAATATCTTTTAACACGGGCACATTTATTATTTCAGATATACCTTCACAAAGAACCGCTGCCTGGTTATAACCACGCTTTTTTTCTTTATGCGGAAAGAGTGGCAGCGGAATCAGATAATCAAGATTACTGAAACGGCCACTTTGTTGTAATTGCAGCCCAAACCATTTACCCAATTGCAAACCCACATCTTTTCTTCCTTTGTATTTTAGTTGATGGATGAGGTGCTGCAATACGGAATTTTTGGTGAAATAATAACCTGCAGTTGCAGAGTGAACATCTAAACGTCCGTAAAAAATTTTTTCAATTGGGTTTGCTGAAAGCGGCGCAAAACCTGTTTCAGGTAATTGTGAATAGCAGTGAATACAGATTGATTGATCGTGTTCCAGTAAGTCGCTTCCACAACCTGCACAGGTGTGTGGATAGAACAAGTGGGCAAAATCGCTGAGCCATTTACGGGTGTTCATCATCTGACTAAAATAATCAGAAAAACCGCAAAATCAAATATGATTATTTACTGAAATAAATACTGATACAACTCTTCCACTTTACTCATGGTTATAATTTCAATATTGTATTTCTGCATGAGTTTTTTATCGCTTTCTTTTCTGTGGCCGAGATTGTATTTGCTGATGATGATTTTTTCAAAGCCCAGCTTTTCGGCTTCTGCAATACGCTGGTCGATGCGATTAACAGCACGTATTTCGCCACTTAAACCAACTTCACCTGCAAAACATATCTGCGGATTCAGCGGCACATCTTCATAGCTTGAAAGCAGCGCACATAATACTGCAAGATCAATGGAAGGGTCTTCTACTTTAATTCCTCCTGCAATATTCAAAAACACATCTTTCATCCCGAAATGAAAACCGCCACGTTTTTCAAGAACAGCGAGTAGCAGTTGAAGTCGTCGTAAATCAAACCCGCTGACGGTACGTTGTGGTGTGCCATATACACTTTGTGTTACCAAAGCCTGTACTTCAATCAGCAAAGGCCGCATTCCCTCCATTGTTGCAGCTATAGCAATACCGCTTAACTGATCTTCTTTTTGGGTGATAAGAATTTCACTTGGATTATTTACTGGCCGCATTCCTGTTTCACTCATTTCATAAATACCAAGTTCAGATGTTGAGCCAAACCTGTTTTTCATTGTGCGTAGAATCCTGTAAGCGTAATGACGGTCACCTTCAAACTGTAAAACAGTATCCACCATGTGCTCCAGAATTTTTGGTCCTGCAATGGTTCCGTCTTTTGTAATATGCCCAATGAGAAATACTGGCGTGTGTGTTTCTTTTGCAAAGCGTTGAAGTTCGGCTGCGGTTTCTCTTATCTGCGAAATACTTCCCGGGCCGCTTTCAATAAAAGGTGTTTGTAAAGTTTGTATTGAGTCTATAATAACCAGTTGCGGTTTTAATTTTTTTACTTCCTGAAAAATGATGTTGGTTGATGTTTCAGTGAGTAAATAAAAATCTTCATTACTCATCTGCAAACGGTCGGCACGCATTTTAATCTGCTGTTCACTTTCTTCACCACTTACATAAAGTGTAACAGTGTTTTTTAAATGAAGACCTAACTGCAGAAACAAAGTTGACTTTCCAATTCCGGGTTCACCTGCAATTAATACGATGCTTCCCGGAACAATGCCTCCGCCAAGTACACGGTTTAACTCAGCATCCTGGGTTAAAATCCTTTCTTCTTTTGTACTTTTTATTTCGCTCAGCGAAATTGTTTTCATTTCACTTCCACTGATTTCTTTCCAGCTTTGCTTTTGCGGATTGCTTTTATCTTTTGTAATTATTTCTTCTACGAATGTGTTCCATTCATTACACGATGGACATTTACCAAGCCATTTTGCTGATTCATATCCGCAGTTCTGACAAAAAAAAGATGATTTGATTTTACTCATAACATACTTGCTCAATTCACATAAAAGTGCGTCAAAAAAAATGAATTCAGTTAAAAAAATAATCCGGTAAACAGAAAAAGAAAGTATTGAAAAATGAAATTTTCTGCAACGGGGACGATGGCAAAACTTCGGTTTAATAAAAGTAAAAGGGCTGGAATTTCTTCCAACCCTTTGTACTTACTAACCCATTAAATTCTGTTGCTAAATTACAAATTGTGGGCAGATTGCAAAATTATTTTTGAGCTATGTGAATAAATATTTTTGAAATTGGCTGCCCGAAATGCCGTTGGAGCTAAGCTGAGTGATGTGTTTATTCGTTTGATTTTCAATTATTTATAAACATGGAATAAGGGATCAAAAAAAAATTCTTTGCTTACGGCAATCTTTAAACGTAACTGATTCTGCCAAAAAGACTTATACCTTGTTTTAATTCTGTTTTCTTTGTCAAATTTGTAATTTGGAAGAGAATTTGATGGATGGTTAATCTAAAAGAACAGAAATGACTCCAGGAATTTTAATTGTGTCCCTGATTTTTATGGGAATTGGTTTTTTGGTACAGATGAGGCTGAAAAGCAAATTCAGTATGTACAGTAAACAGCTTCTTATGAGCAGGTTTACAGGAAGGGAAATAGCCGAAAAAATGCTGAGGGAGAACGGAATTTACGATGTTCGGGTACAATCTGTTGATGGATTTTTAAGCGATCATTACGATCCGGTCAAAAAAACGGTTAATTTAAGCCCGGATGTTTATAATGGAAGCTCCGTTGCTGCTGCTGCGGTGGCAGCTCATGAATGTGGCCATGCGGTGCAACATGCCACTGCTTATCAATGGCTTATGCTTCGTTCAAGGATTGTTCCAATAGTACAGATCAGTACTAATTTGTCGCAATGGGTACTGTTAATTGGTTTAGGCGTTCTGGGATTTGGAAAAGGGAATGCTACTATTTTGTTAATCGGAATTATCATGTTTGCCATTTCAACCCTTTTTTCCATTATCACCCTCCCGGTTGAATTTGATGCCAGCAACAGGGCTCTTGCCTGGCTGGAACGTACAAATGTTACCAACACCCAGGAATTTCCCGGGGCAAAAGATGCTCTGAAATGGGCAGCGGCAACATATGTAGTGGCTGCTTTAGCCTCAATTGCAATGCTGGTTCAGTATATTTTAATTTATATGAGAAGAAATTAAATTATTAATTTCTGTTATATTTTATTTCTTCTTCGATTTTCTATAAATAAAGCTGTTTTTTGATAAAAAAGCAGCTTTATTTATAATTGGATGTCTTTGTAATATCAAAAAGGAAGAATTTATTTCCTTATAATTGCATTTTTGTAACTAAAACTAGCGGAACATGAGAAAAATTATTGGACTAACCATGGCCTTCTTGTTGCTATTTGGTCAACTCTGGGCTCAAACAAAGGAAGTGACAGGAGTTGTTACTGACTCTAAAGATGGTTCTCCTATAGGAGGTGCAACCATAAAAGTAAAGGGAACAAGTCGTGCTACTACCACAGAATCAGACGGTACTTTCAAAATTTCTTTTAGCGGAAACAAGGCAGTGTTACAGTTTTCATCAGTTGGATATGAGGACAAAGATATAACTGTAACAGAATCAGGTCGTATTAATGCTGTGCTGTCTCCAAGTTCTGCAAATCTTAGTGAAGTGTTAGTTGTTGGTTATGGCCAGACTGTTAAAAGAGACCTAACAACCTCGATAACAAGGGTGAAAGGTGCTGAAGTTGCCAACACACCTGTAGCAAATTTCTTACAGGGAGTGCAAGGTCGGGCAGCAGGTGTTTTTGTAGAATCTCAAAATGGCAAAGTAGGTGAGGGTATTAAGGTTCGTATTCGTGGGGCATCATCCATAAGTGCTTCAAACGACCCTTTATATGTTGTTGATGGTATTCCTATTAATACAGGAAGTTTATCAGGTAATGCTCTTGCAGACATTAATTTTAATGATGTTGAATCGTTTGAAATTTTAAAAGACGCTGCTGCTACTGCAATTTACGGATCAAGAGGTGGAAACGGTGTTGTACTTATTACAACCAAAAAGGGTAAATTGGGTAAGGCCCGTTTTAATGTAAATATGCAGTATGGTAGTAATGACCCGACTCATAAAAGAGGCTTTTTAAATTCAACTGAATATCTTGAATTTTTCAGAGAAGCTGCAGTAAATGCAGGAAAATATCATTATAACAGAGGCGGAAACTGGATGGGATTTGGTAGTGAACAAGATGCGATTAATTATATGGTAGGCAGAGTGGAAAGCAGGTTTAACCGCTATAGCGGTTTAACTACAGGGGGGGCTGACTGGAAAGCAGACACTGTTCATACTAATTGGGAAGATCTTGCATTTCAGAAATCACAAACAAAAATTGTAGAAGCAAGTGCTGCTGGTGGTTCAGATAAAACGAAATACTTTATTAGCGGATCTTATAACGATCAGGACGGAATATTGTTTTATAATAATTTTAAGCGTTATTCAGGTCGAATAAATCTCGAGCAAGAACTTTCAAATAGATTAAAAATCGGCGTAAATAATGTTATCTCTAAGTCTGATGCAAGACGTGTTGGCGCTGATAATGAATTTTCAACCCCAATGCAAATAGTAGCTCTTTCTCCAATAACTCCGGTACGAGATAAAAACGGAAATTTGTTCGACAGGCCTACAACAACTTATTATAATCCGTTAATAGAAACAGAGAATGCTTCATATACATCCACAACATTCAGAAATATCAGTTCGGTTTTTGGTCAACTGAATTTGATGCCAGGGTTGATTTTTCGTTCAGAATTTGGTCTAGATGTGCTTACACAGAACGACAAGGAGTTTTATGGAAGAAAAACAATTAATGGTCAGGGAACAAATGGCTTGGGGATTGTTGATTGGTTGCGAAGTGTACGCTATACCGCTAACAATTATTTCAATTACAGTAAAATATTCAAAGAGAAGCATAATATAGACGCAACGATTGGTATGTCGTTTGAAAAACAAGCAAACGATTACTCCAGTGTTGAAGGGCAGCAATTTGCAAATGATGATTTACGCAATATTGCAAATGCTGCTAATATTACTGCAGGAACCTCTACCTTAAGTGAATATACTATTGCTTCTTATTTTGGAAGATTAAATTACAAGTTTAATAACAAGTATCTGGTTGGCGTTAGTACCCGTGTTGATGGTTCTTCAGTGTTTGGCGAAAAGAAACGTTATGGTTTCTTTCCCGCTGCATCATTGGGATGGGTTGTTAGTGAGGAAAATTTTCTTAAGAGTGTTGATGCAATCAGTTTCTTGAAATTGCGTGCCAGTTATGGCCAATTAGGAAATCAACAAGGATTTGGAAACTATTCGTGGAGAGGTGTTTATGGTACAGGGCGCTATGCAGGTAATGCAAGCCTTGCGCCTTCTTCTCTTCAGAACGACTTGTTAACGTGGGAAACAACAAATCAACTTGATCTTGGGCTAGAATTAGGAGTACTGAAAAATCGTCTTGTAGTGGAAGTTGATTATTATAATAAACGTTCTGCAGGGAATGGTGCTGGGTTTATTTATAATTATCCGCTACCGCTTACTTCTGGCTTTGCAAGTATTACAAAGAATATTGGCGAAATTGAAAATAAGGGTATTGAAATTTCAATTAACAGTACAAATATTACAACACGTAATTTTAAATGGACTTCAAGCTTCAATCTCTCCCATAATAAAAACAAAGTTTTACAAATTGATGGTCAGCAAGATACATTGTCTTTTAATGATGGCCGTTATATGAACGCTTTGATTGTTGGTCAGCCAATAGGAGTTCATTATGGTCCAAAATATGCTGGTGTAGATCCTTCTAATGGTGATGCTTTGTATTACAAACAAGATGGTAAAACAACTACCAATGATTATAATGAAGCTGGTAGTTTTGTTGTAGGAGATCCAAATCCTAAATGGTTTGGAGGACTTACAAATACTTTTAGTTTTAAAGGATTTGAATTAAGTGTTTTACTTCAAGGGGTTTTTGATTATGAAGTAGTTAATGGTGCCGGTGGGTTTATGAGTGCACGGGGAGATTGGTTTGATAATCAAACCCGTGATCAGCTAAGACGTTGGAAAAAACCTGGCGATATTACAGATGTGCCGGAAGCAAGGTTAAACTGGTTTGGTGATTTTGCTTCACCTTCAGTTTCTACTCAATATATGGAAGATGCAAGTTATGTTCGTTTAAAGAATGTAACGCTTGCATACAATCTTTCACCCGATTTGCTTAAAAAAATAAAGCTGAGTTCTGTTAGATTGTATGTAACTGGTGTAAACCTCGCAACTTGGACAAAATATACAGGCTGGGATCCAGAAGTAAATACAGATTACAGGGCAGGCAATATTAATCAGGGAGGTGATTTTTACGCTGCACCACAGATTCGCTCTATTACTTTTGGTTTAAACGTTGGCTTCTAATCTTAAAAAAGACTTAGTATGAAAATTTTAAAATATTCAATAATATTAATTGCAACCGGAGCTTTGTTTACTGCTTGCAATAAAGAATTAAACTTGGATAACCCTCAGGCAATGGGGTCTGATCTTGCGTTATCAACTGATGCAAATGTTAAACAGGTTTTGATCGGCGCATATGATGCTCTTAGTTCAGGGAACCTTTACGGCGGCAACATCCAGATTTTTGGTGATTTAATGGCCGCTTCAGGTGAGTTAAACTGGACTGGTACTTTTAATACTTATCGTGAGGTGTATGGCAATTCAATACTTACTACTAATCCGATAATTTTAAACATGTGGGCAAGTGGCTACACCACTATTAACATTGCAAATAACGTAATTGCAAATCTTGATAAGGTGAATTCTGCTGATCGGGATCGTGTTAAAGGAGAAGCTCTATTTATTCGTGGTACTGTTTTGTTTGAACTGACACGCTTTTTTGCAAAATCTTACAATGATGGCTCACCCTCTACGAATCTTGGTGTTGTTATACGAACCACCCCGACAACAAGCTTTAGTGAGGTTGATTTTCCAAAACGTAATACTGTGTCGGAATGTTATACGCAGATTGTTAATGATCTTACTACTGCAGAGTCATTACTTCCTGCCAAAAATGGTGTATATGCCAACAAAGTAGCTGCTGCAGCAATATTAGCAAGGGCTTATCTTCAAATGGGTAATTATACAGGTGCAAGAGATGCTGCCAATCGGGGTTTAACTGCTGCCGCAGGTAACTACAGCCTTGTAAATCCTTATTCTTCTGAATTTAATACATCTGCATATACAACCGAAGATATATTTTCAATTATTGTGAGCGAACAAGATGGAACAAATAACTGTCATACTTTTTATTCCGTACCAGATTACGGTGGTCGTGATGGAGATATTGTTATTCTTGATGCACATATGAATCTCTACCCAGCTGGTGATGAGCGAAAGGCTTTGTTCTATCTCTATTCAGGTGATTGGCGCAGTGGCAAATGGCAATATATTAATAAAAATGTAAAAGTTATACGCTTAGCAGAATTGTATCTTATCCGTGCAGAATGTAATGCACGTCTCTCTCAGACAACTGGCGCAACCCCCTTGAGTGATTACAATACTGTACATACAAGAGCAGGATTAACTGCAGCAATTTCAGTTACTCTTGCGGATATTTTATTCGAAAGGAGGCTCGAGCTTGCAAATGAAGGATTCAGAGTGCATGATGCAAAACGTTTAGGAGAAACTGTAAATGGGAGATCAGCATTTGATAACAAACTTGTGTTTCCTATTCCGTTCAGGGAATTGAATTCCAATTCTAACCTTGAACAAAATGCAGGTTACTGATAATTAACTTGGATGATATTAGAAACCCCGGCGATCCGGGGTTTCTTTTTTTAGTACTAACATTGGTTAGCGTGGTGCTTGAGATATGTAAATTTGTATTTACAAATGAACTTTATGAATAATGATTATTTGAATAAAATACGCATAGTAACAGCAGCTTCTTTATTTGATGGACATGATGCAGCCATTAATATTATGCGCCGCATTATGCAAAGTAAGGGCGCTGAAATTATTCATCTTGGTCATAACCGAAGCGTGCATGAAATTGTGGAAGCAGCTATTGAAGAAGATGCACATGGCATAGCCATTACTTCTTACCAGGGTGGGCATATCGAGTTTTTCAAATACATGAAAGACCTTCTTGATGAAAGTGGCTGTGGTCATATAAAAATATTTGGTGGTGGTGGCGGAACAATTTTGCCTGATGAAATCAATGAACTGCAGGCTTATGGTATTGTCCGCATTTATTCGCCGGATGATGGACGGCAAATGGGCCTGGAAGGAATGATTGAAGATGTGATTCAGCAATGCAGACAAGGTTCAACAGCTCAAAATGAACAATCAGCATATTGGATGGCTCCTCAACAATGGAATGGAAAACTTCCATTAGGTGAGCAAAAAGATATCAGGCGCATTGCTCGTGCTATTACACTTGCTGAAAACGGGCAGCCATCATCAACAACAAAAAATACATCAGCAATTATTCCGGTACTCGGTATTACCGGCACAGGTGGTGCCGGTAAATCATCTGTAACGGATGAAATTGTGCGTCGTTTCTTACATGCATTTACAAATAAAACAATTGCAGTTATTTCAGTTGATCCATCAAAGAAAAAAACAGGAGGAGCTTTGCTCGGAGATCGTATCCGTATGAACTCCATCTCTGGTCCGAGAGCTTATATGCGCAGTCTTGCTACAAGAGAAAGCGATAAAGCATTAAGCGTGTATGTGCAGGAAGCAATTGATGTGTGTAAAGAAGCAGCATTTGATTTAATTATTCTTGAAAGTGCCGGTGTAGGACAAAGTGATGCATCGATACTTGAGTATTGTGATGTGAGTTTGTATGTAATGACTCCTGAATATGGTGCAGCATCACAGTTGGAAAAAATCAACATGCTTGATTATGCTGATCTGATTGCCATTAACAAATTTGATAAAGCAGGAGCGTTGGATGCGCTGGCTGACGTACGTAAACAATACAAACGCAATCACCAGTTGTTTACAGCGAAAGATGATGAGTTGCCGATAGTTGGAACCATTGCTTCACAGTTTAATGATACAGGCGTGAATGAACTGTTTGAAAAAATCATTCATACAGTTGAAACAAAAATGAAGACCAGCTTTGGTACAATTGATCATATTGTTCATAAGGATACGGTTAATAAATCGCTCATCATTCCACCTGCAAGAGTTCGTTACCTCAGCGAAATTGCAGATACAATTAAAGATTATAACCAGCTGGTGATTGATCAATCAGCTATTGCATCAAAACTTTACCAGTTACAGGGTGCTGAACAAACCCTCATGGCGGCTAAAGCCCCGTCAGCAGTTATTGAAGAAATTAAAAAGCAAATTCAGCAACTTGCCGATCAGCAAACTGCTGTTGCAAAAAAATTAATTGCTCACTGGCCTGAAAAATTAAAAGCATACCAGCAGGATAACTATGAATACAAAGTGCGTGATAAAATAATCAGGCAACCAATGTTCAGCATAAGTTTAAGCGGTACAAGAATTCCGAAAGTTGTTTTACCAAAATATAAAGACTGGGGCGATCTGTTGCGCTGGCAGGCACAGGAAAATGTGCCCGGCAGTTTTCCTTTCACAGCAGGAGTGTTTCCGTTAAAACGTGATGGTGAAGACCCTACAAGAATGTTTGCAGGCGAAGGTGGGCCTGAACGTACCAATAAACGTTTTCATTATGTATCGTTTGAGCAACCTGCAAAACGTTTATCAACTGCATTCGACAGTGTAACTCTTTACGGAGAAGATCCTGCACATCGTCCAGATATTTATGGTAAGGTTGGAAACAGTGGTGTAAGTATTGCAACTGTTGACGATGCAAAAAAATTATACAGTGGTTTTAATTTGTGCGATCCGAAGACATCGGTAAGTATGACCATCAATGGTCCGGCACCCATCATTCTTGCTTTCTTCATGAATGCAGCAATTGATCAGCATTGTGAAAAATGGATTGAAGCAAATGGTCAGTGGGAAATGCTGAATAAAGCGTTGGAGAAAAAATATGGTGCTGCTGTAAAACCAACTTATAATAATACATCTTCACCAAATGAATTACCAGCAGGAAATAATGGACTTGGTTTGCATTTACTTGGATTAAGTGGAGATGAAGTATTACCTGCTGATGTGTATGCTCAATGTAAGCAAACTGCACTACAACAGGTAAGAGGTACAGTGCAAGCAGATATTTTAAAAGAAGACCAGGCACAGAACACCTGCATCTTTTCAACCGAATTTGCATTAAAGCTGATGGGTGATGTGCAGGAATATTTTATTGAACAGAATGTACGCAACTTTTACAGTGTAAGTATCAGTGGTTATCATATTGCAGAAGCAGGTGCTAACCCAATCACACAACTTGCATTTACACTGGCTAACGGTTTTACTTACGTTGAATATTATTTAAGCCGTGGAATGAATATTGATGAGTTTGCACCAAATCTTTCATTCTTCTTCAGCAATGGAATGGACCCTGAATACAGTGTCATCGGCAGAGTTGCACGCCGCATCTGGGCAAAAGCAATGAAGTATAAATACAAAGCAAACAAACGCAGCCAGATGTTGAAATATCATATTCAAACATCAGGAAGAAGTTTGCACGCCCAGGAAATTGATTTCAACGATATACGTACAACATTACAGGCGTTGTATGCTATTTATGATAATTGTAATTCACTTCACACCAATGCTTATGATGAAGCAATCACAACACCAACTGAAGAAAGTGTACGGAGAGCAATGGCTATTCAACTCATCATCAATCGTGAATTAGGAACAGCTAAAAATGAAAATCCCAACCAGGGTTCATTTTTAATTGAGGAGCTGACAGATTTGGTGGAAGATGCTGTAATGAACGAATTCAACCGCATTACAGAACGTGGTGGTGTGTTAGGTGCAATGGAGCGAATGTATCAACGGAATAAAATTCAGGAAGAAAGCCTGCACTACGAACACATGAAACATACTGGCGAACTTCCTGTTGTTGGTGTAAATACATTCTTAAATAAAAAAGGAAGTCCCACAACAATTCCCGGCGAAATTATCCGAAGTACAACAGAAGAAAAAGAGCAACAGATTTCTAATCTTCATGCTTTCTGGCAACGAAATAATAATAAAAGCAACGAAGAATTAAAGAAACTAAAACAAGTAGCAGTAAGTAATGGAAATATTTTTGAACAGTTAATGCAAACAGTAAAATATTGTTCGTTAGGTCAAATTACGCATGCACTATATGATGTTGGCGGGCAATACAGACGAAACATGTAAAGCTGATACAAAAAAATAATTCTCGTCAGCTTTCAGAAGTATATTGCTAATTCCTGTCATTATACATCCTGCTTATTTTAAATTACCTTTGCCTTCTAATTTATTTGTTTTGGAAGTGAATAAAACTCATCCCGAAGCAAAGGAACTATGTACACTATTGCTCCGCATAGGCACTTTGCTGATGACATCGGGATCAAATACAGAACGCATACGAAAAACAATTCAACGCATTTCAACTTCATTTGATTATAAAGCTGAACTTGTTATTAATCACCGGTCAGTTTTATTATCGCTTGAAAATGAAAATGGCGACCAGGTATATACCAGTTTGAAAAGAACGGGTCAGCATGGAGTGAATTTCAGGATTCTTTCAGGTATCAGCCGCATGAGCTGGACTGTAATTGAAGAACACTGGACAGTTGATCAAATTAATGAAGAGTTAGACCGCTTACAGGCTCTTCCGCATTTTCCACGAATAGCAGTATTATTGTTTGTTTCTCTTGCAGGTGCATCGTTTTGCAGAGTAGCAGGTGGACTTATTCCGGATATGATCTTTGCATTTATTGCAACATTTGCCGGGTTGTTTGTGCGCCAGGAACTGGTTAAACGTTTATTCAATACGTATCTCTGTGTATTTTTTGCGGCTTTTGCTGCCACATTAGTAGCAGGGATGGGATATAAACTTGGTATTGCGGATCCTGGCAATCATGGATTTGTAACATCGGTTTTATTTTTAATACCGGGTGTACCGCTTATTAATTCGTTTTCTGATTTAATTGATGGTAATATTCAAACAGGAATCATCAGGGGAATAAACAGTTTAATTTATTCGTTTGCAATTGCACTTGGGTTGCTTGCATCAATGTTTATTTATCAAATGTAAATTCAATGGAAAGTTTATTATTTATATCAACATTCATACAACATGTAAATTATTTTCTGCTTGGTATTTTGCCGACAGCAGTCATTGATTTTTTACCTGTAGCAGAAAAATTTATCTGGTGCGGATTTGCCGCAGTTGGTTTTGCGGTGTTGTTTAATGTGCCTGCACGTACGTTGGTGTTTATTGGCATACTGGGTGGCCTTGGAGGATTTACAAAGTTTTTTTTAATACGGTTTGGTGTAAGTGATGTGTTTGCTCCTTTTTGCGGATCGGCAGTAATTGGCTTGCTGAGTATTCCGTTTGCACATTACAAACATGCACCTCCCCCCGTATTTTATATTCCTGCATTGATACCCATGATACCAGGTGTGTTTGCTTATCGTATGATGCTTGGTATGATTAAGCTTGTTGGAAATACGCAACCTGCCGATTATGAACAGGTATTGCAGTCAACCATCAACAATGGTTTAAAAGTATTATTTATAATACTTGGCTTGTCAGTTGGTGCCGTCATACCAATGCTTGTAACACGAAGAGATTCAGTAAAAGATTTAAAAACGTCGATCTTCTTCGACAGAAGAGATGATTGATAGAAATGCTGATGATGTGGATATGAATGATGAACACTGATTGTTAAAGCAATAAAGTATTGCTGGTTTCCTCTTTTCTTTATTCCTCATTTCATACTCATTATTCAATATTTATTCTTTTACTTCTTTCCCTTCTTTATTAATCATCATAAAATTTCCATCTTTCAGCACACGGGCTTTTCCATCCGTGAACAAATCAGCAAAATTGTATTGATATGGAAGAACGAGTTTGCCTTTTGTATTGATATATCCCCACAAACCTTTACTGTTTGAAACGGGTGCCATTCCTTCTGAAAAGCCACGGGCCATGTCATACTCATACGGGATAATGATGTCCATGTTACTGTTAATGAAACCAAACTTTCCGTTCTTTTTTACGCAGGCCATACCATCGTGAAAAGAACCAGCTTCTTCATAATTCATTTCAACAATAACCTTACCAGTACTGTCGAGATACCCCCATTTATCTACCTTTCGAACAGCAGCTTTGCCTTCACTGAACGATAACGCTTCATCATAAATGAGCTGAACAACGAGCTTGCCGTCTTTGGTGGCATAACCGAATTTTCCATCTTTACTCACTTTTGCCAAGCCACAGATACAATCATCCACAAAATCGTATTGTTTGGTCCATGCCTGCGCATCTACCTGTAAAGCGCCAAACAGGAATACCATGATTAAGAACGCTTTCATAAAAATATTTTGTGTGTTAAAATTGCGGCATTTAAGTTATTGTGGGTATTTGTAATAATGAATGATGAACGGCAGAAGATGGAATGATTCAAAACATTGACTTCGGTATTTTGGAGTAATTGTGAACAGAAAAGGGCTAACTTTCAGTCATGAACAGATGGAAGATTCTTTTATTATTTGTGACTTTAGTTGTAGCTGCGGGAAGCTGCTCAAAAAGTCCATACGCATCAACTAACAAATCGTATAAAAAACAAGCCAGGAAGTTTGCAAAAGTGCTGAAACAATACCCGCTGCATGATTCGGTAAACAACGAACCATACTTTGCAGGTACAACAAATTTTACCATGCGTAAACCAAGTTTTGTCATCATTCATCATACAGCACAAAACACCTGCGATCAAACGCTGAAAACATTTACACTTCCACGAACTGAAGTAAGTGCTCATTATGTGATTTGCCGTGATGGTACAATCTTTCATATGCTTAACGATTACCTGCGTGCGCATCATGCTGGTGTAAGCCGCTGGGGAAATATGTTTGATGTGAACTCCGCATCAATCGGCATTGAATTAGATAATAACGGATTTGAACCGTTTGATGAACGGCAGATCAGCAGTTTGCTTTCATTGCTTGAACGGTTGAAGTCAGCCTATAAAATTCCGGCAGCTAATTTTATTGGTCATGGTGATATTGCACCAACAAGAAAAAATGATCCCAACTGGCGTTTTCCCTGGAAAACATTAAGTGAAAAAGGTTTTGGTTTGTGGTGGAACGATACAACCAATGTAACGGTTCCCGCTACTTTCGATTACCTCAGCGCCATTCGCATTGTGGGTTATGATATGAAAGATACAAGCGCAGCAATACTCGGCTTTAAACGTCATTTCTTAATGGATACAACAAAAGGAATGACACCCGATGCAAAAAAGGTTTTGTTCAACCTGTATAAAAAATATTATTGAGATGGAGTTTGGGCGTGTAGATGAACAGGAATTAAACAATATTGATTTTTCATTACCTGCCGAGCCTGCATTCAATAAAACCATTTTGAAAGGAAAACCGGTAAAGGATGCAAAAGTTTATCTCGGTTGTGCAAAGTGGGGTAGAACTGAATGGATAGGAAAAATTTATCCGCCCAAAACAAAGGAAAAAGATTTTCTGCAGCACTATGTGCATCATTACAACAGCATTGAATTAAATGCCACGCATTATAAAGTGTATGGTGAAGCAGGTATTCGCAAGTGGGCAGAGAAAGCAAAGGGAATGGATTTCAAATTCTGCCCGAAGATGTACCAGGGTGTTACACACAGGGGCAGTTTAAAAGGAAAGGATTTTATTACTAATGAATTTTTTCGTGGCATTGTTGGCTTTGAAGAATATCTCGGTCCCATTTTCGTGCAGGTGAGCGATACATTTTCGCCCAAGCGCAAAGAAGAGTTGTTTGATTATTTAAAATCACTGCCCAAAGACTTACAGTTTTTTCTTGAAGTGCGTCACCCCGATTGGTTTGCAAAAGAAAACATCCGCAACGAACTCTTTGAAACGTTGAAAGAACTCAACATTGGTGCTGTAATTACCGATACTGCGGGAAGAAGGGATTGTGCACACATGTATTTAACTATATCCAAAGTGTTTATCCGTTATGTGGGCAACAGTTTGCACGAAAGCGATTTTACACGTTGCAATGTGTGGGTTGATCGTATGAAGTACTGGCTTGATCGTGGTTTGCAGGAACTGTACTTCTTTATGCACATGCACGATGAAGCAACATCACCGGAGCTGACTGTTTATTTGGTTGATAAGATGAATAAAGAAATTGGGTTGAATTTAATTAAGCCGAAGTTCATTAATCAGCAGTCTTCTCTTTTTTGATTTCACGCAAAGTAACCACGAATACAAAGTTTGCAACGAATATGGTTGATTTGCATCTTTGCATGAAACGGATTAATGCACTTCAAACAATTCATCCCATCTGGTAGTGTATCTTGGGCTGCGTAGTTCCTGCCGCATTTTCCAGTCCCTTGTTGTTCCGCTTGCGGCAAATTTCAATACATCATCCCGCTGACTGAAATTAATATTGTCAATCATATCCATCAGTTTTCGTTCGCAGTTCTTTGCCTGCGGTAAAAATAAATTTCCCTGTATGGAATTGTCAGGAACAAGACCAGTCAGCATAACGCCGGCTTTTTTATAGGCTGTTCCGTTTTTATAAAGTTTATCAACAAGTGAAACGGCCGGTTTGATTAATTCATTGGTGAATGATGTGGCATTTGGTAACGTGGCGTAGTGGCTGTGCGTTACTCCGTGATGAAATGTTATGTTGTGGTTTTCTTCCTTTGCTACTACAAACACACTAATAATGTTTGCGGCACTGTGTTGTCTTCTAAGTTTTTCTGCAGCTCTTGAAGTGTAGGTAGCAACAGCTTCTTTAATATCAGCAATATCAGTTACAGGAGAGCCAAACATTCTTGTGGTTGCAATCATTTTTTTGTTTACAAGTTCATCTTCCATTTCTTTTGAAGGGATGGCATTCAGTTCCCGGATCAGCCGTACGCCAACAACACCTCCCATATATATCTTCCCAAATTCTTCACTCATTCTGCTTAGTTGTAATGCATCATCAATAAACCACTGTTCCTTTAGCTTTTGTGAATAGCGGTAACCAACTCCCCATATATCCTGAACAGGAGTTTGTTCAAGTGCAGCTCTTATTTTTTCATCTGTATCAAGAACAAGAATACAATTGGTGGCCTTCTTGTTTTTCTTCGATAACCGGTTTGCAACTTTGGCAAGTACTTTCGTTGGCGCAACACCAATGGAAACTTTGATGCCTGTCCAATCTTCAATAGTCGTTTTAACTTTTTCAGAAACCTGCTGCAAATCTTCTTTTGGAAAAATGCTTAAATCAACAAATGCTTCATCAACGGAATATACTTCCACATTATGTTCGCCAAGCAGCATGCGCAATGTTTCCATTACACGAAAGCTCAGATCGCCATATAAATTATAATTGCTTGAAAAAAC
Organism: Chitinophagaceae bacterium UBA1953; assembly: GCA_002336115.1. GTDB lineage: Bacteria > Bacteroidota > Bacteroidia > Chitinophagales > Chitinophagaceae > Lacibacter. The sequence goes on from DDEN01000031.1 coordinate 124,052, forward strand.
AGAAACACCATGTTTCTGAATAAGCGGTTTGGCTTTAAAGTATGGCCCGGCCATTTCAACGCCCAGTTGTTTTGCCTCATCACTCCGTGAGATAATACAACCATCGTTGTTGCTTAAAACAATAACCGGCTTATTGTCTAAGTGCGGCTTAAACAATCGCTCACAGGAGCAATAGAAATTATTACAATCTACAATGGCGTACATAATATTTCCGGGCTAAAGCCCGGTATGTTTTGTTATCATTTATCTTATCTCCAGCCTGAAGGCTGGAGCAAGCCAGGGCGTGTTTTTGATTCATAACTTGCTCTGGGCTTCATGAGACTTCATTATATTAAATCCATATTTCGCAATAAATTCATCATACTCTTGTTGAAATGTTTTTTTTGAATGATGTTGCTCCTGGTTTTTAATATACTCTCTTACAGCATCTATTCCCAATTCACTTACAGATACAGCGAAATAATCATCCTGCCATTCAAATTTCTCTGTGCACAGATTGTTTTTATTAATCCAGTAAGAACATTCTCCTTTAATCATCTGAACTGTTTTTGCAATTGTCTGTTCTGCATTAAATGAAATGAGCAGATGAACATGATCTGTATATCCATTAATAAAATCAACATAAATATTTTTCTCTTTTGCATTTTCACGCATGTCCTGAAAAATAGTTTGGCGGATACTTTTATCAAGTAAAGGCTGCCGGTTTTTTGTTGCCCATACCAGGTGTATCCATACTTTAATCATTGGCATAATATGCATATTTAAACAGTTACAATTTATCTGGCTTCATGACTTGCCCTGGGCTTCAGCCCAGGGAATGAATAGAGTACACCACCACTCCCCACAATTTAAAATCTGTAAACTCTGCCAGGTTAATAGTTTTGTATCTCGGGTTTTCAGGAATTAAAAATGCCGATGAAAAATTTTTATGAAACCTGCGCACTAATAATTCACCATTTAAAATGGCAACAATAATTTTTCCATTCGCCAGTTTCAACGAGCGGTCAACAATTAAAATATCATGTTCAAAAATGCCTGCATCCTGCATCGCATCACCTTTCATTCGAAAGAAAAATGTAGCAGGTTTGTTGCGCACCAGCTGTTCATTTAAATCAATACCACGTTCAGCATAATCATCAGCAGCGGCACCAAAACCCGTTGCATTTGCTGTGCGTATGTTGTGTTGTGTAAACTGTTTACTGCCTTTATAAGCGGCGCCGAAAAAATCTTCCCCGTCCATAGAAAAATAATTTAACTCCTGCATGCGCAAAGAGCGGTGATGAATATTTTTTATTTCAGGGTTTGTAAGAAAGTTTGGTAAAACTAAAACTTTTAGTAATTTAGTGTTACGATTTTGAAGAAAATATTTTTTCATCTTCAGTAACCGGCCGATACTTCAGCAATCCCATCTGTGCTTTGGCTTTGCCATACATAGTCATAGCATATTTATTAATCAACCAAAAAAAGATGGGTTATGCAATTACAATCAATTACAACAGCAACCATTCCCGGCTACAGGGTGTACGAGTATTTGCTTGTGCTCAGTCCACACCAGGAATTGTGGAACCGCATTTTAAAAGTAAAAGAAGCCTTTGCTGAAAAGTACAAATCCGATCATGCAAAATGGGGCAAGCCACACATTACACTGGCAAATTTTTTACAGTACGAAATGATGGAAGAACGTTTGATCAACCGTTTAAAAATGGTAGCTATGGGTTATCATCCCATTAAAGTTGAACTGCGTGATTACGGAAGTTTTCCCAGCCACACTATTTATATCAACGTGGTGAGCAAAATTCCCGTGCAAACACTGGTAAAAGAAATCCGCAGCGAAACACAACGTTTAATGAAGCTCAATGATGATAACAAACCACATTTTATTTTAGAACCGCATCTAACCATTGCCCGTAAACTGCAGCCATGGCAATACGAGCAAGGCTGGCTCGAATACAGTCATAAACATTTCACAGGTCGTTTTATTGCCGATGCAATGTTGTTACTCAAGCGTCCGGTCGGGAGTATGCAATACCAGATTGCACAGCGTTTCGAGTTTCAGAATTTACCCGTTACAATAAAGCAGGGAATGCTGTTTGTATAACACCGTCAGCGGTTGCAAACCCTGACGGCGGTTAAAAGAAATGTATGTAGTCATCAGTATTGCTGCTATTTAACTTTTGTTGCGTCGCACACTTGTACTACAACAATTCTATTCATCATTTTTTACCACAGAGTCACGGAGTACACAGAGAGATCAGGCATTAAAATTTCTCTGTGCTCCCTGTGCCTCTGTGTTTATAACAACAACTATATGTCAGAAAAATTGCAGCAGGATCATTATAAAGTAAAACCGAAAGAAGAAACAGAAGAGTCGGTTTATCATCACGGTCGTGGAGCACAGTTCAATCCTAAAAACCGTTTTCTCAAAAACGAATCAAGCAAAGAAAATGTTGAAGCAATTGATGATTGGGAACAAACCAACCTCAAAACACAATACATCGAAACACATCCAAAAACAATTGTCAACAAAGTTGAAAGTCCCGATGTGGGTATGAGCTACAGTATGAATCCCTATGCCGGTTGCGAACACGGATGTATTTACTGTTATGCACGCAATGTACATGAGTACTGGGGCTACAGTGCAGGAATGGATTTTGAACAAAAAATTCTTGTAAAGAAAAATGCACCGCAACTGCTGCGTAAATTTTTAATGCATCCAAAGTGGGATGCAACACCCATTATGCTCAGCGGTAATACCGATTGTT
>DDEN01000030.1 GCA_002336115.1 Chitinophagaceae bacterium UBA1953
AGATAAAACAGTTTCAAGTTTCAATCCACGCGCCCGCGGGGGGCGCGACAAACCTTCAACCGTTAAAATGTATTTACCATCTTCTGTTTCAATCCACGCGCCCGCGGGGGGCGCGACTGTAGAGCCTCTAAATTAATAATAATCTGAATGTTAGAAGACCGTTTCCGCGAAAGTTGTAATTAGCTTTATGAAAAACGAATGATACTATTGAAAGAAACAAGTAAAAAACTGATTATGAGCGCTCGCGATACCCTATAACTTTTAGTGATTACTTTGGGTTCGCGGATCATATTATCATTACGTCTTCCGGATTAAACGATGATTTTGCACCAATATGTTCTATTCTTTTTTGCCAGTTGTTACCAAGCATATAGAATCTTAAACTGTCTTTCTTCGGATCAATTATAAATTCAAGTCTGTGCTTCAGTTCAGAAAATTGTGCCGGATCAACTATACATTCGAATACTGAATTTTGAACTCGTTGCCCAAAATTTACACATTGCTTTGCAACATGACGTAATCTTTTACGCCCGGAAGGAGTCATAGTCTCCACATCATAAGTAATTAAAACCATCATAACTTTTACTTATTAATGAACACAGGATAATTATCGATATCACCCCGAATATATCGTGCTAGCAATAAAGCCTGACAATAAGGCAACAGACCAATGGGAACCATAACATTCAGAAAGGGATGCATGATTTCCTCTTGCTTTCGCTTGTGCCAGGCTGTTAGTATATCCTTCCTTGTTGTATCATTCATAAGTATACCACCAGCTTCACGGCTTTCAAATCCTTTTGCATCCACCTGTTTCCGATTAATCAGCGAAAGAACCAATCTATCAGCAAGGTAGGGCCTGAATTCTTCCATCATATCAAGTGCCAGGCTTTGGCGGCCAGGCCGGTCAGTATGTAAAAAACCAACACAGGGATCTATACCTACACTTTCGAGTGCCGATCTGACTTCGTGCATAAGCAACATGTAGACGAAGGATAAGATTGCATTAACATTATCCATTGGAGGACGACGATTTCGCCCATTGAAGATAAAATCTGCCTTTTGGGCAATGATTAAATGGTTAAATACCCCAAAATAATTATTTGCTGCTTCGCCTTCAATCCCTCTAAGAATTTCATTATCGATGCATTTCAGCGCTTGTTTTTGTTTGATGCCAAGCGTATGTATTGCACTCTCCATTTCCGTTCTGCTGGCTTCGTCCGGATGATCGCGCATTGCTCTTTGTAAAACTGTTTTGGAATTTGAAATTTTACCGGCAATAAAAATATTGCTTATTGAACAGGAGAATTGTTTATCATCTGCCAGCCGGTATTGTTTTCGTCGAAGCAATACATTGCCTGACACCGGACCAGTTACTCTTCCAAGAAAGTACCCGTTTTCAGATAAAAAACTTATTGAAATATTCCGTTCGGCACATAGTGCCATTAACGACGGACTAGCCCCCATGAAGCCAAAACATACGATACCTTCAATGTTATGTACAGGAATCCTGAATCGCTCCTGGTTTTCGACCTTGATCACAACATTTTCGCCATCCTTGCTCAGATAAGCTCCCGGTGTTGTAACATACAACGTATTGAGTAATTTTCGCATAGCATTTAATCAGTTTCAAGTTCTTTTTGTAAATATTCTGAAGCTCTCCCATTGCCAAACATGCTCAACGGCAGACAAATATCAAATAAGGAACATGATTTGCAATGCGTCTTATACACAGGCAAAGGCGTTATTCCATTATCGAATAATTCGTGCATCCTTTGTGCAAGGTCAAAAACATTTTGTCGTAATTCTGGCGTGAACTCTACAATTATCCTACGGCGGGTTTCGGCGTAATACAATGACCCTCTTACTATTTTGGTATTAAACATCTCTTCGAGACATATGGCTTGTGCACAAACCTGCACCTCATCGCGCACATCGGGCTTTTGTTTTCCGCGTTTGTATTCCACAGGATGCAATAACCATTTGCCTTCATAGCCATCAATCAGCACACCCTCTTCCGAATAGATTAATTCAACAACATCAGCCCGGCCAGTGACACCAAGTTGATAACTGATTAATGGGAAAGCACGGTAAGTAATTACCCTGCCGCGCTTATCACTTTCCAATGGATCATCCACTCTTTCGTGCAAGTGATGCCCCTCAGTTGTTTTAACATTTTCGCGCCATTGCTGCTCAACATGTATAAGTGCCCACTGGCGTTCGCAAAAGGCCATATGCTGAATACCGGAAAGCATTAACAGGTCATCGTCGGAGTACATTTTCTATCTATGTTTTTTTGTATTTTTGCATTAAATTCAGTCGCCATGAAAGAGATCGTTTTTTTAGTAGAAGAATCGCAGGACGGTGGTTATTTTGCACGGGCGGTAAATCATTCAATTTTTACCCAGGCTGATACTGTTGAGGAGTTAAAACCTATGATCAGTGATGCAGTGCGCTGCCATTTTGATGAACCAGAAATGCCGGAATTAATTCATTTGCATGTTACCCGCGAGGAAACTTATTCTTTATGAAAATTCCGCGTAATATTGATGCACAGCAATTAATCAAAGCCCTTCATAAATACGGGTACGAACCCACGCGTCAAACCGGCAGCCATATCCGACTTACCACCCTGCAAAACGGACAACATCATATTACCATTCCTAACCACGACCCATTGCGTATCGGAACCCTAAATGCCATACTCACCGATGTGGCACAGCATTTAGGGATTTCGAAACAGGAAGTGGTGGAAAAGTTGTTTTAATAGTTATTACAACATTTCGATTACTTCTACACCTTGTGGTATGGAACTTCTGTCAATAGAAACTGAGTAATCAGCAAAACAGCGTGCAGGTTTTGATCCATCTTTCTTTTCGATTTTAATGGCATCGAAGAGCTGGTGTGCCGGAGCACTCCCCAAAGCTGTTGAATGTTTGAATACAATCAACTTACGGGTACTCATCATACCACGGGCCGCGGAATGATCATGGTCGAACATATTTTTGAGCGCTTCCCAGAATAATTCCAGATCAGTTTCATTGAAACCTGTTTGAGCTGCCAGATGAGATGATATAAAACCTCTAGAAAAGTATAATCCATAAGGAATGGTAAACTTGCGCCCCATTTCAGAGCCACCTGTTTCAGCCCTTTCATCAGTTGTTTTTGCTACTCTCGTAATACTATGTTCCAATGCAACCACGGGGTCAATCGAACGTGCAAAAGTTAATTGTACAGGACCTCTAACTTGACCTGCGTTTGCCCCAGTTGTTAATACAGCACCAAATGTTCTGATGTCAAAGAAATTTTGACACATAAAACTTCTACCTTTATCTATCTCTTTACCTTGAGCCTGCCCATCTTTATTTCTTTTTTTCCCATCAGTAGGATCAGAAGGATCTTTAGACAGATCTATAGTTAACTCTATATAAGCATTATCAATCTCCCTGTTTAATACTGACTTTTCTTTAATAAAAATATCATACGGCTTTGTGGCGCCCTTTACTAAATGTACAAAATTCCTCACTTTACGCTTGAGGCAAACATCGGTAACCAACCCCATTCCAGTTTCGGCATCAACTCGTGGCAGGTTTCCGGCATCGGGATCGCCATTTGGATTTCCGTCTGTAACATCGAACAGTAAAGCAAAATCGTAACGGTTTTTAATTAATTCGTTCATAATATGATCTCCTTTTTTTTAGTTGTTTTTATCTTTTTTTGTAAATAAGTCCTGACGTTGATGATAGTAGCCAATGGCAAAACGGCTTTGGTCATCTAACGACAAATGTGCAGGTAAGCCATTACTGCTTACCCCAGTCATAATTTCCTGAATCATCTTTTCAAAATAAGTTTTGCTACCACCGCTAAGTTTTGCCAGATGGTGGTTCGAGAGATTGAGCAGCCGACCAAAAACAGTTACAGGGGTACTTGAAGCAGCACCATAATATCTGTCTTTAATAGTTGCATTAATACCAGGCTGTGCATCCTCCTGGATTTTTTCGAGTACAGCAAACAGGCGACCACAGAGATAGCCCTGGTTTTTGTTTTCTAAATCGAGTGACATGGTAATGAGTTTTTCGTTTGTATTATAAATTGTTTCTTTTCTGTTTAAATAGGCTTTAAGAATTGCCGCACGGACATAGTTTACGTGCTGTTCAGCACGAATGCGCCGGATGCATTGCTGTTGAAGAGTGTCTGGATATTTTATTCTGCTATCGAGAATACTTTCAATTACACTTCCATGAATGTTCGGTGGCAAATTATCAATATCGTTTTTTAAGGAAATGTTAGAGAAAAAGCTATAAAGATTGATATAGTCTTTTTGCGTCTTTGAATCTGAAATTATTTCCAAATCTTCAAAATGCTTTTTAATATGCAGTGCAAATTCTTTTACTGTATTTGTATTCCAGAATCGGATGGCTATTCGTGAGCCACCACCTTGACACAAACCAAGGATATGAAATCTAATAGCTCCCTCGTCATTCAAACGACCTGTGAAAATTGATTCTAAAGCTGCTTTTACAGTCTTCACTTCCTTGTCAGGATTATCCATTTGAAAAGAAGTATTGAAGAAAAAACTAAAATTCTCTTCCAATACATTCTGTTTATCGGCCCAAAAAAGAAATGTAGTGCCACTCTTTTGTTTTCCCCTAATATTAAATCTATTACTCTTGCTTTCAAGCAATATCTTTAAAGCGGTTGTATAAGCAAATTCAGCCTCAACACCAACAGAAGCATTATAGGCTTGATCCTTTTTATAAGAGTCATAACCGGAGTTTTTCTGGAAACTGACAAGCAGATTTGCATCTTTATTAATAAAAGTCTTTTGGTGTGTCCTAGCAATTATTGTTTTTTCTCCAGTAATTGAGCAAATTCCTCTAATAATCTTTTCAGTAGACTCTACCGTCTCTTGTAATTCTGTTGAAATTACAAATTCTTTAAATCGCTCATCGGAGGCAATTGGTTCACCATGTCCTACAAGCCAGAAACTCATATATGGGTTCTTTGCTCTTTTAACCATTTCCCAATCAGGTGATTTCTGTATCGCTTCAATTTGGTTTGTCGCATAAAAATCATTGATTGCCTTAATCCCGTCGCTATCCCTGAGTTGTTCGGGAATATATTCAGAAACATATTTCTTGAAAATATTGTGTTTCGTCTGGTTTTTATCAAAAGTTCCCAATATATATTCTTCCTTATCCCAAAGGAAATTAGGCTGAAAATTACCGCCAGACCTTTTAACTGCTCTTGGAACTAAATAGGATACCGTATTGGGTTCTAATTGAAAGAATTCTCCATTTTCCTTTATCACAATCCGGAACGAAATTTTACTATTCCATTCATAACCAAACATTGGATATTTGGGATCGGATTCAGCCTTACGTTGTGAATAATTGTATAATGCTTGCAGTATCATCGGCGTACCTCCTCACTACTAATTGGTGGAATTTCAATTACCCCATCATTGAGTTGAACCCTGAAAAACATAGGTTTTGGATCTTTCTCGTCAGAAAAATCCATATCGTACAGCATAAAGCCCAAATCGCGTGTTTCCTTTATAGGCTTTTTCTCTTCTTGTTCAGGATTTTCGATTAATCTGAAATTGCATGAAAATTCCCTGCACCCTAAATAAGGCTGATTAAAACACTGTCCTTTCTTTGCCCTGCGTTCGAATATGGCATTGTACTTTCCAGGATTTTCAGTACTTCTCAGAATGGTTTCTTCTTCCTGGTCTTTCAAATCATCAGGCGTTTCAAACCGATTCCTGTTACGAAGGGGAATAAAATCCATTTCGGCATAGAGTCGGTATGCCACATTCCGCAGAAAAAGTCCTGCTCTTTGTTGTCGATCCTCTTCTATAAAAATCTCCTTCGATTTGTCGCTCATCAGCTTTCCAACCTCATTGCGGCGAACAGAAATCCAGCGAATTGGATTGAGAATCTCTATCTTTTTCACCTTCCATTGTATGGCTGGCTTCCAAAATATGGCTTCGAATACGGCACGTGCTGCCGATGGGGTGATTACATCGTAACTTACCCGCTCCACCTTCATTTCGGGTCGAGTAAAACAAGCATAATCGCCCCATACTTCAATGCAAAATTGTTTGTTGTAATATTCCATATTGGGTTTATTATATGATGTTTATTTCTTCTAGCCATTTACCCTTCAGTTGTAATCCTGAATGTTGGTTATATAATTTCTGATAATCCTGAATCCAGCATCCATGTAGTTCAACGATCAAGCCTGCTTTTTGTATTTCTGCAAAATCCCTTTCGTTTACCGATACTGTGTAACGCTGTAATTTCCGCATCAACCAAGGTTCCGGCCCTTTACGTTTGAGCAGTTGAATCAGTTCGTTGCCATCTTTGTATTCCACCAGAATTGTTTGGGCATTTTTATCATCAATCAATCTAAAATCCCGCGCCGCCGTGGCAAATTGAAACTTCATTGATTGGGCATCTTTCCACAAACTATCTCCAATGTCAGTTTTATCAAAATTGTCGATTTTACTATAAAAAAGTTTGAAATAATTGTGAAAAGCTTGTGGTTCGAGCAATGAATTTTCATTATCCGCCTTATTGATTAAGATCTCTTTAAACGTATCGGCACCTTTTCGCATTAATCCAATGGGTGTTCCCTTCGAGGGTACAAAAACCTTCATCAACCCAAGTTTGTTTTCCTTATTTAGTTTTCCCTCGCGGTTGCATCGCCCTGCACATTGTGCAATAGAATCCAATCCTGCAATAGCCCGGTAAACCACGGGGAAATCAATATCCACACCAGCTTCAATGAGTTGGGTACTGATAACCCTTACAGGCTTATTTTCTTTGAGCCGGAGTTTTATTTCGTCAATAACATCCATAATATGGGCGGTACACATTAACCGTGAAAGATGCAGCGTATCTTCAGGCATTAAATCGTGTAATTCACGACACTGATTCCGCGTGTTTACAATGCAAAGTACCTGCTCATGTTGTTGTAGTTCATCTGAAATACTTGTCCAATCAATTGGTTCATTGATATTTTCAGGCAGTTGTATTTCTACCCTTTTCAGGTCTATGGCTAATTCATCAACATCATGAACAAGCTCACGAACCGAATGATCAGCAATTCCTTCGAACGCAAACTGACCACTTCCTCCAATTTTGCCTGTTAAGGCAGGCTGAGTAGCTGTTGATAACAAGACAGAAATGGAGTAATTGTCAACAAGGCCTTTTAATATTATAAGAATTGGATTTAAAAATTCAGGTGGCAGCATTTGAGCTTCATCTAAAATGATAATGCTGTTTACCAGATTGTGTAACTTACGGCATCGCGAGGTTTTATTGGCAAAAAGGGATTCGAAAAGCTGAACGTTAGTAGTTACAACAATTGGTGCGTCCCAGTTTTCAGCAGCCTGTTTTCGTTCTTGTGTATTTGTATCCTCGTCGATGTTGCTATGATGTTCTATTACATTGTCATCGCCAAATATTGAGCGATAAATTTGTGCGGTTTGAGTAATGATACTTGTGTATGGAATAGCAAAAATAATCCTTGACTTGTTGTATTTCAACGCATGAACCAATGCCCATGCCATCGAGGACAATGTTTTGCCTCCTCCGGTTGGTACTGTAATTGAAAAGAAACCAGGTTCCAAATTGCCGGAAGCGACACAATCTTTCAGTATCTTGCTGCGTATCGAATTAACGGTTGTTATGGGTGCTATCTTCGACATTTCTGTCATGTGAAGATCAAATCGACTTTTCAATTCACGCAGCGAATCATACTTTCCTCTTTTTGCAAACGATTCGGGATTCATGAAACGTTCAGTATCGAGAAAATCGGCATCGACCAAACAGGAAAAGAGCATTCTTACCCATAAGTGCATCTGCTTCGGATCGATTGGTTTTCCTATAGGCGGATTTAGGTTTATTTTCTCAAGTAATTCAGTAGGAATCTTTGTTCTTATTTTTTCCAAAAACTCTTGTTTCTTTAACCTGTCGGACAAATCACCTGAAACACCTGGTTCAGGCAGCCAATTATGCAAGCCAGCATGGTGACCAGCGATACAATAGGCAATTGGAGGCCATAACCCAGGATAAATTTCTTTGGCCAAGATTGCAGCAGCAGAGGTATGATCAGTTCTTGCTCTCATCTGATCATCTTCCTCATAACCTGAATTTACCTTAATATAATCTTGAAATTCATCGGAATACTTTCCAAAGTCATGCCATAGCCCTATTAGCTTTCCCCATTCCTCATTCCCGAATTCTGCAGCGAACTCTTTGGCGAATAAAGATGTTCCGGCTAAATGATTATCCAAATTTTGAACTTCAAAACTTCCATCTTCATTTCTTTTAATATGTCCTACCATCATAATTATCAATTAAATAAGCTTTTTATCTTCAATAACTCCTGTTGTATTTTTCACTTTATTAGCCCCTCAAGTTCCCATGCCTCCCCCTTTAACAAAATTGCCCCCCTATCACCTTTCCCAAAGCACACTTATTACCTGCTTAAGAGGCTCGTAGTAAACGCAGTGCTCCGAAAATTTACGGCGACGGTCGGAGGGGTTGCGCAGCAAAAACCAATCGTCGGCATATACTTCCTGGGTGCTGTCGTATTTTCGTCCATCGTTAAAGTATTCGCCGGCACAGGTGTTTACCGGCACTTCGCTTGTAAGCCCGCGCAAAACGGAGTAAAACGGGAAATCAGTGGTACATCGCTGCCAGGCAATTTTATTATTGCGGGTGCAAACCACCATCAGCGGGTATACATTCAGGCCAATCAACCTGATAAGTGTTGAAGTAATGCTTACCTGGTATTTTTTACTGAGTTCATCAACCAGCACAAAACTAAACCTGCGGTTTGCAATATCCCTGCGCATTCGTTTTTCGGGCATCAGCAAGCAGGCAGCATAATATTCGGCTTCACGTTCGGCGCTGCTGTCGAAACAATAGTCGAGTTTCGAGCCATGGGGTTTTACTCCGGGCTGCATCAGGACCTGCCGGTGCCAGGGCATGGTATAATGGCCCAACTCATGCGCAAACGAAAATCTTACCCTGTTTATAAATAAATGATCAGACTGCCTTGTATTGATAAAAACATGAAAACGTCGGTTCCGGTATCGTGTTAACCCATCAAAACTTTCTTTATAATTTCCGGTCGAATACTTTAACCCGATAGTTCCCGCAATATCCTGTGGAAGTATTACTGCCGACGAACGGCAGCATGATTCGGCGAAATATTCAGCCATATCCGAAATTTCTTCCATCCTCGTGCGGGAGATCTCGTAATTATTCATCTTTAATAATCAAATATTGCATTCCGTTTAATCTGTCATTTTTACTCATCCTATAACTACTACCCCACTCTTTTCACTTTTCACTGTCATTCCGAGCAGTCATTGCGAGTGAAACGAAGCAAAGCGAAGGAACACTCTTCACTGTCATTGCGATCCGCCAGAGGCGGAGAAGCAAAACTCTTCACTCTTCACTTTCCCCTCCATCCCTTGCTTCATCTTCATCCAATTGTTTCAGTATATCAGGCGTAAGCTTATCGCCATGCCTTGCGGCAAGCCTTCCAAATTCGGCTGATATTTCGTTATCCTCAACCCGGGGCTGCAATTTTACAGGTTTCCGGTAACCACGTGCCAATACAGCCATGGGATCATTAGCTTCGGGTGGCAATGGTTCATGCGGGTTGCTTTTTTCAAAAGCCAGTATATCAGCTTCCGATATGGGAGGCAAATAGCCCTGCGACCGAAGATATTGTTTTACTTTTTCTTCAGTCTTCTTCTCTTCGGGGGATATATCTAAGGGTTCCATGTCCGGTGGGTTTTGTTCTGGCATTAATAAATTCATTTATTTTCGTGGTTGCGCGGTGCCTGATCTGGTATAAATTACCTTGGGTAATGCCATAATGATCGGCAAGCCGTTTTACATCTTCCTTCGGCAAGTACCTATTTTCTTCGTCCAGCCCAAGCAATTCTATATAAATATGCTGTTCCCGTTCTTTAAGTAACCCTAGTGCAGTATCTATAAATTCTGATTCGGGCGATATCTTGTATTCATCCGTACTTTTTGCCTGCCAGGTTTCCATAATCTCATCAAGTTTTTCATCGTCATCTTTTAAATCGTGCATCTCGGCGAATTGCTTATTATCATCGTAGAGATCAATAATTTCGCGGGCGGCTGTCTGGGCAAGCCATCCCTTCATTATGTTGTTCATTGCTTCTTCTGTGGGTGCAGATATTTTAAGCAAACTACCCGCTTTAAAGTAAACCTTATTCATCACGTTGTCGAAAATGGTAAGAGCTGGTTCGTGGTAATAGCCTTCAAGTTTTTTGCATGACCTTTGGCAATAGTTCCAAAAGAAATCTTTAAACCGGCGATGAAACTCTGCAAAAGCTGTGTTGGCCTGCAGCACATCATCATCCTTGTAACTCATCATCAGGAATAGTTCTTCGAGTGGCAGTTTACTTAGCGGTAAATCAGGAATAGGATCAATCATAGTATCGTGCATTAATTAATACTCAAATTCATGACAGGTAAACCCTGAGGTGCCTATACTTTAAATAATCTTCACTGCTAAAATAATAAATATCTAGATATTAATAATGTATAACACCAAATATTTTTTTTATATCAAAACAAACCGGCTAACATATAAATTATCGTCAGGAATAAACCGGCCGAATAAAAACTCTAAGCTAAACCATTCAAATTGTTGGCATGACGCAAGGCTGGTACGAAAATAAGCCATGACTTGACGTCCCGATTTGGTATTCACCGGGGAAATTGTATGATCAAATATAAAAATATGAATGTTCTCTTTTGGGCTTTGTCATGAATTTCCGTCTTAACCATTAGAAGAGAAAATATTTAAATGAACACTATGCCTGCAAAAATATTACAACTGTTTTCCTCATTAACTTTAGAAGTTAAGCAATGGGGTGCAGGATGGCTATATATAACCGGCAGGAAAGAAACGGAACAGGCTGTAGCAGCTAACGTTTTTCCCTTCCCTAAGTCAAAATCAATACTCAAAATTGCTAAAGGAACTAATACAGCCAAGCAGGCAACACTTATTGCAAAGGCAACCCATGGCTTTGTTGTTATAAACAATACTCCTGTTAAGGTATCCGACAAGCCTGATATACCAACCACAAGTTTTGCAGGCTCAACCAGCAATTTTGATGCAAAAGCCACAAGGCCTGCCTATTCAGCCAGTGATTTTGCAAGCCCAATCACCTGCTTTGTTCAGCAGGCAAACACTCCTGCAGTTGCATCAACCGGCTTTGTATACAAAACCAGTTCACCTGCTCCCAAGTTCAACGGGTTTGTTTTAACATCCAATTCCATTGTTTTTGAATTAAGTGCGCTTGCAAAAGCAACCAGCAGGTCTGATAGTAATTCCAGTTGGTTTGCACGGGCAGCAAATAGTTTTGCAGGTTTTTTCAGAAGAATAAAGTGGAAAATAATCCGATTTTC
>DDEN01000029.1 GCA_002336115.1 Chitinophagaceae bacterium UBA1953
GTGGTGAAGATTATGAATTGTTGTTTACCGTTTCACAAGCCGATTATGACAAAATCAAAGAAGTGGACGGAATCAGCGTAATTGGCTATATCGCAGAGCAAACAGAAGGCGCAACCATTATTACAAGAGGGGGAAATAAATATAACATTACGGCTCAAGGCTGGAACTCGTTTGAAAAGTAAGCTCAGAATGAAAAACCTGTTTTATCTTTTTTTGCTGATAACCGGTTTAATGCTGGTTTCCTGTTCTGCATCAAACAGCATTGCATGGACACCGTCAAAAAAATACAGCCCGCAGCAACTGAAAGAAGATATGCAGGTGATGGAAGAAACGCTACGCAACAATCATCCTTCGCTTAACTGGTATAATAACGACTCGGTTATTACAGCTTCTTTTAAGAGAGGATATAATTTACTCAATGATTCGCTTACTGAAACACAATTCAGGAATGTTGTTGCAGAAACATTGTTTCCCATCAGGTGCGGACATACAAGTGTACAGCCTTCAAAAAAATATACGCAGTACAGGAAAGGAAAAAGAGAGCGCTCTTTTCCATTGGGAATGAAAATTATTAATGACTCCAGCCTCGTTGTAACAACCAACCTCAACAGGAGAGATTCATTAATAAAAACCGGAACAAAAGTTCTTGCGGTGAATGACCTTAGAGCAAAACAAATCATTGATACACTGCTGCCGCTTGTTTCCATTGATGGNNACAACAGCCGGTTTGGATTGAGCAGCCTTTACGAAGTTGTATATGCTGATGAAAAAGGAATGCAGAAAAAAGCAGTTGTAAAATTATTTAATCCTGCTGCCGATACGTTCCGTCGTGCACCAATTGTTATCAATCGAATCCCTGCCCCACCTCCGGAACAGGAAACAATAAGCAAACGTCAGAGAAGATTGATGCTTATTAGATCATTCAATATAGATTCATCCGGAAGGTTTGCAACACTTCGTTTAAACAGTTTTGGAACAGCACTTTCAAAACATTTTCTCAAAAAAAGTTTTCGGCAACTAAGAAAAGAACATATTAACAACCTTGTTATTGATGTACGCAACAATGGAGGTGGATTAATTAAAACATCATTGTGGCTGTCAAAACAAATCCATCAGGAACCTTTTCTTTTTGCTGATTCTGTTTATGCCAAACACCGAAAAATTAAAAGCGAAGCACACATCAGCAAACGATTTTTTTATAATGCAGGATTGCTGTTGCTCAATAAAAAAATCAACGACAGCATTTATGCCTTCCGTCTTTTCAGCAAAAGACATTATGAACCCAACAAGAAAAATTATAAAGGACAGGTTTACTTACTTACCGGAGGTTTTTCTTTTTCTGCCACAACATTGTTTGCAGCATCAGTGAAAGGATTAAACAATGTTACAATTATAGGCGAAGAAACCGGTGGAGCTTATTATGNNATGGTGTGTTTATTCCTGAAATGACATTGCCCAATACAAAAATAAAAGTACGGCTGCCGTTGTTTCGTATTGTAAATAACAGGAACTATCAAAAAAACGGAGCTGGTGTGTTGCCTGATATTGAAGTAAAACCAACAGTAGAAAGCATACGCCGCAACAGGGATCCTAAAATGGAAAAAGCGATGGAGTTAATTAATGCGAAAAAATAAACTGCCCGTCTCTCATTACTTGTTCAACCTGGTATTCTTTTGATAGTATAACAAGATCAGCCTTCCATCCCTTCTCAATTTTTCCAAACTGATTTTCTGCATGGATCACCCGTGCAGGATACAACGATGCCATGCGTAGTGCTTCTTCTTCATCAATTCCTGCATGTTTTATACAATTGCTTACAGCTTTCGTCATTGTTAATGCCGAACCAGATAATGTACCATCAGGCAACACATAACGATCTCCGTTTAAGATGTGCTGGTATTCGCCTGTTGTTACTTCTGCAACGGCATCTGTAATGAGAAATAAACGTTCTTTCATCATTTTTTTACTGATACTTACAGCAGCAAAATCGGTATGAATGCCATCACATACAATACTGCTGTTTATTGTTTCATGATCATAAATTGCACCCACCACGCCTGGTGCCCGGCTTTGCAATGGCGACATGGCGTTGAACAAATGCGTTGCTGTTGTAATATTTTTATTGAAAGCTTCAGTTGCCTGTTTGTATGTAGCATCTGTATGTCCTGCAGAAAGAACAACCCCATTATCAGCCAGTAATAGCAGAACCTCATCACTGCATTGCTCTGGAGCAACTGTCATCATTTTAAGTACGCCTTCACTTTTATCGAGTAATAATTTTATTTCATCAGTAGTTGGCTGGTGAACATACTGCTCAATATGTGCTCCTCTTTTTACTGCATTGATGTAGGGTCCTTCAAGATGTAAACCAAGCAAACCAATTTGGTGTGATTGCTGAAACTGTTTAACCACTTCAATTCCTTTCAGCATTTTCTCCAGCGAGTTGGTGGCCATTGTAATCATGAACCGTGTACATCCTCCGCTTACACAATATTCATCTGTTGCAATAAGCGATTCATTACTTAACTCATGTGAAAATAATTTTCCATTGCCACCATAAATCTGTAGATCAATCAATGCGGGAGCAAGAAGACTCCCGTTCAGATTATAAATAGTTGCATGCGATGGTATTTCAGTTGAAGATGTAAGTCCGGCTACCTGATCTTGTTCAACCAGCACTGCATGGTCGTGTACAAAACGTTNNGTTATTAAAAGCAATCATCGGGTTATGGTATTAGGCTGAAGTCGTCTGCATCTTTCAGGAAAGGAAATTTCGATCTCACATCCTGCAGTTTTTCTTTTGATAATGTAATGGTAAAAACATCTTCATCGTGTTCCTTTTCATATAACACTTCTCCAAGTGCATCAATAACCATGCTGT
>DDEN01000021.1 GCA_002336115.1 Chitinophagaceae bacterium UBA1953
AAACATCATCAAGATAATCGGTAGTTGTAAAACGGTTAGAAATTTCAAAATTGAGATTTACCCTTGAATTGAGAGCATACTTGATCCCAATCCCGAATGGAAATGCAAAAGCCATTGGAGAATATTGCTTACGATCGGGGTAGAGCGAAGAACCCTGTCCCTCAGTTCCCAGTGGACGTAAATAATATTTTGTTCCATCTAAATACGCATAAGGGTCAAAATTGAAAACACCTGCACCAATTGTGAGGTAAGGTGTAAATCGTTCGCCCGGATTTGTAGGATTGAAGCGGAAGAAATTAAAATCGCCCTGAACCATTATCTCAAAAAGGTTCGTATTGAAACTCAGATTACGCCGCATCTGAAACTCATTTGATTTTTCATACACATCGCTGTAACCAAGCTGAGCATAATTAACCCCTATTCTGAATGCTGAATAATTATTTATCTGCTTACGGAAAAAAACTCCGGCTGCAATTTTAGGGCGGTTCAGCTTTGTATTAGGGTTCAGATCGCCAAAATAATGTGCAGCGCCAAGCTGAACACCAAATTCACCTTCGTGCCGGTATCCTTCATATTGTGCGGTTGCAGTAAACGATGCGTGCAGCAGTGCAGTAGTCAGTAAGCAAAAAAGAAGTTGTTTCATCAGGAAAGTTATTCTCAAAAATATAATAACGTAAATATCTGCTTTTTCTTATCAATTACGCCTGTCTAAACCCCATGATAATTTATTTCTGAGGGNNTGAGGGTTTGAAGAAAATTATTTTCATTTAGCCTGATGAGGTTTATTGAAAAATCTTCTTTTTTTACAGCGAGCTGAATATTTCTGTTCAGTATTTCCTTCCGGGCATCCAGTGTACACAAAAAACTATCTGCACGTCCTTCTATTTCAAATGAAATTACATTGTTATCCGGAACCACAATTGGTCTTACATTCAGGTTATGCGGAGCCACAGGTGTTATTACAAAACTGCCCGATTCCGGAAACACCACCGGACCATTACAACTCAACGAATAGCCTGTAGAGCCGGTTGGGGTTGATACAATTAACCCATCGGCCCAGTAAGTATTCAGAAATTCACCATTGAGATACGTGTGAATTTTAATCATAGATGAAGTATCAAGCTTATGAATTGTAAATTCATTTAAGCCGTAAGGCGTTTCTCCAAAAAGTGGTTCGTTACTGTTAAGATGAATCAGCGTTCTTTCGTCCTTAACAAAAGTGTGGTTCTTTAATGCAGCAACAGCCGTGCTCATTTCCTTGCGCCCAAGACTGGCCAAAAAACCAAGCCTTCCGAAATTAATACCAAGCAAAGGAATATTACGGTTACGTACCAGCGTTACTGTATCGAGCAAAGTGCCATCGCCTCCAAGACTTATCATGCACTCAATTGAATCATCAAGATCGTTATAGGAATGAAACAACCCGGGTTCACGGGTAAACGATATTTCATTTTTCACCTGTTCATAAAGCCCGCTGTAAATAATTGTATTGATATGATTGGCCTCCAGTTCATGCACAAGTTTTTGCACATCTTCCCTTTGCTCAGATTCATAAACCCTGCTGTAAATAGCTACTTTCATCCCGGATAGTTTAAAGCCACTGTTCAAAAAATGAAGTAATTAAAACTCTTTGCGTATATGTAAAAATAACCCCTTTTGTCCCAACTGGTTAAATGAATATTCAANNTATTATTAAGCATATTGGTTGTGTATTCGGGCATGTAAGTTGCGCCAATATCGCCATACACTTTTGCAATAAACTTAAACGGAATTTTCCTGTATTTTTCGTTTTTAAAAGGCGTGGAAAGATTTACCTGAAAAAGCTCGTGCCGTACAGTGCCCTTTAACATAGCCGAATGAACACCATCAATTACATAATATTCAAGGCCACGTAAAAACCATTCTCCATATCCCATTGCCGTGAGGTTATAAGCAGGCTGTTTAAACGGCACTTTCACCATATAATAGCCCACAGCAGAAACAGATGTTTTTTTCGTAAGCTCAAAAAATCTTCCTGCTTTTCCGGCAAACTGCCACAGGTTCATATCTTTTGCGCCTAACCCCCTTTGCATAAAACTTCCCTGAAAAGCAAATCCTTTCCATGGATACACGATGTTGTTAACATTATAGTATTGGTAAGAATAAAGAAACTCTCCAAATTGCTGCCTCGTTTTATTTCCGGTGAAATATGGCAGATAATTTTTAGCAGGGTTGTCCTGAATAATATTTCTGACGGTATCTGCAATCTGTTCATTATTGTAGCTTAACCGGAACTGGTGGCGGCGGTTTACTCCTTTTCTTATTGAAAATCCTACTTCTGCTTTAATTGTTCTTTTTACAAAGCCTCTGATATCGGCATTTGAAGCAGGGAAAAAGACCTGTTTATTCTGCTCGGTAGCAAAAGCAACCTGCCGTTCCTGTTTGTAATACAATCCGGCCAGGAAGCCTTTTTCAAGTTTCTTGTCGGCATACGGTTGTTCATAAGAAATAGAATGTTCTCTCGTATAACCATTTACAAATGTTACACTGATTCTGTCTCTGCGGCCTGAAACATTATCCCAGTTAAGCTTTGNNTACATCAAACACCACATCAATATAAACGCCTTCCTTTTTTTCAATACAAGGCAATACTTCCAGAAATAACTGTGTATTTACAACGTTAATTCTGGCTTGCTCAATTACATCAAAGAGCTGATTACTTAAAATTTTCGATCCGGTTTTGAAAGGTATTTCACGTAAAATGATATATGGCTTTGTTTTTTTCAGGCCGGTTACCGTAACGGTTCGAATAATAATATCAGTAGAGTCGGGAAATAAGGCAAGTGTATTTTTTAAACCTGTTCGTGCTTTATTTAATGCAACAGATGGCTGAGCAGAGAGCCTTGAGGCTCTGATACCCATCAGTAAAAGAAAAAAAAAGATAAAAGCACTTTTCGTTATCATCATGCCCACAAAATAGCTGTTGGTAAATTTAGCCACATTTGCTCAAAAAAGGAGTATAAAGCAGCCTGTTAAATGTTAAGATAATTTATAAGGTGGTCGTAGTTCTCTTTCAGTTCTTCTTCTGAAAGATTTTCTCCAAAATAATGAACCACATTATACTGATAACGTTCAAATGAAGCAAGGATATCCTGAATATCGCTTTTATTTACTTTGATGGCAACCATCAGCTCTCCCGTTGAAGCATCTGTCCATGTATTGAGATGAATAATTCTTGCGTTATTCGATTCTACAATGCGTCCTATTTCAGATAAATAGAAACTATTGGGTTGCATCTGGAAAATAATGATGCCGCCGGGAACCGCTGCGGAGTTGTAATGTGAAGCTGCCCATAGCAATTCTTCCTGTGTTAAAACGCCCATCAGCTCGCCGTTTTCTTTTACAACAGGTAGTAAATCAAGCTGGCGCTGATGCATTATTTTAAGCGGAACAAGAAAAAAATCGGACGGACTTACCTGTATTAGATTAATCCCTTGTAAATGCTGAGAAATTAAATCGTTTTCATCTGCATCTTCAAGAT
>DDEN01000033.1 GCA_002336115.1 Chitinophagaceae bacterium UBA1953
GGTAACAGAGATTTCATCGTTATAATAATTATTGACAAAATACACCAATGCAACATTATCTGTTTTATAAATATCTCTCAACCTGGCTATTAATCTTTCTTTATCTGTGAGCGAATTTCGGGTTGTAATCATTCTGGACGTATCGGGGGGCAGTGTTCGGGCTGCTGCAACCGCAATCCGGTCGGACCACGACTGAATTGCTTTTATACCGTTTTGTAACGAAGGCTGAAATAAGGTTTCACTCAAAGTAGTGCGCGGAAAATCTAATGCAACCGGAATTTTATGACCACTCACCGGGTATTTTATTTCAATCTCTAGTTTCCTGTTATTGATAATGGCTTTACTTTTTATCCAATCCATTGCTTTCTGAATTGAATCCAGGGTCGATTTTATGTCGAATTCACTCCAGGGTTTGGTGCCTCTGGTATCAACAAATATGGCATAAAGTAAAACATTGCCATATAAACTTTTGCACACATTGTTATGAACACTGGCCAGATGTACCTCTGTACCGATGACATTTTCAGAAGTTGACCCATGCTTAGATGAATTGCAGCCAAATACAAAACAAAGATTTAATGCGAATAGAATCAGATATTTCAGTTTCATAGCCGGTTTGTTAGTTTTATAAATTATACATTATTGTATCCATTCTGAATATTACTCGCTTACCTCAGCAATCTGAAAGGATAAACGACTTTTTATACTTTCTGAAAAATTGTTGATACGAAAATGATGAGAAAGCAACACAAATTCCACAAACCGAAATCAGAATTTTATATTGTAGATACTGTTAAACGCTGCTTATCTGTATTGAAATAGCAAACTGAAGCTGAACATAAAAAGAACTACCGGCGATTTTTACAAAACCATTAATCCTTCGAACCGGGAACATATCCCCATGTTATTAGTTCTGATTTGTCGGTAATCGGCTTTAAACCGCCGTCGAAAATTAAACAATACCGGTTGGCAACATCCAGCACATTTCTATAATCATGGTCGGTGAGTATAATCCCTTTTGTTAATGCCGAAGCTACAATAAGCGCTTTTATATGCTGAACCAACAGCGGTGAGATGCCGCTGAAAGGTTCATCGAGTAATACAAATTTGGAATGCGTACCCAATAAAAGCTTTATTTCGAGGTAGCGCAACAGCCCACCACCCAGGTCCGAAATTTTGTGCTTTCTTACGGGTGCTAAAGTTTCATCCTGTATAAAGAAACCAACAGGCACCTTACCCAGAAAAAGTGCAACCGCTTTTTCCACTGGCAGGTGCATGGGCAGAAACTGATGCTGAGGCAGATAACAGATTTCGTTCCGGGTTTTATAGGGACTGTTATGCACTTTGCCATTGATGCGTATAAATTTTCGTTCAGCTGACAGTGTACCAAATAAAATTTTCAGCAAGGTGGTTTTGCCGGAGCCATTTCGGCCCAGCATGCCAATAATATCGCCGGTTTCACATCTTAAATAAATGTCGGTAAGCACCTGCCACTGGTTGTACGACTTAATAACACTGTCAATTTCTAAAATATCCTCCATTACTTCATCAGTATTAAAAGAACAACTCCCACAACTACATGCAAACCCATGCTGGCGGCTATTAATCCTGTTTTTGATATACCCCGGTTATAGTAAAAATAGTATTCGTTGCTTCGCGCAATTTCTTTATATAAAAATACGATGAGCGGACCGAAGGTCATACTTAATACCGGCAACAGCCATACCGAACTTAATACCGACAGCGCTACTGAAAAAGCCCAGTTTATTGCCAGCGTACTTTTATGAAATTCCCAGTATAAGCGGATTATATGTATGGGCAGACAAGGTTAAAATATAAAAGATGAAAAAAGGGTAAGAAACTGTATTTGATTAGGCTATTTATTTATTTTTTTTCCTGTTGTTTACATTTCCGAACATGTACGATATCTCGATGCCACACGATACCCGGTCGCGGGATATAATGGAGATTAAACCGGTTGAAAAACCGAAATATTTCCATATAGCAAAATCAACAACCGGGTTAAGCACCAATGCAACAGAGTATCCGGTACTGCTTGAATAGGTATAATTTTCGGCTGTAACCACCGGTTCTATAGGCACGAAATCGACCGGGGTTTTTAAATAGCTGCACCCAATACCTCCTGACAGGTTTAACCGGGTTTTGCCGGCACTGTTCAAAGCAATCACCTTGCCTGTTGTTACATATACCGTGTTACGGATTTCCTGCGGATAGTCAAAGCCTGGACTCCAAAATAATGCTTTACCAAAAATACCCAAAGGCGATGTATAATCCGGAGGAATACCGGGCGCTTTCCTCATCTGGCTGTATATGGCCATGGCAAAAGTCTGCCCTTTGGGCGAAATATATTCCATTGAAAATTTGCCCCCGTAAAACATCCCAACGCTGCCACTTATTTTAGCATACAGGTATTTATCAGCAGGCGCCTGCGCAAATACGAACTGGCAAACCACAACGCCCAGAATTATTAAACAGTTTCGCATACTTTGTTTTAATGTTGAACGGGTTTCAATATCGCTACCGGCAGCTACCGGGTTATAAATACCACGCAAAAGGATTCGCGTGGTAGCAGTGCTTAAAGTTATTGCATTGTTCTCGCGGTAGCAAGGGTCCTAGTTTGTTTTAAACCAGTCATTTTGTCCAAGGAATTTTATTTTGAACTGATTTGCTTCATAGGTTATATTTCCTACTTTTCTCGTAAAATCATTAATTCTAGGAGTTATTTCCAAGACAGCATTATTAAGTTTTAGTGTTTTTATAATCCTATACATTCCGATACCCTTACCTTGTGTGTTGATCTGCTTTGCGGAGTCTGATCGGTAACCAAAAGTTGTTAGTTTATTTATTTCATGGTTTTCTATTCTAATAGAAATCATAATAAACAGAATTGAAAAACAATCATTCTCTTCTTTGAAAATTATTTTATACTTTGTATTTGGGCAACAATACTTTAAAGAGTTTTCAAGTAAATAAAATAAAGACACAAAAAAAGAGTCATCATCAATTTCAATTCGCCTTTCACTTGCTTGACCCGCATCTAAAGAAACCTCTATTCTGATTTTCTCAAAATCGTCAATGAATATTTGTAGTATTGATAATAAAATACCCCTAATTGAATGAGGGATTTTCTTAACTACCGAGATTGGTTTTTGTGTTCTTTCAAAAACAGAAAACTCAACTTTCATAGCCAAGTTATATTTAATCAATTTTAGTAATGTGTCAACTGTTACATTAGGTTTTTCAACTATAAAGTTTTTTATTATTTCCTTTTGCTTGTTTATATTTTCAGATAGAGTCTTCTGAGGAATTAGTGCAAAAAGGTCTTGAATACTGTAACTATTTAATGAAGTGATATTATGAATAAATTCTTCTATGTTAATGCTGTGCTTTTCTTTAATATCTAGATGAAATTTTGACAAAGGACCAAGAGATAGAACACTTATTTCAATGAGTTCTCTAAATAATTTAAGCCGATTGACATACTTAGACTCTGTTGTAAGGGTATAAATAGTACCATATGAATTATTTTTTTTTCCTAACCTTGCTAATTTTGTTTCAGCATTGATTTTTACCTCAAATGGTTTAGAGTTTTCGGTGTATGAATTCACCAAATATTTCAGATTATCAGGGAAATTGTCAAAAAGATACTCCCCGTCATTTTTCAATGCATAATAGTATGTATTCATCTTCCAGGATTAAATATTTCGATGCTATATTCTTCAACTAGATTTTGGAATTGATAAGGCAATGCATTTTTTTCAAGCTTAAAATCACAAAAATCCCAAGCTTGATGAAAAGAGTTACTATTTCTATTAGCAGAATAAATTACTACTTTTTTGGAAGGATATTTTTGCTTAAGCATGAGAGCCAAGTCTAAGCCCTCAAATTCCAGATTTAACATCTTCCCTACACCATTTATATCAACAAAGACAATATCAGCTTCCCTAACTAGAGGTATTTCTAAGGTCTTAATATCTGTAACAGATTTAGTTTTTTTCCAACCACTCTCTTTAAGTATTTTGACAACTTTGAAGTTTTTGTCGTCATCAATAAATAAAATGGATGTTTTAGATATCATAATATCTAGAATTGCTTCTCTATTTAACTTTTTATTTTCACCATTACTTGTTTTGACTTTTTTAGATTCATCCTTTCCAACGTTAAAATTAATGTTGACATTCTGTTCATTTTTTGTTTTTGAAACTGTAGAATTGTTGTGGTCACTATTTGAGATTAAAAAATAACCAATGATTTCAACAGCAGAGACGATCGCTAAAATTACAGGTTCTATTTGAAAATTTGAATGTATCGCCCATATGAGACCTCCTGATAGTCCAATGATAGCTGTTATAAAAGCTAGTTTATTTTTAATAATATTACTCATATATTGTCTTTGTTTTGTTTTTTCAGATTAAGCACTACAAGTATGTACTAACAAACTTACCCAACCCCTACCGTGTTTTTCAATTGACAGTCTCAATTCAAGCAAATAAAAGATTAAAGGTAAACTAATTTTCTTATTCATTTGTCTCCCTTTCCCAATCTCTCCCACTCTGCTTTAACACTAA
>DDEN01000028.1 GCA_002336115.1 Chitinophagaceae bacterium UBA1953
TGGCAGAATATCTATTTTGCAATGGGGGTTAAGCTGGTTTTCATAGTTCTTGGTGTATTTGGCGTAGCCACCATGTGGGAAGCGGTTTTTGGCGATATGGGAGTAGCTTTAATAGCTGTTTTCAATGCAATCAGGATATTAAAAAAATAAGTTTACCCGAAAACTCTCAAAAAATGAATTTACAGTCAGTTCAAAATCAAGCTCTCTGATATCTGGATTGAATCCGGTTTCGGAAACATGTGTTGTAAAATAAATTGTAATCAATACTAAAACTAAATTATATGTTCGAGAAAATATATATTGTAGCGTTTCTTTTCCTGTATTTCATTTTCGTGTTTATATTCCCTACCATAAGGGTAAAACGCAAAACCGGTATTAATGCTTATGTATTCAATAATACCGATTCATTACAGGATTACATCAGAAAAGTGCTCACCTTAATCAACTTCCTTGTGTTTTTTATAGTATTGGTTAATCTATTCCCTCTTGTATACCAATACTTTATACCTGTTAAATGGCTCGAAATATCAATTCTTAAATACACAGGATTTACACTCATTCACCTTGCACTACTCTGGATTATAATTGCTCAGGTACAAATGAGCAACTCGTGGCGAGTAGGCATTGACCTTTCTACAAAAACGGAACTTAAAACCAAAGGCCTGTTTTCCATTTCACGTAACCCGGTATTCTTAGGCATGCTCATTACCCTTGCAGGTCTGTTCCTGATACTTCCTAATGCAATTACCTTGCTTGTATTAGTAGCTTCAATTTGGATCTTTCAGATACAGGTTCTCCTTGAAGAAGAATATTTGACCAAAAAACACGGAAAACCATATACAGAATATACTAAGAAAGTGCGTAGATGGTTTTAGTTAGAATCAAAAAAACGCTTTCAATTGGTCGAAACCATTTTTTCAATATTGAACAAATAACTAATTTTGAACCATTTCGGATAAAGCAGTATTATGAAACGTTTTGCAATAATAACAGGCCTTCTTTCTGGCTTCCTTTTGGTGTTGCCACACCATTCAGTAAACTGCTATCAGCAAATTCAAACTCTTTCCAATTGGCGGCCTTACTATGTTTTGGGGCGGGCATTCAGTTACTAACATAAAAAAATGGAAATAATATTAAAATCAATAATTACATGCCCAAACTGTGGTCACAAAAAAGAAGAAGAAATGCCGTTAAATTCTTGCCAATACTTTTATGAATGTGAAAGGTGCAAAACCGTTCTGAAACCCCAACAAGGAGACTGCTGCGTGTTTTGTAGTTATGGTTCTGTGAAATGTCCCTCAATTCAGGAAAAGAAGAGTTGTTGCTGATGTCCGGTTCATTCATCTTCTAAAGTCCCGATGTTGAAAAAGTGTATCGGGTAAAAACGGGTTTGGAGAATGGAAAATAAATGATAAAAGAGTTATGGAACCGCTTTCAAAAATGCAAATAATTGCCGAGCAAAGAGGCGGAAGCTGCTTGTCAAAGCAATACATCAACAGCAAAGAAAAATTGCTTTGGGAGTGTAATGAAGGTCACCGTTGGCTTGCAACCCCTTTTAGCATAAAAGTCAGGAAGAGTTGGTGCCCGCAATGCGCGGGCAACAAACCTTTGGGCTTGGAAATAATGCATAAACTTGCACGGGCCAGAAATGGAGAATGCTTGTCTGTAGAGTATTTTAATGTAAAAACTAAAATGCGCTGGCAATGCAAGGATGGACACATTTTTGATACTACTCCTGATAGTATAAAACAAGGGAGATGGTGCCCTATTTGTTATAGAAGTAATTCAAAAACTTAAAAGGTGTAGATGGTTTCTTATGAAAACGAAATCAATAATTATACTAATACTAATGTTAATTCCAATTGCGGGATTCTGTTTGACCGAAAATTCAAAAGTTTCAATATTGACTTCTGAACCAGGAACTGAATTATATACAATTTTTGGACATACAGCCATCAGAATAACTGATGATTCGTTAAACATTGACAGGGTGTATAATTTCGGAACTTTTGATTTTAATACTTCGTTCTTTTACATTAAATTTTTGAAAGGAAACCTTGAGTATTTTCTTTCAATTGACGACTATGCTTATTTTTTACGTAATGCACGAATAGAGAAACGAAATGTTTACGAACAAATACTCAATTTAAATTTTAATGAGCGTTTGAAAATGTTTAATAGTTTGGAGCGGCAATATTTTTCGGCTGACAGATACTATAAATATGGCTTTTTTTACGACAACTGTGCTACCAGGGTAAGAGATGCTATTTTGAACTCAAAGTCAGAACCAATCGAATATGATACAAACAGTTATTGTTGTCAGACTTTCAGGCAATTATTAAAACCATACATTTCGAAAAATTATTGGGTCGATTTTGGAATAAACATTTCACTAGGTAAAGAAGCGGATAAAATAGCACGACCCAATGATTTTATGTTTTTGCCTGATTACATTAAGAATATTCTTCAGGATGCACATATTGTTGATAAGGAAAAGCTTGTAATTGTTGTACCAGATTCCAATAAAACCAACTTCAATTTTTCATACCTATCACCATGGATAATCGCTTTATTACTAGTCGTCTTATCGTTTATTGATAAGTTCCGGAAAATCATTTTATATGCCTTTATATCATTGGTTGGATTAATTGGTTTGATTCTGTTAACGGTTAGTTTGGTTTCTGATAACCCTGCTTTAACATCAAATTTAAATGTTCTCTGGACAATACCATCATTGATAGTCTTACTTTTTCTAAATAGGCTTATAAATGATGTTATAAAATTATCTTATGTTGCCGTCTTGATTTTAATGCTTTTAACGTGGAATATTTTACCGCAGGATTTTTCAATTACAATAATACCATGGATCATGACATTGATAATAATACTGTTGATGGATTTACAATGGTTTAAGAAAATAAAACGTATAATTTAAAGATCATGAAAAAAATTGATTGAGTTTCATGTGCTGTTAAGATTGAACATCACAAATTTAAATAAAATAAAACGAGGTAGATATGAACAACAAACAACCACATCAGATCGAATGGCGCATAGCAAATTTAGATTGCGAAAATGATGCCACCAAAATTAAAAGAACTTTACAGACTGTTAAAGGTGTTGACAAGCTGAAAATATTTCCGAAGTCGGCAAAGATTTCTTTCACCTTGGATACTAAGTTGAATACCGAAGCCGATGTAAAAGAGAAATTAATAGAAGCCGGATTTCCGGCATCAATCAAACGAGAAATTGCCAAGCCGCCGAAGGTTTATAAAAATCCTAAAGTTATTACATCTGTAATTTCAGGATTGATTTTAGGCATTACCTATTTTCTTGAAACACAATCTATGGTGCCGGTATTTTTAGCCCCTATTTTTTATGCGGCCGGAATAGTGATTGGCGGTTACTTTTTTACAAAAGAAGCAATCGAAGAACTGTTTGGTGAATTTGAAATTGGAATAGAACTGCTTATGGCTATTGCTGCTGTTTCGGCTTTCTTTTTAGGACAAGCGGCAGAAGCCCTTATGTTGGTGTTTTTGTATTCAATTTCTGAAGCGGTTGAAGGATATACTGAAGTGAAAACAAGATCTGCAATTCAAGCCCTTATGGACCTGTCGCCCAAATATGCCACTATTAAAAAAAACGGCAATGAAATTGAGATACCAGTGGAAGATATTAAGCTTGGAGATATTTTTATAATAAAGCCAGGCCAGGCAATGCCTACTGATGGCTTAGTTGTACAGGGTTCTTCAAGTGTTAATCAAGCCCCGATAACCGGTGAATCAATCCCGGTGCTTAAAGAAGTAGGCTCAACAGTATTTGCCGGCACATTGAATGAAGAAGGTTCACTTGAAGTTGAAGCCACCAAAACTTTTGAGAACAATACACTGGCAAAAATTATCCATTTAGTAGAAGAAGCACAGGAAGAAAAAGGTAAATCAGAAAAATTCATTAAGAAATTTGGCAAGAAATATAGCCCTGCTGTTTTATTGGTAGGTATTTTAATTTTGGTATTGCCTGGATTTTTCACGGGCAATTGGTACCAGTGGGCAATTAGAGCCACAATATTTATTGTAGCTGCCGCACCTTGTGCATTGGTAATTTCGATACCTATTTCAATGGTTGCTGCAATTGGTACAGCGGCTCGAAACGGAGTCCTTATTAAAGGCGGCATTTATTTAGAAGAATTATACAAAGTGGATGTGGTGTGCCTCGATAAAACCGGTACAATAACAAAAGGCACACCGGAAGTTACCGATCTAATATCATTCAACAACTTTACAAAAGATGATTTGCTAAAGTTCGCCGCTTCAATCGAAAAATTATCGCAGCATCCTTTGGCAAAAGCAATTGTTGATGAATCTAAAAAACAAAAGTTGGTGCTAACTGAAGTAGAAAATTTTATTTCTTATACTGGTATAGGGGTATCGGCAAAAATTGATGGGGCGAATATTTCTATTGGAAGTCCAAATTTTTTCTTGTCTGAAAAAAACGCAGAAGTTGAAGCTGTTAGTAATCAGATTACAAATCTTCAGCAGCTTGGTAAAACTGTAATAGTTATTACAAGTGATAAAATATTATTAGGATTAATAGCTGTTAGAGATAAGATTAGAGATAATGTAAAAAATGAAATAGCCGAGATGAAGAGGCTTGGAATAAAAGAAGTAATAATGCTCACCGGCGATAATGAATTAACGGCATCGGCAATTTCAAAAGAAGTGAATGCTGATAAATACTTTGCCGAATTAAAACCGGAAGATAAAGCGATAAAAGTAAAAGAACTTATAGCAAACAATAGTATGGTTCTTATGGTTGGTGATGGCGTAAATGATGCTCCCGCTCTTGCATCTGCCACTGTTGGAGCTGCAATGGGGGCCGCCGGAACCGATGTAGCTTTAGAAACTGCCGATATAGCGTTAATGGGTGATGATCTTTCAAAATTAACTTATGCCCTCAAGCTGGCAAAGAGAACAAAAAAAGTAGTAAATCAAAACCTGTTTTTATCAATTGCCGTGATTAGCCTTTTAATTGTAGGCGCATTAACTGGAATGTTAAGTTTAACAATGACCGTATTAGGACATGAGGTAAGCGAACTGTTGGTAATATTAAGCGGTTTGCGTTTGCTAAAAAGTTAATACTATAAAACAATAATTATGCCGGTTACATAATTATTTCTGATGCACTCAAAGATGATGCTGTCGAAGCGATAGAAAAACTAAAAGCAAATAATATTCAAACGGTAACACTCACCGGCGATAACAAATTTGCTGCCGCTGCTTTCGCCAAGAAACTCAACATCGATAAATACTTTTACGAATTGTTGCCCGAAGATAAGGTTAAACATATCGAAAACATAATGTAGGTAGGCAAAGGCGGAAAAGTTGCTTTTGTAGGTGATGGTATAAATGACGCACCGGTAATTGCACGGGCCGATATTGGCATAGCAATGGGTGCTCTTGGCTCCGATGCGGCAATCGAAACAGCTGATATCGTACTGATGACTGATTCGCATTCCAAAGTTGCCATTGCAATTGATGTTGCAAAAAGGAGAAGAAAGATTGTCTGGCAGAATATCTATTTTGCAATGGGAGTTAAACTGGTGTTCATTGTTCTTGGTGTTTTCGGCATTGCAACAATGTGGGAAGCTGTTTTCGGGGATATGGGTGTAGCTCTGATTGCTGTTTTTAATGCCATCAGAATATTAAAAAAATAGATTTACTTGTAAACTCTCCGAAAATGATTTTGCATTCGGTTCAAAAACAAACTTGCTAATATCTGGAATGAATCTTATTCCGGTAACCTTGGTTGTTAAATAAATTGTCATCCATACTAAAACTAAAATATATGTTAGAGAAAATGTATGTCTTTGTGTTTCTGCTCCTTTATTTCATTATTGTGTTTATATTCCCAACAGTTAGGGTAAAACGTAAAACCGGTATCAATGCTTATGTATTCAATAATACCGATTCATTACAGGATTACATTCGAAAAGTTCTCACCTTAATCAACTTCATTGTGTTTTTTATTGTACTGGTAAATCTTTTCCCTCTTGTATACCAATACTTTATACCTGTTAAATGGCTCGAAATTTCAATTCTTAAATACATAGGATTTATAATCATTCACCTGGCTTTGCTTTGGATTGTTATGGCACAGGTACAAATGAGTAATTCATGGCGTGTAGGTATTGATCTTTCTACAAAAACTGAACTTAAAACCAATGGTTTGTTTTCAGTTTCCCGAAACCCTGTGTTTTTGGGTATGCTCGTTACATTGATAGGGATATTATTTATACTCCCCAATGCCATTACCTTATTGGTTTTCGTTGTGACAACTTTACTTTTTCAGGTACAGGTAAGGCTCGAAGAAGAATATCTGGCAAAAACACACGGCAAAACCTATTTAAATTACTGCAAAAAAGTCGGCAGATGGTTTTAACTTTAAATATTTGTAAGGAACAAAACAATTGTTAAAACACTAAAAGAATAAATATAATGCCCTCAATTTCAATTAGAATTAATTTCCAATACTCTAATCATTAAAACTTAACATTATGAAAACAAAATTGTTATCACTCGCAGTAGCTGGCTTAGCATCTATAGGTTCTATTTTTGGCCAGACTAATGAAACCCTTTCAAACAAGAGTGGCTTGTACATGATGCCATCCGATTTTTCTACAAACAAGCTCACATACGAAAAAAACTGCCTTACAGAGAAACACAACATTAAAACATCCGATTTTCTCAACACTAAATCAGTTAAAATTACGTCTAGCGACAACAGCACCATTAAACTGGCTAAATCGTCAATTTGGGGCTTTCGCCTCTGCGATGGGAAGGAATACAGGATTTACCAGGGTAAAGAATATTTAATTCTGGACAAAGGGGCTATTACCGTTTATCAGTTTACCGAAAAATCAAATTCAAGCCCCAAAAGCAACCAAACGATTTCTAAAACCAGGTATTTTTTTAGCGAAGATGTAGACAGTCCTTTGAAAGAACTCACATTGAAGAATGTTGAAACTTCATTTATGGACAATAAAAAGTTTCACGATTTAATCGATTTACAATTCAAATCCGACGCAGAACTGTTAATTTACGATGATTATTATAAAATGCTTCGTTTAAACCATATTTTTAATGAAAGTCTAAAGTAAAATATTACAATCCACTTTTGTTTGGTTGTAACAGGTTAAACGAAAATGAAAAATCAATAAAAAAAGATTAATCAACTTATATTTTCTTTATTCTTGTTACATTCTGCCACATTCAGAATTTTGCAACCTGCTAACTAATTATGTTGTATTTTTAACCTTCAAAAACGTATAATTATGAAATACTATTTTAGCAAAACATTAGAAACTTCCTTTGAGGAAGCCATAAAGCTAACAACCGAAGCCCTTAAAGTTGAAGGTTTTGGAGTAATTTCCGAAATCAACATGCACGATAAGTTAAAAGAAAAACTAAATGTAAATTTCAAACGCTATACCATTCTTGGAGCATGTAACCCCCCATTTGCCTACAAAGCGTTACAGGCAGAGGATAAAATAGGTACTATGCTACCTTGCAATGTTCTTGTAATTGAGCAGGGTCAGAATAAAATTGAAGTAGCTGCTGTAAATCCTATTGCATCAATGCAAGCCATTGTAAATCCGGATTTAGGTGAAGTGGCTCAACAGGTAACTGAAAAACTAAAAATTGTAATTGATAACTTATAATTAAGTTACCTTACGTCTAATTTTCTCGCTTATTTTATCTGTCACCGATAAATCAGCAATACGTACTTGTAACATTATATGAGAATGATGTAATATATTTTAAATATTTACGTTATTTCATATGAAATGAAGTACATTTGTGCCATGAAACTACTCTGCATAGCTTTGAGTTTTTACATACTTGCTTTGTCATATGATACATGCAATGACTTTACCGCATTAGATTCGCATGGGACTTCTTTTATCTCGTTAAATCATTCACGTACACTTAATGATGAGTGTACTTGTTCTCCCTTTTGTCATTGCGGTTGTTGCGGAAAACCAATAGTTCAGGCTTTGTCAATTTCATTGATGCCACCACCGTCTATATTTAAGTTTGGCTTTACTTTTTATAAAGCACTTCCTGCTGAAGTAACGCTTACCCTGATCTGGCGTCCTCCGGTGCTTCTCACCTAGCCGGAACCTTCATTAGCGGGAAAGATGATCCGGTAATTTTCATCCTTTCCTGTTAATTTCACAAATCACTTTTATTACTAAGACAAATAATCATGCAAAAAACACTTTTGGCAATAGTTGCTTCAGGCTTGTTAATCATAGCAGCCTGCTCCAAAAATAATGACGTTACTCCACCAGCCTCAACCCTTCAGGACAACCTTCAGGTTGACCTGAAACAGGCCACTGCTGCAACAAATGTGATGATAGATCAGCATAAAAATGCTGCAAATGGTCATAGCCTTTGCTTTGCTCAGGAGAAAATCTATCATCAATGCGATAGTTTGTTCTCATCGCATTACTACCAGTACAACCAAAATATGTACTCCACGCATTCCGGCAATTACCAGGTATATAACTGGAATGGGAATATGATGGGTTATGGAAATGGTATGTGCGGTTACGATTCAATTTATTATCAGAATAATGTCAACACTTCACATAATTATCATCATACCGATAGTTTGATGTACAATAAAATGATAAGCTACAATATGATGCAATACATGCCTCAGGGTGTGCAAACCTGTTACGATCAAATGCAGGTCATGAGAAACAATCATGCTGCAATTCATAAACTGCACTATTAAACCCTAATACCAGTATGAAAGAGCGGTGTTGAGATTTCAATACCGCTTTTTTAATTTCTCATTTTAAATTCATAATCAGTATTTCACATTCATTTGATTGTGGTTAAAGGTATGATTTTGCCTGATTAAATGATATATTGTGCTAACCTTATGTTAAAATTCCACAACATATGTAATAATACAAATATTTATCCGTTACCTTTGCAGCTTCTAAAATCAGTATGCTCAAAAAAGCCGCAAATATTGCAATAATCTTACTCTTGTTGGTAGCAACAGGCGGTTTGCCTGTTACCAGGCACTATTGCGGTATCACCGAAAAGTCTTTTTCTATTTATACTACGCCTAAAGCCTGCTGCGGAGGCCATTGCGACAAATGCCATAATGTTTTCAAATTCTCTAAAGTAAAAGATGCTTTTGAAGGTGGCTGTTCAATAAAAACGCTGTGCTTCACCGATATTGTTACCTTACAGTCTGCCCTTTTTATCGATTTAATGAATAACGTAAATACTTCACCCCTTATTGATTTAGTAAATCATCGAGCGGCTTACATTTACGAAGCCGGGATTTCACCGGCATCCTCTGGCAATTTCCGTTGCTGAAATTCCACTTCGGGAGGATTGTTCCTTATTGGCAGAGCTTAAAGCCCATACAGGTAATTCTTGTTTCTCAAAATGCTTTATCCTTTAAAGCTGATGCAAAGTATCCTGATTCCTTCCGGATTTCCGAAACCCAATTCTCAAACACTGTTGTAAAATTCAACATATTGTGACATCTGATTTTTCATCAGGTTACTTTTGTAAAAAAATATTACACCTAATATCTCATAAATCACTAAACAACCAATCACTAAATCTTACAAAATGAAAACAATTCTTTCAATCTCATCCATAATGCTTCTTTTTGTTCTGTTTGCTACCAGCTGTAAAAAAGATACGAATAGCCAGGATACCCTCAATGCAAATTTGAAACAAACAGAAACGCAGGTACAACAAAGCCTCGCAACTGCAAAAACCAATGACGATTTACTTAAAATTCATGTAACTTCCGATGGGAATTTTACTGATCCTAACACAATGATGGAAGACAGTCTTTACCACCTCAACGATTCGCTATGTAACAAGTATTACCTCACTTTCTGTAAAGATATGATGGATGGTGACAATATGATGGGTGGCAATATGATGGGTGGCAATACCATGCATGGAAGTGGTATGATGGCAACTCATACCTATATGGGCGATACAGCTATTATGAATCAAAGCTATCGCAGTTTAAATACAATGCGCTTAGGTCACTCTGCTCATCACCCGGTTAAATAATCAATCTATCGTTTTTGATTTCGTATAACAGTAAGACCCTTTTATAATTGCAGCTTTTCTGTCCTTTTTCTTCATCCTTAAATCTGATCCAACGTTCTGGAAATGAGTTAAAAAGAAAAAGGACAGAAAGAAAGGGTTAATTTTAAATCAGACTGTTTCGGTGTTTTCACTTTTGTTAACCTTCTGTTAAAAAATCAAAACATATAAAACAATCTGAATCTTTATCCGTTACTTTGCTACTTCTAATAACATTATGCTTAAAAAAGCCGGAAATATCGCAATAATCTTACTCCTGTTGGTAGCAACAGGGGGTATGCCAATTACACGGCATTATTGTGGTTTGGCCGAAATGTCCTTATCTGTTTATTCCACACCTAAAGCTTGTTGTGGTGGTCATTGCGACAAATGCCATAATGTTTTCAAATTCTCAAAAGTAAATGATGACTTTGAAGCTGGTACTTCAATCAATACCCAGTCATTCACTGATGTTCTTACTTTACACACTGCTTTTTTTATTGACTTATTTGATTTCGTAAATATTCCATCGGTTACTGATGCGTTCAGTCAACGAGCGGTTTTTATTGATATAGCCGGTCATTCGCCGGCATCCTTTGGCAATTTCCGTTGCTGAAACCTTCTTTTAGGGGGTAATCCTTTATTGTAGCACCCATTTCTTTGTAAGCAATAATCTTTTTGCTTATCCGAAGTACATTATCTTATCTGCTACTTTTCTTTCATTCCCCCTTTTCCCTAAGCATCAACCTGCATTTCCTGGCAAGGACAATCCGGCTTTCAAAAGCTGTTGTTTTTTAAATGAATATTTTCCAAATAAAACGGAAAAATCAATTCGGCCAATCTGCAATTCAGGTTCTTGATGTGCCCAAATACCAATAAATACTTACTAAAACTACAAAAATGAAAACTCTCGTTTCAATTGCTTTTGCATTTGTTTTACTTGTTCTGGTCACTTTCAGCTGTAAAAAGGAAAGCGAACAGGACGCAATTAATTCCAACCTTAAAAGGTC
>DDEN01000007.1 GCA_002336115.1 Chitinophagaceae bacterium UBA1953
GCGATGAAATATGGCATGCAGGCGATTGGGGAACGATTGAACTTGCCAATGAACTGAAATCAAAATCAAACAAACCGCTGCGGGGAGTGTTTGGAAATATAGATGGACAGGACATCAGAAGTATTTATCCTGAACAACTTTCTTTTAATTGTGAGGATGTGAACGTACTGATAAGGCATATTGGTGGTTATCCGCCTAAATACAATCCTGAAACCAGAAAAGAGCTGCAGCTTCATAATCCGCAACTGTTCATCAGCGGACATTCGCATATTTTAAAGGTGATGTACGATGATAAGATCAATTGCCTGCACATGAACCCCGGTGCTGCCGGAAAACAAGGCTGGCATAAAATGAGAACAATTATCCGTTTTGTTATTGATGGAAAAAACATGAGAGACTGTGAAGTAATTGAGCTCGGCAAAAAATAAAACAGCGAATGAAATCATTCGCTGTTTTAAAGAATATGTTTGATTGTTTAGAGCCAAGGTCGAGCAATAGCCTCCCTGAATGGCCAGGGAACTGCAGCCATTATTAATACCAGTGCAATTAAATACAACCATTTTGCTGCATTGTAATTTTCTTTTTTTGTTTTGCCCCGAGCCATTGTTATTAAAATAATTGCTGCAATCATAGCAGTAATGTGCTCAACAACCCAGAAACGTGCAAAACCATCTTTCATCACATTTCCAAAACCACCCATATTTTCAACGAGATGAAACCCTACGGTTTCGCTATTAAAATATTGAAATAAGCCAAGTATAAGAGTTATGTGCGCTGAAATAAGCAGCCATAAACTAACCTTTTTTACGCTATTGTTTTTAGTGAACGACTGAACTAACGCAATCAGCAATAAAATTAAAATTACCCAGCGTAAAATGTTGTGCAAATNNGTTTATGTCAAAACTAAAGCATTCGTGCAAACTACTGTAATGAAATTATTTTTTGTTCATTTTCACAACAAGAAACAATGCCAGTTTAATTTGTTACCGAAGTGATGATTTTAAACACCTCTTTATAAAGGAATTTCTACAATAATTTCACATCCCTTTCCAGGAGAACTGTAAAGCCTCATCTCGCCTGAAAATGCCTTTACTCTTCGCCTGATATTTTCTAAACCAATCCCCCTCACTTTTTTCTCCGGATCGAACCCTTTTCCATCATCAACAACACGTAATACAAGCCAGTTGCCGTCTTTTGACAAACTGATAGTTACTTCATTTGCTTCAGCATGCTTTACAATGTTGTTAAGCTGCTCCTGCAATATTCGGTAAAGATTTAGTTGAAGTTTATCTGATATTTTCAGATTCTCCAGTTTGCTTGTTTCAAACGAAATATGGAATCTGTTCCCTTCTTTCATTGTATCAATAAGCGAGGTAATCACATGCATTAATGAAACATTCTTAGTTGCTCCGGGCGATAGCTGGTGAGAAAGCTTTCTTATTTCGTTGATGGCTTCACGTACATACTTTTCACTTTCTTTTATTTCATTAGCAGGCAAATCACCATTTTTCATCTTTTCAAGACTATACCCCATGAATAATAACGATGCCGCCAGCACCTGGTTTACATTATCATGAAGCTCCATTCCTATCTGGTTCCATTCCCTTTCCTGCGCTTCTATTACTTCCTTTTCAATTTTTATTGCAAGCTCTTTTTCCGATGTTATATCCTGCATTGAGCCAATCATACGTTCAGGAATACCATTATCATCATAAATAACAAATGCACGGTCGTGAACGTATTTATAAGTTCCATCGGCACACATAAACCTGTATTCAAACTGGAAAAACTGTTCTTGATTTGTGATTGCTTTTTCAAGCGCTTTTAAAACATATTCACGATCTTCAGTATGAACATGAGCCTCCCACCAATCGGCCTCAACCCCAAGTTCCGAAATACTGTAGCCGAACGTACGGTTTAACCCCTGGTTATAAATTATTGTTCCAGCTTTTGTATTAATATCCCATATTGTATCGCTGCTGGCTTTTGTTAACAGATCATAACGTTCCAGCGCTTCAGTAATTTTCGATTCAGCTTCTTTTCGCTTTGTTATATCTGACCTGATCGTGATAAACTGAACAGGCCTCTGTGCTTCATTTAAAAATGGAATAATCGTCGTATCAACCCAATAATAAGATCCGTCTTTGGCCCTGTTTCTTACTTCACTTCGCCATACATTTCCTGCTAAGATTGTTGCCCATAGTTTTTCATAATGTTGCTTTGAATGATACCCTGATTTTAAAATACGATGATCGTTCCCTACTAATTCATCAAGAGAATATCCTGAAATTTTGCAAAAATTTTCATTAGCATATTGAATAATTCCATTTTTATCCGACACATCTACGATAGATGATTCATTCAAAGCGAAAATGTAATCTTTCAATCTCTTTTCAGCACTTTTTCTTTGCCTTTCAGTTTCAATAGTTTCAAGTGCAAATGAAAGGTTATTAATTACCCCTTCCAGAAGATTAACTTCATCCACATTAAAAAAATCAGGCGTTGATGCGTATAAAGAAAAAACGCCCACCGCCTTCCCCGATTTTTTTAACGGCAATGCAATACATGAAGCGTATCCCCGTTTCAAAGCACTTTCTCTCCATGGAGCCATTGAGGGATCATTTGCAATGTCATTACATACTGCAACTTTTGTTTCACGAAGAGCTGTGCCAGTAGGCCCCTTCCCTTGGGGAACTTCTTCAACAGAAATTGACTTGATTTCGGACAGGTAACCTTTCTCTTCACCTTTAAATACAATTGGCACGACAATCTTTTTTTCTTCATCCAAACGTCCAATCCATGACATTCTGAATTCTCCAAATTCAACTGCTATTCTGCTGGCCTCCTCAAACAAGGCAAGCTCATCATTTGTCTGTATAATCATTTGGTTAATCTGGCTTACAAACAAATACAACCTGTTTGTTTTATTTACAGCAATTTCAGCCAGTTTACGATCTGTTATATCAATATAAGTACCAATTACTCCAATAATTTCATTTTTTGAATTGCGGAGTGGCGTTTTACTGGTAAGCACTGAAATATGGCTGCCATCAGCAAGAGGAACTATTTCTTCTATATTTAATTTGGATTGACCCGACTCTAATACCAGTCGGTCATCTTTGCGGAACAATTCTGCCTGTTTTTGCCAACTCATGCCGAAATCATCTTTTCCTATTACATCTGCAGGATGTTTGCAACCTGCATCTTTTGCAAACATTTCATTGCATCCCATATATACCAGATCTTTATCTTTCCAGAATACTCTTACTGAAACTGTATTGATGATTGTATGTGTTATTTGCT
Source organism: Chitinophagaceae bacterium UBA1953 (assembly GCA_002336115.1). GTDB lineage: Bacteria > Bacteroidota > Bacteroidia > Chitinophagales > Chitinophagaceae > Lacibacter. The sequence goes on from DDEN01000007.1 coordinate 3,304, forward strand.
GTGATGCATGTAATTGCTCTTCTGCAAGTTTTTTATTGGTAACATCGGAAATAAAGCCATGCCAAAGAACCGAACCATCGGGTTCTTTCTGAGGCATCGCATTTCCATATAATATACTCACTCTCCCATCTTCATGTACCAGCCTGTATTCATGTTGCCAAACATTCAAGTCCGTACATGATTGCTGTATAGAAGCCCTTACACTTGTGTAATCATCGGGGTGTATTCTTTCAAAAACTTTAGCAGCATCAAGTTTAGCATCTTCAGGGTCAACTCCACACAATTCTTTAATTGCATTGCTGGCATAAGGAAAATTGATTCTTCCATCGGGCTTTACTCTTAGCTGAAAAATAACCCCGGGAACCCTTGCTGCAATTTTTTGCAGCCGTTCATAAGCCTCTTTCAGCTTCAGTTCTGCTTTGCGCCTTTCTGTAATATCCTCTACCATACATAAATGCAGAGGCGCTTCATTATTACCTGCGCTTACTGCAACAACAGTGATATTAATCCATACTTCATTTCCTGAAGACTGTACATATTTTTTTTGCAGGTGAAAACTCTGAATTTTTCCTTCTCTTAACTGGTCCGAAAACTCCAGTGCATGATTTTCATCGCTGAGATGCAGAACATCCGACCAGTTTAATTTCAACAACTCCTGTACTGGCTGGTTAACGATGATTGCAAAACGAAGATTTGCTTCATGAATTTTACCAGTTGCCGGGTTTACTAATGCAATGCCAATGGGCGCTTTTTCAAATATTGCACGAAAACGTTCTTCACTATGCCTTAACCTGTCTTCTGACCTTTTACGCTCAGTAATATCATACACTGCCACAAGCAAATTATTATCAATAATTGCTCCCGAAATCAGCGTTGTTCGTATTTCCCCGTTCTTACATACAATATTATATTCTGATGGAGTAATATCTGTTTGCTCAGCAATTGCCTTCTGTATAGAACTATCCCATCTTTCAATTGAAATTTTCCTGTATTCAGGATCAGGATAAGCTTTTTGCCACCAATCATGAATGTTACTTATATCTTCTCCCGAATAACCAAATGATCTTTGAAAAGAAAGATTATAATTAAGGATTTCGCCTTCCCGGGTGATAAATACGAGCGGAATAACAGAAACATTAAACAACTTTTTAAAACGTGTTTCGCTGTTGCTGAGTTCTGTATTACGTTCATCCAGCACATCAAGCATCTCATTAAATTCCTGTGCAAGTTGCGCAGCTTCATCATACCCCTTCATCCATATTCGTGCATCTTTATTACCTGTTCTTACTTCTTTAATGGTTTTTTGCACTGCATACAATCGCAGTGTAAGCCAATGTGCCATAAGCCATGCAATAAAAGCACCTGCCAGAATTGCAATAAAAATATATAAAAGCCCTTTCGCAATTACATCATTCAGTTGCGAAGTTGCTATCTGTTGGTTTAACCCGGAACGTACCCAACCAACCTGACGGTTTTCAAGCTTTACAGGAACAGCAACATCAATTAATTCCGGACTTTGGCTGATGATGGTTAACTGGCCATTCCGAGGAAGATCAAGTAAATACTGACCAATTTTTGATTTATCGGTATGAGCAAGAATATGGCCTTTATTATCTGTAAGAATTGTATAAAGAAGTTCGGGGTATCTCTTCTGTGCATCGGCTAACTCCTGCAGCCCGGCAATATCATACGATGCAAGCCACCCTGCAGCAGATATTGAAAGTGCCTGAGAAAATGCAACAGCATGTTCTGTTTGTTGTTGAAGAAAAATTTTCTTCTGCCTTGATAACAGATCGGTTATAAAAAGAGACATTATAATTGCTATCACAGCCGCAATACTTATTACAAGACGGCCTCGCAGGGTATAGAATAAATGATGCTTTAAATCCAGTCTTTTCATCTTATCTCAATTTTTCTTACTTGCTTTTCAAATTGTTCAATATAATGACGTACAATATCATAATCTTCATTTGATGCCGGTATAAATCTCGATGTTTGCATTGCCAAAAGAATTGCTTTACCTTCTTCCGTGTCCTGCAAATGCGCCAAACAGTCTGATACCTGTTTCCGTAACAATGTATCGATATCACTACGCACCATAACTGAATTGTTGATTAATGATTCCGTTTCCCAAAGTTGTTTTAATTCCGAAGCTTCTGCAGGATGATCCTTTTTAAAAATCTGCCAGGGCATCGTCCAGGTACATCCGGCTTCCGATTTTTTCAGAAACACATTCATAATAGATGATTCCTGTGATCCTACATATATGTTATGAATATCCTTATTTACATCAACTCCATTTTGATAAAAGAAATATTGAGGCATTATGCAAGCTGCCAATGCAGTTGCTGATGGATAACAAACAGTTTTACCCCTTAGATCGGCAGGGTTGTTAATACTCCCGTCTTTTCTTACTATGATAATACCTCTGAAGTCCTGGGGGTCTCCTGCCATAAGTAAAACATCATATCCGGTTGATATTGCCTGAATGGTTTGCCATGGATTAGGAAGTAAAAATTCTGGCTTACCGGCTTTGTATTTATTTTCAAAACTTGTGTAATCTCTTGATGTTTCAAGAGTAAAGTGGATTTCTTTGATGTGCTTTCCAAGATAATCCATTAATGGCTGATAAACCTCTAACATTTTAGCCGGATTATATTGTGCATGGATTGCAAAGTGATATTCAGGAATTTCTCCGGCAGGATGATTGCCATAAACAGGCCCGCCTGGGATTTTTGTTTCCTTACAACCAGAGAATAAAATAAGGAGCAGAAAAACAATCAAAACACAGCAGGAGTTGCTGTTCGTATATGAAGCGACTTGCTGTTGTTTTGCCGTTTCAATCATGATAAATATCGTTGATTATAATTCATACTGTACACATAAGAAATTATCATAACAGCAAATGCAATCAAACAGTATTCTGTTTTTGAATACAGTTAGTAAAGTGTTTTTACAGTGCTGCATTCAACAAACCAATCACCTCATCATTTCAAATGATGAGAGCTAAGATACACCGTTAAATTTTTATTTCTTAGTAAAATTTCATTACAAATACAGCCTTTCACATTATACTAATATCCAAAAAACAGTCTCTTTTTCAATACCCAAAAAGAAGTAAACAGAAACACTTAAATATCATAGGTAAACTATGTAAAATACAACATTAAAAAGTACTGTTTTAGAAAAACAAAATATCAACTTTCTTTTTTCTTAACTTTAAAACAATAAAAGCACTATGAAAAAATTAATATTTCTTGTTTTACTAACAACATGCAGCATATTTACACACGCCCAACATGTTGTTCAAAGAGATTCAATGCCGGTTGTTGGAATAATCAAGTTCAGTTTATTTGATTCGTCTTCTATATTAAACAAAACTACACAAGGGATTATATACAAATTACCTCTTGACAATATGCCTGTCCTGAAACCGGACAAACGTTTTACTTCAAACATGCCTGTATATACGCAAAACCCTCTTTTTGCGCAGACTAATCCTGTTATTATTCCTGATTACAGGAAAAATATTCAGCCCGGGAGAAGACATTTTAATCCTTTAACAAAGCCAAAGCCGAAAGAAAATTTAAGATTTGAAACCCCTGCCGGTAAAAGAGGAATCAATATCCTTTAAGTTTAGTAAACATATTCTTTTAAAATAATGTAAAAATTTTCTTTTGGTGACCAAAATCATAGGCTGATTAAAATCATCATCATAAGTTTACAGAACAATCCAGAACGTCCTGATATGAAAAAACCTGGTTATTCTGGTATTTTTTAATTTATAAAAGCAAAAATCCGGTATGAAAACCAAACAGTACATGCAAGAAATTGCACAATGGCAATGGGAACTGACAGGATATCAAAAAGCCGCTTTCCTTATTGAAGAACGACTTGATGCCATTCACAAAAACATCCCCTCACAAAACCCTAAATCTATCCGCATTAACCGGTTACTTGAACAGATTGTTGATCAGGAAAGGGAACTGAATGACATGGAAAAAAACATTCTGAAAGAAAAAGAAGCCATCAGAAAATACAGGGAAAACAAGTATTCATCTGTTGAACTGGACAGAGACCACCAGGTTAATATGAAAAAGTTCGGCAAAGAAGAAGATGTTTTCACATCCATCAAAAAAGATTACAACCAGTTGCTGGAAGATTTATTGCTTCACTAAGCATTATCAATTTCATTATTTAACCCAATCGGCAATAAAAATATTGNNTTTTCTTTCCATCAGGGCTAAACATGGGGAAGGCATCAAAACCTTTGTCTCGGCTGATTTTTGTAAGATTGGTACCGTCTTCATTCATGGTATATAAGTTGAAGGGAAATCCTCTTTTATATTCGTGATTGCTGGCGAAAATTATATGCTTACTATCAGGCATATACGCAGGTGCCCAGTTTGCCTGGCCAAAGT
>DDEN01000058.1 GCA_002336115.1 Chitinophagaceae bacterium UBA1953
GATAATTTTTACATTGGAAAGTTTTCACAAATTGAATGTGATGCAGAGATTGGTAATAATGTAATGTTCGCAAACCGTGTTGCCCTGGTTGGGCGATACGATCACAATTATTGCCAGGTGGGTGTTCCAACAAGACTTGCAAGCAAAATACGGGATATTGATTATTCCTGGAAGGGACTTGATGATAAAGTTATTATAGAAGACGATGTGTGGGTAGGATATGGATCAATCATTTTGAGCGGGGTTAAAATTGGAATGGGGAGTATTATTGCAGCAGGATCAGTTGTAACGAAAGATATAGAGCCATATTCAATATATGCCGGAGTTCCAGCAAAAAGAAGAAGTGACAGATTTGCAAATCAGGATGATTTATTGTCGCATATTGAAATCTACAGGGCAACCTACATGAATAAAAAATCAATTTAGTTTTATTGCTCTTGGATCAAATTGATGGGTCTAAAATTCAACGAATAATATGTTTATTCCGGACATGAAGGAGATTACTGCTTTTGGTGTAAGAATTAATCCGCTTAGCATCAGTGAATTTGTTGAAATTATAGAAGGCGGAATAAAGAAGAATGTGCAGATTGTGCAAAGCGGTGTTAACGCTTCTTCAATTGTAGAAATAAAACAAAATCATGAATTATTACAGGCATATAATAATTGTGATCTTATTAATATTGATGGGATGTCTTTGGTATGGGCTTTGCGAATTTTCGGATACAAGGTTCCATCTAGGGTTGCATGTCCTGACCTGGCAGATATGGTGTTAAAATTATCAGAACTGAACCACTTTAATGTTTTCATGCTGGGTACCGGAAAGGAACAACTTCAATCTGCTGTTAAAAATATTATTAATAAATATCCAAACTTGAAAATTTCCGGTTTCCGTGATGGCTTTTTTAAAGAGGATGAAGAACCTGGAATTGTTGAATTAATAAACACATCGAAACCTCATATACTTTTCTTAGGATTGCCCTCACCGAAAAAAGAATTCTTTGTCGAAAAGTATAAAACGCAGCTTAAAGTGAACTACATTTTAGGCGTTGGTGGGTATTTTGATATTCTGGCAGGCACCATAAAAAGAGCACCGGTTTGGATGCAAAAGATTGGATTAGAGTGGTTTTACCGTTTTTTACAGGAGCCAAAGCGATTATTCAGGAGATATTTTGTTGGAAATATGATTTTCTTACGTTTAGTAATTCTTGAAAGAAAGTTTCATAACAAAATATAACGTAACATTTTTCAGAATAAGCCGGAACAAAAATATTTATAAATCGATAAATAATTTTCCATTAGATAATACTAAGAAAAATTAATTCTTTTGGGACATTCGAAACTGCCAAAATCAGGCAACATGAAATTGAAAGAAATAGTCAGCATGATGTATGAGCTTGAATTAAGAAGGTCAGTCCATGATGAATGAGAGCATTGTATGGTATTCGCTGCTGAGGCAAATTTTATTAAAATGCAGAGCGTCGCATTGATTATAAGTGGCTTATAAATATTTTTAATCTGAATTCTGGTTCTGTAATTTCATGAAATCTAAACACCGATATGCAGGATAAAACCCCAAATGTTTGTTGTATATTTAACCTGGCTCCACATTACCGGTCAGCTATTTATACGTTAATGGACAAAGAGCTGCATTGCGATTTCTACTTTGGTGATCAGGTAGAAACTCCTATTAAATTAATGGATGTTGCAAGTCTGTCAGGCTATAAAAAGACTGTTAGAAATGTTAAAATATTTAATAACAGGTATACCTGGCAAAAAAATGTGGTTGGCCTCGTTTTCAAAAATTATAAACACTACATTTTAACCGGCGACCACAAGGTTTTATCAAATTTGGTTATTGCATTTTTTGCCTGGATTCTGAATAAAAAGGTTTACCTCTGGATGCACGGACTTAAGTCGAAGGAAGAACTCTACTGGAAAGAAAAGCTTGAAATTTATCCTTTATATCATTTAGCCTATAAGTTTTTACTTTATGGTAATTACTCCCGTAATATCATGATTAATAAAGGATTTGATGCAGATAAAATGCTTTGTATTTATAATTCTTTGGATTATGACGTACAGTTTAAAATTCGTCAAAAACTAGTAAAATCAAATATTTATGCTGATTATTTTAAAAACGACAAGCCAGTTTTGATTTATGTAGGTAGAATTCAGAAAATTAAAAAAATAGATCTGATTTTAATTTCGATGTTAATCCTTAAACAGCGTGGGATCGACTGTAACCTGGTTATTGTTGGCGATAATTCAGATGATTTGGACCTTACCACTTTAATTCGGGATGCAGGGTTGGAATCCAATGTGTGGATATACGGGCCCTGCTATAATGAAGAAATTACAGGCGAATTAATATACAATGCTGATGTTTGTGTATCGCCAGGAAATGTTGGATTAACTGCAATGCACTGTTTTGTGTATGGAACACCTGTTATTACTAATAATAATTTCGAAACTCAGATGCCTGAATTTGAAGTAATTGAAAAGGACTCGACAGGAGATTTCTTTGAACAAGGAAATGTTTGGGATCTGGCAAATAAAATTACAGGTTGGATTGGTTTAGATAATAAAAAAAGAGAAAACATCCGATTAAAGGCATTTGAAATTATCGACAATAAATATAATCCAAACTATCAGATTAAGGTTTTGAAAACAGCGCTGAATGCATAATCCATCACCGAGGCGATGATTTATAAATTATTGTATCAGAAACATTTAATTGAGGGGAAAGGCAAACTTTTTAGTAAATCTTCATAAATCAATCTCAATCTTTTGACTCTTTCTCATTTATTCAAAAATTTACTCACTTCAAAAAAATGAAAATATTATTCTTTACTTGTGGCCTTGGACCTGGTGGTAAGGAGCGCAGGTTAATGGAATTGATGAAGGAACTTAAAAATCATCCGGAAATCGAGTTTGAATTGGTTCTTATGAGTACTGATATTCATTATAAAGAAGTGTTAGATTTGGATATAAAGATTCATTATTTAATAAGAAATACCAAGAAAGATCTGACTGCCTTTTATAAGTTTTATAAAATATGTAAATCGTTCAATCCGGATATAGTGCATTGCTGGGATAGTATGACAGCTGTTTATTCAGCTTTTACCTGTAAGCTACTGAGAATAAAATTAATAAATGGAATGATAACAGATGCCCAAAAACCGGGTAGTTTATTTTCTTCCAACAAAATCAGGTCAATTATAACATTTCCTTTATCCGATATAATAGTAAGTAACTCTCAAGCTGGTGTTTACGCTTATGCAGCTCCTCGTCTAAAGAGCAGAGTTATATTTAATGGATTTAACTTCAACAGAACTCTGAATCTTATTCCTCAGGAACAGGTCCGAAATGATTTAAATATTACAACCCGATTTGTAGTGGGCATGGTAGCTTCTTTCAGTGTGTATAAGGACTACAAAACGTATTATGAGTCAGCACAGATACTATTAGATCGGGGACATGATATAACATTTCTTGCTATCGGAAATGAAACTGATTCCTTCCAATCAAGAAGCCTGATTAAGGATGAGTTTATTCGAGATTTCAGATTATTAGGTAAGATGTCGGGGATTGAGTCACTTATTAATGTGATGGATGTTTGTGTGCTTGCTACTTATACTGAAGGCATATCGAATTCAATTATGGAATATATGGCCATGGCGAAACCAGTCGTTGCTACTGACGGAGGTGGTACTAAGGAACTTGTAATTCAAAATGAGACCGGATTCCTGGTTCAGCCATCAACCCCCCTGGAAATCGGAAATTGTGTTGAGCAATTATTGAATAACCAGGCATTGCGACACAAAATGGGAATGTCAGGGCAGAAACGGATACATGAAGTATTTTCAATTGAAAGTATGATTCATAATTTTATGAACCTTTACTTTTCATTGGTAAAAAAGAGATAATTTTAGGATCTGAGAACAGATCATAGAAATGAAAGAAAAGGCTTATCATTCATTCAGCATGTATACGTTAAAAAGTTCTTTAATTATCGTTTTTTAATGATCATTGGATTTCTGTCATTATTAAATGACTGATTTTTTGCAGAATAAACCACATCCGGATAAAGAAATAGTCGTTAAAATCAGTGAGATACAGGAAAAATTGTACATGAAGGTTGTGTGAATTTTTAAAGTTAAAGTGTAACAATAAAACGTTAAACAAATTGTGCTTATGGAAATTAATGAAATAATCGCTCAAATTAATGAAATCTTTATTGATTTATTTAATGATAAAAACATACATCTGAATGAAAATAGCGACACTTCGACAGTTGAAGCCTGGGATTCATTAAATCACATTCAGGTTATAACTTCGGTTGAAAAACATTTTGGTATTCGGTTCGACTTAAATGATCTTTTAAACTTTCAGAATATTGGTGATCTTTGTAGAGGCGTTCAGAGCAAATTAAATAATAATTAGTGTTTGAATTGCAACTATCCGGTTTTTGAATTGTTCATATTCTGGTTTTTTTAATTGGTAGGCAGATGATATCTACATCAATACCTTATTTCATTTTTACGGCTATAACTCTTTTAGTATTTTACATTTCGCCTGTAAAATTCAGAACTGCTGTTCTTGTTTTAGCCAGCTTGTTTTTCTACATGTATGTTAAGCCTTCGTATGGGTTGCTGATCCTATCTTTGATTTCTTGCAACTATTATCTTGGGCGAAAAATTGGAGATATAAGTGACAAAAAGTTTAAAAAGAACTTGATGCACTTTAGCCTGTTCATCAACTTGGGAATCCTAGTTTATTTTAAATACTGGGAATTTATTCTTGATAATACATTGTTAATTTTCAATGCGAACGATCTCTTTAATAGCCTCATATTAAAAGAGATAATTCTGCCCATTGGCCTTTCTTACTATATTTTTCAACTTATTGGCTATATACTCGATATTTATCGCGGATCAGTTAAGCCGGAGAAAAACTTTCCAAAATTCAGCTTATTTATTCTGTTTTTCCCGAAGCTATTTGTTGGCCCTATTGAGCGAGCTAAAAGGATGTTGCCTCAATTGGAATTTGATAAGGGATTCCAAAAAGATAATTTTGTTGAGGGTGGAAGATATATTGCCTGGGGGCTTTTTAAGAAACTAGTGGTTGCAGATCGCATTGCAATTTATGTGGATACTGTTTATTCCAATATGTCACATCATAACAGTACTACTTTTTATTTTGCTACCTTGTTATATCCATTCCAGGTTTATGCTGATTTTTCAGGATACACGGATATTGCCATTGGTACAGCTAAGTTGTTTGGTATTGACCTGATGGATAATTTCAGGCGTCCCTTGTTAGCCAGAAATGTTTCTGATTTCTGGCGTCGATGGCATATCTCTCTCTCTTCCTGGGTTAATGACTATATTTATAATCCTATTGTTTACAAAAGACGCGACTGGGGGAATTGGGGTGTTGCATTTGCTTTATTGATAAGTTTTGTTGTTATCGGAGTTTGGCATGGTGCTTCCTGGAATTTTGTATTCTTTGGTATCCTTCAGGCTACTGCACTTATATATGAAGTAGTAACGAGAAACCTGAGAAAAACGTTATCGAAAAGCATGCCCGGCAACTTGTACAACAGTATAAGTATTGTATTTACATTCTTGTTTTTTGCATTTTCATTAATTGTTTTCAGAACTACAGATTGGGGCAATGCTTCAACTATGGTTAACGTAATTAAGTCTGGAAGTGGGAAGCTATTCATTGATCAACCTTCAACAATATTAAATATATCTATTGGAATCATAGTAATTATGTTAGTTGATATTGTTCGTGAATACAAGTTATGGAGCAATGTGCTGATGGATGAAAAAAAATGGATGCTTCATCATATAGGTTATGCGCTGGTTATAATATATATACTTATGGCAGGAGTTTTTGATGGTGGACAATTTATATACTTTGCATTTTAAAAAATAGGTAGGATGAAAAATGCCTTTATAAGTAATATCTGGAAAAACTCCTCTCTGAATTTTATATCAAAAATTTTGATATTTATTGCTATTGTATTTGTCCTTGATATTTGTGTAGGAAGCTGTTTGCGGTATTTCTATTTCAGGCAGCAAAATGGATTTCTATTCCGGACTACTTTTGCTATTGAAAAGACAAGAGCTGATCTGCTGATATTTGGCTCATCAAAAGCCAATCATCAATATTCGCCAGAGATTTTTGGGAATAAAATGGGCTTATCATATTATAATGCTGGAAGAGATGGGTGCTCAATTTTTTATCATTATGCAGTACTTAGGTCGGTACTTAAAAGGTATACCCCAAAAGTAATTATTCTCGATATCAGTCGCGACTTCGAGAAAAAACAGGATAGTTACGACAGGATTTCGATTTTACTGCCCTATTACAAAGATCATCCCGAAATGAGGGCTATTATTGAAATGAAAAGCCCTTATGAGAAATTCAAATTGGTTTCCAAAATTTATCCATTTAATTCCTTACTGTTTTCCATTTTTGCCGGGAATTCAGATCTGAATAAAAACCGTTATACTGATAATGGGGGGTATGTTCCATTGACAAAAATCTGGACCGGTAAACTCAGTGTAATTAATGAACCCATAAATTATAAGCTTGATAGTACTAAAATATTGATCTATGAGTCCTTTATTGAAGATTGTTTGAAAGCGGGAGTCAGGCTATTTGTGGTAAGTTCGCCTGATTTTGTGAAATATAATTACCAGGAGAAATCAAATATTGTTGCCGAACAGTTTGCAAAAAAACACAACATCAAATTTCTAAACTATTCAAACAATTCAGTGTTCCTTAATAATTCAAAATATTTTGCCGATGGATCTCATTTAAATGATTATGGCGCCAAAATATTTTCCAGACTTATTGTAAACGACATTGAAAAAGATTCAACCATCAATAATGCGAAAAACAATGATGATGGGCTCATTGAAGGTGAATAAGATGCAATCATTTCTCTTTGACTAATCAAATGTCTTCAATATCTGTCAATATTTAATTTATTGGAGATGTTCATTTTGTAAAAAAAAGCCAGCTTTATAGAGATAAATTAAAACATAAAATCATGGAAAATACAAATAAAAAACTCTTTTCAAAGGATGTCCTTGTGATTGAAAATATTGAAGGCGAAGTAGATAGAATCATTCAGCAACTGAGGAATGACATGCAGCATGTTTTAAAACGCAAAGGTGCTGTTGTCGGAATCAGTGGCGGTATTGACTCATCAGTTTCATTAGCCCTGGCAGTAAAAGCTTTTGGCGCTGATAAAGTGCTTGGCGTTATGTTACCCGAAAAAGATTCGAGTAATGAAAGTAAGGATATGGCGCTTAAATTAGCTGAAAAATTTGGAGTTCAAACGCTTGAAGAAGATATAACAGGTGCTCTTGAAGGATTTGGTTGTTATAAACGCAGGGATGAAGCAGTAAGCGCTGTATTTCCCGAATATACTCCCGATGCATATAAGATGAAGATAACCTTAAATCAGGGCGGGATCAGTCATAATCTTCCTCCGTTGTTTATACTGACCATTATTGACAGCATGGGCGTGAGTAAAAGCAAGATTATCCCTGTGAAGGAATATTTACAGATAGTTGCAGCATCTAATTTCAAACAGCGTTGCCGTATGTCAATGCTCTACTATCATGCTGAAAGACTTCATTATGCTGTGATTGGCACGCCTAATAAGCATGAGGTTGAGCAGGGCTTTTTTGTAAAATATGGCGATGGGGGAGCAGATGTAATGCCAATAGCACATTTATATAAAACGCAGGTTTACCAGGTTGCCCATCACCTTGGGGTTCCTGAGGAAATCATCAGGCGAACACCCACTACTGATACTTACAGTGCGGAGCAAACTCAACAGGAATTCTTCTACCAGCTGCCTTTCGACAAAATGGATCTGTTATGGTATGCATTCGAAAATAATTATGACATCGATTCAGTAGCTGAAACAATGTCACTTACAGCTGACGATATCCATAATATTTATACAAATTTTGCCCGAAAACATCGTACAACTGAATATTTGCGTTCAACTCCCATTTTTTATAAAACATTATAATATTACCTGATATGAATGTTTTCGATTATCTTTTTGCGGAGTCCGGTTCACTGGAAAAGGATTTTGTGCTGGGAACACATCATCATATTTCGTTTGAAAAACTACACGGAATATGTTCTAAAGTTTCAACCAGTTTAAAAACGCAATTGGGAGAAAATAACCAGATTATCATTCTGAGCGAAAATTCAATCTTTCAAATAATAGCTTACCTGGCAATACTTAAATCCGGAAATATTGCCGTACCGTTGAATCCTGTTATAGAAAATGAAAATCTCAGGCAAATTTTAGGAAAAACAAATGTAAGTCACGCCTTTGTCAGCAAAAGATATAAAGAGAAATTCAGTAACTTCGGGTTCAATATTCTTGATGATGAATTTGTACAATCTGCTGAAGCGCTCGACAATATTCATATTGGAATTACAACAGAATTTGATAGCAACCGATTAGCGGAGATTATTTTTACCTCCGGTTCAACCGGGGAGCAAAAAGGCGTACTTATTACCCACAGAAACATCATAGCGAATACAGGTTCTATAGTTGAATATCTGCAACTTACTCAGAAAGATACCATTGAAGTGGTTTTACCATTTTATTATTGTTACGGATTATCGTTGTTGCATACCCATCTAAAAGTAGGCGGATCCATTGTGATGAATAACAATTTCATATTTATCGGATCTGTTCTAAATGATATCAATAAATATAAATGTACTGGATTTGCCGGAGTGCCAAGTCATTACCAGATTTTATTAAGAAAAACCCGCGATTTTAAGACCAGCAGTTTTCCGACACTCCGCTATGTAACCCAGGCAGGAGGAAAGTTGCACGTAACTTTTATCCGGGAATTTGTTGAAACATTTCCTGATATTGATTTTTACGTGATGTATGGACAAACCGAGGCAACTGCCAGGCTTTCGTTCCTTCCTCCTGATAAACTTTCAGCCAAAACCGGTTCTATTGGAAAAGGTATTCCGGGCGTTATTCTGCAGGTAGTTGACGAACACGGTGAGCAAGTTAAACCTGGCGAAACCGGCGAAATAATTGCCAAAGGGGAAAATATTATGCAGGGATACCTCAATGAGCCTGACGATACTGCAAAAGCCATCAGAAACGGGTGGCTTTATACCGGCGATCTTGCTACGGTTGATGATGATGGTTTTATCTTCATTCAGAGCCGAAAGAAGGAAATTATCAAAGTTGGAGGTGTAAGGATAAGCCCTCAGGAAATAGAAGAAGTTATTGTCACTTTCCCGGGGGTAATAGCATGTTCTGTTGAAGCAATTCCGGATGAGTTATTAGGCGAAGCAATTAAAGCTACAATTTTCATCAATGAGCTTGATAAAGAAGTGCTTTCGGAAGAAATAATCAGAAAATTTTTTGCATCAAGGCTTTCAATTAACAAAATGCCTAAAATTATTGCTTTCGAAACTACATTGCCTTTCAATGCTTCTGGGAAAAAAGTAAAGAAAACCTGAAAATAATTTCCTGAGCTTATAAACATCAGTCAATAATGATATTTATCGGGAACATCATTTCAATTTTGACTTCTTTTATACAACATCTTCAAAATTCAAAGTTAATCGAATTACCATTAGTCAAAAGCAAAACAGCAGTTCATCTATGTTATATTATCTGGTTATTTATCTTGGTTTTCTGTCGGTAGTTGCGTCAGTTTTTTACCTGGCTGATTTCAAATACAGGTCTGTTATATTATTTACAGCCAGCCTGGGTTTCATAGCATTTATCTCCTGGGAAGTTGCCATTTATGCTTTTCTTTTTTCCACAATAAACTATTTTTGGGGAATACTGATTGAGAAAAACAGGTCCAAAGAAACACTTCGCCGAAAAATTTTCTGGACAGCCATTGTGCTGGATATTGGATTTTTGTCGTTTTTCAAATACTTCATAATATTTAAATCAGGAATTGAGGTATTCCTGTCCTTATTATCAGTAGGTTCGCCCTGGGCTGTAAACGGAATAATAATCCCGTTGGGGATTTCATATTATACTTTCCAGGCATTGGGCTATTTAATCAGGGTAAACCGGGGGAGTGATAAGGCAGAGCCGGATTATCTGAATTTTGTTACATTATTAGTCTTTTTCCCCAAATTTTTTTCAGGGCCGGTTGAAAGATCTAATCATTTCTTCCCACAGTTGAAAACTATGGGCGATTTTAAGAAATCCAATCTTTATGAAGGCTTNNTCCGGGATTTCACTTATCATTGTTTTCTTTTTGCAGACAATATATATCTATATGGAATTTTCGGGCTATACAGACATGGCGCTTGGTTCAGCTAAAATATTGGGAATTAATCTTATCGATAATTTTAACCGTCCGTTTTTATCCCGTAATATTTCTGAATACTGGCGTCGCTGGCATATATCCTTATCATCGTGGTGCACTGATTTTATTTACAATCCTTTTATTGTGAAATACCGGAAATACGGCAACCTGACTGTTATAGGCGGGGTGTTTTTAACTTTTTTTGTTATCGGGATATGGCATGCAGCTAACTGGACCTTTGTGGTGCTGGGATTATTACAGGGAGTTGCAATAGTTTATGAATTTTACACAAAGAAATACAGATTAAAGGTTGCATCGGGTTATCCGAAAAGTATGGTAAATGCAGTAAGCCGGATAATTGTTTTTGTATTTGTTTGTGTTTCGATGGTATTCTTTTTCTCCCCTTCAATTTCGGAGTCCTGGTATATTTTAAGTCACCTTTTCAATTTCAGCACTTGTTCAGCTACCGCCTCATTGACAATTTCCAACAAAATAGTCTTTGGACTTTCGTTGCTGTTTTTTATACTGATCTTTATCGCAGAAATGTACAATGAGAAAGGCACTAATGTATTATCTGTGTTTTTAAAGCAACCTTTATGGCTGCAATGGTTTGGATATACAGGATTGATAGCAGCAATTTGGTTTGCGAATTATGCTCATCCCGAATTGCTTCCTTTTGAATACATGAGGTTCTGAGAAAGCTATAATTCAGGAATAGGCTTTTGTTTATCGTCATGTAATTTTCAATTCATTATGATTTTATGCTTTTAACCAATTACTGAAAAAATTGTTATTCATTAATATCAGGCACAATATGCACTTCAACCGAAGTCGAACACTGATTTATAAATAATAGTTACTTGTCAGAGAAAATCATAGAAAGCATTCATTATGAAGAGTTTACGTTACGGATACATTTTGGTTTCATCCATCTTATCAACATTGTTAATGGTGCAATGTGCTGGCCATAAATCTAAAAAGGCAGATGAAGTTAAAATTTTATTTCTGCATCACAGCACCGGCTATAATATCTGGAAAGGCAAAACTAAAACGCTTGAGGTAAAAGGGATTAAAATTGGCGAAGATTACTCAGTGCCGAAGTGGTTTAAAACCTACAATAAATCCAAAGGGACTTCGTATAGCATTTCAGAACAGATTTTCCCCAAAATGGAACCTTATGGGTGGGAAAACTATCCTTACGATTATTACAATATTTGGGTTAAGCATGCAGGCGAAAATGCCTATATGAACGAACCTACGTTGGAAATGCTCACAAAGGATTATAACGTAATTATCTTCAAACATTGTTACCCGGTTTCAGGGTTAATTTCAGATTCAGCAAATGCCGATATAAATTCATCAAAAAAAACGATTGAAAACTATAAACTTCAGTATATGGCACTGAAGCAGAAAATGCTGCAGTTTCCTAATACAAAGTTTATTGTATGGACCGGGGCTGTGATGGTAAAATCGCGATTATCGGAAACCAATGCCCGACTTGCAAAAGAATTTACGAATTGGCTTCGGACCATCTGGGATACTGAAAATGACAATATCTATTTGTGGGATTTTTA
>DDEN01000038.1 GCA_002336115.1 Chitinophagaceae bacterium UBA1953
GACACAAGGATTTTCAGTCCTTTGCTCTACCAACTGAGCTACCGCACCATTCCTGAAACACTCTATTTGGTAAGTGGAAGCCTATCCTCCTTTTGTGCTTCGGGGTTGCAAATATAGAGGGATTTAACAACATATCCACAACTATTTTCGGAAGAAAGTTCAGGATTTACATCCCAAACTCACTCAAAAACTTAATACGCATTATTTTTAACTGCTCCCAACTGTAGCTCCCCTCTTCCAGTTCCTGTTGGGCTACTTTTAAATCACTGGTGCTGCATCCTTTGAAATAATCAATAATTTCTTCCTGCTCGTATTCATCTAACCATTCATCAATGGCATAATCCAGCTTCAGCTTGGTGCCGCTGGCTGCAATGGTTTCCATTTCTTCCAGCATTTCATCCATGCGCCAGCCTTTGTTTTTGGCAATGGTTTCAAGCGGTATTCGTTTGTCAATATTCTGAATCAGAAAAACTTTATTGCCGCTCTTGTTCACCACGCTCTTCATTACAAACTCATCGGGCTTTTCAATATCATTATCTTCAACATATTGTGCAACAAGTTCAACAAACGGTTTGCCGTAACGGATGGCCTTCCCTTTACTTACACCCTGGCATTTTTCCAGTTCTTCCAGTGTAGTAGGATAAAGTGTGGCCATATCCTGTAAGGAATTTTCAAGGAAGATCACAAATGGCGGCAATGCTTTTTTCTTTGCTTCTTTCTGACGTAGTTCTTTCAGCATCTCAAACAGTTTGTCGTCAGTTGCTGCACCAGTATTTTCGGCATCTGTTCCTTCATCATCGTCTTCATTAGCTTCCTCATACAGGTTATTGAGAACAATTGCAAACGATTTGGGTTTTTTCAGGAAGGCTTCACCTTCTTTTGTCATTTTCAGCAAACCGTATTCCTCAATATCTTTTTTAATTAATCCCCCCAGCAGCATTTGCCTTATAAGCGAATTCCAGAAATGAACATCTTTTTCTTTTCCGCTTCCGAATGCAGCAAGCTGATCGTGGCGGTACATTTGTATTTGAGGGGTTAGTCTGCCAATAATAACCGGAATTACATATTCGGCAGCAAAACGTTCATCTAATGCTTTAATTACTTTTAATGCAATGGATACTTCTGTTTTTGCTTCAATTTTTTCTTTCGGGTGCAAACAGTTATCACAATTACCACAATTTTCTTCTCCAAATTCTTCTCCAAAATAATGCAGCAGTATTTTGCGGCGGCAAACAGAACTTTCAGCAAATGCAACTGTTTCCTGGATCATTTGTGCCGTAACTTCCCGTTCACTCAGCGGTTTATCACGCATCAGGTGCTCAAGCTTGCTTACATCTTTATGGGAGTAGTACAGGATACATTTTCCTTCCATTCCATCTCTTCCTGCACGCCCTGTTTCCTGGTAATAATTTTCAATGCTCTTGGGTATGTTGAAGTGAATCACAAACCGTATATCAGGCTTGTCGATACCCATACCAAATGCAATGGTGGCAACGATTACCTGAACATCTTCATTCAGAAACTGATCCTGCCTTGATGCTCTTAATTTGGCATCAAGCCCTGCATGGTAGGCAACAGCTTTAATGCCATTGGCCATCAGCATATCGGCAAGCTCTTCGGTTGTTTTTCGGTTAAGTGTATAAATAATACCGCTCTTTCCTTTATTCTGAGAGATGAATTTAACAATGCTCTTTACCGTTTGATCTTTTTTGATCTTAGGTTGAATTTCATAATAAAGATTTCCCCTGTTAAACGAAGAAATAAAAATATCGGGGTTTCTTAATCCGAGGTTTTTTACAATATCACTCTGCACTTTGGGTGTGGCAGTGGCAGTTAATGCAATGATGGGAATGTTGGGGTTAATTTGGTCCATCATTTCTTTCAGCCTCCTGTATTCCGGCCTGAAATCGTGCCCCCATTCACTGATACAGTGTGCTTCATCAACAGCAAAAAAAGAAATTTTCAGATCGCTGAAGAATTCAAGATTTTCCTGCTTGGTTAATGTTTCAGGAGCAACATACAGCATCTTTGTTCTGCCCGTAAGCAAATCATCGTGTACTTCTTTGATTTCTTTTTTATTGAGAGTGGAGTTAAGGAAATGTGCCACATCATCTTTACTGCTGTAACTACGCACAAGATCAACCTGGTTTTTCATAAGGGCAATTAGCGGACTAACAACAATTGCCACACCTTCACTTACCAAAGCAGGTAACTGGTAGCAAAGGCTTT
This sequence comes from Chitinophagaceae bacterium UBA1953, assembly GCA_002336115.1. Classification (GTDB taxonomy): domain Bacteria; phylum Bacteroidota; class Bacteroidia; order Chitinophagales; family Chitinophagaceae; genus Lacibacter. The sequence goes on from DDEN01000038.1 coordinate 2,230, forward strand.
TGCCGCCACCGGTAGGCATAATCACAAACGTGTCGTTACCGCTGAGCAGATTATTAATTACAGCTTCCTGTGTTCCTTTAAATGCATCAAAACCAAAATGCTCATTTAATGCTGCATAGAGATCAATGCCGTGTGACAGGCTTGCAAAGGGCTGCCCGTTTTTCTTCCTGGTTTTTTTAGCGGCTGTTGCTTTCGTTTCTTTAGTAGTAGTTTTTGCAGCCGGTTTCTTTTTAACTGTACTCATCAATTATTTCCTTCACTCTTTGGTTATTACGAACTGGATATTCAATAGCAAGTTGTTGGTATTATAAAAATCTGGTGCTTATAAAACAAGGGGAGCGAAGTTAATTAAATTAGCTCATTTGGTTGTTCCCCATTCGTCAAAAACCTGCTAAAAAAGAACAGTAGCATAAGATAGCTCAAATTCTTTAACCTGCTATTAAAAATTTGCACACAACCGTTCTTTTCATTCCCGCTTATTTAAAGTAGGTTTGCCCCGCCATTATGAATCAATTAAATAATATAAACCCGGCCGATGTAGCCCGCAAAACAATTGCGCTGGAGGCAGGTGCCATTGAAAGCCTTGGATTGCTCATTACAGAAGAGTTCAGTAAGATTTGCTCTGTAATTCTGGAGGCTAAAGGACGTGTAATTGTGAGCGGAATAGGTAAAAGCGCCGTTATTGCTCAAAAAATAGTAGCCACACTTAATTCAACCGGAACGCCGGCTGTTTTTCTTCATGCAGCCGATGCCATTCATGGCGACTTGGGAATGATTCTCAGCCACGATATAGTTATCATCATAAGCAAAAGCGGCGAAAGCCCTGAAATTAAAGTACTTGTGCAGTTGGTTAAGGGTTTTGGCAACCCTATTATAGGACTGGTTGGCAATACAGAATCGTATCTTGCCAAACAAAGCGATTATATTTTAAATGCAACGGTAAGCCAGGAAGCCTGCCCCAACAATCTTGCCCCAACCAGCAGTACAACTGCTCAGATGGTAATGGGCGATGCGCTGGCTGTAGCTTTAATGGAATTGCGTGGGTTTAAGAGCAGCGATTTCGCTAAGTTTCACCCCGGTGGTGCACTGGGTAAAAAACTGTACCTGCGGGTGGCCAATTTTTATGGAAATAATGAGCAGCCTAAAATATTGCCAAGTGCTTCGCTGAAAGATGTAATTGTTGAAATATCAAGAAAGAGGCTGGGGGCAACTGCTGTGGTAAACGAAAAAGATGAATTGCTGGGGGTAATTACTGATGGTGATTTGCGCCGCATGCTTGAAAAAACAAGTGCTGTTGATACGGTAACTGCGGCCGAAATAATGACAGCAAACCCCAAAACAATTGATGCAGAGGCTTTGGCAATTGATGCAATGGAGCTGATGCGGAAAAATAATATCACACAATTATTGGTGGTAAATAACAAACAATATCTCGGAGTTATACATTTGCACGATTTAATTAAAGAAGGTTTGATTTAAACGTGAATACATGGTGGCCGGTACATTTTTTTCATGAACGCACCATTTATCATTCACCATTCAGTATATCATGAACAAAAATCATTATGTGGCCATTATGGCCGGTGGCATAGGAAGCCGTTTCTGGCCAAAAAGCCGTACAGGTTACCCCAAGCAGTTTTTAGATATTTTACATACAGGAAGGACACTGATACAGTCAACTTACGACCGGTACCGCCAGTTTATTCCGGCAGAAAATATTTTTGTTGTAACCTCAGTTGAATATACCGACATTGTAAAAGAACAGTTACCTGAACTGCTTGCGGAAAATATTTTAAGTGAGCCATCAAGGAAAAACACAGCACCCTGTATTGCATACATTGCATACAAACTTCAGCAGATAAATCAAAATGGCCTGCTGATTTGCGCACCTGCAGATCATTTAATTCTTGATTCGCCGGCTTTTACTAAAGTTTGTCTTGATGCGTTTCAGTTTGTTGATAACATTAATTCACTGGTAACGCTTGGCATTAAACCAACTTATGCAAATACGGGCTATGGCTATATTCAGCATGAGGCGCTGCCTGTTGCTGATAATGTGTACAAAGTGAAAACTTTTACCGAAAAGCCGAATCATGAACTGGCAAAAACGTTTCTTGCCAGTGGCGATTTTTTATGGAATGCCGGGATTTTCATGTGGAAGATTAAGAATATTGTAACTGCGTTTGAAAAATTTCTTCCTGAAATGTGTGAGTTGTTTGTGGCCGAAAAAGAACTTTTCAATACCACACAGGAGCAGGATGCTGTTGAACGTATTTACCCGCAATGCACAAATATTTCCATTGATTATGGTATAATGGAAAAGGCAGATAATGTGTATGTTATCCCTTCTTCTTTTGGCTGGAGCGATCTGGGCACCTGGAACAGTGCCTATGAAAACATGGAAAAAGATTATTTTGGAAATGCTGTTGCCGGAAAAAATGTGATGATTATTGATGCTACAAAAAATGTAGTGCATGCCGAGGATAAAAAACTGGTGTTGTTGCAGGGGCTTGATGATTTTATTGTAGTTGATACAAAAGACGTGTTGCTTATCTGTAAAAAGGAAAAGGAGCAGGAAATCAAGAACTATGTGGCAGAGGTAAAACGAAATATCGGCGACAGGTTTCTCTGATGAGCTGAATAAAAAAGAGCGGTGATAACCACCGCTCTTTTTTATTAATTTTTGTTACTGAAAAAGATAAAAGGTTGTATTTCCTTTTTTAATGCAAATCTTTTTAGTGTACCGGAATGGGTGATAATTTTAAAGTTGTTCAGGTCAATTATTTCATGTGCTGTACAGAAATGCTCCGTGTCTTCAATCGAATTCAATAATTCATGCAGCTCTGCCAGTTCATCATCAACATCAGGTCTGAAAAGATCGTTATTGCTTGTTACAAAAAAAAGCTCTCTGCGGTTATTACCTTTCATATTTTCAGATTTTATTAATATCCCACCATCCCTTTTTTATTAGGGCATCCGCAATCATTTTTCTTGTGAAAAAGTTTGCCATTACTACATCCCGATAAAAAAATGGTTGTTATTAAAATCAAAAGAAAAGCAATTTTGCTGTAACGCTGCATGAATATGTTCTTATTTTTTTTCAGGCTCATGGGATATTTGTTTTTAAACAAGACTGACAAATTAACTACTTTCCAGCTTAAATTATTGTTATACAGAGGATGAAACAGGAAAAAAAAACCAGAATTCTGCTTGCGCCCCTTGATTGGGGCCTGGGACATGCTACCCGCTGTATTCCTCTTATCCGTTATTTCCTGCAAAAAGAATGCGAAGTTGTGATTGCTGCTGCCGATGCACCGGCAAAACTGCTGCTGACGGAGTTCCCCGGTATTGAAATCAGGCCATTGCCGGGTTATAATATCCGATACAGTTCGGGTGCATTTCTTATTGGAGCAATTGTAAAACAACTGCCTCATGTTCTGCGAAGCATTAAAACAGAAAACCGGTGGCTGAATGAGCTATTAGTGAATGAAAAATTCGATCTCATCGTAAGCGATAACAGGCCGGGTTTTTATCATAAGCAAATTCACTCTATTTACATTACTCATCAGTTGCTCATTAAATCGGGTTTTGGAAAAATAACCGACAGATTTCTTCAAAAAATACACGCTTCATACATAAGGCGTTTTAATGAGGTTTGGGTTCCCGATTTGCCGGGACAAAAAAATCTAGCAGGCCATTTATCGCATCCTCTCCGGCATATAGTTCAGCCTGTTTATATAGGGTTACTGTCGAGGTTTAACCGGCCAATCGACATTCAAATAAAACAGGATTTATTGATTCTCCTATCAGGGCCTGAACCACAACGTTCAGTACTTGAACAAAAAATAATGCAGCAACTGCATTTATTTAAAGGGTCGGTTTTATTTGTAAGAGGGTTGCCTGATGTTAAAGAAGAGTTTGTTTCTGAATTATCAAACATAACAATCGTTAATCATTTACCTGCTTATGAATTGCAGCAAGCCATTGCTTCATCAAATCAAATCATTTGCAGAAGCGGTTATACAACCCTGATGGATTTAATGAGGCTGCAGAAGAAAGCAATCCTTATTCCTACACCTGGGCAGCCCGAACAGGAATATCTTGCAAAGTATATGCAGCAACAAGGTTATTTTACTTTCATAACCCAGGATAATTTTTTTCTTGAAACTGCTTTAAAAAAACTGAAGGAATCAGAAGAGAAAAAATTCTTTACAGAAGATGATTTTGAATTATACAAAACAGTTACAGAACGCATTCTTAAACAAATTGCCCCGGATGATCTTTAAGTGATAATTTTGCATTCATTTTCTCAAATTGTCATCAATTCAAATAAAAAAAGCACATTGGGCAGTTTTTATAACAAACCTGCTGTTTGGTGTTAATTTCAGTATTGTAAAATACATATCACCACAATACATTAAGCCTTTTGGTTTAAACTTTATCCGTGTACTTGTAACAGTTATATTGTTATGGTTGCTGTATGCTGTTAAACCTTCTAAAGCCGGGATTGATAAAAAAGATATTCCTGCATTTGTATTGTGTGCTTTAACCGGGGTTGCAATTAACCAGTTATTATTTATAAAAGGGCTCACTCTCAGTACACCTATTCACGGAGCGTTGCTTATTCTTGCTACACCGGTTTTTATTTTACTTATTGCATTTGCTTTAAAAAAGGAAAGCATTACTATATTTAAAACACTGGGACTGATGCTGAGTATTAGCGGTGCAAGCCTACTGATTATATCGGGGAAAAAATCAATTGCGGGAGATAATATTTTGCTGGGGGATCTGCTGATTGTGATTAATTCGGTATCGTATGCTTTTTATTATATACTTGTAAAACCGTTGATGGCAAAATACAGCCCGGTTCATGTGCTGAGATGGGTGTTTACATTTGGTATCATCATCATCACTCCTTTTTGTTTCAGTCAGTTTGCTGCAATTGACTGGAAAAGTTTTTCGTTTGTTGAATTTGCAGCGCTCGGCTTTGTTGTAATTGGAGCAACTTTTATTCCTTACCTGTTTACTGTATATGGATTACAGCATCTCAGCGCTTCAACGGCGGGGGCATATATTTATCTGCAGCCTGTTTTTTCAGCAATTGTTTCTGTAATCTTTTTTCATGAAGATCTGTCGTTTTATAAACTGCTGGCCGCAGTTTTCATTTTTGCAGGAGTGTTTCTTGTAAACAGGAAGAAAGAAGTTATTACCTGAAAAACCAGTTACGCCGTTCAAATAAGATTCCTTTAGGGTTTTGTCTTTTAGGATGAAGATCAAAACGTTTGATGCTTTTTTCACGCAAAACTTTCATAGCATCTTTTACAGAGTCTGTTACAAAAAACAGGTCAACATCTTCCGGTGAAATGGTGCCGTTTAATTTCATCCGCTCAATATGTTCTATCATTTCTTTGTGATATTCTTTCCCAAACAGTATTACAGGAAAGTCTTTGATCTTTTTTGTTTGTATCAGCGTAATGGCTTCAAACAACTCATCTAAAGTGCCAAAGCCACCCGGCATACAAATAAAAGCGTAAGAGTATTTAATAAGTAACGTCTTGCGAACAAAAAAATAGCGGATGTTAACCCAACTGTCGAGGTAGGGATTAGGCTTTTGCTCATGTGGTAAAACTATATTGCAGCCTACACTTTTTCCTCCAACCTCTTTGGCTCCTTTGTTGGCAGCTTCCATTAAACCCGGCCCACCGCCTGTTAAAACAGTAAAGCCCATTTTAGCCACCTCAGCACCAACCTTTTCAGTAAGTTCATAGTATTTATGCCCTTCGTGAAATCTTGCTGAACCAAAAATAGTAACACATGGACCAACAAAAGCCAACTGGCGGTATCCTCTTATAAACTCGGCAAACACTTTAAATGCAAACCTGAATTCTCTCCATCTGTTTTGCGGGCCTTCCAGAAATTTAATTTCTATCTGGTGCGGTTTCTTTTTCATGGGAATATTTCCTTTTATTAATAAATCAACTTACAAGGTAATGAAAAATGATTGCCTCAAAATGAGGCCATTTTAAATGAAAATTTTAGAATGAGTGGCCCCCAGCATGACTATGATTTGTTTTTTCCGAAAAAATTATTTTATAAATCATTCTCTTTCAACGCTGTATTCTTCAAAATCGCAGTCTTAAAAAAATGAATGTTTGACACAAGTTGAAATTATGATTGTGGTTAGTATTAAAAATAACGTCCGTTTTTATTTTTGAGCTCAATTTAATCTTATGAATTTTGACTGGCTGGTAAAACTTATTACAGAAGAGAGCATTCCTCAAGCAGTTATTATTTTTAGTTTAGTAATTGCTGTCGGCGTTTGGCTGGGACGTTTAAAAATATTTGGTATTTCACTTGGTGTTACCTGGATTTTGTTTGCCGGCCTTGCGCTTTCTTATTTTGGTGTTACTGTAAATAAAGAAACAGAACACTTTCTTCGTGAATTTGGCTTAATCCTGTTTGTTTATACAATTGGTTTGCAGGTTGGCCCGGGTTTTTTTGCATCACTAAAGAAAAATGCAATTGTTACAAATGGTCTGGCTGCTTCGGTTGTTGTTCTGGGAGTATTAATAGTAATAGCCTTTTTCTATTTTACTGGAACGCCAATGCCCACTCTTACAGGTATAATGAGCGGTGCCGTAACTAATACTCCAGGTATGGGTGCTGCGCAGGCTGCCGCAAAAGATATGCAGTTGCAGGGCGACCCTTCTTCTATGATTACCCTGGCTTATGCGCTGGTATATCCATTTGGTGTGTTTGGAATTATTGGTTCCATTCTGCTACTGAAAGTTATTTTCAGGGTTGATCTTGATAAAGAGCGTGAACTGCACCGCAAGCTTGATGCGTTGAAATCAAGAAAACCAATTTCCATTCATCTTAAACTTGAAAACAAACAGCTTGTTGGTAAACAACTGCGTGAAGTTTTTGATTTGCTGAAAGAGCCGATTGTAGTATCAAGGCTGTTTCATGAAGGAGAAATTATTACGCCCACTCCCCAAACAATTCTGTACGAAGGTGATGTATTGTTGGTGGTTGCTCATAAAGAACAGGTGCAGGTGCTGAAACTGATTATTGGTCAGGAAGCCGATATGAACCTGAAAGATGCGCCGCAAAGTGAACTGATTTCAAGAATCATTACCGTAACAAAAGCCGAGGTAACACACAGGCGGCTTGGCGATTTATCGGCCATGCATAGGCACGATTTTACATTAACCCGCTTAAACAGGGCTGGTGTTGAAATGGTTCCGCATGGTGACATTATTCTTCAGCTTGGTGATAATATTAAAGTGGTTGGTACAAAAGAGGGTATTGAAGCTGTTACTTTAGCTCTAGGTAATGAAATGAAACGTTTGGATGTACCCGATCTTGCTCCTATATTTCTTGGTATTGTACTTGGTGTTGTGCTTGGCAGCATACCCATGTACTTTTTTAATATGCCTGTGCCTGTTAAAATTGGTTTAGCAGGCGGACCGTTGATTATTGCTTTGCTCCTAAGCCGGTATGGAAACAAACTGTACCTAAACCAGTTTACAACCTACAGCGCCAACCTTATGCTGCGTGAACTGGGTATTGCTTTATTCCTTGCCAGTGTTGGTTTAAGCAGTGGCGGCAACCTTGCACATGCTTTTGAAGGCGGTAATGCCTGGTATTGGATTGCAATGGGCCTTACAGTTACTATGGTTCCACTGCTTCTGGTTGGTATTGTAGCCCACTATGGATTCAGAAAAACTTATTTCGAGATTTGTGGTTTACTTTCAGGGGCAAGTACCGATCCGCCAGCACTTGCGTTTTCATCTCAACTGGCGAAAAATGAAGTTGCTTCTATTAATTACGCTACGGTTTATCCGCTTACGATGATTTTACGAATAATAGCAGGGCAGTTGTTAATACTATTCTTTGCTTAAGGAAAAGCCCCGGTTTAAACCGGGGTTTAATTTTTATTGAGCAATATTTTATACAACGCATCCTGAATTTTTCCACGCACATTCATGGTCAGAATTTTTGTATTGGTTCCACCATCAGGATTAACTCTGTTACTTAAAAAGATGAACACAATATTATTTTCAGGATCGGCCCAAACTCCTGTGCCTGTATAACCTGTGTGTCCGAATGTAGATGGCGATACACTTAATGCAGGATAAGCTTCTTTTCGTGTAAGATTATCTTTTTCCGGTTTATCAAAACCCAAACCTCTCCTGCTGTTTTCACTTTGATATGAAGTAAACAGTTTCACCGTTTCAGGTTTAAAAAAAGCTTTGTCGCCAATTGTTCCGCCATTGGCAATCATTTGTAATAACACCGCCAGTTCATAAGCCGTGCTGTACAAACCTGCATGTCCTGCAATACCGCCAAACATTGCAGCACCGGGATCGTGCACATAACCACGAAGCAACTGCCGCCTGAACTGTACTTCACGTTCAGTTGGAACAATGTTGTTGACAGGTAAATGATTCAACGGCAAAAAACCTGTTGATTGAAACTGCAGTGGTTCATAAAATGTTTTACGTACATATTCATCAAGTGTCATTCCTGTAAGCTGCTCAACAATCCTGCCCATGAAAATGAAATCATTGTCGCTGTACACATATTTTCCATTGGGACCAAGATCACTTTGAAGAATACGCATGTTCATTGTATCAATCCAATCGTTGCGCATGTAAAAATGCTCAGCCACTTTTATTTTATGCTCATCATCGAGTGTGGTTTGATAAATTGCATCAAAAGGAGCACCTGTAAGCGTATCAATAGTTTCTCTGTAAAAAGGAATAAATGATTTTAATCCAGCCTGGTGCAGTAATATATCTTCAATAACAAGATCGGATTTGTTGGTTCCGTTTACCCATGGCAGATAATAACCCAGTTTTTGTTTAAGATCAAGTTTTCCTTCTTCATACAACTTCATTACAGCAACAGTTGTAGCACAGATTTTTGTTACCGATGCCATATCAAACACCGATTCGGTAGTCATCGGTTCACTTTGATTGTAAGTGTAATAACCATACGCTTTTTCAAAAACAATTTTTCCATCTTTGGCTGCAAGCACTACACAACCAGGTGCTACTTTTTTTTCTATTGCATCTGCAACAATGGAATCAACCACAGCAAATTTTGTTTCATCTGTTTTTTCAACAGGCATTAAACCTTTGTTTGCATGGGCATAACTTATTCCTGTCCCGAATTTTAATTCATCACAAACAGATACAGGCAGTTTTCCCTGCGGAGATTGTTTGCCGGTTAATATTTCAAATGCAGCCTGCTGTGTAAACGTATCATCTTCATAACACAATAAACTGTTTTTTGCATTGCAGAAATTTTTCAACGCATACGGATTGCCAAACATCATCAGTACCGATTTTGGCAACTGAAGTAACCCGTTGATCAACTGAACGGATGGTACACTTAATCCATAATTACCTTGTGGCCGACGGCTGTAATTATGTACACCAATCACTACCTGCTGGTAATTATTTTTCAGTAATTCAATCAACGATAAAACTCTTCCTCCGTCACTTTTATAAGAAAAGTAAAAAACATCAGCCTTCAGTTCATCCCGCATTTTTTTCGTCATTATGTTTTCGGCAGTAACACCAATGGCTATGTACGCAATTTTTCGTTCTTCATTTGTTGCTTTGTTCATGAACGACATAGTTGCTGCCGAAAGCGGCAACAGGTGGTTATCATTACGAAGTAAAGTGATGGATTTGTTTGCAATCAGCAGTTTTAACGCTTCTGTTTTTGCATTGAGATCATTTGCCAAATTGTTTGTGTCAATTGGTTTCCATGAAGCGAGCCCGTATAAATATTTCGCCATCAGCACACGCTCAACCCTGCTGTTAATAATATCCCAGCTCAACTTTTTTTGTTTGATGGCTTTTTTTATTTTTTTTATTGCAGCAGGAATATCGGCTGGTAAACAAAGCAAATCGTTTCCCGCAATCAATGATTGTGCGCTTGCCTGCCCGTCGGGGAAAAACTTTTTTACTCCCTGCATTTCCAGCGCATCAGTAAATGTTAATCCTTTATACTGCAGTTCTTCACGCAGCAGTTTGGTTACATTATTATAAGAAAGAGAGGTTGCTAAATTTTTTGTGTTATCAATTGCCGGAATGTATAAATGACCAATCATCATGCTTCCCACATTATTCTCAATCATTTCCCTGAAAGGGTATAATTCAAGTGAATCAAGTTGTGATTTTGATTTATTAATTACCGGCAAATCAAGATGACTGTCTGTTTCTGTATCGCCATGCCCGGGAAAATGTTTGGCACAAGCCATTACGCCCATATCCTGCATACCTTTCATTACCTGCACACCAAACAATGCAACTTTATAACGGTCTTCACCAAAAGAACGATCATTAATGACGGGATTGTAAGGGTTGTTATTTACATCAACTACCGGTGCAAAGTTTACCTGTATGCCCATGCGCCTGCATTGCACACCAATCAACTGTCCATATTTGTAGGCAAGTGCTGCATCGTTCACTGCGCCGAGCATTAATTGCCGTTGCAAAGAAATCACACTATCGAGCCGCATTCCCAACCCCCATTCACCATCAATCGTAATGAGCAAAGGAGTTTTAGCAATGCTTTGATAATAGTTGGTGAGATTAGCTTGCCGAACAGGTCCGCCCTGAAAAAAACAAAGTCCGCCAACATTGTATTTCTGAATCTGCTCAAGAACATGATTGATATGATCGGGGCCAAGATTGCTATGAGCCCTTACGATCATTAATTGTGCTATACGCTCATCCTTGCTCAGCGTTTGCATTACACTATCGGCCCAACGTTTTGCCAGTTCGGTTTTTGATTGAGAAAAAGAAGCGAGCCCGGCAATAATAACCAGTACTGAAAGGAATAGTTTCTTCATTTTTTTTTACTTTTCAACCCGGCTAAAGATAATGAATAATCCTTCTAAGGTTGGTTGAAGAACTGTAATTTTGCCGTTTCAAAAAAGGAGAAAGAATACGTGCCGGATATCATTCAATTATTGCCCGATCATATTGCCAACCAGATTGCTGCAGGCGAGGTTATTCAGCGCCCTGCAAGTGCGGTAAAAGAGTTGCTTGAAAATGCAGTTGATGCGGGAGCAACTGAAATTCAACTCATCATTAACGATGCAGGGAAACAACTGGTACAGGTAATTGATAACGGCATTGGTATGAGTGAAACAGATGCCCGCATGGCTTTTGAACGTCATGCCACATCCAAGATCAGGCAAATCGAAGATCTCTTCCACATTAAAACAATGGGTTTTCGTGGCGAAGCGCTTGCTTCCATTGCTGCTGTTGCGCAGGTTGAAATAAAAACCAAACGGGCCGAAGATGCAGCAGGAACTTTTATTGAAATTGAAAATAGTGTTGTAACAAAACAGGAACCTGTTGCAACAGTTAACGGCACAAGCATTGCCATGAAGAATTTATTCTTCAACGTTCCTGCACGCAGAAATTTTTTAAAAAGTAATGCAGCAGAGATGCGGCATATCGTAGATGAATTTATCCGTGTAAGCATGGCTTACCCCGATATCTTTTTCTCTTTAACTGCCAATGGCCAGCAAATGTTTCATCTTGAAAGAGGAACGCTGAAACAGCGCATTGTCCAGTTGCTTGGCAGCCAGTACAACAGTAAATTGGTTTCGGCCGAAGAGCAAACCGATTATATGAATATTTATGGCTTTATCGGCAAACCTGAAACAGCAAAGAAAACAAGAGGCGATCAGTACTTCTTCGTGAATAAGCGTTTTATTAAAAGTGCTTATCTCAATCATGCAGTGGCAAGTGCATTCCAGGAAATGATACCCGCCGACAGCTTTCCTGCGTATGTGTTGTTTATTGATCTTGATCCTGCACAGGTTGATATCAACGTTCATCCAACCAAACAGGAAATTAAGTTTGAAGATGAAAAGATTGTGTATGCATTTGTACAATCGGCCATTAAACATGCATTGGCACAGTTCAGCATTACACCAACACTTGACTTTGATCTCGATCCAAATATTCAGCGGCTCGATGCAGTAAGCAAACCGTTTACAGAAGAACAAAAGTCGATGGCATCAGCTTCTTCGCTTTACCAAACCTTCACACAAAAACATGCGGCACATAAAATTGATCCGACCAATAAAAGTGAATTAAAGCATTGGAGAGAGTTTTATGAAACTGATCAAAAACCGGTGGTCGATGATCGGTTGGCGTTGACCGGTCAGCAATCAATCGACTCTCAACAATCAGCAATCAACGATCAACGGTCAACCATCAGCGAATCAGATTTTACTCAACTGCATAACACCTACATTCTTGCTTCAACAAATAAAGGCATGATGATTATTCACCAGCAAAATGCACATGAGCGTGTTTTGTATGAACGTTATGTTGCTGCTGTTGAAGGAAAAGCTGTTGCCACGCAAAGAAGTTTGTTTCCATCGTCTTTACAATTATCACCACAGGATACAGTTTTGTTAAACGATCTGCTGCCTGAACTGCATCAATTAGGTTATCATATTGAACCATTCGGGAAAGATACCTTTGTTATACAGGGAACTCCTGCTGATGTAGAGCAGGGAAATGAAAGCATGGCCATTGAATTGCTGCTGGAACAGTTTAAACATTACACCAGCGATTTAAAATTTTCAAAGCGTGAAAAATTAGTGCGTTCATTGGCAAAACAGCATTGCATTAAAGCCGGTCGTTCACTTACACAAAAAGAAATGAAACAGCTGGTTGAAGATTTATTCAACTGTTCACAACCCAACGCAACGTCAAACGGCTTTCCGGTGTACATGGAAATCAAAAAAGATGAACTGGAAAAAATGTTTGGACGATAAATAAATTAAAAAGGCCATTCAAATTTGAATGGCCTTTTAATTATCCTGAAGCTCACTTTTAATTTATTTTCTGAAATTTAGTACTGCATACTTTATCTCCCACTTTTACTTCAAGTGTATAATACCCTGTTGCCAGTGTTCCTGTTGGCAAAGTAAATGTATTGGCACCGGGCACTGCATTTAGGTAAAAGACTGCTTTACGTACACCTGTCATATCAATGACAGAGGCAATGACCGGCTTAGCAATTTCAACCTGAATTTTAAATTGGATTGTAGTTGTTGCAGGGTTAGGTAACACTTGTAATGTGCATACATTTGGTACCGCAGTAATGTGGATGTAATCGCAGAATTCCTTTACACATCCATTCGCTGTTACTGTACGCAGACACACTTTATACCAACTGGTATCCTGAAAAATATAGGTTGGATTATTCGCAACAATCTTAACCGGAGTTGTTGCATTATTGCGCCAGATAGTCCAATCCTGTGAAATAACGGACTGGTTACTTACTGCAATAAATTTCACCGCATTATTAACCGGAGGGTTCAGCCTTTCTGTTTCAAATTTTACTGTTGTCTGGTTGCAATTCAAACTTCCGGCAAAAATTTCTTTACATGATGTTGAAGCGCAGTTATCAGAACGGTAAGCGGTTAAGCAAACTCTGTATGTTCCGGCACGATCGTATTTATGCGTTGCGGTTGCTCCTGTTGCTCCTGTACCATCACCAAACGTCCATGTATATTTTGCAGTTGATGTATTTGTTTCAGCTTTAAAAGACCACGTTCCGGAATTATTACCTGTACTGTCAACAGTAAACCTGCTGAGGGCTTCACAATTTGTATAAACGGGAACAGTTACTTCTTTGCAAACCTCCTTTACACAACCGGCAAAATATTCAATGCGCAAACAAACTTTGTATGTGCCGGGTTGCTGGTATTGATGTAAAGGGCTGTAATCTGTACTGTAAGTGCCATCGCCAAAACTCCATTTTGTACTTGTTGGCATAACTGTAAGAGCAGAAGGCGGCAATGGATAAAACTTCACTCCGTGTCCTGAATAAATACTGTCGAGAACCCAGTTAAAGCCTGCATCGAAATTACAATCTCTTACAGTAATTTCTTTACAAATTTCCTGTGTGCAACTATTCCCAACTATTACAACAAGGCAAACTTTATATACACCTGCTTTTGTATAAGCATGAACAGGATTGGCTTCTGTACTGGTTGTGCTATCGCCAAAGCTCCATTTGTATTGTGCAGTTGCAGAAGTTACAACGGTTTTGTTTGTGAATTTAACCGCAAACAGATTTGAAGAATCAACAGCCCATAAAAAATAAGGTTGAATATTGCAGGATTGGGGAACTGTTACCACGCTACAGAATGTTTTTGAGCAAACCGGAGTTGCTGAACCTGTTGTAAGATAGCTGACTGTAAGGCAAACATTATACTGACCCGGGGCTGAATAAATATGATCGGGGCTGAAATTTGTTGATGAAGTACCATCGCCAAACGTCCATTTATATACAACCGATGTTGGTGCCTGGTTAGGCATCGACTGGTTAATGAAATAAATTTTTGAAGGGTTGATGGAATCCTTCCGCCATTCAAACTTTGCATTTACCAGATCGCAGAGAGAAGCTGCAATTGTAAATTCCTTTACAGCAGAATCGTAACATTTGTGAAGTGTGTCTTTAATGTAATGCACCACACGGTAATTACCTGCTGAGAGATAACTATGAACCGGATTTGCAGCATCACCAACAAGCCCGTCGCCAAACTTCCAGTAATTAATTGTGGCAGTATTGGCGGTGGTTGATGAATAAAAATTAACGGTGTTACCGTTAATCTTGTACTGGAAAGCAGCTTTGCCTTTACAGGTAGTATCCTGGGCAACGGAGGTAAAGGCAAGCAGCAGAGCAATGAAAGAGTAAAGAACCTTTTTCATAAAAATGGTTTATAAATCCGCTATCCTGAAGCAGTTTGCGGATGGATGAATAATCGTTACTGTTTTTACGGATATACCAGCAACAGGTTTTCAACCGGGTTGTATAGAATAGTTCCCTTATAAAATCAAAATGCTGCTCCTGAAAAAAATATTTTTATTTAGAAATTGCGAAGCCCTTTTACAAATTGCTCAACAGCCCTTCGTACTGCCGAGGCCGAAGTGTGATGATTGTTGACCAGTACAGAAAACACAAGCAGCCTGTTTTTAGAAGTAATCAGGAAACCACTCAAGGCCACTTGCCCGCTTAATGTTCCTGTTTTTGCAAAAATCAACCCGCTCTCTTCTTTATAATAATTGCGTAGCGTTCCTGTATTACCAGTAGGAAGAATAGCTTTCATCCGGTCGAATCCAAATTCATTTTTCATTTTAGTCAGTAACCATACAAAATCCTCTGGCGAAAAAAGATTGTACCGGCTGAGGCCACTTCCATCAACCCAGGAAGGTTGCTGAGGCATTTCTTTAAAGTCGGATTTCAGCAAACTGTCAATCAGTTTTTGTTCATCCATAAACCCAAAGAAACGGTTGCTCACCATTTGCAGGGTTTGTTCAGCAAAAAAATTATCGCTCCGGTACATCATAGGTTTAAACATCGAATCTGCCGGCTGGGAATGTATTGCATGAAAATGAAGTGAAGCGGTGGAAAAATTTGCGGCAGTAATTTCTTTATGTATGGTGTCTTTTAATAATTCAAGAGCCGACTGCAGCCCGTTTGTTACAAACGGAATTTCCAGTTCACGATTCATTTCTGATCCCTCGGTAACCTTGTACACATTTTCAGTTCTGGGTCTTATAACATTAAATTGTTTTGAACGTTCGGGGTCAAATTTTACATCCCAGTTAACTTCAGGATCAGTAAATAGCAGCACTGAAGTATCATTCCCTGTTTCTTTTTTTTCAACCGAACGTTGCTGAATCCATTTAATAATGTTTCCGTAAACAGGTAGTGGACTTCTTTCAACCATGTAAGAGCCGAGATAGTCATCCCATGCCCATCCATATCCCAGCGCTTCCGATTTCCATACATCATCGGCCATTACAATCGGGCGGTTTTGCTTTCTCATAAATTCTGCAACAGGATGCTGCTTATAATCGCTATGCAAAAAAGTAGGGTCGCCAGAAGGTTTTAAAAAAATTGTATCGTTCCTTTCGGCATAATATATTCCGGTAAGACTATCCCCTAAATATTTCATACCTGTATATAATGTAGGAAGTTTGGTATTACTGGCAGGTACAAAAAATTTATTGCTGTTGTATTTCAGCAAGAACTTATTTTCACTGGCATCAAACACAGCTACACCTACATGTGCGTTAATAAGTGCAGAGTCGTTAAGCAGTTTATTCTGTAGCCTGCTGCCTGTTTTTTTCTGAACAGAGCAGGAAGAAACAATAAATGCCATCAGAAGTATAAAAAAACACCTGTTGAAAAAGACCGGAAAACGATTAATATGAAACATGCAATAAATATACAAGTTTATTGCCCCATGTTTTGCAATAACAGTGTTGTGACTTATTTTTAGGCATGTACTTTCTGCGAAGGTTAAAATATTTCAAAGGGTTGCTTGTTCCAATCAGCTTTTTTGTTGCACTGCTGGTTATTGGCACGTTGGGATATATGCTGATTGAACACATGAACTTTCTCGACGCTTTGTACATGACAGTTATCACCATTGGCACTGTTGGCTATTCAGAAACAAAGCCACTAACTGAAGCAGGACGCATTTTTACCATTATTATTATTCTTATTAATATTGGGGCTTTTACTTATTTCGTTACTTATCTCACCCGTTATTTACTCGACGGCGAATTTATTCATCAATACAAACAGCTTAAAATGGATAATGCTATCCAACATCTCAATAACCATGTTATTATATGTGGTTTTGGACGAAACGGCTCTGAATGTGCGCAGGTATTATATAACAACCGTATTCCATTTGTTGTAATTGAGGAAAAAAACAGTGCTCCGTCAAATCTGCAGTATGCAGTGCAGCATTTTATTAAAGGAGATGCTACAACGGATGACACATTGAGAGATGCGGGAATTGAAAAAGCCCGTGCTATAATTGCCACCATGCCGGTTGATGCTGATAACCTGTTTATGGTGCTTACGGCACGTCAACTCAATCCCAATATTGTAATCATCAGCCGTGCATCGCACGACAGCAGTGTAAACAAGCTGCGTGTTGCAGGTGCAAACAATGTGATTATGCCCGATAAAATTGGCGGCGCTCACATGGCAACCATGGTGCTGATACCCGATGTTGCTGAAGTAATTTCTTTAATGGGCACCAAAAACACAACCGAGTTTAAAATAGAAGAAATTGTAGCCAACAATTCAATTACACTTGGCGAACTGGATTTATGGAAAAACTGTGGCTGCACTATTCTCGGTGTAAAGAATAAAGGCGAATACACACTTAACCCGCCTCCCGATTATTATGTCAATGATGGCGAACGCATCATTATCATGGGAAGTGAATACCAGATCAGAAAAGCGAAAGAGTTGGTGTGAAAAATAATTCCAAAAAATGATTAATCTCTTTCCTGCGCTCTCAGCCAGCGTTCCGGAATTTCATTGTGGCTGGCAAGCCTGTAATCGGTAGCGCTGCAGGCAATGAATTTATGATTGGGTAACTGCATCCACCATCTGCCTGTTTTTTTGCTCTGCAGAAACAATGTATCCACTTCCGCAAATGCAGTATGAAATTCATTAAACGAATTCCTGTCTTCAATGGATGCTTCTGTTTTTAATTTGTAACGGCCATCGATAAAATACCAGATCATCTGTGCAATTTGTATGGCAGTTAATTCATCCCTGTCGTTGTTTACATTATAACCGTAAATGCCAATTGATGTAAGCTGGTCGCTCAATCCTGCAAACCGTGTAATAGTACACATGTCTTCACCATTCAGTCCATTTGGTGTAGTGCGGTTGGCAGGTGCATAAGCATTGGCCATTGCAGCCACATCAACACTTACAAAATTTGAACTTCTGATAACAGGTTCCATTTCTTCCAGTGCATCTTTCACCACACCCACACGGAAACAATCAAACCGTAAACGATCCATTGTTTGCAGAATATTGGGATGAACAAAATAGCTCTGAAAAGCAATATGGTTGTAATGACGGATAAAGTTTGGTTCGCCGGTAAGCATTTCCATCAGGAAATTTTCACTGCGCACTCTTGTTTCCATGTTCAGGTTAATAAATGCATCTATACAACTTGCTTCAACAATCTGCTGCCGCTGTACATACGCACCATATTGTGCAAGCGTAAGATCGTGACTGCCACCAAGAATAATCACCGTTTTTCCGGCATTAATTAATTCTGCAATCACCATTTTAGCCGCAGCGTATGTATCGTTGAGTGATGCACCTGTTTTTACATTACCAATATCAGCAATGCGTATATCGGTATGCCAACAATATAGCCTGTATAAATTTTTGCGGATGACCGACGGAGCTTCACCTGCTGCAATTCCGTTGCCGCTTCCACGCTCATCAGTAACACCAACAAGGATCAGTTCTGCTTCATCAATATCAGGGAAGTTGCTTGTGTAAAGTTGTGTTGTGGTACCCAGCTGGGCACTGTTCCATTCATCATCACCAAGAATAACAGTTAAGTCAAGAGGTTCAAGGAAATCTTTAATCAGCAGTTGATCGCTCATTCAGTTTTTATTTGCAGCAAACATACGTAATGAGTGGTTTAAAGAAAATTATTCATTAACGATTGTTTTTCCCTTTCTGCCTAACTTGCTTCCTGATTGAGAAAACTGATCACCATATTTTCATTAGCAGCATTTTGTATCAGCAGTGTTACAATGCCTTACTGCAATTTTGACGACACAGTTCCTGTAAGCAATTTATATGAACAACATTTATTACAGGATGATGATGGAGGTTTGCTGGATTTTTTAGGTGAAAAAATCCTGGTTGTTGGTTCTTTATTTGATACGGACGATTCTCCTTCAAACGGCAGAACCATTCCCCAAAATCAGCATCCTTACCAGGCATTACACCTGCAGAATGGATTTTTCCATTTTTCAAAAACAACTCCCATAGCAACTAAAAAAATTGTTTGGTTCGAGGTTGATTACAGCCTTTTCAAGGAAACAAAATTTCAGCAGGAGTTTGCTTCTTCTGTTTTTCACCCTCCATCAATCAGGTCGGCTGTTGCTTACTCCTGTTAAGCAATAATTATGCAATTACTCTTTTTATTCAATTAATATTGTAATGAAGCCTATGCGTTGCTGTAAAAGCTATTGCAATCAGCTTACAGTTACAATAAACTATAAAGTTCCATTTGAACGTATGAAACAATTCTCATTTCTCTTACTAATACTTATTCTCTTTACTGGAAATATTTACGCACAATACAATTTCAAAGCAATTATAAAAGACAGTATTTCAAAAGAACCACTGGCCGGAGTTACTGTTGTTGCCAATACATTTAAAAAAAACAACATCAGCAATGAAGAAGGAAAACTCATCATCAAAAATATTCCCGTATCACCGGCTTCATTTACCTTTTCACATACCGGTTACAAAACAAAAACAGTTTTGCTGAATTTAAGTGATACTTCATTTAGCACTATCTATCTTACAAGATCGGAAACACAGTTAAGCGATGTGGTTATTGTAAGCTCATCACGTACTGAATCAAGAATTGAAAATCTTCCTACAAGAGTTGAAGTGCTCGGCACTGAAGAAGTGGATGAGGAAGGAGGAATTAAACCCGGCAATATTATCAGTTTACTGGGCGATGTAGCCGGTATTCAAACACAACAAACATCAGCAGCAACAGGAAATACTGATTTACGTATACAAGGTTTGCAGGGTCGTTACACACAGATACTTCGTGATGGTATGCCTTTGTTTGGTGGTTACTCCGGCAGTTTCAGCATTATGCAGATACCTCCAGCCGATATTAAACAGGTTGAAATTATTAAAGGTGCAAGTTCAACATTGTATGGCGGTGGTGCAATTGCCGGGCTAATCAATCTTGTGTCAAAAAAACCGGAGCTGGGCAGGTTTGAAAAAAGTTTATTGCTCAACCAGACTTCGCTCAACGAAACCAATGCAAATGTTTACCTCAGCAACAGGGACAAATCAGTTGGTTTTACATTTTATGCAGGCGTAAATTATCAAAAGCAAATGGATATTGATAAAGATGGTTACAGCGATTTGCCTAAAACAAATTCTGTTTTTCTTCATCCTCGCTTATTTCTTTATCCTTCATCCAAACAAACAATTGCCATTGGTTATACAGGTGCATTTGAAACAAGAAAAGGCGGGTTCATGCAGGCAATCACCCAATCGAACAGCAACAATTATTTCAGCGAAAACAAATCAGTAAGAAATGGAATAGATGCAGAATGGGAAAACAAAATCAGCAGCAAAACCAAACTCGTCATTAAAGGAAATGGTACATTCTTCAACCGCAATATCACTACCAATGTTTTTGGAATGAAGGCCCACCAGGCATCTTGGTTTACAGAAGCATCGTATGTAACCAAGCAAAAGAAACACGATTGGGTGTTTGGTGCAAACTTCAGCGGCGACGTGTTTAACAAACAACTCCCCGACAGTACACAAATCAACAACTACAATCATCAAACAACAGGTTTGTTTGTGCAGGACGACTGGCGCATTCTACCAAAGCTGATTGCAGAAGCAGGTTTACGCTGGGATTATCACAATCAATACGGCTCGTTTGTATTGCCACGCATTTCGTTGTTGTATAAAATCAATCCATACTTTTCAACAAGACTTGGCGGAGGTATGGGTTACAAAATTCCTACTTTGTTTAATAGTGAAATTGATGAGCGTGATTACAAACTGCTCCTCCCTCTTTCATCCGTTAAACCGGAAAAATCAAACGGTGTAAACTGGGATGTGAATTTTAAAAAGAGTTTTGATGAAGTCGATCTCACCATCAATCAATCGTTTTACATAACACAAATTACTTCACCGGTTACCAGTTATACCGATGCAGCACAGCATATTCATTTCCAGAATCAATCAAAGCCGCTCAATACAAAAGGTTTTGAAACGTATGTGCAGATCAAATACAAATCGGCAGATGCATACATTGGCTACACGTACACTGTTGCTAAAAAAGAATACGATCAGTTGCAGCCTTACTTAAGTCTTTCCGCACGAAACAAATTTGCAGCAGTTGTTGCCAATGAGTTTTCTGCTCATTTCCGGGCAGGAATTGAAGCAGCTTATACCGGCAAACAATATCTTGATAATGGCAATACAACTCCGTCTTATTTATTTGCGGCTGCTATGATGCGGTACGATTTAAGTCATTTGACGATTGTACTAAACTGTGAAAACTTATTTGATTACCGCCAGAACAAATCACATTCCATTGTAAGCGGTAGCAATACAAACCCGGTGTTCGAACAAATCTGGGCACCGCTTGATGGTCGTGTTGTGAACCTTTCGGTACAGTTTCATTGGTAGGATACATAAGGCATTCGTGAACCGTGAATCGTTAGAGGGACCTTCACTCACGAATGACGATTCACGTTTCACGATTACTTATCTTTGCAGCATGGAACAGGTGTTACAACAGATTGAAACGTTGCGTAAAGAAATTGAAGAGCTGAAAATCGACAGTGCCAAAGCGCTGGAAGAATACCGCATTAAATTTCTCGGCACCAAGGGTTTGGTAAAAGCGCTCATGGGTGAAATGAAAAATGTAGCCAATGAACAAAAGAAAGCGTTTGGTCAAAACCTCAACGATTTCAAACAATTTGCTGAAGCGAAGTATGAAGAGTGGAAAGCTTTAACCGGTAACGGAACTGAAGCGGCTGAAAACAAAATGGATCTCACTCTTCCCGGCGATGCATTGCCAATCGGCAGCCGTCATCCCATCAGTTTAATGCGCAACCGTATTGTAAATATTTTTCAGCGTTTGGGCTTTGCTGTTGCTGAGGGGCCGGAAATTGATGATGACTTTCACAACTTCACTGCATTAAATCTTCCTGAAAATCATCCTGCCCGTGATATGCAGGATACATTTTATATCAGCACCGATCCGGCATGGTTGCTGCGCACACATACAAGTAATGTGCAGATACATGAAATGATGAAAGGAAAACTTCCTATCCGCATCATTACTCCCGGTCGTGTGTATCGTAACGAAACCATCAGTGCAAGAAGTCACTGCTTCTTTCACCAGGTGGAAGGTTTGTATGTGGATGAGAAAGTAAGCTTTGCTGATCTTAAACAAACGCTTTACTTCTTTGTGCAGGAAATGTTTGGTAAAGATGTGAAAGTACGTTTCCGTCCGTCTTATTTTCCGTTTACTGAGCCAAGTGCAGAAATGGACATCAGTTGCATGCTTTGCCATGGCGAAGGATGTAATGTTTGTAAGAAAACCGGCTGGCTCGAAATTCTTGGTTGCGGCATGGTTCATCCCAAAGTGTTGGAAAACTGCGGTATCGACAGTAACAAATATTCAGGCTTTGCATTTGGTATGGGTATTGAACGCCCTGCCTTGCTGAAATATGGCATTAAAGATATCCGCCTGTTCAGCGAAAACGATGTTCGTTTCCTGAAACAGTTTACAGGAGCTGTTTAGTTTGAGCCACAAAGTCGCAAAGACTCAAAGCAACACGAAGAAATGCAATTCATTTTTCAAATGAATAAAACAGGTCTTGTAACAAGCGGCATAATTTCTATTCAGTTGCATTGGCGTCGCACTCTTGTACTGTAACAGTTCTATTCAAAAAATTATTTAACCTTGCACATCATTATCTACGTACTTTATAGTTTATAACTGAAGTGCAAGCTGTAAAAAGCCACAGCTTTGAAGAATTAAAAACCACTTTAATAGATGCTTGTTGATATGAATACATTAAAAACACCTTTGATTGTGACCGGGCTTTTTGTTTTTTCATGCTTAATGCCTGTAATTCCAATTCTCATAATGTATTTTGACGGCGGGTTGTTGGCATTGGTAGATAAACTATTATTTGATGGCAAGACTGTCAGAACTGATATTACTAATTGGATTGTTAATTTTAGTTTATCAGTTCTTTTTCTGGTCTTGTTTTATAAGACTTCAATAATTGCTGGGGAAATTATTTTTTCTGTATTAGCATTAATCTTTCTATTTGGCTTCTTGGTTTTTCTTACTGGGGATAAATATGGAGAGACTAACCCGAATTTTTTATACTTTCTGATAATCAGTCTTTTCTCAGGGCTTATTCTTTGTGCTACAGCAATTGTAAAAAAGTTGGAACAAAGCTAAAAGCATAACTACAACATTAATTTATTGCAATTGTTGTGTGCTCTAATATATCTTCAACAATATTCATTGTTAAGTCTGAATAAAAAGCAAATAGCTAATTGGGAATACTACTGACTAACATCATCCTTTCAAACCAAAAAAGCTTTTATTCATTCTTACATTTCTCAACGAAAACAGTTTACTTCGCATTTCATAAACGGCATTCCCTTATGATTTTTGTTACCGGTGGCGCAGGTCTTGTTGGCTCGGCTTTGCTCAAGCAACTCCTTCAGCAAAATGAAGGACCCATTAAAGCATTGTACCGGAATGCCATGCCTCTGCTTCTTACCGAAGACGAAAAGAAAAGAATACAATGGATTAAAGGAGATGTGCTGGATACCGGGCTTTTATTCGAAGAAATGAGCGGTTGCAAACAGGTGTATCATTGTGCAGCTGTTGTTTCCTATCATTCAAGCCGCAGGGAACAGATGTACAAGATCAATATTGAAGGAACGGCAAACATGGTGAATGCTGCATTGGAAAATGCAGTGGAGAAATTTGTGCATGTAAGTTCAGTTGCTGCAATTGGTCGCTTAAGAGATGGCGAACACATTACTGAAAAAACAGAATGGGTGGATGAAAGCAATAACTCTCATTACGGAAAAACAAAGTACTTATCTGAAATGGAAGTTTGGCGTGGTACCGCCGAAGGGTTAAATGCTGTTATGGTGAATCCTTCGATTATTCTTGGTGAATCAAACTGGGAAAACGGTTCCATCAACATCTTTAAAAAAATATGGGAAGAGTTTCCCTGGTACACCACCGGCGGCACCGGTTTTGTTGATGCGAAAGATATTGCCAATGTAATGGTGCAGCTTATGCACAGCGATATTACGGCCGAACGTTTTATTCTCTGCAGCGAACATCTCACGTTTCAGCAACTGTTTACAAAAATCGCCAATGCATTTGGTAAAAAGCCACCTCACCGTTTTGCCAAACCATGGATGGGAAATATCGTCTGGCGCATAGAAGCATTGAAAGCAATGTTCAGCAACAGGGAACCACTGCTTACAAAAGAAACGGCCAGCACCGCACAGGTAACCACATACTTCGACAATAGCAAAATATTAAAAGCATTGCCGGGCTTCTCATTTACACCGGTTGATGAAACCATACAACGCACCTGTAACTGGCTGGTGCAGCAAAATCATCTGAAATAATTTTAACGGCAACAGCGTTAATACTTCTGTTAAATGCAGTAGTTATACGTTTGAAATAAACTGATTTTTGTTTTGCTTTACCTTTTAAACAAACACATGCAATGAAGCTGTTTCTTTCCATTACTCTTTTCCTGTTTTCGTTAAGCATCCAGGCGCAATCAACATTTTTTATTAAAGGAAAAGTTTTCGACGACAGTACAAAACTGCCGATGGAAGGCGCATCTGTTCTTTGCCAAAATACAACGAAGGGAACAATTACAAACAAAGATGGTGAGTTCAGGATGGAACTTCCTGCAGGTGGCCATAACCTCATCATCAGTTATACAGGATTTGAAAGTGAAGGTATCCGCATCAGTTCATCAGCCGATAACAGTAACGACATCACCGTTTATCTCAAGAAAAAAGAAAAGAAACTGGAAGAAGTGGTGATACAGGCCAGCACAGAAGTTAAAGACGGATGGAATAAATATGGTGAGCATTTCAGTGAATATTTCATCGGGAGTACACCTTTTGCAAAGCAGTGCAGTATTCAAAACCCTGAAGTACTCAAATTCTTTTATTCAAAAAAGAAAAACAAACTGAAAGTAAAGGCGGAAGAACCGGTTGTAATTATGAACTATGCACTGGGTTATAAAATACAATACCAGCTCGATTCATTTGTGTATGATTACGGCACAAAGTTCAGCACGTATGTTGGTGTGGCTTTTTATGCTGAGCTTGATTCAACAGCAGAGCAAAAACAACTGTGGGATAAGAACAGGGAAAAAGCATATTTCGGATCAAGACTGCATTTTATGCGTTGTTATTACGACAGTACATTGGCGGAAAATAGTTTTGTATTGGAGCAGCTGCATACCGATAGTGTTACAGGAAAAATAAAATATACCGAACTGAAGAACCCTTATGACTCTGCTGTTTATTCGTTGGTTGATAGTGTTGATAAAGAAATCAGCCTGTTTGGCAAATACCGTGTGGTGTACAATGCAGAGCCAATGGAAAAAGAATATCTTATTGCCAATAAATATCCAATTACTGCAAAAGAACAGTTGTCAACGCTTGATCTGCTGAATGGTTTTGTGATTACAGAAAACGGATTTTTTTATGAGCAAACAGAAGTGATTAACAGTGGTTACTGGGCATGGAAAAATTTAGCAGATCAGCTTCCGTATGATTACTGGCCTAAAGAATAAAAAAATCCCGGCAGTAATACCGGGATAAAAAATTATAAACTAAAAACTGTTTTACTTTTTGCCTTCAAGGTTCTTCACCTTTTCCCATAATTCAGGAATACGTTTTACCCAAACAATTTCCCTGCGTTTGTAAGATGCATCTTCTGCCGGGTAACCAAAATATGTTTTATTTCCTTCGAGCGAAGAAGGTACACCGCTTTGTGCAAGCACCACTGCATTTTCTCCAATAGTCAGGGTTTTACTTACACCAACCTGTCCCCATAAAATCACACCGTCTTTAATATCAACTGCACCTGCAACACCAACCTGTGCAGCAAACAAACAGTTTTTACCAATAACACTGTCGTGGCCAATATGCACCTGGTTATCGAACTTGGTACCACGGCCAATTACTGTATCATGACTTACACCTTTATCAATTGTACAACCTGCACCAATTTCAACATTATCTTCAATCACCACTCTTCCGCAGCTTTCCATTTTCTTATACCAAACATCACGGTTCTTCTTCGTGTTGTAGTAAAAAGCATCACTACCAATTACTGTACCTGCCTGGATAATAACATTATCGCCAATAACTGTATAATCATAAATAGTTACGTTTGGATAAATGATACTGTTTTTACCAATAGTAACATGATTGCCAATAAAAGCGCCGGGCATTACAACAGAGCCTTCACCAATAATAGCAGTATCACTTATTATTTGATTTGATGGACTAAATGGCCTGAAATGACGAACGATTTTTAAATATGCTTCAAACGGTTCTTCACAAACCAGTAATGCTTTTCCTTCCGGAACAGTTGTTTCTTTATTGATGATGATAAATGTTGCTGCAGAGTTAATACAGGTATCGTAGTACTTTGGATGATCGACAAACACCAGATCACCTTCTTCTACTTTATGTAATTCATTAATTCCTGTTGCTTGTCCGTTTTTATTACCTGTTACCGTTGCTCCTATTAATTCAGCAATCCATTGTACCGATACCGGTGAAGGAAATTTCATATTCTGATTTTTGTCAAAGGTAGTATGCTTTCTGATTGACAAACACTTTTGCTTTTTACAATTTCATTGGTAAATAGCCGGGGTTCATCCATTTTATTTTATACTTGCTGTAAAAAAATCCTCTTTTTTTTCAGGGCTCTTCCGGTATAAATAATCATTCTGCTTACTCAACAAAATTGAATAAGTTGATGAAAGCACGAATCTTTTTAATGCGGCAATACAAAAGCAAATGGCTGAAGTTGTTGCCTGTACTGTATTTCAGAAGAATTGTTTTTTTAAGTGCAGAGAATAATTGTAAACAGGAATCAATAATCATATTGCAAAAGCAATAATTTCATTGATGAAAAACAGTTAAAAAACAACGGCCTTTTCCACAAGCGAATTAAAAATGTGCATAAAATAATTTGGAAATTTTTTTATTATCGGAGAATTTCTTTTTAATATTGTGTCGGGAAATTTTATTTCCCGGTACTTACTAACCCATCCATCATAAAAGCTCGGTTTCTTCCGGGCTTTTTTATTTGTCTTTATTGAACTTTTCAATTTTGTTTGCAGGACAATAAAACAAATCGAAACGGTTGAAATGCTTTACTTTGCTTAAAATTAAGTTATGCTTAAATCAATGACAGGCTTCGGAAGAACAGAAGAAGCCGCAGGCGACAAAACCTTTTTAGTTGAAATAAAATCACTGAATGGTAAACAGTTTGAACTTAATTTAAAACTTACTCCTTTATTAAAACCTTACGAGTTTAATATCCGTAATCTTCTTTCTGAAAAATTAATGCGTGGCACAATTGAATGTACCATTTCGTTAAAACAAAATGGTGGCAGTGGTGCTATTACCATTAATAAGGAAATGGCGAAAGCTTATTTTCAACCATTAAAAGAAGTAGCAACCGATCTTAATCTTGAACTGAGCGAATATATCCTTGCGGCAATGCTTCGCTTACCAGATGTGGTGGTGGCCAACACAGAAGTTTTAAGCGAAGAGCAATGGCTGCAGTTCAGGCAGACACTTAAAAATGCACTTGACGCAATTAATCAGCACAGGATACTGGAAGGCGCAGCCCTTGAAAAAGACTTAACTGAGCGCATTCATAACATTTCTGCTTACCAGGAAAAAATAGGAGAGCTTGAACCCTTACGGCAGGTAAAAATGAAGGAAGAAATACGTCGCAAACTGGAAGAACAGCTTGGTAAAGAAAACTATGATGCCAATCGTCTTGAACAGGAAATGATTTACTACATTGAAAAAATCGACATCAGCGAAGAACAGGTACGCCTTCGTAATCATTGCGAATATTTTTTAAACATCCTGAAGGAAGAAGATGAATCAAAAGGTAAAAAACTGGGGTTTGTTCTGCAGGAGATAGGTCGTGAAATAAACACAACAGGAGCGAAAGCGTATGATTCAAATATTCAGAAACTGGTGGTGTTAATGAAAGACGAACTTGAAAAAGCAAAAGAGCAGGTTTTGAATATACTGTAACCTCATTTACATTTGGATTTCTTTTTTTATCAGTATTACATTTGTAAAAAATTCCGTTTGAAACATTCATCTGTCAACATCCAGGCCATCATCTTTTTGCTGGCAATTGCATTTTCATCCTGTACTCAACTTGGTACTTTTGAAAAGAATGTTGAAATCCCCAAACATGAATGGACTTATGCCAACCAGCCCGAAATAAAATTCGCTGTTACAGATACAGTTTCGCCTTACAATGTGTTTGTTTCATTGCGCCATACAGATGCTTACGCATATAAAAACCTATGGCTTTATATTTCAACACAGCAACCCGGCGACAGTGCTTTCAGCAAAGATCGTTTTGAATTTACGTTACAGAATCAAAATGGGGAATGGCTGGGAACGGGCATGAGCGATATATGGGAAGTGCGTTGCCCGCTATTTACCAATATCCGTTTTACAAGACAGGGTACCTACACGATACGTTTGCAGCAAACCATGCGTGACAATCCGCTGATGCATATCATGAATGCAGGTATCCGTATTGAAAAAGCAAACTAATGCCTTACTCAAAAAAAATCTTTCGCTTCGGCAACTTTACCTTCTGGTTCTGGATATTGTTTATTTATGTTCTTGCAGCATTGATCTGGTGGTTTATATCGCTGGAAAAGCAGAGTAATGAAATGATTCATCTTAAAATCAGCTTACTCCGGAAAACCGATCCGCAATACACCATAAAGTATAACGATATTCAACTGCTCAGAAAAAGAAAATTAGCCAAGTTTGTCGGCGAAGGAGTTACTTTTCTTGCATTGATTATTACAGGTGCAGCTTTTGTTTACAGGTCTATACGTAAGCAAATGGAACTATCGCACCTGCAACAGAATTTCATGATGGCAATAACACATGAGCTGAAAACACCTATTGCCACAACAAGGCTGAGCATTGAAACATTATTACGCCGAAAACTCGATGATTCGCAGCAGCAGAAACTGCTCCAAAGTGCTTTGGGCGAAACAAACAGGCTGAATATCCTCACCAATAATATTTTGCTGGCTGCCCAGATGGAAGAAAAAACTTTTCAACGGGAAAATGATGAAATAAACCTGGCAGATGTTGTTGAAACTGTGGTTAACGATTATAAAAGTCGCAATCCAAACCGGATAATTGAATCAGAAACAGAAAAAGAATTGTTTATAGAAGGTGATGCATTGCTGATGGAGATTGCACTCAGTAATCTTATTGATAATGCTTTAAAATACGCTCCTAAAGAAAGTCCTGTCTATGTTGATCTGATGCAGACAGATGATGCAATACAGATAAAGGTAATTGATGAAGGCCCGGGCATTCCGGATGATGAAAAAGGAAAGATATTTGGTAAATTTTACCGCAGCGGAAGCGAATTTACAAGAAAGGCAAGAGGTACCGGGCTGGGGCTTTATCTTACACGAAAAATAATCAGGCAGCACAATGGAGAAATATTTGTGATGAACAATACACCACATGGAAGTATTTTTGTACTACAATTTTAGAATTCTGTTGCTCATAAACAATATCTTAACTTCATAATAAAACAACAATATGCCATCAACCAAAGCATCCATATTATTAGTAGAAGATGAGGAGCATTTGCTGGATGCACTGAAACTGAATCTTGAACTGGAAGGCTACGAAGTAACTACCGCCGCAGATGGTGTGGCAGCATTAAAAGCTGTGGAAAATGAATATTTCGATTTAATTATTATGGATGTAATGATGCCCGAAATGGATGGCATTAGTGCAACCGAAAGTATCCGCATCAGAAAAAATGAAGTCCCTATTCTAATGCTCAGTGCAAAAAACACATCACACGATCGTGTAATTGGGTTGAAAAAAGGGGCCGACGATTATCTTACAAAACCATTTAACCTGGAAGAGTTGTTGTTGCGGGTTGAAAAGCTGATTGAGAAAAATAAAAAAATTCAGGATAAAGATACCGTTGGCGATACGTATGCTTTTGGAGAAAACAGGATTGATTTTAAAGCACAGGAGGCTGTGAATTTCAGAGGTGAAACCATTCAGCTAAGTAAAAAAGAAAGCATGCTGCTTCACCTGCTGGTTGAAAATAAAAACGAAGTGGTTACCCGTGAAAAAATACTTCAGGCTGTTTGGGGTTACAATGTATATCCTACTACAAGAACAATTGATAATTTCATTCTCAACTTCCGTAAATATTTTGAAGAGGATAGCCGCAATCCCAGATACTTTCATTCGGCCCGGGGTGTTGGCTACAGGTTTGTGAATTAAAAAGTCGGTTTATTTTCCGATTTTTTTCTCTGTTTCTTTCATCAATACAATTGCCTGTTCCAGCAATTGGTCTTTTGTATCGGTTATTTCCACCCCGCTGAAAATGGCCAGTTCACAATCGTTTTTAAAATGAAGAAACTGAGAAGCCAGTTCGTTGTAATGTTTATGCTTTAGCGTTTGTTCAATTAAATTACCAGAAGCATCTCCCTGCAATAAATGCAAACGATCATAAAAAAAGGCATGAACAGCATTAAGCAGCAACGTATAAAATTGTTTGTGATGAAGTGTATTCATTACATGCACAGCAGGTTGCAAATAATCGGCCACTGTTTTTTGCTGAACAGGAATTTCAGAGGCTTCTTTTGAAACAGGAGCTTTTTTTAGCTTCTCTTTATTTCGCTTGCCAACAAAAATAAACATACCTGCTCCCAGCAAAAGCAAACCTCCTCCGCAACATACCCAAACCCATGCCGGAACAGAAGATGATGTAATTGAAGCATTGTTCTGAATGAATAATTTCCGCTTCACTGCCTTTGTAACATTTAGCTGAAGTGGTTCCGATACAATACTATGATAGGTTTTTGTTTCGGGATCGAAATACGAAAAGCTAACCGAGGGAATTTTAAACACCCCTTCGTTTGAAACAGAAAAAGGAATATCGAATGTTTTACTTCCGCTTACAGGAATGGTTGTTTTTACAAGGTCTTCCTTCGTTGTAGCAGTAAATGAATCAACTCCTGATGGCCAGTTAACAACAGGTGCTGTAATCATAGGGAGGTTACCGCTGCCTTTAATGGTAATACGAAGTACAGCATTATCATTTGCGGCAATGGATTTTTGCAGCAGTTCAGCTTTCATTCCAAACTTACCTACTGCGCCGGTAAAACTCTCCGGCTTGTTTTGTTTTGGAAGTTCCTGTACTATCAGTTTCAGTTCAGGTGTTTTGATTAAGATATTTTCGGTTACCAAATTTTCCCTGCTTATTTCCGCTTCCTTCATCTTTTGCACCATTGCCTCCAGCCACGTTGGACCACCCTTTGCATTTGTTTCTTTAGTTAGCTTTATCAGGTGTACGGCATTTTCAACTTCAACAGGTTCAATAAGCAACTCGCCCGATAATAAAGGGAACAACTGTACTTTACGAATGAGGTAACAATTGAATGTTTTGCCTTTAATCTTTTCTTTGGAAAAAATAGTTTTTTCATTATTGTCAAGATCAATTACTGAAAAACCATTAAGCGAAGGAAGTTTCAGAATTTTCGACTCACTGTTCAATCTTGTTAACAGCTTAAATGTTGCCAGAACAGGTTCGCCTGTAAAGCATGTTTTTTTATCAATACTCGCCTCAACAAACAGGTTGTCTGCAATTTTTTGTTTTGCATTTTCGCCGGGCAATAAATAATAATCGGGTTTTTCTTGTGTAGTTGTACTTGATGCCTCGGCATCTGCTACATCCATAACCAAGGGATCGGAATTGTACAGCTTGCCATCCACTTTTACCAATGCAGAAGCAACAGGAAGTTTTCCTTTTATCTTTGGTTTTAATGTAACGGTATAACTGATGTATTCAGTAAGCGCCCCATTTATCCAAGTTGCGCCGGTTGACTGATGCACATTTCCAACCTGTTCAAATTGTCTGAATACAGGAGGTTTAAATTCATCCACACTCTTTGTTCCCGTTGCAAGAAATTCTAATTGAAAAATTTCATTTACCTGTACCGTTGTTTTGCTGGGAATAGCTGAAAGTTTTACCTGAGCGGAAGAAGCCAATGCTATGCAGGTAAGAACAGCAGTTAAACAAAACTTCTCATATATTTTGTTGCCTGGCATGACTAACAAAATTAAACCCTGATGCCCGTTATTTATTCAACAGTGTCTGTAACGGGATGTTAAATGATGATGAATGAAAGGCCTAAATAGTTACAAATCGCCCAACTGTGGTCTGATTGTGATTTCTTCCACACACGCCTGTGGCGAAAGTTGCGAAGCCGCATAAATCATTTTGGCAATATCATCTGCTTCCATGATACGTTTGTTTGAATTGTCAAAATCGCCCCATGAATCAGTTAATACTGCACCCGGAAAAACGGAAGTAACTTTTATATAATGTGGTTTTAATTCTTCACGCAGGTTTTTGCTGAAACCATTCAGTGCAAATTTGCTGATGCTGTATGCACCTCCGTTGCTGTAGGCGTGCAGCGAAGCAATGGAGCACATGTTAAAAATATGCCCTTTTGACCCATGCAGCATACTTTGCCTCATCATGTGTGGCAACACTTTTCGTGTAAGATGATAAGCACTGTATAAATTAATGGCCATCATCTCTTCCAGCAACCCCTCTTCTTCGTTATACACACTGCCTGGCAAAAAGTTTCCGGCGTTATTCACCAATACATCAATTGAAATACTGTTATCAATCAGCCATTGACCAAAATTTTCCACCTCATCTTTTTTGCTCAGGTCTCTTGCCTTTGCTTTTATTTTAAGACCGGGGTATTTAACCTGCAGCTCCTTCATGGTGGCATATAAAGCCGTTTCATTTTTTGAGCATATATATAAATTATGTCCATTTGCTGCAAATACTTCAGCAACAGCTTTTCCAATTCCTCTTGAGGCCCCGGTTATAACAACGTTCATCAATTTTAGATTTTAGATTGTAGATTGCAGATTCTGATAACCAAATACAGGCGAACTTGTTTAGCAGATACGCTTATGCAAATCTAAAATCGTAAATCTGAAATCTGAAATGAAATATCGTCATCTCTTTTTCGACCTTGATCATACATTATGGGATTTTGATGCCAATGCCATGGAAACATTGAACAACGTTTATCAGGATCTGCACCTGAAAGATGCCGGAGTGAACGATTTTAATCTTTTCTGCAAACAATACCTGCATCATAACGCCATTTTGTGGGACCGTTATCATCATGGCTTTATCAACAGCGAAGAGCTGAAATGGAAAAGAATGTGGCGAACATTACTCGATTTTAAAATCGGCAGCGAAGAACTGGCACGTAAGATGAGTGAATATTTCCTGGAAGTATTACCCACCAAGCAAACTCTTTTTCCATATACGCATGAAATTCTACAGCATCTTAAACAGAAAAATTACAGGCTCCATCTTATCACCAACGGCTTTGAAAAAACACAATGGCGAAAATTAGACAACAGCCGGCTTGGACAATATTTTGAGGAAGTGATTACCAGCGAAACCAGCAACAGTGTTAAGCCAAACAAAGAAATTTTTGAATATGCTTTACGTATTACCGGAGCCACCTTGCCCGAAAGCATTATGATTGGCGATAACCTTGATGCAGATATTAAAGGGGCAATGAATGCCGGAATGGATGCTGTTTTTGTTAATCATCTTCAGGTAAAAACTGATGTTGAACCAACTTATACCATCCATCACCTGAAAGAGCTTGAAAACATCTTCTGAATTCCTGTTTACCATTCATTGATTTGTTTTGAACAGTAAACAGGCAATCTTACATTTGCCACATTACAGTGAAAGCAGTTACTACCATATTTGTTATTCTGGCTTTTTTTATAAAAAGCTTCAGCAGTTCGCTGGTTTTGCTTGATTACGTTATGAATAAGCATGCCTATGAGCTGAAATGCTGTAACAAAGCAAACCCGAAACTGAAATGTCACGGCCGCTGCCAGATGATGAAGAAACTACAGGAAGAAGAAAAAAAGGAGAAACAGGAACAGGAAAAAAATAGCGAAATAAAAACTGAGCCATTATCATCACGTTCGTTTTTTGCATCTGTCCATTTGCCCGAAATTACCGGCATAAATACCGGCACTTTACTTCTGAGTAAAAGCGGCAAAACGGTTCAGAGGTCGGCAGATATTTTTCATCCTCCTAAAAACAACTGCCCCCCTTTTTCATAAACACAGAACATTCACAATTCATAATTATTAAACTGATCTCAATGAGAATATTATTTTTATTATTTGTATTTACCGTGGCATCTTACGGTTCAAAGGCTCAGCAAAAAGCAGAATGGAAAGAAATAAAGGCATTCCATGCTATTATGAGCAAAACATTTCACCCGGTTGAGGAAAACAATTTTCAGCCTTTAAAAAACAATGCAGCTTCTTTACTTAATGCAGCAAAAGCATGGAACAAAAGCGATGTTCCTGAAGGGTACAATAAAAAAATAATCAAACCTGTTTTAAAGCGTCTTGTTGCTGAATGTAAAGAGCTGAATAAAGCAGTTAAAGATGGGAAATCAGATGCTGAACTAAAACAGCTTATTACAAAAGCACATGATACTTTTCATGAACTTACCGAAAAATGCAACGGTGGAGAAGAAGAACACAAGCAGCATTAACAGCAACAACAATAAATTAAAATGACAATGAAATTTCTATTAATAATTGTGGCATTTTTTTCCATTGCAATGTTTGCTTGCAATTCGGGTGGTGAGAAAAAGCAAAGTCAGGAAAGCATGCAGGAGCAACCGAAACAAACCACAGAAGAAGCCAATAAGTTCAAGGATGTAACATTCGATTCAAAAAAAGATCTCGTTTGCGGCATGCCTGTTACAGCAGGCGTTTCCGATACTGCACACTATAAAGAAAAAGTGTACGGCTTTTGCAGTAAAGAATGTAAAGATGAATTTGAAAAAAATCCATCTGCATTTATTGCTGAAAAATAAGGGCATCCTGAAAAAAGAAAAGGCATTTGAAATTTTCAAATGCCTTTTTTATTGTGTTGGTTTTTTTAATACTCAGCTAAAACCGTTATGCCTGCTTTTACTTTTTCATTCAGCTTTACATTAACTTTTACTCCCGGAGGTAATACCAGGTCAACCCTTGAACCAAATTTAATAAAACCAAGCTCACCACCCTGTTGTACTTTTTGGCCAGGTTGCAGGTAATTTACAATACGTTTTGCTACAGCACCAGCAATTTGTTTTACAAGAATTGTAATACGCCCATCAGTTAAAACAACGCTATGACGTTCATTTTCGGTTGATGATTTCGGATTCCATGCAACAAGGTATTTCCCTTTGTGATATTTTGAATACAATACTTCACCACTGATTGGGTTGAGGTTTACGTGTACGTTAGCCGGGCTCATAAATACACTCAATTGCAAACGTGTTTCCTGGAAATATTCTGTATCAATAATTTCTTCAATTACCACCACCTTGCCGTCGCACGGGCTGTAAATAGCCTGATTATTTTCGGGAGTAATTCTCTTTGGTAAACGGAAAAAAGACACAATAAAGAGAAACATAATCAAGGTAGCGCCGAAAATGATCCACGAAAAAATGGATGATCCCAGAAAAACAAATACAAGCAGGTTGATAATTGCAAATACTACTGCAGCGATGGAAATACTCTGATATCCTTCTCTGTGAATTGTCATGTAATTTAATTGAACTGCGAAAGTACGATTATTCAGTTTACTCGTATTTTCTGAATCCGAACTTCTTCCAGTAGTTTTTGGCAAAATCAATAAAAGCATGCGGGGCTTCTTTAAAAGAAGCATCTACTGTCATAGCTCCTCCTATTGTATCTTTTTGCAACACCATTAGTTCTTCGCCCCGTATGGCATATTTTTCACCCTTTTCATACATAATAAGTTTTTTAACATCAGGGCTTACATCGCCTTTGCAACTGAGAGCATATACCATCGTTACTTCTGCATAACCGTTGCTGTCAAGATCGGTGATGGAAAGCTGATCGTCATAAAATGAACAGGTTACATCCACATTACAATCCTGTATGTAATCGTTCATCTTCCATTTCTCCACAAATCCACTGTCAGATTTCTGATAAAGAATTGCTGACAAACGAGCTGAAGATGTTTCTTTTCCTTTTTCAATATACGAACCTGTTTCATATAACACCAGCCAGTTTTCGCCTGAAGCATCATGCCATTTTTTTGCACGTTTTAATTGGTAAGAATAAGGAACAGGTAACAAAGCACTTACCGCAGCTGTTACTTCTTCCGGTTTTGAAACAATATGTTCTTCAGCAGAATGTTTTTCCTGACCGGCCTGTTGTTTCGTTTTATCCCTGCACGAAAAAAGAAACAATAATGCACTCAAAAAAAGTAAACGCATCATTTATACAATCAGTTTTAATAATAACCAAACAAATGGCACTGCTATCAGCAATGAATCAAAGCGGTCAAGAAAACCACCATGACCCGGCATAAAACTTCCGCTGTCTTTTACATTGGCCATCCGTTTTATTTTGCTTTCAAGTAAATCGCCAAAGGTTCCTGCAACAGAACTGATGGCGGCTATCCCTGCCCATACCCACATTGATGAAGGCTGGCTCCAGTATCCAACAGCACCAACAACAACAATGGCTAAAATAATGCCGCCAATTGTTCCTTCCCATGTTTTTTTAGGAGAGATGGAACTCAGCGGTGTTTTACCAATAAACGAACCAACAATGTAAGCCATTGTATCATTGATCCAGATTGAACCGATAATGATAAGCGGAATAAGATATCCGCTCATTTTTGCCAATGAAGTAGAAACACCTGCAAGTGTACCCTCCCCATCATGCGGCATCCACATGACACCACTGCGTATGTTGAGCAGCAATGCCCAGCTTAAAGAGATATAAATTAATCCCAAAACTGAATACCCAATATTTTTTAAACCCAGTTGTTTTGAAAAAAGCAATTCTGAAACAGGAATAATAAACAAGCCTACCAGCGCAAGTATCCATCCAATTGCATGAAGCGAAATTTCGGTGCCGGGAATAAACCAGTCGTTTGTAAAAAACAACATCAGTCCGTAACCCGCCATCATTATACCATATTTGTGAAAAGGATTGATGCTTTGGTAACCGGCATCAATCAAACCAATTAATTTCTGGTATTCAAACCAGCAGCCAAAATGAATAATGCTGAAGAGTATAAGAAAGCTCCATCCATTCCACAATAATCCTGCAAGCATTACTGCTGCAAACAAAACAGCAGTGATGGTACGTGTTTTAAATGTTTGGACGTTAAATGCCATGAGTATATTGATAACTTGTTCTACGAAAGAAAATCTTTGTTTTCATCCGGTGCGGATACTGAAGATGCAATACTGTCCGGATAAATTTTTGTTGCAGATATTTTTTTCAGCAAATAAAATAAACTCACAACAACTACAGCACTTATGGCACCGGCCCACAAAGGAGCACTTTCTCCTACTTCCATATCCACTTTTTTCTCCTTCATGTACTGGAAATAAAGAATCGTTACCATTAACCCGTTATTAAAAAAATGTGCAGCAATGTTGTACCAGATGTTTCCGGTATAATAAAAGATATAACCCAGTATCATTCCCAATGCAAGACGTGGAATAAATCCATACCATGAAAAGTGAATAGCGCTGAAAATCATTGAGGTTATAAAAATCACAAGCCATGGAATTTTAAACCAGCGCATAAAAATATTCTGCATAGCTCCTCTGAAAAAAACTTCTTCCACCAATGCAGGAGCAAGTGCAATAATAATCATCGCAACAAAATAATCAACCGGTGTTTTAAATGTTGCCATCAGTTTCACCTGTTCGGCATACTGCGACTCCATTCCATCAAAAATCTTTTTCCAGCTTGCAGAAATAGGAATGGCTTTGTTTATTTCAGCCAAAGCTCCTACAAGTGGTAATGAGCAGAACATAATTAGCACAGCAACTGCTATGCGTTCAATTTTAATTCTGCTGCTAAATCCAAGGCGCTGGTATGGTTTTGGAGAAACAATGCGTGCTGTAACAATTGCAGGAACAAAAAAGATAATGATGGTTGAAACAACCTGAATCACTTTTACAGCATTGATATTAGCAGCATCAAACATATCTTTCTGCATGGTAAAAAGCGACTTGCCTGTCATTGCAATCCAGATAGGGATTGTTGCAACCGATCCAATAACAAAGCAGGCAATCCAGATGCCCATCAGGATTAAAAACTCAATTCCGGGCTCAAATTTGCGCTGATACTGATTTTCATACATAACAACTCGCTGAATCTGTTTAAATTTGCAATTCTTTTCAACGTGGTAAAGATAGGTAACATATCGCTTCCCGAGTTTCCGCTGCTCCTTGCACCCATGGAGGATGTGAGTGATCCGCCTTTTCGTGCAGTTTGCAAGGATAATGGTGCCGATCTCATGTTCAGTGAATTCATCAGCAGTGAAGGACTGATACGTGATGCCATCAAAAGCAGGAAGAAACTTGACTTTGAAGAAGAGGAACGTCCTTTTGGCATACAGATTTTTGGTGGCGATGAAGAAGCATTGGGCATGAGTGCAAGAATCTGCGAAACCGTTAATCCTGATTTAGTGGATATTAATTTCGGTTGCCCGGTTAAGAAAGTAGCCATGAAAGGCGCAGGTGCAGGTGTATTGAAAGATATTGACCTGATGGTTCGCCTGACAGCTTCGGTTGTAAAATCAACTTCATTACCGGTTACAGTAAAAACAAGACTGGGTTGGGATGAAAGCACAAAAAACATTGAAGATGTTGCAGAACGTTTGCAGGATGTAGGTATTAAAGCCCTGAGCATTCACGGACGTACACGTATGCAGATGTACAAAGGCGAAGCTGACTGGACATTGATTGGAAAAGTGAAAAATAATCCACGCATAAACATCCCCATTTTTGGCAATGGAGATATTGACAGTGCAGAAAAAGCATTGGAATATAAAAACAGGTATGGCATTGATGGTATCATGATTGGTCGTGCTGCTATTGGTTATCCCTGGATTTTTAATGAAATCAAACAGTTTATTCAAACAGGTAAACATCTTCCTCCTCCAACTATTGAACAGCGTGTTGAAGTATGTAAAAAACATTTACATAAATCGTACGATTGGAAAGGGCCTGTTGTGGGCATTTTGGAAATGCGTCGTCATTACGCCAATTATTTAAAAGGATTACCGAATATTAAAGAATACCGCCACAAATTAGTTCGCTTAAACACACTCGAAGAAATTGATGCCGTGCTGGATGAAATTGTAAAAACATACAGCGGTTTTCAATTTGCACCTTCTAAAATTGAACTGATCGATTATCATTACAACTGCCCATTGAATTGAGCCGGGTCGCTACAACATCAGCTTCTCTCCAATTTTCAAATGAAACACATTGCTGATGTTTTGCTCTTCCTGCAGCTGGAGTAATTCCTGTTTGGGATAAAAAACAGGTTCATCGCTTAAATCAAATGTTCCATGATGCATGGGTACAAGATGCTTTGCATTCAACTGTTCCATTGCCAGCAATACATCGGCCGGGCTTGTATGGGCAGTATGCATAAACCATTCAGGTTTGTATGCACCAATTCCAAGAAAAGCATAATCAATGGAAGGATAAAGCTGTGCAATTTCATCGTAGTGAATACCTAAACCGCTATCAGCACCAAAATAATAATTGACTTCTGTACTTTCAATCATAAAGCTTCCCCACAGCATTTCATTCATATCAGTCAGTCCACGCCTGCTCCAATGTTTGGCAGGTAAATACGTCACCGTCACATCTTCATCTAACTGGTATTGCTGAAACCATCCTGCTTCAACAATGCGGTTGCTGATTTTCCATCTGCGTAACAGTTTGCCAATTTCTAAACCGGTTAAAATAATGGCATGCGGATTAAGTGCACACAACATCTGCATGCTTTTTTTATCGGCATGATCTCTGTGATTATGCGATAATAAAATATAATCAATATGCTTCAATTCTTCAGCACGGCATGGAAGTGCAGTGTACCGTTTAAGCGGACCAACACCAAACAAAACCGGATCAACAATAAAATGTTTTTTATGAATCGTAAACAAAAATGTTGCATGACCTAACCATGAAAAACCATTGTCGGTATTTTTTATGAGTTTACTGTTTTCAACAACTTCAATATTTGTTTTTTGCTTTCGCTTGAGTGGACGAAGCTGATTGCGTTCTTTCTGCCATTTAAAAAAATCGGAAAAAGGACGTTCTGACGGGCCGTCGAGATTAATGTACTGTTGTTTTTCATTGAGCAGGTTACCCGTCCAGTTTTCTTTAACAAACGAGAGATCGGGATTATGTGTTAAACGTTCTGGTATTTTCATTGCTGAGTTTAGTTATTGTTGTACAAGAGTGCGATGCCAATGCAGATGATAAGAATTACCAATGCCGGTTACAAAATAAAATTATACCATCAGCAACACTGCAACATAATGACAGATGGCGGCACTGAGTACAAACAAATGCCAGATAACATGATGATAATATAATTTTTCCCAAAGAAAAAAAATAGTTCCTATTGAATACAGCACCCCACCGATAATAATCATTATTAAAACAGGTAGTGGAATGGCTGTAAAAAACTGTTTGCCGCCAAATAACAAAATCCAACCCATTGCCAGGTATATAATTGTTGAAACAAGATTAAAACGACCGGTATAAAATATTTTGAAAATAATACCGATGAATGTGAGTCCCCACAACACACACAACAATGTAATTCCTGTTGCATTCATCATATAGTTCAGCAAAAAAGGCGTGTACGTTCCGGCAATGAGAAAATAAATACTGATGTGGTCAAATATATTCAGCACTTTTTTTACTCTTGGGTTCTGAAAGGCATGATACAAAGTTGAAAATGTAAACACCAATAAAAATGAAAAACCAAAAACAGCAGCTCCTACAACAGCAACAGTATGATCTTTATTTGCGGCAATTGCACTCAGTACAGGCAAAGCAGCAATACCAAAAATAATTCCAATGCCATGAGTAATACTGTTTGCAATTTCAAGCCGCAGGTTTGTATATTCTTTGTGTTCGGTCATTTTTTAAGTTCGGTAATTATTTCTTCACTCAAAGGTGAAACAGAAGGATCAAAATAATTGGTTAAAACTCCGTTTTCGTTTACAAGATATTTTGAAAAATTCCAGACAGGTGATTGATTATTCCATCCGTTTTTTGTTGAATCGGTAAGCCATTTAAACACATCGTTCTGCTCATTACTTTTTACAACAACACTTTTTTTCATCAACGGAAATGTTACACCAAAATTCACTTTACAAAATTGGGCAATTTCTTCATCGCTTCCCTTTTCCTGCTCTTTAAAATCGTTGGCGGGGAAACCAAGAATGATCAATTTATCCGGAAATTGCTCAGATAATTTCTGCAACTCGTCGTACTGGTTGGTATAACCGCAATTGCTTGCTGTATTTACCAGCAGTATTTTTTTGTCTTTCAACTGTGAAAAATCATAGGCCGATCCGTTGTTCAAAACAGACTTGAGGGAATAAAAGGAAGTAATTGGTTGTTTGCTACCTGTAAGGGTTTTTGCCTTTTTGTTACTCAGCCGCATAAATGCCGGGTAAAGTGCCTTTAAAATTTTTTGCCGTACCGTCATATTTTTTGAATGAATGTTTACAATTATTACATAACCTGCAAATACAAATGCCATCAGCAAAGCAGTAATCAGAATCCGTTTCATTATTTAATGACCATTTTAAATAATTTGAGTTTGCCTTTAAATGGCGGATATTTTACTGCAGGATCAAACCATGTGGGTGTTTTCATCACTGCTTTTTTATGACTGAACGCATCAAACGAAAACTTTCCATGATAAGCTCCTGTTCCGCTGAACCCTCTTCCTCCAAACGGCAGATGATGATTGGTTAAATGCCAACTACAGTTGTTTACGCATCCACCCCCAAAGGCAACACTTTTGAGCCAGTCTTTTTCTTTTTCCCTGCTTGAAGTATATACATAAAATGCCAATGGATTTTTGTTTCGTTCAATCATCTTCAATGCTTCTTCTTTGGTTGAAAAAGAAAGAACCGGAAGTATGGGCCCGAATATTTCATCTTTCATCACCGCCGAATCAGGTGAAACATTTTTCAATATCGTTGGTTCAATAAACAGCTTCTCCTTATTTATTCTTCCGCCAAAAGCTACTTGTTCCGGCCTAAGATAAGCTGTAAGCCTGTCAAACTGTTTTTCATTAATAATCTTTCCGTAATTATAATCGTCTTCAGGTTTTTCAGTGAAAAACCTTTTGATTGTTTTCTGCAATTCATCAATCAGTTCCTGTTTTTTACTTTCATGTACAAGCACATAATCGGGTGCCACACACATTTGCCCGGCATTTGAAAATTTGGTTACTGCAATTCTTTTTGCAGCCACGGCAATGTCTGCATCGCCTTCAACCACACAGGGACTTTTTCCACCCAGTTCAAGTGTTACAGGAACCAAA
Source organism: Chitinophagaceae bacterium UBA1953 (assembly GCA_002336115.1). Taxonomy (GTDB): domain Bacteria; phylum Bacteroidota; class Bacteroidia; order Chitinophagales; family Chitinophagaceae; genus Lacibacter. Next base: position 44,674 of record DDEN01000038.1, read on the forward strand.
CGTTCTGCTGCCATTTTATAAATGAGTTTGCCAACAGTTGTGCTGCCGGTATAAAAAACATGATCAAACGTAAAGTTGTTCATCAATTCAGGAACAACAACATGCCCTTCGCCCTCAGCAAACAAAATATACTCACTGTTAAAATTTTCTTCAATCATTTTTTTCATCAGCCTTTCTGTAGCCGGAGCAAATTCGCTTGGCTTCAGCACCACGCAATTACCGGCAGCAATCGCACCAATTAATGGATTAAAAAGTAATTGAAACGGGTAATTCCACGGGCCAATAATCATCACCACGCCCAATGGCTCATTTATAATTCTGCTCGATGAAGGAAGGTTGAGCAAATTAGTAGCAACCCGTTGAGGCTTCATCCATTTTTCCAGATTACTGATAGCAGCATTTAGTTCAGCTATCACCATTCCTACTTCTGTAACCCAGCTTTCTTCAGGGCTTTTTTTCAGGTCAGCATTCAGCGCTTCATACAATTCGTTTTCATGCGCAAGAATAATCCGTTTCAGCTTTTGTAATTGTTGTTTTCTGAACGAATATTCCATGGTTATACCGCTATTGAAAAATAGCCGCATCGTTTCTAATTGCTGAATATGATCCATAAATTGAGTATATGTTTATTATAACAGAATTTAAAATTACTGGTTCATTTTCACACGACAACAGGAGATATTTTTCGACCCGCCATATATTTTTTGAACCACAGAGACTCAGAGAGCAGGGAGATTTCATTCATGCATTGGTGGCAATTCTTTATCATCTGCATTTTTACTTTGCGCCCTTTGTATCCTTTGTTTCTTTGTGTGAAACTTCTTGCAAGCGCCAGATCAGCAATGCATTCTTTCCTACCTTCGCCGTATGACGATGAAGGATGAATATTTCATGAAACAGGCATTGAAAGAAGCACAAACAGCTTTTGATGGTGGCGAAGTGCCTGTTGGTGCCGTTGTGGTTGTTGATGGAAAAATTATTGCCCGTGGTTATAACATGACGGAGAAACTCAACGATCCCACTGCTCACGCCGAAATGATTGCCTTAACATCAGCCTTCAGTCATGTTGGAGCAAAGTATTTACCCGATGCTACTTTGTATGTAACAGTTGAGCCTTGTTTAATGTGTGCAGGTGCAATTTACTGGAGCAAACTAAACCGTATTGTGTGGGGTGCTGATGATGAAAAGAACGGGCACCAGCGCATTACTCATTCCAACTCACCATTCCATCAAAAAGCTACTGTTACAACAGGCGTTTTAAAAGAAGAATGCGCCAAGCTAATGAAAGATTTTTTTGCAGCAAAGCGATAATAATCTTTTCTCTTTAACAAAACATTTCGCTAATACAAATCATTTATTCTGCCTGTGGCATGTGATTAGCATTACACAAACCGTATCAAAACCTTTGTGTATGAAACCTATTTTTACTCTTGCACTACTCAGCACTGTGTTACTTACCTCCTGTATTAAAACCAACCTGCAGGTTATTGATGAACGGGAATGGCTATCGCAGGAAAGGGCTGTTGTTGTTTATGCCGATCCTTATTGCGATTATTTTGTTGTTCAAACCTACAATGGTTACAGTATTGTAGAAAACTGGTCGTTCAACATTTACAATGGCGAAGTACTCTATGGCGACTTCAGCAACTGGGGTACACGTACTATTTACAACCGAAGTCGTGGTGCATTAATGCAGGTAAGTATAAAAGATTCATGGTTATCGTATTACAACGCAATGGATGGGCTCGCATATTACTGCCAGTAAATAAATTATAAGGCATCAAAAAGACCTGCCTCGCATGCGAGGCAGGTCTTTTTGCATTTTAATAAGGTAAACAGATTATCATTTTGGTAAAATTTAAATTTCAGGCTTCAGTTTCAACCATCTGTCTGTACATTTGTTATCCTTTTAAACAATTTCTCAATCGATAAAATTTAGAATTATGGCATTTACATTAGCTCCTCTTCCTTATGCACATGATGCACTGGAACCCCATATCGACACAACTACCATGCAGATACATCATGGCAAACATCACCAGGCGTATGTTGACAATTTAAACAAAGCCGTTGCAGGTACTCCTAACGAAAACAAATCGCTGGAAGAACTGGTTGCTGTAGCCGGCACTATTTCTCCTGCAGTTCGTAATAACGGTGGTGGTCACTGGAATCATACGTTCTTCTGGGAATCACTTGCACCAAACGAAGGCGGTGTGCCCGAAGGTGCATTGGCCGATGCTATCAACACAGCATTCGGATCATTTGATGCATTCAAAGAAAAATTTGCAGCAGCGGGTATGACCCGTTTCGGAAGTGGTTGGGCATGGTTGCTTGTAAAAGATGGCAAGCTCGAAGTTTCTTCAACACCTAACCAGGACAATCCGTTAATGGATGTTGCTGAAGTAAAAGGAACACCAGTGCTTGGCGTGGATGTTTGGGAACATGCTTATTACCTCAAATATCAAAACCGCCGTGCAGATTATTTAGCTGCTTTCTGGAATGTTGTAAACTGGAACAAAGTAGCAGAACGTTTTGCCGCAGCAAAATAAAATTGATTATAACGAAAAAAGAGCCGGTGCAATACACCGGCTCTTTTTATTTCAAAAAAACATTTTAGTTTACCATCCAAGAATCCATGCAAACATGAGTGGAGCAACAATGGTTGCATCACTTTCTACAATGAATTTGGGAGTGTTGATGTCGAGCTTACCCCATGTGATTTTTTCGTTGGGAACTGCACCACTGTATGAGCCATATGATGTTGTTGAATCACTGATCTGGCAGAAATAACTCCAGAAAGGAACATCATGCCATTCAAGATCCTGGTACATCATCGGCACAACACAAATCGGGAAATCGCCTGCAATGCCACCGCCAATCTGGAAGAAACCAACACCTTTACCACTACTGTTCTGCCTGTACCATTCGGTTAAAAAAACCATGTATTCAATACCGCTTTTAACGGTACTTGCTTTCAGTTCGTTTTTGATGACATAGCTGGCAAAAATGTTACCTGTTGTGCTGTCTTCCCATCCGGGTACAACAATCGGAATATTTTTTTCGGCCGCAGCAATAATCCAACTGTCTTTCGGATCAATTTCATAATACTGCTGCAAATCTCCACTCAATACAACTTTGTATAAAAACTCATGAGGAAAATAACGTTCACTTTTTGCCTCAGCGTCTTTCCATTGCTTTTCCAGATGCTTTTGCAGGCGGCGGAAAGCTTCTTCTTCAGGAATACAGGTATCAGTTACACGGTTGTAATGGTTTTCGAGTAAATCCCATTCTTCCTGCGGTGTAAGATCACGATAGTTGGGTACACGCTTATAATGACTGTGTGCTACAAGGTTCATCACATCTTCTTCCAGGTTGGCACCGGTACAACTGATGATTTGTACTTTATCCTGCCTGATCATTTCTGCAAGACTTAGTCCAAGTTCTGCAGTACTCATTGCACCTGCAAGGGTGATCATCATTTTACCACCATCGGCTAAGTGGGCTTCGTAACCTTTTTTCGCTGGTTGAAGCATCATACA
>DDEN01000055.1 GCA_002336115.1 Chitinophagaceae bacterium UBA1953
CAACCAGATCATTATTTAATGCAGCCAATTTTGCATTGTTAATCTTTTTTAACCTGTTTTGGTAAAACAGTACCACTCCCAATATTGACAAGAGCAAAAGCCCGACAAACAAAAATTTCTTTTGCGTATTGGTTTTGTAAATCATCAGCCTGCTGATTTTTAACTCTTTATCTTTCAGCTTCAGCATATTTTCTTTGCGCTCGTTTTCATATTTCGAGATCAGGTCAAAAAGATATTTCAAGTTTTTATCGCTCGCCAGTTTCTCTTTGTATTCAATATGCAGGTCTTTATATTTCAATGCCGTTTGGAAATCTCTCTCCGATTTTGCTATTTGCGACAATAATAAATAGGCTGAAGATATGTAAGAAATATAGTTTCTGTTTTTCGAGAGCTCGAGTCCTTTGTTTATAAACCTCTTACCCTTTACATTATCGCGTAGTTCGAAATAAGCCCAGCCCAGGTTTATGTACGAAGATGCCGTGTAAAAATCGTCGCCCAGTTTTTCAGCAATCTCAATGGTAGGATTAATATAATCGAATGCTTCTTTAGGCCGGTTTTGTTTCAGGAGTACCTGGCCGATGCTGTTGTTGCAGATCATCCTTCCCAGGTCCGAATCAATCTTTTCGTTTATCGCCAATGACTTTTTGTAATTAACCATGGCTGAATCCAACTGATCCTGGCTCTCGAAAACCCCTCCGATATTCTGGTAATTGATTGCCAGCCCCAGGTTATTATTCAGTTTTTTTTCAATTTCCAGCGATGTGACAAAATTTTCCTTTGCCATTTCAAACTGGTTGAGTGTTAAAAATACATTGCCCAGGCTATTCAGCGATATGGCCTGGCTTTTTAATATTTCATCATCTTTATTTTTTAATGAATTCACCAGGTTCAGTGCATTCTGGTGGTTATCAATGGCAGGTTTAATGGAATCGATGCGGCGGTATACAACCCCAAGCATATTGTATGCGGCTATTTCCAGATAAATGTTCTTTGTTTGCTTTGCAAGAATCAGCGCTTTCGTATGGTAATCTTTTGATTTTTTATAATCGGAAATATCCCGGTAAAAAGTTCCCAGTTCATTATAAAGAAAAGCCTGTATAACCACTGCCTTTTTAGCGATAGCCATATTTAAGGCATTTGATAATTTGGCTGTATCTCTTCTGTAAGGCCGAAAGAATGCTTTTATTTCCTTATAATCTGTTACTCCCGGCTGAATAAAGCTGTTTGCTTTTTGTTGAAAAGTCTGATCCTGGGCCAGGCTTGCCCATACGTTAAGGATAAAAACAAAAACCAGAATAATTCTTCTCAATTATCAGAATGTTTGTTGTTACAAATATAGTTTTATTTAATTTAATTCTATATTTTAAACCGTCGAAATTGTTCTTTGTTTGGATTAATTAAAAAAATGAAGCAGCGTTTTGCAAACTATTATCACGCTCATTTTTAAGTCAGCAGGTAAAATTGCAGTTTCAAAAAGAAGGAATAATTAATTCATGATATTCAGTTAAGCTACCGGAAAACTGAATCTGATAGCCTGACCAAAACCAAACTCGGATCCTACACACTTATTGTTTTAATTTCAATATGTGCTACAACCCTATTTCTTAAAACACACCTGTTTTCAGTTCCTACACCGGGTCAACATCAATCACCACCCGAACTGCTTTATATTCGGGCAGGGCATTGAGTTTAGCGATAGCATTCCGGATTTCGTCCTTAGCCTTGGGCAAGGCAATACCTTTTTCGAACTTGACAAGTATATTTTTCAGGTACTGGTTCCTGATACGCGATACGCTTGGATATTCGGGTCCCAGCACACGTTTGCCAAAAAGTGAGCGAAGTTTTTTAGCCAGTTCGTCGGCAGCCTTATTGATCACATTTGCATCCACATGCCTGAGCGAAAGCTGAACTATACGGCAGAAAGGCGGGTAGTTAAATCTTTCCCTTTCGGCCAGCTGGCTCAGGTACATGGCTTCATAATTATGATCCAGTACCATCGAAAGGATGTGGTGCGATGGGTTATAAGCCTGTATAAGCACCTGGCCCTGCCTGTTTTTACGCCCGGCACGGCCGGCCACCTGTGCCATAAGCTGGAACCCGCGTTCAAAAGCCCTGAAATCGGGATACGACAGCAGGCTGTCGGCATTTAAAATTCCCACCAGGCTCACATGATCAAAATCAAGTCCCTTGGTTACCATCTGTGTTCCGACCAGGATGTCGATTTTGCGTTCTTCGAAAGCGGCAATCATTTTCTGGTGAGCAAAACGGGTACGCGTGCTGTCCAGGTCCATGCGGGCAATCCGTGCCAAAGGAATAATCAGCGAAAGCTCTTCCTCAATTTTTTCGGTTCCGAAACCTTTCATTACCAGGTGCGTGTGGCCGCAATCGGGGCATTTTTCGGGTATACGCATTGTATAACCACAATAGTGGCACCTGAGCTGGTTTTGTTTTTTGTGATACACCAGCGAAACATCGCACTGTACACAATGCGGTATCCAGCTGCAGTTTTCACACTCAATATGCAGCGAAAAACCGCGCCTGTTCTGAAAAAGTATCACTTGCTCCTTTAC
>DDEN01000022.1 GCA_002336115.1 Chitinophagaceae bacterium UBA1953
GCCATTGATGAAGTGCTGATGACCGAAGTTGCCAATATAAAAAATGCAGTAAACCCGAACGAAATTTTGTATGTGGTGGATAGCATGACGGGACAGGATGCTGTAAGTACTGCCAAAGCATTTAACGACAGGCTTAATTTTTCAGGCGTTGTATTAACAAAATTAGATGGCGATACAAGGGGTGGTGCGGCGCTTTCCATTAAATACACGGTTAACAAACCCATCAAGTTTGTAAGCAGTGGCGAAAAAATGGAAACACTGGATGTGTTTTACCCCGACCGTATGGCGCAGCGTATCCTTGGAATGGGTGATATTACGTCGCTCGTTGAAAAAGCGCAGGCGCAATTTGATGAAGAAGAAGCTAAAAAGCTGGAGAAGAAAATCCGCAAAAATCAGTTTGATTTTGAAGATTTTAAACAACAACTGCAACAAATAAAGAAAATGGGTAACCTCAAGGATCTGATGGGCATGATACCCGGTATGGGCAAGGCCATGAAAGATATTGAGATCAGTGATGATGCGTTTAAAGGTGTGGAGGCCATCATTAACTCAATGACACCGCAGGAAAGGGCAAACCCTGACCTGATTGATCAAAACCGCCGCAAACGTATTGCTAAAGGCTGTGGAAAAGATATTGCAGATGTAAATGCTTTTATGAAGCAATTTGAGCAAATGAAGCAGATGATGAGCATGATGAATAAAATGCCAATGGGAGGCCGGATGATGCCCGGTTTTGGCCGCCGGTAAAATTATATTTTTCTTAGGTTGGAATTTTGCCCATTTGGGTTTAAATTTGTCGCTCTATTTAAATAACCTTTATTTATTCACGCATTTAAATTTTAATTTACGATGCCAGTTAAAATCCGACTGCAGAGACACGGGTCAAAGAAAAGACCCTTCTATTTCATCGTAGTGGCAGATGCAAGAGCGCCCAGAGATGGAAAATTCATTCAGAAAATTGGTACTTACAACCCTGTTACAGAGCCTGCTGTGATCCAGATTGATCGTCAGAAAGCTTTGGAATGGTTGCACAAAGGAGCACAGCCAACTGATACAGTTCGCAAAATCCTTTCGCAAAAAGGTGTATTGTACCTGAAACACCTCTTACGTGGTGTTAGCCTTGGTTTATTCGATCAGGCTGTTGCAATGGAAAAATTCCAGGTTTGGCACACTGAGCATGAAGCTGCTGAAGCGAAGAAAAGAGAAGAAGCCCGCAGGGCTCGATTCAAACAGCGCAGTGGTGGTAACTACCAACGCCGTCCTATGGCTCCCAGAAGACAAGAAGGTGGTGAAGCTGCTCAGGGAGAGTAATTCTGATTAAAGATTTAGTCTTCATAAAAATCCCCTGCAATTATGCGGGGGATTTTTTTATGCTTTAGAAACAAGAAAACCCGCTGCAAAATTTACAGCGGGCTTCTGATTAAATGAATGAGAGTTATTTTATACCAATAACCGGCAAACTTTTTTCACGGATAAGCTGGTTAAACTTCGGCACATCTTCTGTCACAATTTTTTTCAGCTTGTTTAACTGCACATCGGCTTGCGAGCTTAATTCTGCATACACTTCTTTTACCTGTTTGCTTGGCGGATTAAATCCGCTGTTGGCCACATCAAACACACCGCTCAGCTTATCATTTAAACGAATAGGATAGTTTAACGGATCCTGCCCGCTTTTTGATTTTGTCTGGTACAAGGTTTCTTCAATTGCAGTAATGTCTTTGATAATTTCTGCTGACATGTCTTTGATTTCTTTTGGACAATCTTTTCCCTGTCTTGAGACGAAGTCGTTGATCTGTGTACGTAGTGTGCGGATATCTTTGATTGCTTTTTGTATTTCGTTGAATTTACTTTGAACTGTTAATACAAAATTGAATTGCTCATCATACTCAGCCTGCGTCATTTTGTAATTCGGGTCAGCCTTAATTGTAACCGGAATTTCAGCCGAGTCATTTCCAACTTTCAGCTTTGCAAAATAATTGCCGGGAGGTGCAGTGATTGAACCGGGAGCGCCATTCCACAAAATCATTTCTTCACTTGGCTCTGCAGGAGGATACTGCATATCCCAAGAAAAAACATTTAGTCCCTTTTTTACGTCCAGTTTATCTTTTCCATCAACTGCAAATGTTTTGATTGACTTTTTGTTTTTATCCATGATCGTTACAGAAGCTTTGGTACTGTCTGTTACTTCTTTGGCATAAAATTTTATCACGGCACCACCTGTTGGATTTTCACCAACATTTTTTGGTGTACCAAAACGTGCAGCATACGGATTCACCTGCATTCGCCATGCCGGATTAACATCAAACACAAACAATTTTTTTGCTGCAATATCATTTTTCAATTGCTGCAACACTGTTAAATCATCCAGTATATAAATACCCCTGCCCTGTGTTGTAATGATGAGATCATTTTCTTTAATGGTCATATCTGTAACTGGTACAACTGGCATATTAAGTTGAAAAGATTTCCAGCTTTCACCTGCATCAAATGAAATGTACATCCCAAATTCAGTACCTGCGTATAATAACCCTGCACGTTTATGATCGGCACGGATAGCTCTTGTGAAATGCATTTTATTAATGCCGGTTGTAATCAGCTTCCATGTTTTACCATAGTCTTCTGTTTTATAAACATAAGGAGTATAATCATCCAGTTTGTATCTTGTTCCAGCGAAATAAGCAGTTCCTTTTTTAAACGGATCAACATCCACACAATTCCACATCATTAACTTAGGTGCATCTTTGGGCGTTACATTTTCCCAGTTTTTACCACCATCTTTACTTACATAAATCAAACCATCATCGCTACCGGTCCACAGTACATCTTTTTCAATAAAACTTTCAGTTGCTGTGAAGATGGTGCAGTAATATTCAACACTTGTGTTATCCTGTGTAATTGGTCCGCCGCTTGATTTTTGTTTTGATTTATCATTGGTGGTTAAATCGGGCGAAAGAGCTGTCCATGTTTGTCCTTCATCTTCTGTTGCAAACAAAACGTTTCCTGCGCAATACAACTTCTTTGGGTTGTTGGGTGAAAAGAAAACGGGGAAGTTCCATTGAAAGCGATATTTCTGTATATCAGCGCCGGCACCCATCGGGTTATCGGGCCAAACAGTGATAGCCCTATTCTCTCCTGTTTTATGATCGAGGCGTGATAAATAACCACCATAGTTACCACCATAAACAATATCAGGATTATTTGGATCAGCAACCACATAACCACTCTCCGCTCCTGCTGTTGATTCCCAATCCTGTTCTGTAATTCCGGCACCGGTTGTTCTGCTTTTTATCCGTACGGTTGAATTGTCCTGTTGTGCTGCAAGAATGCGGTAAGGAAAACTGTTATCAGTTGATACTCTGTAAAACTGTGCAGTGGGTTGATTGTAATAAGTACTCCAGTTGTTACCTCCGTCAAAGCTAACCTGTGCGCCACCATCATCAGCAACAATCATACGATCACCGTTTTCAGGATCAATCCATAAATCATGATGATCGCCATGCGGTGTTCTTAAACTTTGGAATGTTTTTCCTCCATCCCTGCTGCGCATGAAATTTACGTTGGGGCAATACACCACATCCGGATTCTTTGGATCAACAAATACTTTACTGTAATACCATGCACGCTGGCGGATGTTGTTATCACTGCTCATGAGTTGCCAGGTTTCGCCGGCATCATCGCTGCGGAACAAGCCGCCATTGGCATTTTCAACCAAAGCATAAATACGTTCGGGTGATGAAGGCGCAAAAGCAACACCCACAATTCCCCACACTCCTTTTGGTAACCCTTTTTTTGCTGAAACATTTGTCCAAGTTTCACCTCCGTCAACTGACTTATACAAACCACTTCCTTCGCCACCACTTTCTAAACTATGTGGTGTGCGAATCACCCGCCATGTACCTGCATACAGTACAGAAGGATTACCCGGCTCCATCACCAAATCAGATGCACCTGTTTGATTATTAACAAACAAAGTGCGTTTCCATGTTTTACCGCCATCGGTTGTTTTGTACACACCACGTTCTTCGTTGGGGCCAAACAAATGCCCCATTACGGCCACCCACACCACATCGGGATTGCGGGGATGAATCACAACACGTATGATGTGACGGCCATCTTTCAACCCAAAATTCTTCCATGTTCTTCCACCATCATCACTGCGCCACATGCCCCCCAAACCTTCACTTACATTTCCACGCATGGTGTTTTCGCCTTCGCCTACATAAATAATATTTTCATCGGATGGAGCAACTGCAACTACACCAATGCTGCCACCAAAATATTTGTCGCTGATGTTTTTCCAGTTACTACCACCATCGCTTGTTTTCCACACACCACCACCTGTGGCACCCATGTAAAAAGTGGTTTTACTTTTAAAACTGCCGGTTACTGCACCGCTTCTTCCACCACGGTATGGCCCAATGGAACGGTACTTTAATGAATTGTAAATAAGCTCATCGCCATTCGCAGCTACAGGAACAGCCACGTTTTTTTTCTGAGCGAACGAAACAGATACTATGCACAATGTGCAGGAAAGAAATAACAGTCTTCTCATGTCAGTCAATTTGTAGTTGAAAAGTACGAAGGAATGAGTTGCTTTGCAGAATTGATTTCTTCATTTTGATGAATGGACTCATTTTCATTTAAACCGCATGACCCTTTTATATAATTTGTCATTTCTTTATAAGTACAGCAATTCAAAACGGCATGTCGTTTGAACAATTATTTTTTTTGAATCTAACTGCTGCTCATCCTTTCATTTTACCATCTGTCAGCTAATTGTTTAAACAACAAAACTCACATGGAGTAAAACGGATGAATGGTATCCCATCAGTCCATATTTTTCTTTGTTGAACGGTAACCTTTTTAGCTTTCGCTTCGTATTAACCAAAAACCTGTTCGCAAAAATGAAACGACTAACGCTTTTTGCTTTAATAACTTTTTTTGCTGCAACTTCATTGCATGCACAAACCAATAAAACGGAATTTAAAAAAGAAAAAGCGGAGCCAAGAAGCCTTCCTGCAAAACGCACAACGCATAAAGTAAAGATTGATGGTTTGCTGAACGACAGTGCGTGGCGTGATGCTGCTATTGCAACAAATTATATTGAGTTTCGCCCAAAAGTTGGAAGACCAGATGATGATGAAACAAAAACAGTGACCTATTTAATGTACGATAACGAAGGATTTTATTTCGGGGGTTACTGTTATGAAAGAAGCAAAGACAGTATAACAACCGAGCTGATTGGGAAAAGAGATGGCTTTGGAACGAACGATTATATCGGCATTATCATCGACACCTATAAAGATCACTTAAACGGTTTTGAGTATTTTGTAACACCTCTCAATGAACAATGGGATTCAAAAATGTCGCCGGTTAATAGCAATGGCAGCAATGAGGATTTTTCATGGAATGCTGTATGGAAAAGTGGTGCGGTTATTCATGACAACGGATGGAGTTTTGAAATGTTTATTCCGTACAGCGCCATCCGCTTTGGCAAAAACAATATACAGGACTGGGGAATTAACATGACACGCCGCAGGCAAAAAACAGGACAGCAAAACACCTGGAATCCTATTGATCCGAATGTAAATGGTTTTTTAACACAGGAAGGTTACTGGACCGGAATAGCAGACATTAAGCCGCCTGTGCGTTTACAACTGTCGCCCTATTTTTCGGTATATGCAAATAACTACCCGGTTAACCAACCGGGTGTAAAAAACACTACAACGCTGCTAAATGGAGGTCTTGATCTGAAATATGGCTTAAACCAGGCATTTACACTTGATGCAACATTAATTCCTGATTTTGGCCAGGTACAAAGTGATAACCAGGTGCTAAACCTTTCGCCATTTGAAGTACAGTATAACGAATACAGGCCATTTTTTACCGAAGGAACTGAATTGTTCAGCAAAGGAGGCTTGTTTTATTCAAGACGAATTGGCGGAACACCGTTTCACTATTATGATGCAATAAATGCTGTTGGTGCAGATGAGCAGATGCTGAAAAATCCATCTCAATCAAAACTAATCAATGCCACAAAAATTTCAGGTCGTACACAAAAAAAATTAGGCATTGGTTTTTTAAATGCCATTACACAAACCCAATATGCACAGATCGAAAATCTCAATACAAAAGAGAGCAGGAAATTTTTAAACGATCCGCTTACCAACTACAACGTATTTGTTCTTGACCAGGCAATGAAACACAATTCAAGTGTTACACTCATTAATACAAATGTGATGCGTTCAGGAACAGATTACGATGCAAATGTTACTGCAGGGTTATTTGATTTAAACGATAAAAGCAACACCTGGAATATTGGCGGAAAAATTGCAGTAAGCCAGTTGTACGGCACCACAACCAACGGAAAAACAGATGTAGGCTATAATCATAATTTTTATTTCGGAAAAGTAAGTGGCAAGTTCAATTTTAATGTTTACCAGGAACTGATGGACAAGAAATATACAAACCAGGATCTTGCATATTTCACAAACAACAATTACATCAATCATGGTGTTTGGGCCGGTTATAGCTGGATTGAGCCAAAAAAATGGCACAACCAGATGCGGCTCAATTTTAACGGGTTTATCAGTCAGCTATATGCTCCTGTAACAGGTGTAAGTGAGAAATACCAAATGGCCAACATGAATGTAAACTTTAATGCACAAACAAAGAAACTCTGGTGGGTTGGCGGATTAATTGGAGCAAGAACAAATGAAAATGATTTTTACGAACCAAGAAAAAGTGGCTACTATTTTCAACGCAAAGGAAGTATTTCTTACGACGTATGGATTAACAGCAACGAGGCAAAAAGATATTCATTCTATGCTGAATTGTTTGGACGCAATTATCTTAATTTCTACGGCAGTTCATCGTTTGACATCAGTTTAAAACAAAGTTACAGGGTGAATAAGAAACTGACCATTACTCAATCGGTTGAATGGATGCCACAGGTAAACAACATTGGTTATACAAAAAGAGATACGTTAACAGATAATGTAATTTTTGCCCGCCGGAAACGCAATACGTTTGACAACATTCTAAACGTTAAATACAGCTTTACCAATAAAATGGGAATTACTTTCCGTATGAGGCATTACCTGAGCTATGTTGACAACAAAGAATTTTTTAAGCTTGAAAACAACGGCCAGGTTACAAAAGACCCAACGGCATTTAACGACAATCAGAATGTAAATTTCTTTAACATTGATATGGTTTATACATGGGAGTTTGCACCTGGCAGTTTCCTGAACGTTGTTTGGAAAAACAATATCTATACATCAAGCAAAGTGATTGAACGTGATTATTTTAAAAACTTAGGCGATACATGGCAATCCGATCAGAACAATAATCTTTCCATTAAGTTGATTTATTTTCTCGACTACCAGAATATAAAAAAATGGATGAATTAAAATAAAGAAGCCCGTCAATGCTGACCGGCTTCTTTATTGTTCAGGTATTTTTTAAAATAGAATTTCTCTGTTAAACCGCTGCCAGTGTTGAAAACGGCTGACAGGGTTTTAAACTTATTTATCCTTCGTTCGCTTCACTTCTGCCTTTTTCATTTTCTCTTTTGCAATTGCTTCCATTACTTTTTTCTCAAACTGTTGTTTCAGTTCTTCATTCTTCTGTTCAGCTTTTGCCAGTTCTGTTTTTAATACTTCCGCTCTTTGCAACTGAAGATTGCTTGGTCTTGCTTCCTGTCCAACAACTGCACCATAAACTTCGCTGATATCGCTACGTAAACGTTTCAGATCGCCGGTGCCCTTCATCATTGGAGGCACAAGCGTTAAACGGAACTCTTCCAGTTTATTCCAGTAATCCTGCAGCAATGTTTTTGTTTTCTTGTTTGAAGCAGAATCGATGTTCTTCTTCAGCAATGTTTGTGTTACATTAATACTGTCAACCAGTTTTGCAAGACGTTCATTCATTTCATAAAGCTCCATTCCTGTTTTGTATTGCAATTCCCGGTCCTGAATTGTAAACTCCTTGTTTTTTTCATCATGCAGCAGTTTAATGGTTTGAGAATATTCTTTGCCATTCACTTTCATTTTAATCACATAATCGCCCGGCAAAACCTGTGGTGCCGAAAATGCAGCCATTTCCACCTGGTTACCACCTTTTGCAGTTTTTGGTGGTGCAATGCGCTGGTTCCATACAACTTTATTATAACCCTTCCTGTTGCTTGGTGATAATTTTTGCAGCAGTTTGCCATTTTTATCGTAAACCTCCATCTGAATTGTATTTGCTCTTTCTTTCATGTAATACTGAATTGGTGTTATTACTGAAGAAACTCCGCCATTCCAATCGCCGCTTGCATTTGGGAACTGACCGGAGTATTTGCCCATTGTAAGCGTAACAGGTTTATCGTTCAACAAAACAACATCATTATTTGCCACTTCAGGTGTAATGGTACGCATGGGCGAAATATTTTCAACAATAATAATTCCTCTGCCATGTGTAGCCAGCAGCAGATCGTTTGTTTCTTCCTGAATTTTAATATCACGAACAAGGCTATACCATGGAATATTGTTTTTCATCCTGAACCATTCTTTACCGCCATCAACACTTGCAAACAAACCCATTTCTGTTCCCGCAAACAACAGGTTTTTATTCACCACATCTTCTTTTATTTTATGCGCAAAACCTGTAAACTCTTTGCTCTCAAATTTCATCCATGTTTTGCCCATATCATTACTCACTGCAATATAAGTCTGATGATCGCCGTACATGTGATTATCAAATGTTGCATACACTGTATTCTTATCATACTTTGAAGGCTCAATACTGCTTACCCATGTTTGCTTTGGAATACCTGCCGTTGCATAATTAGCTGCAACGTTTGTCCATGTTTTACCTGCATCAGTTGTGAATTGCAGGTTACCATCATCTGTACCAACCCAAACCATATTTTCATCAAGAGGCGATTCGGAAATGGTGAAGATGGTGCAATGATTTTCTGCACTGGTAACATCCATACTCAAACCACCACTTTTTTCCTGTTCCTGTTTGCGTTTATCATTCGTTGTAAGATCAGGCGAAATTTTTGTCCAGCTTGCACCATGATCGGTGCTCTTGTACAGGTATTGAGCACCTGCATATAAGTTTGCTATATTTTTTGAACCGGTTACAATTGGAGTGTTCCAGTTGTAACGGAGTTTTTCATCACCTGCTGCAGCTTGTGGCTGAATAAATACACTTGTTCCCTTTTTTATATTAATCCTCGACATGTTTCCTCCCTGGTATTCTGCATAAGCAAAATCAGGATCGGTTGCATCGGGTTGTACCCAAAAACCATCACCACCCATTATGGCCTGCCAGTTACCATTCAACACACCGCCGGGAAAAGCACTGGGCGCAACCCAGCTACCGTTATCCTGCAAGCCTCCGTAAATACGGTATGGCTCCTGTGTATCTGCACTAACATGATAAAACTGCCCAACAGGAAGATTGTTGCAGAACTTCCATGTTGCCCCACGATCCAGACTAAAGTAAACACCGCCATCTGTTCCAACATACATAAGATTGGTGTTTGCAGGATTAATCCATAAAGCATGCATATCGCTATGTACCCATCCACCATCGTTACTTGCATCTGCAAAAGAATATCCACCATCACTTGAATAAGAAAAACCTGTTGCAGGACGATAAACCCGTTTGGGATCCTTGGGATCTACTTCAAGTGTTGAAAAATAAAATGGTCGTGAAACGATGTTGCTTGTTGCACTTTGCTGCTTCCATGTTTCTCCTGCATCTGAAGAAATATACAAACCGGTATTTTCACTTTCAACAATTGCCCAGAGATTTTGTGGCGCTGATGGAGCCAAAGCGATAGCTACACGACCGAAAGGTTTTTTGGGCAACCCGTTGGTTAATTCTTTCCATGTTTTTCCAGCATCAGTTGATTTGTATATACCGCTTCCGCTACCACCGCTGTTGAATGCATACGGATAACGGCGAAACTCCCACGACGTTGCGTAAAGAATATTTGAGTTGCCAGGATCAATTTCAACATCGGCTACTCCTGCTTTTTCACTGATGAATAAAATCTTTTCCCATGTTTTACCAGCATCAGTTGATTTATATAAACCACGATGTTTACTATCGCTCCACAATGCACCAGGTGCTGTCACATAAATAACAGATGAGTTGGCCGGATCAACAATTATTTTTGAAATATGCTCGGTACTATCGAGACCAATCTTTGTCCAGTTATCACCTCCATCAGTTGATTTATACATACCATCTCCTATAGAAACAGAGTTACGCATATTGCTTTCACCTGTACCAACATAAAGAATCTTTGGATTTTTTTGGTCAACCGCAATTGCTCCAATACTTTGAACATACTTATCAAAAATTGGTTTGAATGACGCTCCTGCATTGGTTGTTTTCCAGATACCGCCACCGGCAGTACCAATGTAAATGGTTTTGCCTCCATCGGATTCCACACCTTTAATATCGGTAATACGGCCACTCATTGTACCGGGGCCAAGATGGCGGGCTTCCATCATTCCAAATGTGGAAGAAGTGATTTGTGCTGGAAGAAATGTTGCTGTGGGCACTAATGCAAGCAGTAATGATAAAATCTTTTTCATTGGCATTTACTGTTTGGTGAAAGAAAAACCCCGGTGGGGTTAACCGGGGTTTCAAGATATAAAGAAAAAATTATTTAGCAGGTTTGAAAATTGATTCATCAATTGCTTTATTCACTTCCACTTTTGTAACGGAGAAATCTGCACTGAAGCCTGGGCCTAATGGCACAGAAATACTCATTGGAATAATAATTCCTTCCGGTAATTTCTGATAATTACTGAAAGTTGTGGCAAACTCCATTTCCTGACCATTAGCCTTTCGTACTGTAATAACCTTCACTAATAAAAAAGTTTTTGCATCAATAAACATTGTTTCAACACGTCCGCTTTTTAATGTTAATTTTAATTTATAACAGTCAGTCCCGTCCACATCTTCTTTACCAAGCAGTTCAACACTATGACCCTTTGCTTTATAATCAAGAAGACTTCCCTGTGCATCCAGTTCATCCTGTGATTCTTTCAGATCATCTGCCGTCATTGCTTCAGGTGCAGTTTGGCCCTGGAAAGGCATAAAGTTCCATCCTTCTGTAGTAGTGATAATCGTATATCCGTTCATCCCCATCAGTGAAATATCCTGTCTTGATCCTTTGTTGTGTAAAACAGTTCTTACAACAGAAACATCAGCGCCCTGAACAGACATCGATCCTGTTTGCACCATACTGTTTACTTTTTTCCAGTTTTCGGCTCCACCAATTGCATCCACATATTTAGCTGCAATTTCATCGGCAGTTTGTGCTTTTACAAAAGATAAGCTGAAGAACGCTGCAATTAAAAAAGAAAGGAATTTTGCTTTTTTCATGTATGTTTTGTTTTTATTTATTCGTCTCTGTTAACGGGCAAATGTTACAAAGCCTGTGGTTTGTACACTTTTTCGTCAACCGGTTTATTTACTTCAATTTTTTCGAAGAACAATCCACCGCCTCTGCCAACAATTGTTACCTTTAAAGCGAATACATAACCATCATCTGTTTTTTTGTATTCCGAATAATCCGTTTTCATTTCCATATTACCACCCTGACCACCACCACGGCCGCCAAAACCGCCAACAGTTACAGTGCGAAAGATATAATAAGTTTTCGGATCAAAATAGTAGGTAATGTCTTTCCCTGTTTTCAGTGTAAGTTTTAATTTCCAGCACTCGGTTCCATCCACATCTTCTTTCCCCAGTAATTCCACTTTATGGCCTTTGGCAGCATAATCAACCAATGGCCCTGCACAATCCATTTCAAGCTGTGCTGTTGCCAGCATTTCAGCAGGCATCGGTTCAAAATTACCATTGGTACGCTGGTTCATGTTCCAGCCTTCTTTATCGGTTACAAGAGAAACCATATTAAACATTGCAGAGCTTATTTCCCTCCGCATCAGTTTCCCATCAACCTTCCATATCTTTTGTGTTATTTCAGCGCCATTCTGCATAACGCTTGTACCTTCCATATAAACACTTTTTATTGAAAGCAGTTTTGCCTTCCCTCCCATTGCCTCTATGTACTTGTTGATAATATCATCAGCGGTTTGTGCTTTTGTGCCCATTACTGCAAAAACTGCAAGGGCAAGAAAAAATAGCCTTTTCATTGTGTCGTTTTTACTGTTTTTTAATACCATCTAATATGCTCTGCAAAAAAAATATTCGTTACCGGTTTATACTTCCGGTACGCTAAAGCATAAATATTTTTCCTGAGCATATCATAAATGATTTTTTTGATTTAAATGAATGACGCTTTTTATAACCATTCCTGCACCAGCTAACAATTTTAATATCCATCTTCAAATTTATATGGCTTTCCTGATTAATATTATCCTTCCATCCCTTAACTTGAACCCTTGATAGAAATTTTTAAACAATAGATGTTATGCGAAGCTTTACAGTTGCAGGAAATATTGTCAATATTTTCTCAAAACGGATTTTTTATGGCGAAGTTGAAGTTGAAAACGGAAAAATAACCGCCATTCGCCAAACCAGTGAGCAAACAGTTCCCGGTGCCGGTTTTATTCTTCCCGGTTTCATTGATTCGCATGTACATATTGAGAGCTCCATGCTTGTACCTTCGGAATTTGCACGGCTTGCAGTTGTACACGGAACAGTTGCAACCGTAAGCGACCCCCACGAAATTGCCAATGTTTGTGGCATGGCAGGCGTTGATTATATGATTGAGAATGGCAAAACGGTTCCGTTTAAATTCAATTTCGGTGCGCCAAGCTGTGTGCCTGCCACAACGTTTGAAACTGCCGGTGCAACATTAAATGCAGATGATGTAAAAAAACTGTTGCAGAAAGATGAGATCAAATACCTGAGCGAAATGATGAATTTCCCGGGTGTATTACATGGCGACCCCGAAGTGATGAAAAAAATTAAAGCAGCACATGAACTGGGCAAACCTGTTGATGGGCATGCACCGGGGTTAAGACCTCCCCTTTCTGACCAGTATATTGATGCAGGGATTTCAACCGATCATGAATGTTTTACGAAAGAAGAAGCGTTGGACAAACTGAAGCATGGAATGAAAATTCTTATTCGTGAAGGAAGTGCTGCCAAAAACTTTGAGGCATTGATTGAACTGGTTGATGAATACCCCGACATGATGATGTTCTGCAGCGATGATAAACACCCCGACAGTTTGGTTGAAGGCCATATTAACCAGCTTTGCGCAAGAGCAATGAAAAAAGGAATTAATGGCTTTAACGTTCTACAGGCTGCCTGTATTAATCCTGTACTTCATTATAAACTTGATGTGGGCTTGCTGCGTGAAGGTGATACTGCTGATTTTATTGTGGTAAAAGACCTTGAAAACTTTTCCGTTCTTCAAACATATATCAATGGTGAATTGGTTGCTGAAAACGGGGTATCGCTCGTAACGACAAAGAAAGCTTCACTTATCAACCATTTTGACTGTTCTGAAAAGCCTGTGGAAGAGTTTGAATACAAACTCAATCGTTTTGGTCATCATGACCATGAAAATATTGAACAGGTACAGATTATTGAAGCGCTGGACGGTCAGCTCATCACCAATAAAATCATCCGTCCTATTTCTGATTTCAACATCAATGATGGATACATCCACAGCAATACTGAAAACGACTATTTGTACATGGTGGTGGTAAACAGGTATAACAACGCCCCGGTTGCCAAATCGTTTGTAAAGAATTTTGGTTTTAAAAAAGGAGCCATTGCATCATCTGTAGCCCACGACAGTCATAACATTATTGCTGTTGGTGTTGATGCAGAAAGTTTAAGCAAAGCTGTAAATCTTGTAATAAAAGCAAAAGGCGGCGTAAGTGTTGTTGACGATGATTTTGGGAAAATATTGCCCCTGCCCGTGGGTGGTTTAATGAGTAACGAAGACGGGTATAAAGTGGCAGAAGCATACAGCGACATTGATAAGGCTGCCAAAAATCTCGGTTCCGGGTTAGCGGCTCCATTTATGACTTTATCGTTTATGGGCCTGCTTGTTATTCCCCATTTAAAACTCAGTGATCTTGGTTTATTCGACGGAGACAGTTTTCAGCTTCTTTAAAAAGAAATTGTAAGTACATTAGCAGCATAAATTTTAACCATGCGAAAATTCTTGACCATCTTTACTACTGTCATTATTCTGGCACTGGCAGGGTTTGTTTACTGGAAATATTTTTTCACATACAGCAATGGATACCGCAGCGGCTTGTTGCAAAAATTCTCTTACAAAGGAACTATTTTCAAAACCTATGAAGGGGAAATGATTTTGAGTAGTATAAGAAGCAATGCAAACGTTGCGCTTGCAAGCGAAAAATTCCTGTTTTCAGTTTCGGATAAATCTGTTGCAACGCAAATGGAGAAACTCCAGGGGCGAATGGTAACCGTTCACTACAGTAATAAGAATGGAACGTTGCCCTGGCGTGGCGAAACACCGTTCATTGTTGATAGTGTAAAGTTGGAAGATCAATAATTTAATTTCTAACCCATCAAACAAAATATAACCGGCTGCTTATGCAGATCCGGTTTTTTTATTTTCCATTCAGCAACAGTTTTTGTTTCAATGAGCTGATTGGCTGAAGTAAGATTGGCGGCAACACAAATCCTTGTTTGAGGCTTACAGTTTTTAATGATTGTTTCAAGCATCTGATTATTCCTGTATGGTGTTTCAATAAACACCTGTGTGCTTTGCTGCTTTGCTGAAATTTCTTCGAGCTGGTGAAGTTTTCTTTTACGTTGCTGTTCATCAATGGGCAAGTAGCCGGCAAATGAAAACTGCTGACCATTCATTCCGCTTCCCATCAATGCAAGTAAAATAGAGCTTGGTCCAACCAATGGTTTGATGCTTGCATGATGTTTATGTGCAGCTTCAATCAATAACTGTCCTGGATCAGCAATACCCGGGCAACCAGCTTCGCTGATGATGCCAATTGTATTTCCCTCCTTCAGCTTCTGAATAAACTGCTGCTTTACTTCAGCTTCGGCTTTATGAATCACAAACCATTCAAAATCACCAATCACAATTTCTTTATCCAGTTTCTTTAAATATCTTCTTGCAGTGCGTTCATTTTCTACAAACAGCACCTTGCATTGTTTTACTGCATCCAGTACATAAGCCGGAATACAATCAAGTGTTTCATCTTCCAGCGGTGCAGGTATTAAGTAAACAACAGCCATCAGGGGTTTTCGTTTTGATGATATAAACTAAGCGTAGCTGCAATAACCGCATAAGCCGGAGCAAGCACCCATCCAATAAAGGGCACAAGGTGCATAGCAAAAAACACCATGCCGTTTCCAATAGCTAACCCTTTTCTGTTACTGATGAAAGCAATGCTTTGCGATGGAGAAAGTTTATGCCGCTCAGTACTGTAATCGAGCATGGAGAACCCGTAGTAATAACATTCAACCATAAAAGCAATCAACGGACTGATCCAACCGGCAAGCGGAACCATTGATAAAATAAGCAGGCTGATGGTGTAAACGGTTTGCCATAACGTGTTGCGAAGTGCAAGACGGATACCTCTCCAGATATCAATCATCAATTGTTTAAAACTGAACGGGTATTCTTTTCCTTCAATGATGCTTTCAGTTTTTTCGCTCAGGTAAGCAAACAAGGGCGAACCAACAATAAGGAACAGAAACTTAAACAGTGAAAAATAAAAGAAGAGTAAGATGAGCCTGAACATAATCGTTCCTGTAATGATGAGATAATTCAGGAAACTGTTATTCATGGCATCAAGCCATTTTTTCAATCCTACAGAATCAAACAACCATTCAATAAATGTTCCGCTTGAATGCCAGAACAGCCACATGCCGCCCATAAACATGAGCATATAAATGAAGCCCGGAATAAAAATCCATTTCCATAACTTGTGACGCACTATAAACTGATGCGCTTTAAAGTAGGATTGTATGGCTATGACCAGTTCTTTCAGCAATGGATATAAGTTTTCAAGTTAAAAAATACGGTGCATCTACAGGCGGATAAGCAAAATACAACAAAATGCAAAAGCTCGGTAAGGATTTTTATTTAAGGGATGATGTGGCACTAATTGCCCGTGAGCTGCTGGGCAAAATTTTGGTTACTCAATTCAACGGCCAATACACTGCCGCACGCATTGTTGAAACAGAAGCTTATGCCGGAGTTACCGATAAAGCATCACATGCTTACGGGTACAGGAGAACTAACCGAACGGAAGTAATGTTTAGCCAAGGCGGCATCTCGTATGTGTACCTGTGTTACGGCATACACCACTTGTTTAATGTTGTTTGTAATGTACAGGATAAGCCCGATGCGGTGCTGATACGTGGCATTGAACCACTGGAAGGAACTCCGGTTATGCTGCAGCGTTTTGGTAAGCAAAAATTTGATGCAGCAGTTGGGCGTGGGCCGGGCAATGTAAGCAAAGCACTCGGAATTACCACACAGCACAGTGGGTTGAGTTTGCTGAGCCGTGAATTGTATGTGGCTGATGATGGTTTCACTTCGTTTGAAACAATGGTTTCAAAGCGCATTGGTGTTGATTATGCAGCAGAACATGCGGCCTGGCTTTACCGTTTTTTTGTGAGCAACAATCCCCACGTAACCAAACATGCTTTTAACAAAGAAGCCGCTGTTTTACTTAACAATGATTTTTAAGCAATATGGATTGCCTTTATTGATCATGTGTTTACTTTCTCTTAAGAGATCAAATACCGCAGCTATTTTGATTTCTGTATAAAAGCATTATCTTACTATACCTTATCAATTCCACCCTTCGTAACCCATTTGAATCGTCCGAATAACCCGGGGCAATGTTCACCGGCAAGTTGTTTAACAGCAATTGCCTGATTAATAACCAACTAAAATTGTAAAATGAAAAAGTTGTTCATTCTTGTTAGTGCCGTTTTTTTTATGGCATGTAACAACACTGGTTCTAACGAATCCAAAGAAACCACAACTACTACCCCTGAGGAAAAAGCAGAGTATGCTTATCTTCCTTCCGATCATGGTCCGGATAATTGGGACAGGGGCAGTCAGAAAAATCTTGAACTGGTATTGAAATCGTTGAAAGCCTTTGAAGATGGAGATGTGGAAGGATCATTATCTTACTTTGCCGATTCTGTAACATGGAGTTTCGACAATTTCGATCAGAAAATTTCAAAAGACAGTTTGCGTGCCATGTTAACCGGTTACAGAAACAGTATTGCAAGTATAAAAATTACAATGGGCGATTACGAATCCGTCATTTCAAAAGATAAAAAGGAAGAATGGGTAACCATGTGGTACAAACAGGTTACAACTACCAAAAGCGGTGTAACTGATTCCGTTGCCGTTGTAGATGACGCAAAAGTAGTAAACGGAAAAATAGTAGTACTTGATGAAAAATCAAGGAAACTCCCGGCAAAAAAGAATTAATAAACAAACGAAATCAAATCCCGTTACAAACCAATGACGGGATTTTTAATTTACACTTTACATTAAACAGCAATTTGAATAATCTGAATAGTTGTAATTTCATTGCGTGATAATGCACAATATGAAATATACATTCTTAACTGTTCTATTGGCTGCTATACTAATTACAGCCGCTTATTTTATTGGAAAACACAACGGTTCATCTTCAACCGTAACAACGCTCATTCAGAATGTGGAAATGGTAAAAGAAATTGCAGAGATGTCATCACTTGAAGTTACTGGCACACAAA
Source organism: Chitinophagaceae bacterium UBA1953 (assembly GCA_002336115.1). Classification (GTDB taxonomy): domain Bacteria; phylum Bacteroidota; class Bacteroidia; order Chitinophagales; family Chitinophagaceae; genus Lacibacter. The sequence goes on from DDEN01000022.1 coordinate 17,731, forward strand.
AAATTATTCTTTCAAATGCCGATCAGGAAAACAGTTATTTCAGTAAAGTAAAAAATTATTTTTTTGAAAACACTTTACAAGTGTCGGTTCCTTACAGAGCTAAATACGGAATAAACATGAACGACACGGTTTACCGCATTAAAAAAATTAGCCGTGATTCTGTACTGATACAATTACCCGGCTGCAAACTGCAAAGTCTTCAACTGGAGCTGGATCAACTTACGACCATGAATCAGGCCGGATTATTTATGTCGGCTTCATTGCAGGATTTAAAAAGTGCACAGTCTATTTTATACAAAAAATCGATGGGCAGTTTAGCAAACGATAAAACATTACTGCAAAGGGCTCAAAGCAATATCAAAAACATTTTACAGAAATACTACGCCCAGGTTGGAGTGAAAGCAGATTTTCGATTCAGATAAACAACAATATGCAAACAAAAAAAGATTTAAAAGAAGCATACAAACAAATGAAATTCCCTGCCGGGGTTTTTCAGATAAGGAATATCAGCAATGGAAAAATATATATTGAAAGCAGTACAAACCTCAACGCTATTTGGAACCGCCATAAAACACAACTGAAATTTGGCAGCCATCCCAACGAAGAATTGCAGAAAGACTGGAACCTTTTGGGTGAGGATAATTTTGTTTACGAAATTATTTCAGAAATCGATCAGAAAGACGACCAACTCATTGATCTTGCAAAACAAACAAAACAGTTAGAGCAATTATTTCTTGAAGAACTGCAGCCTTACGATGAAAAAGGCTACAACAGAAGGAAAAAATAATCTTACAACACCCCGTTCTTTTTCAGATCAATCATCATCAATAAACACTTGCTCATCATCACAGTTGTATAAGCATCACTTTTGAAATGAAGAAAATTTTTAACGACTGTTCCTCCACTGAAAAAAACACCACCTTTCCAGTAATAAAATCCTTCATTATCAGTCTTAACCTGTGTAAGCAGGTAACTGAATGCATTGTTTATTACCCCTGATGTTGCATATTTTTTTGTATTGCCCAACGCAAGCAATGCGTATAAAACATTTACCGTTGACTGTACTTTATCACCTTTGTTTAATCTTTCAGCACTTGTAAATGAGCCGTTTTTTTTCTGATGCTTTTTAATATCTGCAACCAGCAGATCAACAGCATCGCCCAACTGTTCAACTCCCGCAGCATATGCTCGTGCAGTGGCTACATGCAAATGAAAACGGTTGGGGTAATAAATAGTAGCTCTGTTAAAATTATTCTGCTTTATTTTTTTTGTTATGAATGATGCAGCATTATAAATTATACGGTTGCTGTCGGTTTGTTTTGCTTTTGCCAATGCAAATAAAACATTTGCATTTACCACAGCATCAACATCGTTCGTGCCATACGGAATATAGGGCTTATTAAACACAGGATAACATTTACTGAAAGGCGCAAAAAAAGTAAGATTCTGAAAAAGTGTATTAAACATACTCGTGTATTTCACCCGGGCCTCCTGCCCCATCCATGTCATAAATGCACCTGTATTCCTTTTGTCTTTGTTTCTGTAATTATACCAGTGCAGATACCTTCTGTTTTCATCAATCCACGGATATACAGATTTGAACAATGGCAATACTGTCACTTCTCCATTAAGCTGTTGCTGCAACAAGGTGGCATAATAGCCAAGTGAAGAATCATCTGCATCATTAACAACATTAGCAGCCTTTTTAATAAATTTTGTGGATAATGGATAAGTCATTGGCTGTCGAAGTAAAACAGTTGTATCCAATTTCCGGAATGAAAAATGAACCGGATATAAACGCCAGAAATTATAACCATTTCCGTTTTTATAATAATTCAATGCCAGGTATGCTTTTGTTATAACAGGTTTAAGCAAAGCATATTTTACAGAATCGCTGAGATAAATTTCTGCCAGCTCATTGTGCATATTTGCAACAGTAAAACAATTTGCATCTGCCTGTTCTTTTGCTTTTCCAAGGTAAGCAAACTTTACAGTCAACTTCATAACAGAAGGCCATTCGCCTTCAAAACAGCTTACAGAATTTTCCTGTTGCTGATGTGCAATGGCATATTGCAGGCTTTTATTCAGAATTTGCTGAAGTGAATCAATTGTAATTTCCTGTGCCTTGCCAGCCTTCAACAGGCACAGGCAAACACATAAAGAAAAAAAACTTTTTTTTATAAAGAAGAAAGATGAATACACAGGTAATCCGGGATAATAAATTAGAACGAAGTTACTGAATGAAAATGAATGACACTTTCAGATTCTTTGGCAATGAATGTTGAAAATAATCCTTTAAAACATAAATAGCTCCTGCCGATAGTTTTTGCCTGTTCAGCGAAAGCACCTCCTAAACTTTTCAACAACCTCCCATTTTTACATTGTTCAAAAGTAAACGACATGCAATACAAACAAACAGGGAAACTTATGTCCTGTATTTTTCTGCTGGTCACTATTATTAGTCCCGGTTTATCAAGGGCACAAACAAATAGTGATACGCTAAAGCTAACAGTTCAGCAGGCAGAAGAAATTTTCCTGCAAAAAAATCTTACTCTTTTAGCCAGCCAGTATAATGTTGAAATTAATAAAGCACTTGTTCAACAGGCAAAGGTTTGGGATAATCCAACTTTGTCAACTGATCAGACTTTATATGATGGAAAAATTTTCCGTCATACAAAAGTGAATGGTGTTCCATATGGTGAGGTTTATATTCAGTTACAACAGGTGATACGCACTGCAGGTAAACGAAACAAACTGATCCAGCTTTCGCAGGATAATGTGCTTACAGCCGAAGCACAGTTTACTGATGTAATGCGCAACCTGAAGTATATCCTTACAACCGATCTGAATAACCTGAACCAACTGCAAAACATCGCATCTATTTACAAAAGTGAAATGATGAACCTGCAAACTTTAGTAGCAGGAATGGATGAAATGCTGAAGATTGGCGATGTATCGCAAAAAGATAATGTGCGTATTAAAGCTTTGCTGTTTTCACTGCAAAGTGATTATACCGATAACATCCGCCAGCAGCAGGATTTGCAAAATGAAATCAGAACGATGCTGCAACTCAGCCACGGTGTATGGATCATCGCTGATGCAGGAGAAAAAATCAACCCTTTATCTATAAAACAACTAAGCATTGGTTCATTGCAGGACAGTGCATTGATCAGCCGTCCTGACTTGAACCTTGCAAGAAAGCAACTGTTATTGCAGCAACACAATCTCTCTTACCAGAAATCACTGGTTGTTCCTGATCTTACAGTTGGTGTTGAGTACGACAGATTAAACAGTTATACACCCAATTATTATGGCCTTGCCATTTCATTGCCATTGCCTTTATTCAACAGGAACAAAGGCAACATCAGCGCAGCACAAACAAGTATTAAACAGGCTGATGTGGTTGTAAAGCAATCTGAGCAACAAGTAAACAATGATGTATTTAATGCCTGGCAAAAATTAATCACTACTACCGATTTTCTCAGCGACAGTAACACTTCTTTTCAAAGCAATTATGATTTCCTGCTCCGTAACATGATCGACAGTTACAAAAAAAGACAGGTAAGTCTTATTGAGTTCATCGACTTCTTTGATTCATGGAAAGAAACAAGAATGGCTCAACTGTCGCAGATCAATAACCAGCGCAATGCAGCCGCTGAACTTAATTATACCATCAATCAAAACATCGTTACTCTTTAATCATTAACTATGAACAAGTCAATATATTTTTTCCCGGTTATTACCGCAGCCTTGTTTTTTTCGGCCTGCAAAAACAATGAAAACAAAACAGCAGCCGATCCCAAACAACCCATCATCAGCGACAGCACCATGCAGTTGCTGAAAATTGATTCAGTACAAATACGCCCTGTTGATGAAGAAGTAAAGCTGAATGGTGAAGTAAGCTTTGATGAAAATAAAGTGGTGAAAGTATATCCCTTCAGCAGCGGACAGGTACTTGCAACCAATGTAAGCACCGGCGACTATGTGCATACCGGGCAGGTTTTAGCAACAATTAAAAGCGCTGATATTGCAGGTAACTATTCCGATCTGGCAGTTGCAGGCAATGATGTAGCTATTGCAAAACGCAGCATGGAAAATGCTGAACATCTTTTCAAAAACGGCATTGCAAGCGAAAAAGAATTTATTGAAGCAAAAGAGAATTACAATAAAGCAATAGCAAATGCAGGTAAAATAAAACAACAGATACAGATCAACGGTGGGGGTCGTACATCTGCAAACGGAACATACGTTGTAACTGCTCCACGCAGCGGTTATGTTGTAGAAAAATTAATCAACCCCGGCAATTTCATCCGCAATGATAACAACAGCAACATGTTTACCATTGGAGATATTAACGATGTATGGATTTGGGCAAACGTGTATGAAACAGATGTGGCAAAGGTAAAAACCGGTTATGAAGCAAGAGTAACAACATTGGCTTACCCCGATACCGTTTTCATTGGAAAAGTTGACAAAGTAAACCAGGTACTTGATCCTGTTACAAAAGTGATGAAAGTGAAAATTGTTTTGCAGAACCAGGGTGGATTATTAAAACCGGAAATGTTTGCCAATGTATTAATTACACACCTTGATGGGAAAAAACAACTGGCTGTTCCGGCATCGGCTGTCATAAGTGAAAATGGGAAAAATTATGTGGTCATATTCAAAAGCCGGAACGATGTAAAGGTGCAGGAAATTTCAATCAGCAAAACAACTCCGGCTTACAGTTTTATTTCAGGCGGAATAACAGAAGGAGAAAAGATCATTACACAAAACCAGATTCTGGTTTACAGAAAATTAATGGAGAAATAAACATCCGGGCAACCAGTTAATTTATCAATCATTCTTATGAACAGGATTATAAAAAGCATTATCCATTTCAGCCTCCGCCATCGCTATTTTGTATTTTTTATGACGGCTATACTGGCTGTAATCGGATTCATCAGTTATAAAAACACACCCGTTGAAACATTTCCGGATGTAACCAACACACAAATCGTCATCATTGCACAATGGCCCGGCCGTAGTGCGGAAGAAGTTGAAAAATTTGTAACCATCCCGCTTGAAGTATCACTGAACAGTGTGCAGAAAAAAGCAAATCTGCGCACAACATCTGCATTTGGTCTTTGCTATATCCGTATCATTTTTGATGATGATGTGGATGATGCATTTGCACGCCAGCAGGTACTCAGCCGCTTAGGCAATGCCGATTTACCTGATGGCGTAAAACCAGATGTGCAGCCGCCTTACGGACCAACAGGTGAAATCTATCGCTATACATTAAAGAGCAATACAAAAAGCATTCGTGAATTAACAACCATCCAGGATTGGGTGCTCGACCGGGCGTTTAAAAGTGTGCCCGGCGTTGCCGATGTAAACAGTTTTGGTGGCGAAGAAAAAGTATTTGAAGTAAGTGTGAACCCTGAAATGCTTACTAAATACAATCTTTCATCGCTTGATATTTACAATGCCATAGCAAAAAGTAATATCAATGTTGGTGGCGATGTAATTGAACGGAACGGTCAGAGTTATGTAGTAAGAGGAATTGGTGTGCTGCGAAATATTGATGACATTAAAAACATTTTCATTGATAAAAAGAACGGAGTTCCATTGCTTGTAGGTAATGTGGCTGATGTTGTTGAAAGCGGCAAACCAAGGCTGGGAAAGGTTTCAAGAGATATGAACCAGCCCGATGTAATTGAAGGAATTATTGTGATGCGTAAAGGCGAAAACCCAAGCGAAGTGCTGGATCGTGTTCGTGAAAAAGTAAAAGATCTCAATGAAAATGTTTTGCCAAAAGATGTAAAGATTGATACGTTTTACGACCGTACAAACCTGATGGATTTTGCACAGGAAACGGTGCTGCACAATTTGTTTGAAGGTATTGTACTTGTAACTGTTATTGTGTTGATTTTTATGGCCGATTGGCGTACAACAGTAACAGTTGCCATCATCATTCCATTATCGTTATTGTTTGCATTTATGCTCATGCGTTTAAAGGGCATGAGTGCAAACCTCTTATCAATGGGAGCAATTGACTTTGGTATTATCATCGATGGTGCAGTCGTTATGGTGGAAGGATTATTTGTGGCGCTTGATATGCGGGCAAGGGAAGTGGGTATGGAAAAGTTTAACAAACTGGCCAAGCTCGGTTTGTTTAAAACAACAGGAACAGAAATGGGTAAAGCTATTTTCTTTTCCAAAATCATTATACTCACCTGTCTTGTACCCATCTTCTCATTTCAGAAGGTGGAAGGAAAAATGTTTTCACCGCTTGCATATACATTGGGCTTTGCTCTGCTGGGTGCCTTGTTGTTTACATTAACCCTTGTGCCCGCACTGTCAAGTATTTTACTTAGAAAAAATGTACGTGAAAAACACAATGTAATTGTAAGCTTCTTTGAAAACTCCATCAGCAAACTTTTAAACATTGTTTATAATAACCAGAAAAAAAGTGTACTAATCGCATTGGCTGTAATGATTGTTACATTCTTCTCGGCCAAACTTCTGGGTACAGAATTTTTACCTGAACTTAATGAGGGTGCATTGTGGGTTGAAGCAGAACTGCCCATGAGCGTATCATTAAACGAAGCAGACAGTGTATCGCAGAAAATGATTGCAACACTTTCATCTTTCCCTGAAGTAAAACAGGTACTGTCGCAGATTGGGCGTACAAACGATGGTACTGATCCAAAAGGTTTCTTTAATGTGCAGATACAGGTTGATCTCAAACCAAAAAAAGAATGGAAGAGAGGAATTACAGAAGATGAACTGATTGATGAAATGGATAAGAAGCTCAATGTAATTCCCGGGTTGGTGTTAAACTACTCACAACCTATCCGTGATAATGTGGAAGAAGCTGTAGCCGGTGTGAATGCTGCACTTGCAGTAAAAATTTTCGGACCCGATTTTCAAACATTAGACAGTTTATCAAAACAAGTATTGCACAACCTTGAAGGAGTAAAAGGAATTGAAGATCTTGGTATTTTGAAAAACCTTGGTCAGCCCGAATTCCGTATTCAGCTCGATCAGCAAAAGATGGCCATGTATGGTGTAAACACAGTCGATGCAAATGCAGCCATTGAAATGGCTATCGGCGGCAAAGCAGCATCAGAATTATATGAAGGCGAACGTAAGTTTGACATCAGGGTGCGTTATCAGAAAGATTACCGCAGCACCCAGGATGCTATTGAACAGATTATGGTACCAACCGATGACGGTGCAAAAATTCCGCTCAAAGAAATTGCAACCATGCAAACATTAACCGGCCCTGCATTTATTTATCGTGATAACAACATGCGGTACATTGCCGTTAAATTCTCTGTTCGTGAACGGGATTTGGGTAGCACCATTGCCGAAGCACAGCAAAAAGTAAATGCGGCTGTCCATCTCCCGCAGGGTTACAAAGCAACATGGAACGGCGAATTCGAAAACCAGCAAAGAGCCAACAATACATTAGCCAAAGTTGTACCCATTTGTCTGCTCGTTATCTTCCTCATTCTATTTATCACATTCGGAAATATTAAAGATGCATTGTTAACCATCCTCAACGTACCGTTTGCATTAATCGGCGGTATTCTTGCACTGCATGTTACAGGCATGAACTTCAGTATCAGTGCAGGCATTGGGTTTATTGCATTGTTTGGCGTATGTATTCAGAATGGTGTAATCCTCATTAGTGTGTTCCGTAAAAATTTAGATGGCGGAATGGCGCTGGATGAAGCAATTAAAAAAGGAGTCATCAGTCGTGTGCGCCCTGTTGTAATGACGGCGTTAATGGCAGCAATTGGTTTATTACCCGCAGCAATTGCAACAGGCATTGGAAGCGAAACACAAAAACCTTTGGCAAGAGTTGTAATTGGAGGGCTCGTTACTTCAACCATTCTTACATTACTCATTCTACCCGTAATGTATGCCATCGAATACAAATTCATGCACAACCGTCGTAACAGGAAATTGCTGAAGAAAACAGGACTGGTGAGCAGTTAATAAATAACAGCCGTTTTAAAAAACGGTTTGCATGTCGGCCTTGCCTGTTTTCAGGCGGGGCCTTTTGCTTTCTGTAATTGGAGAAATAAACAAAAAAATAACCCCGGCCTCAGCACCGGGGTTTACTATTTTTACCTGATTGGCATACATCGTCTGCTGTGATGGTTTCCATTCGCTGCCTCATAAGGCGTTAACGCTCTTGAGCAGCCTGTCAGATAAAGGATACTTACTACAACTATTAAGTAAGTGATTGTTTTCTTCATACGGTACGGATTTTTGAAGTTTGAAACTATATCATTCAACACAAGTAAACAACAGTTTAAACATCAAATCAAAAAAATCAAGCGTGTTCTGCTGAAGAATATTCATTTTTAGCAAAACCACTTTGTATAATTACGATTGTTTTTACCGATAATACTTAAAATAAACTGTCTATACCATCACAGAATTTTCTCCTTTCCTGCGAGAGCCTGTCCGTAATGCAGGAGGTTCGGGGTGGATTGTTTTAAATACAATTTATGTTGCAGGCACCATTGCAATTATTAAGCTTTTGTTGCCACGCTCGCTTGTGCGGCTGGTAATTCTATGCAGCAAAAAAATCCACTCCGTTGTTGTTTGTTTTCACCAACAACACATGTATAAAAAACCCACTGGCACCATTGTTCCACAGGATCGTTGCCAAAAATACCTGCTCCGATTATATTGGAAACTTCAAACGCATAACTCTTGCTGTAATCTTGTTTCCTTTTTGTACAAATGCTCAGCTTTTGTTTTTCAACTACCCGATATAATTGGGATGTATCTGAATGACATCAAGTGATCCGAAAATACAGCAGAGCACTGGCCAAAGAGTTAATTTTACAATGGCACGTCAGTATTCAAAAGGTTTTGTGTTTTTAAATTGTTACTTCACTAAAATCCGCATGGCTACACTTGCAGGGCCCACATGCTTCAGTACCAGCCGGGTTTCTGTGAGTTCGCTTATATCATACGAATCTCCCAAAAAATCCATTTTAGTTTCACTCAGGTAAAACTGCCAGGTGGTGGTAAAAGAAGTTTCTGAACCGCATTTTAATGTACCCGGGTTATATGCAGCAGCGCCTGCTGTTGTAAAAGTATAAGTATCGTCAAGGGCACACGACTGTGTTTCATTTTCTGAACCTGTTAATACACCATCCATATTCACATCAACTCCGTAGCTGCTCATTTTCCAGGATGCTTTTGTAAGTAAGCTGGTTTTTGAACTGGTATTGGAAGTACTTTGGCTGTCTTTCTTACATGATGCAATGGCTACTGTACATGCCATCAGCAGAATCAGTGATTTTTTCATTTTTAGTTTTTATTTGGTTTATAATGTTTTTGATGGTTGTATTATTACTACGCCTTTGTTGGTCGCCTGACCAACAAAAACCAAACTACGGCACCTAAGATACACTTGTAATTTCAACAAGCACTTATAAAATAATTTGTACACCCCCATAATTCATGTTTTTTAGGCAATAAACGGTTATTTACAGCGTAAAAACCTACATTTCAACCACTTAAACCGTGTCGTGCAGCGTCCAAATCGGGTCATGCACTGCCTAAATTGCAGCTTACACTGCCTAAATTACAGCGTGCAGCGTCCAAATCGGTATCTACAGTCTCCAAATCGTATCGTGCAGCTCCCAAATCAAGTCATACAGCTCCCAAATCGTGTCATGCACTGCCCAAATTGCAGCTTACACTGCCTAAATTACAGCGTGCAGCGTCCAAATCGGTATCTACAGCCACTTTATCAATCGCACTTATGCTAAAAAACAACACACCAATGAAACATAAAAAAGCCCCAACGCTACGGTCGGGGCTTCACTATTGAGAACCTTTAAGGAAATAAAAATATTTCTTAGCTGCAACCCATGCTGTTACCACAGTTCAAACACTTGTAGCAAGTACCACTTCTGATGGTGATATGTCCGCACGTATTACAAGCAGGTGCATCGCTTTGCATACTTTTGGCGGCCATGTTTACTGCATCAAGACTGCTTTCAACTTTCATTGTTCCACCTGAAGAACTACGTTGCGTTTTTTGAGGCTGAGCAGATGAAGTAGCAGCAACACCAACTACTCTCACATCGCTTAATTCCGGTGTTTTCTTTTCGTACTCCAGGCCGGTTGGTATATCATCCCAGTCATCAGTTCCCGTATTGTTCAGTTCGGGTTTATCCAGCACATGAACTAAATCTGTACGTCCCAGGTATTCGTAAGCCAGGCAACGGAATACAAAATCAACAATGGAAGTTGTTGTTTTAATGTTCGGATGGTCAACCATACCGCTTGGTTCAAACTTAGTGAACACAAACTTCTCTACAAATTCTTCCAATGGAACACCATATTGCAAACCTACCGATACGGCAATTGCAAAACTGTTCATTAAGCTGCGGAGGGTGCTACCTTCTTTTGCAAGATCAACAAAAATTTCACCAACAGTTCCATCGCTGTACTCACCGGTACGGAGGAAAAGTGTTTGTCCGTTTATTTTTGCTTTTTGCGTAAAGCCTCTGCGTTTTGCCGGCAATGTTCTGCGTTCAACAATACGTGCAAGTTCACGCTTCAGTTTTGTATCGGGTGATGATTGTACACGTTTGTTGAGTTCTTCCAGCAACTCTGATACGGTAAGTTTACCCATATCCACAATCGGGCTTTCAGTTACAATCTCTTCTGCTTCGGCCTCAACTGCTTCTTTCTTTTTCTTTTCAGATCCTTTTGTGCTTAATGGCTGCGATAATTTAGAACCATCACGATACAATGCACAGGCTTTCAATCCAAGCTTCCAGCTCATTAAATAAGCTTCTGCTATTTCATCCACTTTTGCTTCATTAGGAAGATTGATGGTTTTTGAAATAGCACCGCTCAGGAAGGGTTGTGCCGCAGCCATCATTTTAATGTGGCCGCTGTGATGAATATAACGCTGCCCTTTTTTGCCGTTTTTATTGGCACAATCAAACACGGAATAATGTTCCTGTTTCAGATAAGGAGCACCTTCTATCGTCATTGTACCGCAGATATAATCATTTGCTTCCGCAATCTGATCATCAGTAAATCCTAATGCTTCAAGCAGGCTCCACTCAAAATCGTTGTATTGTTCGGGAGTAAAACCAAGACGCTGCAAACACTCCTCACCCAAGGTGAAACGGTTAAATACAAATCCAATTTCAAAAGCCGATGCCATGGAAGCATCCAGTTTCTTGATTTCTTCTGCAATAAATCCTTTTTCGCTTAACGATTGAGGATTGATATGCGGTGCGCCATTTAAAGATGCAGCGCCAACAGCGTATTTTACAATACCATCAATTTCCTTACCATTATAACCAAGTTTAACTAATGCAGCAGGCACAGACTGGTTGATGATTTTAAAATAACCGCCGCCGCTGAGTTTTTTAAACTTAACCAATGCAAAATCAGGTTCAACACCGGTTGTATCACAATCCATCACCAGGCCAATTGTTCCGGTAGGAGCAATTACGGTTGTTTGTGCATTGCGGTAACCATATTTTTCACCCATTGCCACTGCATCGTCCCAGCTTTTGCAGGCACTCTTCAGCAGGTAATCGGGGCAATATTGTGCTTTAATTCCCTGTGGCTTGATGCTGAGACCTACATACGCTTCATCAGCATCATAAGCAGCAGCACGGTGGTTACGCATTACACGTAACATATCTTCTGCATTTTCATTGTAACGGGGAAATGCGCCAAGGAATTCAGCCATTTCTGCTGATGTTTTGTAAGAAATACCGGTCATGATTGCGGAAATAGCACCAGCAATTCCACGAGCCTCTTCGCTATCATAAGGAATGCCCATTACCATCAGCATAGAACCAAGGTTGGCATATCCCAAACCAAGAGTTCTGTAATCGTAAGAAAGCTGAGCCACATCTTTAGAAGGAAACTGAGCCATCAGAACAGATACTTCAAGAACAACCGTCCATAAACGGCAGATGTATTCAAAACCTTCCACATCAAATGTTTGAGTTGTTTCATCAAACAAACGGCGCAGGTTTACACTTGCAAGGTTACATGCTGTGTTGTCAAGGAACATGTATTCGCTGCAGGGGTTCGATGCGTTGATGCGTCCACCTTTAGGCGAAGTATGCCATTCATTAATAGTAGTATCGTATTGCGTACCGGGATCAGCACAACGCCAGGCGGCATAAGCAATCTGGTTCCACACTTCCTGCGAAGGAATCTTTTTCATGGTGCGGCCATCTGTTCTTGCTTTCAGTTCCCAGTCTTCACCTTTTTCTAATTTCTCAAAGAATTCGTTAGGAATACGAACGGAGTTGTTGCTGTTTTGTCCGCTTACTGTACGGTAAGCTTCACCTTCATAATCATGAGAGTAACCTGCGGCAATTAATGCGCCTACTTTCTTTTCTTCTTCAACTTTCCAGTTGATGAACTCCATGATTTCAGGATGATCGAGATCAAGACATACCATTTTTGCAGCTCGGCGGGTTGTACCACCGCTCTTGATTGCCCCTGCAGCACGATCACCTATTTTAAGAAAGCTCATTAAACCGCTTGATGTACCGCCACCGCTGAGCTTTTCGCCTTCGCCACGAATGCCGGAGAAGTTTGTACCAACTCCTGAGCCATATTTAAAGATGCGTGCTTCACGAACCCACAAATCCATAATACCACCTTCATTCACCAAATCATCGTTCACACTTAATATAAAGCAGGCATGTGGCTGAGGACGTTCGTAAGCCGAAGTTGATTTTTTCAACTCGCCGTCTTTAGCATCAACAAAATAGTGCCCTTGTGGCTTTCCTTTTATACCATAGCTTTCATATAAACCGGTATTAAACCATTGCGGACTGTTAGGTACGCAAACCTGGTTGAGAATGCTGTAAACCAACTCGTCATAAAAAACATCTGCATCTTTTGCACTTGCAAAATAACCATAACGTTCGCCCCACACTTTCCAGCAATTAGCCATACGGTGAGCTACTTGTTTGGATGATGTTTCTCTGCCTGTAGAACCATCGGACTGAGGCACCCCTGCCTTACGGAAATACTTCTGAGCAATAATGTCGGTTGCAATCTGGCTCCAATGCGATGGAACTTCCACATTATTCATTTCAAATACAACCTCACCCGACGGATTGCGGATGATGGAAGTACGGTAATCATAATCAAACAGGTCAAAAGGCGAAACACCTTCTTTCGTAAACCTGCGGCTGAATTTCAGCCCTTTTATTTGTTGCTTTTTGCCGGCCATAATTGCTCTGTTTATTGGTTAGTTGGGTTAAGAAATCGTTAACAGAAAAGAGTACGAAAATATTTTTTCATTCGATATGTTGCACATGCTAAATATTAACAGTCTGTGGAAATCAAACGAAAATCCAATCCAGTCCGCACTTTCTGTTTTACGCACATTTTTACGCACACAAAATGTGCGTAACTTTAAAAAAATCTTGCTCAGGTGATAAAAATTCCCTTACCCTTGCCTGCGTGGCATTTCAAAGCGTTAGCAACCGAAAATATGGCTAACGTTATATTACAAGCGAAAACCAAAGAGTATCCATTTCAGAAAACAAACCCGGGTATATAAAAACAAAAACAGCCATATATGCCCGACACTAACTATTTTTTTGCATTTTTGCAGCAATCTTGATTACTGGATGAAGCAATACATCTATACACAATTACAGGAAAGGAAACAGAGCGGAAGGAAATCATTTGCCGTACTAATTGATCCGGATAAAATATCTGTACATTCTGCCGACCACCTGGTAAAACTGGCTACGGATTCCGGAGTTGATTTTTTTCTGGTTGGAGGCAGCCTGGTTGTATCAAACAATCTTGATGAAGTAGTTCAGCAGATAAAAACTTCATGCAATATCCCGGTCATTCTCTTTCCGGGAAGTCCCTCACAGATTACAAAATACGCCGATGGACTGTTATACCTATCGCTCATCTCTGGCCGCAATCCGGAACTGCTCATTGGTCAGCATGTAATTTCTGCCCCTGTTGTTAAACAAAGCGGACTTGAAATAATTTCTACCGGATATATGGTTGTAGATGGCGGCGCACCAACCACAGTTTCATACATCAGCAATGCCACCCCTCTCCCTTCTGATAAAAACGAAATAGCTGTATGCACAGCAATGGCGGGAGAAATGCTGGGAATGAAAGTAATTTATATGGATGCGGGCAGTGGTGCCAAACGTCCTATTACCGAAAGCATGATTGAAAGCGTGGCAAGCCATATAGAAATTCCTCTTATCATTGGCGGTGGTATTACAACTCCTGAAAAAGCATACCTCAACTGTAAAGCAGGAGCCGATGTGATTGTAATTGGCAATGCCATTGAAAAAGATGCAGCGCTGATTAAAGAAATGGCCGCAGCTATTCATAGCGTGCCGGTGAAAGTGTAGCTTCCGTTTAAATTTCGGAAACCTTCCGGCTTTGCATTCAACAAACAATATTTTGTAATTTTAGAAAAAACTTGTTATGGGATTAGTGTATGCAGAAATTGAACTCATAAACGGAGGAGATGTGGAAATGGCCCGTCGTCGTATTATTGGTGAAGACGAGGTAAAACGAATGAAAGTAACAGCACTCGTTGATACAGGCAGCTATATGCTTTGCATAAATGAAAACATACAGGAACAATTACAATTACCGGTAGTAGAAAAAAGAAAAGCCCAGCTTGCAAACGGCGAAATTGTGCAATGTGACGTTGTAGCACCCGTTGAACTTCGCTTTAAGAACAGGGCCACAACCTGCAGGGCAATGGTGTTACCTGGTAACAATGAAGTGCTGCTTGGTGCAATTCCATTGGAAGATATGGATGTATTAATTCATCCGCTTCGTCAGGAATTAATTGTAAATCCAGAACATCCTTACTTTGCGCAGATGAAATTAAAAACAATCAAATTGCCGGGGAATGATACTACTTTATAGCTTCTGTATATTTCTTACACCGGTTTCATTCAATTCAATTGGCATCAGGTTTACTGATGAAAGAAAATAGCAACGGTTTGAAGATGTTACAATTTTTTGCACATAAAATTTATTGATAAAATGGCTTCTGTCAACTCTCAAAACAGAAGTATTCACAAATTTTTCTTCCAGACGCTTCATACTTTCGGTTATAAGTTCATTTTTGCCATCATTCAAAAATATTCGTGAGTAATTGCCTTCTGCTTTTATATATACAATCTGTTCTGTTCGCAAAAACAGCGTTCCAACTATGCAGGAAAACTCTAACTGAAAAGAAGAACTGTTCAATAATGACAGCCGTTCAACATCACTTACTACTACTTCTTCTCTTATTCGTTCTTTTACTCTTTCCAATGCATCTGTCAGTTCTTCGGCAATAACCGGCTTTATCAGAAAATCAATCGTTGACAGATACATTGCCTTTCTGTAATAATCACTCTTATTATAAGCAGTTGTAATAATCACTTTTAAAGTGATCCCGGCTTTTTTTAACAGTTCAAGAAGTTCAATTCCTGTTTTGCCGGGCATTTCAATGTCGAGAAAAAGCAGATCAGGTTTTAGTACAACAATTTTCTCAAAACCATCTTCAGTATTTTCACACATTGCCACAATATCAATTTCAGGGTGTTTTTCAAGTTTGCTTTTTAATGCTTCTCTTGGTTTAAACTCATCTTCAATAATGATTGTTCTGATTGTTTTCATAACTATTGCAGCATTGTTATTTTCTGGTAATATGTTGCCTGATTTTAAACATTGAATGAATAACCTTCGGGAATATAAACAGAAAAAGTTGTACCTGATGAAATTCCATCTTTCGTGTACAAATCGTCTATAAGTTGTTTTATTTTTTGATGATTTGACTGATTGTACAACTCTATTTGTCTGTTCAAAATAGCCAAACCTTGTTTCGTACTTTCTTTGTTATACAATAATGATTGTTTTCGGCCAATTCCATTATCTGATACTTTCAGCCATGTGCCATTATTTTCTCTATATATTGAAATTGTAATACAACCATTACCTTTTTTATTTTTCAGGCCATGTTTGATGGCATTTTCGGCATAAGTATGCAAAATCATATTCGGCACCATCACCTGTTTGTCAACACCTTCAGCAATATCAAATCTATAATTAATCCTATCTTCAAACCGTAGCTTTTCCATATCGAGGTATAGTTTTAAATAAACTAATTCCTCGTCGAGTGTGCGTGCTGACCTATCACTGTCAGCAAGTGTAATGTTATGCAACCGGCTTAAAATGGCTAAATATTTTGACGCATTTCCTGTATCACCTTTCTCAATATAATAATCAATGTTTGCAAAAGCGTTACCGCTGAAATGAGGAATAGCTTTGCTTCGGATAGCCTTTAATTGCAACTCATTCATAAGTTTTAAACGTTCTGTTTCTTTTCGTTTTCGGAGCATCAGCATCCTGGTGATAAATACAACAACAGTAATACTAAACAATATAATTACCAGTTTAAATATCACTGTCTCATACCACCATGCCATTATGGTGATTGGTGAAGATGAAGTTATTGTGCTCCACTTAACCGCATCGGTTGAACTTTGAACCTGAAATGTATAAGTACCCGGCTGCAAATGATTATATACAGCGTCTGCAATTGCAGACGGCTGAC
Source organism: Chitinophagaceae bacterium UBA1953 (assembly GCA_002336115.1). GTDB lineage: Bacteria > Bacteroidota > Bacteroidia > Chitinophagales > Chitinophagaceae > Lacibacter. The sequence continues at coordinate 34,343 of DDEN01000022.1, forward strand.
TCCAGTTTGTATCCACTTCTTTCAAACGGTAGCGGTAAACCAAATTATCATAATTGCTCATGGCTGCCGTTCCAAATTCAAACCAAAAATTTCTAAACAACTTATTTACTCTGAAAATTCCACTATTTCCTGTATCTGTCAGTATAATACTACTGTCATTTACATTAATTGCTTTAATGGAAAAAATAACAGGTGCATTTATTATAGTTGTTTGCGCCAATAATTTTTCCGGCCAGAAACGGATTATTTTATCGCTGCAGGGCCACCAGATACTGCCATCTGAATCATGTAGAAAAGAATTTTGACCGCCTTCAGTTGTAATAAAACCACTGCCTGCATCAAACCGACGGTAATATTCCTTACCTGTTTTATAAAATTCTTCCAGATCAAGAAATATAATTTCAAATCCCCCGCCAATTACCAGCCATTTCCTGTTCCATGTTGTGAGCGACAATACCAGTTGCCTGCCGGGAAACTGTTGCATTACATGAGCGGTTCCATTTCGCACAAGCGTAAGTTTTTGTGCATGCCCCAACAATAAACCGTTCCATGAATCCATGCAGGAACTGATAGCATTTATTTGCTCCGCCCCCGGTACAGGCTGCCATTGATTGTTGATTCTGATCAAAGAAGTTCCTGCTCCGGAAAGAATCGGTTGGCCTTGTGAATCTGCAGTAATATGAAGTACAGAATGTAAATCCTTATAGGGGAGTTTCAATACCGTATCAAGCTTTAGTGTGGCAATATCCAGTTCAAACAACCAGTTATATTTACTGATGAGTACTTTGTGTGTTTTGGTATCTTCCCATGCTGCAAACATATCGGCTCCTTTACCATAGAGGTTGTATTGCTTTAGAACACCTTTGTTGAGATAATAAAAACCACCAGCGGCAGCCAGTATTACTGCTCCGTTCTGCAAAGCCAATGTTCCGTACGCTCCTTTTCGCATAAGATCATTAGCTGCTGTTTTGTCAACCTGTGTACACCTTTTCCAGCTTTTGATATCAGCTCTACTTTCAAAAAAACCATGCTCGTAACTGGCATAAAAGAAGTTTCCTTCCCTTGTTTTTGCCAAACTCCAAACCGCATCTGTAGCTCCCGGTTGTACGTTCAGTTTATATTCCTGCATGGCCCTTTGATAAAAACAATACAACCCGTTTTCAGTTGCAATCCATAGGTTTCCTTCTTTATCAAACAGTTTAAAGTTGGATAATGGCAGTTTTGCCAGCACCGTGGATTGCTGCATTGTGGTTTCAACAATCTCCTGTTGAAGATTTTGATAAATGCATTTATTATTGCCTGTAAAAAAAGCATGTTGAGCATGTTGTATGTCGAGAAGTTCAGACAACCCTGTTGAGCGGGGCCTGAAACGGATGAGCTTTTGTGAAAGATCAATTTCATAGAGCTTCGAAAAAAAATTACCTGCAAAAAAAGAAGCCTTGGGATAGCTGCTGTAACTGAACCCGGTAAAGCGTTCGGGAGTTGGCTGCACATCTACCAGTTTATTAAAATGATACAGGTAAAACTGAGGACCTATTTCGCCGGTTGGTTTATAATCTATTGCAAGGATATGCCCGTCTGGAGTGATATCGGTTATCATCCATTTATGTAGCCACACTTCCCGTTCATAGCGGCGGGTGTGCAGATTATACACTGCAACAACAGATTGCCTGAGATATTTATCATCGGAAAAAGCGTTAACCGAAACAAATATTTTACCCTTTTCTGCCGATGGAAGCAGGAATGCAACGGCATTGGCATTCCAATGGGGTGGGAGTGCAACCGTTTGAATCACATCACCCCGGATAATATTAAAAGAGTTACCGTACCATGCCACTAATATATCTCCCTCCTGTGTTTCTGCTACCTGCACCACCTGGCGGCCGGCAGCACCTTCTTTAGGCGTAAACACCTTAAACTGCTTACCATCCCAACGTGCAAGTCCAAATTTGGTGCCCACCCATACAAATCCTTTACTGTCGCAAAACAGATAAGTAATCTGTATTTGCGGCAGGCCGTCTGCAATGGTGAAATGGCGATAGGTGTAGTTAGTACTCACTTCCCCACTCAATGGTTGAGCACCACCGTAATTAAGTAGAAAGAGAAAGAAAAAAGTGAGCACATGCTTCATGAATTAAAATTAAGCATCCTTACAGTTGATTGTTAGCAACGGCCGTTTATTTGGTTGTTCCCATATCAGCAACTTCATTTTTAAACTTTCGTCTTTAACGAAGAATAACTATCTTCTCTGTACCTATCAGCTTTTTCTGCTGCATTCCAAACAAGCGAAACAAATAAACTCCCTGCGGCAAATTTTGAACGGCTATTTGTTTGGAGGAAGTTTGACTGATTATTCCTGTTAGTAATACCCGACCTGTTTGATCGGCAAGTGAATAACTGTAGTTTTTGGAAAACGAGAATCCCGATAGTTGAATTATATGACTGGCAGGATTGGGTGCTATACGAATGAGCATGGATGGATTTTGAGGGTCACGAATAGCAGTTGTACCACCCAGATTCATAATGGAAAATGGTTTTGTGTAAATGGTAGTAACACATCCATTATTGGCAAACTCATAACGAAGCATGTTATTAGTTGCTGTAAAACCATTGGATGGATTTAAAATCACAGTAAAACTTACTGTACCATCGGGGTTTGTTACAGCAGGAACCGGTGAACCATTGGGGTAATAACATTTGCGGTTTGTAAGAAAAGAACGGTTATAATATTTGGGTGTAAATGTATAAGTATAGTTTACATTACCGCCTGCATCAAAAGTTGTGGGCACATGCCGTACACAAGCTATTTTTAACGACACCCCGGTACGTGCCCAGCCCCATCCATAAACAGGATCAAAGCCGGTTACACCTAAATCCTTTGCTCCTTCTTTTAATATTTCTCTTACATCATCATTGGTAAAGCTGGTATCTAATGCAACTATATTTGCAACTGTTCCTGTACCTAAAGGAGTGGAAAAAGAAGTGCCATTGATTGTTGCAAAACTTCCATCGGCCTGCATACCTTTTACATTTTGGCCATCGTTTACAAAATCCAGACTGTCACCAAAATTTGAGCTTGACCATATTGCTTTGGGATAAGTAATACTATTTGTTGCACCCCATCCCGTACATTCATACCAGCGGGCAGGCCAGCTAACTTCTGTACCTGAATTGCCGGAACCGGCCTGAAAAAAACATCCCTTGCGGTTATTGTGGTTGTACAACTGGTTGAGCTTGGCTCTGAAAACCGGATCGTTACCACTTCCAAATGAAAAATTATTGATTTGCCGTTGATTGGGGTAAAGATTAACCAAACTGATTAACGAATCCATTGCAACATACAAATGTGCTACATTGATTGTAATACCATCTGCACTTGTCTGAAACATTCTTACAGGCCCATCCCATAACCCCACCCCGCCGTAATTATTATTAGCCGTTGCGGCAGCAAGGCCCGTAACTGAAGATCCGTGATTTGTAGCTACCAGATTAGCGGAATTATTTGTCATATTCCATTTCCATATAAGCCTCCCCTGAAAATCGGGATTGGTTTCATTAATTCCTCCATCAAGAATATTTACTACAACCGCCGGATTACTGTTGGAGTAATTGATGTGCATGTTACGCCAGTTCATTACACTGTCAATATCGTGTGTTGGTGCATCGAAAATTCCATACACAGTCCAAATACCATCGAATAAATGAACTAAGTTTCCATTTTGTGAATCGTTCAATATCTCACAATTTGTAAAAGTCCAATATGCAAATACAGCAATATTCTTTTTCGTTATTTTCTCTACTTGCTTTTTAGTTGCAAACGGGGTTTGTGTTTCTATTTCATAAACATCAACAGCAACTTTTTTGCCTATAGTAATACCATACTGGGTTAATAGTAAACTGTCGTTTTTATTATTGAGATATACCAGAATTTTATCGGGTGCGGCATAAAAAACCTTTTCCTGCTGTGCCACACCTAAGCTGTCTCTGTTAGCCGGCAATGGATGAAATACATAATGCACCTGCGTAGTACTGTCGTAAACTTTATGTTGATGAAGCCAGTGCTGAATGCGGTATTGTTTATCGGTATAGGATATCTGGGCATAAGTATGCAAGTTTATAACAACCAGAAGTATCAGGTAAATTTTTACTTTCATGAGCTATTAGTTGTTTTTTGGGGTAGATTTTTTACATAAATTATTGAAGCAAAAGAGACAGCATAAAAATTCAATTAAATTCTTCATCCAGTTTTTACTTGTTGAGCTATCATTACATTTTTTTAATGCAGTGGTAATGTGTCTGTAATTGAACAGCAAAGCGTATTTTTCGGCTCTACCAAATTGCCGCTTTGCAACAGAATATGCTGCCCAAAAAAAGAAAATTGCAAAAACAGATAAACCAATGTAATGGAATAATCTAAAATCACATCTACCCTCGTAATTAAACCCCGGAATAGCTTTTGTTATATGTTGAGCCAAAAATATCAGTGTTAATACAAACAACTGTGCAAATAAATTAATCTCTCCATGCATTTTGCTAAGTATCAGTGAGTCCCTTGATTCTCTTCCTATCCTTTTTTGAACATCTTCTACCCAATTTTTTAAAACAAGGTCTTCTTCATTTTTTAAAGGGTTTACACAGTAATAGATTTTTGAAACCAACCAAGTTGAAATCGGATTTACAATAACTCCTATAACATAAGCGGCAATTATCAAAATGATTAATTCTGTACCTGATGGTTCATGCGTATATCCTAAACTGTAATAACGAAACGCTGCAATAAAAATTAAACCAGGTATAAGCCTTGCGTAGAAATCATACCATAAATCGGGTATTTTAAGTTCTGTAGTTACTTCTGCTGCCATTTTTTTCTGAAATATGGCATATACTTAATTTAAAGCAATGAATATTCTGCAACATTTGACCAGCTACAAGCTTTTTTTGATAAACTCACCCTAGTATACAAAAATTCCCGCTTGGCATCTAACCAAACGGGAACTATCAATCTAAAATCTTACTTCCAAATTCTTCAATCTCTACAGGCTCATCATCTCTTTAAACTTCACTGCCTGTCGGCGGCTTACTTCTATTTTATCACCACCATGAATTTCAAGTAATAAACCTCCGTTAAAATAAGGTTCCACTTTTTCAATCATGCGCAGGTTCACGATATGTTTACGATTAGCACGGAAAAATACTTTTTCATCCAAACGCTCCTCCAGTGCATTCAACGATTTTAAAATAAGTGGTTTGTTTGGCCCAAAATAAACTTTTGCATAGTTACCTACACTTTCAAACAAACGTATATCGCTTAGTTTTACAAACCAGCAACGCTCTCCGTCTTTCACAAAAACCTGGTCGTTTTCATTAAGTAAACTGCGGTTTACATTTACCGGTTCGCCTTCCCCGTTATCCTTCTCTTCTTCTTCCAGTTTATGCAAAGCGTCTGCAAGCCGCTTGGGTTCAATTGGTTTCAGCAGATAATCCAGTGCGTTTACTTCAAATGCCTTCAGTGCGTATTCATCATAGGCAGTAGTGAAAATAACCTCAGGAGTACGGTCTAACTCGCTTAACAAATCAAAACCTGTTTTGCCCGGCATCTGAATATCAAGAAAAATCAAATCCGGGTTATGTACTTCAATTTTCTGCAAACCTTCATCTACATTTGAAGCTTCATCAATGACTTCTATTTCCGGAAAATCTGACAGCAGCTTTTTCAGTTCATTTCTCGCCAGTCTTTCATCATCAATAATAATTGCTCTCTTGTTCATATCTTCTTTTTTATAAAACAAAGAAATATTTTCCCTCACCAAAATTAAATTTCTACAGGCATCGTAATTTTTGCCTCCACTTCGTTTCCATTAACGTCAGTAATTGAAAACTCAGCATCGTTACCAAACATCAGCTTAAGCCTGTTTTGTGTGCTGGCAATGCCAAATCCCTCCGGATTAAAATTGCCGTTTAAATGGCCCGTATTTCGGATAATCAGTTCATGATGATCGTTGCTGAATTTTGAAACAATCTGAATTACACCTCCTTCAACATTTTTGCTGATGCCGTGTTTAATTGCATTTTCCACCAAAGTTTGAAGCATCATTGGAGGCACAGGCTGATCGAGCGTGTCCTCATCAATATCAAAATTTACTTTCAGCCGCTCTTCAAACCGCATCTGTTCAAGGGCAAGATAATCTTTTACCAAAGCCAGTTCTTTTTCAAAAGGAACTGTTTCAAGCTTTTCTACCTGCATGCTGCTGCGGAGAATATTACTAAGTTCAGTAATTGCTCTTCGTGCATGTGCAGGATTTTCATCCACCAATGCCCGTATTCCGTTCAGCGAATTAAAAATAAAGTGCGGATTAATATGTGCTTTAATTGTTTTAAGTTCCAGTTCCTTCACTACACTCTGCATCTGCAAAGCGTCCATTTGCTGCTTCTGAACCCGTTGTACATAATGCACAATAAAATAAACGAGGTTCCACACCAGTAATGTAACAAAAGCATTAATGGTTGAACCCACAAGTAATCTCGAAAAACTGTAAACTTTCTGTTCAACAGTAAACAGGTTCATACTTCGTATAAGCGACAAGGAGGAGAAAGAATATAAAAGAGAAATACCAGCAGTAATGCCAATAAAATAAAGTATCTGCCTCTCAATTGTTTTTTGCAACACATTTAATTTCAGCAATACCCAGCGCATAAAATGAGTAAACAAAATACCGAGCAAAGCAATAATAAGCGACCGGATAATGAAAGATGAATTAATTTCCCTGTTATACGTCCAGGCAAAAAAGAAATTCATAAGGGTGTTACCACCCCAGCCAATGACCTGGCACCACCAGTAAGCCGATATTTTGTTCAGTCTTCTGCGCATGTTCATTACAAATCTACCTCTTAAAAAACGGTATAGCTGCCCAAAATTACAAAGGGCAAAAAAATGAGGTAAATGGTTGGTTTAAATATTCATTTGTTCAGTAAACAATAAACGCTTTTATTTGTTAAAATAAGTCATTTTACTGTCATTGAAACGAAGTTGTTTACCTTTACAGCTTCCTAATAAAAAAAGCTTATGGAGATTAAAGCTGGTCAGCTTCTCAGCAAAATTGATTCACCTTCAGATCTGAAAGAACTGTCAATGGATCAGTTACCACAAGTATGCGATGAACTTCGTCAGTATATCATTGATGTAGTGAGCGTTCATGGCGGTCATTTTGGTGCCAGCTTAGGTGTGGTGGAACTTTCTGTTGCTCTGCATTATGTGTACAACACCCCTTACGATCAATTAGTTTGGGATGTAGGGCACCAGGCATACGGTCATAAAATTTTAACCGGACGCAGAGATCGGTTTCATACCAACCGCAAATACAATGGTGTAAGCGGATTTCCTAAGCGCAGTGAAAGTGAATATGATACTTTTGGAGTTGGCCATTCATCTACTTCCATTTCAGCAGCATTAGGCATGGCTGTTGCAGCAAAAATTAAGGGAGAAAACAGAAAATCTATTGCAGTAATAGGCGATGGTGCCATGACAGCGGGTTTGGCTTTTGAAGCAATGAACCATGCAGGTGTAGCCGACAGTGATGTGCTGATTATTCTGAATGATAACTGCATGAGCATTGATCCAAATGTGGGCGCATTAAGAGAATACTTAACCGACATCACAACCTCCCCTACATACAACAGAATAAAAGATGATGTATGGAATGCGCTGGGCAAACTTCCCGTTGGCAAAACATTTACAAGGGAAATGGCCAGCAAACTCGAACATAGTATTAAAGGCTTTGTAAATAAAAACAGTAACTTGTTTGAAGCACTGAAGCTTCGTTATTTCGGTCCAATTGACGGGCATAACATCACTAAACTTGTTGATACATTAAAAGATCTTAAAAATATTCCCGGACCAAAACTGCTGCACATTGTAACAGTGAAAGGAAAGGGATATGAACTGGCCGAACAGGATCAAACAAAATGGCATGCGCCAGGTTTGTTTGATAAGGTTACAGGTGAAATTCATAAAAAGAAATTTGATACGCCCCAACCGCCAAAGTACCAAGATGTTTTTGGCCACACAATGATTGAACTGGCTGAGCAGAATGAGAAAATTGTTGGCGTTACTCCGGCCATGCTCAGCGGATCATCACTGAAGTTTATGATGGATCAAATGCCGCACCGCACATTTGATGTGGGCATTTGCGAACAACATGCTGTTACACTCAGTGCAGGTATGGCTACTCAGGGAATGAAAGTGTTTTGCAACATTTATTCATCCTTTATGCAAAGGGCTTACGACATGGTGATACATGATGTGGCAATTCAAAAACTTCCAGTTGTTTTCTGTTTAGATCGTGGCGGGTTGGTTGGTGAAGACGGGCCTACACATCACGGATGTTATGATATTGCTTACATGCGCTGCATTCCCAATATGATTGTTGCTGCCCCAATGAACGAAGCCGAGTTGCGTAATATGATGTACACAGCTCAGCTTGATTCGCATAAGCTTCCAATTTCTATCCGTTATCCAAGAGGCGAAGGTGTAATGCCCGAGTGGAAAACAGAGATGAAAGAAATTGAAATGGGTAAAGGAAGAAAACTGAAAGATGGTGAAGGTATTGCCATTCTTTCATTTGGTCATCCGGGAAATTTTGCTGCAAGTGCAATTCGTGAACTGAAAAATGATGGCATAAATCCAGCTCATTACGATATGCGTTTTGCAAAGCCAATTGATGAAGAATTATTGCATGAAGTATTTTCAAAATTTGAGAAGATTGTAACTATTGAAGACGGTACTGTAGTTGGGGGATTTGGAAGTGCTATTCTTGAATTTATGGCACAACACAACTATAGAGCCAGTGTAAAAATAATGGGCATCCCCGACAGACTTGTAGAACATGGCACACCTAAACAGTTATATGAAGAAATTGGGATCGATACAAACGGCATTGTAAAAACAGTGAGAGAAATGATGGGTGTAACAGTTACAATGAAGGCATAAATTTTAAAAGCTTTAAAAAAAAGAAATCGGTAAATCTGCTGTTTTTTTTATACAATCACTGCATCGGCTTCAGGTGGTCTGCTTTCATTCCATTCAACTATAAAATTATTTTTCCCTTCGCCAACAAGAATAGTCATGTATTGCTGTTGTGACAATTCCAGTAATGAAAGAAAAAGAAAGAGGGCGTGAATACGGTTTTCACATATATCAAACAGCTTTTCAAAAGCCATTGTTTTTTCCTGCTTCACCGTTTCAAGCATATATTCACGGCTACCTTCCATTGTGTAATTATATTGCACAACAGTGTGTACCGGCTTGTTTAAACGATCATGATGTTTCTTCATTACCTTTTCAAACATCTTCATCAGCTTAAACATGGTAATGGTCTGGATTTCTGTACCCTCGCCCGCCTCTTCACCAATTGATGCCAGTTCTTTTGCAATGTTTCCACGCTTCATCATCAGCATTCGCATGGCCTCCATCTCTGCCATTTGCAAACTCGCTTCTTTAAACCGCTTGTATTCAAGAATTTTATCAACCAATTCCTGACGTGGATCTATTTCATTACCCTGATCATCAAGTTCTTTTCTTGGCAAAAGCATTTTTGCCTTAATACGCATCAGGGTTGAAATGAACAGAATAAACTCACTCGAAAGTTCAATATTCAGTTGCTCACTTTGATGAATAAAATCCATAAAGTCTTTAATGATCCTGGTGATTGGAATATTGTAAATATCCAGCTCATCACGCTCAATAAAGAAAAGCAGCAGGTCAAAAGGACCTTCAAACTGCGGTAGTTTAATTTGATATGATTCTGTTTGTGCGGCCATATTTATGAACAAGTCCCGGTCGTATTGGCCGGGACTTGCAAATGTAGGGAACTATGCCCGATTAAAAAGTGGCTGTAAAACCTACTCCCAACAAAGATTTAAGTTGTGTACCCATTAACCCGCCGGTTTTTGGATTTTTTACATCATGATCGTATAAAAGATCAAGATTATAGGTAACACCAATGTATTTATTCACCTTCATGCCAATAATATTACTCCAGTACACATCAATATTCTGGGGCTGCTTTTTATAGTTACTGAACAAATCAAGGCGTGAAGTATAGTTTACATTTTTCAGAATTTCTTTTTTAAAGTTTGCAGTCAAAAATGCCCCAAATTCGCTTTGTACAGATTTAGTAGTATCACTAAAACCATAAAGCGATCTCAGTTTTTTGTTTGAATCATTCACAACCGTCCAACGTCCGGTAACAGGTGATAAAAACACATCAAATGTTGCATTTGGCTTGTACATAATACCCGGCGATAACAAAACATAAGCTGGTGCAAAAAAAGACGAATTCAATGTTTTTGTTGTTTCTGTATAAACAAAACCATCTGTGAACTGTGTGCGTACATTTCCCAACGCAGTGATATACCATTTTGGATTTTTTAGCTGATAGCCATAACGGGTAAGTAAATCAATCCGGTCATCATTTTTTCTTGTACCAAGGCTGGTTGTATTTACTAAACCATATTGAAGATTTAACACATTATCCCACGCATTTTTTCCTTTTTTGTAATAGGCAAATGTGTTAACCAAGGTATTGATGGAGAAAGAAGATTTCTCTGCACCTGCTGCCCAGTTACGGCTTGCGCCCTGGCTGAGGTTGAGGTTAAACACACCTCCTTTGGTCCATCCTTCAGGTTGCTTTTCATCCTTTTTTACATCTCTTTTTGTTTCATTTTTCATTTTCTGCACATCTGCATCCTGTGCCATTACGCCAAAAACAGAAGCCAATATTCCAATGGTTAAATAAACCTTTTTCATAAACGATTATTTAAGCTTTTAATGCTGCAACCAAGACGATAAATAAAATTGAGGCGTTGCAACATACTAATAAAAAGCGGCAACAGTTTACCTGCTGCCGCTTTTCTGATTCTGATAATTTTATTTCTTCAACGAATCCCTTATCTCACGAAGCAACACTACATCTTCTGGTGTTGGCGGAGCTTCTGCAGGCACATCTTTCTTCATTTTGTTCATTGCCTTTACAACAAAGAACATAACTAAAGCAATAATTAAAAATTCAATTGTTACCGATAAAAATTTTCCGTAAGCAAACACAGCACCCAGTTCTTTCGCTTTATCCAGCGACACACCTGCAGCAGCGGCTTCTTTTGTTTTTTCCGTAAGCCCGAAGTACAAGTTGCTGAAATCTTTTCCCTGGATCATCCCGACAAGTGGCATTATAAGCCCGTCAATAAAAGCTGAAACAACTTTTCCAAAAGCGCCACCCATTACAAAAGCAATTGCCATATCTACCAAATTGCCTTTCATGGCAAAGTCTTTAAATTCCTTTAGCATTCCCATGTTATTGTTTTTTTAGTGAAAAATGAATTTCTTTATTTGACGAGAAGGTTATTAAAAACGCAGTATTGCAAATCTTAAAAAAAATTATCCATTTTCAAACTTTATTTTTTTATGCCGGGGTACTGCATCTTCAGTTTTTTCAAAACTGAAAGCACTTCACTTGCAATAAGATATTCTTTATACCAGTTCTGATCGCTTGGAATAATTTGCCAGAGAATTTTATTACAGGTATTAAAACACTCTTCGTAATAATTCATATATTTTTTCCAAAGCTTTGCTTCGGCAAAATCATTTTCGTTGTATTTCCACATTTTCCTCGGATCATGCAACCGCTCGTTTAAACGTTCCTGCTGCTCTTTTTGTGATATATGCAGGTAAAATTTAAGGATATGTGTGTTATTATGCTGTGTAAGTAACTCTTCAAAATCATTAATAGCATCCATCCTTTTCTTTGCAGTTTCGTCATCACACCAGCCATGCACCCTTGTAATCAGTACATCTTCGTACTGGCTGCGGTTAAAAATTTTTATCATCCCTTTGGCAGGTGCATTTGCATGAATGCGCCACAAAAAATCATGCGATAATTCTTCGGCAGTTGGTGCTTTGTACGATTTTACAGAAACTCCCAATGGATTTAAAGAGCCGAACACATTACGAACTGCCCCATCTTTACCACTTGCATCCATACCCTGTATTATAACCAGGAGAGCATGCTTGTTTTCTGCAATTAACAGGTTTTGAAGTTCATCAAGCTCCAGCAGCATTTTTGCAGTTCTGGCTTTAATTTTTTCTTTGTTGAAACCCTTTGGCGCACGGGTACTTATAGAAGAAAGTTTTACGTTAGCCATAAAAAGTATTTTACCAAATATAAAGTTGTTCTTTGTAATCCGCTAATTATGTTCAATTTTGCGACTTTATGAATTCAAAATTTACCAACTGGCTGCTGTTCACTGCTCTTTGTTTTATATGGGGCAGCTCGTTTATATTAATGAAGGAAGGGCTGAAAGTACTTTCAGCTTATGAAGTAGCAGCAATAAGAATGCTTAGTGCGGGGATTGTTTTAGTTCCCTTTTCTGCCCAGGCTTTAAAACAAATGAATGGAAAAGATATTGGCCTTGCCATACTCACCGGCGTTCTTGGTAGTTTTATTCCTGCAATTCTGTTTTGCATAGCTGAAACTAAAATTGACAGTGCGCTTGCAGGTATGCTGAATGCGTTAACCCCTCTTTTTGTTATTATTGTTGGTGCTGTTTTTTTCAGATCAGTTATCCCTTGGAAAAAAGTTGTTGGAGTACTAATAGGATTTTCAGGCATGCTTTTTCTTTTTTTTGCGAAGCACAGCAGTTCTGCTGAAAGTAATTTCTTTTATGCCTTTCTTATACTCGTTGCTACTTTCTGTTACGGAATTAATGTAAATATCATCAGCCACCGGTTACGGCACATCAGCTCTATTCATCTTGCATCGGTTGCATTTATTTTTCTTATTCCGCCATCATTAGTTGTATTATATTTTACAGGTTTTTTTCATTATTCATTTACTGAAATCAGTTTTTTAACCTCAACAGGAGCATCGTCTATTTTGGGTGTTTTCGGAACTGCAATTGCAACAATACTGTTTTATGTTTTATTAAAAAGAGCAGGAGTGCTTTTTTCATCAATGGTAACATATGGAGTTCCTTTTGTAGCAGTACTTTGGGGGCTACTTGCAGGTGAAACAATTTCTCTATTACAAATGATTGGATTATTAATCATTCTATCGGGGGTTTACCTGGCAAACAAACAATAAAAAAGGGATGCAATTGCATCCCTTTTTAAATATTTCAACAGCATCCTACACAGCCATAATTTCTTTTTCCTTAGCTGAAAGATGTTTATCAATTAATGCGGCATACTTATCGGTTAATACCTGCATATCCTTTTCCGCATCTTTTGCTGCATCTTCACTCAAGCCTTCTTTCTGTAGTTTTTTGATTGCTTCAATTGCATCTCTCCTGATATTTCTTACTGCAACTTTTGTATGCTCACCTTCTCCATTTACCCTTTTTACAAGTTCTTTTCTTCTTTCCTCTGTTAGCGGCGGAAGAAAAAGCCGGATGAGTGTTCCATCGTTCTGAGGTGCTAACCCGATATTTGAGTTGATGATTGCCCGTTCAATAGGATGGAGCATATTTTTTTCCCAAGGCTGTATGGTTATTGTTCTGGCATCGGTGGCGGTAATATTGCCAACCTGGCTTATTGGAGTAGGAGCTCCGTAATAATCAACCACAATGCCATCAAGCATATTTGGGTTGGCTCTTCCTGCCCTGATTTTTACCAATTCAACTTCCAGATGCTGAATAGCCTTTTTCATGTGATCTTCCGCATCATCCATAATCAATAAAAGATCGTCTGACATACTGTTATTTATTGTTGAACTGCAAACCTAACGAAATTGTTGGTTAACTTAAAGTGGTAATGAAACAGAAATTATTTGGCTATTTCTTCCGGCTCTTTTACTGCTGTGACCACTTTCTTGATGGGAATGACTTTAGAATCCTTTTCTTCGCCTTTCAATATATTCAGTGAAACTTCAATTAACCTCTTCCTGTTAGCCCTGCTTGAAAAGATAAGCAGGCTTATTGCTGAAAACCCAACACTGATAAGTCCTAACAGTAAAAAAGTAATATTCAGGTTTCGCCCGATAATGATTGCAGCCGCAATAAGCATATTGAAAACTGCTGCGAGAAAAGTAACCATATTATGACTGAACCCGAGGTCAAGTAAAAGATGATGTACATGATTCCTGTCGGGGCTGAAAGGCGAACGCCTTGAAAGTATTCTGTAAGCAAAAATTCTGAGCGTATCAAAAAGGGGAACAAATAAGATAGCAAACCCAATTGCCGGTGCTGCAGGTAAATAAATTGTGGCTGTAGGAACAGATGCTATCTGAATAAATTTAATAACTAAAACGGCGTTTACAAAACCCAGCAGCAAAGAGCCGGTATCGCCCATAAAGATTTTAGCTGGTGAAACATTGTAGATTAAAAAAGCCACCAAAGCCCCCATCATACTAAATGCCAAAACAGAATAAAAAAGCTGGTTTGCCAATAAAAAATAAAAACCAAATGCAAATGTTGTAAACAAACCAAGAGACCCTGCAAGGCCGTCAACACCATCAATCAGATTAAAAGAATTGGTAATAACAACAATAGTTAAAAAAGTAAAAGCAACACTAAGATATAAAGGCATTTTACCCAAGCCCATAAAACCATACATACTATCAATTAAAATACCACCTTTATAAACAATAATTAACGATGCCAGTAATTGTCCAAGGAACTTTTTGAAAGGAGTAAGCACCACAATATCGTCCTTCATGCCAAGAAAAAAGACCACCAGAAAAGCTGCTGCGAGGTATTGCATTTCGGCAACTCCGGAAGGGGCTGTAATAAGAAAAGCCATAATAAAACCTGCAAATATCCCTATGCCACCGAGAGAAGGAACCGGAGTAGCATGTATTTTCCTGTCATCAGGAAGATCAAACAAATGTTTCATTTCAGCCACCCTGATAATAATGGGTATTGCAGAAAATGTAACAAGAAAAGAAATTACTGATCCAATTAAGAGGTGATCCATGCAGTCGATTTTATAATTATTGCTAAATACGAACGATGGTCAAAATTAGATTATAAAAAACCTCTATCCAACCACTTTTTTGTCCCCGTTCATTATTTCTTCATTAATAGACTCCTGAAACAATAAAAAAGCTCCCTCAGAATAAAAATATTTTGCAATAGCTCAATTATCGAACCAAAAAAGAAAAGATATTAATAATTAGCAGTTCTCTTCCAAACTAAATTTGAATCCCAATTTAATCATTTATTACAACTCACTGAAAAACAAGCAACAAAAACAGATGCAAAAAAGTATTCCATAAATATCACATCTTAAATTCTATTTGCTTTATTAAATAATCACTCATTACCTGCAATCGTATTTTTTGAATCTAATTTTAAATTTTACATGCAAGTTTAATGTTTAAACACTGCACTGATTTTATTAAAATAACTTTCTTGTATTGCTGCTTATTGCGCCCTTAAAGAAATATTTCTTCCGGCAGCTTTTACTGATGGTATCCAGGATGCAAGTAATGCAATTACAAAAACGGTTGCTATTACAAGTAAAATATCAATAACCGAAATCTTTACCGGATAATAATCAATAATAAATGAGCCCTGTAATGGTATAAGTTTAAACGTAACCTGCAGATAGCAAAAAACCAAGGCAATTATAATCCCGAACAATGTTCCTGCAAATGCAAGTAACACTCCTTCAGTTAAGAAAATTTTTCTGATGAATTGTTTTCCTGCACCCATTGCCTGCAATATTTGTATATCCTGTTCTTTCTCCAGCACCAGCATGGTAAGCGCACCAATCATGTTAAAAGCAGCAATAATTAAAATTAAACAGAGAATACCATAAATAGCCCACCTTTCCATTTGCATTACTGCGAACAACGACCGGTTTTGCTGATAACGGTTCTCAATCAGATAGTCGTTTCCTAATAGTTGTTTTAGCTGAAGTAGTACCGTTTTTTCAGATGCAGGACTCCTGAGTTTTATTGCAGCAGAAGTATATTCATTCTGCCCAAGCCCAAGCATTTCCCTGATAATATCAATATTTGTAATAACATATTTATTATCAAAATCCTGCTGAATAGAAAAAGAACCTCTTGGCTGAAGATTAATTGTGCTGATTGCATCAAGGGGATTTGAGGTTGCAGCAACTCCTTTTTTAGGCAAATAAGCCGTAACGGGTGAAATTGCTCTGTCACTCAGTAAACTTAATGCACTTTCAACTCCACTACCAAGCACCAGAGCCGGTGTTTCAGCCGTACCGGTTTCGTATTTTCCATGATCCACTTTTTGTGCAACGCCACTTACTTTTGTAAATGCATCGTCAACACCCATTACAACTGCATTTGTACGATAATCGCCATTCTGCAAATGCACATTTTCTTCAACAATCATGCTGATTGCTTCCACATTCTGAAGCAGTGATATTTTTCTGATGGTTGCAGAATCAAGCATCATTACTTTCTGTTGTGCAGAAGAAATTCGTATGTCGGGATAAAATGAGGAATACAGTGATTTAACCAGGTCTTCAAACCCATTAAAAATACTCAGTACAATTACAATTGCCGCAGTACCTACAGCCATAGCTGCAACTGTTACCCAGGCAATAATATTAATTGCATTGGTTGATTTTTTTGATTTGAAATATCGCCAGGCAAAGAGAAAATTCAAGAAGTTTATTGTTTGAAGTTTATCATTTGAAATTTCTGTTCAGCTAATCAATTACTCTTCTTTATTATCTGTTTTTTTCTCTTCCTCAATTTGCTTAAACAACTCTTCCATTCTGAACACATGATCGAGTGTATCGTCGGGGTAATATTTTATTTCAGGAATGCGGCGTAACTGATGTTTTAATTTAGATGCCAGTTCCCGCTTAATTTCAAATGCTTTTTCTTCTACTTTTTTAAAAACGGCTGCATTGTCTTTTGCCTGGAAAATACTCAGGTAAATCCTGGCCTCGAGCAAATCGGGGGTTACTTTTACTGAAGCGATGGATACCAATGCCCCATCAATCATACTCAGTCCTAATTTTCTGAAAATGACGGTCAATTCTTCGTTAATTACACCGGCTACCTGTTTCTGACGTTTACCTTCTAACATATCTGCAACAATTAAACGCTGTAAAAGTAGTTACTTTGCGGCGTTTAAGACATGAAATAAGCAATAATCGAAAGCCAGCTCCTTTTTCAGCAAACTATTTTCATGTTATAAAACGGAAAAGAAACAAACCAAAGAATTAAAAAACCAACTCTTGAAACAGTTTAACCGCATCTTCAAATATCTCAGAGTTTATAAAGGAAATATTATTTCTTATTTCTTCTTTATTATTCTGTCCATTGCATTTTCCATGGTTTCGCTGGCAATGCTGGCACCTTTTCTTCAACTGTTGTTTGGAAAAGAAGCTCCGGTAACAATAAAACCCGAATTCGCACTTTCGGCCGAAGCCATTCTGGGAAACCTGAAATACATCATCAGCAACCTTATTACATCAAAAGGAAAAGAAGCCGCCCTGGCATTTATTTGCGGAATTATTATCGTTGCCATCCTGTTTAAAAATGTTTTTCTTTATCTCTCCTTCAGAGTTTTAACACCCATGCGAAATGGTGTAATGACAAAATTAAGAGGCGATTTATATGATAAGATACTCAAACTTCCGGTTGGTTTTTTTACCGATCAGCGCAAGGGCGATCTTATGTCACGCATGAGCAATGATGCAGCAGAAATTGAATGGAGTGTTCTTTCAGTGCTTGTTGTGCTCATCAGAGAGCCTCTTACTATTTTATTGTACCTGGTTATGATGGTTATCATCAGTCCAAAGCTATCCTTGTTTCTGCTGATTTTTTTACCGGCAACAGGGTTTGTAATTGGCAGGGTAAGCCGTTCGCTAAAAAAACAATCCACAATTGCGCTTGAAAAAAACGGCGTTGTTCTTTCTATTCTTGATGAAACATTATCAGGCATAAGAGTAATTAAAGCTTTTGGTGCAGAAAAACTGATGGGTTTAAAGTTTCATACAACAAACCGTGAAGTAAATCATTTACGAAACAAAATCAATTTCCGGAATGATATGGCTTCACCATTATCAGAATTTCTGGGTGTACTTGTTTTAAGTGGTGTTTTATGGTTTGGAGGAAAAATGATTTTGGGCAATAATGCCGGCGGACTTACTCCTGAAAGTTTTATAACCTATATTTTATTCTTCTCGCAAATTATTAATCCGGCAAAGGCCCTTTCATCTGCTTATTATAATACCAAAAGAGGTGCATCGGCTATTGAGCGTATTGAAACAATATTAAGTACGCCGGATGTAATTACTGAAAAAGAGAATCCTGTAACGATTGATTCGTTTGATAAGAGTATTGAATTCAGAAATGTTTCATTTGCTTATTACGATACAACCGTTCTTGAAAACATCAGCTTTACACTATCTAAAGGGAAAACAGTTGCGTTGGTTGGATCAAGCGGATCGGGTAAATCAACATTAGCTGATCTTGTTCCGAGATTTCATGATGTAAGCGGTGGTGAAATTTTTATTGACGGAATTAATATCAAAGATTATTCGCTTGAAAGTTTGCGTAAACAAATGGGAATAGTTACACAGGAGCCAATTTTGTTTAATGATACTATTGCAGCCAATATTGCACTAAGCAAACCTGATGCAACAAAAGATGAAATTGAAACTGCGGCAAAAATTGCAAATGCACATCATTTCATTACTCAAAAAGAAAATGGGTATGATGAAAACATTGGCGACAGGGGAAGTAAACTGAGCGGAGGCGAACGCCAGCGTGTAACAATTGCCAGAGCTGTTTTAAAAAACCCGCCGATATTAATTCTTGATGAAGCCACTTCGTCATTAGATACAGAAAGTGAACGGCTGGTACAGGATGCAATTAATCATTTAATGAAGGACCGTACTACTCTTGTTATTGCACATCGTTTATCGACCATTCGCCATGCAGACGAAATACTTGTTTTGCAGAATGGACATATTGTTGAGCGTGGCACACATGATGAACTGGTGAAATTAAACGGCTTCTACAAAAAGCTGGTTGATATGCAGGAAGTAAGGTAATTGAAGATTAAGGATTCCAGTCAAGAAACTTTTGTAATTGTGGCTGTTTCAGCATTGGGGCTGTACTGTTCAGCATTTCTCCATCTAATATTTTTTCATATAGTTTGAGATATGATTCTGCCATCTTTTGTGAATTAAATTGTTCAACTGCATATTCATGACATTGCCTGCGTGAATAATTTTCTGCATTTTCTACTGCCTCAGCTAATGATGAAGCATTGTTTGAAAGAAAGCCATAATCCTTTGTTACTATTTCAGGAACAGAACCATAAGGTGTAGCAAAAACAGGACAACCAAAATATAAACTCTCAATCAATGCAAGTCCGAATGGTTCGTGCCATAACACAGGGAATATTAATCCCTTTGATGAGTTTACCAGTTTGTTTTTTTCTTCACCTCCAACCATTCCGTAAAATTTTGTACGCAGGCTTGTTGTAAACCTGAAGCCCATGCTAATGTTCAGCCGGTTACCACCTAAAACCATCAACCGTTCTTTGTTTGTTAAATCAATTACACGAATTGCGCCCTTTACATTTTTTACACGCCATGCTGCTTTGCCAATAAAATGAAATGCTTTACGTGTATTATTCAAATCAGGAATACCATAATCATTCCAGTCGAGGCCGTTATGAACAAAGACAGATGAACCATATCGCTCAGCATGATTTTTTGAAATGAATACGGTGTTTGCATCGAGTTGTTTCTGTTCATTCACATTGCCATGCAATGTAACCAGGTAAGGAACTGAAACAGGTGCATCGGGAGTAATATTAAAATGAACAAAATCGGCATTACCTGGAATCTGCTCTGCTATTTTACGTGAAGCATCAATCGGAATTACATTAGCAAAATTGCAAGAAGAACCCGCATTAACAAGAAAGGTTACCTGATGCCCTTTTTTCACAAGTTCTTTTCCCAAATACCAGATGACTCTTTCGGTACCTCCGTACTTAAAAGCTGGTATGACAGAAGGGTTGACGATTACAACGTGCATGGATGCTCAGTTTAGCCAAAAATAGCTATTTGCGGCAACAAACTTCCGACTGAAAGCAGTGTGTTTTTGCCTTGTTTCAGGATTTCTCAGAAAGAGGCGGAACTTTGGCCAAAATCATTATCTTTACTATGTTAATGTGAATTCAGCTCATGCTTTCTGATCCTTTTGGTGCTTTTCTTACTGATGAGTTTCCTGCGGTTATCAGTTGCTTTTCCTGGTTCATAATTTTTTGTTTTTAATTTTTTTCTTGTGAACATTTACGTAGGAAACCTGGCCTGGTCTATGACAAACGAAGACCTCGCTGCATTATTTGAACAATTTGGCACAGTTAGCTCTGCCAAGATTTTAACTGACAAGTTCTCCGGACGCAGCAAGGGATTTGCCTTTGTGGAAATGGAGAATGCGGAAGAAGCCCAGGCTGCAATCAGCCAACTGAACGATACAGATGTTCAGGGACGCAAGATTGTAGTGAATGAAGCTCAACCTAAAAAAGATGACGGCGGATTTAAAAAACGCAGTTTCGGTGGAGGCGGCGGTGGCGGCTTCCGTAAAGGTGGCGGCGGTGGCGGCTATCGTGGTGGTGGCGGCGGCGGCTACAAAGGTGGCGGCGGCGGTTATAGCAGAGACTATTAATCAAGGTTCAACTTTAAATATTTTAAAATCCCTTCTGCCGAAGGGATTTTTTGTTTTAAGGAAATGCGTATTGCCGGTTAAGGCAATGAGTATTTTTTTTCCAGGATTCATCTATCTCCGGTTTATTTCTTCCTGATTTAGTTCATCAATTGTTTTGTTTTTGGTTTGTGCTCCTGAACCTGCGGGATCGATAATGATACGATTGCTTTTGTATGCGTAATAGAACCCTGGGTGAGATGTTTTGAACTGGAGCGACAGTTTATCGAGCTGGTTTTTGAGCAACTGATCGGTTTGGCGGATTAATGTGTCGATTTCTTTTTTATATGCTACTCTTAAACTTACTGCATTACGTGGCAAAGAAACCATAGATGTGTAATTGCTAATTGTATTACTGAACCCGGCGAGCTTGGCTGGTGTAATGCCGTAAGATGCCAGTGCTGCTACGTGTGTGGAAGCGGCTGAGTGAATATTGAAACAGAGGCTGGCTACCAACTCATCTTTGGTACGAATTATTTTACGGACGCTGAAGTTTACCTGCTCCTTGAGTGTGTAATTATTAATGGAAGCTGCATACGCAAATACGGCTGCAGCTATATCGGCTGCCTGACGAGCTAATGTGGTTTTGGCTTGCAGTTTATCGGCAGCGATGCCTGAAAGCACCTGTGCATGTGAGCGAACTGCATTAAGGAGAGAATTGATTTTTGTATTGAAAAGAGTTACTGCGTTATGAAAGGCGGGAATAGTGGATGTGATTGATGTGTTATTGTTACAATGGTTTGCTACTGCATGGTACATGTTGAGCTTTGCTTCTGTTTTGCGCTGCATTGACGTAAGTGTTTTTGGTTTTGCAATTAAACTGGTGGTGAAATTATGGTGTACGGATGGCTATGTCAATACTACTTTACGGGTAATTTATGTATTGCTGTGCGATGCGGCTGAGATGCGACGGCTTTCGGAATGTTTATGATTAATTGCGGCAGGAACGAACTGACCTGACGACAGTTTACAATGCTTTGACGCATTGATTTTTTTCAATGTCACATCTACATTTTTAAATGTCAGGCATTCACACTGCAATGTCATACAGACAAACTTCATTGTTAAGAAATCAAATTCCATTGTCACACATTCAATCTTCAATGTCACGCAATCAAACTTCATTGCCAGGAATTCAATCTTTAATGACAGGCAATTATAGTTCAATGTCAAGATGAAAATGGCTATTTAATGTGTTTTGATGCTGTTTTTATGCTGAAGTGGCAGGGAAGGGTGGGTTTTGGATTCAATCCCGGCTAAAAAAGGCTTTGATTGGTGGCTGAAGGCGTGAAGAACCGGGGTATAAGGCATAAAAAAAATCCCGCAATTGTGCGGGATTTCTATTTTGGTTTTAATTTTTATTTATTCGCCAGCAGGTTGTGGACCTTTTACGGTACCTGTTTTTGCTTCCATGCTTAATGTGGCATGAGGAACTGCACGCAGACGGGCTTTATCGATTAATTTACCTGTAACACGGCAGATACCGTAGGTTTTGTTTTCGATACGCATCAATGCTTTTTCGAGGTGATCGATGTATGTGATCTGACGGCTGGCCATCTGGCTGAGTTGTTCACGTTCCATACTTACGCTGCCATCTTCCATTGTCATATAACGGCCTTCATCGCCATCGCCTCCCATATCATCTTTACGGGTAATTAACCCCTGCAGATAAGTGAGTTCTTTTTTAGCAGATTCGAGTTTGCGCTGAATGAGCTCTCTAAATTCAACCAGTTCTGCATCGCTGTATCTTACCAAAGGGCCTTGTGGTTTTTCAGCTTCCACTTTGTCGAGTACAGATTTTGTAAAATCGGGCTGGTAACGTACAGAAGTTGAAACCGATGTTTTGATTGGTTTAACTTCTTTGGCGGGAGCCGGTTTTTTAGCTTCTTTTTTCAAATCTTTAATTGCTTGTTTAACGGTTGGTTTAATGGCGCCGTGAACTTCAGGTTTGGTTGCAGGCGCTGTTTTTTTTGCTTCGGGTTTCTTCACTTCTGATTTCTTTACAATTGTTTTTGAAACAGGTTTTGCAACCGCTTTGCCTGCTTTTTTGGGAGCAGGTTTAGGGGCTGGTTTAGGAGCAGGCTTTGCTGCTTTTTTAGGAGCAGGTTTTGCTACAGGTTTTGCAACCGCTTTACCTGCTTTTTTGGCAGCAGGTTTAGGAGCTGGCTTGCTGCCAGAGGGACGGGCAGATTTTGCAGCAGGTTTTGCCGGTTTCCCGCCGGTTGGTCGGGCAGGTTTAGGAGCAGGCTTTGAGGCCTTTTTAGGAGCAGGTTTTGCTGCTTTCTTTTTAGTTGCCATTCTTTATCCTCCTTTTTTTGATACATTAATTTTGATCGTTATGTCATTAACCTCAACATCGGTACCATTGCCAAGGTTGGGCACCAGGTCAAGATCATCTGCCAAAATTTCGGCGCAAATATAGGATTTAAATTGAGTGATAGAAGGGCTGAGGGTTTCATTATCTGATACCTGAACAGCAATTCTGTCGGTCAAATCAAATCCGCTCTCTTTGCGGATTTTCTGGATACGGTTAACGATTTCCCGTGCATTGCCTTCGTTCAGAAGTTGCGGGGTAACCGTTACATCGAGGGCTACAGTAACAGCTCCTTTATTTGTTACCATCCACCCGGGTACATCTTCGCTCAAAATTTCAACATCTGTCAAATATAAAGGAACGGTTTCATTCTCAACCAACAGGTTATAAACAGTTTCTTTTTCAAACTGGTTAATCTGTTCCTGGGTAAACTGAGCAAGAGCTGCTGAAACTGCTTTCATCTTTGGCCCAAGTTTTTTGCCCAGCGCTACGAAGTTGGGTTTGATTTTCTTTTTGATGAATGAATTATCGGGGGTGAGGTATTCAATTTCCTTGACATTTACTTCACTCATGATAATATCTTCCACTTTTACAAACTGCTCTTTCATTGATGCGCTGAGAACCGGGATCATCACTCTTTGCAAAGGCTGCCGAACCTTGATGTTTACCTTCTTGCGCAATGAAAGCACCAGCGATGATGCATCCTGCGCCAGTTGCATTCTTTCTTCGAGCGCTTTATCAATGTATGTTTCATTTGCAACAGGAAAATCAACATGGTGTACAGATTGTGCCTGAAAGTGTTTGGTAGCCTCGTTGAGATTGCGGAACAAGGCATCACTGAAGAACGGAGAAACAGGTGCCATTAAGCGTACCACAGTTTCAATGCACTCGTACAATGTTTGGTAAGCACTGATTTTATCCTGTTCGTATTCGCCTTTCCAGAAACGGCGACGGCAAAGACGTACATACCAGTTGCTGAGGTGCTCATCAACAAATTCTTCAATTAAACGACCAGCCTGTGTTGGTTCATAATCGTCCATTGCTGCATTCACTTCTTTGATTAATGTGTGCAGTGAAGACAAAATCCAACGATCAATTTCAGGGCGTTCTTCCAGCGGAATATCGGGCTCTGCAAAATGGAATCCATCCACATTTGCATACAAAGCAAAAAACTGGTAGGTATTGTACAATGTACCAAAGAACTTGCGTTGCACTTCTTTGATGCCTTCAATATCAAACTTGAGATTATCCCATGGCGATGCATTGGTGATGAGATACCAACGTGTAGCGTCGGCTCCAAATTTTCCAATGGTTTCAAAGGGATCAACCACATTACCCAAACGCTTACTCATTTTGTTGCCTGCTTTATCAAGCACCAACCCATTACTCACCACAGTTTTGTAAGCAACACTATCATAAACCAAGGAAGCAATTGAATGTAATGTGTAGAACCATCCTCTTGTCTGGTCAACACCTTCGCAAATAAAACTTGCAGGATATAAGTCTTCAAATTTTTCAACGCCTGCAGGAAGTTTAAACGGATACTTCTCTCCTTTCTTCACCTTTTCATAGTCCAAGCCCCATTGTGCATAAGGCATTGCACCACTATCAAACCAAACATCAATGAGATCTGGCACACGCTTCATTGGTTTGCCGCTATTGCTTACCAACACATATTCATCAACATAAGGTTTGTGCAAATCCAAGTCGTGAGACGTGAGGCGTGAGTTGTTAGTCCCTAACAATTTATCAGCCTTTTCAGCTTCGGCTTTCAGTTCCTCAATTGTACCAATGCAGATTTCTTCTGTTCCATCTTCTGTTCTCCAAACCGGAAGCGGTGTGCCCCAGAAACGTGAACGACTGAGGTTCCAGTCAACCATATTCTCCAGCCAGTTACCAAAGCGGCCTTCGCCGGTTGATTTTGGTTTCCAGTTGATGGTTTTATTTAACTCAACCATCCTGTCTTTGATGGCTGTTGTTTTGATGAACCATGCATCCAGCGGATAATAAAGAACAGGTTTATCAGTTCTCCAGCAATGCGGATAGCTATGTTCGTATTTCTCAACTTTGAATGCCCTGTTTTCTTTTTTGAGTTTAACAGAGATGTCAACGTTTACATCTTCGTAATTCGGATCGTCTTTGTAATTTTTTACATAACGGTTGCTGAACTCTCCCATGCCATCCACAAACTTTCCTTCACGATCAACCATGGTTAAAATGCCAATGCCGAATTTCTTTCCAACTTTATAATCGTCTGCACCAAAAGCAGGAGCTGTATGTACAATACCGGTACCATCTTCAGTAGTTACAAAATCGCCTGTAATTACACGGAACGAATCGCCACCGGTTTCTTTGTTTGCTTCATAAGGCATCAGTTGCTCGTAACGGCATTCTTCAATATCAGACCCTTTAAATGAAGCAACGATTTTGTATGGAAGTTGTTTCTTTTTGAGCTGTGCATCAAAAGCAGCTTTCAGTTCGGCATTGTTACCAATGAGAAATTCATCGCTATCGTGGTTGAACCAGTTATTGATTGCATCGTATAAAGCGCCGCCTTCCTGAAACTCATCGAGGTGCTCAGGAAAATATTTATGCAGCAATGCTTTTGCCAATACAACTGCACAAGGTTTGCCACTGTATGGATTAAATGTTTTTACCAGCACATAATCGATATTTGCGCCAACAGTTAGGCCAAGGTTTGAAGGAAGAGTCCAAGGAGTGGTTGTCCATGCGAGGAAGAAAACCTCTTCGCTTTTGGCCGCATCAAACAAAAACTGACTTCTTTCATTCTTCACTGCTTTAAACATGGCAACAGCCGAAGTATCCTTTACATCCTTGTAAGTGCCGGGCTGGTTTAATTCATGCGAACTTAAACCTGTACCTGCAGCAGGAGAATATGGCTGAATGCTGACGCTTTGGTACAAAAGCCCTTTGTTGTATAACTGCTTGAGTAACCACCAGAGTGTTTCAATGTATTCGTTTTTGAATGTGATGTAGGGATCGTTGAGATCAACCCAATAACCCATCTTCTTTGTAATATCGTCCCATTTGTCTTTGTAGCGAAGTACGGCTTCACGGCATTTCCGGTTGTATTCTTCTACCGAAATTTTTGTGCCGATGTCTTCTTTCGTTATGCCGAGTTCTTTTTCTACACCTAACTCAATGGGCAAACCATGTGTATCCCATCCGCCTTTGCGGCTAACCTTAAAACCTTTCATGGTTTTGTAGCGGCAAACGAGATCTTTAAGTGTGCGGGAAATAACGTGGTGAATGCCGGGCATACCGTTGGCGCTGGGCGGACCTTCGTAAAACACAAAAGGTTGGGCACCTTCACGCACTTCAATACTTTTTTCAAAAGCCTGTTCAGCATCCCACTTGGCCAGTATTTCCTGTTCAATGGAGGGTAAGTTCAACTGCGAAAATTCTCTGTACTTAACGCTCATAGTTCGCTCCTGTCTTGATTTTTAAAGGTTGCAAAGGTAGGATATTTTGGAAGTGATTGGAGTGAGGATAACTGTAAAGTTTGTGCAAGCCCTAGTATTGCGGATTTATGTCAAAAAAGTTTCTGACTTTTTCATCGAAATGATCAGAGATCAGTTGTATAATTCTGCGAAGTTTGTTAGTAAAACGAGACTCTATCTGGGCAAGATTGACCCATTTCGTGTGATCCTGATCACCTGCGAGAAGGGGAAGGGCAGAGAAGTCTTCCCTGAGTTAATGTATACTTTACTATCAACATATCAAATCATTCTAAAAAAATAAAGTCATATATTAGAATTACAAAATTCACTTATGGATATTCACTTGTTGCAAACACTACAAAATCCTGACCGTACAGTTGAAGTTATTAAGGCGATAGGGAGCACTTGGCCATTTCTTCTATCACTTTTTTTTGTTTTATTTATTATTCTAAAATGGAAAGCTATTGGTGTTTTTTTATCTGGGTTAAATAAGGTTTCTGGTAAAACTCCTATAGGGGAATTTAATTTTGAAAAAAAAATTGATGAGACACCAAATGAAGAAAAAATTCTCATCAATTCAGAACCTCCAAATATTAACAATACAGAAACTGAGCAAATCGAAAAAAAAGACCCTGATTTTTATGATGTCTATCTAGCTTTACGTGATCAAAAAACATCAGAAGCTAATGCCCTATTCGAAAAAATGCAATTAGCTACTCCTGATCCCATAAAAAAAGAACAAAACGAATTATACTTTTTATTACACAAGTATTTTACCGGAAACAACGATTCATTAAAAGAACTTGAAAATAAAATTCCAAAATTACACAACAAGCGCTCATTATATCTTGCTTATAGATTTTCTGGAGATTGTTATAAACAAGCAAAGAATTACCAAATGGCGTTACTCAAGTATAAAGAATCATATAAGTGTAGTGAAACTGATACCGATAGGGTTGATGTAGCAAATGAAATTAGTCTGGTACATTATAGTAATTCGGACAAAGAAGCTGCATTCAATTATCTAAAATATGTTAAAGAAGAATTACAAGACAGTCTAAGTAAATCAAGAATTTTTAAAAGTCTTGCAAATCTATACGACAAAGAAAAAAAATGGTTACTCAAAAGTATAGCTTTAGAGATGGCTCTTTCATTAAACCCTAATGATACAAGTCTAATTTTCGATGTAGCTTATGCTTATGCAGATAGCTACGATAGTAGAACCCAAGGCTTGACAAAACTAAGTATGCTTCATTATGAAGAACTTGTAAGATTAAATGGTAAGTCTGAATATGGGTATAACAATCTTGGTGTAGCATATAGTCGTCTAAATCTACCCAACAGGGCAATGAGAAACTATAAAAAGTCTCTAGATTTAGGAAATTCCCTTGCAGCTGCTAATATTGCAACAAAATATATTCAACAAGGCTTTTTTGAAGAAGCAAAAGAAATACTAAACAAGATAAAAAATAATGAGAACATCCATGAAAATGTTTGGACTTCTTTAAACGATATAGCCAAGAAAGAAAAGGACGAACAAGAAAAAGTTGAACTGTATCAAAATAATGCTCAACGTGAACAACTTTTTATTAGAAAAATGGCAGAGCGGCTATTTGACAAGAACGAAATATTACTCAATTTTGATGGTATTTGGAAATGTTATAACGAAACAGTTGAACTGAACACATTTCAAAACCTGATTATATTAAAAACCAACTATGACATAAATACATATGCCATAAACTTTGAAATACCTAAATCATTTTCTCTAATAGGAAGAGGAACAGCATATCCAATACAAGGTGGAACTTCACTGAGTTTAGAAGTTTTAGGAATAGTTAATTCAGATGTTACAACAATAAGTTTGCTGGCGTTTGATATTGAGAATAATAAAAGTATTTTCTTTGACATCCATAAAACATAAAATTGTCAGGAGTTCATTCAAATATCATCTTCAATTTTATTGGCTCACGAAACGAAGGTTTTATTGACATAAAAAAGTACATTTTATAAGTATGTTTAGCATGTATTTACAAAAGAAACACCATTTCAGAAAAGTAAATATTCTGTCAGCATTTTAAAATCAGCCTTTTCAAACTGTAAAACCCTGCACCTTTGCAGCCATGAACGGTTTTATTGATAAAAACTTGGTGGAAAAATACAATCTGCCCGTACCGAGGTACACCAGCTATCCCACTGTACCTGTGTGGAAAGAAGGGATTGATGTTACCCGTTTTAAGGAGTTGCTTCAACAGCAGTTCCGTATTCATAACAGCAAGGAAGGTATCAGCCTGTATATTCACCTGCCCTTTTGCGAATCGCTTTGTACGTATTGTGGATGTAATAAAAAAATCACCACAAATCATGATGTGGAAGATGAGTATCTGGCAATTATTGAAAAAGAGTTTGACATGTACCTGTCGCTGTTTCATGAAAAACCGGTGATCAGGGAAATGCACCTCGGTGGTGGTACACCTACGTTCTTTTCGCCTGCAAATCTCAAGCGTTTTATCAATTATATTTTTGATCGTTCAGTTGTCCACCCGCAGCATGAGTTTAGTGTGGAAGGCCATCCCAACAATACAACCCGTGAACACCTGCAAACACTTTATGATCTTGGTTTCCACCGTGTAAGTTATGGCGTGCAGGATAATGATCCTGAAGTGCAACGCATCATCAACCGAATTCAGCCATTGGAAAATGTAGGAAGAGCAACTGCTGAAGCAAGAGAAATTGGTTATGAATCGGTGAACTATGACCTTATTTATGGTTTACCCAAACAAACACTGGAAACCATTACCAAAACATTTGAACAGGTACTGGAACTTCAACCCGACCGGATTGCATTTTACAGTTATGCGCATGTGCCATGGACAAGCCGTGGCCAGCGTTTGTTTGATGAGAACGATCTGCCCTCACCTGATGACAAGCTGAAGTTATACCTGAAAGGAAAAGAGTCGCTGACGGGTGCAGGCTATACCGATATTGGTATGGATCATTTTGCATTGCAGAATGATGAACTGTACAAAGCATGGAATAACGGAACGCTTCACCGGAATTTCATGGGTTACACAACGCAAAACACAGCCATACTGCTGGGACTTGGTGTTTCAAGCATCAGCGATATTGGAATTGCATTTGCTCAAAACAAAAAATCAATTCACGAATATTACGAAGCCATCCAGAAAAATGAACTGCCGCTTTTCAGAGGTTATTTGCTGAATGATGAAGATGTTCATTTCCGCAAATATATTCTCGACATCAGTTGCAGGGGTAAAACAAGTTTCAGAGAAGAAGACAAAGAAACATTGAAAGAATACAGCTTTCCCGAATTGAAAAAATTAGAAGCAGATGAACTGGTTGAATGGAATGAACAGGAAGTGAATGTTACTGCAAAGGGCCGCCATTTTATCCGCAATATCTGCAGTGCGTTTGATTTGTACATTCAGCGAAACAGGGAACAGAATAATAAACCGCAGTTTAGTAAAGCTATTTGAGTTGAAAATGGAGAATGGAAAATGGAAAGTGAACAATACCTGTCACCACTTTCCATTTTCAACTTTCAATTATTAATTCATCCCGTCTTTCACCCATTTCTTAAACACGGCAATTTCTTCGTCAGAAAGTTTGGGATTCTTGAATGGCATATAACCTCTGTCGCCTGGATTCATCTGAATGCGTTTTACAATTTCATCCGCCCATTTCTGAGCATCCTGTAAATTATCAAGCGCTACTTTTTTACCTCCTGCAGAAGGAACATGGCAAGGACCACACTTTGTAGTAATTAATGATTTTACAGAAGTTTCAAACTTTGTTACTTCAACAACAGGCGCTTTTACTTCTGTTACTGCATCTGTACCTGTTGAAGTCTGAGGAACTGATTTGCGAGCACAGGACACAATTATAATAGCAAGTACAACGGCAAATAAAAATACTTTCTTCATTTGTATGGTTATTGTTTAGAAGCTAAAACTAATGAATATTGAATGAAATATCCATAAAAATTAGCTTGCTAATTTTTACCAAAAGCGAACATAATTTTTATGGATATACTATGTGGCAATTAAAGGAAACAACAAATCATCACATGAAAACAAATAACCAGCCATCAAATTCTGCAATTAGGTACTGCTGTTATTCTGTTACTTTTTTGTACGGATGAGTTTATAGATTTTAATGGCACTCATAAGCAAAACAATGAAAAGCAGTAATCCTATCAAACCCCACAATGCACTGAGGTTTTGTTTTACCACAACGAGCATTACAATTGTTACCAGGAAAATAGTTGCCACTTCGTTCCAGATACGGATTTGCTGGGAAGTATATTTAAAAACACCGTTGATCTGTTGCTTAAATATTTTGTGCAGCGATAAATGATAGAGATATAAACCAATTACAAAAATTACTTTGATAAGCATCCATCTCCCTCCCTCTTCAAACAAAATATACGCATAACCGCTTGAAAACATTACCCATGTTCCGAAGATGAGTGTTAATATAGCCGAAGGCCAGGTGATGCCGTACCAAAGGCGTTTCATCATTAAATTGAATTGTTCACGCAAAGCAGACCTTACTGGTTCTGGTTTTTCACCTGCTTCAATATTATAAATAAATAATCGGGGAAAGTAGAACAAACCGGCAAACCAAGTTACTACAAAAATGATATGAATAGCTTTAAGATAGAGATACATTAAATTTATGGTTTATCGTTTGTAGTTTATTGTCTATGGTTAAATAACAGCAGTACTCAATATTCCCCAATCACTATTGAACATTCACTTTCTCACCCAACTTGCCAAAGCTTTCACCCATAAAGGATGAACATTTAAGCAGGGTATCATTGTAAAGGATTCGCCACCTGCATGCAAAAACGTTTCCTTTCCCTGTTCTGCAATTTCTTCCAGTGTTTCAAGACAATCACTCACAAATGCAGGACAAGCAACCAGTGTTTTTTTCTTTCCCTCGCCCGGCAATTCTTCAAAACGTTTAACTGTATAAGGTTTCAGCCACTCATCACGGCCCAATCTTGATTGAAATGAAAAACTGTATTTATCTGCACCAATACCCAGTTTTTCTGCAACCAGTTTTGTTGTAACCAAACACTGGTGGCGATAACATTGTGCATGTGCAGGCGAATCAACTTCGCAGCAATTATTCGCCTTCAGACAATGATTCCCTGTTACATCGCCTTTATGAATATGACGCTCAGGAACTCCATGATAACTGAAAAGAATATGATCATATTCCTGTTGCAGGTAAGGTTTTATACTTTCAGCTAATGCTTCAATATAATCTGTATTATTATAGTAAGGCTTAATGAAATTTAATTGAAACGTATATCCTACTTTCTTATGAACTTCTTTTGCATGTTCAACTGCTGTTTCATACGATGACATGGCATAATGCGGGTAAAGCGGCACTGCCACAACCTCTTCCAGCTCCGGCTCTTTTTCCAGCAATTCATCAAAAGCAGTTTTCATGGAAGGGTTCCCATAACGCATGGCTATTGCAACCGGCTCATCAACCTGTTGCTGTAGAGCAGAACGTAGCTGACGTGTTAATTCAATCAAAGGCGATCCTTCTTTTGTCCAGATGGTTTTATATGCCTCTGCCGATTTAGGAGCCCTGAACGGCGATATTATTCCTCTTACCAAAAAGAACCTTGTAATAAAAGGCATATCAATTACACGTTCATCCATTAAAAATTCATTTAAGTAACGGCGAACATCTTTTACGTCCGTAGAATCGGGTGAGCCAAGATTCATTAAAACAATACCACGCTTCATGTGTAATTAACGGCAGATTTTATTTGCCTGCAAAAGTAACCGTTAAGTAAAAGAAAAGTTCATTTTTAAACTATCCTGCCTAACCTTTTTGCAGTCAGTGAATATGAATCATATTTTCACAGTCATCATTTTTTTTCAGGCCTGAAATTATAACATCAGCTAAAACGCTTTACAGCAAAGCAATTCACAGGCTTATGTAAAAACGGAACAGTTTCGATATTTTTTTAACACCCTGTTACATGATTATTAACAGTCGTTATCAGAATTTTTATCAGCATTGAATATGACAGAGTAATGACACACAATTTGGGTACTTGCCCGTTATAAAAGTAAATTTGCCCGGTTAGTTTTTGAACGAGAAAAATGCACAAAACAGGAACAAAAGACATATCAAATTTTTTTATTGCAGGCATCAATTATAAAAAAACCGATGCAACCATCAGAGGACAATTTGCATTAAACAATGAGCAGTATATTTCAGTTCTTGAACTTGCGCCAGCTTATTCAATTAACGAACTTTTTATTGTTTCAACCTGCAACCGTACCGAAGTGTATGGCTTTGCTGAAAACGCAGAACAGTTAGTTGAACTCATCTGCTCTCAAACAGAAGGATCGGCAGAAACTTTCCATAAACTTTCGTATGTAAAAAAAGGATTGGCAGCGGTTGAACATTTGTTTCATGTTGGCGGTGGACTTGATTCGCAAATTCTTGGCGATTACGAAATTGTAGGCCAAATAAAACAAGCAGTAAAAGTTGCCAAGCAACATGAAATGATTCATGCTTTTACTGAACGCCTTATTAACTGCATGCTGCAATCATCAAAAGCCATTAAGAACAACACCACGCTTAGCGATGGTACAGTTTCGGTTTCTTTTGCTGCAGTGCAATATATACGTACACATGTAACAAATATCAAAAACAAAAAAATACTGTTACTTGGTACAGGAAAATTCGGACGCAATACCTGTAAAAATTTAGTGGATTATCTCGATACAAAAAACATTACTCTCATTAACCGTACTGAAGAAAAAGCAACTGCTCTTGCAGAAGAACTGCATCTTCAATCGGCACCTATTGAACAACTGGCAGAGCAAATTACGGCATCAGATATTATTTTAGTTGCAACGAACTCTGTTGAACCAACTATACTTTATTCGCACCTGAAAAACCAGACAGATAAACTCATCTTTGATTTATCCATACCACATAATGTTGAAAAAACGGTGGCAGATTTATCAGGTATCACATTGGTGAATGTGGATGAGTTGTCGAAAATGAAAGATGATACACTTGCAAAACGTGAAACCGAAGTACCAAAAGCCAAAGAAATTATAGCTGAACATTGTGCTGAATTTCTGGAATGGCACCAGATGCGTAAACATGTTCCGGTATTAAAAGCTGTAAAAACCAAGCTAAAAGAAATCCATACTTCGCCATTATATATAACTTTGCAGCATCAT
Organism: Chitinophagaceae bacterium UBA1953; assembly: GCA_002336115.1. GTDB lineage: Bacteria > Bacteroidota > Bacteroidia > Chitinophagales > Chitinophagaceae > Lacibacter. The sequence continues at coordinate 68,064 of DDEN01000022.1, forward strand.
CATAACTCCAGGATCAGTACCGACGAAAAGATCCAGCGTGTAATTAATGGTATGGCTACAAAAATGAAAGAACAGAACCAGAAAGGATGTTATTATATTGAAGCCATCAATGAATTTATCGCTACTGGTACGAACTAAAAAAATGGCAAAAATAATCAGGATCGGAACAAGAGAAAGTCAGCTCGCTATATGGCAGGCGACGCAAGTAAAAGATTTGTTGCAGAAAAATGGCTACAAAGCTGAATTGGTGCATATAAAAAGTGAAGGCGATATTGATTTAAAAACGCCTTTGTATGAAATGGGCGTTCAGGGCATCTTTACAAGAAGCCTTGATGCAGCTTTACTGAACAACAAAATTGACATTGCTGTTCATTCAATGAAAGATGTGCCGACACAATTGCCCGAAGGAATAGTGCAGGCAGCCGTTCTTAAAAGAGGATCTGTAAAAGATCTTTTAGTTGTTAAAGATGAACTTGCAGTAATATTTAACAGGCTTGGATATGCCAAAAGTGAGTGGACAGCACTCATCAATGAAAAATCATCACTTGTTGTAGCAACAAGCAGTATTCGTCGTAAAGCACAATGGCTCAACCGTTATCCTGCATCGATAATAGAAAATCTTCGTGGAAACATCAATACACGTTTACAAAAACTGAATGATGAAAACTGGGATGCTGCTCTCTTTGCAGTTGCAGGTTTGGAACGCCTTGACCTGATTCCTGAAAATTCAATTGAGCTCGACTGGATGTTACCTGCTCCGGCACAAGGAGCCATTATGGTTGTATGCCGTTCAGAAGATTCAGAAATACGGGAAGCCTGCATCAGTTTTAATGATGCGGATACTGCGTTCTGCACAAAAATTGAACGTGATTTTTTAAGAACATTACTTGGCGGATGTACAACCCCAATCAGCGGGTATGCAAACATGGAAGCGGAAGATGTTCATTTTAAAGGAAATATTTTATCGCCGGATGGACAACAGAAAGTTGAGTTTGAGATTAAGATGCCCGTTTGGGAAGCTTCCGGTCTTGGAAAATTTGCAGCAGAACAGATTTTAGCAAAAGGAGGAAAAGAAATAGCAGAAAGTATTCCGGATGCAGAAGAATAGGAAAAGCATATTATCAACAAGAGTATTAAACCCGCCATTAATTACTGAAGCAAAAGAGGCAGGCGTTATTGTTGATGAAATTTCTTTTATTGAAACAGAAGCTGTACAGTCGGTAGAAGTACAGCAGGAAATTAAAGAAGCTTACCTGCAAACTGCAACTGTTGTTTTTACAAGTATGAATGCTGTTCATGCAGTTTCTGCCTGGCAGAATGGACAACAACCATATTGGGATATTTATTGCATAGGCAATGCCACTAAACAACTCATTATTGAAAATTTTGGTGAACATTCAGTTGCTGGCACAGCTAATTCAGCAGCCGAACTGGCTGAGCTTATAGTAAAAGAAAGCGATACTGATGAAGTGATTTTCTTCTGTGGCAATCAGCGCAGGGAGGAACTTCCTTCTATTTTAAAAAACAGCGGTATTGGTATAAATGAGATTGTGGTGTACGAAACAATTGTCATTCCAAATAAGGTTGAAAAAAATTATGATGGAATTTTATTTTTCAGCCCCAGTGCAGTTGATAGCTTTTTTCAAACAAATACAGTAAGTGCGCAAACAATTTTGTTTGCAATTGGTTTAACTACTGCTGCTGCAATAAAAAAATATACAACCAACCAAATTATCATCAGCAGTGAGCCGGGAAAAGAAAACCTGTTCAGAACGATGATGGAACATTTTGGTGAATAGTGAATTGAGAAAGGTGAATATGTTGTAGTTGTAAAATTCACCATTGACAATTTACCATTAACCATTCACAATTCACAAACATGACAGAACTTAAGAACGATCTTTTACTAAGAGCACTCAAAGGAGAAACAGTTGAACGCCCACCTGTATGGATGATGCGCCAGGCAGGAAGGTATTTACCCGACTATATTAAGCTGAGAGAGAAGTATGATTTCTTTACACGTTGCCAGACTCCTGAACTTGCAACTGAAATTACCTTACAACCTGTTGACCAGGTTGGTGTTGATGCAGCAATTATTTTCAGCGATATTTTAGTGATACCACAGGCAATGGGTGTTGAAGTGCTAATGGAGGAAGGCAAAGGACCATCACTTCCAAAAACAATCAAAACGCAAAATGATATTGATGCACTAATTACAACTGGTGCAGAAGAAAGTTTGAAGTATGTGTATGATGCATTGGCATTAACAAAAAAAGAATTGAACGGTCGTGTACCGTTGATTGGTTTTGCAGGCGCACCATGGACCATTCTTTGTTATATGGTTGAAGGTAAAGGAAGTAAAACCTGGGATAAAGCAAAACAGTTTGCATACACACAGCCATTGTTAGCACATCAGTTGCTGCAAAAGATTACTGACATAACCATTGCTTATTTAAAGCAACAGGTAAAAGCAGGTGCTGATACGGTGCAGGTGTTTGACAGTTGGGCCGGTTCATTAAGTCCTGCAGATTTTAAAGCGTTTGCTCAACCTTATTTATTCCAGATTGCAGAAGCATTAAAAGAGGATGCACCTGTTATCCTGTTCCCCAAAGGAAGCTGGTATGCGTTGAAAGATATCAGCGAAAGTGCAGCAAGTGGTGTTGGTATTGATTGGTGTATTACTCCGCAGTTTGCAAGAGAACTGACACAAAATAAAATCACCATACAAGGTAATTTTGATCCGGCAAAATTGCTGGCACCCATTCCTGAAATTAAGAAAGCAGTAAAAGAAATGATCGATGCTTTTGGCACTCAACGCTACATTGCCAATTTGGGTCATGGCATTACGCCCAATGTTCCGGTTGATCATGCAAAAGCTTTTGTTGAAGCAGTTAAAGAATATCACAGTAATTAAATAATATAGCCATGCATCAATACATTGTCAACGCATCATTACAGCTACTGCCAATTGTAAATGACAAGCATCCTTACATCTGGGTAGATGAAGCAATTGAAATCATCAAACATAGTACCATCAAACATGAAGTAGGTGCATTTGCAACAGTGGTGGAAGGAACGTATGATGAAGTGATGAAAGTAATTAATGCGGTAAATGAATATTTATACCAGCAGCATTGTAATGAATGGATTTTAAGTGTGCAGCTGCAGATAAGAGGTGAAAGCGATATGACTGCTGATGAGAAAACAGAAAAATACAAATAAACTGAACTCAAATTATACGTTATGTATTTACAAAGAAGAAACAGGATCACCCGTCAATCTGAAGCCATTCGTTCAATGGTTGCAGAAACAATTCTTACACCCAACGATTTTATCGTTCCGCTTTTTATTGATGAAGGCGAGCATGTAAAAACAGAAATTGCTTCGATGCCCGGTTACTACCGTAACAGTTTAGACATTACTGTTAATGAAGTGAAAGAACTCTGGAGCATGGGTTTGAAAAGTGTGTTGCTCTTTGTAAAATCAAAAGATGAACTGAAAGATAATACCGGCAAAGAAGCGTGGAATAAAGACGGACTGATGCAACGCAGCATTAAAGCAATTAAAGAAGCTGTGCCGGGAATGTATGTAATGACAGATGTTGCTCTTGATCCTTATTCATCTTATGGTCATGATGGAATTGTGAAAGACGGACAAATTGTAAATGATGAAACGGTGGAAGCATTGGTGAAAATGAGTATCAGTCATGCAGAAGCAGGTGCTGATATGGTTGCACCAAGTGACATGATGGATGGACGCATTGGTGCAATAAGGAAAGGTCTGGAAGAAAATAATTTCGTGAATGTGGGTATCATGAGTTACAGTGCAAAATATGCTTCCTGTTTTTACGGACCGTTCCGTGACGCATTGGATAGTGCGCCCGGTTTTGGAGATAAGAAAACATACCAGATGGATTACTGCAACCGTACCGAAGCCATTAAAGAAACGTTGATGGATGTAGAAGAAGGAGCTGATATTGTTATGGTGAAACCTGCGTTGAGTTATCTCGATATTATCCGTGATGTAAAGAATGCAGTAACTGTTCCTGTTAGCGCATACAACATCAGCGGTGAATATGCAATGATTAAAGCTGCTGCTGCAAAAGGATGGATTAATGAAGACAAAGCAATTCTTGAAGTGTTGACTTCTATAAAACGTGCAGGTGCAGATTTGATAGCAACATATTTTGCGAAAGATTTTATTAGAATAATTGGCGGCTAAGACGCAAAGGCACGAAGGCATTTTCCCTTTGTGCTGCTTTCTGTCTTAGTGCCTTCGTGGCAAAACAAAATACGATGTACGAAAAAAGCAAACAACTATTTGAAAGGGCCCAGAAAAGTATTCCCGGCGGTGTAAACTCTCCTGTACGTGCATTTAAAAGCGTAGGTGGTACTCCACTGTTTATGAAGAGTGCAAAAGGTGCTTACATGTATGATGCAGATGGCAATCAATACATCGATTACATTGCTTCCTGGGGACCAATGATTCTTGGGCATGCCTACGAACCTGTTGTAAAAGCTATTCAGGAAAAAGCACTCGATTCAACTTCGTTTGGCGTACCAACAGAACTGGAAATTGAAATGGCTGAACTTATTATCAGCATGGTACCGAATGTTGATTTGATTCGTATGGTGAGCAGTGGCACGGAAGCCTGCATGAGTGCAATCCGTTTGGCAAGAGGTTATACGGGAAGAAATAAAATCATCAAGTTTGAAGGAAACTATCATGGTCATGCCGATTCGTTTTTGGTAAAAGCAGGAAGTGGCGTGGCTACGTTTAATATACAAACAGTTCCCGGTGTAACTGCAGGAGTTGCAAATGATACTTTAACTGCAGCTTACAATGATCTGGATGCAGTGAAGAAATTAGTGGAAGAAAATAAAAATGAAATTGCTGCAATCATTGTTGAACCAATTGCAGGAAACATGGGTTGCATTTTACCTCAGCCCGGTTTTCATGAAGGGTTAAGAAAGCTTTGCGATGAAGAAGGCATTGTATTCATCTTTGATGAAGTGATGACAGGTTTCCGTTTAGCTCCCGGCGGTGCACAGGAAAAATTAAACATCAAAGCCGATCTTGTTACTTACGGAAAAGTGATCGGTGGAGGAATGCCTGTGGGTGCTTTTGGTGGTAAAAAAGAAATCATGCAGCACATTGCTCCGCTTGGAAATGTTTACCAGGCTGGTACATTAAGCGGCAATCCTATTGCTATGATTGCTGGTTATACGCTGTTAAGTGAATTAAAAAGCAATACATCGATTTATAAAGAACTGGAAGAAAAAACTATTTACCTGAGAGATGGGCTAAATGATGTACTCAAAGCCTGGGGACAACCTTATGTGATTAATCAATTCGGTTCAATGATCAGCATTCATTTCAGCGATCACCCGGTTGTTGATTTTGCAGCAGCAGCCTCAGCCAATAATGAATTATTCAAGAACTATTTTCATGCAATGCTGAAGCGTGGCGTGTATTTGCCACCATCTGCATTTGAAAGCTGGTTCCTCAATAATGCATTAACAAAAGAAGATTTAGATAAAACAATCCAGGCAACAAAAGAAAGTCTGCAGGAAATTATTTAATCGTTTAAACTGATTCAATAAGAAAATGCGGTTGAAATTTCAACCGCATTTTCTACCCCTTTTTTAAAACCTGTATGACAATGTTGCTACAAAGCTTCGTGGTGGTATTGGATTGATGCTGTAATTTTCATGCACATAATAGTTCAGCACGTTGGCGAGATTAGAAACTTTTGCAAGTAATGAAAACTTTTTCCAGTTATACCCTGCAGTAACATCAACGGTTGTAAATGCACTTACCGGAATCATGCGTGAATAATTCTGTGACTGACCAACTGTATTATTCCATCCACCAAAACGTTTACCTACATAAAAAACAGCCGCTCCAAATTTCAAACCTGTTAAACTTCCTTTGCTGATTGTATAAAATGTACTTGCATTTGCAGTGTGTGCAGGCGTATTCACCAAACGGTCGCCTTCAATATAACTGCCGATCTTATCAGGAGTACGAGTATAACGCATATCATTGTAACTGTATCCTGCTAGTACTGTTAATCCTTTTACAGGGTTTGATGTAACATCCAGTTCAACACCATTGCTTGTTGTTTGTCCCGATAATTCTTTCAGGCTGCTGTTACTGTTTGGGTTACCATCTTTGTCGAACTGTGCAGTTTGCGCAAGGTTACTGTTAATGATTTTATACGCTGTTACATTCACTGTAAGTTTTCCCTTCAGGAATATATTCTTTACACCCACTTCAAATTGATCTATAATTGATGGAGGTAACACATTATTATACACATCAAGACCTGTATTAATTGCAAACGAATTAGAATAGCTGGCAAAGAAAGAAACGTTTGGTTTCATCCTGTACAGAATTCCAACTCTTGGAGAAAATGCATTGTCACTTTGTATAATTCCTTTTGCAACAGAATCTTTCAGTAAGTAAGTAGTTGTTGGTGGAACCGTTTCCTGCATTGACCAGCGAATACCTGCCAGTAATTTTATTTTAGAAGTTATATTAATGAGATCCTGCACATACACGCCCACCCTGTTAACAGGAGTTTCAACGAAAGTGATTTTCGTTGCAACAGGAATATCGGTACGTTGTACAAATTTGAATGGGTTCAGAATATTAATGCTGTCGTAAATCTTTCCCTGAATATCATAATTGTAAGTTTCGGTAAGATAATGATCGGCATCAACACCTGCCAGCATGTTATGCTCAACTTTACCTGTAGTGAATTTCCCGTTCAGGTTTACTTGTGCTGTATAATATTTTTCTTTTGTATCAACACGACCAAGTGGCCTTCCCCAATCACCGTTTGCTTTTGCCTGAATACGTTCAACCGAATAATAATCCCGATCAAAATCCTGGTAAGAAATTACACTGTTTAATTGCCAGTCGTTATTGAATACATGTTTCAAAGTTGCGGATGCAGTTGCCTGCTGCGTAACATTATATTGCCATGATGTTCCCATAAATCTTGAACGAGGCACATCGGGAATTTTTGTATTGTCTAACGAACCAATTCCAAAGTCAGGAGTGAAATCATGTTTGAGATAATCGCCTTCTACAATTAATTCGGTTTTGTTTCCAAGTTTAAACAGGAAAGAAGGATTAATATAATATCGGGTTGATGAAACCTGATCACGATAACTGTTTGCTGATTCAAATGTTCCGTTAAATCTGTAAGCTATTTTTTTATTGAGTGGGCCATAAATATCAATGTTCGGTTTCCACAAATCAAAACTACCTGCACGCATGCTTACTTCACCACCAAAAGTAAACTTTGGTTTTTTTGTAACCATATTCAATACACCACCCGGCGATACATTACCATATAAAACAGCAGCGCCGCCTTTTAATATTTCCACTGTTTCGAGCGAACTTACTTCGGGCATTACACCTGAGTTTACCCTCGAACCATTCTTAAACATGTTAGTAGATGAAAAACTGTATCCTCTTGCATAAAAACTTTCCTGCGTACTTGCTCTTGCCGTGCCCAGATAAACACCATTTACATTTTTCACCACATCACTCAAACGCTGTGCCTGCTGCTCTTTAATAACAGTTTCGTTAACAGAAGCAATGGCCTGGGGCAAATCCATTGGTTTGATATTCATTTTGCCAACAGCAACTGCTTTTGTGTTAATGTTGTTGAAAGCTTTGATTACAATTTCTTCTAATTGCTGTTGGTTTTCATAAAGTGTAAAATCGTATTGTTTTACTTCTCCCTTCCTCAGTTCAAATTCCGATTGCACAGTTTTTAAGCCAGTGAATGAAACAACAATTGTATATCTGCCTTCGGGAAGGTTGTAAAAATAATATTCGCCCAGTTCACTGGTGGTGGTTGCAAATTTGCTGTCTTTTAAAATCACATTCACATTAGCAGCAGGTTTACCATCGCTTGTGCGAACAACTCCTTTTAAAACAGTAGCAAGATCAGGAAGCGATGGATTGGTTGCCGTAACCTGTTTTTGCTCAGATAAGTTTTGTGCTGATAAGGTTAGTGTATATAAAATGATAATTGACGTAAGAATAACACGGTTCATATTTGCAGTTTTTTTTCTGCTGCAAATTTCCAGCATCAATAAAAAAATGGTTTACGGAAAAAGAAAATACGATTTACAGAATCGGGAAAACTGTTTACCGGAATAACAGTTCGCAAGGTTTCAGCCCTGTATGTTTTTTAAATGCTGTAGAAAAATGTGAGATGGATGAGTAACCAAGAATGGCGCTTACTTCTGTTACACTCAGTCCTTTTTCATACAAAAGATATTTGGCATGTTCCATTCGCTGGCCCTGGTAAAAGTCAAATACGGTTGTACCAAACATTTCCTTGAAACCTTTTTTCAGGTAACATTCATTTGTTCCAACCTTTCTGCTCAACTCTTTAATTGTAATAGGATCACCAAGACGCAGAAGCAGCACTTCTCTCGCCTGCATTATTTTTTCACGATCGGCTTCATTTGAAAGGAACTTACACGCAAAAACCTCTTCCTGTTTATCTTCAACCAAACACTCCAGTCCAAAAAGCAGCAAGGTCTGAAGCTGGCTATTGATAAATATGTTTTCCAGGGTATCGTTATAATCGTTTCGTAAAAGATTATCAAGAACTGTTTTTGTACGGTTACAAAGATTAACAACAGTATAAAAAGATTCTTTTTGCTGAAAAGAAATCAACTGGTCGCTTTTTGTTTCAACAGTTTTCCCTTTTACAAATTGTTTAAGGTAAGAAGCAGAATACCTGAAACTGAATACATCAAAAGTAGAGATGGGTTCTCTGCATTCAGCCGAAATTTTTTTGCAGATGCTGTTCGTGCAACCCTCAAATGTGCAGTATTTATTCCCCGATATACAGAACCGAAGTTCAATACTGTTATCTTTTGTATGTTTTGGCTTGTAATTGTAAGCCAGCATGCCAACATCGTCCATACTCAATTTGTCTGCTAACTTATAGCGTTGAATACTATACTGAACCGAACCCGGTATCTCCTTTTCCAATTCAAACACCAGTTCCATTTCATGAATCATGAGTGGATGGTGATGCGACAGCGTTAATATATCGTTCAGTTGTGGCATGAACTGCAAATTTACTTTTAAAAAGTGGCTGGCGAAATAGTAATTTGCAAGAGTTCGGTCATATTCTTTGGCGACCTGTCCTGTTCTCGTCAGCAATCAAAAAAGGAAACTGAAACAGCCTTTTTTGTGGATTTTTTCGGGGTAAAAACAACGGTTAAAAAACACCTCATCCCAAGCCTTTTTTGTACATTTGCCCGAATATATTTTTCCCTCACAAAAACAGGTTTTTGAGAAGATTTTTATGAGTACAGATTTGCAGGATCAGGCACTAAGCGCAGCAGCACAAAATGCAAGTTACGGCGCAGACAGCATACAGGTTTTAGAAGGTTTGGAAGCGGTACGTAAACGTCCCGCCATGTATATAGGCGATATCAGTGAAAAAGGTTTACATCACCTCGTTTATGAAGTTGTTGACAACTCTATTGATGAGGCATTGGCTGGTTATTGTAAAAATATCACAGTAACCATTCATGAAGATAACAGTATCAGTGTTGAGGACGACGGCCGTGGTATTCCCACTGCCATGCACACCAAAGAAAAACGTTCAGCCCTTGAAGTGGTTATGACGGTGCTCCATGCCGGTGGTAAATTTGATAAAGGTTCTTATAAAGTATCAGGTGGTTTGCATGGTGTGGGTGTGAGTTGCGTTAATGCACTTTCAACCAAATTGCATGTAACCGTACAGCGTGAAGGTAAAATCTTTGAACAGGAATATCACATAGGCATTCCTCAGTACGCCGTTCGTGAAATTGGCACAAGTGATAAAACCGGAACAAGAACACATTTCTGGCCCGATACATCCATTTTTACAGTACAGGTTTATAAAAAGGAAATACTTGAAACACGCCTGCGTGAATTATCATTTCTCAACAAAGGTATCAGCATAACGCTGAATGACCTGAGAGAGAAGAACGAAGAAACAGGAGAAACATACACTAAAACGTTTTATAGCGAAGGCGGTATTGTTGAATTTGTTGAACTGATTGATAAAAACGGGAAGCGAAATTCGCTGCTTCCGAATGTTATTCTTATGGAAGGTCGTGATGATGAAACCAATGTTGCAGTTGAAGTGGCCATGGTGTACAACGACTCTTATAACGAACACATTTTCTCCTACGTTAACAACATCAATACCATTGAAGGTGGCACGCATGTAACCGGTTTCCGCCGTGCAATTACAAGAGTGTTCACTTCTTACGGGAAAAAAGAAGGTTTGTTTGAAAAAGCGAAAGTTGATGTTGAAGGAGATGATTTCCGTGAAGGATTAACTGCCATTGTTTCCGTAAAAGTTCCGGAGCCACAATTTGAAGGACAAACAAAAACCAAACTCGGAAACAGTGAAGTAAGCGGTATTGTTGAAAGTACTGTTGGCCGTACATTAGAAGCATACCTCGAAGAAAATCCAAAAGATGCCAAGAACGTAGTTCAGAAAATAATACTTGCCGCACAGGCCCGTGCAGCAGCACGCAAAGCCCGTGAATTAGTACAGCGTAAAACCGTATTAAGTGGTGGCGGTTTGCCCGGAAAACTGGCCGACTGCTCCGATCGTGATCCTGAACGTTGCGAAATGTACCTGGTTGAGGGTGATTCTGCCGGTGGTACAGCCAAGCAAGGTCGTGACCGCAGCTTCCAGGCTATTCTTCCGCTTCGTGGTAAAATCCTGAACGTGGAAAAAGCAATGGAGCATAAAATTTACGATAATGAAGAGATCAGGAACATGTTTACAGCACTGGGTGTAAAAGTTGGTACTTCTGAAGATCCGAAAGCACTTGACATCAGCAAACTCCGTTATCACAAAATAATCATCATGACTGATGCCGATGTGGATGGAAGCCATATTGCCACATTGTTACTTACCTTCTTCTTCCGCTACATGAAAGAATTAGTTGAGCAAGGCTATATATATATTGCTCAGCCGCCGCTTTATTTAGTAAAGAAAGGCAAAGACCAATCGTATGCCTGGACCGAAGAACAACGTAAAGCGCTCGTAACAAAATTCGGTGCCGGAAAGGAAGATAGTGTTGGAGTTCAACGCTATAAAGGTTTGGGTGAAATGAATGCCAACCAGCTTTGGGATACAACCATGAACCCGGCAACACGCTCCCTGAAACAGGTAACAATTGAAAGCGCCGCCGAAGCCGACAGCGTGTTTAGTATGCTGATGGGCGATGAAGTAGGGCCAAGAAGAGAGTTTATTGAAACCCACGCCAAATACGCTAAAATTGACGCATAAGGAAACGAAAATGATACAAAGCGGCTTTACAAGTCGCTTTTTTTATTGATTTTCAATGAGTAACGACTGTGGAAAGGTATTTCTGAGGCTTAAATCGGAAATCTGTACTTTAGCTTTTCCAATTAAGGCAATAAAGCTATTATTTCTAACAAAAAATAACAGACTATGCAATTAACAGCGTATAATGTAAAAACAAAAGAAAAGAATGTTCCCATCCTGAATGCAGTTGTAGAACGCACAGCAAAAGGCGGTTACATCGTTAAAGGTGATGATGGTAAGGGAAATAAGCTCACTGCATTATTAGGTGAAGCAAAAGCACTTGCTGCAATTGAAGCAGGAACAGCAAAAAAAGGTTGGTAATTCCTTTCAAATAAAAAACAGGCTATCCTACTAAATTGATAGCCTGTTTTTTTATGTACACTGTTAATCAATTAACAGCTTCTGAACATACTTTTCAGTGCCCGATTGATCCTGAATTGAAATCATATAAACACCACTTGTAAGGGTTTGCAGGTTGAGAACTGTATTGGTGTAACTAGTATTCTTATTCAGAACAACAGTACCTACACTATTAATAACACGAATATTCATAGTGCTTATTCCCGGGTAATTCCCTTTTTCAATCAGAACAGACTTTTTCGATTGCAGGTAAACACCTTTGATAAACAGCGACTGATTATCGGCAGCAAATGAAACAATATTGGAATAAGTTGATTTGCCATCCTTATCAACCATCTTTAACCGGTAATAGAACCTGTTTCCGTATTCAGTTACGTTTTTGTCAGTATAAGTGTAGTTATTGGTAGCCAAACTGTTTATTGCATCAACAGAAGCAATTGAAACAAATGCCGAAGACAAATCTGTTTTCCTTTCAATTTCAAACCGGTCAACATTCACTTCACTGGTTGTTTGCCATTTCAGATCAACATTGCCTCCATTCATTGTTCCTGCGAAACTCAGTAAAGTAACAGGCAATGCCTGGTTACTATTTATTCCCCCGCTATTTATCCAGAATTCAGAAAATGTTTTCACTTTAAACTCGGCATAATACCCGTTATTAAAAGGAACAATATCTGTATTTTCAGGAGTAATGAAGTAGTAAACGCCTGCTACATTATCAGCAACCGTTCCATTTTCGTTTGATACATTACCGCTGAACTTCGACACCCCCGCAAGAAACGCATCTTTAATGGTAGAACAACCAGTACATCCGGTTGCCTGCATAAGAGCAAGCGCCTCCTGATCTGTAAAATAAAAACGAACGAGCACACTATCCGCAGGTGTATTTGTTGGCCTGATTACAATATTTCTATCGAGATAATATTGATTATTGATATAACGGACTGTTCCGGTTGTATTAAAGTACACACTTACGTCTGTGCCGCCCAAATCCTGTCCCAGTGGATTAACAGATGCTATCAACTTACCGCCGCTTGTAAAATCAATCCAGTTATTTCCGCTTACATTCTGATTTATGTTTGTCTGATCTGAACCTGTGTAAACAGTTGCTTTATCAAATATGTGAATATCGTCAATACCAATGCCTTCATATTCAGTTGCAGCATCACTTGATAATAAAAATCTAAACCGTATTGAAGCTGCGTTTGGCACTTCAGTACTTGCAACATGCCAGTATTGCTTACTGATTTTCCACGTTTGGTTTAATGTATTATCAAACCAGTTTGTTGCATTTGATGCTGTTAATCGCTGCCAGGTAGTTCCGTTATCAGTGCTATATTCAAGCGAGGAATAATCACAATCACAATTATCTTCCTGTTTAAAAATATGACTGAAACTCAGAACAGGCTGTGTTAAACTGCTGAGATTAAAGCAAGGTGAATAGAGAAATGATTCTTCATTTGATTTATATGTACTGTACAGGCTGGTAAACCATCCATTACTTCCATTTGCACTTCTGCTAATGATTGATTTTGCAGGTGCTCCCCATTGCCAGCTACTATAACTTAACGTATCAGTAAACCAGTTGTCGTTTGAAGTTTCAAACCGCTCCAGGTAAGGAAATGAATTAATAGTTGGAGTTACATATACAAGATTATTGGTAACACTGTCATTTAATGGATAATCATCGCCACTTTGCTTTACCCAAGCATCAATAATGTAGGCTCTTGGAATTGAAAAATCCGCCTGTGCTGTAAACGTATAATCCAACTCACTATTTGCATTTAATACGGCAATTGTTTCTGAAACCGGAGCTCCTTCATTAATTCGGTAATAAACAGGAACATTTGTAAATGAAGAAGCAGTTGTGTTTTTTATGTGGATTGTGATAGCTTTATTACCGGGAGAGCAATCGAACTTAACAGGTGAAGTAATTGCGGTAAGCATTACATCATTTGTTGCAGCAATAACACGAATATCATCAAATGCAAAACCATCATCCATATCTGTAACATCGGCAGCGTAAGATGCATTGTTAGCCGATGCTGCTCCTTGTTGATCAAAACGAATCTGAAAACTTGAAGTAACAGGCTGCCCCAGATCATTAATGTTATAAGAGACCTGTTTCGTCTCTCCAAGCCTGCCTTGGTTTGCAGTCAGATCATAAATCTGCACCCAGGGGGAAACATCACTTCCTCTCATCCAAACACCAGATGAAGGCTGTTTCAACTGTCCAAAATTTTTAAACTTAAAATCAAAGCGGAGATTTTGAGCTGAGGTGTAGTTACTGAGATTTATTGTTCCGGTTAAATGATTATCCGAAAACACACCTGTAAAATTTGTCGCATCAAGTGTTGCGGACTTGTTACCATTAATTGCAACACCGGTATTGATGAATGTTCTTAACCTCCCGTTTGAATTTGCGGTTGAAAAATCAAATCTGTCAGCATTAGCAATTGCGAATGTGCTTGTCTTAAGTTCTCCTGTTCCTGTCGATTCAAATGTTTCGGCATAAGGCAAAACAACAGGTTGATTATCGGCATGAATAACTGTGTATGTTTGTTCATCATTTGCTGTTTGCAAATCGCCTGCTTGCTTTACAAATACACGAACAGAATATGATCCAGGTGCCGACATGTCAACCGGTAATGTAAATGTATAATCAACAGTACCTGCTGCAGCAATTACAACAGATGACGATTCTGTAATAATAGCGCCTCCATTAACCTGATATGAAATATCATAACTTCCTGAAGTGGCAGCATCATCAAGATTTTTTATACGTACTGCTATTTGTTGTGAAGATGAAAGTTGTGAGCTGGTATTTAATCTCCCGTTTGCAGGGGCAACCAGTGCATCAACCTTCAAATCATTATTAAAATCGGTAGCTGAACAGGGAGTTGACAGCGAGGGTACAATACTTTTTGCAGTAGCCCGCATACCAAGCGAATCCGTCATCCGGGCACGAACGGTAAACCAATATGTCTGGGTTTTATCCAGGCTACTCACACGATAAGTTGTCCCGACGGTTGTACCAAGAGATGCAAACGCACCATTTACCAACTGCATTACTTCATAATCTGTGGCACTCGGAACGGCAGCCCACGATAAATCAACATATCCTTCGCATGGAACTGTTGCAGACAAAACGGGTTGTAACAAAATAGTAAAGTTGCCGGGAGAAGTTGCCGATGTGCCGGTTCCATTTCTTGTAATTCTTACTTTTCCTTTATTTGTTGGATCAGAAGGAATATATAACCAACGATAATAATTTTGAGTTGATGGGAGACTGTTGCTGATAAGTTTCCATGTTGCTCCATCATCAATTGAATATTCGAGGGTAAATGTGTTGGTGCTGTTATCTGAAGCATTCCAGCGAATTACCTCTTCCTGACCTGGAGAAAACCGTTCTCCACCATAAGGGTGTTCAAGTACAATTTCATCCTTCAGGAATTCATAAACAACAAAATATTCCTGAGCACCGTAGGGAATATTATAGCCATTAACCTGCACGTTAATGCTCGTTCCCGGATTATCAATTGTTACCTGTTCGATATTATTAATATGGTCAGCTCCCCTTGTTGCATTACTGTTAACACCTGCCGGAGTTGAATTTAAAATCCATGGCTGATATGTTGTTGATCCATCCGTAACTGTTAAATCAAGATCATTAACCAAAGCGTTTAATGAAAGTGGAGAACCTTCCTTATCGTGCCAGTAAAGCATTACTTTCACTTGTTTTGTACCTGCCGGAACAGTAACCGGTTGAGTAATATTCCCTCCGGTTGAAATTGTTCCTGAGAAATAATGATTTTGTTCAATTGCTTCAACTGATTTACGAGGATTAATTAATCCAAAACCAAAACCATAATCAGGACCGGGGTTGCCTTTGTCATCACCACTATTACAGATAATTGCTTTTATTAATGCTGATTTAGGTTGTGCGCCTGAATTCAATTGTTTATAACGTTCGGTTAATAAAGCCCAAACACCAGTAACAAAAGGAGCTGAATGACTTGTACCCCACCCATTTGAGTATGTATTATTGTAATAGCTTGTTGTAATCTGAGAACCGGATGCAACTATTTCGGGCTTTGTTCTGCCATCAGAAACAGGGCCTCTGCTAGAAGATGTATTCAGATTATCTGCTGAAATGGAATAATCACCTACATCAAGTGAATTTTTCCCAACCTGGTAGCCACTTTTAATAGTTGCAAAAGAAGTTGGGAATAATGAACATGTTTTTGTACCATCGTTTCCAGCTGCAAAAATATGCTGAAGGTAAGAATTGTTATTCATCTGCTCGTCTATGTAAGTACTCAACTCGTTATAAGCACTGTTGCCAGGACAATTTGCCAAACCTGTGTAATACGAGTTATTAGTAACAGTCATATTATAATCAGAAAAATAAAGACTGGATTTTGTAAGAATATAATCGAAATATTCTGTTATCAGCAAACTTTGAGGTGCAACTCCTGTATACCTTTCTTCAACTATACCATCTCCACCAACAGTTCCTGCAACCATTCTCCCATGATTTATTGGCACATAAGAAGGATTTCGGTTAATTACATCTTTATCTAAATCAAGATGCATCGGGTCAGAATTATCCCCAATACCAATGGCAATATTTTGACCACTTAAGTTCCTTCCTGCCACTTCACTACTGGTAAGATTTGTTAATCCAAACATTCCCCGCTCACGTTGATTCAACGGTTCAGGTTTTAAATGCGATATGTTGATATAAGCTATAAACGGCAATTCACTTAATGATGCGATTCTGTTGCCGGGCACCATTACCTGTGCCAATCCCTGATTAAGAAAATCAGCTTTGTTTAGCGTTACTCCATAAAATGTAAGCATAGGTTGAACATCATTCCACTTAACGCCCGGTAATAATTGCAGATTGGTCAGCAATGGCGCATCAGAAACATTTGCATTCACTTGTTCTTTGAGCTCTTCACCTAATTTCAGCGATCCCGGCATATTCATCGTTGCCCTCACCCCTAATTGGTAAAGTTGTGCCAAAGCAGGAACCTGTTTCATGCGAACCTGGTAACAATTATCGGGCAGGTAAGACAATAATTCAACTCCAATGGATTTCAGTTGTTGCTGCTGACCAAGCGTTAATGGTTTTTCAAAAACGAGTAAAGTATAGGTTGTACCGGCAAACCTTCCCTTTTTGAATTCCTGGTTTACAAGCTCTGCTGTCATATTTCCTTTAACAGCAACAGTTCCTGATTTTAAACGCAGGTTGGAAACTGTTTTTTGAGCAGTAAGCGTTACACTAAAACTCAATAACAAAATCGCAAGCAGAGATTTTTTTCTCCGAACTAATAAATGCTTCATGAAAAGAAAGGAACTGGTATGGTTATTTGTTCCTGTTTGATTTGAATGGGTCATATTTGACGGTTTTACCGGATCAGGATTACATTCAAAAATAACTATAAAAACCTGAATTTAAAAGGAAGAATCAACTGAACCGGTAACAACAAATCATAAAATCGCCGCTCAGTTCTTATCTTTGCATCCCGTGAATTTTGAATTGTTGCAGAAGAAATTTGTTGACGATCCCCGCCTTTTTCAACTGGCGGACAGGCTTTCTTTTGCCCAGCCTCAGCGCATTTACCTGAAAAACCTGGCAGGTAGTGCTTCGCAGTTTGTTGCAGCATCTGTTTTTAATCATGCATCGTTAGAACAATTCAACCATATTTATATCCTAAATGATGCTGAAGAAGCAGCCTATTTTCATAATTCACTTGAAAATATTACCAGGGAACTAAACCTGTTTTATTTCCCATCATCATTTAAGCATCCAAAAAATTTCCGCTTGCTTAATTCTTCGCATGTAATGTTGCGAACTGAAGCATTGACGAAATTTTCAATGCCAACAGGTCAGCGTGTGGGCGCTATTGTTACTTACCCCGATGCCTTGTTTGAAAAAGTGGTATTGCCCAAAAAACTGCAGGGCAATATGCTGCTGATTAAAACAAATGATACGCTGGATGTTGACAACATGATGGGCTTTTTGGTTGATCTTGGTTTTGAACGTACAGATTTTGTTTACCAGCCGGGGCAGTTTGCATTACGTGGCGGTATCCTTGATATATATTCTTTCGGCAATGAAAAGCCATACCGTATTGAGTTATTTGGAAATGATGTTGACAGCATCCGCATTTTTGACCCTGAGACTCAGTTGAGTGAAAGAAGGCTGGCACAGGTAAGCATTATTCCAAATGTAGAAACACAATTTGAAAGCGGAGAAAAAGTATCGCTGTTTGATTTTCTTCCGGAAAATACAATTGTCTGGATAAAAGATTTTGATATTGTAAAAGAGCGTATGCTCACAATGGAAGAAGATCTTGAACAGTTTCTGCAGATATCTCCAACCAACAAAAAAGATGATGATGAAGACCGGTTGGAAAAAGTTGATCTTAGCCTGAATGATTTTATCAGTACTGCAATAGTTGAAGAACAGATTCAAAAACATCACATTGTAGAATTTGGGTATGAACCGCATTTGCTTGAAACAGTTGATGCAGTTAATCAAAAAGAAATTGTTTATCACAGCAAACATCAACCGGCATTTAACCGCCAGTTTGAGCTGTTGATTAAAGATTTAAAAGTTCATGCAGCAAAAGGTTTTGATCTGTTCATCTTTGCTGAAAATTCAAAACAGCTTGAACGGCTTCACAGCATTTTTGACGACCTGAAAGCTGAAATAGTTTTTACACCTGTTTCTCTTTCCATTCATGAAGGATTTATTGATGAAGATTTAAAAGTTCTTTGCTATACCGATCATGAAATTTTTCAGCGTTATCATAAATACAAAGTCAAACAGGCCTATAACAAAAGCAAGGCTTTAACCATACGGGCATTAAAAGAATTACAACCCGGCGATTATGTTACGCACATTGATCATGGAGTTGGAACATATAGTGGTTTGCAAAAAATTGAAGTGAATAGTGTGCTGCAGGAAGCTGTGAGATTGATTTATAAAGACAGTGATATTTTATACGTCAACATCAACTCACTTCATAAAATTTCCAAGTACACAGGCAAAGAAGGAAGTGTTCCTAAGATTAATAAACTTGGTAGTGATGCATGGCAACGACTGAAGGAAAAAACCAAAACGAAGGTTAAGGAAATTGCATTTGATCTTATTCAGCTTTACGCACAACGAAAAGCACAGGAAGGATTTCCTCATACACCCGACAGTTACCTGCAAACAGAACTGGAAGCTTCATTCATGTATGAAGACACGCCCGATCAAAGCAAAGCTACTGCCGATGTAAAGAAAGATATGGAAGCACCGGCACCAATGGACCGTCTTGTTTGCGGTGATGTTGGTTTCGGCAAAACAGAAATAGCAGTGCGTGCTGCTTTCAAAACTGTGTGTGATGGCAAGCAGGCTGCCATTATGGTTCCAACAACCATTCTTGCATATCAGCATTACAAAACATTCAGCGAAAGATTAAAAGAATTTCCTGTTACAGTTGATTATGTGAACCGTTTTAAATCGGCCAAAGAGAAAAAAGAAACATATAAAAAGTTAGAAGAAGGCAAGATTGATATTATTGTGGGCACACATGCTTTGCTTGCAAAAGATGTGAAGTTCAAAGATCTTGGTTTGCTGGTGGTGGATGAAGAACAGAAGTTTGGTGTTGGACATAAAGAAAAAATCAAAACACTTAAAACCAATGTTGATTCACTTACACTAACGGCCACACCTATTCCACGCACATTGCAGTTCAGCTTGATGGGTGCAAGAGATCTGAGCATCATCAACACTCCTCCTCCCAACCGTCAGCCAATTCAAACAGAAGTGCAGGTATTCCAGGAAGATTTTATCCGTGACGCTGTTTACTTTGAAACAGAACGTGGCGGACAGGTATTCTTCATTCACAATCGCATTGCTGGCTTGGCAGAAATGGCTGCTATCATTCAGCGTCTTTGTCCTGATCTTAGCATTGGTTTTGCTCACGGGCAAATGGAAGGTCATGAACTGGAAGAACGTATATTTGATTTCATCGATAAAAAATACGATGTACTAGTTTGTACAAACATTGTTGAAAGCGGAGTTGATATTCCGAACGTTAATACAATTATCGTTAACAACGCTCACCAGTTTGGCTTAAGCGATCTGCACCAGTTAAGGGGGCGTGTTGGCCGCAGTAACAAAAAAGCTTTCTGCTACCTACTTGCACCGCCAATGAGTACATTGCCTAATGATTCAAGAAAACGTTTACAAACACTGGAACAACATAGTGAATTGGGAAGTGGTTTCCAGATTGCCATGAGAGACCTTGATATTCGTGGTGCAGGAAATATGCTTGGTGGTGAGCAAAGTGGTTTCATGGCAGAGATTGGTTTTGAAATGTACCAGAAGGTACTTGATGAAGCCATCCGTGAACTGAAGCGCACCAAATTCAGGGAACTGTTTAAAGAAGAAATTCAACAGCAGGAAGATTATGTAAAAGATTGTGTAATTGATACCGATCTTGAAATACTGATTCCTGATGCGTATGTTGAAAGCATTGGAGAACGTTTAAGTTTATATACAAGATTGGATAATTGTGAATCGGAAGAAGAACTAACTAATTTTCACACTGAGATGATTGACCGCTTCGGACCCATTCCACAGCAGGTTGAAGATTTGTTTATAACAGTACGTTGCCGCAAACTGGCTGTTGAACTGGGCTTTGAAAAAATGACGCTGAAAAATGAAACCCTGCGTTGTTATTTTATCAGCAACCCGGATTCTCCTTATTTTGAATCACAACTGTTTCAGAATATCCTTCAGTTTATTCAAACTTCAATGAACAAAGCAAGGTTAAAACAAACAGGCAAACTGTTTATGCTGGTGATTGAAGATGTAAAATCAATGGAACAACTGCTTCGTATTCTCGACAGAATGTATAAAACTGCATTAGCTGAAACTTCAAAGTCTGTAGTGTAGCTATCTGATAAATAAAGTTTTGCAGACGAATTTCTTCATTTCGTCTATAAAATACTTCTCATAAAAGAAATTAGTGATTACTTTGTTGTTATGCAAAGTAACAGTAAATGGCATATGAACAAATGGATTACAGGTGGCCTCCATCTTTTGTTCTGGTCGTTATTTATTGCTTCGCCTTTTATACTCAAACCTATTGCCGATTCGGGCAAAGGTCAGGTACACAAACCCGAAGAATATTCTGTTTATCTGTTTCATTTATTGAAAAACCTGTTTTGGATTGCCCTGTTTTATTTTAATTCCAATGTTCTTATCCCGGCCTTCTTTAATAAAAAAAAGTATTCTCAATATTTAATCATTGTACTTGGCTCTTTTTTTCTTTTATGGATTGCCGACGGACTTTTTTTTACACTGTTTTTTAAAACAGCACAATACAGGGCATTAAACTTTATTGCTTTTAACCTGCCGGTATTTATATTTATCATTTTAGCTGGTACAGCCTACCGTATCATCAAAGACCGCATAACAGAAGAAAGCGAAAAACAACTTCAGCAAACTGAAAATCTGAAAACAGAATTGTTGTTTCTACGTTCACAAATCAGTCCGCATTTTATGTTCAATATCCTGAACAATATGGTGGCTCTTGCAAGGAAAAAATCGGACATTCTTGAACCTTCGCTTATCAAGCTTTCATCGCTGCTTCGTTATATGCTGTACGAAACAGATGAAAACAAAGTGTTGCTTGAAAAAGAAATTGAATACCTGCAGAGCTATATTGATCTGCAGCAGCTCCGATTTGGAAAAATGATTCGCATTAACTGTAATCTTCCACATGTGGCAACACCTTACACAATTGAGCCAATGCTTTTGATCCCTTTTGTTGAAAACGCATTTAAGCATGGTGTAGGAATGATAAAAGATGCACAGATTGATATTGATCTAAGAACAGAAAATGACCAGCTTTTTTTCAGTGTAAAAAATAAATACAACACAGAATCAGAAAACGAGCCAAAAGATAAAACCTCTGGAATTGGGTTAAACAATGTAAAAAGACGTTTAAATTTATTATACAATCAACAACATGAGTTATTTATAAAAGAAGATGAGGGCTGGTTTACTGTATCACTTCAATTAAAACTTCATTAATGTTACGATGCATTGCAATTGATGATGAAGAACTGGCACTTGAGCTGCTGGAGGATAACATTAAAAAAGTTCCCTACCTGCAATTGGTTGCTTCCTGCTCCAACCCGCTCGAAGCATTAAAGATTATGCAGGATCAGCCTGTTGATCTTGTTTTTGTTGATATTCAAATGCCGGGATTAAACGGTCTGCAGTTTATTCAAAGTTGTCCTGTTCAATGCATGTTTATCCTCATCACCGCATATGAAAAATATGCACTGGAAGGTTACAATCTTAATGTAGTTGATTATTTACTGAAACCGGTAGAACTGAAACGTTTCATCCAGGCTTGCAATAAAGCCAATGAAATTTATCAGTTAAAACAAAACCAGGGGAAAGAAACTGTTCAAAGCGATTATTTTTTTGTGAATGCCGATTATGGTTTATACAAAGTTGAAAAAGCAGATATTATTTATATAGAAGGGTTGAAAGACTATATTAAAATTCATCTCAAAAGTTCATCAAAGCCTGTCATTACAAGAATAAGCCTTAAAACATTAGAAGAACAACTTCCTTCAGCTCAATTTGTACGCATACATAAATCATACATTGTTTCTGTTGCAGCCATTACTTCCATAAGGCGGGGTAGTGTTTTCTTAAACAATGCAGAATTGCCATTAAGTGATATGTATAAAGAAAAATTGTTTGGTATTATCGGGCATATTGAATAATTCATTGCTGGGCATCAGGCATTTTACAACAACATTTCATTAACAGAATTCAGATTTCGTCGCAACATATCCTGCTCTCGTCTCATTTGCTGAAAAGACAGATTTGGTGATTTTACTTTTACATCATAATTAATTTTATGAAGAAAGTATTAGTAATTATTGCAGTCATTTTTTCAATGAACTCAATTTATGCACAGATGCCGGGTGCAGATATGAAAGGTGGCGCTTCGCAAAACATCGGGCATATTTATGGCAAAGTAGTTGATAGTTCAGGCAAAGGGGTTTCCGGAGCATCCGTATTAATACTTCAGAATAAGTTTGATACTGTAACAAAGAAATCAAAAAGCATATTGTATAAAGGCGAAGTAACTTCAGCCAACGGCGAATTCAGCTTTGAAGATTTACCAGTGGCAAATACACTCAGCATTAACATTACGGCAACCGGCTTTGCCGCTTTTACAAAAGAAATATCCTTTCTGCCAAAAATGGAGCCTTCTTCAGATATTAAGAATGGAGCATCGCCTTCAACAGCTTCGTCATCGGGAACAGATATGTCGTCCATGTTTGAAAAAAATCTTGGAAAAATCGAATTAATAAAAGAGGTAAAACAATTATCTGAAATTATTGTAACCAGCACAAAAGGGCGCTTAAAAATGGACATTGACAAAAAAGTTTTCAATGTAGATCAGAATATCGTAAGTACGGGAGGTACTGCAGTTGATGTAATAAAAAATGTGCCTTCTGTAAATGTTGACATTGACGGTAATGTTACTTTGCGAAATGCCTCTCCCCAGATTTATATTGACGGAAGACCTACTACACTTACGCTCGATCAGATACCTGCTGATGCTATTGAAAGTATTGAGGTGATTACAAACCCATCTGCTAAATATGACGCATCGGGTGGAAATGCAGGCATTTTAAACATTGTTCTCAAAAAAAATAAAAAGAATGGTTATAATGGAAATATTAATGCTGGTGTTGACAAAAGAGGTGGTGTAAATGGAGGAGCCAGTTTAAACATCCGTCAGAATAAAATTAATTTTTCATTAAGCACGTTCGGCAACCAGATGAAAAATAGAAATACCAGTTCAACTGATATTACAAGTTTACTATCATCGCCCTCGGTTCTTATTAATCAGAATGGAACTACAAGAATGAATGGCGGTTTTTTATTCGGTCGTGCTGGTGTTGATTATTTTGCAACAAACAATCTTACACTTTCACTTTCTGCAATTAAAGTTCATGGCGAGTTCAGCCCGAATGATATACTTTATACCGACAGCGCTTTTAGCACCGGCCAGTATATCAGTTACAGCAAGCGTACAACCGCTACAAGCAGGGTATTTAACGCAAATGGATTACAGGGAGGACTAAAATATTTGTTCCCCAAAAAAGGCGAAGAATTAACCGCTGATTTCAACTTGTTTTCCGGTAAAAACAACAGTACGGCAACTTATAATACAGGAATCTATACAATGGATGGAGGCACAAGAACAGGTGTTGTACAGCAACAGGTACTTGGCAGTGGCACAAATAAATTCATTACAGTTCAAACAGATTACGTAAAACCAATTACTGAAAAAGCAAAGATCGAGGCAGGTGCAAGAGTACAGATCAGGAACATGAGCAACATGCAGGATAACTATTACTATAACGAATTAACAGGTGCTTATATCCTTACACAATCTTCCAATAACAATTATAAAAGCAAGGATAATGTTTATGCAGCCTATGCTTCATTTTCAAATACGATCAACAAATTTGGTTACCAGGTAGGGTTAAGAGCCGAAAGTTCCGAATACACAGGTGAGCTTGTTGATACAAAACAAACATTCAGCAACAAATACCCAATCAGTCTTTTCCCGTCATTATTTCTAAGCCAGAAGCTGAATAATCAACAGGAAGTTCAGTTGAGCTTTACGAGGAGGATTAACCGGCCATTTTTTATGCAGGTAATTCCGTTTATCGATTCAACCGACCAGACAAACTGGACAAGAGGCAATGCCAACCTGAAGCCTGAATTCACAAACTCTGTTGAAGCTTCTTATTCAAAAACATTTGCCGGCGGAAATACAATTATGGGATCAGTGTATTATAAATATTCAACGAATCTCATTACCCGTTATCTTGATACAATAACAGTTAACGATGTTAAACGTCCAATCAGCACATATGGCAATGCCGAATCATCTCAATCATACGGTTTTGAAATAACATCACAAAACACGGTAACAAAGTGGTGGGATCTGAATTCAAACCTAAATGTTTACAATGCTAAAATAAATTCAGATAATATCACAGGCAGCTCACAGGCAGCAATGTGGAGCTGGTTTGCAAAAGTAAATAACAACTTTACCTTGCCTTCAAATTTCAAAATTCAGCTTTCAGGTTCGTACCAGTCAAAAACAAACCTGCCTGTTAACCAAACAAGTGGTTTCGGCGGACCTCCTCCCGGTGCTACTCAAAGTGCAGCACAAGGATATATTAAAGCTAACTACGGTATTGATCTGGCGCTTTCAAAGAGCTTCTTTAAAAGCAAAGCTGCAACTGTTACATTGAGCGTAAATGATCTGTTCAGAACAAGAAAAATGGAGCAATATTCAGCGAGTACATATTACATTCAAAACAGCAGCAGAATAAATGATGCCCCAATGATACGACTGAACCTGAGTTATAAATTCGGCAAAATGGATATGTCATTGTTTAAACGCAAGAACATGAAATCAGAAACCGAAGGAACACAAGGCGCAATGCAGGGTATTCAATAAATATCATGTTCCGGGGGAAATAAAGGGATCGCAGATTTTGTGACAAGGGTTCCTTTCCTGCAGTTAAACAATTATCTTTAGGAAAGGATACAAGTAAAAGAACCGATCATTTTTTATTTCCCCCAATTTTTTATGGAACAGAATCAAAACTCTTCAACCATTGCAGAAGTAAAATACGCCAACGTTAGCAGCGATGAAAGAACGCTTGCAATTCTTTGCCATGTACTTTCCATTTTCTTTTGGTTTATACCTGCACTTATTATCTACATACTTAAAAAAGACGACTCTCCTTATGTAGCAGAGCACACAAAAGAAGCATTAAACTTTCAGATAACATTTGTAATATATTACATTATTAGTGTTGTGTTAATGCTTGTGCTTGTAGGTATTTTTATATTCTTTGCAGTATGGGCAGCATCGATTATTTTCTGCATCATAGCGGCAATTAAGGCAAATGATGATATTTTGTACCGTTACCCTTTAACCATTCGTCTAATCAAGTAGTTTTACCTGAGTTTTGTTAAGTTATTTGTAAAGAATAGACAATTGCATGACAATTCAAACGTTTGGCATTTACATTGAACAGGCAATAATGGCAATATTGCTTTTTAATCCGTAAAACCGAGCTTATGAAACAAATTTTACTCTTAGCTTCTTTATTTCTTTTAACTGCTTCCTGCGCAAGGCGCAGAATGATGGAGCGGGTTGACCGCATGAATATTAAAACCATCGCCATTCTCCCAGCTCAATTAGAAGTTACCGGTAACATTCCCAAAAAATTTACACCGGAACAGTTGCAACAAATTATTCAGCAAAACACCCGGTTTTTAAACCAGGCTTTGTATGTTGATCTTGCTCAATTCAACGATTCTAAACTGAGAAGATATTCCCAGGTTAAATTTTTGAGCCTTGAAACAACAAATAAAATTTTACAGGAAAAAGGTTTAACTGATTCTGCTTGCTGGCAGATGGACCCGGCAGAAATGGGACGAATCTTAGGGGTTGATGCAGTTTTATCGGCCAGAGTAGTGCAAAACCATATTCTCAGCGATGAGGTGGCAATGGGAATTGATGTTATTGGCGGCATTGTAAGGCAAACTATTCCTAAACTTCCATTACCTTATGGTGCCGCAAGAACCAGTGATATGTTTGTAAGCTGTGCGCTCATCAGGAGTGGATATACAGTGTGGAGTACACGTTTCACAAGCAGAACCGACTGGAATTATCCATTTCAGTTTGCAATACAAAATGCTACCAATGCCATAGCATACAGGTTTCCCTTATAGTAGTATTCCGAAGGAACAATAAAAAATAGCGGGGTATAAAACTTGATTAACCGATTTTTCCTAAAGGTATTTTGCGAACTTTTTCATCCTCTTCTTCGTCGATACGTGTAACGGGGAAGGGGATTTTTGCTTTTTCAAGTGTATCGGTGAGTTGTTTGTTCGTCATTGCATATTTTAGAATCTCTTTGTGAGAGGCGAGCATTTCATTTTCCAGCTCAAGAATTCGCTTTTCTTTTTTCTTCATCTGGCGGCGTCCAACCAGTAATCCAGAAAGGATTGCCAGCAGCATCAAACCTGCAAAAAGCACAATATGGATTTCAAGGGTTAAGTTGGTAAGTGTAGGGATCATTTCGTCGGTATATTTTGTTTTACAATTATTTAGATTGCCGTTTAAAAATAGCCTGCAGCCTTAAAAAAGACAACCACAGATCAAATTTCCATATTAATTGGCAAAATAATTCACTTAGTTCAATTATGCAACTGATTTATTTACAAAATCCTTTACTCCGGATACAGGAATCCTCTCTTGAATTAAAGTATCCCGGTTCCTGATTGTAACCATGCCATCCTCTTTAGTCTGGTGGTCAACGGTTACACAGAATGGTGTTCCTATTGCATCCTGCCTGCGGTAGCGTTTACCAATACTGTCTTTTTCATCGTACTGACAATGGAACGACTGGCGGCACTCTCTTACAAGCTCCTTTGCTATTTCAGGCAATCCTTCCTTTTTGACTAACGGTAGTACCGCCAGTTTAACGGGTGCAACTTTGGCCGGTATCCGCAACACAGTTCGTGTATCCATCTTTCCTTCTTCTGCAGTTGGAACCTGCTCTTCATGGTAAGAATTGCTGAGAATGGTGAGGAACAAACGATCAAGACCAACTGAAGTTTCAACCACGTAAGGAATATAGTTTTGGTTGATTTCCGTATCAAAATACTGCATTTTCTTTTTGCTGAACTCCTGGTGGCGACGGAGATCATAATCAGTTCTTGAGTGAATACCTTCTAATTCCTTCCAGCCAAATGGGAAATTGTATTCCACATCCACCGCTGCATTGGCATAGTGTGCCAGTTTGGTATGATCGTGAAAACGAAGTTTATCTGCAGGTAATCCAAGTTCCTGGTGCCACTTCATTCTAGTTTCTTTCCAATGTGCATACCAGTCAAGTTCGGTACCAGGGCGAACAAAGAACTGCATTTCCATTTGCTCAAATTCACGCATGCGGAAAATGAACTGCCTTGCAACGATTTCGTTACGGAATGCCTTGCCGGTTTGTGCAATGCCAAACGGTATTTTCATACGGCCGCTTTTTTGCACGTTCAGGAAATTTACAAAAATACCCTGCGCTGTTTCCGGGCGCAGATATACAATATTATCTTCAGGATTATCGCTTGATACAGCGCCAAACTCTGTTGAGAACATGAGGTTAAACTGGCGAACATCAGTCCAGTTAGCAGTACCACTGATGCTGCATTTAATTTTATTTTCATCAATGAGTTGCTTAATGCCGGTAAAATCATCGGCAGCAAGTAACTGTTCCATTTTTGCAATCAAAGCTGCAGCTTCAGGCTCAGACAGGGTTTCAGCATAGGTTTCAATCAAATGGTCAACACGGTAACGCTTTTTACTGTCTTTATTATCAATCATCGGATCGCTGAAATTATCAACGTGACCACTGGCCTTCCAGGTAGTTGGATGCATAAAGATGGCAGCATCAATACCCACAATATTTTCATGAAGCTGGGTCATACTCTTCCACCAGAAATCACGGATGTTTTTTTTGAGCTGTGCCCCATACTGACCGTAATCATAAACAGCACTTAACCCATCATAAATTTCAGATGATTGAAAAATATAACCGTATTCTTTTGAGTGTGAAATGATATTTCCAAAAAGATTATCAATCGCCATTTTGCATTTTTTAAAAAAGTGCGGCAAAGATAGGTGTTATATACTAATAGAATAGATTACCAGTATTCGCTCATTTCAGTTTTTTGTTCCCTTTATGCCGGTTTGAATCCCGGTTATTTTTCTTCTCAAAATTCTTTTGCAGGGCATCTGTCAGGTCAACACCGGTTTGGTTTGCAAGGCATATCAATACCCAAAGAACATCTGCCATTTCATCGCCCAGTTCCCTGCCTTTATCGCTTTCTTTGAATGACTGCTCGCCATATTTACGAACCATCAATCTTGATAGTTCCCCTACTTCTTCCATTAAAATCCCCAGATTGGTGAGTTCATTAAAATACCGAACGCCAACGGTTTTAATCCAGTCATCAACCTGTTGCTGTGCATGCTTTATAGTCATAATAACACGAATTTTTGCGAATTACACGAATTAATTACAATACAATCCTTTTCCATACCAAGGAACGTTCCCCAAAATTAATTAACAGGGCCAGCTTCATTTCTGACACCGCAAGATAACTTAATGCCTGAGCCATATGAGCTTCGGTTAATGATGAAACAGATTTTACTTCAACAATCATTGAATCAAAAACCAGGAAATCGGCGTAGTAAGGGTTTTGAAGAATTTTTCCCTTATACCGAACAATGAATTTCTTTTCACGTTCATAAGAAATGCCCGCTTCACGAAAATCCATTTCCATTGCATCTTTATAATTTATTTCCTTCAGACCCATACCAAGAACCCTGTGAATATTCATGCAGATTCCAACAACCTGATATGCTTCTTCTTTTAAAATAAGGTCAGCCATAATTAGTGTAATTCGTAATAATTCGTGTAATAAAACTATTCTTTATTCTTTGTATCAATCACTATTGTCACCGGGCCATCGTTCAGCAGTTCCACTTTCATATCGGCTCCAAAAATTCCTGCATGAATATGTTTGCCCAGATCAGTTGCCAGTTGTGTTTTCATTTTTTCGTACAACGGAATTGCAATATCAGGCTTGCTTGCTTTAATATAAGAAGGTCTGTTTCCCTTTTTAGTTGAAGCATGCAAGGTAAACTGGCTTACAATTAACAGATCACCATCCACATCTTTCAGCGACAGATTCATTACTCCATTTTCATCATCAAAAATTCGGAGGTTTACGATTTTGTTACTTAACCATTCAATGTCCTCGCTTGTATCTGCATCTTCTATCCCAACCAGCGCAAGTAACCCTTTTTGAATCTGGCCGGTAATTTGTCCATTAACTTTTACTGAAGCATGAGAAGTTCGCTGAATAACTAAACGCATACTATAATTTGATTTAATTTCAATTCCCGAAAATACAAAGCTTACATAAACAATGGTGATAGATATCAGCAGCGAAATACAATACCTGACTGCACGAAGTGGTGGTGCCGGGGGCCAGAATGTAAACAAGGTTGAAACCATGGTAATGGGCTATTGGAATATTCCCGCATCTTTACTTATTGCCGAACAGCAGAAACAAACCTTACTGGAGAAACTAAGCAACCGTATCAATAAAGAATCGGCTTTAATGGTAAAAAGCCAGGTGCATCGCAGCCAGCAGGAGAATAAGCAGGAAGTAATAAGAAAAATGAATCAACTTGTATCAACTGCACTTACTCCTAAAAAAGCAAGAATTGCTACTAAACCTTCCAAAGCATCGAAAGAAAAAAGACTGGATTTTAAAAAGAAACAATCAGAACAAAAACAATCACGCCAAAAAATAAAACCCGGTGATTATTAATAAAAAAATCCCGGTTACTGACCGGGATTTTTTATTTTTAAATGCGTTAGCTTTTACGCTTGCCTTTTAATATTTCCAATGCTTTACGCTGGTTTTCAACTTCAGTTTTTTGCTTTTCAATGTTCTTTTTATTTTCTTCAATATCATCCTGCACTTTCTTTAGTTTCTTTTGAAGACTTTCTGAATCATCCTGGTAATCCTGGAGCTTTTTCTCAGTGGATTTCACTTTATCTTCCTGACTTTTTATATCAACTTCCAGTGCCTGTGCTTCAGCCCAGGGAAGAAAATTGAGGCAGTATTGCTTGATCTTTGAAATAAGAACCGGATCATCATCAGCTTTTACATAATTTTCATATCCTCTTGAAATAGCAAAGTAAACAACACTTGCATCTTTTTCTTTCCGGCTTTTGCGATCAATACTCACCAGCACATCAAATGTTTCTTCGCTGATATCGGGGATGCGGATACCTTTGTAAACATAAATACCTTTTGTTTCTTTTCCATTATAGCCGAGCTGGCTGAGTTTTTGCTTAATAGCATCTTCTGTTACCGAAGCCGATTGTGGCACTTCAGTAATAACTGCCGGAATTTTTTTCTTTTGCCATTCAAGCTCTCCAAAATTCTGAGCCTTTACGTTAAACAAAAAGAGAAATAAAACAGTGAGTAAAAAAATGACCTTTTTCATTGTATAATTTTTTAAAATAGAAATTGTAACCTCAGGTTGCATTATAAAATTAAGCAGTATTTATTACAGTTTGGTTTATTTAAACCAAACTGCCATTTAAGATAACAAAGTGTAGAAAATGGTTGCACTTATGAAAAACATAAAGAAAATATTTTTGAAGAACCTTAATTTCGCTTATTGAGCAGTGTTAAAAAATTAGCAGGACAAACGCTTTGGTATGGTATTCCTACCATTGCGAGGAGATTTTTAGGATATATCCTGAACATGGCGTTGCCGTTTTTATTTGCACGCCCGGCAGTTACAGCCGACTTAACGCAGGTATATGCCATGATCCCTTTTCTCAACGTCATATTTACATATGGTGTTGAAACCGCTTACTTCCGTTTTTCAACTGAAAAAGACAGGGTTAAACTTTATAACACACTTAGTCTTTCCATACTTTTTACTACGATTATTTTTACGCTTGCTCTTTATTTTTTAAAACCAGCCATTGCTAACGCTGCCGATTTAAATGAGCATCCTGAATATATTCTTTACATGCTGGGAATTCTGTTTTTTGATACACTCAGCACATTACCTTTTGCAAGACTTCGGCAGGAAAACAGGCCAAAAAAATATGCTTTTGTTCAGGTTGCAGGTATTGCACTGAATATGTTTCTCGTATTCCTGTTTCTGGGATTTTTCCCATCATATTCGCACAGCCATCCAAATAGTTTTATTGCCGCTTTTTATGATGAAAAAATTGGCATTGGCTATTATCTTATCGGCGGACTGTGTGGAAGCATTCTTACTTATTTATTATTATGGAAAGAATGGAAGGAAATTCACTTTGATTTTGACCTGAAGCTCTGGAAGGAAGTAATGCAGTACAGCTATCCGCTCATTATTGTTGGCCTGGGAGGCATGGTGAACGACATGCTGAGCCGGCTTGTATATCAGCATGTAGTTGATTTGCCAAAGGAAGAAGCCAAACACCAGTTAGGGGTATTCGCAAATATTTACCGAATAGCTGTTCTCATCACCATCATGATCCAGGCTTTCCGCATGGCTGCTGAGCCGTTTTTCTTCAGCCAGTCAAAAAATGAAGATGCACCTAAAACTTATGCACGCATCATGAAGTTTTTTGTTCTTGCATGCTGTTTTATGTTTCTGTTTATTGGTCTTTACCTCGATGTACTGAAATGGATCATTACCCTTAAATCAAAAGCATGGGGCGAAGGCATGAACGTTGTATTGCTGCTGGCAATGGGCAATATTTTTCTTGGCATTTATTACAACCTCAGCATTTGGTATAAGCTTACCAATAAAAATTTATACGGCGCAGCAATAACCATTGGAGGTGCACTATTAACAATCGTAATAAACATATTGCTGATACCGAAGTTTCATTACTGGGGTGCCGCAGTTGCCACATTTACCTGTTACTTGTTTATGATGATTACAAGTTATTCTCTCGGCCAGAAATATTATCCTGTACCGTATGCAAAGAAAAAGCTGATTGCTTATCTCGTTTTAGTAAGCATTATAGTTCTTATTCACAGAACAATAACTCATTTCTATCCGCCACTCTGGTTCAGCGTATTCAGCGGCACAATTTTACTTTCATTTTTTGCCCTATTTGTAGCAAGAGTTGAACGAAAGGAACTACAGAAAATGCCTTACATCGGCAGGTTTATTTCCTGAAACTTTCTTTATTGCAGGTAAGGATTATTCCGCTTTTCGTAACCGATAGTGGTTGATGGACCATGACCACTGTAAACAATTGTATCATCAGGCAAGGGAAACAGTTCGGTACGGATACTGTTGATGAGTGTTTCGTAATTGCCACCCGGTAAATCAGTACGGCCAATACTTTGCCTGAACAGCACATCGCCCCCAATTACAAATCCCTGCTTTTGGCTGTAAAAACAAACATGGCCAGGAGAATGACCGGGAGCGTTCAGAATTTTCAAATCATCCTCATCTAGGAAAATGCGATCCGTCCCATCCAAATAAATAATTTCTGCATCATAATTGTCAAAGGGCAGGTTCCACATTAAACCGCTTGATGGTGCAAAATCAAGAACTTGTTTTTCGTTTGGATGGATGTGAAGCAGCAAACCAAAGGTTTCATGAATCCATTTGTTACCAAACACATGATCGAGGTGGCAGTGTGTGTTAAGTAAAAATTTAAGTTCCAGTTTATGCTGTTGAAGAAAGGAAAGGATTTGCTCCCGTTCTTCTTCAAAATAACATCCGGGGTCTATAATGATTGCATGACCTTTTTCGTTATACAGGATGTAGGTATTTTCCTGAACAGGATTGAAAGTAAAAGCTTTAACAGAGAACATAAACTGATTTTTGTACTTTTAGATAACCGTTATAACACAACATCTCAATACGAAATTATGCGAATTCAACAGAAGGGTATTTTGAAGCTGGTTTTTTCTGCAATTATAACCTGGTTATTTTTTCCCGAAAATTCATCTGCACAGGTAAATGCAGTTGAATTTGGAAAAAATCGTGTACAACATACAAAGTTTACCTGGAGCTTTTATCAGAGTCCCAATTTCAATGTACATTATACACAAAATGGCCTTGAACTTGCAAAATTTGCCACTCAGGTTGCAGAAGAAGAACTACCCTCACTGGAAGAATTTATCGAATACAGTATTCAACGCCGAATAAATGTTGTACTCTATAATAATTTCAACGATTACAAGCAGTCAAATATTGGTATCGGCCTCGATTATACAAATGCCGGAGGTTTAACCAAGCTGGTAAATAATAAAATGATTATTTACTACAATGGCGATCATAACGACCTCCGCCGCCAAATCAGGGAAGGCATTGCCAAAGTACTGGTTGAAACCATGTTGTTTGGCGATGATCTTGGCGAGTTTGCACAAAATCAGGCATTACTTGACCTGCCCAAATGGATGACGGATGGTTACATTGCCTATGCTGCCGAAAACTGGAGCACAAAGCTTGATAACGATCTTAAAAGTGCCATGATTGGTGGTTATGATTACAAAAACTTTTACCAGTTTGCTTACGAGCAGCCCGACCTTGCAGGCCATGCTTTCTGGTATTATATTGAAGAAAAATACAAGAAAGAAAATGTAACCTACCTGTTGTACCTGAGCCGCATTTACAAAAATGTGAACAGGGCTACAACAACAATCGCCAAAAAGAAACTCAAGGAAGTTCTAAAAGATTTTATGACTTACGAGCGTGACAAGTATTATAAAGACATCCGTGCACGCCGTAATGTGCCAAGTGGCCGTTTAACAGTTCCGAAAGAAATTGGAAAAACTGATTATTTCCGTTTTCAGGCAAACCCCAACCCGAAAAGCTTTACGTATGCTGTAGTAGAATACAAAAAAGGACAAACAAGGGTTATCCTCAATGAAAACTTTATTTCTGAAAAAGTGCTTTGGAAAAGTGGCGTAAGAAACCTGGAAGAAAAACCAAATCCCAATTATCCACTGCTGGCATGGGATCCGAAAGGAACACGCATTGCAATGATTGTTTGGGAAAAAGGAAAAGTGTTATTAAGCGTTTACGATGCCTTCCGCCGTATTAAAACAGTAAAAAATACTGAGCTGCCGTTTGAGCAGGTAAATGATATGCAGTACATGCTTGATCCGAACACACTGGTGATGAGTGCAGTAAAAGGAGGGCAAAGCGACATTTTTGTTTACAAAATAGATAAGCAGAAGCTTGAACAGGTTACCAATGATGTGTATGATGATCTCGACGCAAGCTTTGTAGCCTTCCCTAATAAAACAGGCATTATCTTTTCAAGTAACCGGCCTACTGCCGATGCTCCAACCGGCGATACAGTGTTGCCTAAGAACCGTTATAATATTTTTCTTGTTGACAACTGGAACAAATCTGAATTTAAACAGATTTCCCAACTCAGTAATATTAAGTATGGTAACGCCCGTTACCCATCGCAATACAACACCAATCACTTTACATTCATCAGTGATGAAAACGGAATTGGTAACAGGTGGGCTGGCTTCTTCCGTACAAAAGCTGCCGGTTTAGATACGATATTTAAGGTTGGTGATGAATTATTACGCAACCCTGAAATAAAAGAACTCGATTCCACTCTGCAGGCATGGAACAAAAGTGAGCCAGATTCAATCTATACATTCCGGGTAACCGACGACAGTTCATACACATTCCCTATTACTAACTACCAAAGCAGTGTGCTTGAAACACGTATTGCCGGCGATAATGGACAGGTAACAGAAGTTAACCGCCAGGGCGAATTCAAATTCCTGTACAAACTGAAAGTTGATGAAAACACATTGCGTAAGCGGAATGTAAATGCACGGCCAACAGAATACATAAAAAGATCGACACGTTTAGATAAAATTGCAGGAGAAAACACACAGCAGCGAACCGATATACAAGACAGTGTAAAAACTCAGGCCGAACCACCAGCTACTGATTTTTTTGAAAGTGAATTTAAAACCGATTCCTCAACTACGGGTGCAAAACTGATTGGTACAAAGGTGCCCAACCGGAATGATATACTGAACAGAATGCGGGTATTCCCATACACGAAAAAGTTCTATGCCGATAATGTTACAACCAACTTTGCATCAAACGGAGTATTTCTTATAAACCGTTTTCAGCCATATACAGGCGCAACAGGGCCAATAACTCCCGGCAACGGCAATGTATTAAACGCAATGACAAAAGTTGGTGTAATGGAGTTAATGGAAGATTACAAGTTCACAGGTGCGTTCAGGGTAAACTATAATTTGCGTGATAATGAAGTGTACATGAGGTTTGACAATTTAAGAAAACGACTTGACTGGAATTTAAGCATGTACAGATCGGGACAGACTTACGGCACAAATAGCGGGCTTCCTATAACTGTACGGGGTATCAGTACTATTTACCAGGCTGGCATCAGTTATCCATTTAACGAAGTGCAGAGTCTGCGGCTTTATTCAGGTGTTCGGTTTGATAAATATGTGTTTAAATCTGCCGACAGATATAATGGAATTTTTTATCCAGGTCTTGAGCAATCGCTTGGTATAGCAGATCAAAAAAGCAACTTCTTTTTTGCCCGGCTCGAATTTGTTCATGATAACACTATTAACCCTGCAAGTAACATCTGGAAAGGATTACGTTATAAAGCATGGACAGAAAGTTATGTTGATTCTGCAGGCAACTTAACCTACAACACCGGATTTGACTTCCGCCATTATTTAAAAATTTACCGCAATTTCATTTGGGCAGTACGTGCTGCAGGTGATTTTTCGTGGGGAACGAATAAAATTATTTATTACCTCGGTGGTACGGATGGATGGTTAATGTTCGGCTCAAATGAAGTAACCAAAAATGGTGTAACCAAAGAGAGATATTTTAATACGCAAAACCGCCCCGCAGATGATGCAAGTTATGTTTATGAAGCACTTGCAGTAAACCTGCGAGGTTTTACACAGAACGTAGCTAATGGCAACAACAATATTGTTATTAACAGTGAATTACGTTTGCCGGTTTTAGCAACTTTAATGAACCGGCCGGTGAATAATGCTTTTCTGCGAAACTTCCAGTTGATCCAATTTATTGATCTGGGTAGTGCATGGAACGGACGTTACAATAAAATTGGTCGCCCCACAATTACTTACAGTGAAGATGGAAATCCATTGTCAATTGCTATTAAAGCTCCTGGCATTGGTCCGTTTGTCGGTGGTTACGGATTTGGAGCAAGAAGCACATTACTTGGGTATTTTGTTCGCTTTGATGCGGGATGGCCAATGGATGGTTTCTTTAAAGGAAAACCTAAGTTGTATGTTTCGGTTGGATTTGATTTTTAAGCAACATTAAAGAAGCTGCTCGGTACCGAGCAGCTTCTTTAATGTTTACAGGTTAACAACGGCTGAAATTATTCTCAAAGCATTGAAATGATTTTTAGTTTTTGTTCAATTTGATATTGATCATTTTGCTTAGATATTGCCTGGCAATTCTGTTTTCAGGTTTAGAATCAAAAGAATATAGAATTAAAAGGAAAAACCATTCCAATGGCTTCATCAAAATATAAACCACATCCGACACAAATTTTACACTGAACACTTTATAATAACGATGAACCATGTTTCCAACTACATTGTATCGCTGACGAATAAAGTGATGTGCAGATGGGAGTCTTTCTGAAATCAGTTCTTCAAAAGCATTTGATATAAGTAATTGTCGTGTGCAGATTATTTTTCGACCATTGCGCTCACCATATCTCACTGGTTTTACAACTGACTTATGACCATTTGCGCCGACTGAACAAAGAAAGTGTCCGCCACAATTAACATTATCACATTGGTAATCAAGTTTAGAAAACCCATGTTTATATGTATCTGTAAAAGCTCTGATAACTGAATCGGGCTTTTGGCCAAATACCAAAAGACAAAGTGGTAACAAAAGAACGACAGGAATTAACAAAACAAGAAGGACCGGGTATTTTAAAAAAGGATTAAGTTTTAATATCCATAAACTTACATATTCAGTAAAAGAATCTGTAGCAATTACATTCTCCTCAGTTTCAGCAAGTATCATTTTGTGATGTGCTATCAGTTTTATTGTAATAAGAAGAATAACCGGCATATTTCCGGGCAACCATAGCAGTATTCCAAACTCATCGCCATTTAAATGAATACATAAATTGATATTCAAAACAATGCCGGCAATCAAAAAGAGATTCAGTAAAAGTTCAAGAAAAGGAGGAAAAAGATTTTTTCTGAACATTGAAATGAGATATGCAAGCATATATAAAAAGATTAGAACATAAATAATCAACCTGTGACCAGGTGAAAAAACTGCACTGTCACCGCAACAATCATTACTCTTTCCAAAATCAAAAGAAATTAAAAAAAAGACCGGAATAACCACTATACTCAAGAACTCAGTAATCCTGAAGAAAACAGATTTGCTCTCTTCTTCAAAAACAAGAAAACGGAAAAAATAAATTACTGAAGAAACAAAAGGAGTTACAAGCAGAAAAAACAACAACAATAAAAAAACATCCATAACTACATTTTTTTAACTGTTGAATT
The DNA here is from genome assembly GCA_002336115.1 of Chitinophagaceae bacterium UBA1953. Lineage (GTDB taxonomy): Bacteria > Bacteroidota > Bacteroidia > Chitinophagales > Chitinophagaceae > Lacibacter. The sequence goes on from DDEN01000022.1 coordinate 106,067, forward strand.
GTACATTGCAAGCCGCTTCAATGTTTCATACACAATCATCATCAATACTGAAAATAAAATCGTAACTGCCCATGTGCCCGGGTGTTGAAACGGATGAATAAGGCGTATTACTATTTCTTTCAGCAAATCAAATGGCTGTGTAATAACATGCCAACTGTTGAATCGCAGATACCTGCCCAGGTAAATACCAAAACCGCACAACAAAAAGCAAACAACAGAAATTACTCTCACTACTAGTGCGTTGTACATTTTTAATAACCATGCTTCAATGTTTCTGAACGAAAGCAATCCCATCAGCAATGCGTTCCATGCTGCAGTGAATAAAAGAATCAAATCAAAATACATTGGAATACCTTCACGCTGTTCAAGATGAAACAGATCAGTAATCATGTAAGGTGAATTTGGAAAAAACAACAGCCAAAGAACAAAGAAGACTGAATTATGAAAGTTTATCCTAGGCTTTTTGATTTTACTGCTGAAAAACAACGGCAGCCATGCAAGAAACAAATTCCACGGAATAAAGGAAAAAAACAGTGTGCCTGAATAAGCAACACGAAAGGCAAACAACAGCAATGCAAATCCAACTGAATAAATAAGAATCCTCTTCATATCAAATTAGTTCAATGATTTTTGGTAAAAAAATAATAAGCCCTGTTATTGCGCTTCCTCCACTTACTATTAATACTGCAGCAGCAGAAATATCTTTCACTTTCTTAATGGCAGGATGTATTTCTTCCGTTACATGATTGCACAATGCTTCAATGGCTGTATTCAACACCTCAAAACCAAGCACTAATACAACACACAATACCAGAGCAATCCATTCCATAGCCGAGAGATGTAAAAAATAACCGGCAACACTCACAACAACTGCTATTGCCACATGAAAACGAAGGTTAGGTTCGCTTCGCAAAGCAGAAAGAATACCAGATGCTGCATATTGAAATGATTTCATTGTTATAATATTTGAGTTTTATGAATCATCCAGGATTTAAAAGGCTGGAGTAATCTTCTACTTCCGAAACAATTTCTGCACCGGGATTCTTTTTGCTGCTACTTACTTTAGACAGAATAGCTTCAAGCAACGGCAACATGTAATTCAATCCTCTTGTTTTGATTATGAAATTCCACAAGGGTTCAAATTTTTTCCACCCACCTGTATAAAAGAAATGTTTCAACGCATGTTTTGCTGAATCATGATTCAGGCTGGACTCAAGTATATTACTCCATCTGTAAAATTCTTTGTATGCCCAGTCATACCCGGCTTTCAGTTCTTCGGCAGAAAGCAACGTTGTTTTATAAACAACATTTCTTGTATCATACAAATCCCAGTTACGTGTAACAATCCTGTTCTGTCGTTCCATTTCCTGGTAAAGCCTGGTTCCGGGATATGGCGTGAGTATATGATAAGTAGCAGTAGTTAATGAATGCTTTATACCCCAATCAACCGTACGTTTAAAAACATCTTTATCATCATCATCCAACCCAAACACGAAACTTCCGTTAATCATTATTCCAAGTGAGTGTAAACGGTTCACAGCTTTTTCATAATCCCGTTCAAGGTTTTGCCTTTTGTTGCTTTGCTTTAAATTTTCCTGGGAAAAAGTTTCAAAGCCTACAAATACACTTCGCAAACCAGCTTCCGCCGCTTTCTCTATAAGATCGCCTCGTAAAATTGAATCAATTGTTGCAGCTCCTTGAAATACTCTGTTCATACCTTTCATGCCTTCAAACAAACTTTCGGCAAAACGTATATTTCCAAGCAAATGGTCATCAAGAAAATATAAATGCCTGCCAGGCAATCGGGCAATTTCGGATAAAGCTGCGTCTGTTTGCTGCGTATAAAAAGATTTCCCACCTTTGAAAAAAGCATCTTTATAACAAAAATCACAATGATGTGGACAACCTCTTGTTACTACAATTGAATTGGGAACAAGATACTTGTTACGTTTTATCAGATCCCTTCGAACTGGTGGTAATGTAGCCAATGTCCGTTCAATAGATTGATATACTTTCTGCGGTTTTCCTTTTCTGAAATCACTCAGAAATCGTGGAAATGATTCTTCTGCGGGACCAACGAATATTGAATCAGCATGCGGCAAAGCTTCATCCGGCAGAGATGTTACATGTAAACCACCAAGCAAAACATACGCTCCTTTTTTCCTGTAATAATCTGCAAGTTTGTACGCTCTGTACGCATTGGTTATATAAACCTGTATCAAAACAAGATCAGGATTGTCATTCAGATTCAGTTGCTCCACATGTTGATCCTGCAAATCAATTTCATCATCAGGAGATAAAAATGCAGCCAATGTTGCAAGACCAAGCGGAGGAAACAAAGAATACTTTATTGGTCTCCAGTAAGGGCTTTCTGCTTCGGTCAGCGCAGGCAAAATCATCTTTACTTTCATAAAGTGTTTCTTATTGGTTTTCATTAATAGTTGTTTCGTCTGTTTCGGTTGATATTACTTTCGTTCCATACCAATCAACTTTACGTGAGTAATACATTACAACTGCAAGCAGAACAAATAAACCAATGCTTCCAAACAACAATGCGCCATCCTGCAACTGAATGAGTATATAAATAAATCCGTAAAGTGCAGAGAGGAAAGAAAATAACGCTGCAGATACTGTTGTGTTTTTAAACACACTGTTTATATAAAATGTAATTAACCCGATTGTGGCAATGGATGCAATTAAATAAGCAAAATCAAAACGGATATATTCAGAAACAGACAACAACAGTATATAAAAAATACAAAGTGCCAAACCTACCAATACATATTGAAGCGGATGTACACTTTTCTTTTTCAGCACTTCAATAAAAAAGAACAAACAGAATGTAAGTGCAATAAACAACAAAGCATATTTTACTGCACGCATGGTTTTGCTGTACGAGTCAACGCCCTGTAATAACTGAACACCAAATGCATTGTCTTCAACCTTCACTTTCTGATCAGTCCATATTTGAGGAATATCTCTTGTAAAATGTAGTATTGTCCAGTTTGCTTTAAACCCGTCATTGGTAATGGTTGGTGTTTGCGAAGGGAGAAACTTTCCATCAAACGCAGGCTGTGTCCAGTTTGACTGCAATTGTACAGTTGTTTTTTTACCAACAGGTGTAAAATATAATCGCTCCGAACCTTTCAATTTAATCCGTAACTGAAAGGTTTGCTCTTTATCTTTCAAATCTGCTCCGTTGTGTACAAGTGCATTAACACCTGATGAAGAAATATCGGTTGAAGGAACACCCGGATCCATATCAACGGATGCACCGTTCCAGTTTACCTGTAATTGTTCATCAATACCCCTGTTATCTGAAATGGCTACACATAAACGTATTTCATTCCACAAAACTGCTGAAGGATCAATACCGATTGATTGTAATGGAACAGGTAAGAATTTTCCTTTTACAACAAGATCAGATTTATAAAGTACTATTTTAAAAATGCTGCGGTGACGTATTTCAGGAAAAAGTTTTCCATCTATTTCAAGCATATCCGGCAAATAATGAATCTGTTGTTTTACGGTATACGTCCGACCTTTTTCATCTTTTCTTACTTCATTATAAGGAATAACTAAAAATGGACCCGTAACGGTTTGTTCCGATGCCCATTTTGAACTTACTTCGTTTATAACCTCATCCTGTCTTTGCTGCCTTTCACGAACAAGTTCCTGGATGAATGCAGTTGGTATAAGCAATACGAGAATTAAAAAACCAACCAGGATTGATTTTACAAAAATTCCGTAACGGCCCCAGAACGACTGAGCCTGAGTCTGAATTTGATTTGTATTCATATTGACATTTTTAAAAGTGCTTTGTATTTCAAAGTTTAGATATAAAAAAATTACCTGTTTGTTTGTTTGATCATTTGCTCCAATGCGTCAAGATGCAAACGAAAAGCCTTATCACCGGCTTTAGTAACACTGTACGTTGTATTTGTTTTACGACCAATGAATCCTTTATTTACTTTAATGAAACCGTTTTCCTCTAATGCTTTTAAATGGCTTGCAAGGTTGCCATCGGTAACCTGTATAAGCTCCTTCAGTTCAGTAAAGCTTACCTGCTCATTAACAAGCAGTGCGCTCATAATGCCCAGCCTCACCCTGCTGTCAAAAACTTTTTGTAATTGTTCTATCGGATTTTTCATACCCCAGTTACTGATTCGTTTGCTTAATTACGTTCATATTTGGTCCACATCATAATCCCATATACAATATGAAACACACCAAAACCAAGCGCCCAGAAATAAATACCAGCCCCCTGAAACCAGCAATTGATCAAACCAAGAATAATAATGGCATAGCCGAGATAACGTATTTCGCCTAATGTAAACTTGCTACCATTCACCAACGCAATTCCATAAAAAATTAAGCAGCCGGGTGCAATTAACCCAAACACTCCTGCTTCAATCAGCTTCAATAAAAAAATTCCTCCAACAATCATCGGTAATAATACATTCCATGTTAATCGGCGAGCCGAAACTCCCCAGATTGGGATCCGCTCTTTACGGCTGCGAAAATAAGTGAAGACGAAAGCAAAGCAAAATGCTGAAATAAATGTCAGTACAGCAATCCAGAATAAAGCGCTTCCCATTAACGATTTGAGCAATGAAACGCCAAAACCTCTGTAATCATTTTGATAATCCCGCTCAAGGTGATAAGCAACCCCGCCACTGCGGTGAATAACGCCGTATGCAAACCATGCACCAACCAAAGCACATATACCGGCAGACACACCACTTAAACCACTCAAGCTGATAAATCTGCTGCTGCGGTTCATTATTGATTTTATATCCTGTAATGTTTCTAAAGGTTGATTTTCCTGAATCATAAAAAGCACTTTGATTTACAAAGTAAAAATATCTTTTTCATTATTTCCAAAAATCTTTCGTTATTTTTTTAACAGAAACTTATTAGTTGAGCCAACGGAGATAGAAAACAAACACATCTGTTGCAAACAGGATTCTGTAATTTTACCTTTTTTAAAAAAGTTTATTCAACCTGATGAAGTTCGTCGTTTTATTCTGGTGTTTTGTGGTATTGCAGGTGTCAGCTTTCGCACAAACAAAAATAATCAGTGGTGTTGTTAAGGACTCTCATTCCGATGAGCCAATTCCCTTCGCATCTGTAATCCTTAAAAGTTCCGGATTTGGTAAATTGAGCGATTCAGCAGGCGGATTTGTTTTCCATCTGTCTCATTTAAATTCAACTGATACTTTACTGGTTACTTATGTAGGTTATAAAGCGCTTGCCCAGGCTATTGCAATTACCAGGCATGATACCATTTTTGTTACTATTAATCTCGAACGGGGAAGCCTGGAAAAAGAAGTAGTAGTAAAATCAAAATACAGCAGGGGGTGGATTTTATGGAGAAAAGTGGTGAAACAAAAGGCACATAACGACCGCTACCGTTTTGACAATTTTGGTTATGAATTGTATAACAAACTCGAGGTTGATTTAAACAAGTTTAATAAAGAAAAGTTTAAGAATATCCGTCCGTTGCGACCATTTGGTTTTGTTATTGACCAAACGATTGATACAACAAGTGAAGAAAAACCTTTTCTCCCGGTATTTTTAACTGAAACCATATCGGATTATTATTTTCAGAAAGACCCTTTAAAACGACGTGAAGAAATAAAAGCCAGCCGTACATCGGGTTTAAAAAATGAAAGCGTGCAGAAACTGCTTGGCGGAATGGATCAGAACATAAATGTTTACAATAACTACATTCCGATATTTGATAAACGCTTCATAAGCCCGATAAGTGATAATGGAGATGCGTTTTATAACTACCGGCTGACAGATACACAATACATTGGCGGCAAACGTTTCTTTCACCTTGTTTTTACGCCAAAGCATAAAGGAGAAAATACATTTGATGGGGATTGCTGGATTCATGATACCACATTTGCCGTACAGAAAATGAATCTGCGTTTGTCAAAAGAAGCGAATGTAAACTATGTAGATAAGCTGAGTATTGTGCAGGAATACAAACTCATTAACGATACAACCTGGTTTCTGTCGAAAGATAAATTCATTATTGATGTTTCTGCAATAGGCAAACAAAAGTTTGGTGTTACAGGCCGAAAAACAACCACATACAAAAACGTAATGGTCAACTCAGGCCTTGTTTGGGAAACACTCCGGAAAAACAAAAAACTTGAGGAAACTGTATTGCTTCCCGGTTCTACCGAACAGCCTGAAAAATACTGGACAGAATCAAGACATGAAGGTCTTGAAAAAAATGAGCAGGCTATTTATAACATGATTGACACATTACAAAGCATGCCATTATTTAAACGGTACAGTAATGCAATCAGTTTTATAGCAACCGGCTACAGGGCATTTGGAAGCCTTGAATATGGCCCCTGGTTTAATGCCATCAGTGCAAATGTTGTAGAAGGCTTCAGAACAAGGCTTGATCTTGGTACGAGTACCAACTTCAGTAAAACATGGTGGTTGCGTGGTTATGTTGCGTATGGTTTTAAGGATAACAAATTCAAGGGCAGAGGAGAAATTACCAAACTATTTACCAAGCATCCCCGCACCAAACTTTATATTTCTTATGCTAATGATTATGATAACGGGCAGGTGTACTATGATGAAGTAGGTTCTGATAACATTTTTGCATTAGCTGCAAGGAAACAGGAAGTCCCCAGTAAATATTTAAAAGTTGAACAGCAGCGCATTGAATTCTCAAAAGAAACCAACAGTGGTTTTACATTTGAAATTGCAGCTACAAGAAAACAGTTCGATCCGGTTCGTTCACTTCCACCCAAAAGTATTTATGCTGATGGTACAGGAGATGCGCTGAACAACATGGAAATGGCTTTTAAAATAAGGTTTGCCTATCTCGAACGGTTTCTTGAGGGAACTTTCTTAAGAACAAGCCTCGGAAGCCCTTATCCTATTGCCGAAATAAAATATGCAAGAGGAGTCCCGGGATTTTTAAAAAGCAACTATCAGTATCATAAAATTTCTGCTTCGGTACACGACTACCAGAAGATTGCTAATTACGGTGAATTATATTACAATGTGTATGCAGGAAAAATATATGGCACCCTTCCCTTCCCGTTACTTGAAGTGCATCCCGGAAATGAAATGTATTACTACGATAAATATGCTTTTAGTTTAATGAACAGATTCGAATATCTGAGCGATCAGTATGCAGGCATTAACCTTGAGCATAATATAGGGAATGGAATGTTCCGCTGGTTTACACCTACAAGGAAACTAAAATTCCGCCAGTTCTGGACAGCAAAAGCACTATGGGGAAGTTTGAGTGATGCCAATAAAAACCTGAACCAGGTTGGAACTGTATTTGAAAATGGCCACCAGTTTCAAACGCTGAAAGGAAAAACTTACCTTGAACTGGGTACAGGTGTAGATAATATTTTAAGAATGATAAGGATTGACCTGGTGTGGAGAGTATTGCCTTTGCCCATGCCCGACCAATTGTACAAACGCTTTGGTGCATTTGGAAGTTTCAGATTGCAGTTTTAATTTTCAATGAACTGCTTTATATAAAAAGACCTGTGAAACGTTTACACTTCACAGGTCTTTTTTTAACATTGGTTTATTCTTCTGCTTCGCTTATCCATTTATCAAAAAAATCATCCACTTTTTTAGAACTGTATTCTTCCTCCCAATAAACACCACCTATATCATTTCCATCTTTTATCAGCAGATTCTTTTCATCCATTTCATATCCTCCTGAAATGCCAAGATACCAACTATCACCTACTTTTACTTTGTATAGGAAAAATCGTTTTTGTTCTTTGTTGAAGTTTACAAGCTTTGAAGTTAAATAAACAACTTCTTCTACAGAATCTTCGTCATTTGCCATATTATACACATCTGATTCTGCAATAAATTTCTGGCTTGCATACTTTACAGGGAAAAAAGAAGTTAGCCCTTTTTGTTGTAACCTGTAATAAAACGAATACCGGGTTTCTTTATCAGTAGCCAGAGAACTGATTAACTCTTTTGGAACAACCTGCTTGTTATTTAACAGTTCAGGTATTACTATGTTATTGATATACGCTTTCTTTTTTAAAATTAACTTCTGAAGAACAGCATTCCCTTCTTCCGAGTTAAAACGAGCCAGTAATTGGGCTACTTTGGTAATGCTGTAGTCGTAATCCTCCGGGTCATCCATAACCTCGTTGATTATTTTTTTCACAGCGTTCTTGAAGTATATTTCATATTCTTTAATTGACGCTGTTGTTATATAGCTGCTGTCAAGAAGATTGTTTGCAAGTATTGCAGTAAACCCGATGAACAAGCTATCCTTGCTCAACAGCATTACTTCCGGAAAAAGGATTCTCGTAAGCTGTAATGAATCGGTTAACTGTGATTGTAACGGGTAGAGATAATCGGTATAAGGTGGTTCCGAAATCAGCAAATCCTTCATTGCCAGAAAACTTTCTTTTGTTTTTGTAACTGCAAGCAACCTAAGCAAGGCAATCTTTTGTGCTTCGTTATCAAGATTAGGTGAAAAATATTTTTTCTTTACAAAAGAAACAATTGTTGAGTCTTTCAACTCGGCAATAACATCAGCTATTGAATTATAAATTCCATCATAGTAGCCCCTTTCTGCATAATCATATTGTTTCATTATTGCATCCTTCAGCAATGGTAGGTCTTCTTTTGTGAACTCAACTTTATCAATCCGGTCAGCAGCTTTTGCAAACCGTATCGAGTCCCCCGAAGTAAGGTCGCTCAGTAATTCATTAGTTTTCTTACTGAAAATAGTTGTAGCTATGCCCGGAGTTAGTATTCTCAATTCGTCAAAATAGCGGTTCACTTCTGCAGTATTAATCAAAGCAGGGTGAAGGAAAGCATAAGCAATATACATTGTATCTCCATGAAGTATCAACCGCATTCGGCGTAAGTTCTGGTTATCTTTTAAACGCAGTGTCACTTCCTGTGCTTTATCATTTCCATTACTCAGGTATTTTGTGTTGATAACAGAATCTGTTGCTTCAATTTGTGTTGCAAGAGCATCGTAAAATACTGCACTGTCACTCGCTGCATTGTAATAATCAACAAAACTCACTTTGGTTAACTCATAAGAAACAGCAGTAAGCGAGTCGTACGCCACATAAGTATATGAACTGTCTTTTGTTTCTGCAGCAGTACTCTTGTAATGGAATTTAACTGGCGCAGGAACATAAGCAGAATAAACACCATCAGGCGATGACACTGTTTTCCAGTTTGCCTTTTTATAATCAGTTAACTGAAATGAATTGAAGAAAACATTTACAGCTTGGTCGGCATTGGTGCCAAGCGGAATAATAGCCAGTAAAAGGTAAGTACGGTTTCCTCTGTTAATTGTTATTGTTTTGCCTAATGCTTTTTCTTTATTATTCTTGATTACGAAATCGTACTGCATTGCAGGAAACTCACCAAGATTATAATATTTTTCTTCTTTTATTTCATCCGTCATTGCCTTCCAGTTAGAGCGCTGCAAACTGAAATAATTAGAATCTCCATTCAGGTAAAACCCGGCATCAGTACTTCGTACCATCACCATAAAATAAATACCGTTCTTCATATCGAACACACCATAAGATTTCGAACGCCAGCCATTTACATCTGTTTCTGTTTTAACATTATCTGGCAACTGCGGAAGCAGAATACTGTAACCATCTTCTTCATTAGTGTAAGTTTTTAATCCTTCTGTCTGATGAAGATTTTTCTCATTCACTGAAAATGAAGAAAAGAAAGAATCGCTCATTTCACCTGTAATCATTTCTTTCTTTGTTCCATGCCCTGCAATAACCATAAAGGCATAATTGCCTTTTGTAAAAATTCTTACACGCATAAAACCTTCACGCTCAACCAGCAGTTCAGTTCCCGCATCAACACCATCATTAAACGATTTACGGCTAAGCACTTTCCCACCTTTGGTAAATCCCTTCAGCATTTCATCAACCAGCTTTTCTTTACTTTCATCTTTCCGTATATTGGGTATTGATGTGGTAATGTAATAGGTTGCCGTTGGAATATCAATACACATCTCCATTTTGAGCACATTTCCTGCCGCAAACATGGTTGCAGATTTTGAAGGGAAAGAAACAGCATACAAACTATCAGCAGGAGCAAACCGCTGCCATTTCATTACCGGCGACTGGATTTTATAATCATCGGGCGAAATTTTTTTTGAAGAAAAAACGGGTTCAACATGAAAACCTTTTTTTTGCAGCAATTGAATAACTCCATCATCACCTGCCAGATGCGCTGCTCCAATTGCAAAAAAACCTGTACGTAGTTTCATAATGCTATCAATGCGTTGCACCATTTTTAAATTACGACTGGTAAGCCATTCCTCTCTCTTGTTTTTTATGTTTGAATTAAAAAAGCGGTCGATTGATTGCAGATCCTGTGACAAATACATTTCCACAATCTGGTTTAAACCACCCTGCATTACTTTTTTACTGATCAGTAAATCTTCAAAATTATAGTCAGCTTCATTTTTTTCAATTAACCGTAACTGATCGTTGATATCCTCAATTCCACCTGTCCATTTACCTAACTGCCTGGCAATATTGTAAAGCCATGCATCCATAAATGTGTACATATCGTCATCCTTCCTCATTTCTTTCATCCACTCATTTCGAGCTAAGTAAACCTGCCGTTTTGTTAATCGATCAATATTAAATCCGTACTTTTTCTGAAGTGTTTTTTTTATACGTTCGTAATCTTCTTTATTCACAGAATCTTTAATGTAACCACTATTATCTTCTTTTGTGAATGACTGAATTAACTGAGTTGACATTTCATCGGGATTAATTTCAATTGCAAAACCTTCCGTTTGTTCAATTGCCTTATACAAAGAGTCGCCAAAAAAGAACAATCTTTTATCTGTTAAATGCATAGTACCAAACAGGTAAGAGGGTTTACTCAATCCATTCCCTGTAATTCTCCACAATAAAGTTGCAGGATATTTATTTGCTTGTTGATTTACCTGAGAAAAAGAAATTTGGAATTGAAACAAACAAAAAAGCAAACACACAAAGGAAGCTAAAGCGGTGGTAATTTTTTTCATTGATATGCTTTATAAAAAAGTACATAATTAAGTTCGATTCATTCAATACTTGAAATTATTATTGCAACTGCGGTTTTTATTTCTTTTTTTGATATTGTAAGCGGAGGAACAATCCGCATACAATTTGCCCCAAACAAAAACCAATCTGTCAGCACTCCTTTTTCAATACAACGATCAATGATTTCTTTATTGGTTTCAAAACTATCAAACTCAATGGCCATCATTAAGCCAACAGAGCGTACTGCTTTTATTTTGGGGTGATGGAGCAATGATAAAAACAGTTGTTGCTTTTCAGCAACCGCATCAACCAGATTTTCTTCCAGCAAAACCTTCATGGCAGCCATACCTGCTGCGCAGCAAACCGGGTGACCGCCAAATGTTGTAATATGGCCCAGCACAGGGTTCTCCGTGAGTTTCCACATTAAATTCCTATCGGCTATAAAGGCTCCGAGCGGCATACCTCCACCAAGCGCTTTACCCAACAGCAGAATATCAGGAACAATATTAAACTGTTCAAAAGCCCAAAGCGAACCATTGCGGCCAAACCCGCATTGTATTTCATCCAGCACCAACAGTGTTCCGGTTTGGGTACATCGCTTTCGCAAAGCACTGATCCACTCTTTTTGCGGAGCAATTACACCTGCTTCGGCCTGCACTGTTTCAGCAATTACGCAGGCTGTGCCGGATGTAATCAGTTCAAGATCTGCAAACGAATTATATACAGCATGCTCTACACCAGGCAGCAAAGGCCTGTAAGCAGTGCGCCAGTATTCATCGCCAATAATACTCAAAGCCCCGTGTGTACTTCCATGATAGCTGTTCTTAAATGCAACAATTCCGGCACGGCCTGTTACACGTTTTGCCAGTTTCATAGCACCTTCAACAGCTTCTGCACCTGAATTGGTAAAGTACACAGAGTTAAGGGTTGAAGGAAGATAATCGGTAAGCAGTTTTGCATATTGCACCTGCGGACTTTGCACAAACTCGCCATACACCAGCAGGTGCATGTACTGAGCGAGTTGCTGATGAACCGCTTCAATTACTTTCGGATGCCTGTGGCCTATATTACAAACACTAACACCGGCAATCAGATCAATATATTCCTTTCCGGAAACATCATACAGCCTGCATCCCTCAGCTTTTTCAATTTCAAGAGCCAGTGGTGCCGGCGAAGTTTGAGCCACATGTTTTAAAAAAAGTTCCCGCTGTGTCATACATGCAAAAGTAATTGCAAAGGAGTTTCGGAAAAAGACTGATTCCCTTGCATGTTAAAAGAAAATATTCTGATTCAATTATTATGCAACCCGCAAAAACATTGCGAAATTTGTGCTGAATCAATCAATGTACCTCATGCCTGTTATTCTTCCTGTAGAAGGTATTTCGCCAAAGTTTGGCGAAAATTGTTTTATAGCTCCCAATGCTACTATTGTAGGGGATGTTATTTGCGGCAACAACTGTAGTTTCTGGTTCAATGCCGTTGTAAGAGGCGATGTAAACAGCATAAGACTTGGCAATAAAGTAAACATCCAGGACGGGGCAATTTTGCATGCCACATACCAAAAAACGAAAACAATCGTTGGTAATAATGTAAGCATAGGCCATAATGCCATTGTTCATGGCTGCACACTGCATGATAATGTGCTGATAGGAATGGGAGCAATAGTTATGGACAATACGGTTGTACACAGTAATTCAATTATTGCAGCGGGTGCCGTGGTACTTGAGGGCACGGTTGTTGAAGCAGGAACAATTTATGCCGGAGTGCCGGCTAAGAAAGTGAAAGATATAAGTGAAGAACTGATCCACGGCGAAATAGACAGAATTGCCAATAATTATTTAAAATATTCAGGATGGTTTAAAGATGTATTAACAGAAAAACAATAAACCGGTATAAAGATTGAGCAATATCCAAATGAATAAACTTTTTCACATGAAAGCATTAACCAAAGCAACTTTTTTTCTCTTCATGTTGTCTCTGTTATTGAGTTGTAATGTATTTCGCCGTACACCAAAAGAGGGATGTCCAAGCAATGGAAAAAATGTAGGTGCAGAAAAAATTCTGGGTGGCGAAAAAGTAAAAAAAGCCAAACGTTTCAACAGTTAATAAAAGGATACTAACAGAAATCAATATCACCAAAAAAATCACCACTATGAACCCCACAGTACGACACCACGGAGGATATAACGAGGCCGTTCTTGACGAAGAGGCCAGTTATGAAAATTTTCTGCACTGGGCAGATTTACTTGCCGACAGGCTGAAAATTTCATTTACTAAAAAACTCGATGACTTTGAGGCACTTTATTGGGATTTCCTGTATAAAGGAACTGCTCTTACTCTCAGCTTTAACATCTTTAATGGCGTTTCTGTTTTCCCTTCGCTGGAAGAAAAAAGCAACCATTTTGAAAATGATGCTATAACCGAACTGGTAGATGCTTTAAAAGACGCAGATCCTGAGCAGGTGTAATGAAACAATCTTTACTTAATAATTCTTTTCTTCAATTGTAGCCAGTATTCCGCAATAGCTGATATAGCGGAGGGGGTGTATTTTTTCTGTTGATACGGCTGCCTTTACCGCACATCCGGGTTCTTCAAGGTGTAAGCAATTATTAAACTGGCAATCATTAATCAGCACACGCATTTCGGGAAAATAGTGCGACAATTCCTGTTTGGTTATATCAACAAGCCCGAATTCTTTTACGCCGGGTGTATCAATAATTTTTCCGCCAAACGGCAAATCAAACATCTCAGCAAAAGTTGTAGTGTGCATTCCCTTACCACTCCATCCGCTTATTTCTTCAGTTCTTAATTGCAATTCCGGCAAAACGGCATTAATAAAAGTTGATTTGCCAACTCCTGAATGCCCACTTATCAACGTTACTTTATCTTTCAGCACATTTACCACTTCTCCTAATCCTTCGTTCTTTTCCATTGAAATCAGGAACACTTTATACCCGATTGCTTCATACATATCCTTCCACTCCCGGTATTGTTCCATTTCCTTGCTGCGGTACACATCCGACTTATTGAAAACAATAATGCCGGGTATATGATAGGCTTCTGAAGCAATGAGGAAACGATCAATAAATCCCTGTGAAGTGCGGGGCTCTCTCAATGTTGCAAACAACATACTCTGGTCAAGGTTTGCTCCAACAATATGATGCTGGTATTTGCGGTGTGGACTTTGCCGGTTAATGTAATTGCGCCGTTCATGAATTTCTGTAATCACCGCATTTGTATCCTTACCGTTTGCATCGGTTTCAAATTCAAGTTCCACTTCATCGCCCACGGCAATGGGGTTTGTGGAAGTAATATCATCAACCTTGAACTTTCCTTTTATTCTTGACTGCACAACTTTCCCATCCACTGTTTTTACAGTGTACCAGCTTCCGGTTGATTTATATATCAATGCTTTCATGCAAATGCAAAGAAAAGAAAATAGTCTGTACGAAGATTTAATGATTAAACAGATTGGCTATGTAGGAAAAGGTTACTAACATCACAACGTCTTAACACTGGCGCCAATCCATCGTAATAACTATGGGAATTTTTTCAACACTTTATACCTTAACCAAACTTCAATTAACATCAACACGATTGCGGCAATTGCAAATGGATAAAACTGTTCGGCATAACGGGCAAAACTGCTGGTTTCAACTTTCGTTTTCTCCAGCTTATCAATCTGGCTGTAAATAAAAGACAAACTTGCATTATCGGTTGCCCTGAAATACAATGCTCCCGTTTCGGATGCAATGCTTTTGAGCATGTCTTCATTAATTGCATGCCCGTTGGTAAACGGGCTAACTCCAATGGTATAAACTTTTATTCTATAATACTTCGCCAGCTCTTTGGCTGTGTTGGGATCAATTAAACCTGCATTATTTTCACCATCTGTTAATAGTATAATGACTTTGCTCTTTGTTTTTACCCGCTTTAACCGTTCAACACTTGTTGCAAGCCCTGAACCAATGGCAGTTTTATCGGGATCAAGAATTCCGTTTACATTACTCACTGCTTTTATTTGTGAAATAAGCATTGCATAATCGTTTGTAAGCGGGCATTGTGTAAATGATTCTCCCCCAAAAATCACCAGCCCTATTCTGTCGGTTTTGCGTTCATTCACAAATTCAATTGCCACCTGCTTAGCCGCTTCAAGCCTTGTGGGAGCAAAATCAGTTCCGCTCATTGTGCCACTCACATCAAGACAAAGAACAATGTCAATTCCTTCTCCTTCTATTCTCTCCTGGTTACTTCTTGATTGCGGCCTTGCAATTGCAATTATCAACAATGCAATTGCAAGTAAACGGAGTAAAAAAGGCACATGCCGCAATATATTGCGTGATGATGCCCATTTACGGTAAATGCCAAGTGTTGAAACTGTTACCGCAGATGAGTTTTGCGTATTTTTCAACACATACCAAACAATCAAAACCGGCAACAAGAGTAATGACCACAACAGGTATGGATAAGCAAAACTGATATGTTGGTACCATTCATTAAGCATCTTCAGCAATCTGTTTATCGGTATGGGTAATGATAACTTCAGTTTCCTTCAAAGCATTCATACAATCCTGTTCAGATGCTGTAAAGCGGGCGAACTTTACAGCATCCGTTAATCGTAAAACCTGTGCCAGATTGATGGATTGTTCACTCGATAAATAAAGTTTCAGTTCCAGCACAAATTCATCGGTAGTGAGTTTTGAAAAAGGCTGATGCAGTTTTCGTTCAAAATATTTTTTAACAGCCTGCGATAGTTCGCTGAAGTTCTGTTTTTGCTGAACTTGATCGGCCCAATCTGCTTTCTTAAGTCTTATAATTGTACGCTCAAAATCCTCAAGCGGTGAAACCGCATCATCCTTCGCTATCTGCTGCATTTTCTTTGCCTTCCAATTCCTGAACAATATAATCAAAATAACAAGGCTTATAAAAGCAAAGGCAGCAACAATATAACCAATCCAGTTTTGCAATGAATCCACTTCTATAACCGGCTTTATATCGTTCATCAGCCGACTACCTGTGGTATCATACTCAACGCTTATTTCTGTTGGTGGAAATTTCAGCAACTGAGGTTTGCCATTTACGTTGGAAGGAACAATGACAGCAATATTATCAATTGACCAGACTCCGCTATCATAACTGCTGATGGTTATTTCACGTTTCAGTATATCGGCTGTATCGTAACTGAAGTATTCAAAATGAGGAATTGAATCAGGAATAACCCACTTTATTTCTGCATTACGTTCAATGGCCCGCAGTTCAAGTGTTAATTTCAACGGTTCGCCTATCAGTATTTTTTCTTTATCACTTGTAACAACAGGAGTTATCTGGGCATACGATGTAATGCCAATAAAAAAACAAATCAACCATATTACTAATTCCTTTCTATTCATCTGCTCCTGTTAATAAAAAATTTCTGTAACACTTTTACATAATCATCGCCAGCACGCATGTGCAACAAATCGGCCCCGGCTTTACGGAAAACATCTTTTACATAATCATTATGACGGTGAAAATCCTTTTCATACTCAAACCTCACTTTTGGATTGGATGTTTCAATCAGTCGCTGTTCTCCGGTTTCAGCATCAACAACCTGCAAAGGGCCAATATCCGGCAACTGCATATCAAGCTGATCGTAAATTTTAATCCCGATCACATCATGTTTTTTTGCTGCTACACGCAAGGCATCTTCAAAACCATTTCCTAAAAAATCACTGATTAAAAAACAAATACTTCTCCTCCGGTTCAGGTTATTAAACATTCTGAAAGCATCAGTATAATTTGTTTGTTTTGAAACAGCATCATTTGTAAGCATTTCACGAACAATATACAATGTGTGCTGCTTTGCTTTTTTGGGAGCAATAAACTTCTTTACTTTATCGCCAAATAAAATAGCCCCTACTTTATCGTTGTTATTTACTGCAGAAAAAGCAAGCACTGCGGTTATTTCAGTAATCAGATCTTTTTTGCGCTGAAAATGCGTTCCAAAGCTTACGCTTGCACTGTTATCAATCATTAAAAAAACGCTCAGTTCCCGTTCTTCTTCAAAAACCTTGCTGTAAGGATGGGCATAACGGGCACTCACATTCCAGTCGATAAACCGTACATCATCTCCTGGTTGGTATTCCCTTACTTCTTTATAGCTCATACCCTGACCTTTAAAAGCAGAATGATACTCGCCGGTAAACATGTGATTGGTGAGCCGCTTGCTTTTAATTTCAAGTACACGTACTTTTTTTAATATTTCTTCAGTAGTTAACATAGTTGACAGATGACCGATGGTTGTTGGCCGTGGATCATCCTTATTTTAAAGTCGCTTTTTCAATATAGTTTATATATCCATTTAATAATTGCAATGCTTTTTCAAGTAATGCAGATATTTTTTGCAGATTTTCGTTTGTTATAATCTCAACCATCAATGCAATATTTAACTGCGTTCCCAATTCATACAAAGAGCCTCTTGCAATATGCAGAAACTGAAGTGTATCTTTTTTGTACTGTCGCCCTATCCCCTCAGCAATGTTTGAAGGAACAGAAACAGCAGACTGTCTTGTTTGAGAAGTTAGTCCGTATATTTCTTCCTCCGGATATTCTTTGGTCATAGCATACACTTCTTTTACTAATTCCATTGAAACTTTCCAGACATCTAACGATTGGTATTTCGTCATAGCTTAAAATTTGAAGGTAACCGGTCAACGGTCATCAATCAACTAACAACGTAACTCTACGGCACCTTCACCGTATTCAGCACCTGTTTAATAATTTCTTCAACCGAAACATTTTCGGCTTCGGCTTCGTAAGTGAGTCCAATACGATGGCGCAGCACATCAGCCGCAATTACCCGTACATCTTCCGGAATAACATATCCTCTTTTTTGAATAAAGGCCACTGATTTTGCTGCAAGCGCCATGTTGATTGATGCCCTTGGCGATCCACCGTAAGCAATCAACGATTTAAGACTGCCTAATCCAACCTGGTCGGGTTTGCGGGTAGCAAATACAATATCCAGAATATAATTTTCAATTTTTTCGTCCATATAAATGGTTCGTGCAAGATCTCTTGCATCCATCACTTCTTTTATTGACACAACCGGATTGATTGATGCCGCCGCATTCTGTTGCGTATTCTGCCGAATGATTAATTGCTCCTCTTCTTTTTTGGGATAATCAATCACCACCTTCAGCATAAAACGATCCTGTTGTGCTTCAGGAAGCGGATAAGTTCCCTCCTGCTCCAGCGGGTTTTGTGTTGCAAGCACAAGAAAAGGTTCTTCAAGCTTATATGTGTTTTCTCCAATAGTTACCTGACGCTCCTGCATGGCTTCGAGCAAAGCACTCTGCACTTTTGCCGGAGCCCGGTTAATTTCATCGGCCAGAACAAAATTGGCGAAGATGGGGCCACGCCGTACAAAAAATTCATTGCGTTGCTGGTTGTAAATCATAGTGCCAATTACATCAGCAGGCAGCATATCGGGAGTAAACTGGATGCGGCTGAACTTTGCATTAATTGCCTGCGAAAGCGTTTTTATGGTAAGGGTTTTGGCAAGTCCGGGTACCCCTTCCAGTAAAATATGGCCATTACCGAGCAAACCCACCAGCAGCCGGTCAACCATGTATTGCTGCCCAACAAGTACTTTACCAACTTCTGCCCTTAACCTGTCTAAAAAGGAACCGGCATATTGAATTTTATCATTCAGAACTTTTATATCCTCAGCGGTTTTTAACATGTTATGTCTGTTTAGGTCGTGAAAATACAATCCCGTTTTGATCAGGGAAAATCATTTTATAAACGGTTAAGTATAAAAAACATTGGCTTGTTTGCAAAAATGAGGCCGAAGAAGAGATATCGGTTGCCGGCTACAGGTAATAGAAACGCTGATGCTGCTGATTAAGCAGATGAAAACCGATTGTTATAAGGGTTGCCAACCTTTGAAAGGTTGGCAACCCTGCATGATTGTAATATTATAGAAGTAAAGGGTACCGGGAGAGCTGGTATCTGTCTCCACGCTGTTACACTACTGTTACATAACTGTTACGATTCTGTTACTGCTCTGCAAAGTCTCCCTGATTTTTCAGTTTTTGCAAAAAGCGGTTGACTTTTAGTTTTGAAATGATCGGAGATCATTTGCATAGCTCTGCGGAGTTTGGAAATTTAGAGGAGATGATATTCATTGTTTTTGAATCATCACGTTTTTTCTCATTTATCTTTGCTTTTATGGATGCAGGCAATGATTTATTTGTACGGTGGATGAAGCTGGAAGAAAAACTAATTGAACGGTTTGGTAAAAAGCCCGATCTGGAAGCGGTACTTTTCCTGATCGGCATCCAGGAGTTTGGGCAAATACGTGAAAAATATACCAAGGAACAAAAGCAGGATTTAATTCATGTAGCCGTTTGCTCACTTCTCTCACAAAGCGGTTATTTTGAATTTGAACAAACTGATGATGAAGGATGGCCACATTTTAAACAACTGAAAGCAATGCCAGCCATAAGCTTAAAAGAACAGGAAGATTTTATTAAAGATCATGTGTTGCTGTATTTTGAGCAGAGCGGGTTTTGAAAAAGATTGCTCACAGATTACGCAGATAAACACAGATTATTTTCAACACAAAGACACTGAGAACATAGAGGGAAATACTTCTGAACTCTTCGTCTTTCCGGCACAGCTTACTTTGCAACGGAAATAGGATAAGATGTAAAAAATCCCCCTTTTTTATGAAAACTTCCTGTGCTTCAGTGGCAAAAAAATATTTACCCCCGGCTTCTTCATCAACCATTCTTTTTTTCTTTGTAACTCTTCCAACCTTCGTGGCTCAAAAAAACAATCACATGAAACAACTCATCCTGTTTATTTCTTTTTTATTTCTGCTTACATCTGCAGAAGCCAAAAAAAGAAAAGTAAAAATTGTAACCACTAAAGGAACCATTGTGGTGTTGCTGAGTGATAAAACTCCCAAACACCGGGATAACTTTATCAAACTGGTGAAACAACACTTTTACGACAGTATTTTATTTCACCGTGTTATTAAAGATTTTATGATTCAGGCAGGCGACCCCGACACAAAAAAATCGGTGGCAGGGGCAAGATATGGAGAAGGTGGGCTGAATTATACTATACCGGCCGAGTTTGACACTTCGCTTTTTCACAAAAGAGGAGTATTGGCTGCAGCACGGGATAACAATCCTGCAAAAGCAAGCAGCAGTTGCCAGTTTTACATTGTTCAGGGAAAAACGTTTACCGACAGTTCATTGGACATTGTTGAAGTAAAGAGACTGGGTGGAAGAAGAATACCGCCATACCAGAGAAAAATATACAAAACCATTGGTGGCGCTCCGCATCTTGACCGGAATTATACCATTTTTGGCGAAGTGGTAAAGGGAATAGGGGTGGTTGACCGAATTGCAAATGTTGAAAGAGACCAATATGACCGGCCAAAAGAAGATATACGTATTATTAAAATGCGATTGAAAAAGAAATTTTTATTTTTCTGATTCATAGAAATCATTCAATTTAGCAGCGCTCAAATTAAAACAAACAATCATGAATTTTCCAGAAAATCTCCGTTATACAAAAGATCACGAATGGATAAGCCTCGAAGGCAATGTTGCAACTATTGGTATTACTGATTTTGCACAAAGGGAGCTGGGCGATATTGTATATGTTGATATTAACACTGTTGGCAAACTGCTGAATGCTGAAGAAATTTTTGGTACAGTTGAAGCAGTTAAAACTGTGAGTGATTTGTTTTTGCCGGTTGCCGGCACAATTACCGAAGTAAACAGTTCGCTGAACGATAAGCCCGAAGCCGTAAACAATGACCCTTATGGTGAAGGATGGATGATTAAAATGACTGTTAATAACCCTGCCGATATAGAAGCATTGATGGACGCAGCAGCTTATGCATCCTCAGTTGAATAATGAAGATTCCCTTTCAACAATATCTTTCAACAAAATGGCCGGCCATATTATGGTCGGTTTTTGTTTTTATTTTACTGGCAATGCCCATGTCGTTTTTTCCGCATGAGCGCAAGCTTTCAGTGAGCCAGCTTGATAAAATTGTTCATATCCTGCTTTTTGCAGTTTTATCTTTTTTATGGACTGTTTATCTTAAAAAGAAGTACCAGGGGCAGTTTAAATTTAAAAAAAAGGTTATTCTCGTTTTTTTTCTTACTGTCGCTTTTGGAATTGCAATGGAATATGTGCAGTTATATACAGGCCGGGATTTTGACGTGTGGGATATGGTTGCCGATGCAGTTGGTTCATTTACAGGTATTTCAGTGTTTGTAATAAAAAACAAACCCCGGTAGAAACCGGGGTCGAAACCAAAACTAACTGCTTATGAGAAAAAATTGTATTTAACATTATTGTGCAAAGCTCGTTTATTATTTTTTTAAAAAGAAGCAATGCTTTGTTAATTCTTTGTGCAAACGTTTTCATAAGCCAAAAACTTAAAATAGGGTCTCCCGAAAAATCGGGAGACCGTAAACCAAAACTAACTGCTTATGAGAAAATTGACTGCTTTAAAGAACTTATATAATATGAGACGCTAAACATGCTTTTTGGTTTGCTCTTCTTCTGTTAAAGATTTCTAAAAGCCTTTTTTGTCTCACTAACTTACATCTTTCTAAAACCATGCCACGCTTACTTACATTACCGGCAATTTTTAGTATCGTTTTAAAATGATGCCTGTTTGTTACTGATAAACAATTTTTTATTACACCCTATTTTACTTTAGCTGCAATTGCTTTTGCATCATCCTGTAATGAAGAACAGCCCATTGAGGTTTTGCCAGTCCACCATTTGCCAACAGGCTGGTAATAAGATACGCCCATAATCGGGGCTTCTCCATTACCACCAGGATTATATTCGGCAAGGAAGTTACAATTTGAATCGTATGAGGATTGGTGATATAAACCCAAGGTATGTCCTGTTTCATGAGAGGTTGCCTCCCAGTTATATTTTTGATTATAACCCAATGCTTTCGAGAATACAAAACCAGGAATGTCTAAACCCCAGCCAAAGCTGCCAATATAAGAAACACCCCCTGCACCCGGATACCAGGAATTGTTTTCAGTTATGATAATGCGTTGCCTTTTAGCAGGCAGAACCGACAAGTAAACTGTTGAATCTGTTGTAATGATAATGTTGGCGAATACAGCAAAATCGCTTTTCACTTCTGTAACAATATTTGCAATTTCGGTGGCTGTAAATCCGGATGGAGTACAAATGATCGGAATGCCGCTGTTCCAGTAGGGCGAGTTAACAGTTTGCCCGTCAAAATCAAGATAAACAACCCATGAAGATGCAGTTACTGAAACAGAAGTCAAAGTGGTAACCGTTGAAGCTTCGCAGGCATCTCCTATACCATCTTTATCCGCATCTGCCTGATCGGGGTTGTAAGATAAAGGGCAATTATCTTTTGTATCAGGAACGCCATCTTTATCGGTATCTTTTCCACGTAAACCAAGTGTTGACGGGTCATTTAATTCCCCCCTTCTGACACCGTTGTAAACACCTTTAAGAAAATCACATTTTTCAAGTTTTACCTGAACCTGATTAAGATTTGTTTGTTGATTTGTTAAAGTGGATTGTACAGAATCTTGCTTCTTACAGGAAACAAACACAAGCAGTAATACTGCATAAAGGATTAACCTTTTCATTGATATTGGATTTAGATATGGATATTTAATAATTGAACCGCTGTTTTTAACCAACTGTTCAATTACCTTGGTTTTTCAAGAGTAAAATTAGAGAAGGAATGAATTTTTAAGGATGCTTAACAACTCATTTGTTTCAAAAATGGTTGCATAATTCTAACAAGTGTCAATAGAGTTTCCTTAGAAAATAAGTGTTTTTACTTATTGTTGGGTTAATTTCTCAGCATTTTCTGCAAATTGAAGTGCATCTATCAACTCTTCAATTTCGCCATTGAGCACAGCATCAAGGTTGTAAAGTGTAAGGCCAATCCGATGATCTGTTACACGGCCTTGTGGAAAGTTGTAGGTTCTGATTTTTGCTGAGCGGTCGCCGGTGCTAACAAGGCTTTTGCGTTGGCGGGCAATTTCTTCTTCCTGTTTACGTACCTGTTCTTCATACAAACGGGTGCGTAACATCTGCATAGCTTTTTCCCTGTTGGCAAGCTGAGTACGCTCTGTTTGGCAAATAACAACTGTACCCGTAGGAATATGCGTTAGCATTACTTTCGTTTCAACTTTGTTTACGTTCTGACCACCTGCCCCTCCACTTCGTGCGGTTTCCATTTTTACATCACTTTCTCTTAATTCAAAATCAATTTCCTCTGCTTCGGGCATTACTGCAACAGTGGCCGCACTTGTGTGTACTCGACCGCTTGTTTCTGTTTGAGGCACACGCTGCACCCGATGAACACCACTTTCAAACTTTAAGGTGCCATACACATCATCACCTGTAACCTCAAGCTGTACTTCTTTGTAACCACCAACGGTTCCTTCACTTTCACTGAGAATAGCTGTTTTCCAACCACGCCGTTCGCAAAATTTAATATACATGCGTAACAAATCGCCGGCAAATAAACTAGCTTCATCACCACCTGTACCGGCACGCACTTCCATAATCACATTCTTATCATCCTGCGGATCTTTGGGAATGAGTAATTGCCTGATGTGTTTTTCAAGCTGTTCCTTTTTTTCTTCAAGCAACGGCAGTTCTTCTTTAGCAAGTTCACGAAGCTCCTCATCACTTCCGTTTAAAGCATCCCTGTAACTTTCCACATCATTCAGCACTTCCAAATAATCTTTCTGAGCATGCACAACTTTTTCCAGGCTGCGGTATTCTTTACTCAGCGCAGAAAACTTCTGGTTGTTGCCAACAATTTCAGGGTTGGTAAGTGCTACACCAACTTCATCAAATCTTGCTTTTATTGCTTCTAATTTATCCAGCATAAAATCTCCGTTACCCAAAAGGATGTTTAAATCTTAAATTTCCCTTGTGATTTATTGTTGATTTTGGTCAAGGGGAACTTCAATAAATTTTTCGATCATCATGTTTGTAACTAAAAGGATGAAAAATTTATTTTACGTTTGAGCGGCAAATTTAAAGTTTTAATTCATGCAGTACAGGAAATTCAAGGCAGTCCGGTTGTTTGATGGTTACGATTTCAGAAATGAAGATGCGGTGCTTATTGCTACTGCTGATGGTACAATACAGGATATTGTACCGGGTAATGAAGCCGGTGATGATATTGAATATTTTAATGGCATACTATCACCCGGATTAATAAACTGTCATTGCCATTTAGAACTGAGCCACTTAAAAAATGTTATTCCACCGCATACCGGCTTAATCGATTTTTTATGTTCGGTTGTAACCAAACGAGGTTTTGATGCTGCAACCATTCAGCATGAAATTGTAAAAGCAGAAAAAGAAATGCTCGATAACGGTATTGTTGCCGTGGGCGATATTGGCAATACTGCCGATACTGCTTTTGTAAAAAGCAAAAGCAGTATTTACTGGCAGACTTTTGTAGAAGTGCTTTGCTTCAGGGATGAAAAAGCGGATGAACGAATTGCTGAGTTTAAAAAGATAGCTGAACAAATAGAATCATCGCTTCGTATTTCTGAAAGACCACATCGTACATCATTGGTTCCGCATGCTCCATACAGTATTTCGCCTAAAACATTTCAATTGATCAATCAAGCAACTGCCGGGCAAATTATTTCAATACATAACCAGGAACATCCTGCAGAAAATGTTTTATACGAAACAGGCAAAGGTGATTTTTTAAAGCTATTCCATACTTTTGGAATGGAAGGCTCGCCATTACCTGTTACAGGGAAAAGTACCCTTCGTTCTTATCTTCCATATTTCAATCAAGGGCAAACAATTTTTCTTGTTCATAATACAGCAACAACAGAAGAAGAAATTATCTGGGCAAACGAATACGCAGCTTCTGCAGGAATAAATCTTGTTTATTGCCTGTGTATTAATGCCAACCTTTACATTGAAAACAAAACACCTCCAGTTGATCTTTTGCTTAAACATAATTGCCATATTGTTTTGGGAACTGACAGTTACAGCAGCAATTGGCAACTCAGCATAGCAAAAGAAATGGAATCATTATTTCAGCACACAAAAGTTACAACAGAACAAGCTTTGCAAATGGCAACTATCAACGGAGCAAAAGCATTGCAATGGGATTCCAGTCTGGGTAGTTTTGAAAAAGGGAAAAAGCCGGGAGTTGTTTTGCTCAATGATGATTTGAGTGAATCAAAACGAATTATCTGATAGATGAATGTTTTGAATAAACCTCTGTGTTTCTCATCTCTCTCTTCATTATTTCTCTGTGTTAAAACCTACGGCTCCATAATCTGCTGCAGTACAGGCAAACTTTTCAGTTTTGAAAATTCAGGTACGTGCAACAGGTAATACATTTCAATTGCTTCAAGTATTTGTCTGCGTTGCAGATAATTCATTGGAACTTCAGTAAGTTCAGGAGGCTGCATTACTTTTAATAATTCACGAAACAATTCAGCAGATTTACCGTCAACATAATACACATGCTGCGGATATTCTTTTACAAAACTTCCTTCCTGCAAATCAAGTATTGACCGTTGTTCAGCTCCTTCTGTATTTAGCTGGAAACCAAAAAAACCAGTAAGATGCAATGCAAAATAAATGGGGAAGTTTGCTGTAACTGCATCATCAGCTTTGTCTAACTGCATCAATGCGTCTTCAATAAAATAAAAAAGATCGGGATTGTTTTCGGGTTCTTTAATACACTTCTGCAACATCTCTACCATAAAAAGCAATACGCTGTTTTTTATTATATCGGCAAACACCTGCTCATACAAATAGCTCCATTTAAATTCTTTGATACGTTGCAGGTTTTTCATTTCCTGGTGATAAACCACCAGTTCAAGAATGGAGCCGGGCTGAAAGTAATTGGCTTTGGCTGTACCTTTTTTGGATGTTGCACGAACGCCCTGAACAATGTAACTCTGTAATCCGTACAACTCGGTATAAGCTGAAACAATTAAACTCGTTTCACCATACTTAACAGTACGCAGCACAACAGATTTTGTTTTATGCAGCACATTACTCATTAAAACAACCTATTTAATGAACACAATTTTTCCTACCTGCTTTTCAGGACCTGTTTCAATTTTAGCAAACACAAGATATACGCCACTTGATACCCGTTGATTACGGTAATCTCTTCCGTTCCATACAGCTTGTCCGCCCAATGATCTCGTTTGATAAACCAACCTGCCGCTTAACTCTGTAATTTTTACAACAGCATTTTCAGGTAAACCACGAATACCGATTGTTCCTTCATAACCTGATGGAACAGGACTTGGAAAAACCAATACTTTGCTGTCGTTTTCAGAGGCTTCAGTTGCTGTACTTCGGTAACTGCAAATGCCATTGAATGTTGAAAAGAACACTTCGCCTGTTTTAGGATCGATGGCAATGCGGATAATTTCATTACTCAGCAGCGGGCTGTTTTCGGCAGTAAAACGTTCGATTATTTTTTCACCATCAGCACTTATAAGCCAAACACCATTATGTGAGCCAACCCACTTGCGGTTGGCCCCATCAACGGCCAATGCTTTAACCTCTTCGTTCTGAAATAAATAGCCGGCAAAATTATCCTGCTGCACAATTGGCTGGTATGCTTCACAACCATTTGATGTAAATACTTCGCCCGGGCATTGAATAATTCCAATTCCTTTATCAGTACCAAGCCATATAAAACCATCCTTATCTTTCACCATACAGTTTACAGCGTTATCGGGCAAATTTCCATTGCCCTTTCCCGTCTGCAACCATTTCCATTGATCATCACCGGTATTATCAATTGAAGCCCCATGGTTAAAACAATATAATCCATTTCCCTGTGGCACCTGAATCCATTTTTGATTGGCATCATCAACCACAATTTGTCCAACCATATTATCTACAATATGGAAAGGCACTTTTAAGTCCTTCCAACCCCCATCTGCCTTTTTAACCACAAAATTATTGGCACCTCCAAAATTGCTGATCCATAAGTTATTATCGGAATCGAAAGCAAGTCCACCAACACGATAGCTGTTGGGGTCGCCAACAGTTACGTTCAGAAAATTCTGTTTATAGATTTTATATTTCGTGCTGCTTTCATATTCAATCAAGCCTCCGCCAAATGAACCGGCGTAAACCAGGTTATTCCTCGGATCAACAGCAATCGTTATAATATCATATACAGTATCCATCCACGAAAGATTGCTGCGGTTATAATCCTTCCATTCATTATTTGAGAAAGAAAAAAAGCCTGTTGGATTGTTTTTATAATTCCATGCATAATTAATACTTCCGCCGGCTACATATAAAGTATTGTTGTGAAAGAGCATTTCGCCATCCAGATTACCATAGGGTGAATTAACAGCATAACGGTCAAACAGATTTCCTTCTGCTTTCACAAGACCCTTGTCATAATCTGCAATCCAGATTTCACTACCGCTTTTTACTGCCTGCATAGGATGACTGATCTCGTTGTTGTTTTGAACTGAAAGACTGACCGTGCCATTTACATTCAACACAATTACACGCCTTTCATTCCAGGAATTTTTTCCTTCACAAATCATAATTGAACCATCGGATGAATTGACATTTTCCCAACTCCAGTCATCATAATATAGAAGTTGCCACGTATTACTGTTTAACAGGTAAAGAGAGCTGTTATACTGTGCAATTACATTACTACCAATAACCATTACCTGTTTTATTTCTCCGGCAGGCAAACCGTTAGACCCACTTACCAAAGCCCAGTTACGATAATCGTTCAGGTTGCCTGCATTTTGATTGGCAACTTTTAATCCTTCTGCAGTTGCAGCAAAAAAACGTGTAGCATCAGCAGCAAAACCGTTCACCTTAACATTTGCTCCATTACTGCCAATGAGCCATGTATTGCTGATTTCATGTTTTGAAAGATCGGCTACAATAACACCAAGTCCGCAACTGAGATATGCTTTGTCGTTTACAAACGTAATATCATAAATGGTTTTATCGCCGCTGACATTGCTACGCATAATTGCGGGAATATTGATAATATCATTACGGTAAATAACATCCAGATTGCTGTTGTTATACGCAATTACTAATTTATCGGAAGATGTGTTATAACGTATGCTGCTGATACCAATATCATGAAGCCCTGTTACCTTGCTCAACCTTTCAATTTCTCCCTCATCCCTGCTTACAGAATAAGCCCCGAATTTTGTTCCTGTATAAACATGAGTGCCTGACATTGTTACTTTCAGACCGGAATGATAGTCAGTATGTTCACGCCACTGGCCAATTGGCTGTAACTGTGCTTTCAATTGTAAAACAGCAAACAAACAAATAAAAAGGAAAAAACAACTCTTTTTCATCATGTTTCAAATTTAACAGCTTTTAGTTCACAGTGAATTTTTTAACGCATTTCAGGCGGAATAGCGTTTCTTTGCCTTGGTTTTCTTATTAAAACGTATCTGAATCGCATGTGGTATCAACTGGGTAAATGGGTTTTGCGCAACAGGCTTCCTCTATTAATTGCTGTTCTTCTTGCTACAGGTGTAATGGGTTACTTTGCAATCAAAGTGCAAAGAAGTTATGATTTTGCCAAGGCAATTCCAATCGATCATCCTAAGTACTTAGAATACGAAGCTTTTAAACAACGATTTGGAGAAGACGGCAATATGCTGGTAATAGGTTTTGAAAAAAAAGATTTATACCAGTTAGCTTTCTTTAAAAAATTTGCTGCACTTCAAAAAGAATTTAAGAAAGTTTATGGAGTTGAAGATGTACTCAGCGTCAGCTCATCAATAATGCTTGTAAAAGACTCAGCCGGCGAAAAACTAAAAGCAATGCCCGTTTTTCCTGAAAACATCCAAACCCAGGAAGAATTAGATAGCTGTCGGCGCAACTTTGAAAACCTGCCTTTTTATAAGAATTTGTTGTACAATCCTTCATCGCAGGTTTACATGATGGCAGTACACATCAATAAGGTTGTGCTTAACACCAAGAAAAGAGATGCTTCTGTGGGAGGAGTTGTAAAACTGGCTGAACAGTTTGGAAAAGACGAAAAGATAGATGTACACATCAGCGGGTTACCACATGTTCGCACAGAAATGAGTACCCGTATTGCCAACGAATTAAAATTGTTTTTGCTGGGCTCAGTTCTATTATCAGCAATTATACTGCTGTTTTTCTTCCGTTCAGTAAGCGCTACGTTGCTGAGTATGCTGGTTGTTATTATGGGAGTAATCTGGAGCCTTGCAACAATGGTATTGTTTGGATATAAAATTACCATCCTCAATGCCCTTATTCCGCCATTGATGGTTGTAATTGGCATTCCCAATTGTATTTATTTTTTAAATAAGTTTCATACTGAATATAAAAAGAGTGGCGATAAGCACAATTCGCTTGTGAATATGATTGGCCGCATGGGTGTGGTTACTTTATTCTGCAACATTGCTGCCGCAATTGGCTTTGCGGTATTTGCTTTAACAAAAAGCCAGATTTTAAGAGAATTTGGCATTGTAGCAGGCATAAACATCATGGCTCTTTTCATCATTTCTTTTATAGTTATCCCAACACTATTAAGCTATTTACCTGCACCAAAGCAACGCCACGTACGTTATTTAGAAAATGAACGGCTTAACAGGTGGATTATACGTATTGAAGACTGGGTTTTTAATCATCCAAAATATACCTATTCAGCTACAGCACTTCTCTTAGCAGTTGCTTTTATTGGAATTTTACAACTTAAAAGCGTGGGCTATATTGTTGATGACCTTCCGAAAAATGACAAGCTTTATACTGATCTGAAATTTTTTGAAAAACATTTTTCCGGTGTTATGCCTCTTGAAATTGTAGTTGATACAAGAAAAAAACAAGGTGCTGTACGGAATATCGGCAACCTGAACCGTATTGACTCGTTGGTACAATACCTTGAGAACAGGCCGGAAATCGGGAAGGCTCTGGCTATAACTGAAGGTTTGAAATTTGCACGCCAGGCATATTACGATAACGACAGTAATATGTATGCCGTTCCTAATGAATTTGATCTTGCTTTTCTTGCACCATACCTGCAAATGAAAACCGACACAACGAACCCTAACAACAAGAATAATAACTTTGTAAAGCTAGTTGGCAATTTTGTTGATCGTGATAAGCAACGGGCAAGAATAAGTGTGAATATGGCCGATGTTGGAAGCGATAGCTTGCCTAAAATTCTTGCACAGGTTCAGGAAAGAGCCGAAGAAATATTTAATGCTGACAGCCTTGAATATTCAAAAACAATCAATAAAAATACGCCTGTAGAAAGTATTGACTCTTCCCGATTAAAAAAATCAGCAAATATTCAGCTTACAGGAACGAGTGTGATTTTTGTGGAAGGCTCCAGATTTATTATTAATGGCTTAAAAGAAAGCATTTTCTGGGCTTTTTTACTCATTGCCTTATGTATGCTTTATTTGTTCCGTTCTTTCAGAATATTATTCTGTTCCCTCGTTCCCAATGTAGTTCCATTAGTGATTACAGCAGGCGTAATGGGATGGGCAGGCGTACCCCTGAAACCAAGTACTGTATTGGTTTTCAGCGTGGCACTGGGCATTGCAATCGATGTAACTATCCGTTTCCTCATCAATTACAAACAGGAACTCCCTTTACACAATCATGATATCCGGGAAACCGTAAAACAAACCATCCGTCATACGGGTATCAGCATTATTTATACGTCACTGGTATTGGTTGCAGGTTTTGTTATTTTTTGTTTCTCCGGTTTTGGCGGAACGCAGGCTCTTGGCTGGCTTACATCACTTACATTGCTTGTTGCCATGATTACCAACCTTATTCTATTGCCAGTTATGCTTTTAACAACAGCCAGGAAACCAAAACAGGCTTAATTATAACTAAAACAGATAAACATGCAGCAATACGTATAAAAAATTGTCTGTATTTAATTAAATGTATCTGTTTCCCCTTAACTTAGGTGATTCTGATATTTTTTATTTTTTTCTACGAATGCTTGTGGCTACCTGAATTACGCCTGCTGAGACAACTGTATATTTTATAACTAAATCAAAACTGCAATGAGAAGACTTCTTATTATGTTTTCTATGCTTTTGTGTGCCATAACCATGTATGCACAAAGCAAAGTTGTTACCGGAAAGGTGACAGACGACAAAGACGGGACACCATTATCCGGTGTTTCTATAACAGTAAAAGGAACTACAATCGGAACGGCTACAGATGCTGACGGTTTATTCAGGCTAACAGTTCCCACAACAGCAAAAACACTGATTATTTCCCTGGTAAACTACGAATCAATTGAAGTACCGGTTGATTCAAGGACCGGTTACAACGTAAAATTAGTATCTAAAGACAAAAGCTTACAGGAAGTGGTTGTAGTTGGATATGGTGTACAAAAGAAAAAAGAACTTACAGGGAGTCTGGCAACTGTAAAAGGAGCTGCAACAGCCGACAAGCCAGTTCAAACTTTCGATCAGGCATTGGCTGGTCGTTCAACTGGTGTTCAAATAACAGTTCCAAATGGTGTGCTTAATTCTCCCCCTGTATTCCGCATACGAGGAACAAACTCAATTTCACTAAGTTCTTATCCACTGATTATTGTAGATGGAGTTCCTTCATATACCGGAGACTTCAGTTCAACTTCAGCCGCAGGCAATGCTCTTGCAAATATTAATCCTAACGATATAGAAAGCATTGACATTGCAAAAGATGCAGCAGCAACAGCAATTTACGGAAGCCGGGCTGCTAATGGAGTTGTTTTTATCACAACAAAAAAAGGTAAAACCGGAAAAGCGAAAGTGTCATATAATGGCTGGTTAAGTTTTTCCAATGCTTACAGACTTCCTGAGGTTATGAATGCAGATCAGTATATCAAATTCAAAACACAAGCAGTAGCAAATAATCCATCAGCTTCTGCATGGACATTCAGTAAGGTTACTGATGCAAACGGTAACCCCGTTGATACAAAATGGTCTGACTATGTTTATCGTCAGGGCATTTCTCATAGTCATAATGTGAATGTATCAGGTGGAAGCGAAAGCACCAGTTATTACTTCTCAGCAGGCTACACAGATCAACAAGGGATTATTAAGAAAAATGACTTTAAGAGAATTAATACACTCTTTAACATCGATAGCAGAATAAACAAATATTTCTCAATAGGAGGAAAAATTTCTTACTCAAATGAGAAAAATCTTGCAGCAACCACTTCAGGTTCATTAAGCGGCGCTGCATTTAATACAGGGGGCTTAGGTCGCCTGCAGTTTGTATTGCCTCCCATCGTTTCTCCCTATAAAAATGATGGCTCATATAACGTTAATGGCGCAGCAATTGGAAGCTCAAATATTACAGGAACATCTAATCTCTCTTACTATAATCCAGTAGTAAGTATAGATCTTAATCGTTCCAACAGCGAAAACAACCGAATAGTTTCAAACGCATATGCACAACTTAAACCGTTTGACTGGCTGACAATTCGTACTGCTTATGGCATTGATTATCTATTAGTGGATAATGATATTTTCTGGACACCTGTTAGCGGAGATGGCTACAGTTATAATGGTTATGCATGGGCTGGTGCTGATAAATATAAAACTTCCTTATGGACGAATACAATGCAATTTGAAAAAACACTTTTCGAGAATCACAATCTGAACGTCCTGATAGGTAATGAGCAACAAACAAGAACTTCATCCGGCTATGGCTTACAAAGGCAAGGAGTTTCTGATTTGGATTACAATGTAATACAAGCAGGTTTTACAACTAATAACCCTGCTGATCTTTTTAAGGGTGAAAATTATTTATTATCAAGCTTTGGCCGCATAACCTACAATTATGGAGATAAGTATTTTTTAAGTGGGAATATTCGGCAGGATGAGTACTCTGCCCTTGCCCAGAAAAAAGGAGTTTTCTGGGGAGTATCAGCAGGATGGGAATTATCAAAAGAAAGTTTCTGGACATCACTTGGAATTAATAATTTATTCACCAATTTCAAGTTAAGGGGTAGTTACGGTAAAGTAGGAAATATTGGAGGCATTAATGATTTCGCTCCATATAACCTTTTTAACTCTGGTTTATACGGTGGTACTTATACACTCACATATGCCCAGGTAGGCAATCCTAATCTTAAGTGGGAAACAAGTAAAAAAACAGACATTGGATTCCAGTTTGGAATGTTTAAAAACAGACTTTCGGGTGAGTTTACCTATTACAAAAACAACATTGATGGCTTAATCCTTTATTTACCACAAGCTCCTTCAGTAGGACTTCCTTCAAATCCCCCAATAAATGTAGGATCGATGTATAATAAAGGTTTTGAAATTTCCGTAACTGCCACACCTGTTCAGAAAAAGGATTTTACCTGGACTTCTTCATTTAATGTAACTTTTAATAAAAATATGGTCACTTCCTTAGACCCATCATTACCGTCAATCCAAACATCAACCTCAAGTCTTGAGACCATCAGTCAGACAATGCCAGGTTATTCATTGGGTTATCTTTGGGTAGTTCGTACAAATGGAGTGGACCCCGAAACCGGTAAAAGAGTTTTTGTGAACTCAGCAGGTCAGAATGTTTATTACCAATATTATGCAGCAAGTGGAACTTATAATTATTCAACTAAAGCTGATGGAACTGTAAAGTATGTAAGTCCGACAGGCGGCACTTCAATTACCCAGGCTGCAGATGGTGTAATGTATGCAAATACATTACCTAAACAATATGGCGGTTGGGAAAATAACTTTCGGTACAAAAGCTTCGATCTGAATGTAATGTTGACCTACCAAACAGGCTTTTATGTTTATTATGGAAGTAATGCGGGGCTTCACGATCAGCGCTGGTGGAATAACTCAACAGATGTGTTTACAGATGCATGGAGTGCAAAGGGAGATATGAACAAAAAATATGCAAAACCGGTTTTTAATGATAATGTTTCAAACGGGTCTTCAATGCCGCTTGATATTAATGTTTTTAAGGGTGATTTTCTTAAGCTGAAAAATATTTCTTTGGGTTATTCTCTTCCTAAATCCGCCATCGAAAGGTTAAAAGTCAGTAACATAAGAATGTACATCAGCGGACAAAACCTGGGGATTGCAACCAAATACCCAGGCCCTGATCCTGAAGTATCTTCAAATGGAAACGCAACAACATCGCAAGGTATTGACAGAAATACTGCTGCAAATGCAAGGACATTCCTAATTGGATTGAATGTTAGTTTTTAATCTTAAAAATTGTTTTAAAATGAGATATTCATACATTAAATATTTTTTCATTGCGACGTTGGGTTCAGGACTCTTTTTTTCCTGTAAACGAGATTCTCTCACTCCCACTCCACAAACGTCGATCAGAGACATTTCTTCGTTTAGCAATGCCTCAAGAATTCAAGGACAACTATTATCACTTTATGCTTCATTAAAAGGTGGAAATTTATACGGAGGACGCTATGTAATATATGGAGATATTAGAGGAGAGGATTTTCTTAATCAAACCTCAAATCTTGTAACTGGTTCAGATGTCTGGAATCTGAACCCAACAAACAGTGCTACAGCAGTTGTTGGACTTTGGGCTCAGGCATACGCAACAATTAATCTTTGCAATATCTTTCTTGACCAAATGGCAGCAGGGGGATCTAACATTGTTGGAGCAACTTTGTCTGCAAATTATATAGCTGAGGCAAAATTAGTAAGAGCCATCTCTTACTATAGTTTATTGCAATATTATGCAAGACCTTATGCAGATGGAAATGGCAGCAAGCCTGGTGTTCCATTAAGACTGTCAGGAATTACAAATGAAGGCCATTCGGATTTAGCAAGGAGTACAGTTGCCGAAGTCTATACTCAAATCATTAAGGATTTAAATGATGCAGAGACTGGTTTACCGTTGAGCTATTCTTCAGCGTATAATAATACTACCAGAGGCCATCGGAATACGGCAATTGCCTTAAAAACAAGAGTGTATCTAACAATGCAGCAATATCCAAACGTAATAACAGAAGCAAACAAAATTGTTTCTGCTACTGCACCTTTTACTGCATCTACCGGCGTTACTCATGCCTTGCAGGCAGATATAACAAACGTATTCAAAACGCCTTATACTACCACTGAATCAATTCTCTCAATGCCAATGACTTCTACGACAGGGGATAACCCGGGCACTCAAAATCAGTTGGGATATTATTACGCTAAAGTAACCGGCAATGGCGAATATTCTTTGAATCCCAGCGGCATTATTGCTGATGCAGGCTGGTTATCGACAGACAAAAGAAGAACATTCATTTCCACAAGCTCGGGAAAACCATATTTGAATTACAAATATGCCATAGGTTCGCCATATACAGATTATGTACCGGTTATACGTTACGCAGAAGTATTGTTAAGTCTTGCTGAGGCTAAAGTGCGTTCAACTAATACTGTTGATGCACAGTCCGTGGCAATACTAAATGCAATACGCAACAGATCTGATGTTACAACAACATTTACTGTTGCAAGCTTTGCTACACCCACTGACTTGATTAATGCTATTCTGAAAGAAAGAAGAATTGAATTTTTAGGTGAAGGCTTGAGAAATACCGATTTGCTGAGGTTATTACAAACTATTCCGGCAAAAGGTACGGCGCAATCAAAAACTTCATCAGATGTAGGATATATCTGGCCAATCTCGTCTTCAGAGCTTTCTTTAAATAAATTATGTACTGATAACTAATAACATTAAGCCTTTGAGGTTAAAAAGCTGTCGGAAAAATCCGACAGCTTTTTAATTTGGGTAAATGAAGACATATTACGCAGCTTTTTCTCAAAAAAAATGTCTAATATTCAGCTTTTTAACAATATCACAGCTATTTTTGTTGTTAATGCCGCTTTTTGAGGCACAATTAACTCTTTCTACCCAAACAATCAACCAACGACATTTTGCTGCATCTACGTTAAATGACCTAAGAGTAATTTTATTGATTATTTATAAACCCAAACGAGTATGAGAAAACTTGTATTTATGTTCGTTGTGTTATTAAGCACTTTACAAGCATTAGCACAGAACAAAACTGTTACAGGAAAAGTAACAGATGAGAAAGATGGCTCTCCATTAGGCGGAGTTTCAGTTTTAGTAAAAGGAACAACAATTGGCACTAATACAAAAAGTGACGGTACGTTCGCCCTCTCATTACCTTCAAATGCCAAAGTTTTAGTGTTTTCGTATGTAAATATGGCTACTGAGGAATTGTCAATTGGGAATCAAACTGTATTTAATATCAGAATGACATCTCAGGCATCCTCGCTAGAAACAATTGTGGTTACAGTTCCTTATGGTACTGTAAAAAAGAAAGCTTTTACAGGCGCTGAAAATACTATAACTTCTGAGGTTTTACAAAAGCAGCAAGTCACTTCTGTATCAAAAGCATTAGACGGTGTTATTCCTGGCATTATTTCGACTAATGGTGGAGGGCAACCAGGCTCAGGTGCTGCAATTCGTATAAGAGGTATTGGATCTGTAAATGCAACAAGTGCGCCTCTCTATGTTGTAAATGGTATCCCATACGACGGTTCAATTGAAGCGATCCCAACTGAGGACATTGAAACCGTAACTGTTTTAAAAGATGCAGCAGCTGCCGCTCTATATGGTTCAAGAGCTGCGAACGGTGTAATTATGATTACCACAAAAAAGGGGAAAAAAGGTACACCTAAATTGACCTTTAACGTATCTCAGGGTTTCATGGATCGTCTAATTCCGGAGTATAATCGTGTTGGACCTAAAGAATACTATGAATTATTCTGGGAGGCATATAGAAACAATTATGTTGCCCAAGGAAATACACCAAGTCAAGCTGGGATTAACGCTTCAAATGTTTTAACCAGCAGCAGTGGTCTTGTTTATAATGCCTATAATGTTCCAGGAAATACATTGGTTGATCCCACATCCGGCAAACTTAACTCTAACGCAACTTTGCTTTGGAACGAATCATGGGAAGATGCAATGTTTAGAATTGCAAAACGCAGCAGAGCTAATATGAGTGTTTCAGGTGGTGGAGAGGGTGCCGATTATTATATATCTGCCGGGTACCTTAACGAAGAAGGGATAGTAAAATACTCTGGTTATGAAAGATATAATGCTCGCATGAACGTGAACGCCAATCCAACTAAATGGTTCGGTACAGGAATTGCAGTCGATGGAGCATTTATCAATAACAGATTTGTCCCAAGCGGTGGTACATCTACAACAAATCCATTTTATTACACCAGACAAATGGGGCCAATTTACCCTGTTTACCAACACAATTTAACAACTGGTGCACTTGTAAAAGACAGTTTAGGTAATCCCGTTTTCGATTTTGGAATTCCTACACAAATGGGCACTCGTCCTTATGCAGGTCGCTCTAACGATGCGGCTACATTGGCTCTTGACAACAGGTCTTCAAAAGATTTTAATGGCACAGGCAATATTTATGGTGAAATAAAATTCACTAAAGAATTATCATTAAAAGGCACTTTGGGAACAACTATTTATAATAGCAATGGCACCTCATATCAGAATAACCAGTATGGGGACGCAGCGCCAAGTACAACAGGGGGCTCTGACGGAGGAAGATCAACAAAGTCAAATGGAAGAACATTCTCTCTTACAGGAAACGAAGTATTGTCATATACAAAAGATTTTAAGAAAAATAATGTACGTGCATTAGTTGGGCATGAAAATTACCTCTACAAATACAATTATCTGGCAGCTTACAAATCTGGATTTATTTTTCCAGGCTATACAGAGTTAGATAATGGAGCAACGTCAACCTATCCGCCAACTTCATATGAAGATAACTTAAGAATTGAAAGTTATTTTGCTAATATCAACTACGATTTTGATAGTAAATATCTATTATCTGCAAGTTACAGAACAGACGGATCTTCAAGGTTTAGTCCAAATGCAAGGTGGGGTACATTTTACTCAGTTGGCGCAGGATGGAGATTAATTAGTGAAAGTTTTATGAAAAACATCAAGTGGCTTAGTGATCTGAAGTTAAGAGCCAGCTATGGCGAACAAGGAAATGAAGGCTTATTTGATGCAAATGGCAATCCTCTTTATTATTCCTATAAAGATTATTATAATGCTAATGGATCAGGTGGTTATATACCTCCTAACCCAAGTAGGGTTGCTAATACCGATTTACAATGGGAAACAAACTCTGTATTAAATTTCGGGGTTGATTTTGGTTTTTTAAATAACCGTTTAACGGGTACATTTGAATGGTTTAATAGAAAATCTGCGAACTTGTTGTTTGATGTTCCTTTGCCTATTTCAACTGGCACTGCATCAGTTTATCAGAATATTGGAGAAATGAAAAATGTTGGTGTTGAATTGCAGTTGGGTTATTTAGTAATTAAACAGCATAATTTCAGATGGAAAGCAGATGTTAATCTTACACATTTCAAAAACACAATAACCAAACTTCCTCCAAACCAAACAAAGAATGGAATTATTTCTGGCACAAAAAAACTAGTTGTTGGAGGAGGTATTTATGACTTCTGGCTTCCAGAATTTGCAGGTGTAGATGCTTCAACAGGTGATGCTCTTTATTACAGAGACATTAAAGATGCTGATGGGAAAGTTATCAACAGTGTCATTACAAATCAATATAGTCAGGTAACTACAACTAATTCCTTACACAATTTCGGTTCAGCACTGCCCAAAATATCAGGTGGGGTTACCAATACTTTCAGTTATAAAAGCTTTGACCTTTCTATTCTTACAATATTTTCTTATGGCGGAAAATTTTATGATGGAAATTACGCAGGTATTATGCACAGAGGATCACCAGGTACATCCTGGAGTACTGATATACTTAACAGATGGCAAAAACCTGGCGATGTTACAAACGTTCCAAGGCTGCAATATTCTATTTCCAATAATGACGGCGCATCGTCAAGATGGTTAATAGATGGTTCATGGCTAAACATTAAGAACATTACGTTATCATATAATTTTTCAAAGAATTTAAACAACTTACTTAAACTAGGTGGTGGACAATTTTTTGTAAGTGTTGATAATGCTTATTTATGGACAGCAAAAAAAGGCTCTGATCCCCAACGTTCTTTTACCGGGACTGCAGATGCAACCTATACGCCATTCAGAACAATGACATTGGGAGCAACTGTAAATTTTAAATAATAACAACGAAATATTTAAATATGAAAAAAATTCTTTTATTCATTTTGCCGACGTTGGTTTTTCTTGCAATTGGATGTAAGAAAACTTACCTGGAAACGCAACCGAGTAATGCAGCTGAATTACAAGCACTTTTAAGTAAAGTTAACTCTGTTTATGCGGCTCTTGATGGAGCTGTAAAGGAGCAATTTGCATCCGGAACAGGCGGTAATACAAGGCATGATAACTTCGGGCAAAAGGCATTTGATCTTGCGATGGATTTAATGGGTAACGATATGGTTGTACATAGCCAGGGGTATGGTTGGTTTAACAGTGATTATAACTATACCGAATGGGCAACCGCTGTTGATAACCGTCAAAGCTATAATGCATGGTATTTTTATTATGATTTAATAAAACAGGCAAATGTTTTAATTAACAATGTTGATGTTGTTAAAGATGCCACTCAGTCTCAAAAGGATATCATTAAAGGACAAGCCTTAGGACTCAGAGCATATTGTTATTATTATCTGGTTAATTTATTTCAGCAAACTTATAAAGGCAATGAATCAAAACCAGGGGTACCTATATATACAGTTCCTACAACTGAAGGGAAACCAAGAGGGAAAGTGAGTGATGTTTATACCCAAATTATTTCTGATTTAACAGCCGCAGAAACTTTATTGACAGGTAAAACCAGAGCGGCAAAAACCAATGTTGACATTTCTGTTATACAAGGATTCAGAGCAAGGGTAGCTTTATTAATGGAAGATTGGACAACTGCTGCCACATATGCAAATAAAGCCCGTCAGGGATACACACTGATGACTACAGGTCAATATACTGCAACTACTGCGTTTTCTGACATTGCTGCCTCAGAGTGCATGTGGGGCTCTAAAATTCCTAGTGACCAAGCAACAATTTATGCTTCTTTTTATTCTCATATGGATATAAGAACAGGAGGTTATGCAGCTTTGGGTGGACAAAAGAAAATCACAAAGAGTTTATACGACCAAATAAACACAGGTGATATAAGAAAATCTGTTTTTCAAACTCCCGGCACAGGAACAACCTCCAATCCAGATTATAATCAACTGAAATTACAAGTACCTGTCGCTGGTTCTTGGGCAGCAGATTATTCATACATGAGATCAAGCGAAATGTATCTCATTGAAGCAGAAGCTTTGAACCGACAAGGAAATGATCCGGGGGCAAGGACTGCATTGGAAACTCTTGTAAAAGCAAGATATCCTGCTTATAGTGCTTCAGCCTTTAGTGGAGCAGGGTTGTTAACAGAAATATTATTGCAAAGAAGAATTGAGCTTTGGGGTGAAGGATTTTCTTTGATTGATATTAAACGTTTGAATCAAGGCTTAAACCGACCGACTGGTGCTGGCAATCATGGTTCTCCGAATTTTAATCCTGGTTTATATACAACCAGCCCTGAAGATCCAAGGTTTTTAATGAGAATTCCTCAAAGAGAATTAGATAATAATACTTCAATGACTCCAGCAGACCAGAATTTATAATGATAACCTTTAATATTCGTCTAATGAAATATAAAAATTTTATTCTATCAGCCATCTCACTCTTGCTAATTACATCGTGCCAGAAAGGAAATGTTGTTATTGACAAGAGCCCGATTGACCCAGGAGCATATGCAAGGTTTAATACTTTAACATTAGCAGACTCGATTACTACTTATTATATTAAGAGTACAAATGATCCTTACAAACTTCCAATAGGAGTTACTAATGTTGCGTCAAAAGACAGAACTGTTAAATTTACATATACATCAAATAACGCTGTTGCAGGAACTCAATATAATTCTCCCGCAACTTTAATCATTCCGGCAGGAAAAGCTGTCGATACATTACGTTTTGCAGGACTGTTCTCAGGGTATCCGCAATCAAGCAGAAAAGATACCGTACTAATACAAATTGTCAATTCGGATGATATTTGGGCAAACCCCTATATCACACCCAGAAAAGATATGTACCGGTTAATACTGCGTAAATATTGCGATGTCGATTTATTAGCACTTGCCGGAAATTATACACGCTGTATTGATAATGGCAGTTATGGCCCTTATCCAATGACAGTGACTACCCCCCTTTCAGGTGGGGCAACCAGCGGCTCTGTAGTAGTAACTAATTTATGGGATTTAGGAGCACCGACATCTACTACAGTAAATCTTGACTGGAGTAATCCTGCATCCTTTACTGCTACTATACCGGATCAGGTGTTCTACGGCCCTGCTGATCTTTGGATAAAAGGAACGACCGCCGGAACATTCTCTTCCTGCGATCAAACTTTTACACTCAAGTATACTTTATATTTCAAAACTTCAGGAGCAAATTACTATGCTAATCAAGTTACAACTGTAGCAAGGTAAAAAATAGCCGCACGACATAAAAAAACCGCATCATAAACAGATGCGGTTTTTTATTTACTTACTTCTCTTTTACTGCAACACTTCACTTAACTTTCTCTCCAAATCCTCACCTCTTAAATTATCTGCAATAATTTTTCCTGAAGGATCAATCAGTACGTTGTAAGGAATACCCTGGAAACCGTACAAAGAAACCGCTTCACTTTCCCAGTACTTTAAATCGCTTATGTGATTCCAGATAAGTCCATCTTCTTTAATAGCTTTTAACCAGGCATCTTTTGTTTTATCCAACGATACGCCAAGTATGGTGAAATTTTTATTTTTAAATTTATTAAATGCTGCTACAACATTTGGATTTTCTGCACGACAGGGGCCGCACCAGCTTGCCCAGAAATCAACCAACACATATTTTCCTTTTAAACTGCTGAGCGAAAAATTTTTTCCGTTTACATCAGGCATTGTAATATCCGGTGCTACCGATCCTATTGCTACTCCACTTTGTGGTTGCTGCTGCTGTTGTGATTTGCTTAAACTTTCACGAAATTGTTTTACAATAGCTTTAATTCCCGCATGCTTGGGAAAACGTTTTTCCAAACTGTTTAACATCTTTTCATTTTCAGCCACATCATTACCCGCATTAATGGTAATAGCAAACATGCTCACCATGGGGCTTTCATCATTTTCCGCAATGTTTTTAACATAGCCCTTAAACGAATTAACAATATTGGTCATTTCCTGCTGCTTTACCACCTTCAAGCTATCTCCTTCTGTACCCGACTGAACTTCGGCCTGGATGGCATAAAGTTTTTGCTGCACAGCAGAAAGCGAATCAACAAAACTTTGCAGGCGTTGTGTTGCCGGCGATCCGCTGTATTTTATATTACGAACATCATTCCAGTCGGCATTTAAAGCTATATTTGATTTATCATTAATTACAAAATACAAAGGGCTTTTTTCAACTTGCGGAAAACGCAATTGCAACAGCGATTCTTCGGCCGACTTCCCTTTCAATGTAAATTTTCCATCCTTTAATGTAACGCTGTCAATAACCTGTGGAGGCATGTTATCGAACGAAATCTGCTCCAGATATACAACCGTGGCAGGTGCATTTTTAATATCTCCAGTTACAGTAAAATTTTTATTGCTGCTGTTTTTGCAGGCTGTAACTGTAAGTACAACAACTGCTGCAATCCATAGTTTCTTCATCTGATCTTTTTTGTTTTGATAATAGTACACTTAGTCTCTTTGTAATTGACCCTTGTTTTTATTTTGATAATTTTTCAGTGACAAGTTGATTCAGCAATTTCGGATCGGCCTTGCCTTTTGATTTTTTCATTACTTCTCCCACAAACAAACCAATCAATCCTTTCTTTCCTTTTTTATATTCTGTTACTTTATCAGGCATTGCAGAAAGTACTTCATCAACCAATAACTGCAAAGCATCTTCATTCCGTTCCTGCAGTAGGTTTAATTGCTGTGCAAGTTCCAAAGCTGAAACACCGTTATTTTTCAGCATTGCAGGCAGTAGCTTTTGTGTTGCAATAGTGTGGCTCACCTTTCCTTCTTCCACTAACTGAATAATTGATGCAAGTGCTGCAGGTGTTAACTTCAGTTCACTTATTTCAATTCCTTCTTCATTCATCACCGACTTTACCGGACCTAATAACCAGTTAGCAATTTGCTTGAATGATGTTGTATGTTTTGCTGCTTCTTCAAAATAATCGGCTGTTTCTTTATCATCTGTCAACAAAACAGCATCATATTCCGGTAACGCATATTGATTGATGAAACGTTGTTTCTTTTGCTCAGATAATTCAGGTAAGTCAGCTTTAATAGCAGCAATAAAATCATCTGTAATAATAAACGGAGGCAAATCAGGATCGGCCATGTAACGGTAATCATCTGCATCTTCTTTTGTACGGATTGCAAATGTTGTTTCTGTTTCAGGATTAAAACCTCTTGTTTGCTGAATTACATTTTCACCTTTTTCTTTTATTTCAATCATCCGCATTACTTCAAAATCAATTGCTTTTTTCAGGAAACGGATTGAGTTCAGGTTTTTGATTTCAGCTTTTGTTCCCAGCTTTGGATCACCTTTTAAACGAATGGAAATATTTGCATCGCAACGCAAACTTCCTTCATCCATATTTCCATCGCACACATTGAGCGTACGCACCAGTTTACGTATCTCGGTAAAATAGGCTGCAGCTTCATCGCCACTGTGCAGGTCAGGTTCAGTAACAATTTCAATCAAAGGAACACCAGCCCGGTTGTAATCAACTACAGAATATAAATCATGCTGATCGTGCATGCTCTTGCCTGCATCTTCTTCCATGTGTATCCTGTTGAGCTGAACATTTTTTTCACCATCGGCTGTTTTGATTTTTACAAATCCACCAACACAAACAGGCGTTGTGTGTTGCGAAAGCTGGTATCCTTTGGGAAGATCGGGGTAGAAATAGTGCTTACGTGCAAAATAGTTTTTACGTTCAATTTCACAATCACAGGCTAATCCCATACGTACAGCCAGTTCAATGGCTTCTTTGTTCAGCTTGGGTAATGTTCCGGGGTGAGCAAGTGTAATTGGACTAACATGCATATTGGGCTCTGCACCAAAACTGGCATCATCGCCACAAAACAACTTACTTTTGGTTAAAAGCTGAGCATGCACTTCAAGACCAATCACCGCTTCATATTTATCGCTATAGTTCGACATATTCAATTTCCCTGTTTGTTAGGGTTGGGAAGCTGCAAAAATATCCTTTTTAGCCCGAAGCATTTGTGATACAGTTCACAAAAAAAGAGGTTGCCTTAAAAGTCTGTTTGTTTCACACAAAACTCACAACGAAGACGGAGAGCACAAAGAAAATTCCTGCGTTGTGTGCTTTGTATTCTTTGTATCGTTGTGTGAAACCTTCTTTTAAGACAACCTTCTGAACATGAATGAAAAAGACTATAAATCGGCTTTATTGAGTTTTTTGGGGATTTTGATTTCCATATTCACTGTTTTGCCTGCACGTACTACTTTCAGATTCCATGCATTGTTTTCGGTTTTCTGGTGAAGAGCCTCTCTTGCCTCAGCTACATTGGTAACTTTTTTGCCGTTGATTTCTGTAATGATATCATCTTTCAGTAAACCATTTTTTTCAGCAGGCGAGTCTTTGTCTGTGTCCAAAACTTTCACACCATTTCCTTCTTCCGTATCCTGGATAGTAGCACCCAGTTGCGGGCCTTTTTGCTGCCACATCATCATTGGGCCATCAAATTGTTGCATAAATGGCTGTTTAAACTGGAATTCAAACTGCCTTTCCTGTAACTCTTTTTGCCTGTTCATCAACTCTTTTTGCT
Organism: Chitinophagaceae bacterium UBA1953; assembly: GCA_002336115.1. Lineage (GTDB taxonomy): Bacteria > Bacteroidota > Bacteroidia > Chitinophagales > Chitinophagaceae > Lacibacter. Next base: position 151,010 of record DDEN01000022.1, read on the forward strand.
TTAGTTCCATTTTGTGTTGAATCTCCTGGCGCAACCTGTTTTCGCCTAATTGTGTTTTCACCTTGCTTTCTTTTCCATTGCGCAAATATGTAATTTCAACTTCATCCTTTGGTTTCTTTTCAGTAATTGCTTTTACAAGATCGCCGGGGTTTTCAATTTTCTGTTCACCAACTTTGGTAATGACATCTCCTTTTTGCAAACCGGCTTTTTCCGCAGCCGATTCTTTTTGCACTTCTGCCACTTCAACACCTTTGTCGTTTTCTTTTGTAACAACTCCCAATAATGCACCTTCTTTAAAATCGAAGTGAAAATCTTTCATAAAATCATCGCTGTTCCAGTTCATATTCTGATCAAACCTGAACATCTTCTGCCCGGGCATTTTTGGCATATGCATAATCATTTCATTGCCGTCGAACTTTTCAACAATAATATCCTTATCGCCCTTTTCAACCGGCTTACCGTTTACAGTAACCTTATCGCCCTCAATAACAATGGTTGTTTTTTCTTTTTTGTTTCCTTTTTTTCGGATGATGATTTCCTGCTTCTCCGATTTTTCCTTTTTTTCTTTCTGCTCTGTTTGGGCAGATGTATTGATGACCGGAAACTGAGTAAATGCAATACATGCGAGTACATAGATTGAAAATCGTTTCATACAATGCTTGTTTTAAATTTAAAGCAAAGTACGAAAGTTTTCTTATTTACGAAATATTTCGGAGATTTTATGAAATTCTAAACATTTGGGTTGAGGGAATGATATATTTCAACCGGGTATTGGTCAGCAGTATCTGTTTTCAGATAAGTCATTCCTATTTTTTTTAGAACACTTATAGAGGCCAGATTTTCTACATGGGCTCTGCCTATGATTTCGTTAAACTGAAGATGATTGAAGCCATAATCAAGTGTATGAACAGCAGCTTCTGTTGCAAAACCCTTTCCCCACGAAGAAGGAACATAGCGGTAGCCGAGGTCAATTTCGTTTATTTCAGGTAAGAATTTTAACCCGCACCAACCAATAAATTCATTGTTTTTTTTGAGATGAACAGCCAGGCGGCCAAGATTGTATAAAGAATATTGAGGCAGAATATGCTCAACCAAAATACTTTTTGAAAACTCCTCACTTGTATGTACCGGTTCGTGAACATACTTTACCACTTCCGGAAAACTGTTGAGGTAAAGCACAAGTGAAGCATCCGCATCAGTAAACCGACGCAGGTAAAGACGTGGAGTTTCAAAAATGATTTGCATAGATGAAAAGTTAAGCAGGTTTCACACAAAGTCGCAAAGGATACAAAGGAACAAAGAACAAAAAAAAGTTGTGCTATTTTGCCTTCGATGTGTGAAAGGCTATTACAACAACCCCTTCACCTTATCAATAACGGCCTGCAGGTTGCTGGTTTCCTGCCCACCTGCAGTTGCAAGTGTTTTTTGTCCACCACCGCCACCTTTAATTAATGGAGCTACATGTTCTTTAATGATTTTTCCTGCATCAAGATTTTTTGCAGCAGCAACTGAATCACTCATACCAACTGCAACAAATGCTTTACCATCAATAGTTGCACAAAGCACTGCTGCATAATCAGTGAGACTTGCTTTTAAATCAAAACAAATTTTCTTCAGTGCATCAGCCGATGATACTTCCACTATTTCACCAATAAAACTTGTACCGTTGATGATTTCTTCTTTTGTGAGCAATTCATTCCGCAGTGCTGCCAAATGTTTTGCTTCCAGTTTTTCCAGTTTTTTCTTCAGCTCATTATTTTCTGCCTGCAGGTTTTCAATTGCCTTACCAACATCTTTTGGATTTTTTAATTGCTCACGGATTGAATCAAGCAATGCAGATTGATCATTCACCAGTTGTTCAGCAGCAGCGCCACACACAGCTTCAATTCTTCTTACACCTGCAGCTACGGCACCTTCACTTTTTATTTTAAACAAACCCAACTCACCTGTATGCCCAACATGAGTACCACCACAAAGTTCAACACTGTATGCAGGATCCATAATTACAACCCGAACAGTATCGCCATACTTTTCACCAAACAATGCCATTGCACCCATTGCAACTGCATCATCTTTTTTCATTTCCTTAATCACAACAGGAATATTCTGGCGGATTTTTTCATTCACAATTTTTTCAACAGCTGCCAATTCATCATCATTCACTTTTGAAAAATGACTGAAATCGAAACGTAACTGTTCTTCGGTATTCAAACTTCCTTTTTGTGCAACATGTGTACCCAGAACCTGGCGTAAAGCTGTATGCATTAAGTGTGTGGCTGAGTGATGCACAGTAATTTTCTTTCTCCTGTCAGCATCAACTCTTGCAGATACATGTGCCGAAATATTTACCGGCAGATGATCAATGAAATGGATGATGAGATCATTTTCTTTTTTTGTATCTCTCACAGGCATCTCTTCGCCTTCAAAACTCAATATACCTGTATCGCCAACCTGTCCGCCACTCTCTGCATAAAAAGGAGTTTTATCCAGTACCACCTGGCAGGCTTCTTTGCCTTTGATATTTACTTTACGGTATTTGATGACACGACTATCGGCAACCGTTGTATCATAACCAACAAACTGTACTGTGTTATCAGCAATTACTTCCACCCAGTCTTCTGTATCAATTGCTGTTGCAGCACGACTACGTTCCTTCTGCTGCTGCATTTCTTTTTCAAAACCAGCATTATCAACTCTCCAATCAATTTCTCTTGCCATTAAAGCTGTCAAATCGATTGGGAAACCATAAGTATCATTAAGCTTAAATGCAAAACGTCCAGAGATAGTTTTTTCATTTCGAAATTGCCTGTCCTGAAATTTTTCATCCCATATTTGAGTAATTTCATCTACATTTTCTGCTACAACAACTGCATCATCATTTCGAACATAATTATAGAAAATCCGAATTCCTTTTTCAAGTGTACGCAGAAAAGCTTCTTCTTCTTCCTTCACCACTTTTTGCACAAATGCTTCCTGTGCTTTTAATTCAGGAAACACATGTTCAAACTGTGCTGCAAGAACAGGCACTATCTGGTGCAGCAGCGGATGTTTATAATTGAGGTATGAATAATAATAACGAACGGCTCTTCTTAAAATACGACGGATCACATATCCTGCACCGGTATTACTTGGCAACTGTCCATCGGCAATGGTGAAACAGATAGCACGGATATGATCGGCCAGTACACGAAATGCAATGCTTTCCTTATCATCACCAGCAGTATATTTTTTGCTGACGATTTGTTCAACCGCTGCAATGGTTCCTGTAAATACATCGGTATCGTAATTGCTTTGTTTGTTCTGCAGTACACGCACCAAACGTTCAAAGCCCATACCGGTATCAACATGTTTGGCAGGAAGCTGTTCAAGTGTTCCGTCTTTTAACCGGTTAAACTGAATGAACACATTATTCCAGATTTCAATTACCTGCGGATGATCATTATTCACCAAAGTTTTTCCATCAACTGCTTTTCGCTCATCATCAGTTCTGCAATCAACATGAATTTCAGTACAGGGGCCGCAGGGACCGGTATCGCCCATTTCCCAAAAATTATCTTTTTTCTTTCCAAGTAAAATGCGGTCTTCACTGATATGTTTTTTCCATTCGTTCCAGGCCTCTTCATCTTTGGGAAGATTTTCTTTTGCATCACCTTCAAAAACGGTTACGTACAACCGGTCTTTGGGAATACCGTAAACATCAGCAAGAAGTTCCCAGCTCCAGGCAATTGCTTCGGCTTTAAAATAATCGCCAAAGCTCCAGTTGCCCAGCATTTCAAACATGGTGTGGTGATAGGTATCAACACCCACTTCTTCCAGGTCGTTATGCTTACCGCTTACACGAAGACATTTCTGCGTATCGGCAATACGAGTGCTTTCTGGTTTTTTGTTCCCAAGAAAATAGTCTTTGAACTGATTCATTCCCGCATTGGTGAACAACAGGGTTGGATCGTTCTTTACCACAATTGGTGCCGATGGTACAATCTGGTGCTTTTTGGAAGCAAAAAAATCTAAAAATTGCTGTCGTATTGCGGCTGCAGTCATCATAACAAACCTTTATTTGGATTGATTTTTGAAGATATTACTCTCCTATCTTTGTAAACTTCCCGTAACGGGAAGCAAAGGTAAGCCAAACCTATGCACGCCGTAATGTCCATATGAAGAAAATCAAGTATTTCTATAATACCAATACATTGCGATACGAAAAGCTGGTTACACCATTGCGTGTAAAGCTGCTTCGTGTCTTCAGCTTTCTTGCAGCTGTATCAGTTGCAGGGTTTTTGTTTATGCAGGTGTCATACCGATACTTCCCTTCAGCCAATGAAAAGAAACTGGTGAATGAAAACAGCCGTTTAAAAGACAGCTACGGAATTCTCAATGCCGAACTTAAACGCATGGACAACCAGTTGCACGAAATTGAAAAAAGAGATAACCAGGTTTACCGTTCAATATTTGAAGCAAGTCCAATCCCCGACAGTGCCCGTGCAAAAATGATGGAAAAACAGGAAGAAGACAAGCTGGTTGCCAGCATGTCGGAAAACGAACTCAACTCTTCCATTATCCAGCAAATAAACCAACTCCGCAACAGGCTTTATGCACAAACGGTTTCGTTCACAGCTATTGAAGGAATGGTAAAAAATAAAGAAGCATTGCTTGCTGCCACTCCGGCAATACAGCCTGTAAGCAATAAAGATCTTTCCCGCATGGCATCGGGTTTTGGTTACCGTATTGACCCGGTATATAAAACCACAAAAATGCATGCAGGGCTTGATTTTGCCGCACCACAGGGAACACCAATTTATGCAACTGCCGATGGAGTTGTAACACTTGCCGGCAATACAGGCAATGGTTATGGCAACCATGTGGTGATTAATCATGGTTATAACTATGAAACATTGTACGGCCACATGGTACGGGTAAAAGTAAGGCAGGGACAAAAAGTAAACCGTGGAGAAGTGATTGGCTGGGTGGGAAGCACCGGGAAAAGTACTGGGCCTCACTGCCATTACGAAGTACACAAAAACGGCACACCTGTTGACCCGATTTATTTCTTCTATAATGATCTTACACCTGAGCAATTTGACCGTATGCTGAAAATGGCTGCAACAGGTAATCAGAGTTTTGATTAAAACAGTTTGAAGTTTGAGGTTTGAAGTTGGGTTTCCTGTTTTTTAAAAGCTTTATTGATTGCAACAGGTGGGCTGCGAAACACACTTCACATCTTTTCATCTTCCCGGCTGTTTTCTTTGCAGCTTTGCTCCTTTGCACTTTGTGTGAAAAATGCCACGAATGCACGAATGTATTTTCTTTCCGACTTTTTACTTTTAACTTTTCTTCGTTTAATTACTGCCAACTGATTGGTACAGGCTGCCGTCTATTTATTACTTTTGTTATTCATGTCAGCACTTTCACAAATAGCATTTGATTTTGACGAAACTCCAAATCAATCCAAACCGGTGGAAACGGTTGTGAAAAAGCGTGGCAGAAAACCATCGGGCAGACCGGCAAAACCCAAACAAAAACGTGGCAGAAAGAATCTGAAAGAAGCAGCTTCAGAAGCTGAGATGATTGAATTACCAACCGACGAAGAACTGAGCAAAAAACTATATTACAGCATTAGTGAAGTAAGTGATCTGTTTAAGCTAAACCCGTCATCACTGCGTTTTTGGGAATCAGAATTCAGCATCATTAAACCAAGAAAAAACAAAAAAGGCGACAGATTTTACAATGCCGGTGATATTAAAAAACTACACCTCATTTATTATCTTCTCCGCATTAAAAAATACAGCATCGAAGCAGCTAAAGACTATATCAAAAACAACAGTGAAGAAACAGATAAACGTTTTGAACTTGTTCAAAGTCTTCAGCAGTTAAAAGCTTTTCTGCTTTCCATAAAAGCCGATCTGTAATCCGTTAAACATTATTCAATGAAAAAATTATTCAGCACCCTTGTAATAACCATCTTAGTTGCACATACTTCCATCGCACAGGTACAATACGAAGTATCAAAAGACCCGAAGAATGGTGAAAAAACATTGAAGGGTGTCATCAGCCGGGAAATATTACTCAGCGATACCGCTTTTTCATGGATGAAAAATGATTTCAGTTGGTACAAACCCAACGCAACCTGTGTGGCTAATTTAACAGCAGTAAAAGATTCCATTCAACTGCTTGTTTTTATTGGCACATGGTGCGAAGATTCGCATGTGGTGCTCCCTGAATTATTAAAACTGCTCGACCAGGTTCAATTCTCTTACGACCGTTTAACCATTGTTGGTGTTGACCGTAAAAAACAATCTCTTGGCTCCTTAAGCAAAGCTTTGAACATTACGAATGTTCCAACAATTATTGTAATGAAGGAAGGGAAGGAAATTGGCCGTGTGCTGGAATATGGCAAATATGGTATGTACGACCAGGAACTTGCTGAAATACTTGAAAAAGCGAAATAATGCACTAATCATTCAATACACTTCCTGCCAGTTCTATTTCCAGGGTTTTGAGAATATTCAGCAGTTCAATATTCATCGTCTGCTTTAACTGGTTAAACTCATTCATGTCAATTACACCAGTAAAATAATCAACCTGCACAGCAATTGATTTAAGACCAATATCAGAAACAAATGCCGTTCCATTTTGTATTGCTTCATGTTGCTGAATTAATTGCTCCGCTTTTTGTGTAAGCTTCTGCAACTGTTCAGGGTTTGTACGCACACTCACTTCCAGCTTAATTTCGGCTTTTCGTTGTGTACGGTGCGTAATATTATCAAGAATACTGTCAACCATTTTTTTGTTCGGCACAGTTACAAAAGTTTTTTGCTCTGTTCTTATTCTTGTACTTCTTAACCCTATCCGCTCTACAGTTCCGGAAACTGATTCCACTTTTACAAAATCACCAATAGTATAAGGTTTATCAAAAAATATGATAAAAGAAGCAATAAGATTTTCCATGCTTTCCTTTGTTGCCAGGGCAATTGCCGCAGTAACAATACTTAACCCTGTTATGAGATTTGAAACATTGAAATGAAATACAAACCTGGCAAGCATAATGATGCCTACAATGTTCAGTACGGCTTTAAAAAAATCTTTAAAGAAAACCACCAGTTGATTATCGGTCTGGTCAGGTGTTTCATTAGCTTTTGTTTCAAAAATGATTGCGAGAAAATCAATTTGCCTGATGAGAAACCGGATAAAAACAACAATAATTATAAACTTACCTGCGCCATCAGCAATATCTTTAGCACTAACCTTATATAGCTCAAAATCAAGAACAGCAGGATAGTTCAGCTTGTCTAACGAAAAGATGATGACAATCGCCAGAATAAGCCATTCCATCGGAGCAAGAACCAATGAAACAAATTGTTCCCGGTTAAGATATTTTTTTGCTCCAGGAAATAATCCATATAACAAATTGCAAATAACTCTTGAAACAATTCTTTTCAAAAAAAACAACGCAGATGTTATGGCAGCTATCCATAAATAACTTACAACAGGATTATCTAAAACAATGCGGTTTAAAAATTGTGGCATATGCAAAAATAAAACCTATGCCCTTAATCAAACCCTAAAATGTAAAATGAAGAATATTCCCGTTCTGCAGCACATATAAATGACCGGGACGTATAACTGCTTTCTGCCGAACACCCACTTGCGCAGGCAAAGGCATTCTGTTTTCTGTTAATGTTCCAGTGGTATAAGCAATAATTTGCTGCTGTTCAATTGCTATCACTGTTTTGCCAACAACTGTCAGATCAGTTAAACCGAGATAGGAAATTTTTGTTTTGAACGACCCGTAAATATCAAATACATAAATTCCTTTTTCAGGATCATAGAGATAAACAAATCCATCCTGATCAAATATCTGTGTGGGCGAAGGCACTTCATCAAAAATATTCCTGAAATCAACTGTTTCACTTAGAATCGTTCCATCTTCAGCAATTTTCTTCAGTTTATTATTCTGCTCATCATATACCCACACATTGTTATCGTAACTCTGTGCGATAGCTTTGGCCTGAAAAATATTCTGTTTTCTCAGATCAATACTGTTTACATTATTCAAAAACCGATCAAGTACAACAACAGTAGAAAAGCTTTTGTAATAAAGCAACAGTTTCAATGGATTTGTTACTTCAATTGAATACAACTTACCGTAACGACGCACATCATTAAATACAGCAACAGAATCGCCGTTGCTGTTTAATTTTTTGAGCTGGTTGTTCTTTGTGAGCAGGTAAAAATTCCCAAGATTATCTACCGTAAAATCAATATAATCTCCTTCAAGAGTTTTTACCTGGTGGTAAAGAGAGTCCTGTGCAAAAACAGTTTGTACAAAAAATAATATCAGTATGAAGAATGAATATTTCAATTACGGTAATATTTCAATTCCAATTGTTCACCATCAAACGCAGCAAAGCTGAAGTATCGTATCCAGTCGCCAAGATTGATGTATTGGCTTTTATCAGTAAAACGAAAATCAATGGGCAAATGGCGGTGGCCAAACACAAAAAAATCATAATTCTTTTTCCGCTGTACCTCTTTACAGTAAGTGATGAGCCATTCTTTGTCTTCGCCTAAAAATATTTCTTCAGTTGCTCCTGTTTGAGCACGGCTTCGGCGGCTTAAATAATTTGCAAGTCCCATGCCAACTGCAGGTGGAAGTATTCCAAACAACCATTGGCAAACCGGATTTCGGAAAATTTTCTTGAGCATTTTATAACCATGATCGCCAGGGCCTAACCCATCGCCATGACCAATTAAAAACTGTTTACCGTTAAACTCAAATTCTTTTGGTTCAAAATAAACCGGGATGGCCAGTTCGGTTTGCAGGTAATCTTTCATCCACATATCATGATTACCAACAAAAAAATGAATGGGAATACCAGCATCCGTTATCTCTGCTAATTTTCCAAGCAGGCGTACAAAACCTTTGGGTACCACGGTGCGGTATTCATACCAGAAATCAAACATATCACCCACAATGAAAATCATTGCAGCATCATCTTTGATTTCGTTTAAAAACTGAACGATTTTTTTTTCCCGAACAAGACTTTTTTCATAATTGGGGGCACCCAAATGAAAGTCAGAAAGAAAATATATTTTTTTGCCGGGAGGAATTTGCATGAATTAAATTTCGTCTTTTGAAATACCTGTTTGTTTTAAAATACTTCGAAACGTTCCCAAAGGAATATCTTTATTTCCATGAACAGGAACAACAACAGCCTTTCGTAAATTTGGATGAAAGTATATATGATGACTGCCAGAAATGCGCTTTAATACATATCCTTTTGACTCCAGTAATTTAATTAAGTGTTTGGGGCTTGTATTCATAATTCAAAACTGGAATAAAAATAAATCGTTGGAAAGGTTTAAAAGTAAAATTGCATCCCTTTTAAGTTTTTTATACTACGCAGATAATTGTAGCGAATATTCAAATGTTTCTGAATCGTCAGGAACAGGCTCCCCCTCTTCCTTCAAAACTTCGATATATCCTTCAATAGCCTCTTTTGCCATTTCTATTGCCTCTTCAATAGTTTCCCCATAAGTAATGCATCCGGGTAATGCAGGTACAATTACCGTATAAACATTGCCATCTTCCTTTCGAAGCAAAATTCTATATGTTCTGGTAGGATTCATTATCCAAATTTACTTTTTTCTTTTCTTTTACAAATGATTTTTCCTGCGTGCATACTCCATCACATCACCACTTTCAACACGGGGCATACCGGTCAAATCTTTTTTATACCAGTATATCCAGGCGGTGTATTCCTTGTCATTTGCATACACTGCTGTTAATTCCCGGTAATATAATTGCTCCTCTCCTTCTTCGGGATGAACTCCTTCGTAATCATCTAACTGGCTGATAGCCCAGTTAAACTCTTCATCAGAGTTTGCCTTGTATAATTCACCAATAATAAAGTGATTTTCTGTTGTTGGAACAGCAGCCGGATATTCACCCAGATCATACAAATTGCCTTTCACCTTTGCATCAGCTTCAAAACTAAAGTAAGGAGTAATGTAATGAAAAGCTGTTCCGGGAAAACCTTTCCGCAAGCTGCCATAAACAAACAGGAATTGTGGTGAACTGTTCATAGATTAAAGTTACACTGCGGGTAACAGAGAAAAAAAGAATATCAACGTTAAAATTTTTTCAGTTTGTGATGTTATAAGTTTGCTTCTTCTACCAAAAACACAAACACTTCTTTGGGACCATGTACCCCTACAACCAATGTTTTTTCAATATCAGCCGTGCGGCTTGGGCCTGTTGCAAATGTGATGAAGGAAGGAAGTTGCCCGTTGTATTTTTCTTTGAGTTGCTGCAATGCATCTTTGAGATCGTACACCAACTGGCTAGTGTATGCAACGCATATATGCACAGGTGCATACACGCTTGTTGTGCGGCCACTTTCATTGGCAGTGCTTAATACCATTGTGCCCGTACGACTGACCAATGCTTCGCATGTTGTAATGCTAACATCACAATCGGCAAGGTGATCATAAAATGTTACAGGAAATTTATGTTGATGTAAAGCTGTTTGCAGTTTCTGTTCACGGCAAACAATTTTTGTCCAGTTTCTTGTTGCGGCCAGTTCAAGTAATTGTTGCGAAAGATCATCTTCATCGGCACAAAACACAAACTTTCCCTGTAGTTTGGTAAATTCCTGTGCAAACAAAACAGCCATGTCATCAACAGGTGGTTGAAAAACGCTGTTGTTGCCTTCGCTGTTAGGAAAAGGAACAGGCACCGGATGACTCAGTGCCTGTCGTATTTTTTTAAGAATGTTTTCTTTTGAAGGAGAAACAGTCATACTCAGATTTTATCAATTTGAGGATTGTTGATTTCACTTGCAGGATGTGCATTGTGCGGAATTTCATTTCCATCTTCATCGAGCAGCTTTTTATGTTCAAATGGTCGTTTTCCAATCAGCTCTTCCACATCACTTTGAAACAACACTTCTTTTTCAAGCAAAGCCTTCGCTAATTTCTCCACTTCTTCTTTCTTCTCAGTCAATAAAGCTTTCGTGCGCAGATAAGCTTCATCAATCAGCTTGCGTACTTCGTTATCAATCATTTCAGCGGTTTGTTCGCTGTAAGGTTTTGTAAAAGTCTGTTCCTGTGTCGGGTCGTAATAACTGATATTACCCAACTTATCATTCATACCGTAAACAGTAATCATAGAGTAAGCAATCCTTGTAATCTGCTGAAGATCGTTACTTGCACCTGTTGAAATTTTACCAAAGAAAATATCTTCACTGGCACGGCCTCCAAGCGTCATACAAATCTGATCGTTCAGTTGTTCAGTGTTATACAGGTATTGTTCCTTTGGAGTATATTGGGCATAACCCAACGCTGCCGTTCCTCTCGGCACAATAGTCACTTTCAGCAGCGGGTAAGCATGCTCAAGGAACCATCCGCAAATTGCATGACCAGCTTCGTGGTAGGCAATAATTTCTTTCTCTTCGGGGCTGATGAGTTTATTTTTCTTTTCCAACCCCCCAATTACACGATCAATTGCATCCTGAAAGTCGCTCATATCAACGGCTGCTTTTCCTTTTCTTGCAGCAATCAGCGCAGCTTCATTACAAACATTTGCAATATCAGCACCTGCAAAACCAGGGGTTTGTTCAGCCAGTTTATGTATATCGAGTGTTTCAGAAACCTTGATTGGTTTCAGATGTACTTTAAATATCTGTTCACGACCTTTCACATCGGGACGGTCAATAGAAATCTGGCGATCAAAACGTCCCGGACGTAATAACGCAGAGTCTAATACATCCGGCCGGTTGGTGGCTGCTAGGATAATTATGCCTGTATCACCACCAAAACCATCCATTTCAACCAGCAACTGGTTTAATGTATTTTCTCTTTCATCATTACTTACAATTGCATTTCTTCCACGGGCACGGCCAATAGCATCAATTTCATCAATAAAAATAATACATGGTGCTTTTTCCCTTGCCTGTTTAAACAGATCTCTCACACGACTTGCGCCCACACCTACAAACAGTTCCACAAAATCAGAACCACTTATGCTGAAGAAAGGCACTTGTGCTTCACCAGCCATTGCTTTTGCAAGCAATGTTTTACCAGTTCCCGGAGGGCCTACCAGCAATGCGCCTTTTGGAATTTTACCACCAAGCGCCGTATATTTTTTGGGATTTTTGAGGAAGTCAACAATTTCCATTACTTCAACTTTAGCCTCATCTAATCCGGCTACATCCTGAAATGTAACATTTACTTTAGTTCCTTTTTCAAACAACTGCGCCCTTGATTTACCAATATTAAAAATACCGCCGCCGCCGGGACCTGCTCCACCGCCACTGTTCATTTTACGCATCAGCAAAATCCATAAACCTACCAGCACAAGTATTGGCAACAGCAGACTTACAAAAGGCCCAAACCAGTTTTCTTCATCTTTTGCATCAGAATCAGGACGAACAATTGTTGGGTTGTTCTTAAAAAACTCCTGCATCTGTTCATCAAAATTTCTGACATCGGGAACAGAGAATTCAAAAAGCGGAACTTTTTTGGCATCGGCTTTTACTCTTGTTTCAGAAGCCATCAGTTTTTTTACAAACGGATCATTAACCGCTTCATCTTTAAGAGTAACCCTTACAACACCTTTATTTTTAATGACTAAATAACTCTTCACATAACCTTTCTTCAATAAGCTATCCATAAACACTTCACGGGAAGTGTTCACCGGATCGGGTGAAAAGCCACGGAACAGATTAAATCCGATCAATACAATAGCAATAAAAGCATACAACCAGTATATATTAAAACGGAATGTTTTGCGGGGATCTCTTTTATCGCCGCTGTTTTCAGGCATATTTCCTTGATTCAAACTCATCTTTTTTTGTACCTGTTTACAGGTTTTTGATAGTATTACAAATTAGTGGTTAATTGTTTCAGACAAGCTCGTTAAATTTTTACTGAAACTTTTAACAATTAAAAAAATTATTCATGACCGGCAGTGGCTGCATCGCTCCACATTTCTTCAAGCCGGTAAAACTTCCTTGTTTCGGGCTGAAAGATATGTACAACTACGTTTACATAATCAACCAAAACCCATTGCAGCGCATTCATTCCTTCATGACGGTAGGGCGCTTCATTACATAATTCCCTCACTTTCACTTCTATATTATCGGCTATGGCCCTTACCTGAGTGGTACTGGTAGCTTCGCATATAATAAAAAAATCGGCTACTGCTTCAGGTATCTTCCGCAAATCAAGACTTACGGTATTTTCACCTTTTTTTTCCAGTATTGCATTCAGGATAGTTTTAAACAACTTACTGTTTCGGTTAATGCGGGAAATAGCCTTTGTTTCTTTGCTTTGTGAAGTTAACAGAGATAATGTACTCAATCGCTTGCTTGTTTAATGAATAAATCTGTTTTTTTGCAATGACGAAAAGTCAAAGCGTTTTACTTTTTTCAATTTGTCCAAAATTAAACAATCTTCATTAACCTTGCTCCCTAAAAAATCAAATACCCACTGGATTGAATTAGACAGTGTTGACAGCACCAACAACTATGCCATGAGGCTGATACATGAAGGAGTGGCACAACATGGCACAGTTGTATTTGCACACCGCCAAACCGATGGCAAAGGGCAAAGAGGAAAAATGTGGGAAACCGAAGCCGGGGCCAACCTCAGTTTTTCAATCATTATTCAGCCATCATTCCTACTGCCGGCACAAAACTTTCAGCTACTTGCAGCCACAGCCGTAGCTGTACATCATACAATCAGCAAACTCACAGGCGATGAAACAAAAATTAAATGGGCGAATGACATTTACTGGCGTGACAGAAAGGCATGCGGCATTCTCGTTGAAAATGTGATAAGAAGCACACAATGGCAATGGGCAATAATTGGAATTGGAGTTAATGTTAACCAAACCGACTTTGGTATTTTGCCCAACCCTGTTTCCATCAAACAAATAACCGGAAGGCAAATTAATGTAAAGGAGTTTGCACAGGAATTATTCACCGAACTAATAAAAACCGTTTCCGGATTGCAAAAGCAGGGGTTCGGTAAAATTCACCTGCAATACAATAAACATCTGTATAAACGTAACCAAACAGTAAAGCTAAAAAAAGGACGAAGGAAATTTGAAACACTCATTAACGAAGTAAACATGAACGGGGAGCTTGTAACCGGCTCCGAAATAAAAGAAAACTTTGATTTTGGTGAAATAGAATGGCTATTATAAAAAATATACCTTATTAGCAAACCAGTCTGCTGCCGATGCTTAACGAATAGTACCTTTGCTACTCAGAGTTAAAGCAGTAATCAACATAACAAATCATGAAAATAGCAGTAGCAAAAGGCGATGGTATTGGTCCGGAAATAATGGATGCAGTATTAAGCATTTTTAACGCCAACAATGTTCCGCTTGAATATGAAATGGTGGAAATGGGTAAATGGGTTTTTGACAAAGGGTTTAATAATGGAATGACACCCGAAGCAAAACAAAGCATTGAAGAACTGGGACTGCTTTTTAAAGGACCAATGGAAACTCCCAAAGGAAAAGGCGTTAAAAGTATTAATGTTACTGCACGCAAAACCTGGAATACTTATGCAAATAAACGGGCTTTTCAAACTTTACATGGTGTAGATACTGTTTTCAGCAAAGCTGGTATTCCAATAGATGTTACTGTTGTTCGTGAAAATATTGAAGATACTTATGGTGGTATTGAACACATGCTTACACATGATGTGGCGTTGAGCCGCCGCTTCATTACACGCCCTGGAAGTATGCAGGTGATCCGTTATGCTTTTGAAATGGCGAAACAAAAAAATGCAAGGCGCATTACCTGTGGTCATAAAGCAAACATCATGAAGATTACGGATGGTTTGTTTCTTGAATGTTTTTACGAAGTAGCCAAAGAATATCCCGAGCTGAAAGCCGATGATATAATTGTTGATGATCTCTGCATGAAGCTTGTAACAAGACCTGACACTTTTGATGTGGTTGTGTTAACCAATCTGCAGGGCGATATTGTGAGCGATCTTTGTGCAGGACTGGTTGGGGGCCTGGGTTTTGCACCAAGTGCAAACATTGGCGATCATATTTCAATTTTTGAAGCGGTACATGGAACTGCACCTGATATTGCAGGAAAAAATATTGCCAACCCAACTGCATTGTTGTTGAGCGGTATTGCAATGCTTCGCCATGTAGGGTTAACAGAAAATGCTGCAGTTATAGAAAACGCATTACTATATACACTCGAAAGCGGAGTACATACCGGTGATTTTGGCGACAGATCAACTCCATCTGTAAATACAACACAGTTTGCAGAAGCTATCATCAGCAATTTTGGCAAACAGCCTAAACAAGGCGCAAAAGAAATTATTCCTAACAAACCCGGCACCCCTACTCCGCTGAAACTTGAGTTAAACTCGATGATGGTTTCTAAAGAAAGTGAAGATGAAGTAATTGTTGGTGTTGATTTGTTTATTGAAAGCGATGAACAGCCCAATGAAATTGCAGAGAAATGTAAACGTCATGCAGGTGTTAAATTCAATCTTGTAAATATCAGCAACCGTGGCACACAGGTTTGGCCAACAGGATCGGTTTATACCAATCTTGTGAACCAGTATAATGTTCGTTTTGAAACAATTGACAATTACCCGCTGAACCAGCAGGATGTAATTGGGCTGTATGTAAGCATGAGTGGTAATTTCAAAATCTGCTCATTTGAATTATTAAATTCATGGGGCGATAAGAAAGCTTACAGTTTGGCACAGGGACAGTAACTATGTTATTAAACTTATAAGCAGGGCGATTGGGAATTGAATCGCCTTGCTTATATTCGCAACACCATGAAAAAAATCTTCTTACATCTTCTCCTCTTACTTTTTGCAACCACTTCTTTCGCACAAGATTATTTTGAATCTTTAACCTTTAAACAAGCACTTAAAAAAGCAGAAAGGAAAAACAAGTTGGTTTTAGTTCAGCTTCAAAGTGTCACTTGCATGCAATGCAATGAAGTGGGAAGCAAAGGTCTCTCAGCCCCGGGTGTTCAGGAAGTAGCAGAAAAATATTTTGTACCAATCTTATTAAAACCAGGCGATAAGGATTGGCAGGAATTATCAGGCAAGTATAAAATAGAATTTGGCTCATTGTTTTTTGATAACAACGGGCAACTCATTGAAAAATTTACACAAACCACATCCTGGGGACAGAAATATATCCTTGAAATGAAAAGTATTCTGGAAAAGAGAAAAAATCTTGATCTGCTTAACGAATACGAAAAGCGATATTTAAATGGAGAAAAGGATAGTAACTTTTTAACAGAATTTATAAAAATAAGGTGTACCAACAAAAGAAGATGTGACACACTGACTGAAGAATTTATTAAGACACTTGTGCCAGATAATATTAAAACAAAAGAAAACATATTATTGCTTATAAAAACTGCGCCATTAATTGGGTCATATACAGACAGTATTATAAGAAAAGATGGAAAATTATTTTCTGAAGTTTGGAATTCAATGCCTTTACCAGAAAGAATCACAATTAATCAGGAGATTATTGTTTACTCCCGGCAAAAAGCAATAAAAAACAAAGACCTAAAATATGCAATAAGAGTTTCTAATTTCACTTATAAAACCTATGAGAGCAACTTTGTAATTGCACAAAAGGCGAAAGAAAAACAAATGCTTTACTATTATTTTGGAACAAAAGATTCTAACAGTTTTTTTGCTTTAAGCGATGTTTTTGTTCAAAAATACCTGATGTCAATAACAAAAGATTCTATTAATAAAATCGACACCAAACAAAAAGAAAAAGTGCTTCATTCACCAGTTCTTAATAAAGAAGACACCAACTCATTGCAAGCATTGACAATACAAAAAGAAAGTGTCAGCTTTGTTCCTGCAGCATTAGTTGTTGCTAATGAACTCAGAGAGATGGCAAGGTTTGCTCGATACCTGTCGGACGACTCTACTAAACTCGAAAAGCCTTTATTATGGCTTAACAGAGCGATTGAATTAACCTCCTCTCCAAATTTATTAGAGGATAAAGCAAAAGTTTTGCTCAAAATAGGTAAAAAAGAAGATGCAATAAAAACACTTGAAGAAGCATATTTACGACACAAATCAAGTGGATTTTCAGGGCAATGGATTCTAAATGAAATCGATGCGATAAAAAAAGACAAACAACTGCCTGATGACGAATATTAGTTTTTATTCTTCTGCTTTTCTTGCCTCCACTTCAAACGGATTGTTGTAATACCCATATTTAATACTGTACCACAAATACAGGAACAGAAATTTCAGCAACCCATATTTCTTGTATTGCTCAATATGGGCAAGTTCGTGCTTAAACCATCGCCTGTTATTTAGAAATTCTTCTTCGCTGGTATTATGTAAATGAATGGTTTTACCAATTACCATTGCAACCTGTTTTGCTTTTAATTTTTTTGCAGCAATAAAAGCAAGAAAAGATTTTTCTTTAATGCGGTAATTCACTTTGCAATTCTCGGTTTATTATTTAGCAATTCCATTATCTGCGCAGTGTGATTTTTTGTATTGGGGCGAAGAATAATTTGCTCAATAATTCCTTTTTCATTGATGATAAAAGTGGTGCGCACCAAACCATCAAATATCTTTCCCATAAACTGTTTTTTGCCCCACACATCGTACGCATGAATTACTTCATGCTTTTCATCGGCAATTAAACGGAAGGGTAGATTATTTTTTGCTTCAAATTTTTTGTGCTTTTCCACTGCATCTTCACTTACACCAATAATTTCAAACCCCATTTTCTTTAATGCTGCATAATTATCCCTCAGGTTACAGGCCTGTATGGTGCAACTTGCAGTTAAATCATGCGGATAGAAATAAAGAATAATTTTTTTACCCTTGAATTCAGTCGAAGATATTTTTTTACCATCCTGGTCAACACCTTTAAAAGCAGGCGCTTTATCGCCAGCTTTTAATTTGGTTGTATAGTTTTTAAAGGGTTGCTTTTTTGTTGCCATGTTCTTAAGTGCTGGTACGTTTAAAGCTCGTACTTGGATCATTTTTAATAAAAATTATTTTCTCGTAAACCTGATAATTCTTTCTGTTGTATTTCCTGCTTCATCTTCAGCAACCAATCGCAACTCATGTTCACCAGGAGCACAATGTTCATCAACACTGTACCTGTAAACCGGGCCAAGCCCGGCAAACATTAACCAGTCTCCATCCAATTCTGCCCTGAAACTGTGAATTGCTTTTTTATTATCACTCACTGTACAGGTTATTGATGTACCTGCTCCCACAGTTCCACCATCTGCAACACCTGCAACACCAATGGTTGGAGGCACTTCATCCACTTCAAGCCACAACTCGCCAAACTCCCTGAACTTAGCTTCGTACCAACCTTTCACTAATGTTGCACGTTCAACAATTGTTTTACCCTTTGCTGTTTTAATCATCACCACACGGTTACGGCCACTTGCAGGAACTTCTCTGTTTGGTTTAATACGGAACACCATTGAATCCTGAACAGGGATAAGAGGCGTATGCATTACATGCACATTAGAATAGGCTGTTGCACTTGTTTTATAATTGTACACAAAACGGAATGCATCATAAAAACTTTTTTCAGTACTTACCATCTGCACATCATCCCGTTCAAACACATTAATCTGGTTGGGAAGCATATACCTGCTGTCTTTTTGCATATTAATTGCTGCAGGCACTGTTGCTGAACGTTTAATATTGAAATGAAGAACAGATGCATTGCTGTTTGCATCCTTCACCACAATTTTTATTTCATGTGTTGCTGTATCATCTAAATGAACCAGACCATCACCTTTTTTATAGTAGATGGGTAACCTGTCGCCGGGTAATGGTGAAAGGTGCTGAAAAAATGATCCGCCATTTGCCTTGATGCGGTAATCGATATGCGCATTTTCATACCTTGTTTGTATGTAATCAAACCCGTCAATCTGAAAACCGCTGATGGGTGTTTCATCTAAATAAACAACAGCTTCAAAAATTCCATTGTTATTCGCCACCCCTGTTACACGATCGGTTGCAACAATAGCAAAGCTTACAACATCTGTATTCACCGCCATTGATCCGCCGGCAATGGAATATGCACCTGCTGCTTTTGTTAATGAAAGAATGCGTGGCGTTTGCTCGTAAGTACTCTTGCTGCGGTCGTACACAGCAAGCCTTGTAATATCGGGAGGTGTTACATCATAAATTTTATAAAACAACAACGGGTTGAGACAGGCATCATCATTACTTCGTCTTATTTCGTAATGCACATGCGGCCCTGCTGATGCACCCGTGTTTCCGCTGTATGCAAGAAACTGTCCTTTCTTAACAGGAAACTGATTTTTTTTAAACTCCACATCACCTTTCCAGCTTTGTTTTTCATACTGACCTTCTTTCATTGCCTGCAATACCTGTGTTGGAAATGTATTCATGTGGCAGTACAATGTTGTATATCCATTGGGATGACTGACATAAATAGCATTACCAAAACCTGCCGGATCAACCTTTACTTTTGAAATCCACCCATCGGCCGGAACATACACAGGAAGGTTTACCCTGCGTTCAGTAAAGAGGTCGAGCCCCATGTGAAAATGGTTGGGACGCATTTCACCAAAATTGGCATTGAGTTTTAACGGAATATCCAACGGATAACGGAAATAATTCGTTGGATAATTATGCTCAGTAAAAACCTGGGCATGTGTGCAATGAAAAATGAAAAGTGAAAAACAAAATGTAAAAAAGTATTTCAACATACAGCAAAAATAAAGAAGATGTTGTAAGCTGATGATTAGTTTCTAATAATGAGCTGATTACAAATGACCGGTGTATTGCTGAATTATTTCTAAAAAGTACAAGAGTGCGACGCCAATGCAGTTGAAAGAAGCACTAACGTCTGTTACCAAAAAAAGGCATTCAAAATCGCTCTCAATCCAATACTTTTGCAGCCAAATTCTCCCCATGCCGAAAGACAATTCGATACACAGTGTACTGATAGTAGGAAGTGGCCCGATTATTATTGGCCAGGCCTGCGAATTTGACTATTCTGGTTCACAAGCAGCCAGAAGTTTGCGTGAAGAAGGAATTAAAGTAATCCTTATCAACAGTAACCCCGCCACCATTATGACCGATCCAATGATGGCTGACCGTGTTTACCTGCTTCCCTTAACTGTTGAAAGTATTGAGCAGATACTGGAAGAAAACCAGATTGATGCTGTGCTGCCTACCATGGGCGGACAAACAGCCCTCAACCTTTGTAAAGAAGCGGATGAATTGGGCATTTGGGAAAAATATGGTGTGCGAATGATTGGTGTAGATGTAAAAGCCATTGACACTGCTGAAGACAGGGAAAAATTCCGCCAGTTAATGATCCAGATTGGTGTGGGCGTGGCTCCTTCAAGAGTCGCTAATTCATTGCTGGAAGGGAAAGAATTTGCACAGGAAATTGGTGTGCCGCTGGTAATCCGTCCTTCATTTACATTGGGTGGAACCGGTGGTGGTTTTGTCAATTCCAAAGATGAACTGGATGCTGCTCTTGAAAGAGGTTTGCAGGCAAGTCCTATTCATGAAGTATTGGTTGAAAAAGCATTGCTGGGCTGGAAGGAATATGAACTGGAGCTGCTGCGTGATAAGAATGATAATGTGGTGATTATTTGTACGGTTGAAAACTTCGACCCGATGGGTGTGCATACCGGCGATAGTATTACTGTTGCTCCTGCCATGACCCTCAGCGATACGGCTTTCCAGAACATGCGTAACATGGCCATTAAAATGATGCGTAGTCTTGGAAATTTTGCCGGTGGTTGTAATGTGCAGTTTGCCCTCAATCCTGAAAACGAAGAAATTATTTCAGTTGAAATTAATCCCCGTGTAAGCCGTTCATCGGCATTAGCAAGTAAAGCAACCGGTTACCCCATTGCAAAAGTAGCCGCCAAACTGGCTATTGGTTATACATTGGATGAACTGAAAAATCAGATCACACAAACAACCTCAGCCTATTTTGAACCGGCACTTGACTACGTAATCGTCAAAATGCCACGTTGGAATTTTGATAAGTTCAAAGGTGCAGATGACAGGCTTGGTTTGCAGATGAAGAGTGTTGGTGAGGTAATGGCCATTGGCCGCAGCTTTACTGAAGCAGTTCAGAAAGCTTGTCAGAGTCTGGAGAACAATGCAGTTGGTCTTGGTTATTACGGACAAAGCATGAAACATGCTGAAGAACTGATTGAGTATATTAAAATTCCGAAGTGGGACCGCATTTTCCGTATTAAAGATGCGTTGATGGCTGGTGTGAGTGTGAAGACCATTGTGGAAGCAACAAAAATTGACCGTTGGTTCATTTACCAGATACAGGATATTGTAAATATGGAAAAAGAACTGGCGAAACATGATATGACTACATTAACCAAAGAATTACTTACCGATGCAAAACGCATGGGCTTTGGCGATGAGCAGATTTGCCGCATCATGAAAGAAGATGCAAGCGAAGATGATTTGTACGAAAAGAGAAAACAATGGGGCATTACCAGGGTTTACAAAATGGTAGATACCTGCAGCGCAGAGTTTGAAGCCAAGACACCTTATTTTTACAGTACGTTTGAATAATTAATAAACAGAATTCAAAATAAAGAAGATAGAAGCACTGGTATAAACCGGTGCTTTTTCTTTTTAGAAAATTTTATTTAGATAACTTCATTATATGATTAAGAATTTCAAAGCGCTGTTGTTTGGCTTGTTTGTAGCACTACTGCTTTGCGAAATTATTCTGCGTATTTATAATCCGTTCAGCAACTTCACCAAGCATGGCAAATTGATTTTACCAGCAAATCAAAAAACTGTTTTTGAAAACAAGTGGATCAAACAACTTGATCCGCAAATTCATTATTCAAGAAACTCATTAGGATTTCGTGGACCTGAGCCTGCTGATAGTATTTCTAAACTGAATTCCATCATTTGCATTGGAGGTAGTACAACAGAATGCCGTTTTTTAAGTGACAGTACAACATGGCCTTTTCTTCTTGGCGAAAAGCTGAAAGATTCCATTCCAGACATCTGGGTAAATAATGCAGGTATTGATGGCCATTCAACATTTGGCCATTTACTGCTCCTCAAAGAATATATTGTTAAACTTAAACCAAAATATATTTTGCTTTTAACAGGTATAAACGATGTAGAAACAAGCAAACCGGAAAGCTTTGATTTAATGAATGAAAATAAAATTCATTTTACTTCAGCAAAGCAATTTTTCAAATCTATTCTGAATAAAACAGAAATCGGAAGTACAGTCTTTCAGCTTTATGCTATTAAAAATGCATATAAAAAAGGGTTGATTCATAAAGATATCGACTTTGTACATCTCCCTGATACAACGCTTGCCAAAGCTTTTGTAAAAAATCAGGTTACACTGCAAAAAGATTTTGTAAGCAGTTATGGGAACAGGCTTCAGGAAATGATTACACTTTGTAAAGAAAACAACATAACACCTGTTTTACTTACGCAGCCATCTTTATATGGGTCGTATATTGATCCGGCAACGGGAATAAGGATGGGTACAAAATATATTGTCACTGACGAAAAGGTGCGGAACAATATTCTGCAGCAAAAAATAATGGAAGAATACAACAACAAAGTTCGCTCGTTTGCAAATCAGGCATCTGTCATTGATTTAGCCGAATTGATGCCAAAAAATACAGTTTTTTTTTATGATTTTATTCATTACAATAAAACCGGTGCTGTAAAAGTTGCAGACATTTTAAGTAATGAATTATTGAAAATAATTCATTAGCCAGCATAAAACTGGCTACACTCTGTTTTGTTGAAAACATTTACTTTGCATATATGTACATTCTCGGCATTTCTGCTTTTTACCACGACTCCGCAGCAGCCATTATTAAAGATGGCGAAATCATTGCTGCTGCACAGGAAGAGCGTTTCAGCAGAAAGAAACATGATGCCGGTTTCCCATCACATGCAGTTACCTATTGTTTAAAGGAGGCTGCTGTAACAATCGATCAGCTTGATGCGGTGGTTTTTTATGATAAGCCATTGCTTAAGTTTGAACGTTTGCTCGAAACTTACTACAACTTTGCACCAAAAGGTTTTGCATCATTCTTAATGGCAATGCCTGTATGGCTGAATGAAAAATTATTTCTGAAAAAAGTCATCAGAGATGAGCTGAATAAAATACAGCACTTCAACAAAAAGAAGTTGAAGCTGCTATTTCCTGAACACCATCTCAGCCATGCAGCATCTGCATTCTACCCTTCGCCATTTCACGAAGCCGCAGTCGTTACAATTGACGGAGTTGGAGAATGGGCTACAACAACCATCTGCAAAGGAAGTGGGAACAAGATTGAAATTTTGAAGCAACTCAACTTTCCAAACTCAGTAGGCTTGCTTTATTCGGCTTTTACGTATTATTTAGGTTTTAAAGTAAACAGTGGCGAATATAAGCTGATGGGACTTGCACCTTATGGCGACCCGTCATCTGCACAAACAAAGGATTTTATGAATGCGATTAAAACAAAGCTGATTACTATTTATGAGGATGGCTCGGTTTTTCTCGATCAGAAATATTTCAATTATGCTGTTGGCCTGAGGATGGTAAAAGACCGCCATTTCTATAAACTTTTTGGATTTAAACGCAGAAACGAAGAAGAAGAATTACAGCAACATCATTGTAATCTTGCACTTGCCATTCAGCAGGTAACAGAAGAAATTGTAATAAAACTTGCCAGGCATGCACAGGAAATAACAGGAAGTAAAAATCTTTGTCTGGCAGGAGGGGTTGCTTTAAACTGTGTTGCCAACGGAAAATTGCAAAATGAACAAATCTTCGATCAGATATTTGTACAACCTGCTGCCGGTGATGCAGGTGGAGCATTAGGAGCAGCATTAGCTTCTCATTGTATTTATTTTGAAAAAGAAAGAAAGTATTCGGCCAATGCTGATGAGATGAAAGGTTCCTACCTCGGTCCTGCTTTTGCAGATGAGGAAATAAAAACTGTTCTTCAATCTTTTAATGCAAAGTATGAGCATTACGAAGATTGCGAAAAGCTATATCATACCACTTCCTCTTTATTAAATGAAGGCAATGTAGTGGGGTGGTTTCAAGGCAAAATGGAGTTCGGGCCAAGGGCATTAGGCAACAGAAGTATTATTGCTGATGCCAGAAATCCTGAAATGCAGAAAAAACTAAATCTGAAAATAAAATTCAGGGAAGGTTTCAGACCATTTGCTCCGGCGGTTCTCGCTGAAGATGCTGATAAATATTTCGACTTAAAAACTGCATCTCCCTATATGTTGCTGGTGCAGCAGGTAAAAAAGGAATTACTAAATCCTGTCCCGGAAAATTATTATCAGCAAACGATTAACGAAAAACTTTATTTTCAGAAAAGCAGCATTCCCGCTGTTACACATATTGATTATTCGGCCCGTATCCAAACCGTTCACAAAGAAACAAACGGTGCATTTTATAAAATGATTTCTTCATTCAAAGAATTAACCGGTTGCTCAGTTTTGATAAACACAAGCTTTAATGTACGTGGCGAACCAGTTGTATGCACGCCCCAGGAAGCCTATCAATGTTTTATGCGAACAGAAATGGATTATCTTGTAATTGAAAATTTTCTACTATACAAAAAAGAACAACCTTTATGGGAAGAAAGCGATATTTGGAAAAATAATTTATTAACTGATTAATTTATTGAGTATGCTTGAATTTATAAAAGATATGTGGGCTTTTTTAAAAGAGCGAAAAAAATGGTGGCTGATCCCAATTATTATTGTCATGCTCTTATTAGGAACTCTTCTTATTTTTGGTGGAAGCACAGCAGTTGCGCCATTTATTTATTCCCTGTTCTGAAATGAAATGGCTCCCACGTCATACATCATTAGTTGTAATTGCTTTAGGCTTTTTGTTTTTTGCTTTCCTTTTAAGTAAAAAATGGTTGTGCATCCCTGTTCTTATTGCAATAATTGGTTTTTTAAACGCTTCTTTTGGAGAATTTATTCACCTGAAATGGGCCTTATTTTCAAAAACACTTGGTAGGATAAACAGCTACTTTTTACTTAGCGTAATTTTTTTCTTAATATTAACTCCTATAGCCTTACTCAAAAAATTTTCATCAAAAAATAATTTTACTGGTAATAAGAATATTTTAACATCCTTTCAAAAAAGGAGCATACTTTATAATCCAAAACATCTTAAAAACCCCTGGTAAATAATCATGAAAAAACAAAAAGAAAACGAATCAGTGGCTTATACTGTTTCTTTTAAAAAAAAAATGTTGTATTTGCTAATTATGTTCATTGCAATATTTTTTATTGCCGAAGCTGTTTCCTGTGTTATTTATTATCATAGAAACAGACAAAGCTCTTTGGCTGTTATTTCATTATTCAAAATTGTAAAACAAAACATCGAAAGAGTTAACAAAACAGATGAAAAATTGAGTCAGGAAATACGATTACACCCAGGGATAACACCAAAAAATGCAGAATCAATTATAACAGAAACCCAAAATGCCTTAAAGTTTGAATATACTCCATGGTTAATGTATAAATCAACAGATGTAAAAGGTAAATACGTCAATGTGTCTAATTTCGTACGAAAATCTATTCCCGATAGCAACATTCGAAGCAAAGACCAAGCGCTTCGTGTATTTTTCTTTGGAGGTTCTACAGTGTTTGGTGTAAGCGTTACCGATAATGAAACAATTCCTTCGTATTTTGTAGAAATACTTAAAAAGAAAGGAATACAAAAAAAAATAAAGGTTTATAACTATGGAGTGCCTACTTATTTCAGTTACCAAGAGTTTATGCTTTTTTTCCATTTAATACAAAGTAACCAAACTCCAGATATAGCAATTTTTTTTGATGGTCTTAATGATTTCTTATCTATCAATGCTGCACGTTTTAGAAAACCAATGCTTGACCATTATTATCAAACAATTTTTAATGGGCCTGAATTTATTAATCACCCATTGCAACTTGAATATTCTTTTGACTACAGTTTACATCAGCCTTCATCAGATTCTTTGTTTAGTTTTTCTCAACAATTAAAATATCAGTACCTACTTACCCAACAACAAATAAAAAAAATCGCAGTATCTTATAATATTAAAACATATTTCTTTTTACAGCCTGTTCCATATTATCTCTATACGAATCGTAAAGAAGACCCAGTCTGTGACCAGACAGATCGTCCTCAATTTTCTCTTATTTACCCTGAAATGGAAAAAATTGCAGATACGTCAAAAAAGTTTTGCTTCCTTGGCAATTTACTCTATGATGAAAAAGGGCTCCCCTTTGCAGACGAATTACATTACTCTCCTTTATTTAACAGAAAAATTGCAGAAGCTATCTTTAGTTATATACTTCCGGAAATTAAAAATTAAAAAATCAATTGAAGGCAAAAGAATATTCTAATATCTGGCTTTTTGCAACGTTTGCTTTTTGTGGCCTATTATTTCTATTGCAGATTGCACTTATCAAAAATGCACCTTGGTCTGGCGATTATTGGGAACACAAAGCAATTTTAAGAGAATTGTCCATACATCCTTTTCATCCTGAAAACCCAATTCTTGATGTACCGGTTCCGCACGCATTCTTTTCGCCCTACATGGTTTTATTGGGTTTTATTACATATACAACAGGGTTCTCTATTGACTTTATTTTAAATATAATGATGATAATTAACTTGTCACTCTTTCTAATCGCTATTTATCGTTTGACAAAGTTATTTATTGTTCAAAGTGAAGCTACATTAAAAGCTTTTTTATTATTATTATTACTCATCCTTTTTTTCTGGGGTTTAAAGGCACCGCTTTTTAGCTCATTTTTTCATTTCCGATCCTTAATATTAACTCTTGCTTATCCTTCTACTTTTGCTTTTAGTTGCTCAATTTTTGTTGCATCTGTAACGGAAAAAATCATCTGCTTCCCTAACAAAACAAAAAAACAAATCATCTTATATATTTTAGTTGTCTTACTACTTTCTATAATAATTCTTTGCCATCCCTTGACATTTATTCTTGCTGTATGTCTTGTTTTATATGTTTTTCTGATCAATTTGCAACAACAAAGCATCAACAAAGATTCACTTTATAAAAATATTCTATTAATATTCTTCTCTGTAATACTTGCACTATTGCTCGCTGGATTATGGCCGTATTATTCTTTTTACTCATTATTAAAATACGCCGGGGAAGACAACAAATTTCATTTGGATAGTTTTGAGCTTTATAATAATATACTTTGGAAAATAATTCCGATAATATTATTGCCAGTACATTTGTTGTTTACACGCAACGGATTTGTCGTAAAAGAGTGGGCTTGGTTAACTGTTTTATCAATTTTGTTTACTCTCTATGCTTTGGGCTATTATACAAACTTGTATGGATTTGGCCGAATGATTGCTTTTATTGTAATTTTATGCGATCTCTTATTGGTGAAAAGATTAATACAGTCGAATAAATCAAACAAAATCTGGTATATACTTATCTTTCTACTTGCACTTCCATATCTACATCAATCAAAAAAAGAATTCTCAAATTATCTTACAACTAATAAACAATCAATTCCAGACTCGATAACATTTCAGAAACTTAGCCATTCTGAGACAGCAAACGAACTATCATTTTTGGGACCTTTGTTTAAAGATAGATCGGCTGTAATATTAACAGATATCCAAACCGGTCTCTTTGTTCCTTCATATGGTGGAAAGTTAGTAGCTACAATCTATCCTATTTATTGGGTAAATGATGCAGAGGAGCGTCGAAAACAGGTTATACACTTCTTTTCTCAAAAAGCTACACGTAAAGAAAGAGAATATCTTATTATGAAGTATCACCCTGATTACATTCTGCTAACCCCTGCCACACTATACCTCAAACCTCAGCTTATGCCGTTAATTCATCCTCGCCCGGTAATAAGTACAAATGGAATAAATATGTTCAGAATCAAAAAGTAGGTTTACTACTTAGATTTATTATCCCTTCTTTCTTACAAAATTTTACTCAAAAAAATGGCCCAAAATTTTTGCAGAAACCTACCTTTGCACCGCAATGGCAAATACGATCCTCCACAACGAATCTATCCCATCTCAACGTAAGAAAGTAATTGTTTTAGGCAGTGGCCCCAACCGCATTGGTCAGGGTATTGAGTTCGATTACTGCTGTGTTCATGGCCTTCTCGCCATTAAAGAATGCGGATATGAAGCAATTATGGTTAATTGTAACCCTGAAACAGTTAGCACCGACTTTGATATGGCCGACAAGCTGTATTTTGAACCGGTAAACTGGGAGCATCTCTGGGAAATTATTGAACTGGAACAGCCTTATGGTATCATCGTTCAATTGGGAGGTCAAACAGCCCTGAAGCTTTCAAAACGCCTTCATGAAAGAGGCATCCGAATAATCGGCACTTCGTTCGACAGTATGGATATAGCTGAAGACCGTGGCCGTTTCAGTGATTTGCTTAAAGAATTAGAAATTCCTTATCCCAAATATGGCACTGCATACAGCACAGACGATGCCATTGAAGTGGCAAAAGAAGTTGGATACCCGGTGCTTGTTCGCCCGAGCTACGTGTTGGGAGGTCAAAGGATGCGTATCGTCATAAACGAAACCGAACTTGAAAAAGCAGTATTGAGTTTGTTGAAACATTTACCCGGCAATAAAATCCTGATCGACCATTTCCTTGACCGTTGCCAGGAAGCTGAAATTGATGCCATTTTTGATGGCGAAAATTTCCACGTAATGGGCGTTATGGAGCACATTGAACCGGCAGGTATTCATAGTGGCGATAGCCATGCAATGCTCCCTGAGTTTAATCTTTCACCGCTCATTGTAGCCAAGATGGAAGATTATGCAAAACGCATTGCACAAGCCTTGGATATTCGTGGCTTAATCAATATTCAGTTTGCAATTAAGGGGGGAGAGGTATATGTAATTGAAGCAAACCCAAGAGCATCAAGAACAACTCCGTTTATTGCAAAAGCATACCAGATTCCTTATCTCAACATTGCAACCAAAGTAATGCTGGGTGTTAACAAACTGACTGATTTTAAATTTGAAAAGAAGCTGGACGGTTATGCAATTAAAGAGCCGGTTTTCAGTTTCAACAAATTCCCCAACGTAAACAAAGAACTGGGGCCCGAAATGAAAAGCACAGGCGAAGCAATCAGGTTTATAAAAAATCTGCGTGATCCATACTTCCGTCAGTTATATAAAGACAGAAGTATGTATTTGAGTAAATAATATTTACAATTTTTTTTGAATATCAAATCCCGGCTATACCGGGATTTTTTTTATTTACATCAGTGATTAAATTCTGAGAAAGGATGCTTATTTTACAACAAACAATGCTAACATGATTCCCATCTGGAAAAACATCCCCTTCCTCCGATACGTTATTCCGTTTGCAGGTGGAATTATTTGCAGTTGGTATTTTTTGTCGGGATGGGAAACAGCAGTAATTCTTTTCTTACTTTCTATCCCTTTCCAAATTCTTTTCAGCATTGTTAAGCACCAAAAAAAATTTGTTTACAGTTGGATGCCGGGCATTAGTATTACCATCATTTGCTTCACATTTGGAGTTTTACTCGTATGGCTGAAATTAAACAATCATCACCCACAATGGATTGGAGTAAATTATAAACCGGGAGATGTTGTTCAAATCCGTTTGCTTGAACCTTTAACTGAAAGACAAAAAACATACAAGGCACTTGCTGAATTTATTTCTGTTGAACATAACGGTAAAACAAACAAGGCCAAGGGTAATTTAATTCTTTACTTTCATAAAGACAGTATTCCTCCACCACTTCAGTATGGAAATACCCTTGCCATCAACAAACCCTTGCAGGAAATAAAAAATGCAGGAAACCCGGGTGGATTTGATTACAAACGATACGCATTGTTTAACGGCATAACTCACCAGATTTTTTTAAATAAGAATGAATATGTTCTATTGAAAGAAACAAAGCAAAATTTCTTCTGGAGCAACATGTATAAAGTGAGAGATTATGTTTTACAAACGCTGCGAAAAAATATTCGTGGCGATCAGGAAACTAGTGTTGCAGAAGCATTGTTGATTGGCTACAGAGATGATCTCGACAGGGATCTTGTACAAGCATACAGTAATACAGGTGTTGTACATATTATTGCCATCAGCGGTTTACATCTTGGACTGATTTACTGGTTACTGCTTATTCTTTTAACACCGCTTGATAAAATAAAACGCATCAAATGGCTGAAGCCTGTGCTTGCCGTAGCCTTTTTATGGATATTCAGTTTGCTTACAGGTGCAGGTGCTTCAGTGCTTCGTTCAGCAGTAATGTTTTCTTTTATAGCCGGAGGAGAACTGATTGGCCGCAAGGGAAATATCTACAACAGTCTTGCAGCCTCTGCATTTGTGCTTTTGTGTTACAATCCGTTTTTCCTGTGGGATGTAGGTTTTCAGCTTTCGTATGCAGCAGTGCTAAGTATAGTTTTATTTATGAAGCCAATCTACAACTGGGTTTCATTTGAAAATAAATTTTTAGACAAAGCCTGGCAACTGAATGCAGTTACGTTATCTGCACAAATATTAACATTGCCTCTGGCAATGTATCATTTTCATCAGTCGCCTAATTTGTTCTTCATCACCAACTTTGTTGCAGTTCCTTTAAGTAGTATTATTTTATTTGGAGAAATATTGCTGATGAGTGCTTCTTTTATTCCTATCATTTCAAACTGGACAGGTTTTGCTTTAAGTTATTTGCTCAAATGGATGAACCAGTTTATCATCTGGACAGATCATTTTTCATTTGCTGTAACAGATGGAATTATGCATACGCCACTACAAACAATCACTCTTTACCTTTTTATTGCTGCTACTGCAATAAGATTATTGAAAAAAGAGAGAAAAGCTGCAAAATGGAGCATCGGTTTTCTTTGCCTGTTTTTTTGCCTTCAGTCCTATGAAATTTACAAAACCAGTCAGCAAAAGAAACTTGTGGTGTACAACCTTTCTCAACACAGGGCCATTGACCTGATGATTGGTTCAGATTATTATTTTATCGGTGATTCAGTTTTACTTCAGGATGGGTTTTTGCGCAACTTTCATCTTAAACCATCAAGAATATTCTACCGTACTTATCATTCTCCTAAAATATCACCTGCTTTTCAAAGCAATATTTTTACAATTCATCAGAAAAAAATTCTTCTGATCAATACAAACTATCAGTACGATTCAACTCAGCCAAAAATCATTGCCGATGTTGTAATTGTTTCAAAAAATCCAAAACTCTACATCAGTAATTTCATAAAAACAATTGATTGTAAGCAAATCATTTTCGACAGCTCCAATCCGCAATGGAAAGTAGCTCTCTGGAAAAAAGATTGTACCCGTTTCGGAATCAACGCCTTCAGCACAAATGAGCAGGGAGCTTTTGTAATGAATTTATAGAGGCGTATCTTTGCTGCTCTTTAGCATTTACAGTTTACTTTCCTTTATTAATTATCATGAAAAAAATTCAATCTGCGCTCATCTCTGTTTTTTACAAAGATGGCCTTGACTCTTTAATTAAACTTCTTAATGAACAAAATGTAACCATTTATTCAACCGGGGGAACTCAACAGTTTATTGAAAAACTTGGCGTGCCAGTTGTACCTGTTGAACAACTCACTACCTACCCTTCCATTCTTGGTGGCCGGGTTAAAACCTTACATCCTTCTGTTTTTGGCGGCATTCTTGGTAAAAGAGATGATGAACAGCATGTAAGCGAAATGAAGCAATTTAACATTCCGGAAATTGACCTGGTAATTGTTGACTTATACCCGTTTGAAGAAACCGTGCAAACGGTGAATAGCTCCACCTTTCAAGGCGGAGATGAAGAAAAGGAAAAAGCAATTATTGAAAAAATTGATATTGGCGGACCATCCATGATCCGTGCTGCAGCAAAAAACCATAAAGATGTGGTTGTACTTGCAGCAAAAAAAGAATATGCAGTACTCGAAGAAATTCTGCGCAGCCAGAATGGTGAAACAAATTATGAGCAACGTCGTTCTTTTGCAATAAAAGCCTTTGATGTATGTACTGCTTATGATACTGCAATCAGTAATTACTTCCATCAATCGGTAGTTGAAACTCCTTTCAACAAAGAAGAAAAAATTATGCGTTATGGCGAAAACCCACATCAGAATGCACGTTTCTTTGGCAACCTTGATGAACTGTTTACACAACTTAACGGAAAAGAATTAAGCTATAACAACCTGGTTGATGTTGATGCTGCGGTACAATTAATCGGAGAGTTTCAAAGTACCCCTTCAGAGGAAGGAGGTACAACATTTGCTATTATCAAGCATACCAATGTGTGCGGTGTTGCACAACGCTCAACAGTTAAAGAAAGCTGGGATGCTGCACTTGCCGGTGATCCTGAAAGTGCTTTTGGTGGTGTGTTGGTTTGCAATGGCGAAATTGATAAAGCAACTGCTGATGCAATCAATGAAATTTTCTTTGAAGTGTTGATTGCACCATCTTTCTCTGAAGAAGCATTGGCTGTTTTAAAATCAAAGAAGAACCGCATTCTTCTACAGTTAAAACAACAACCAAATACAAAAGAACAATTCAAATCATTACTCAATGGTGTACTTGTGCAGGGAACTGATGAAGGAAACTATACTGAGTGGAAAGAAACCGGTGGTAGGGAAACAACCGATGCTGAAAAAGGTGATTTGAAATTTGCAAATATTGTATGCAAGCATTTAAAATCAAACGCTATCGCCTTAATTAAAAACAAACAACTGGTTGGTAAAGGCTGCGGACAAACAAGCCGCATTGATTCGCTTCGCCAGGCAGTTGAAAAAGCAAAGCAATTTAATTTTGATCTGAATGGTGCAGTAATGGCAAGCGACGCTTTCTTTCCGTTTAATGATTGTGTGCAGTTAGGTCATGCAGCAGGCATTGCAGCATATATTCAGCCCGGCGGATCAATACGTGATAACGATTCCATTGAATATTGCAAGCAAAATAATCTTGCAATGGTGATAACAGGAATGAGACACTTTAAACACTAATGCCAAAAAAATATCTCAAAAAAACAATTACAGCTTCTACTGATACAATTAAAAACTTATCGGTACTGAATCCTTTAACCATCAGACAAAAAGGAACAAGAGCAAAAGCAATTTTTGCGCTGGCTGTAGTTTGCTTTTTATGGGGTACCACCTGGCTTGCTTCAAAAGAAGGTGTAAAACACATGCCTGCAATACAACTTGCAGGCTTACGTCAGTTGCTTGGCGGAACATTTTACATCATCTTTTTTGTATTAAAAGGCGCAAGCTGGCCAAAGCGAAAAGATATTCTTCCTATTCTGATTTTATCTGCACTCAATTTTATTTTCAGCAATGGGTTCAGCACCTGGGGATTGAAATATATTTCATCGGGACTTGGAGCAATCATCAGCGCTATCTTTCCTCTTTGGATAGTTATTATCAGCTTGTTTTCACCAAAAGAAAAAATTCCTTCAAAAGCTGTTCTTGGATTAATGACAGGCTTCGCAGGAGTATGTGTGATTTTTTATGAACACCTGCAGGATTTTTTCAACCCTGGCTTTCGTTTTGGTGTTTTGATTTCATTGACTGCAACATGGACATGGGCATTTGGTTCACTCTACACAAAAAAACACGCATCTGAATTTAATCCCTACTTTGGATTAGGAATACAAATGGTGATTGCAGGAATAACATTGTTAAGCGTTTCATCATTCAATAAAAATTTTGTTCCTTTTACTGAAATACCGGTTAATGCGTGGTTAGCAATTGGCTATCTTGTAATATTCGGTTCCATCATTGCTTTTATTTCCTATTTATATGCATTACAGAATCTTCCAACGGAACAGGCCAGTATTTATGCCTACATTAATCCTGTTGTTGCAGTATTACTTGGTTCATGGATTTTTGATGAACGATTAACGATAACACTGGTTGTTGGCGGTTTGATTACGTTGCTTGGCGTTTATCTTGTTAATAAAGCATTCCGCAGAACAGCCGATGAACAAAGAGAAGCGCTGGATAATTAATTCATTTTACATTTACATCGATGCAGCAGGAAGAAAGAATCAGTTTAAATAAATACATCAGTGCCACTGGTTACTGTTCACGACGTGAAGCAGATAAGCTGATTGACCAGGCTCGTGTTGCTGTTAATGGCAACATTGCTCTTGCAGGCACAAGAGTTTCTCCATCTGATAAAATTTATATTGATGATGAATTGCTGAAAGTAAAACGTTCAGCAAAGAACGATCTGTTCATTATGGCTTTCAATAAGCCGCTGAACATTACTTCAACAACTGATGAAAAAGACAGAACGAATATTATCCGTTACATCAATCATCCCAAACGCATTTTCCCAATTGGAAGATTAGATAAAGATTCAGAAGGATTGATTTTTCTAACCAACAATGGCGATATCGTTAATAAAATTTTACGTGCAGGTAACGAACACGAAAAAGAATACATTGTTACCGTCAACAAAAAACTCACTCCAGACTTTGCTGCAAAAATGAGCAAGGGAGTTCATATACTCAACACCACTACTCTTCCTTGTAAAGTTCGGCAACTGAGCGGCAAAACATTTTCCATTATTCTTACGCAAGGATTGAACAGGCAGATACGCCGCATGTGCGAAGTGTTTGGCTATGAAGTAATCAGCCTCAGACGCATCCGCATCATGCACATACAATTGGGAAATCTTCCAACAGGCAAATGGAGATATTTAAGCGAGCCCGAAATGAATACATTGATGCAGATGCTGGAAAGCTCGAAGAATGAAGTCTGAACCGGGATTTGTGAGATTTACAGGATAAATAGGATAATTGCATAAGTCTGTTCACCCAAAGGGTAACTACACATAATATAAATGTTAATGAAATAATTTTTTGAGATTATCCCATTCGTGTTACTTAGCGCTTTCGTTACTTAGTGGTTCAGCCATAGGCGCAGTTACATTCAAAAACTCTTCATACATTTCCTTCCAGCCTTTAAACATCGGATCAGTTCCGAAAAAATGATTATGAAAGATGGAGATGAATGTCCCGTTTACTTTTTTTACTTCATTACATAAATGCATCATTTCATTCAAAGCCTCTTGTGCCGTTTGCTGCAATTCGTAAAACGAATTTGCTTCCATGAACGCAAAAGGATGAATACGTAATAAAGTCGATTCTTCTTTCTCCAGATCGTACCACAAGAAAGAATGAGAGGTAGATGCACGAAAGCCGTTTACCGCACCATAGCCCATGCTGTAATCATCAGTAAAACCTGCATTGATCAATTCACGGTAAGAATGTGGCAGATGAAATAAAATATAATGATAGCGTGTTTGTGTAATTTTCTTTTTACTGATCGTTTCAAGAGTTTGTTTTTCTTTCACCAGCAGTTCTTTTATCACATTGCTTTTTGTTGAAGGATGCAACCCGACTGAATACTGCTGAGAAGTTGAATAAACCAACTGTTGCAATGCCTTTTGTTTGGGCAGAATATTTTTATCATACCTGCTGTTTTCTTCTGCAAGCAGGAAAAAATAAACTGGCTTCAGTTCATGTTTGCTGTGCAGTTCATTCATCCATTCGTAGCTGTCAAACGGATCTTTTTCTTTTCCTCGTAAAACTTTTAAACGTTGTGAAATTGTTTTGGGCTGCCTTATTGATGCAGTAATACTTCGCCAGAAACCTTTATGCTTATAACTCCAGGCAATGTCAATATCGTAAGTGGGAAGAAAGCGAAAAACTGAAAACTGAAAATTGAAAATTGAAAACTTTTTGTGCAGTTGTTTTGCAAACTTTTGCATCCAGATATCAACTACCGGCTGATGCATAAACCCTTCTTTCCATGCCAATGAATTCCAGTGTGCATACCTGCCATACTCATCGGGTTCATGTTCAAGATATTCTTCGTAACGTGTAATAAGGTAAAAGACGGCGGAGAAAATATCAAAACCAAAATCATCATCACTTTGGTAAAATGCTTTTACATCATTCCATTCAAAGCATTCGATAAACTGTTTGCGTAAACCGGTTTCATGCAGCAATCCTGATGACTTGATGTAAAATTCAGCAGCATCAATCCGTTCATCCGAATAATTCAGTTTTTGATTTTTATACGAAGCAAAATATTCCGGATCATCTGTTAGCTCAGCCTGCCACAACAATTTTTCATTGAAATAATCAAGAATATACCTGAAACGTGATGTTATGTTGGGTGTATAAATAAGCATTGAAGAAATTACTTGCCATTCTTTTCACGCCACAACTGGTTGAATGTTTTTTCAGGGAAATTCAGATTACCACGATGCCTCGTCCATTCTTTTCCAAAATTACTAACCATCCAGTTTTTGATTTTACTGTTGCCCATGTTCATCATTTTGCGGTTGAGGCATGCCTGTTTCCATATTTTCCATGCAACACGCTCACCAAAAGATGAATAGCCTTGTTCAACTGCTTCATGACGGTTTTCTAATAACAGCTCATGTAAATTAATTCTCACCGGGCAAACTTCCGTACAGTTACCACATAAAGAAGATGCAAAACTGAGATGTTTAAACTCTTCCATACCTCTTAAATGCGGAGTAATTACTTTTCCTATAGGACCACTATAAGTTGTTCCGTAACTATGCCCACCAATATTTTTGTAAACAGGACAAGCATTTAAACACGCTCCGCAACGTATGCAATACAATGCTTCACGAACTGCAGGATTCTTCAGCAAATTCGTACGACCGTTATCAAGTAATATTACATACATTTCTTCAGGACCATCTGCTTCACCGGCTTGTTTCGGACCAAGAACAATATTGTTATAAACTGTTACATACTGACCTGTTCCAAAAGTTGCAAGCAGCGGCCAGAACAAACCAAGATCACTGATACTTGGTAACATTTTTTCAATGCCAACAATTACAATATGTGTTTTGGGAAAAGCACAACTGAGTCTTGCGTTGCCTTCATTTTCTGTAACAGCAACACCACCAACATCAGCTAAAATAAAATTAGCACCGGTAACGCCAACTTCTGCCTGCACATATTTTTCACGCAGAATTTTTCGTGCAATCAGCGTTAACTCTTCAGGAGTTGCTTTCGGATCAGTGCCCAGTTTATTTGAAAAAAGTTTTGCAACATCCTCTTTGCTTTTGTGCATGGCAGGTGTTACAATATGGTAAGGCGGCTCTTCATCTAATTGCTGAATATATTCGCCCAAATCTGTTTCAACACTTTCAATTTTATGTTCACCTAAAAATTCATTCAGCTTAATTTCTTCAGTAACCATACTCTTGCTCTTTACAAGAGTTTTACAATTTTTTGCTTCGCAGATTTTTAAAATTTCATTGCATGCCTGTTTTGCATCCTCAGCCCAGATTACTTTACCGCCACGGCGTGTAAACTGCAGTTCAAATTCTTCGAGTTGTTGATCCAGGGTTTCAATTGCACGCCACTTCACGTTCTTAGCACGTTCTCTTGCAGTGGGCAACTGAGAAAACTGCTGCATTCCTTCTGGAACTTTTGATTTGTACTTGCTAATATTAAAATTGATTGTTCGCCTGTGTTCCAGGTCGGCAGCCTTAATTGTACTTTTTGCGATAAACTTATCGGCGGCTTGACTCATGATCTAAAGTTACTTGTTTGAATCTGAAGAATAATAGGTTTCTGCAATTTGTGAAAGCACTTCATAAAACTCTTCTCCGTATTTACGGATGATGGATTCTTTCAGAAAAACATAAACGGGTACTTTCAATTGCTTGCCAAGTCCACAACCGGGGTTGCACATGGGATTCCTCGGTTCATAGTTTACATATTGCTGATTGGTATTTTTGCTTTTTGTAATCTTGATTGGATAGAGGTGGCAGGAAACGGGTTTCTTCCAGCCGATTTTCCCTTCGTTGTACACCTGCTCAAACGCACATTTTACAATTCCCTTTTCATCCACAAGTCCGTATGCACACATCCCATTGCTGATGGTTGGAGTAACCCAGCCAAATTCACGGTCGTACAGGTATTTCCCTTCCTGCTCAACAACATACACTCCTTCTTTTGTGAGCAAATGTTTAACGAAAGGATATGCTTCATTAACTTGTTTCAGTTCATCATCCGTTAAAGGAGCACCGGCATCACCATCAACACAACAACCACCTTTGCATTTGTTTAAATCACAAACGAATTGTTCTTCCACCACTTCATCACTAATGAAAATATTATCTATCTCAATCATGCTGCAAAGATAGGCTGCGTTGGTTATTAACCGGCATCAACAAAGACTTGTTCAATTTTTCAATTGCCATTCTGATCGTGTAATCAGAAATAATTCGGGCATAAATTAATTCCTCCACTTCAAAGTTTCAATCAGGTGCTGCATGTCTTTATACAAAAACTGATCAACCGGTTTAATGGAATCGTAATTTGGAGTTGCATCAAAATATAAAGCACCACGTAAAAAATGCTTAGTACTGTCGGTTACAAAAAACTGTTTTCCTGTTGCAGCATTGCCGCCCACATCAAACACAAAACCTGTAACACCAGGACCACCTTTAACAGGTATTTCATCAATAGAAGTTGCTTTAAGACTGTGCTTGCTGGTCATTTTAAAAGCATCTTCAACCAATGTTTCAAATTTATTGCTGCCAATTGTTTTATAGCTGATATAAATTCTTCCGCCAAAATCAGGAAAATCGAGATTGATCCAGAAAGGGTTCTCGGGTTTCTCATCAAAGAATGTAGTATCTCTTACAACTTTTCCATAAACCGGGTATTCAAATGTGTAAGGAAAACCTGGTTCATCAAACAATATATATTTTTTCTCCGGGAAATCAATCTGAAAATACCCTTTGGGTCGTGGGCGTGGATCCGAATTACAGGCAATGAAGTAAAAAGCGAAAAGCAGAAAATAAAAAAAACGAAAATGTTGTTTCATAAAATTTTAATCAAAGACCGGTTTAATCGTCACTTTTACTTTTTCAATTCTGTTTCGGCTTACTTCAAGTACTGTAAACTGAAAATCGCCTGCTTCAACAACATCGTTTACTCTCGGCAACCGTTCTGCAACCTCAAGCACAAGGCCTGCCAATGACTCACTTTCTCCTTTTACACTGTCAAAAGTATCTGCCGGCAAACTCATTGTACGGCAAATTTCATGAATCATTGTTTTGCCCTCGAAAATATAGTTGCGGTCATCAATTTTTTTATTGATGGTTTCTTCATCATCAAACTCATCCTTAATTTCACCAATAATTTCTTCCACCACATCTTCCATTGTAACAATTCCGCTGGTGCCGCCAAATTCATCTACTACAACTGCAAAATGAATTCTTTTTTGCTGAAACTCTTTCAGCAGATCATCAATCAGCTTTTGTTCGGGAACAAAAAATGGTGTACGCATCAATTGTTGCCAGTGAAACTCTGCATTTTCGTTGAGGTGTGGTAAAATATCTTTTGTTTGGATAATGCCTACAACTTCATCAAGGTTACTTTTATAAACAGGAAGACGGCTGTAATGCAGTTCCTGAATACGATTAACCAGATCGGTAAAACTGCTGGCTACTTCAATGCCGCTGACATCAAGTCTTGAACGCATGATCTGTTTAACAGTAATATTGCTGAAATTCTGAATACCTTTCAGTATTTGTTTTTCTTCATCAGTAGCTTCTTCCTCACTCATCAGGTCAATAGCATAATCAAGTTCTTCGGCTTTGGAAGCGCTTGTTTGATATTTTTCCATCTTTTTCTCAATGCTATATGTATATCCTGCAAGCCATTCTCCTGTTGATTTAAAGATGGGGTAAACAATTGAATCGACCCACCAGCTTGCAAAAAAAGCAAAGAACACATTGTTTTGCGAAGCCCATACTTTAGGAAGTATTTCTGAGAACAGTAATATCAATGAAGAAATTGCTGCCGCTTTTAAAATAAACTCAACCCAGAATAATTTATGCTGCAATGCAAGTGCATTGTCAATTAAAAAATTTGAAAAGAAAACAATGCAGAGATTAAAAATAATATTAGCTGCCAGTAAACTTGCAAATAATACTTTGGGCTCCTCAAGTAATTTTATAACACGTTTTGCAGCAGGTTCGGTTCTTGTTTTAATCATGTTGAGATCTTTATACCGCAACGAAAAAAAAGCCACCTGCGCACCACTAACAAGAAACGAAAAGAAAAGCAAAACAATAAAAATAATCACTGTAAGAGTAAGCCCCTGGCTGTTTATTGCCAGCAAAACGGGTTTAGTTATA
Organism: Chitinophagaceae bacterium UBA1953; assembly: GCA_002336115.1. Lineage (GTDB taxonomy): Bacteria > Bacteroidota > Bacteroidia > Chitinophagales > Chitinophagaceae > Lacibacter. The sequence continues at coordinate 191,255 of DDEN01000022.1, forward strand.
TTTAGAAACGAATTAATAAACTGGTGATAATCCAAAACAAAAAGATTAAATGAACAATACCTGCTTCACAAAGCAAAAATAGGAATAGCAGGGATATTTCCTAAAAAGGCAGGTCTTCATTTGGCTCACCAATTGGCGGAAGATCATCGCCGGGATAATTAGTAAGATTATCTGAAATATCAGCCCTGCTACTTCCTTCAGCTCGCTTATCAAGCATAATCAGGTTATCGCCCACAACTTCTGTTGCATATTTTTTTACACCTTCCTTATCTTCCCAGCTCCTTGTTTTTAAGCGCCCTTCAATATATACAAGACTCCCCTTATGAAGATATTTCTGTGCAAGTTCGGCCAAGCCACGCCACAACACTACAGTATGCCATTCAGTCTGGCTCACTAATTTTCCTGTGCGGTCTTTAAATGTTTCAGTAGTTGCAAGAGGAAATTTTGCTACTGCAATATTTCCTTCGAGTATCTGAATATCCGGATCCTTACCCAGATTTCCGATAAGCATTACACGGTTAACTCCTCTCATACGAATAATTTTTCAGATGAAATGATAAAACCAAACAGTTGTCTCTTCTAAATTACGTGTTTTGCTTAACTGTAGCATCATTCAGCATAAATAATTCGGCCGTTTCTTCTTTCAGCAAATCATTGATGATTTTAGGAAATGGCAGTTTTCTTATCTCATTAATCGTTTTCCACTCCCATTGGAGGTTCTTTTCACCAAACGTTTTTGTCTCTGCCAAGACTGCCCTGGCAAAAATAGTTTGATGACTTAACTGCTGGCGGAAAGCCCTTGCCGATATTGATCTGTAAATAATTTCAAGATTATTGCTGTTTAACCATGCCGATGTATTGTTCTTTATTTGCCGTTGCCATTCCTTTTCATTTTTACATTCTGTATTTGGAAACTGGTACAAATTGGCCCAAACATCTTTTTCCTCCCGTTTTTGTATGGCGAATTTGTTGCCTTGCTTAATTATATAAAAAACAAACCACCGGCTCCGTAGTTTCGTTCTTTTTTCTTTCAAAGGCAGTTCGTCAATAATATCTTCATTAAATGCAACACATTTCTCCTTCAATAAACAGGAATTACATAAAGGCACATCAGGTTTACAAACCGTTGCTCCAAAATCCATAATAGCCTGGTTATAAACAGATGATTTTTTTATATCAAGACATTCCTGTGCTAAATACTGAAATTCACGTTTACCCTTTACAGTGTCAGTTGGTGTACTTATTCCAAAAAAACGACTTAATACACGAAAAACATTTCCATCAACAACAGCATATGGCAGATCATAAGCAAACGAAGAAATAGCTGCTGCGGTATAAGGGCCAATTCCTTTCAGATCAAGGATAGATTCAAATGTTTGTGGAAATACGCCATCAAGTTCAAAAACAATTTTACGGGCAGTTGCATGCAGATTTCTACAGCGATTATAATAACCAAGCCCTTCCCATAATTTATAAACTTCCTCAAGAGGTGCGTTTGCCAGCTTCCCGATAGTTGGATATTTTTTCAAAAACCGCTCGTAATACTTCAGCCCCTGTTCTGCCCTTGTTTGCTGAAGAATAATTTCACTGAGCCATATCCTGTAAACATCCTTTTCGCCTTTCCAGGGCAACTGCCGGTTATTGATTGTTTTATGCCAGAAAAGCAGCTTTTTCCTGAAATATTTTCTTTGATCCATTTTCATAACAAAAAAAGCAGTTTTAAAGAAAGCTGCCAACAGAAATAGGAAAATTCCGACAGATGGATCACTTTTAACTCATAATCAACCAGTTACTAAAAGAATTTTTACCAATATATTTCCTTTTCTGAATTTTATTCATGATCTTAGAGTTACTAATCAAAACTTCAAAATTTTTCAGAATGAGAAAAGCTGATCTTGTCAACCAAATATCAGAGAAAACAGGAATTCCCAAAGTGGATGTGCTTGTTGCTCTCGAAACAATGTTCAAGGAGGTAAAAGACTCCTTATCTGCCGGACAAAACATTTACATCCGTGGATTTGGAAGCTTTATTACCAAAAAAAGGGCAGCAAAAATTGGCCGAAATATTAAGCGAAATACCGCTGTTCATATCCCTGAACATTATATTCCTGCCTTTAAACCCGCTAAAGAGTTTGTTCAGGAGGTTAAATCGAGGTATAAAGGAAGTTAATTCCGTTATTTTCAGTTTTTAATCAATACCATCCTTTAGTTTTGCAGTTCAATTTTCAAAAGTGAACAGGCAACAACTTATTTATATTACTGCTGCTGTAACAGCAGTTTTTCTTTTATTTTTTTTTGGAAGAAGATCGCCAAACAAAAAAGACAATCATTCGGACCATGAGCATTCCGCTCAGGCAATGCCCCCTGCTGCTGCACAAAGTACTGATTTTGAGTCCTTATTAAGCATTGCAAAAAAACAACTCACAGCTTCGCAGCTAAAAAAAATTACAGGATGGGAAAATTCCGTTGTGAGAGGAGATGTGAAAAATCAGCAGGTTCATGTTTACCATCAGCTTGCAGAGTTCTGGAAAGATTCAGCTAAAAATTTTGTTCCATACGCCAAATATCTTGCAGAAGCAGCTAAGTTGGAAAAGTCAGAGAAAAATCTCACCTTTGCTGCCCATTTGTTTTTAAGCGAACTTCAGACTACAGAGGAACAGCCTCTGAAAGTATGGATGGCAAAAGAAGCAAAGGAGTTGTTTGAAATTGCTTTAAAGCTGAACCCCGACAATGATTCAACAAAGGTTGGTCTTGGCAGCACTTATTTTTTTGGCGCTGCCGACAATGAACCTCCAATGAAAGGTATTGGGCTTATCAGGGAAGTTCTTGTTAAGAACCCTAATGATGTTTTTGCCAATTACATGCTCGGAGTAGGGGCTTTAACAAGCGGCCAGTGGTCAAAAGCTACTGAACGTTTTGAAAAAGTTGTTCAAATACAGCCTGAAAATCTGGAAGCAATTCTGAGATTGGCTGATGCGTATGAACAAAGCGGCGATAAAGCAAATGCAAAAAAATGGTATCAGCAGTTTTTACAAACCGTAAAAGCACTGGAGGCTAAGAAGAAATTCAAAAGCAACCCTGAAATGCTGAACCAGATTGAACAACGAATAAAAGAGTTGTAAACATATTTTTTAACGAACGTAAAACGTATTAAACATGCCTTGCGGAAAAAAGAGAAAGCGTCATAAAATTGCGACGCATAAGCGTAAAAAACGTCTTAGAAAGAACCGTCATAAGAAGAACAAGAAATAATCTTCTATATTGAACGGAGTCCCGCATAAACGGGACTCTGTTTCGCTATGGCCGTTGCTATAATTTTATGCCTGCTTGTATATCATGCTGCAATTGGCTTATTATTCCTTCCTGAGATCAGGTGAAGTAAGGATTGTACAATTTAAAAGACATTTCGGGTGAATAAGGAACTGATCATCAACGCCGCTCCAAACGGAGTGGAAATAGCTTTATTAGAAGACAAGAAACTTGTGGAACTGCATCAGGAAAGTCATGATGCAAGTTTTACCGTAGGTGATTTATACCTGGGAAAAGTAAAAAAGCTTGTGCCGGGTATGAATGCTGCATTTGTGGATGTTGGTTTTGAAAAAGACGGGTTTCTTCACTATACAGATCTCAGTCCATACGTACGTTCAATACTCAAGTTCACATCCCAGTCGATAAGCGACAAAAGTGAGGAAGTATTTGATTTCTCCAAATTTCAAACTGAGCCTGAAATCATTAAAACAGGGAAAATAGGTGAAGTTCTCACCGGCAAACCGAATATTCTAATACAGATTCTCAAAGAACCAATAGCTGCAAAGGGCCCACGTTTAAGTTGCGAAATATCTTTACCGGGGCGCTTTGTTGTACTTACCCCTTTTAATGACATTGTTGCAGTAAGCCGCAAGATTCATTCCAGCGATGAAAGAAAAAGACTCCAGAAGATTGTTGAAGCCATTAAAACAAAAAATTTTGGCGTTATTGTAAGAACTGCTGCTGAAGGAAAAAACACGGCTGAACTTCATGAAGACCTCAACAACCTCATGAATCAGTGGAAACAAATTCAGCAAAACCTGAAAAACGCCGCTCCTCCTGCAAAAATTCTTGGCGAAACAGATAAAACAACCAGCATTCTTCGTGATTTGCTGAATGCTGATTTCAATAAAATTGTTGTGAATGATAAACACATTTACAACGATGCAAGAAATTATATTCAGAAAATTGCTCCTGATAAAATTGACATTGTTAACTTCTACCAGAACGGTTCACCAATATTTGACAGCTTTGGTGTAACCAAACAGGTAAAAGGCTCTTTTGGAAAAACTGTAAACTTAGCAAGCGGAGCTTACCTGATTATTGAGCATACCGAAGCATTGCACGTTATTGATGTAAACAGCGGGTACAAAAGTGTAAGCGCTAACCAGGAAGAAAATGCGCTGCAAACAAACCTTGAAGCTGCTGAGGAAATTGCCAGGCAGTTAAGACTGAGAGATATAGGTGGAATTATTGTTGTTGACTTTATTGATATGAAATTGCCGGATAATAAACGCAAGCTGGCCGATGCAATGGAAGAGCTGATGAAAGCCGACAGAGCTAAACATGCCATACTTCCCATATCAAAATTCGGCCTCATGCAGATTACCCGCCAACGTATGAAGCCCGAAGTAAACATCAATACGCAGGAAGTTTGTCCAAGTTGTAATGGTACTGGAAAAGTTTCATCCACATTAATTTTGGAAGATGAAATTGAAAAGAATCTCAGTTACCTCATCATGCAAAAACATAAGGGACTTACCATTGCTGTACATCCTATTATGGAAGCATACCTGCGTAAAGGCATTTTTTCTAAACGCATGAAATGGAGCTGGAAGTACAGGCAAAAAATTAAAGTCAGATCAAACACTTCTTATCATCTTACAGAATACCACTTCTTTGATGAACATGAAGAGGAGATTAAACTTTAATTAATAAGCCGCAATAACACTTATTTCCACATTTACATTTTTGGGTAACCCTTTAACAGCAACTGTTTCCCTGGCAGGAAATGTTCCGGTAAAATATGACCCGTAAATTTCATTTACTTCTGCAAAAAGGTTCATATCACTCAGGAAAATAGTGGTTTTAACCACATGATTAAAGCTTAAACCCGCCTGCGATAAAATTGCGTGCAGGTTTTTCATTACCTGATGTGCTTCTGCTTTCACATCAGTATTATTCAATTCGCCTGTTTGCGGGTCAATACAAACCTGGCCTGAAACGAATAATAAATTACCTGCCGCAACAGCCTGACTGTATGGGCCAATAGGTGCCGGGGCATTATTTGTTTGTATAATTTTCTTTTCCATATTAATTACAAACTTAGTTTTTTCACTTAAGAAAATCACAAGCAATCAGTTCACTGTATTTTTGCAAGCGTACTGATAACCTTTTTCATACCAGTAAATTCTGAATTTTCATTTAATGGCACTCATTCTTTGCATCGATACGTCCACTACATATGCGTCTGTTGCACTTGCAAAAGAAATGGAACTTCTACGCCTTACATCAAACGAAAATCAAAAAGATCATGCGTCTTTTCTTCAACCCGCCATCCTGAATATTGCAGAAGAATCTGGCTATCGTTTAACGGATCTTGATGCAATTGCAGTTACTTCAGGCCCCGGTTCATATACTGGATTAAGAGTAGGTTTTGCTTCGGCTAAAGGGTTATGCTACGCATTAAACAAACCGCTGATTACAATTTCCACAACAAAAGTAATGGCACGGGCAGCAGTTACTATACTTGAACAAACCTTACCTGCGAGGCAAAATATTTTATTGTGCCCAATGATTGATGCGAGACGAATGGAAGTTTTTACAGCATTATATACAGCCGGAATGGACGAAAAAATTTCAAACCAGGCTTTGATACTTTCAGAAGATTCTTTTGCAGATTTTTTATCTGATCACGATATGTTTTTCTTTGGCAGTGGTGCCGATAAATGGAAAACAATCTGCAAAAACCCTCACGCATATTTTCCTGATGTAAAATGGGATGCATCGCACATGATAACAGACGTTTTTAAACAATTTCATGACAATTCGTTTGCATCTCTTGCATATTCTTCGCCAGAATATATAAAAGACTTTCATTCCGTATTTAATAAATAAAGATTGTCTTCTATAACTATTATTCATTTTCTTATTGTTCTAACTTCAATTAAAATTTTTTACCCAAATCACAACTATAAAACCTGCTCAAAATGGCTACTATCGTTAAAAAAAAGGAGAACGGAGCACCATTGGAGGTTGACTATTTAGCAGTAAAAAAGGCCGCACTTATTTTACGCTCCCTCAACCACAAGCTCCGACAGCAAATCATTGAGTTAATCAATGAAACAGGACGTATTACCGTCACAGAAATCTATGTAAAACTAAGGCTTGAACAATCTGTTGCTTCACAACATCTTGCAATACTCCGCAGAAGCAACATCGTTAAAACTACAAGAGAAGGAAAATTTATCTGGTATTCCGTTAATTATGAACGGCTGGAAGAAATTAAAAAATTCGTTTCCGATCTTCTCAGTTAAGAACTGTTTTTGAAATTATATATCACCGGAATTCTTATTCAGGAGGTGTATTTTTGTGCCAAAGAAAAATCAATGACAGCATTAACTATTGACGACTTTAAATCTCTTGCTAAACAGGAAAAAACGTTTATACTTGACACACGAAACGCAACTGTTTTCACACAAGGTTTTATTCCTGGCTCGATTAGCATAGGGCTCGAAGGCCGGTTTGAAGAATGGGCGAGCACTGTACTGCCTACTGACGAAAACATTTTAATTGTTTGTGAAGACGGAAAGGAAGATGAAACTATTCAACGCCTTGGAAAGGCAGGTCTTAATAATGTAAGGGGTATTCTTCAGGGAGGATATGATACATGGGCTGCTGCAGGCGAATCAATTGATATGATTATTGATGTTGAAGCAGATGAACTGGCTATGGATCTTCCGCATGACAATAATCTGGTGGTTGTAGATGTACGAAAAGAAACAGAATTTCAAGAATCACATGTTAAAGATGCAGTAAACCTGCCATTGGCAGATATTAACGACCCTGCTCTTATCACCAATATTGAAGACCGGGACAATCTATACATTCATTGCGCAGCAGGTTACAGAAGCGTTATAGCAGCATCAATTTTAAAACGTCAGGGATTTCATAATCTGCGTAATGTTCTTGGAGGTTTTAAAAAAATTGAAGAACAGAAAATTGAACTAGTAAAACCATCTGCCGCCAAATAGCAAATTCTTCTTTTTATAAAAAACACCTGTATTTAATATATCCAGGTGTTTTTTGTTTAATTTTTCGACGCTGCAAACCTCTTATCTCTTCAACGGAATATACAATACGCTAAAATTATGTTTAACTTTATTGTATAAAAAATTAAACACTTTTTTATGTCGGCCATTGAATTCAACCAGATGATTGTAAGCAATACTGATTTCTTAAAACCATTTGCTTTTACATTAACCCGGGACAATGAAACTGCAAAAGATCTTTTGCAGGAAACATTATACAGGGCACTTGCCAACAAAGAAAAGTATCATGTTGGCACAAACGTAAAAGCATGGCTTTACACGATTATGCGGAATATATTTATCAATAATTACCGCCGCAAAGCCAAGCAGCAAACAATTTTCGATTCAACAGCCAACGATTTTCTTCTTAATTACCAGCAGCCAACAGTAGCGAATGATGCAGAAACAAATCTGAACCTGAAAGAAATTCAGGCAGCGATTCATGATTTGCCTGATATTTTTAAAATACCCTTTACGCTTTATTTCGAAGGTTTTAAATACCATGAAATTGCCCATTTGCTCAATGAGCCGTTGGGCACAATTAAGAGCCGGATTCATTTTGCACGCAAACTTTTAAAAGAACAATTAAGTCGCCTTTAAATTCCAATGCAGAAATCAGCAATTATTATAGGCAGCGGTTTTGCCGGCATGTCGGCAGCTTCCTTTCTTGCAAAAGCAGGCTGGAATGTTACTGTACTTGAAAAACATCCAATTCCAGGCGGACGTGCAAGAAAAATGGAAGCCAATGGATTTGTGTTTGATATGGGCCCAAGCTGGTACTGGATGCCCGATGTATTTGAACGCTACTTTCAGCAATTTGGGAAAAAAGTAAGTGATTATTACGAACTAAAACGTCTTGATCCATCATACAGAGTTTATTTTGAAAATGATGTAATGGATATACCTGCATCATATGATGTACTAAAAGAGTTATTTGAAAAAATTGAAGCTGGAAGTGCTGCAAAACTTGACCATTTCATAGAAGAAGCTGCATACAAGTATGAAGTTGGAATGAACAAACTTGTACATAAGCCAGGGCAATCATTAAAAGAATTTATTGATGTTGATTTCCTGAAAGGTGTTTTCAGGTTAGATGTGTTTACATCAATCAAGGAGCATGTACAGAAACACTTTAAAGATTCAAAACTCAGACAATTAATGGAGTTCCCCGTTTTATTTCTCGGGGCACTACCTCAAAAAATTCCGGCACTTTACAGCTTAATGAATTATGCCGATGTTAAGCTTGGGACCTGGTATCCTGTTGGCGGAATGTATAAAATTGTTGAAGGAATGTTTAGTCTGGCAAAAGAGCTTGGCGTAAACTTTTTGTTTGAATATGATGTTGAACATATTGAAACATTCAATAATAAAGCAACCGGCGTATTCAGCAATGGAAAGTTTTTTGAAGCAGATGTAATTATTAGTGGGGCAGATTATCATTTTACCGAAACAAAGTTGCTCAATAATGCCGACAGAAGTTATTCGGATGAATATTGGGATAACAGGACAATGGCACCATCCTGCCTGCTCTATTATGTCGGCATCAATAAAAAACTGAAACAGGTACCACATCATTCTCTGTTTTTTGATACCGCTTTTGAAAAGCATGGAAGTGAAATCTATACAAATCCTCAATGGCCTTCTGACCCGCTGTTTTATGTAAGTATGACAACAGCAACCGACCCCGGTGGTGCTCCCGATGGTCATGAAAATTTATTTTTTCTTATTCCTGTTGCTGCTGGATTGAAAAATGATAATGAAATTTTAAGAGAAAAATATTTCAAACAAATAATTAAACGCTTTGAACAACGAATTGGTGAACCAATTACAGATCATATTGTTTATAAAAAGTCGTATGCAGTAAGTGATTTTGTAACTGATTACAATGCATTTAAAGGAAATGCATACGGGTTAGCGAACACTTTAATGCAAACATCTGTTTTAAAACCTGCCTGCCGCAGTAAAAAAATCAGCAACCTGTATTATACAGGTCAGCTTACTGTTCCGGGGCCGGGTGTGCCGCCAAGCCTTATAAGTGGTGAAGTGGTAGCAACATTAATAGAGAAACAATTCAAAACATCAACCAAAAACAAAGCAAAAGTATGATCGGCATCTTCCATGAAGTATGTCAGTTGTGCAGCCAGAACACAACTGAACGTTACAGTACGTCCTTTTCATCAGCCATACGCTTGTTGCACAAAGATTTGCGACAGCCCGTTTACAATATTTACGGTCTTGTTCGTTTTGCAGATGAAATTGTTGATACGTTTCATGAATACGACAAATCTAATCTCATCCATGAATTCAGAAACGAAACATTTAATGCCATTCAACGAGGCATTAGCCTGAACCCGGTTATTCACAGCTTCCAGTTAACAGTTAACCAGTATAAGATTGATCATGAACTGATTCATGCTTTTTTCAACAGTATGGAAATGGATCTTGAAAAAAAACAATACAACAGCAGCAGCTATACCGAATACATTTACGGCAGTGCCGAAGTTGTGGGGTTGATGTGCCTGTATGTTTTTGTAAATGGAGATCAGAAGAAATTCAATGAACTTAAATCTGGTGCAAGAGCTTTGGGTGCAGCCTTTCAGAAAGTGAATTTTCTGCGTGATATAAAAGCTGATTATGAACTGATGGAACGCACTTATTTTCCAGGTCTCAACTTCCGCAACTTCAGTTATGCTGATAAAAAACAAATTGAAGCCGATATACAAAACGACTTTGACGCTGCATATAAAAGTATTCTGCACATTCCTGTTAAAGCACGATTTGGCGTGTATGTAGCTTATAAATATTATCAATCTCTGTTTAAGAAAATAAAGCGTACGCAACCAACACGTATTCTCCATGAGCGTATCCGCATCCCCGATTATCATAAAATAATGATTGTGCTTCGTGCAAGTTTAACCAATCAGTTCAACCTCATGTAACAATTACCTAAATTTGGGCATGCAGGAAGTTGTACTTGTAAACGAACAGGATGAGGAAATCGGTTTCATGGAAAAAATGGAAGCACATGAAAAAGCATTGCTTCATCGTGCTTTCAGTATTTTTTTGTTTGATCACAACGGAAATATGCTTTTACAGCGCAGAGCTGCTTCAAAATATCACAGTCCTTCGTTATGGACAAACGCCTGCTGTAGTCATCCCATGCCCGGCGAAACTGTTGAACAGGCTGCCTTACGAAGACTGAAAGAAGAACTGGGGTTTACTACATTTATCAAAAAAGCGTTTCATTTCACTTACAAAGCTTCGTTTGATAATGGCTTAACAGAGCATGAGTATGACCATGTGTTTATTGGATTTTATGAAGGCGAAATGCACCTGAATAAAGATGAAGTAAGCGATGTATGTTACAAATCCATGCAGCAGATAAAAGAAGCTATTATAAACAAATCACAGGAATATACAGCATGGTTTAAAATTGCTTTCCCCCTGCTGGAAGAGTGGCTGAAAGAACATGATGCAATGAAGCAAAACCAGTAAAAACAAATTATCTTTCTAATTGCTAATAATTCTGTATTGATTTCAGATTCATCCATTGCCAGACAAAACTTTGCCAGCCTTATTGCTTTATTTTTTCATGCAATAGGATTAACAGGTATGTTATTCTATAACAGGGAACTGTTTTCATCTCTCACACCTTACAATCTTCTTTTATCAGCCGGGTTAATTGTTTATACCCAACAGGAAAAAAATTGGTCATTTTTCATTTTTTTACTCATTTGCGTTGTTACCGGCTTTACTGTTGAGTATGCAGGCGTTAATTATCATCTTTTGTTCGGCAGCTACGAATACTTACCGGCAATGGGGCCGCAGTGGAAAAATGTTCCGGTTATTATTGGTCTCAACTGGTTCATTATTATGTATTGCTGCGGAGTTAGTGTACAAATGCTGCTTAACCATTTGTGGAATAAGCTTAAAGAAGACGATCAGCCTTACCGTAGCAATGTAGGGCTTGTTGCAGTAATTCTTGATAGTGCATTACTGGCAACTTTTTTCGATTGGATTATGGAACCTGTTGCAGTTGAACTCAACTGGTGGAAATGGACAAACGAAACTATTCCTGTGTTTAATTATTTTAGCTGGCTCGGCGTTAGCATAGTGCTGATGATTCTTTTTCGCCTTTTTTCTTTCGGCAAACAGAACAAATTTGCAGTGAATCTGTTACTAATTCAGTTTTTGTTTTTCCTTATTTTAAGAACTGTGCTATGATGACCTTTTTATATATTCTTCTTGCCATTGCAGTTTTCATTTTAATGGAGGCTGTAACATGGCTTACACACAAATTTGTAATGCACGGATTTTTGTGGTATCTGCATGAAGATCATCATCAGCCCCGTGGCCATCTGTTTGAAAAAAACGATGCTTTTTTTCTGATTTTTGCCACACCAAGCTGGCTTTGCATTATGCTTGGATTAATGAACCATGTGTATTGGGTTGTAAGTATTGGGGCTGGTATTGCAATGTATGGCCTTGCTTATTTCATTGTACATGATATTATTATTCATCAGCGCTTTAAAGTTTTCAGTCGCTGGAACAGTACTTATGTAAGAGCTATACGCTGGGCACATAAAATGCACCACAAACATATTGACAAAGAGGATGGAGAAAGTTTTGGCATGTTGCTGGTTCATAAAAAATATTGGGAAAAAGTGCGAAAGGAAAAACAGCTTAACCCCAACATTAAATAACTGCATTGAATACGCATTATACTTATTTCCTCATTCACGCTGCTGCAATTACCGGCCCACTGTTGTTAAGCTTTGACAGTAAAGTTCATTTTTACAAAAAGTGGAAATATGTTTTTCCTGCCATGCTTATCCCTGCACTTTTCTTTCTTGTATGGGATGAACTGTTTACACGAATAGGCGTATGGAGTTTTAATGAAAACTATATTACAGGTTTTAAGATCGGATCGCTTCCGGTTGAAGAAATACTGTTTTTTGTTACGGTTCCTTACTGCTGTGTATTCGTATATGAGTGTATAAAAATATATTTTCCAAAGCTTACGCATCTGCAGGCAAACAAAGCCATTACGCTTTTTCTGCTGATTTTATTTCTTTCATCGGGGCTCATTCATTCAGATAAATACTATACAGCTACAACTTTTCTTTTTAATGCTGCATTTCTTTTATTGTTTCTGATTTTCAGGAAATGGTTCGGCAGTTTTAATCTTGTTTTATTTTTAATCGCTTATGCCATTTGCCTGATTCCTTTTTTTATTGTGAACGGATTTTTAACAGCCTTGCCCGTAGTACAATACAATGATGCTGAAAATATGGGCATCCGTATATTTTCTTTTTTACCATGGCCCATGCATAACATTCCTGTTGAAGATACTTTTTACGGCATGCTCCTCATTTTAATGAATGTGGTTTTGTATGAGAAACTGCGGATGTTGTTGAAATAATCCTACAACTTCAGGTACTCTTTTAATTTACCTTCTTTATCTGCTGCAATCAATTTCTTTAAATCTTTATCAAGCTTTACGTTGTTTGCCTCATTAGCAGCATATACAGCGAGTGCATGCATTGCCGCTAACTCAACTTCTTTTTTATCTTTTGCTTTGTCTTTATTTTCCATGCAGAATTTTACCATTGCTGACATATAAACCGCCAAAAGAAAATCATCTTTCTTTCCCATTTTTGCAACTGCCCCTCCAAGTTCAAATGTATAATCAGGAGTAGCAGTCATCCATTTTATAAGGAACGACATTGCTCCAAACCTGTTATTATTTGTTCCGTCAATTGCTGTGGTAAGAATATAGTTTGCAGCTTCCAATGCTTTGCTATCATATGTACGGCATTGTTCAGCGGTTGTAATGTTAACATCTGCAAGTGAAGTGAAATCCTGCGCATAAATGTTACAGGTAATAAAAAGTGTTAAAAGGAGAGCTATGGTCTTTTTCATAAAAAACTTTTTTGAAAAAGTAAATCCTCCTTCCGATCTGACCAATAATTTCCGTCAGTTATTTATTGGTGTAAAATCAGGAAAATCAAAAACCATCAACCCTTGTTCCCGGGCAACCAACTTTTTTCTGTTTTTTCATTGATGGTAATCCTGAAGTACGCTGGTACCAATCAACAAAAGGCCGCCATATCAGCTTCAGTTGTATAAAGATATACGCATCTTTATTTTTTTCACTTCCTCTCACCGTACCGGCTGCAGGATATGAACCCGAACCTCTGTAAGCCATATCAACTGCAAGTTGCCCTTTTGTTGCCAGCAACGTTGCTTCATCTACATATCGTGTACTTACATCATCAATATAATCGGTAAACGTTTTGCGGTAACCAATTTCCAACCCTAACCGCAAATCTTCATTTAATAAATATTCAGCTCCAATTCCAAACGGCACAGCAAGCTGAGTTCGTTTATAAGCCTTCCTTCCCTGTATGAATCCCTGCCCTTCTGTACTTAATGGCTGAAGTTTAACAAGGTTGCCTGCATTATCAAGAGCAGTTGGATCAAAATGAAAAACCGAAACTCCGGCAAACACATAAGGAGTCCACCATTTATAGTTGAGATTAAAAATATTATACTGCCCGCCAAATTCCCATTCAAACAACTTTGACCGGAAACTAAGGTTACGGTTCTTTAAAAACTGGTCTTTATTTTTGCTATCATCAGCCCTTAATGATCCGAGGCTGAGATTTGTGCGGAGTAAAAAATGTTCCGACAAATCGTACCTGGCACCAATGCTTCCAACAAACCGCATCTGCTTCATTGAAAAACTGTTTTGCTTTAAATCGCCCTGATAGTTTGCAAGACCTGCGCCAAAAGAAAGATGAAAGTTCTGTGCTGAAACAAATACAGGATAAAATGCAAGAAATAAGACAATTATTTTAATGAGATTCTTTATGGTTTTTGTCATAGTCAAAAAAATCAGATAGTATAAACAGTTTACAATTCAGCCTAAACGAAAAAATAGCCCCGAAAGTATTTACAATTGCCCCGATTTCTATTTTATTTCTACAGCATCAAAGCTGTACTTTTGATGTTTTATAACACGTTATGTTTGAGCAACTGATCAAAAGCATACAGGATAAGGTACCGGCAACAGAAGAAGAACTGCAATTATGCAAACACTATTTTACACCCAAAAAAATCAGAAAAAAACAATTTCTGCTTCAGGAAGGTGATGTTTGTAACCGTTTAGCTTTTGTTGAAAAGGGGTCGCTTTATTCGTATTCAACCGATGCAAAAGGAACACAGCGTGTAATACAGTTTGCTTTTGAAGGATGGTGGATTTCTGATCTCTACAGCTTTTTTACAAAAGAACCTTCAAATTTAAACATTGAAGCTCTGGAAGACTCAGAATTGCTGTTGCTTGATCATGAACAACATGATTATCTTTTAAAAAACATTCCCCAATACGAAACCTATACACGTCTTATTTTACAAAATGCTTATGTAGCACTACAACGTCGCATTGAAGGAACAATTGGTTTAACTGCCGAAGAAAAGTACTCCCGGTTTTTAAACCAGTATTCCACCTGTTTAAACAGGGTTCCCCAGCATTTAATTGCATCTTATCTTGGCATTACTCCCGAAACGCTCAGCCGCATACGTAAACAAATGACCCGCTGACCCCGTTGACATTTGTCAATGGAATTTCTTATCACATGTCATTGGAGCCACCCTTATTGTGAAGGTAGTTTTGCATTATCAAATTAAAAGATATGCATGTAAAACAAACAATCGCAATTATTGGAGCAGCAGGCAATATGGGGCAGGCGATCGCAAAAGCTCTTGCAAAAGAAGAGAACCGTTTGTTACTGTTTTCTTCCAATCAGCAAAAAGCGCAGTTAGTTGCCGAAGAAATTAAAAGCAAAAACGCAGCTATAGAAGTGGAAGGAACAGGTTGCCCTGTTGATGCAAGCTGGGAAGCAGACATTATCATTCTTGCAGTTCCTTACCAGGCAGAAGCAGAAATAGCGAAAAAAATTGAAGACGTTGCACGGCAAAAAATTGTCATCAGTATTTCTAACCCGCTAAATGAAACTTTCGACGGGCTTGTAACACTGCCCGGCACAAGTGCAGGTGAAGAGTTGCAGAAAATATTGCCCGATTCAAAAGTAATAAAGGCATTTAACACAACTTATGCAGTCAATTTTGTACAACCGCTTATTGATGGCAAACAAACCGATGCGTTTATTGCAGGCGATCACGCAACAGCATTAACTGTTGTTGAAGAGCTGGTTCGTTCTGCAGGTTTTAATCCAATTGTAGCCGGCCCGTTAAAAGTAAGCCAAACGTTGGAAAACATGCAACTGCTGCTTATACAGCTTACCATGAAATACAATTACAACTGGCATGCAGGCTGGAAAATCTTACACAATTAATTCACCATTTATAATCAATCAAAAAAAACAACAATGAAAAAAACGGCAATCATTTTATCCCTGTTCTTTTTAGCAACAGCATTTACTACAGTATCAATCTGGAAAAACGACAAAGCGCATTCGCAACTGGCATTTACAGTTACACACCTTGGTGTATCTGATGTAAGCGGCACATTCAATGATTTTGATGTTACTGTTCAATCAGCAAAACCCGATTTCAGCGATGCTGTATTTACATTAACTGCAAAAGTTGCTTCAATTGATACCCGTGTTCAAATGAGAAACGACCATTTGAAAAGTGCAGATTTCTTTGATGCAGAAAAATATCCCGAACTGAGTTTCAAAAGCACTTCGTTAACAAAAGCAGGAAAAAATACATACAAACTTACAGGCGATTTAAGCATTCACGGTGTAACAAAACAGGTTACAATGAATCTTGTTTACAGGGGAGTTGTTGAAAACCCAATGAGTAAAAAACAAACAGCAGGATTTCAGTTAACCGGCACCATCAAACGTTCAGACTTTGGTGTTGGCCCCAAATTCCCTGCTCCGATGGTGAGTGATGAAGTGCGTATTAAGGCCGATGGTGAGTTTGCGCAATAATTTTAAAAAAAAGCAATTGTAAAAAACATGAAATATTCATAAAAATTATCGAGCTGATTTATACCAAAAGCGATGATAATTTTTATGGATATATTATGGGCAATCAAAAACAACAACAAATTATCACATGAAAAAGTTATTTGATGTACAGGTAAGTACTAAAAGTGTGGATGCAGCTATTTTAATTACAAGGGTTGCAGCAGCAGCTTTAATGCTTACACATGGCATTCCAAAACTCGCCGGGTTATTTTCTGATGGCCCGGTGCAGTTTCCCGGATTGTTTGGATTAAGCCCGGCAGTTTCATTAGGCTTAACTGTTTTTGCTGAAGTATTTTGTTCATTGTTTATATTATTCGGTCTGGGAACAAGACTTGCAGTAATTCCATTAGCGATTACGATGCTGGTGGCAGTATTAATGATTCACAGTGCTGATCCGTTTATTAAAAAGGAGCCGGCGTTGCATTTTCTTTTACTGTATGTGATTTTATTTTTTACCGGTAGCGGAAGATATTCAATTGATTCATTGATTCAGAAAAAAGCATTATCGGCCGTTTACACAAACCGTTCATAAAATATCAACTAAAATGAAAATAGCATTAATTGGAGCCACAGGTTTTGTTGGCAACATTATTTTAAATGAATTAGTAAGCAGAAAACACTATGTAACTGCCATTTCACGCAATACAGAGAAATTACAAAGCTCTGATTTAGTACAGGTGGTTAAAGCAGATGCAACAAATGAGGAAGAATTAATCAATGCAATAAAAGGAAATGATGCGGTAATTAGTGCATATAATGCAGGATGGACAAATCCTGACCTGTATAATGATTTTCTGGCTGGATCAAAAGCAATACAGGCGGCGGTTAAAAAATCGGGGGTTAAGCGCCTGCTTGTTGTAGGTGGCGCAGGAAGTTTGTATGTTGCAGATGGATTGCAGTTGGTTGATACGCCACAATTCCCGGCAGAATGGAAACCAGGCGCACTGGCAGCAAGAGATTATCTGAATATAATTAAAGAAGAAAAAGAATTGGAATGGACGTTCCTAAGTCCGGCAATTGAAATGCACCATGGTACATCGGGCGTAAGAAAAGGCAACTATCGTAAAGGTTTGGAAAATCCTGTATTTGATGAAAACAACAGGAGTGTTATTTCAGCAGAAGATATGGCTATTGCCATTGTGGATGAAATTGAACATCCGCAACATATCCGTGAAAGATTTACTGTAGCATATTAAACCGTAAAAAGTTGTTTATATGCAACGGAAACAGTTTATAACAACATTATTAACAGGAGCAGCAGGTATGACAGGTTTAGCAGCATTTAATCGTTTTACTGATGATCTGAAAGAACAGGATCAGTTAATGCCGGTTCTTTTCATCGGGCATGGTTCGCCTATGAATGGTATTGAGGATAATGAATTCAGCAAACGGTGGGCATCAATAGCGAAAGAAATTCCTACGCCTAAAGCTGTGCTTGTTGTATCTGCTCACTGGTTTACAAAAGGCACACGCATAACAGCCATGGACTTTCCTCAAACCATTCATGACTTTGGCGGATTTCCAAGAGAGTTATACGAAGTGCAATACCCGGCCCCTGGCAACCCTGCTCTTGCAAAAGAAACTTCTTCATTGCTTCATTCTGCTAATGTTGAACTGAATCATGATTGGGGACTGGATCATGGAGCATGGACTGTTGTACGGCATATGTATCCTAAAGCAGATATTCCTGTTTTGCAGTTGAGCATTGATTACACAAAAGATCCTCAATGGCATTACAACCTTGCAAAAGAATTATATAGCTTAAGAAAAAAAGGAATACTGATTCTTGGCAGCGGAAACATGGTGCATAACCTGCGTATGGTTGCATGGGATAAACTTGATGCACCGGAATACGGTTATGACTGGGCTTTGCACATGAACAGTAAATTCAAGGAACTGATTGGAAATAACAACCACAAACAATTAATCAACTACGGCGCATTGGGAAAGGAAGCCCTGCTTTCAATTCCAACCCCTGAACATTACCTGCCATTGTTATATACGCTTGGTTTAAAAAACGAAAAGGAACCTGTTTCATTCTTCAATGACAAAGCCATTGGCGGCTCGTTGACAATGACTTCAGTAAAAGTTGGTTAGTTCTCTTCCGAATGAATTTTAATGAAAATAAAATCTGTTTTTGATACAAATAGCAAAAACAACAAGCCTTAAAAAAATACTACTCATACTGTTTTTGATTGCTGAATATTGAACCAATATAAGCACCTGCCATTATATAGTACGTTTTATTTTTAACTTTAAATATTTCACATTATGACACAAAAAATTTCTGTCATGAGCCGGTTGTTATTACTGGCTGTGACAAGTGCTGCTATTCTTTTCCTTGTTTCCTGTTCAGGAAACGGAACTTCGTCGGGCCTTCAGGCAAAAGTGGATGAGTTACAGAAAAAAGTGGATGAGTATGAATCAGCAGAGAAATTAACAAAAGAACGACTGATTCGTTTCGATTCACTTGATTTTGATTTTTACAGCGGGCAAAAATGGGATCAGTTTAATATCAGCCACGCCGATAATATCAAAGTTTATTATCCCGATGGAAGCACAAGCACTGGCTTAAATCCACAGCATATTGATTTGCTGAAACCAATGTTTGTTTTTGCACCTGATACAAAAATTAAAAATCATCCTGTTCGTTTTGGTAATGGCGACTGGACTGCAGTAATTGGTGAAATGGAAGGAACATTTTCGCAACCGATGCCCATTGGCAATGGAAAAACAATTCCTCCTACCGGCAAAAAATTCAAACTTTCAATGGTTACAATTGGTCATTGGGGATCAGACGGAAAGATGAGCGAAGAATACCTGTTCTGGGACAACCAATCATTTATGAAGCAGATTGGGCTGGCACAATAAGTTTTTTTGTTTAACAACTGAAAGCATCTGCTATTGCAGGTGCTTTTTCATTGAAAGATTTTCAGAACCAATGACAAGAAAACAACCATACGTACAAGAGTACCTCCCTTTTTAGCTACTTTAAGAACTCTTCTCTGCAAGGTGTAAATACATCCACAAGTACTCCTTTTTCCAATGCCAGCACGCCATGTATAAGATCAGGAGCTACAAAAAAGCAATCGCCTTCCCTTAATATTTTTTTCTTACCGTCAATTGTTACTTCAAAACTTCCGCCAGCTACGTATGTATTCTGCCTGTGTACGTGATGATGAAGCGAACCGGTTGCACCCTGTTCAAACTTTACACACACCATCATTATCTCTGAATCAAAGCCAAGTATTTTGCGTTGCACACCATTATCAACTGTTTCCCATTGTATATTGTCTGCAGTTATAAAGGGTTTCCCTTCGTTTGCTTTCATATCCTGCTGTATATTTTATAAAATTAGGCTTCTGTACAATTGAAATGCCGGGCAGTAGAAAGTTTTTTTGAAGTTTCACTGCTTAATACTGAATTTCAAACCTTTTCAGTTGTTTAACAGGAAGCGCAGTTGTTTCTGCTGCAAGTATTTTTTTTAACTGATCATAACTGAATTTAATCACTCTGTCATTCAGTTTTAATTGCCTTGGATACTTAGTGCAATGAACATTTAATTTCCATTTTCTCTGCTTGTTCATTCCTTTGTAATAACCTGCAACAGGATGAATTGTAAGCACAGATTTATTTCCATTATCGCTGAGAGTAAGTATTGTTGATGCATAAATTTCTTCCAGGTAATCATTGCTTGTTCCATCATCTTCCAGTAAATTAAACAAACCATCGGCACCAGGATATATACTGAGCGTAAGTGTATTGTTATTTCCTTTTTCAACAGACGATGCGTAACTACGCATTGGTATAATTGATCCCAGTTTCACAAATAAAGGAATCTGTTCAACCGGAGCTTCAACAGTATAAAATTGATTACCGCTTTTTATTTCTCCTGTCCAGTAGTTCGTCCATTTACCATCTGGCAGATAAACGTTTTGTGTAACTCTATTTTTTTCATAAACAGGAGCAAGAAGCATTTCATCACCAAATGTATATTGATAAATATGTTGCGGAAATTTCCCAAGCATGTGTTTTCCTTCAATACGGCTGCGCAATGCATAACTGTAGATGTATGGAAACAACTGCATCCGCCAATGTGCATAGTTTCTGAAAACACTATCTGCCCTTTCCGAATACATCCATGCAAGATTGAAGGTTGGATTTTCAGGCTGCGAAAAAACTTCAGTGATTGGGTTGAACATAGAGAATTGCATCCAACGTATATAAAGTTCTTCATCGGGCTTTTGTGTTTTGCCCATGTCAAAACCACCAAGATCATTTGTTAAGAAAGGAATTGCACTTGTTTTTTTGACGGGGTCAGTAAACATGGCGATGTTTTCTTTGAAAGCAATAAAAGGAACCCATGAATTAAAATCAATCAAAGGTTTTTCTATTGTCCAGTCACTTCTTGTATCATCTGTCCATTTAGCTGGATAGCGTTTGTATTCTTCGTTATCTGCATCAAAACTATGCGACAATAAAAAGCCCCGGCCATTTGTTTCTTTTCCAAATTGCTGGCTCATTTCAAACATTGCCTTGCATGTGTTGATATCTGCAGTGCGGTCTATCTTTATAAAATCAGCACCTTCTTCAAAGAAATGTTTCATCTGCTGTTTAAAATAGTTTACAGCATCTGGGTTATTAAAATCAATGTTTCCGCATTGTGTTCCTTTTTCTTCTTTACCATTTTGAAACATTGCTGTACTTCTGCTTCCGTTATGCCACGAATTGGTATTGAGATAAATACTTGAAAAGAATCCCTTTTTCTTGAAATCATTAAATGCTTTTTCATTACCTTTTTCAAGAATACAATCCCAGATCCAGAAACCACCTTTGATATGATTATCCTGCAAATACTTCCACATTTTTTTCCGATTTGGATAAGCCACAGTGTCTGCATTAAAGTCGATATACTTTTTGGGACCGGTACCTTTATCAGCATAACTCCAAAACCACGAATCAATCCAGTAAGCATCAACCGGGTAGTTATGTTTTTTTATTTGTTCAATGCGGCTAATAGTTTCCTGCTGATTGGTATATCCTCCATAAAGAACACCAAAAGCCCATGCCAGCGGCAACACAAGATTTGTATCAACAGCCTTTCGGTTTAAATACTTTTTGCTTTGTGCTGACAAATTTGATGACGCAGTTACGATAAGTATTACTAATACAAAAAAGTAGATTCTCATTTTCGCTGAGTTGAATTAATATAGCTGAGAATATAAGTTGCAAGTTCAAACTGTGCTTTTTCATTCAGGTGAATTCCATCTGTTGTTTTAGCTGAGAAATTATTTTTAAGCAGGTCGTACGTATTTAAAAAATTCACAGCATTTGCATTTGCAATTTTTTTAAACAGCTTATTATTTTTCTGAATGCGCAAATCACCTCCGCCATATTTAACCTTGTCAATTTTTGCTTCATCCATTGGTGATGGTGAAATAATGCAGATATGTGGTTGCTTTTTATGATGTTCGTTCAGGTAAGCATTAATCTTCTGCAACAGGGCTGTCATGTTTGCAACAACTTCTTTTTGCCTGTCATTAAAAATAGTTTTTGTATCGTTTGTTCCGATGTTAATGATAATGTAATCCAGTTCAGTATTAGCAGGCAGTTTGCTGTAAGCACTATCCAAATAGAAGTTGATGTTAGTGAGTGTGTTTAGCCTTGGCTGATCAAGGTTATCAAATCCAATTGTATTACCGGAAATAGATTTGTTGATAACTGTTGAATAAGGAAGCAGTTTAGTCATTTGCTGCGGCCAGCCAAACTCAAAAGCTCCGTTTGAATCGCCAATTGTAAATATGTTTAACTGTTGCTCATTTTTGTTTTCATCAATGGGCGGCAAAACAAGCGCAGGCGAAACCAGCATTTCATGTGTGCCTTCAAAAATAGTTAAACTAAGTCCGGGTAATTGTTTAAGCAAATGAATGACCCTGTTATTCAGTTTATGCAATGTATCAGCAGATGGATTTATTCGTTTGGTGATCAGAGAACGAATTATACTGTCAGCCACAACGTTTTCTTTTTTATTTGGAAATATTGCAGCAGCCACCTTGTTATAAAATAAAATGGAATGACTGATAGGTACTGAGCCAGTGTAACCATCATGAACACCTTCATAAATATTAAGCACTGAATTTTTTCTTTTTTCTGCAGGCACAGAAAGTTTTATAGGTGATCTTTTATCCAGTTCACTCCAATCCATTTTCCCATTCTTCATTGCAACATGTTCAACATCGGTTGCATATTTTGCATTTCTTCCTTTTGATTCCCAATACCAATCACTGAGGTTGCTGATGGGAGCCCATGCATTAAAACTCTTAACAGGATAGTTTAATTTTAAATAAGCAAGCAGAGTTGCATAACCCCCACCTGATACGCCGATAATGTGCACATTGTTTGTATCAACATTTCCCCGTTTAACCGCAAACAAAATCGCATCTTCCATATCTGAAATCACTAAATCACTGCCACAAGCACTTGGATTATTGTTTGGTCCCCTGAAATCAGGATGAATATAATTACAGTCACGAAGCAGTATTTCTTTTGTTAACGGATCTTCCTGGTTATAATCACCGCTCCATGTGTGCAAAGAAATAATCAATGGCTGAGGAAATGTTTTTGCAGATTGATGATACCATGCTTTTTGTATTTCTCCATCAGCAGAAGAAATAATCTGCACCTGTTCAAATTCCGTTCCCCATGATTTATTTTTTGTGTTATCCCATACAGGGTCGTTTACCTGAGCAAAAGCGATATCAAAACAAAATACTGAATACAGCAAATAAATCAGCAGAGATATATTCTTATTCATGCCGGCAAACATAATTATTTAGAAAGTATAATCATTGCCAATCCTGCTATATACAACAGCAGCATAATGTTCAGCAATGGTTTTGTTCCTTTTGGTGCCTTGTCAAATTCCTTCCATACATAAATACCCCAAAGTGCAGCAACAACAGTTGCACCCTGGCCCAACCCGTAAGATACAGCGGGACCAGCTTTACCTGATGCAATAATACTTAACGACATTCCCACACACCAGATAGTACCACCCAAAACTCCTACAAGATGATCTTTCAATTTCCCATTAAAATAAGTGCTGAAAGAAACCGGTGATCCGGCAAAGGGACGCTTCATTTGAAACGTATTAAAAACCAAACTGCTGATGACAACACCGATGGCAAAAAATACAAGTGCTGTATAAGGAGTTAATTCCCCTGCCTGAGGTGAACTAAAATCAGTAACCATTGAATCAGCAACATATTTATAAAACAAACCCATTAAACATCCACTGACAACAGACAGGATTAATCCTTTTTTAGAAACAGCTCCTTCTGTACTCGTCTGTAACCGTTGATATGCTCTTGCATTCAGAATAATGGCAAGAGTAATTAATGCAACACCACCGAATATCAATACAGGATTTCCCTGCGGGTTTGATATATAATTTACAATTACACCAAGCACCAATGCAATACCAATGCCAACAGGAAATGCTACTGACATGCCTGCAATACCAATAGCCGCAACCAATAAAATGTTTGACAGGTTAAAGATTACACCACCTGCAAAAGCAGATAAAAAACTACTGTTGTCTGCTTGCTTTATATCGTCGATAAACGCTCTGCCTTCTGTTCCATTACTTCCTAATGTAAAGGCAAGTATTAAAGTGGTGAGTAAAATACCAAAGCCATAATCCCAGTACAGAAGCTCAAAGCGCCAGGTTTTGGTTGTAAGCTTTGTTGTATTGGCCCATGAACCCCAGCATAACATGGTTACTACACAAAGAGCAATTGCTAAGCTGTAATTTTCTACAATAAACATTTGTCAGGTTTTAGTATGACGATTAAATGATCAATCCATCTCATGTCTGTAAGGAACTGATGCCTGTGCTCCCATTCTTGTTACAGAAATGGAAGCAGCTTTTACAGCAAATTGAACAGCCTGTTTCCATTCCATCCTTTCTGTAACAGCAACAGCAATTGCAGCACTGAATGTATCACCAGCAACTGTTGTATCCACTGCTTTTACAACAGGAGCACCCGTTTTAAATTGCATCTCGTTATTTTGAAAGTATGCTCCCTGTTTTCCTAAAGTGATAATCACATTCTCAACTCCCTTACTTAAAAAAACTGCAGCAGCCTGTGATGCTGTTTCTTCATCTTTTACGTTTATGTTTGTAAGTAACCCTGCTTCAGTTTCATTGGGAGTAATCAGGAATAAACCATTCAGTAATTCATCCTGTAACGTTTGTGCAGGTGCGGGATTAATAATAACCTTCCGTTTATTTGCTATGGCAATTTTCATCACTGCTGCAATTGTTTCCATGGGGATTTCCAGCTGCACTAAAATAATTTCTGCTTCAGAAATAGTTTTAACCTGAGCAATATCGACAGGCAAAAGCTGGGCATTTGCACCGGGTGCAACTACAATACAATTCTCTCCTTCTTCATTCACCATAATTAAAGCGGTTCCTGAAGGAGTTGTTTCATCAACAAAAACAAAATCAATATTGATTTTTTCTTTTTTAAATCCATCAATACTCTGCTTCCCAAAAATATCATTGCCAACTTTTGCAACCAGCAAAACCTCACCACCTAATCTTGCAGCAGCAACAGCCTGGTTTGCACCTTTGCCTCCTGCATTCATTAAGAAAGTTCCACCCAATATTGTTTCGCCGGGTTTTGGAAGCACAGACGATTTTACAACCATGTCTGTATTAGAACTGCCGATAACAATTATTTTGCTTGTACTCACTTCCGTTAATTTAATCAGTTACAACTTATCCAATCAACGTTCACAGCATTTTTGTTAGAAAGTATTTTAATTGTGTTTCTTCCTTTTTTCAGTTTATAATCTCCTATTCCTATTTCACTAAATGTAGTGTTGGACATATCAATGCTCACTTTTTTTCCATTGATTTTAACTGTGAGTTTCGCCTGTCCTGTAACCGAAGATGCTCTTAGTGTGAGATGGTATTTTTTTGAAGTTAAACTTTCAAAACTATAAACCACCCATTCAGATTGCTGAAGTTCGATTGACTGCTCAGACCAGAACTGTTCTTTTTCTTTGCTGTCAAGATTTATCTTAACTGGCTCAGCCGTTCTGTAAAACTTCGATTTACTTACAGTGTCAACAACAAAATAAGAACGGTTGAATCCCTCATGCCCGTAATTCTCTGCTTCAATCTTTGCAGGAACTCTTGTTAAAACAGCATTGCAAACATCATCGAAATACTTACAGTTGGAAATTTTTATGTTCTCCAGTAATTCTTTGAATATTTTTTCAGCAAGTTCAGCATCGGGTTTTGCACCTCCCTTGCTGTATTCAGCAATCAAATCCCAATTGCCCGGCTTATTAATTGAATAAGGCGTATTCTGTGTATCCATTTTTTTCCAGGGCCAGAAAGAAAAACCAATATTCTTTGCCTGAAATAATTGCGCTGTAGCCCAATAAATTGTATTTCCTTTTTCACCTGTTTCTCCAACCCAGATTGGAGTGTTCAATTCATTTCTCTTTTGCAAAAAATTATCAATCCCATTCAGATGATCGGGTCTGTTCCAGCAATAGTAATGAAACTGGTAAAATACATTGTTATCAAAAGGTTTTGTAAAAAGTGACCAATCGTTCGACCAATTAAATCCTTCCAGTGTTATCATGTGTTTCTGATCAACAGTGCGTATTGCAGCAGTAATACGTTTATAAAGCGGCTCCAGCAAATGTTTGTATTTATCGGCTGATCCGGTATTGATGGGCAACGGTTCATTTAATAAATCATACGCTGCAACAACAGGTTCGTCTTTATATTTCTGCGCAAGCTTAACCCAGAGATCAACCAACTGATCCTGGTATTTTTTTTCAAGAAAAAGCTCCGGAATATCATTGCGACTGTCATCAATATTTGCACCTGTTTGTCCACCTGGTGCAGCATGCATATCAAGAATTACATACAGGTTGTATTTTTTGCACCACCTAACTAATGAGTCAATTAATTGAAATCCCTCTTCAACGTAAACCGGATTTTCATCTTCAGTTAAAAATAATCTCGAATTTAATGCCGGCCTTACAGAATTAAATCCAAGTTCAGCAATGCGTTTAACATCAGCTTCAGTAATATAATTTTGCCTGAATGTTTTCCAGAAAGCTGCTGCTTTTTCTTTACCAATCAGGTCTGAAACAATTTTTTCTATTTTCCGGGGACGATCTCCATACTCACCAAATTTCCACATATATCCTTCTGGCAACAACCAATTGCCCAAGCCAACACCTTTTAAAAATATCTTTTGTCCGGTTTCATTTACAATATCCTGCCCGGCTGTATGTAAAAAGCTTATCGACTTTTCTTGTTTTTTTTGTGCGAAAGAAAACATACTTAAACACAGCAATAAAAACAGCGTTACATTTCTTTTCATCTCATTAATTTTTTATTTGCAGTGGCAACCAAACTTTCATTTCGCCTTCGGTTTGACTGGCTTCTGCAAATGGCACCATAATAATTTTTTCATTATTATTCAACATGGTTAAAGAATAAGCCTGTTTCCCAAACCAGTTATTCGGTAATATTTTTGATTCATTTACAAGATTGAGATTATCAACCGGTATTACAGTTTTTGAATTTGTAACAAGATCATTTATTGCAGCAGAATTTAAAGCACCATCCACAGCCAGTATTTGCGGACCCCGTTGCAAAGCAACTTGCCCCGGGTAACTTTTACCGCCTGATAGAAGTTTAACCGGCATATCAAAGCCAATGATTACTTTATCACCCGTTTTCCAGTTTCTGCTGATTGTTACAAATTGATCGGCTGTTCCTGTATATAATTTATCTCCAATCTTAGCTGTATAATTTGTACACCAGGTAGGCACTCTTAATGCTATTGGAAAAACACCAGGTCCTGAACAGGTAACTGATAAAACCATTTGGCCGCTTTCAGGGAAATTTCCAGCAAGATTAAAAGCAACATCAATACTTTTTTTACCAACTGTAAAAATCTTTTCCTTGTAAACGGCAGGCTCGTAAAACAAAACAGTCGGCACGTTACTAATATTTCCAAAAGTAAAGTTGGGCACCAATGCAATGCCTCTTGGCACACTCGATTGGCAACAGGTTATAAAACAGGTGAACGGTTTTTTATTCATTAATGGCGTGTAATAACTTACACAACCTGTTTGTGGATTTTCAGCAGCCAGCAAATGATTGTACACTGATTTTTCAAGCTGGTTTAAATATTTTATATCTCCTGTTAATGCAAATAAATTCTGATTCAGTTGAATCCATGTAGTAGTTACACACCCCTCGCCCATATTATCTGCAGCACCGGCAGGTAAATAATCATCGATCTGAAAATGTTCATGCGAACTGGAGGTGCCTGTAATGTATAACTGTGTATTCACCACATCCTGCCAGGCCATTTCAACTGCTTTCAGCATTTTTTCATCACCCGTTACCTGATACAGTTTTATTAAACCCACATAATTAGAAAGCATTTCATACGCTTTACCATTACCTACATTTTTTACTTTACCTGTTGCAAGAATTGCACTGACTACTTTTGGGCCATTATCCTGATCCCATGCATCTAATATGTAATAACAAAAATCCAGGTACTTTTTATCGGCTGTGTATTTATATAACTCAACCATTGCGTCAAGTACACTTGTAGCCGCCATACCAGCATGCTCTCCTGCTGTAAGAATATCTTTTTGCCCTGCTTTTTTCCCAAATGTTCTGCATAGAAGATCCCCCATTTTTTTACAGGTTTCCAAGGCAGGTTTATAACCAGTTATTTTATAATAAGCCAGCAATCCATGCAGGTTGTATTTATGACTCCATACATCCCAGCTTGTCCAGTATTGATCAGGAGTATAAGTTCCCAGGTAACCATCTTCTTTTTGTGTATTGATCAATTCATACATCAATCTGTCCATTTGCTTTTTTAAAGCCGGATTATGCGTCAGCTTCCAAGTGTTGCATGCTGTTTCAAGATACTTGCCCACATGCTCGCCTGCCCAAGGGTGAATTCCGGGACGATCAAGATAAGAACCGATCAAACCAAACTCATCAACTTTTAATAAACGCTGTTCCAAATTTTGTGTAAAGCGTTCGCCTAAATAACCATTGTATTTTTCATTTTCAAAAGCAATACTGCTGAATTTAAGTTGAACTTTATTTTTTATCAGCGGCTGTATTTCTGCTCTAACCGGAATTTCTAGGTAATTGGTTGCAATAAATAATTGTTCTTTTTTAAGATAAAGTTTACTGTTATTGTCATTTACCTGGTAACCTACATTAAACACATTCCTGTTTAAATCTGCAAATTCAGAAAAAGAAATAACAGCTTCATCACCGGCTTTTGGCCGAAGTTGTATATTTTTTGTTTCAGTAAACAATATTTTACTATTCGCCTTATCTGCAATCCAGTATTTAATTGTTCCGCTGAAAGCATTATTGCTTTTGTTTAAGAATGTAATTTTTGAGCTAAACCTGTTTTTTGAAGTTTCGGTAATTGTGTGACTGATACTTACTTCATCAATCCATCCAATGGGCTCAATGTTATACGGCCCATCCCATATACCCATACCGCCAATTAAATTATAAATCCGCACTGCAATAATATTTTCCTTATCCCAGTTTATTACGTTTTCAGGAATGGTATATACCCGTTGTTTTTCCCATTGAGTAATAAAGCCGGGCGGAAAAGAGCCGGTTTCCCCAATTAGGTTTCCATTGAAATAAGTTTGATCAACATCGTCTATTTTACCAATCCGCAGTTTTAGTCCTTTCCCATTCGTGGTTTTCATGCCGGCAGGAATAACAATTCTTATCCGGTACCAGCCATACGATGAATCGTGAACAAAACCTTTTCCTAATTGCAGGCTCTCCCAATCAGCATCGTTAAAAGCAGTGTTAGCCCATTCCGGGTTATCACCAAACTTAAACTTCGCATCCTTTGATAAATTTATTACCTGTGCAGTTAAGTGTAAACTGTAAAGGCTTTGCAGTAACATTAAAACGATAAAACATTTTTTCATGAGTTTTTTAATTGCTTTTTAGTTGCCACATAGAATTTGCCAAAAAATATTCATTCCCTCTTGGTATAAAAATGAATACTTTTTATATAACTCATTCCTTTTTCAGATTAAGCTGAACAAAAACAGGCAAATGATCTGATGGATAATGCAAATCTTTTGAATCAGACAATACTGCATATTTATTTACAATCCAATCACTGTTCTTTGAAATAAAAATGTAATCAATCAGTTTCACAACAGGCTCATCATGTTTAAATCCATTAAATGTTCCTGAAGGACCAAATGGTTTCTGCACAGAAGCTTCTCTTGTATCAATCATCTTTTGTTTTAATGACTGAATTCTTGGCTCTGTTGGTTCAGTATTAAAATCGCCTGTAAGCACTACCGGATACTTTTGTTTGTTCAGTGAGTTTATTTTTGAAACAATCAGTTCAAGACTTTTTGTACGGGCAACCTCGCCCACATGATCGAGGTGTGTGTTGAACATCCAGAAATATTTTTTATTGAGTTTATCATACAAAAGAACATACGTGCATATTCTGTTCAGTGCGGCATCCCATCCTTTTGAAATAACATCGGGAGTTTCTGACAACCAGAACGTACCTGATTTCTTCAAATCAAACCTGCTCTTTTTATAAAAAATGGATGAAGCTTCGCCCTGTTTATTGCCATCTCTTCCTGTACTTACATATTTATACTCGGGCAATGCAGATGCAATATCAATTACCTGGTTGGGTAATCCTTCCTGAATACCAAACACATCCGGTTCATAAAACTTCAACTGACCGGTAAAAAAATCTTTCCGTTCAGACCACATATTTGCTCCATCTGACTTCACATCGAGACGGATGTTATAAGTCATTACTTTAATATCCTGGGCATACCCAATAAAAGAAAACAATAAAAACTGGAGCAGTAAAAGTGTACGCATGATTATATAAGATTAAAACGTTTTATCGTTTAAAGGAACTATACAATTTAACAATTGCCAAAATTTTATTTCTGATATATTCTTACGTAATCAACTTCCATTGTTGCAGGAAAGATGGAATCATCTGTTCCGTATTTGCCTCCCCAATTGCCACCAATTGCTAAATTCAGAATAAGAAAAAACGGCTGATCAAAAGGCCATTCTTTTACAGTACGATGTTCATTTAACCCAGTGTAATAAACTTTTCCATCAAGGAGAAAATCAATTTTATCGGGAGTCCATTCAATTGAATAAACATGAAATTGTGAATACGGGTCATTAATAAATATTCCCTTTGTTTTCTGCGTTCCCCTTACATGATTATATGTTTCAGAATGCAATGAACCAAAAATGCTGTCTTTCATATAACCAACATGTTCCATAATATCAATTTCACCACATTGAGGCCATCCTGCTGAATCAATATTTTTTCCAAGCATCCAGATAGCTGGCCAGGTTCCTTTACCTGCAGGAAGTTTTGCTTTTACTTCAATGCGCCCGTACTTCCAGTAAATTTTATTTTTTGTGTACAGCCTGGCAGATGAATATTTCTTCCCGGAAATATCTTCTTTAATTGCTGTAATTTTTAATGTTCCGTTACTTACACCAGCGTTCTTACTGTTTTTATAAGTGTACCATTGAGCTTCATTGTTTCCCCAGCCGGATTTGTTACCAACTGTATCAAAATTCCATTTCTGTGAAGAAGGAATACCTGAGTAACTAAATTCATCATGCCAAACAAGTTTCCAATTTTTGGTCTGTGAAAAAATTGACTGTAATAATATGAATGACAAACTCACCAGAAAAAAATGTTTCATGCGAACAAACTATTAGAAGATTTTTTGTAATTCCTGATTGTACCTTATAAAGTTCTGTCCCCGGTACATTTGTACCGGGGATGAACTGTCATATGAATAGTCACTGCCTGCTTACTGTAACCACCATGGGGTTTTGTTCACTTCATCAAATCCGCCAAACTGATCTGCAACAGCTTGTTTATAGTTCACTGGATTTTTTGTTAATTCATCAGTGGGGTACATATTGCGTTTAGGAGCCATTGTTGGTGCTGCCGAATTTAAAGAAGTAGCGGGATCAATCGGGAAGACAGGATAGCCTGTACGCAGATAATTTCTGTACGACATACCACCTCCCTGGAAGAAATCAATAAAATAACGTTGCATCCATATCTGCTGCAGACGATCTGTATTTGTTCCTCCTGTTTTGTATGCAGCTTCACCTGTGAAATAGTTATCAATATACGATTGAGTGATTGCCATTCCGTGAAGGTTTGCCTGTGTCACAGTACTTAAATCTTTGTAGTAAGCAAGTTGTGCTTTTACACCTGCTTCATAATAAGATTGTGCAGTTGCAGTTCCACCGGTAATCCATCCTTCTTCGGCTGCTTCAGCAAGAATGAAACATTGTTCAGCATAAGAGAAGAAAAGATATGGATCGCCAATCCTTGATGCTGATGATGCATAACGTTTATTAATCAAAGAATACTTGCCAGCTGCCCTGTTAAGATCAAGCTGATTAGGAGATAATTCTGTAGGCGCTCCTTCATAAGCTGCGAAATCATTATCAAGCAAGCCGCCTGTAATTTTATAAGCTGCTGGTTCAGCAAAGTAAAACAACCTGCGGTCATTTACGTTTCTCAATGCATCAACCATCAGCTTTGAAATTGCTAAGTTTACCCTTGTGCCTTCTCCATTGTAAAAAGGATAGGTTGCATTGGAATTATCGAGATAGGGCAATTGAAAAACATCAGCATTCCCTGATAATAAATTTCCTGAAGCTACAATTTCAGCAAAGCGGGCTTTCTGTGCAGCAGTTATTTTTTTACTGATGGTTTGCAATACTCTTAACTGCATAGCATTGCAAAGCCTGCGCCATTTTGTGGCATTTCCAGCATACGACAGAATATCACCATTAAAGTTTTTGCCTTCAGCAAACTTCGCTTCTGCTGTTTTCAAATCATTTAAAATGGCTGCAAATACATCTGCCTGCTTATCATATTTGGGTTGTGTAATCCCTTCTTCAGCTTTACCTGCTTCAGAATAAGGAATATCACCCATATCCAACGTAGCACTAAACCCATACGATGCTTTTAAAAATAAAGCCAGCCCTTCATAAGAAGGAAGTTGCGGATTTCCTTTCGCAAATTCAACCATTCTTTTGAGTGCTGTTAAATTCTGAGCACCACCAAACGATCCATAAGGATAGTAAGAAGAGTAGTATTGATAAGGATTAGCTGTATTTGTAAGATTTGTACAATGCTTACCTAATAGTTGAGCAGTTGCCCAATCTGTTGGATTTGGATTCCAGAAACGGTATGTACTTTTTAATACCGTTGTGGCCAGCATATCAGGCGAAACAGATGTTGGTACATCCGGGTTGGTATTTAACTTATCAAATTTGCTACATGAGCCTGCAACAGTAATGGCAGCCATTGCAAGCAGTATATAATATATTTTTTTCATTGCTGCAGTTTTTAGAAGGTGAAATTAAGTTTGAAGCCGAGGTACCTTGTTGATGGATCTGCAAAATCTTCATTACCACCATCGGGATCAGAATATTTAAACTGTTTCGCTTTCAGAAATACGTTTTGCCCGATAAAACTTATAGAAGCTGCTTTTGCAACTTTGTGTAACAGTTTAACCGGCACATCGTATGTCAAAGAAATTTCACGCAGTTTGAAAAATGTTTTGGAATAAGTATCTGCAATGCTGCCATTGCCACCCCATGCACTGCTGTTATGCAAAGCAATCATATATTGCTTATATGTGGTTGCCGTGGTGTTTTTTCCGTATACACGTGTGTCAGTGACAATATTACCTACAGCATCATAAGTAGCAGAACCTGAAGTTACAATCACTCCCTGACCAACATAGTTCGTCAAAGTTTTACCTGCCGCAGCTAATGCTGCATTACCAGCTGCACCACCACCTGCTCCATAATAAATACCTGCTGCAATTACATCCATTTCCCTTTCAGGTGAAATACTTTCAGGATGAACGCCTGCCTGCCACATATAGCTTTCTGTTCTTGTATTTGTAATACCACCATTTACACCATCAAACGAAACGAAGAAACTGAAGTTTTTATATTTTAAATTGGCGTTAACACCCCAGATAAATTTTGGATCAGAATACCCAAACAACTGATCGTATCCATACGTAATTGGAAGACCACTTGTGTTATGTATAATATTCCCTTGCGGATCACGCTGAAAATCTCTGCTGATGAAATGATCAGCACGTTTTCCTACTGCAACCCAGGGTTTTTTAGCAGAATAAACAGAATCTAACTTGGTATAGTAACTGGCAAAAGTTGTCCAGTTAAGTCCCAAATCCAATTGCCACTCTTTATTTTTTAGCGGTGTGCCATTCAAAATTATTTCCCAACCACGGCGGGTTATTTCTTCTTTAAAATTGGTAACAAGACCACTATATCCTGATGCCGATGTTAAACCTACAGTTGTAATGCGATCGAATGTTCTTTTCGTATAGTAAGATACATCCATCATCAACCTGTTTTTAAGAAACATCGCCTGTAAGCCCTGCTCATAAGTTTCATAACTGGTTGGGGCAATTGTTGGAGAATATAAATTACTTGGAACACCTGCTCCGTTTAATGCGCCCCATGTAGCAGCACTGATTGAATAACTGCTGTTGATTTCATAAATAGAAGCAGGTCTTTTCGACATTGTCCATGAGCTTCTGAGTTTTAATAAATCAAGCCAACCTTTTGTTTGAGGTAATAATTCTGAAGCAATAAAACTTCCTGCTACTGATGGATAAAAATATGAACGTTGTGATTTTGCCAATGTAGAGCTCCAGTCGTTACGTCCTGTTGCTTCTAAAAACAGCATTCTCTTCCAGGAAACTGCTGCACGTCCAAATACAGAGTTTACCTGTTGAGCGTAAGTACTCTGCGATACCTGGGCAGAGTTAATTGATGCCTTGATAGAGAAAAATCCGGGAACAGAAATACCACCTTGTGTACTGGCATTCATATTATCGTCCCTTCTATAGAAAATTGTTCCCCCGGCAAGATATTCAACAGTAAAATCTTTTATTTTCCGGTCACCAGAAAGCAACAAGTCGGTATTGTTACTGAAACCATTACTTACTCCAATATTATACTGTCCTTTTCTTCCTCCATTCCAACCACTGTAATCAGCACCAGGAACACCTGTGTTACCTGAAGAAAGATAAGAACCCCATGAAGATCTTAACTGTCCGGTTTCTTTATAAAAATCAACGCCTGAACGAAGAGTGGCTTTAAGCCAGCCTGTTAACTGGTAACTCATAGTTAAATCGGCATTGAAAATGTCTCTGGAAATTTCATTTGTTTTTTCGTAACGGTCGAAATAAGGATTGTTTTCCGAACTACCGGCGTAGCTGTCAATTGTAGTTCCCGTTAATCCAAAATGGTTGTTTTGAATTTCACCGGGTTTAATCCAGTAATTATTTTTATAAAGACTAAGATCCCAATCAGAAGGTGACCAGATTAAAATGCTGTACATTGGATCGTAAGATGTATAACCATTGGATCCAATATTTTTAGAAGCCTTTCTCGCATAAGATAAATTTGTACTCATTTTAAATTTATCCAGGTTAAGATCGGCACCAAAAGAGTATGTATATTTTTGAAGCTTGGCATTGGGATAACGTCCCTTATTTTCTACCCAGTTAAAAGAATTCCTGAGTGATACATTATCCTTATGATACCCAACATTTACATTATTATTGGTAACATATCCCTGTTCCAGAAAATTTCTAAAATTGTTCATACCAACAGGTAAATAAGGCCGTACTGTAAATGTTTTTGTAATTGGATCCCATTGATTTTGATTTGAACCATCCATTTTTCCACCCCAAGAAGCATCTGAGTTAAGCGAATAAACACCACTGCCACCCCGGCCATATACTCCCTGTTTTTCAGGAATGGCAAGAAATCCTGCAGTAAACATTGTATTGGTTGTAAAATCAACAGTGATCCCTGCTTTTGTTGAGCTTCCATTTTTAGTTGTAATTAAAATAGCACCATTTGCTCCACGAAAACCATACAAAGCCGAAGCAGTTGCACCTTTTAATACGCTGATTGACTCAATATCTTCAGAAGAAATATCGCCCAATGTTTTATTTTGATAAGCGATTCCATCAATAACAATCAATGGTTTTTCACCACGGATAGTAAGATCAGGAATAGCTGCAAAATCGGGAGAGTTTTTAACCAGCATACCTGCTATTTTACCCGTTAATGATGTAGCTACATCAAGACCTGAAACCTTCTGAATATTATCACCTGAAATTTTTTGTACAGAATAGCCCAGTGCTTTTTCTGAACGTTTAATACCCAATGCTGTAACCACTACATTCTGCATTTCCTGGAAAGAATCTGACATTACAATTGCATAATCTCTTTTACCTGCAGATACTTTCACACTTTGCGAAATTTTGCCGATATAAGTAAATGTGATGACATCATTATTTTCAGCCTGGAGAGAGAAATTACCATTACCATCAGTAGTTGTTCCGGCCTTTGTTCTTACGTTCACAACACTTACACCCGGAACAGGAGTTCCCTTTTCATCAGTAACTCTTCCTTTTATTTCAAAAGCTAAAACCTCAGGTGCCGGTGGAATTACAACTATAGGCGGAGTTTGTTTTCTTTTGATAACAATGGTCCTGTCTGCAATGCTGTACGTAAGTTGCTGATCTTTCAGGCAAACATCAAGCACATCTTCTATACTGCCTTTTTTGATGTTGATTGATACGTTTTTTGTTTGTGTAAGCATTTCATCGGCATACAGAAAGTTATATCCTGTTTGCTTGCGGATTTCTGAAAATACTTTTTCAAGTGAAATATTATTTTCCTGTATTGTAATCTTTTGAGAGTAAGTTCTGGCACTTACCTGTAGCGAAGCAACGATTATTAAAACTGTTACAAGTTTCATAATCCGAAAAGTTTTGGTTAAAAATCCAGACGGTCTTGTCCCGGATTTAGAAAGAACATTTAAATACATAAATTTGTATTGTTTGGGTTGAATAATAAGCAGTCCCTGAACAGATTTGATTATTACTATACTCAGACAGTCCCCGGGTTCCGCTGCAACGGAATCCGGTTTTTTTCTGAATATTTTAATGTTCCTGGCTACCCATCTTTACCCAACCAAAAGAAAAAGCAAATCGTTAACATTTTCATGGCTTTATTTTTAGGGTGAAACAATAATTCGTCGTCCGTCAATTTTAAAATGTACTTCATCGGTTAAAGCAATCTTTTCAAACACTTCTTTTACATCTTCATTGCGGGTAAGCTGTCCTGTAAAGTGAAGATTAACATTGCCCCTGTATTCAACATCTACATTATACCATCTCGAAATTTGCCGCATAATTGTTTTAACATCGGTGCTCTTGAAAATAAAAAGCCCGTTTTTCCATGCAACAGCTTCTTCAACATCAGCATTATTCATAACTGCGACACTGCCGTTTTTATTTACACTTGATTGCTGTCCCGGCCTTAAATATTT
Organism: Chitinophagaceae bacterium UBA1953; assembly: GCA_002336115.1. Lineage (GTDB taxonomy): Bacteria > Bacteroidota > Bacteroidia > Chitinophagales > Chitinophagaceae > Lacibacter. Next base: position 228,131 of record DDEN01000022.1, read on the forward strand.
TATTGACTGATTGTTCTCTCCTGCTGATATTTTTACAGCTCCTTCAAGCAATGTTGTTTTAATACTTGCTTCATCATCATACGCATTCACGTTAAAATGAGTTCCGAGCACTTCAATATCAGATAAGCCTGCTTTTACTTTAAAAGGCTTTTCTTTATTTTTCGCCACTTCCATGTAAGCCTCACCGGTAATTTCAACCTTCCTTTCTTTGCCAACAAACACAACAGGAAAGCGAATAGACGATGCTGCATTTAACCAAACATTTGTACCATCAGATAATGTAATCTGGTATTGACCTCCACGGGGAGTGGAAATTGTATTATAAAACAATTCGTCGTTTTCAGTAATAAACTTTCCGTTAATCTCATACGCAAGCAAACCGTTTTTCAGTTTCTTCACTTTTATATTACCCTGTTCGCTGATTATACCATTGTCAGTGCTGTCTAAAATAACAGTCGATCCATCGGCCAGCGTAAGTATTGCTTTATTGCCACCAGGGATGATGGGTGCTGTTGTTTTCTGAACCTGTTTGTCCTGTTTTGCAAGTTCTCTGGTCGAATGATTGGAAAAAAGAAGGTAATATGCCCCTGTTGAAAATAAAGTAAGGAAAACGATAGTAGCTGCAACAGCTAAATATGTTTTACGCTGGGATGTTTTAACCGGTTCAGCTTCTTTACCATTATCAATTGTTACAAGCAGGCGGCCTTTAATGCGCTCGTACAGCATTTGTTCGGACATTTCTTCATTGGTATGAACTTCTGCAACACTGTCTTCAAAAGAATGATACCATTCATCTAAAGTTTGTTTTTCAGCTACAGTAAGTTGACCTTTTTGGTACTTTTCTATCAGTGCCAGTATGTTTTCTGGAATTTGCATATCAATATATAAGTGTACAGAAAGAGATAAATCCCCTACGTGCGGCTTAAACTTTTTTCAAAAAAGAGTTTCTGAAGAATTAAATAAATATTTGCAGAACTGTTCTGGTTGCCAGTTTTAACTGTTTAATGGCTTTACCGAGCTGATTTTCAACCGTTTTGGGGGATAGATTAAGCTTTTGTGCAATTTGTTTTACAGGCATTCCTTCATTTCGGCTGTATTTAAAAATCAACCGGCATTTTTCGGGCAGGCATTCTACTTCGTTTTTTACAATTTCAAGGATGCGTTTATAATGAAGTGAGTTTTCTACAGGCATTTCAAATACCTGTGTTTCCTCTAAGTCTTTACTAAAAAGACGGGCTTTTGATTTTGCTTTAATTTTCGACAACACCATATACTTTACAGCCGTTGCCAGGTAATTTTCAAGAGATTTAATTTCATTCTTTTCCCTTCCGGCCCAAAGCGAAGCAAATATATCATGAACAATATCTTCAGCAACCTGAACCTCCCTGAGCCTGTTATAGGCTATGGTAAATAACCTTTGCCAATACCTGTTGTAAAGTTCAGTAAAAGCATGTTCATCGCTTTCAGCAAGCAAATCTAAAAGTATCCGGTTGTTGTATGTTTGATACTCCTTCATTATAGCAATCGAAACCGAAATTAAACAAAACTTGTTACGGCAACAAGCTACACCACAGATTTTGAAGTATTAATAAAAAAAGAAGCGGACTAAAGAATTAGCCCGCTTTCTGATTCGTTATCATTTTTTACTGCTTCAGGATAACGTCAGAGAGATGTACTTTTTTTAACCTTAATAGTAATAAAGATGAGGTTACAAGAAAAAATGGTTGGGTTACGCTTCAAAAACGCTGATTATTGGCAAATCACTTACATGGAAGAAAATGTTGCAAAAAAAATATTCTGACCCAACCCTTTTAATAATTTAGTCTATCATATACTTAAAAACCCATTGCTTCAGGTGGAGTCACTACAACAGTTAATACAGGGATGTATTAAGGCCGACAGGAATTGTCAGAGCCAGTTGTATCGTCGTCTCTCACCCGCAATGATGGTTGTGTGTTTACGTTACAGCAGGAACAGGGAGGAGGCAGAGGAAGTTCTTCAGGAAGGTTTTTTACAGGTGTTCAAGTCAATACACCAGTTCAGGGGAGAGGGTTCTTTTGAAGGATGGGTGAGAAGAATTATGGTTAACTGTTCGTTACAGAAACTAAGAAGCCGATCTCATCTTACACCCATTATAACGCTTGAACAAACCAAAGAAGAACCTGCAGAAACCAATATTGTATATGCCGACCTGGATGCAAAAGAATTAATTAAAATGGTACAAACCCTCCCTCCCATGTACAAGGCTGTGTTTAACTTGTATGTATTTGAAGGAATGAAACACAGGGAAATTGCAGAGTTTCTTGGAATATCTGAAGGTACATCCAAATCTAACCTTTCTGATGCAAGGAAAATTCTGCAATCGGCCGTTTTAAGAAGTAACATCATTGCCAAACCAAACCAGATATAGCATGGATAAACATCTACACAATATAGATCAGTTATTTAAAGACGGAATTGAGGGATATACCGATCCACCATCCGATAATGTGTGGAGCAACATTGACCAACAGCTTGACAAACGTGAAGTATCCTTAACAAGGTATAAATACAGAATTGCCAAATATGCCGTTGCAGCAATGGCCCTGTTAACTGTAAGTTTTGCGATGACATTACTAATAAAAAGTAAAAGAACATCCGCCCCGGCTGTTGCTACAGATTCTGCTGTAGTATCCAACCACAAACAGCCTGTTATTAAAGAACAAAATCAGCCCGAACAAGTCGGCAATTCCGGCTCTCCATCAGAAATAAAAGTTTCTGAGGAAAAAACTAACGGGCAAAATAATAAAGAGGCTTCAGTTACAACCATTAATAGCCCAGGCTCTTTACCAGCACAAAAGCAGGAAATTACAAAACCTTCATTGAAGAATACTGATGTTGCATTGTCTGAACAACAGAATTCCATATCCAGCAAACCAACAGAACAGAACGCCGGTAAAAAAATAAAAACAGTTACAGATAAACTTCTGAAAGAACAGAGAGAAAGCACCATTGCAGTAAAACAAACAATTATTCCAAAAACAAATTCTGCTGTTGTTAAAGGCAACAATGTAACTGTTCTTCCACAAGCCACAACAGAATTTATACTTGCTAAAACAAGCCAGGCTTCAACTTTAACAGCAAAAAATTGGCTTTCCTCATCTGCTGTCCGGATTGATGAATCACGGATGTCAAATCCATTTGCCGACGTTACGATTACTACAATGCCGTTGATAAAAACAAAGAAATTTAAACCTGTTTTTTCAATTGCTGCATTTTACAGTCCCGAGTATGTAACCAACAAAGTGTCTGAGGGTAAAGTTATTCAACGTGAAGACAGACGTGATGCAATTGTTCAGGGCGAAAAAATTAAACAATCGTATAATTATGGATTGCAGTTTGCCTACCAGTTCAGCAAACATTGGGCAGCTTTAACCGGTATTGGTATTTCAAAAACCACATCAACTATTCTTCCACGCAACCTGTATGCCCGTCCTGTCCCCGACAGGCCAGGGCAAAATCCTCCTCCAGGTGGCGACATGAAGTATAAAATAAATTGTACTGCCGGGTATGCGTTCGTATCTACCAAATCTGGTACAACACCGGCTTATGGTGATAGTATTAAAGCTCTGCAATCGGTTAATTCACTTACCTATGTTTCCGTTCCTGTTGGAATGAAGTATATATACAAACAAAACCGTTTTGCATTCAACGCCATCGCTGCAATAGATATAAATATTCTTACCAACGGAAATGTACAGGCTATTGTAACAGAAAACAGTGGCACAAAAACACAATCAACTGTAGCAGTACAAGGTTTACGGCCAGTTAATTTCTCTGCTATGTTTGGCGCAGGAGCAGAGTATTTTGCCAGCAACAATTTATCTGTTTTTGTTATGCCGGAAGCAAGTCTGGGATTAAATACAATTAATAAAAACACACCAACACAAACCAAACGTGGCACTCTTGGAATGCAGGCGGGACTACGTTTTAGTTTCTGAAAATGAAAAGCCAAACATATCAGTAATTAGTACCCACATTCTTATAAACCGGCAACAGCCGGTTTTTTATTTTAAACAATTTTTTTCAGGTAAATTTTAATATGATTGCTTTTTTAAACATTTTACGCCTGCCAAATAAAATAACACCTTAAGTTAAGCGAAGAATGTATTTGCAGCATTCAGCAAATGTGCAATAAGTTTAAATTTTTAAGAGGCTGCCTGAAAAGCCTGTGTCACACAATGAAACAACGATTCTGAACAGTATTAATTTTCAAGTTTTCATTGTCACAGCGTATTCTTTGCGGATTTATGCGAAACAAATACTTACTTTCCAGGCGGCTTCTTTTTATATCTGCACCTCTTTCCACTTCCCTTTTTTAAAGAAGTACCATGCTGTTAAAGCAATCAGTGTTTCAGCAACAGGTATAGCAATAAATGCACCGGTTGATTTTAAGTTCAACCCTTCAGCAAGCAAATATGCAAACGGAACCTGGAACACCCAGAAACATACAAGGTTAATAATCGTAGGTGTTCTTGTATCGCCAGCACCATTCAATGCCTGTGTCATCACCATTCCAATACCGTAAAAAATATAACCGGCACCAATAATCTGCAAAGCTTTGGCACCATAAGCAATCACCTCTTTTTCGTTGGTAAAAATGCTGATGATGGGAGAAGCAAACAACAGGAACAGCAACATCACAAAGCCCATAAAAATGGCGTTGTACTTTGCTGTAAGCAATACACTCTGTTCTGCCCGGTGCAGTTGTTTGGCACCAAGATTTTGTCCAACCAATGTTGCCGCCGCATTACTTAAACCCCATGCAGGCAAAATAAAAAACACCACATTCCTTATTGCAATCTGGTACCCGGCCGATGCCGTTGTACCACCTGTTTCAGCCACCAGCCTTGCAAGTATAATCCAGCTACCGCTGGCTATAATAAACTGTAACGTAGCTGGCCATGCAACAGCAATCAACGATTTTATGAGTTTAATTTCCGGCGTAAAGTATTGAGTCTTTATTTGCAGAATACCATCTCCCTTCAGCAAATGAAATGTTTGATAAGCCACCCCCGCACTTCGGCCAATTACTGTGGCAATAGCAGCGCCCTTTAATCCCATAAAATGAATAAGAATCGGGCAAAGAATAATATTGGTTAAGCTGGCCAGCCATAAACTTTTCATTGCCATAGCAGCATCACCGGCACCACGAAAAATTCCATTAATAAGAAACAGCAGCATAATCACCACACTCCCTCCCAGCATAATGCGGGTAAAAATGGTTCCATCGCTGATCACTTCCGGAGCCGCCCCCATCAGCCTTAGTATATCCTCTGCAAAAACAACTCCCGCAATGCTTACCAATGCAGCAACAACAACAGCTAAAGTAATTGATTGCGCACCGGCACGGGCAGCAGCTTCGTTATGTTTTTCGCCCACACGCCGTGCAACAATAGCGGTGGCTGCAGTACTTAACCCAATTGCCACAGAGTAAACAATTGTAACAACCGATTCGGTAAGTCCCACCGTTGCAATTGCATTGGGGCCAAGCTTTCCAACAAAAAACATATCCACTACTGCAAACACACTCTCAAGGCTTAGTTCAAGAATCATAGGTATTGCAAGTAAAAAAACGGCTTTCTTAATACTTCCCTGTGTATAATCCCGTTCCTCGCCGTTAAGCGCCGTTCGCAATAAATCAAAAAAATAAATCCCCCTTGTTGGTTTGGTATTATCTGTCGCCATAAATAAAATTGTAGAAATTAAAATGTGAAGCACAGCAACAGTGAAACTGTTGCAATAAAAAAATCAGTCAAAAAACAACTCAGAGCTTCATATGCGGGAGTATAAGGCAGCAAAGCTAAACTTTTTTCTCATTTTACAAAATCTGCAGATGTTCGAACACGAACCTGTATATCCGTGCAAGACGGTATTTTTTACTCTGCCCAACTGTTTTCGTTGAATTTTGAAAAACTAGTTCGTATTTTTATTACCGATATAAATAAAATTATGAAGCAGTTAATCTTAACCCTTTCCTGTGTATTACTTACGGTAGCATTAATGGCTCAGCCTGCAAGGGTTCCTGTAAACGAACCTGCCACAGGCGGCAACAACAAACCAAACAATAACACCAATACAACTATAGGAGGGAATACAAATACAACCACAACCTACGGTTCAAGTGGTGAATTAAAAAAATACAGCGACTCCGAGGGCCGTTTCACAATTGGCTACCCTGAAGACTGGACTTTTAACGATCACCCCGATAATGCAGTTATTAAAATCACATCCCCATCAGAAGGATCAAACGATAAGTTTTTTCAGAACGTTAATCTCCAGATCGAACAGTTAAGTTCAGGCACAACAATCGAAAGCTATGTAAAAACAAATGTTGATGCGGTGAAAGAACTGGTAAAAAACTACAGGGAGGTTTCGTCTATGTATTTTAACCGTAACGGAAGCAGGGCTTACCAGATAATTTACAAAGGCAAGTATGGCGATGTGGATTATGAAATACAGATTAAGCAGCTTTTTGCTCTTGTAAACGGCAAAGCTTATATACTTACCTATGTATGTAAGGAAGATGAACGGGACGCATTTGAAACAACTGCCAACAAAATTTTCAATTCTTTTAAATATTGATTTTCTTTTTTTTAAAGAGGCTGTCTCAAAAGAAAATTTCACACAACAAAGAATACAAAACACACAACGGTTTGGTTTTCTTTGTGAACTTCTTCCTCGTTGTGAGCTTTGTGTGAAACAAAAAGACTTTTGATAAAGCCTCATTTTATAAATGAAAACTTTTAATTAATGAACAGCTCCGGGATATTTACTTACAAACTCAATCCTGTATTCATCACTTGACTTAATACGACGGATAAATTTTTGCAATAATGAAATTTCTGCCGAATCTTTGAACAGTTGATCATGCGTAAGCAATACCACATGATCAGGAGTTTTTGTTTGATTGTTTAAAAGAACACTGTCAATTTCATTGATCATTTCATCACTTGTTTGTTTCAGCTTCAATGAATCATTAAAGCGCCATTCCACATCCCATCCCACCACAACAAAACCTTCGTTGTATAACGAATCGGATGCAGCTTTGCTTTTTACAATATCAGTCGCATTAACTGTTGACATTCGCCAGGTATTTCGCCCAGGCATTCGCACCAGTTTATTATTCAAATGCAATGAATCGCTGCAACGCTGAAAGTCACTGACAACTATACTGTCATTTGCATAAAATTTTTCAAAGTGATTGTGTAGTGCATGCGTGTAACTGTGGTTATAAATTTCAACCCATTTATTTTGCTGAAGGCTATCCCATGTTGCCTGTTGATCCCTGCTGCCATAAACATGTTCACCTACAACAAAAAAGCCTGCGGGCACCTGCTCTTCAGTTAAAACCTGTAGTACATGTCTTGTGCCTTTGTTTGGACCATCATCAAATGTTAAGTAAATGGTTTTTTTCTTTTTCTTGGGAGAAGAAGTGACTGCTGGTTTTGTTTTACCGGGATCAATAGAAACATGCCGGGCCATATTTGCTGTATCGCCAGTGCTTTGATAACAACCCGTAAAAAAAAGAATGAATAATGAGTGAAGGATAATGTTGGGGGATTGTTCTTGCTCACCCTCATCGTCGTCAGACGATGCAGTAGTTGATTTCATAAAAAATTAAAGTGATTTTGATTTTACATTGAAGATAAATCTGCCGCAATACCGTATGCAAATTTTATTCGTTAAAGAATATGTAAATCAAAATACACTTTAATTGAAAGATCGATTACACAGCATTTGTATCGTTACCTGGCTTGGCGTTTTTCTTAAACAAATCGTTGAAAAAACTTTCAGCCTCGCTCATATAGTCTTTCATATTTTCAGCGCCTTTTGTCTTCAGCTCATCAAAATATTCCCCGGCTTTATCGGCAGCTTTTTCTGCCTCATCTTTCAGGTTGTTTGCCTTTTGTTTTAAATCGGCAAACATCTTTTCCTTTTCTTCATCTGTCATACTGTTGTATTTAAACAAAGCATAACCTGCAGCAGCGCCCAGCAAAAAAGTGGCAATGTGTTTATGATTTACCATAGTTGTATTTTTTTATATGTAAAGTTATCATCAATCCGGCATTGCTGTTAAAACAAAATCAACACCTGTTTCAACCATGCTTTTTAAGAAGAAAACCTGCAAGATTGGTATATACATTCGTGTTTCAAAGCCAGAACCGCTTAACTTTGCAGCGCTATGAAAAGGAAACAGGAAGTACTTAACGATGTAGTCATCAAATTTGCCGGTGATAGTGGCGATGGTATGCAACTTACCGGCAGCCAGTTTACAAACAATACTGCTTTAATGGGAATGGATCTTGCAACCTTTCCCGATTTCCCTGCCGAAATACGTGCACCTCAGGGTACACTTGCAGGCGTAAGCGGATTTCAACTACGCTTCAGCAGCGACAGCGTGTTTACTCCCGGCGATGAATGCGATGTGCTGGTGGCAATGAACGCAGCTGCTTTAAAAGCCAATCTGAAGTCTTTAAAAAAAGGTGGAAAAATCATTGCCAATACAGATGGCTTTGATACAAAAAATCTTCGTCTCGCCAATTATCCCGAAGGAATACATCCGTTGGAAGATAATAGCCTCACAAACTATGATGTTATTAAAATTGATGTTACCAAGCTCACCCGTGAAGCATTGAAAGATGTTTCATTGGGAATGAAAGAAAAAGATCGTGCAAAAAACATGTTTGTACTCGGGTTTCTTTACTGGATGTACAACCGCAGCATGGATAATACCATCAACTTCCTGAAAAGTAAATTTGGCAAAAAGCCCGAAGTCCTTGAAGGTAACCTGCGTGTTTTGCAGGCTGGTTTTAATTATGGCGATACAACAGAAACGTTTACCACCACTTACACAGTTGCAAAAGCCAGGATGGAACCGGGTGTTTACCGTTCGGTAATGGGCAATCAGGCAATCAGCTATGGTTTGGTGGCAGCTTCGCAAAAAAGCGGTTTGCCCTTATTTCTTGGATCATATCCAATTACTCCGGCAACAGACATTTTACAGGACCTTTCTCTCTATAAAACCTTTGGCGTTAAAACCTTCCAGGCCGAAGATGAAATTGCAGGTATTACATCAGCAATTGGCGCTGCCTATGGAGGTTCATTGGCAGTAACAACCAGCAGCGGCCCCGGTATTGCATTGAAAGGCGAAGCAATGGGATTGGCAGTAATGCTTGAGCTTCCACTAATAATTGTGAATATTCAGCGTGGTGGACCTTCAACAGGTTTGCCTACTAAAACCGAACAAAGCGACCTGATGCAGGCTTACTACGGCCGAAATGGCGAATCGCCAATGCCAGTAATTTCAGCTTCCACGCCAGCCGATTGTTTTGAAGTGGCCTACGAAGCTGCACGGATCGCCGTTCAACACATGACTCCTGTAATGCTTTTGAGTGATGGTTACATTGCTAATGGAGCTGAACCCTGGAAGTTTCCTAAAAGTGATGATCTGGCTCCTATAAAAGTAGATTTTAAAACAGGCTTAGGTGATGGTGAAGATAAATACCTGCCTTACAAACGTGATGATAAATTAGTTCGTCCCTGGGCTATTCCCGGAACACCGGGCTTAGAACACCGTATTGGTGGTTTGGAAAAACAGGATGTTACCGGTAACGTAAGTTACGATAACGATAACCACCAGGTAATGGTGAAATTAAGGGCAGCAAAGATTGATAAAATTGCTGATTATATTCCTGAACAGAAATTAGACAGCGGTGAGGAAAAAGGAAAAGTACTGGTGCTTGGCTGGGGTAGTACTTATGGGGCTATCAAAAGCGCATGTGCTGAATTACAGGCAAAAGGAAAATCCGTTTCGCATGCACATCTGCGCTATATACGTCCTTTTCCAAAAAACCTCGAAAGCATCATCAGGAATTTCGAAACCATCCTGATACCAGAAATCAACAACGGTCAACTGATTAAAATTATCCGTGACATGTTTTTTGTTGATGCCAAAGGTTATAACAAAATAAAAGGTGTACCTATTACAAAAGGTGAACTGGTTGAAGAGATTGGTAAGTATTTGTAAGCAAATTTTTTATGATAACAAAAAACTCCTTCATTGCTGTGAAGGAGTTTTTTGTTATAGTACATCACGTCAATTTCTCAAAATATTTACAGCAATGCTGCAGTCCACATTCCCTGCATTTGGGGTTGCGGGCAACACATACGTAACGTCCGTGCAGAATAAGCCAGTGATGTGCTTTATGAATTAACTCAGTCGGGAAATGTTTGATGAGTTCCTTTTCAACAGCTAATGGTGTTGATGCAGATTGCTTTACCAACCCAATGCGTTTACTTACCCGAAACACATGCGTATCAACCGCCATATTTGGCTGTTCATCAACAACAGATGTGATAACGTTTGCTGTTTTTCTTCCCACTCCCGGCAACGTTACTAACTGCTCAACCGTTAACGGCACTTCGCCACCAAATTCATTCATCAGCTTTTGTGCCATGCCAATTAAATGTTTGGTTTTGTTGTTGGGGTAGGAAATACTTTTGATTAACGGAAACAATTCTTCAAATGAAGCTTTGCTCATCGATTGAGCATCGGGATATTTTTCAAAAATGGAAGGAGTGGTAATATTTACCCGTTTATCAGTACACTGTGCTGAAAGTATAACAGCAACAAGCAACTGAAACGGATTATCATACATCAGTTCCGTTTCGGCATCGGGTGCATGCACAGAAAAGTAATCAATAACAGCCTGATAACGTTCTTTAATAGTCATTTACTTAAATAGAAATGACAGCGAAAATAAATCAGTTCAATGATTGTTTCTCAACAATTCCTTTCTGTGCATATTTCAGCACATTCAAAACCGATTCTGTACGGGGTGATAATGTTAATTTTGTGAGCTGTTTAGCAGCTCTTTTTATTACCTCAAATTTTTCACGGAGCGTCCAGTCTTCTGCCATTGCTTTTTCTATAGCTGCTGTTTCTTCCGGCGTTGTTTCCTTATAGAGATATTGTATCAAATCTTCTGGAGTAAAATTATTTGCCATAAGCAATCCTTTTAATTGTTTAAGGCTTTTCACATGGATTTTTATGTTCATTCCTTTGAGTAATGCTATTCGCATAATATCCGTCAAAAGAACTTATCCGGCATTCCTTTTATGGCTTATTTAAAAGAATGCTATGTTATAGAAACGCTGTTGGCAAACTTGTATTGTGCTGAAGAGGAATTTTTATTGATCGAACAGGAAAATATCTTCATTGTCCTTCTTCATATAGTATTTTTCCCTGGCAATTCTCTCATAGGCTGAGGGGTCGGTTTCTCTCTTTTTTAACTCGGCTTTAGCAGCCTCAATCTTCTGATCGTAATAAGTGGTGTTTGATTTCAGCTCTGCCAGCTTTTTAAACCGGCTGATTTGTGTAACCACATCATTACGGTCGAAAAAAAACATCCATACGCCAAAACCAATAATGGTGAGGAGATACTTGTTTTTAATAATAGCCGGAATGCGGGTTAGTAAACTCATTGAATTCAGTTAATAAAAAACCGGTGACCAAAATAAAATTACATTATTTCGGTCACCGGCAATATAATCCGGGTTAATTATTTTCCGAATTTGATTTTACCGCTGGGGTAAATTGCATTTTCACCAAGAGCTTCTTCAATGCGGATCAACTGGTTGTATTTCGCCATACGGTCGGTACGTGAAGCAGAACCTGTTTTAATTTGTCCGCAGTTAAGAGCAACTGCCAGATCAGCAATTGTAGTATCTTCAGTTTCGCCACTTCTGTGACTCATAATAGAAGTATAACCTGCATTTTGTGCCATTTGTACTGCATTGATGGTTTCTGTTACAGTACCAATCTGGTTTACTTTAATGAGGATACTGTTGCCAATTCCTTTATCAATACCTTCTTTCAAACGTTTCACATTGGTAACAAACAGATCATCCCCTACTAACTGGCATTTGCTGCCAATAGCTTCAGTTAATTTTTTCCAGCCTGCCCAATCATCTTCAGCCATACCATCTTCAATAGAAACAATTGGATATTTGTTTACCCATTCTGTCCAGTAAGCCACCATTTCATCGCTGGTGATTACTTTACCGGGATTGCTCTTGTAGAATTTATAAGTACCAGTTGCATCGTCGTACATTTCGCTTGATGCAGCATCCATTGCAATTGCAATTTGTTCACCTGGTTTGTAACCTGCAGCAGAAATAGCTTCCAGTACAGTTTCAATTGCTTCTTCGTTGCTCTGAATTTCAGGAGCAAAACCACCTTCATCACCTACGTTAGTACTGTAACCTTTTTTCTTTAATACAGATTTCAGGTTGTGGAATACTTCAACACCCCAGCGTAAACCTTCGCTGAAAGTAGGAGCGCCAACAGGGATAATCATAAATTCCTGAAAATCGATTTTGTTATCAGCATGTACACCGCCGTTCATGATGTTCATTAAAGGCATTGGTAATACTGTGCTGTTAACACCACCGAGGTAACGGAAAAGAGGCAGATCAACTTCTTCAGCAGCAGCTTTGGCAACTGCCATACTTACAGCCAAAGTAGCATTAGCACCAAGATTTCCTTTATTTTCAGAACCATCAATTTTAATAAGAAGAGCATCAATATATGCCTGGCGTGTTACATCAATACCAATTAACTGGTCTGCAATAATGTCGTTCACATTATTAACGGCTTTTAACACACCACGACCAAGAAATTTACTCTTGTCGCCATCACGAAGCTCAACAGCTTCATGCTTACCTGTTGAAGCACCACTTGGAACCGCTGCACGGCCCACAATGCCATTTTCAGTTATTACATCAACTTCAACTGTTGGATTACCACGGCTGTCGAGAATTTGTCTTGCATGGATGTCTGCGATAAAACTCATAATCTTTTGTTTGTAATTTTTAAATGCTGAGTCGTGAAGGAAAGAAACCTGTTCACCGTTTGATAGCTTCTGTCTAAATTTATACGGGACTTTGCTTCTTTTTTCTGACTTTGAAATTTCGGTGCAAAGAAAAGACATTAACGGGGAGGAACAAAGTACTCATATCAGGGAATTGGTTATTTTTAGTCAGTAACTAACAATTGTATGGATACACATCTGCTTACTTCCGTAGCTATGGGCATTGCATTGAGTGCTTGTTGTGGTTTCAGGGTCTTTATTCCAATGGCCGGGGCATCGCTGGCAGCTTACCTGCATTGGTACAATGTTCCTACCGATATGCAATGGATTGGTACTTTGCCCGCTATTATTTGTTTTGCTGTTGCAGCCGTGCTTGAAATTGCTGCTTATTATATCCCTTTTGTTGACAATCTGCTTGATACTATTGCCACTCCACTTGCCATTGGAGCAGGTACTGTACTTGCTGCGTCATTTTTACCTGTTTCGGAATTTGACCCGATGCTGAAGTGGATTTTAGCCATTATTGCCGGTGGAGGTGCAGCCGGAACTGTACAGGCAGGGACGGGACTACTCAGATTGGCCTCTTCCAAAACAACAGCAGGAATGGGAAATGGCATTGTTGCAACCGGGGAGAATGCTGCCGCTATTGGCGGAACAGCCTTAAGCTTTGTAATACCAATTACCATTGCAATTGTGATGGTGCTTGTAATAGGATGGGTGCTGATGAAAATCGGAAGAAGATTTTTTACTTGATGTCTGTTCACCTGTAAGGTGACTGGCATCAGATAAACAAAACAAAAACGATACTTGATTTAAACACAAGCATGACCTTTAAAGAACACACACTTTACCATATTTACAACAGAAGTATAAACAAGGAAGTACTTTTCAAATCGCATGAGGATTATTTGAAATTTCTGGCCATGATACGTAAACACTTAAGTGAAAACTGTGAAATTCTATGCTGGTGTTTAATGCCAAATCATTTTCATCTTCTTGTAAATACTACAACAAAAAGTGTGGAAGTACATAAAGTAGGAGGATTGCAATTACAAGTATTACAAAATGCGATTAAAAATCTGCTTAGCTGTACAGCAAATCTTATAATCATATTTATACCAGAACCGGAAATTTATTTCAGCAAAAAACAAAAGCTAAAGAAATTCTGACTGAGGGAAGAAATGTATTCCATTATATTCATCAAAATCCATGGAAAGCAGAATTGGTATGCAAACCTGAATACTGGGTGTATTCTTCATTAAAAGATTTCCTTAAGTACAGAAATGGAACTTTGTGTAACCAAGGAACAGCTTTTAAATTATTGGATTTAAATGAATGCACATTATATACAGATACATATCAAGCAGTGTCAAATAAATTGATTTTGGAATTAGGACTCAATAACTAAACGATGTCAGTCACCCTTTGGGTGAGCAGACATCTATCAGCTTTGGTTCTGCGTTAAATTCCTGAACACATCTTCCAAGCTATTTAAATCACCTGTTAAGGAAAGTATATTCAGGTTTTTTTCTAAACTTATTTTAATAAGATTCTTTTTAAGCTGTTCTGGATTATCTGTTTTAAAATTCCATGTTGTTCGATCAATTCGGTTGATATTTTGAATTTCATCAAAGATTGATTCTTCCACGTCCTCTTTAATTGTAAGAGTTACTGATCCGGCATGAACTTTTTTTAACAAATTTGAAAGTAGATCATCAGCTACAATTGTTCCTTTGTTAATGATGATCACCCTGTCGCAAACAGCCTGCACTTCCTGCATTATGTGAGATGAGAAAAGTACAGTTTTGTTTTTTCCTAATTCTTTAATCACATTGCGTATTTCAATAATCTGGTTGGGATCAAGTCCCGATGTCGGTTCATCTAAAATCAACACTTCCGGATCGTGTATTAATGCTGCTGCAAGTCCAACTCTTTGTTTGTAACCCTTAGAAAGCTGCCCGATTTTTTTATGGGCTTCGGGGGTTAATCCCACCTGCTGAATAACCCGACTGATCTTTTCTTTTTTATTTTCAACTTTATGTACTTCTGCAATAAACTCCAGGTATTCTTTTACATACATTTCATAGTACAGCGAATTACTTTCGGGCAGGTAGCCAATTTTCTGCTTGGTATGCAAGGGATCTGCTTTCACATTTACATCACAAACCAAAGCATCGCCATCACTCGGCTGCAAATAACCGGTAATCATTTTCATGGTTGTACTCTTACCTGCTCCGTTCGGACCAAGAAAGCCAACAATCTCTCCTTTATTTACTTTGAAAGAAATATTATTTACAGCTTTCTGCTCACCATAAATCTTAACCAGATTTTTCACATCAATAGACATACAAATGCGTTTGCTCAAAAATAGAGGAAATTTAGTTGACAGCCTTCCTGTCAGTGCAGTAATAAAACCGTTCCTTTTTGATGATATATTTTACCGTTGCGTTTGTATTGAATTGTCCAGATATAATTCCCTTGTTCAGAATCCAGACCTTTATATTTTCCATCCCAGCCATTAAAAAGCGAATCACTGAAAAATATTTTCTGCCCCCAGCGGTTGTAGAGATTGAATGAAAATTCCTCAATTCTGAAATATGCTTTTGCTTTCAGCACATCATTCAGCCCGTCATTGTTTGGTGTAAACGCATTGGGCACAAAAATCTGATCGGCACAATCCTGGTAAACAATTATTTTGTCGTCGGTTGACGTTCCGCATTTGTTGCCAACAGTTACAGAATAAGTCCCGGCATTTGTAACTGTAATCACACTATCAGTACTGCTATTACTCCATAAATAAGATTCAGCAATCGGATTTGTTGCAATCAGCGTAACAGGCTCGTAATAACAAAGCGTTGTATCATTACCAAGATTTACTGTTGGCGTATAGTTTCTTGTTATAATAAAACTGTCTGTTCGGTTACAAACCCCATCGCCAGTAAGCAGAGTATATGTACCGGCATCAGATAAAGTTCGTTGTGGTGAAATATTGCCATCATTCCACAAATAAGAAGTGGCGGTCGCCTGTTGTACATCAACATCAAGTGTTGCAGCATTGCACAGTAATGTATTATACGGAAGCATCCGCTGTAATAAATTCTGCTGAACAACCATTGTTATTGTTGAAGAGCTGCTGCAACCTCCCGATGTAATAACATTCAATGTATAAATTCCACCATCAGTTGTAGATGCGTTTGGTATAATAAGCTGACTGGTATTTGCAGACAGAGTTGTTAAATTATGTTGCCATGTATATTGTAAGGAGTTAGTGGTTGTTAAAATATTTAATGTATCCTGTTCACAAATCGGTTGCTGTGCCTGCAATACCGGTGCAACAGGCGCATATACATTTACAGGAATAAGAGGTGAAACTGAGCGGCAGTTATTTGAGTTAATGAGGCCATTCTCTGCAACAAGCAACCTGTATGTGCCGCTGTTGCTCAACTGAACATTTTTGAGCGACAGAAAAGAGGTTGTTTCACCGGGAATATCTGTCCAGTTACCTGTTGCACTTTTAAACTGCCATTGATATACCTGGTTGCTGTAATATCCCTGCTCCACATTACCGGCAATATTGATATTTCCTCCTACACATACATCGTTTGTATTGGAATAAAGTCCTGTCACCACAGGCGACATTGCAGGGCCACACAATGTAAACTCAATATCATCTAAACAAAGATCATTACCCATTCCTCCAACCTGATTATTATAAATACGAAGTATTACGGATGATTCACCGGAAGGGAGCGTAAAATAAAACCCATACTGTGTCCATGTAAATGTGCTGTACCTCGGAACTGTATTAGTAAAAAAGTTTGCCAGTACATTTCCTGTAGCTGCACTCGCTATTTCAAATTTCAAAATGGGATCAAGCGGGCTGGTACCCCCCAAGGGCATTAGATTAGCAATCCATGCTGAGAAATAAAGCTTTGATCCTGAACATAAATTATTGACAGATGTTTCATAAAATTTTCCCGCTGTATAATCAGCATTTACCACCATCATATATCCTGATCCCGAATGATCATTACCAATATGCCAAACACCGAACTGCTTACCTCCAGTTGCAATATCAGCAGTTGACCTGCGAATGCCATATTCACCATCATTTACCAGGCTAAGCGAATCAAAGGTATAAGTTGTGATCCCTGAAGGCAGGCGTGGCCCCGAGGGGGCTACGGAAGAATTTCCACCAAAATCTTCTTTAAACAAAACATTCCCTGAACACTGTGCATTGCTGCCAAATGAGATAAGACTAAACAATAAACAAGCAAAGCAAAATCTGAAGACTTTTTTCTTCATCAGTTAAATTCAAAGCATTAAAAGTAAATAATAATGCCTTACATAAAAAATGAAGCCCCTGCTTAATAACAAGGGCTTAATAAAAAACCAACCATATGAACAGACATCGAACTAACCAATAGAGCAGGTTATAGTTCTTTCAATGTTAAGACCATCACAGCACATTATACGCTGCATACGGTATTGCTTTTTGCAGATATTTACTGCTGTAGCTGATTTTCAAATGCCATGCCCAGTTTACGGTCGGAAAGTTTTTGTTTGATTTCATCAAGAATACCGGGATCATCAATTGTTGATGGAACATCGAAAGCAACACCATCAGCAATTTTCCGCATGGTTTTTCGCAATATTTTTCCACTCCTTGTTTTTGGAAGCCGTTTTACGATTGCTGCATTTCTGAAATAGGCAATAGCGCCGATCTTTTCCCTTATTAAATGCACAAGGTCGTCTTCAAGCGTCAACTCATCCAATTGTTTCCCATCTTTCAGCACAACTAATGCAATGGGGCGCTGGCCACGCAGTTCATCTGCAATACCCATCACCGCACATTCTGCAACTGCAGGATGTGATGCAACCAGTTCTTCCATTTCACCGGTACTTAACCGATGGCCGCTGACATTGATTACATCATCCACACGACCCATGATGTACACATATCCATCCTCATCTTTATAACCACCATCTCCTGTTTGATAATAACCGGGAAAATGTTGCAGATAACCCGCTACAAAACGATCATCATTCCGCCATAATGTTGGCAAACATCCGGGAGGCAATGGAAGTTTTGCCGCAATGTATCCTTCTTTGCTGTTTCCTAATTCAACACCATCATCCGACAAAATATGAATATCATAACCGCACACCGGCAAACCCGCCGATCCTGCTTTTGGTTCCAGTTGTTCAACACCCATCATAATACCAACCATAGGCCAGCCTGTTTCTGTTTGCCACCAGTGATCGATTACAGGAATGTTCAGCAAGTCTTTAATCCAGTAATAAGTAGGAGGATCGCAACGTTCGCCTGCAAGAAATAAATGTTTTAAACAAGTCAGGTCGTACTTCTTCAGCAAATCGCCCTCATGGTCTTCTTTTTTAATTGCACGGATAGCAGTGGGTGCGGTAAACATTACTTTTACGTTGTACTCACTAATTACTCTCCAGAAAGCGCCTGCATCGGGAGTACGGATTGGTTTCCCTTCATACAAAATAGTGGTGCAACCATGCAGTAATGGGCCATATACAATATATGAATGACCAACCACCCAGCCTACATCGCTTGCTGCCCAGAAAACATCACCTGCATGAACATTATAAATATGATCCATGCTGAACTTTAATGCAGTTGCATAACCACCATGATCCCTGATGATTCCTTTTGGTTTTCCGGTTGTGCCTGAAGTGTAAAGAATATATAAGGGATCAATTGATTGTACCGGCACACAATCAACCGGCTTCCCTTTCATTAAATCATTAAAA
This sequence comes from Chitinophagaceae bacterium UBA1953, assembly GCA_002336115.1. Lineage (GTDB taxonomy): Bacteria > Bacteroidota > Bacteroidia > Chitinophagales > Chitinophagaceae > Lacibacter. The sequence continues at coordinate 246,826 of DDEN01000022.1, forward strand.
TCATATTCATCAATCCCATTGAGTTCGTCATAATTTTTCTTGCGCTGAAAATAAATTTTATGCAGCGGTTTGTGAACCGATTCTGCAATTCCCTGGTCAACCATAGGTTTGTACGGAATAATGCGGTCGAATTCAATGCCGTAAGATGCGGAGATCACTGCTTTGGGATGTGAATCATCAATACGCATAGCCAGTTCGTGCGGAGCAAAACCACCAAACACCACTGAATGAATTGCGCCAATACGTGCACATGCAAGCATGGCAATAATGGCTTCAGGAATCATTGGCATGTAAATGATTACCGTATCGCCTTTACCAATTCCAAGCCGTTGAAGACCTCCTGCAAATTTTGCAACAGCAGTTGTTAACTCTGCATACGTATATTTTTCCACAGTATGAGCAACCGGCGAATCATAAATCAATGCTGTCTGATCGCCTCTTCCGTTCTTTACATGATAATCGAGGCACAGATAAGATGTATTGATTTCACCATCTTCAAACCAACGGTAAAATCCTTTTTCGTTTTGAGAGAGAATAACTGACGGCTGTTTATGCCAGTCTAATTTTTGAGCTTGCTCTTTCCAGAAAAGCTCTTTCTGCGAAATGCTTTTTTCATATATGGCTTTGTAACTCATAATCGTTGTTAAACTTTGTTTACAAGTTACTTCACATAAAGTGCAGAACCATTGAAACTATACTCAATTAGCAAAAAAAATGCAGAAAATGTACCGGTCAGGATGCCATAAGACCTTTAACCTGCTTCATCAGTTCACGGGTACTGAAAGGCTTGGTAATGTAGAGTGATGCCCCAAGATCATATCCTTTCTGTATATCACTTTCTTTACTTTTTGCACTGAGAAAAACGACCTTAATATCTTTCAGCCGCTTTGTTTCTTTAATGTATTTGCAGATAGCATAGCCATCCACATCCGGCATCATAATATCGAGTAAAACGAGTGAGGGCATTTCAATGTTAATAAGCTCAAGAGCTTCAGTGCCATTGCGGGCAACCTTTACTTCATAGCCATCTTTCTTCATCAGGAACTCTAATGACATCAGTATATATGGATCATCATCAACAACAAGAATTTTCTGCATAGCTTTTTATTAATCAGATGGCAGCGTAAAGATAAACCGTGAACCTTTATCTTCTTCACTTTCAACCCATATTTTACCTCCGTGCATTTCAATGATTTTTTTGCAGATAGCAAGCCCTAATCCGCTTCCCTGGGGTTTTTTTAATGTTTGATTTTTTGCCTGGAAAAACTTGTCAAATATCAGCTCATGCAGCTCTTTTGAAATACCTTTCCCATTATCCTCAACCCATATCTGCATACCATCTGCATTCTGATGCAATGAAATTTTTATCACTCCTTTTTCCGGTTCAACAAACTTAATTGCGTTGGACAAAAGATTATTCAGCACCTGTTGTATCAGCGGAGCATCGCACTGAACAATAAACATCGAATCGGGAAGTTGTTTAACGATACGGATATTTTTTTCATGTGCCAGTGCTTCCAAACTTTCAACTGAATCATCAATCAAAACATTCAGCAACACAGAAGATGCGTTTAATTTCTGCCTTCCGCTTTCATAACGTTCAAGATTTAATACCTGCGTTATAAGATGACTGAGCCGTTCGGTTTCTTTTATAATACCGGACAAGAATTTTTGCTTCTGCTCATCAGGAATATCAGGATTATCATGCACAATTTCAGCCATAGCCCTGATGGATGTTAATGGCGTACGCAGTTCATGAGTAACAGTGTAAAGAAATTCATCTTTCATTACATCCATGTTCTTCAGTTGTTCATTAACTGATGTTAACTGATCTGTTGCCCGTTGCAGCTCAGCCGATTTTCGCCGTAGTTCTTTATTCAGCTCCATCATTTGCTGTGATTCACGAAGGATATGAATCACTTCATCAATTTTCAGTTCTTCTTCTTTTGTAACACTGCTCACCATAATACGTGCCGATGCAGAACCAATTACACCGCCCAGCACTTTTTCTGCAAAGGCAACAATACGAGGATCGGCCCGCTTTGCATCAACAGGAATTTTATAACGGGTTGCAAAATTCAACAACACTTTTCCGGCCTTCTCTTTTCCCATAAAATTCTCAAGCAGTGAATTAAGTGCTGATAAATCGGCTGTGCCTTTCCAGATTGCATTATTTTCCTGGATTGATGAATGTTTGAAAATATCAACAAAAATTTCGGCCTGGTATATTTCCTGTGCTTTTTTTACTGAATAAACCGACACAAAAAAATAAGCACAACAATTAAAAAACAAACTCCAGAAAAAACCATGCGATATAGAGTCGAGACCATCAAGACCAAACAATGCAAAAGGCTTTAACCATGTAATTCCAAATAAACCGTTGTGCAGAATATTTTCACTCACAAGGCCGGCACTAACCATAGAAGGAACCACCAACGTAAAAAACCAGGTTACAAATCCTATCACTAATCCCGCAACTGCTCCATTCTTTGAAGCCCCTTTCCAGAAAATTCCACCAATAACCGAAGGAGCAAACTGTGCCACGGCAGCAAAGGAAATAAGACCAATTGAAACCAAAGTAAAATGCTGCGCTACTGTTTTATCATAGAGATATGCAAGAAACAAAATCAGTATAATGCTCAACCGTCTTGTATTAAGAATTGTTTGGCGAACTGATTTTGCCGAAGCTTTAAATCCGGTTGATGAAAACAATACAGGCAGCGCAAGACTGTTGCTTAACATTGTTGCAAGAGCTATTGTTTCAACAATAATCATACTGCTGGCAGCAGAAAAACCGCCTATAAAAATAAACAGCCCGAGTAAATACTGCTGGTGATGTAAAGGCAAGGCAAGCACATAAGTATCAGGGTCAACGCCTGCGCCAAAGCTCAGCTTACCACCAAATGCAACAGGCAATACAAATATGTTGATGATAAAAAGATAAAGCGGAAATAACCATACCGCTTTTTTTACATGTGCTTCCTGAATATTCTCCACTACACTTACCTGGAACTGCCTTGGCAGAAATATAACTGATAACATGGAAAGCACTAACAAAGATGTCCAACTGGAATAAGAAGTATTTCCTCCTATTACAAACAGTTTTTTTAGTTCGCTTATTTTTTCAGCCCGGGAAAAAATGTCGCCAAATCCATCGAAAATAAACCAGGTGATAAATACTCCAGCCACAATAAATGCAATCAATTTTACAATTGATTCAAAGGCAATGGCAGCAACAAGTCCTTCATGCTTTTCAGAAGCATCAACCGATCTTGTGCCGAACAGGATAATAAAAACAACAATGAGAATGGTAAAGTAAAAAGTATTGTCCTGCCAGAAACCAACTTCAGAAGAAGAAACAGAGCTCGTTAAAATACTGAAGCTGGTTGAAATTGCTTTCAACTGCAGAGCTATGTAAGGAATAACACCTGCCACACAAAAAACCGCCACAATAATTCCAAGTGTAAAATTTTTTCCATAACGGGTGGAAATAAAATCGGCTAAGCTGTTAATACGCTGGGTTTTACAAATACGGATTATTTTCCTCAACACGGGCCAATACAAAGCACACATAATAGTGGGACCAAGATAATAAACCAAAAAATCGGCGCCATTGGTTGTGGCTCTACCAACACTTCCATAATACGTCCATGCAGTACAATAAACCGCCAGAGAAAGTGCATAAGCATAGGGGTTGTTGATAAGGCTCTTCCCTTTTTTGTATTTATACTCGGCAAAATAAGCCACACCAAATAAAATACCGAGGTACACTAATGCAGATATGATGACAAGCCAGTTATTCATTTTTCTTTTTTCCCTCCTGATTTGATTCTGCAGTAAAAAAAAGTAAAAGAATAGCACCTGCCCAAACAATAAACAGATAAACAAAAAGTAATGGCAGCCCTAACCAAAAAGCAATCTTATTGGCAGCAGATAAAATAGGAAAACTCAGTAACAGAAATAACAGTATGGCAATGAAACTGAATTTCTGCCGTTTGTTTTTTTCGTACATAAAAAAAGGTAACAAAGCCGTTAACCATGTTAAATTAACTAAACTCTGTTACCCTGCAAAAATCATCAGGAAAATACAGGATTTTAAACGCCCTGATAGTATTAGGATATTGCTTAAAGCGGAGCTTCTTCGTAATCGGTTTCAACCTCTTTGCTATCTTCAGGCAAATGAGCATACTCACCTTTCAGAGCATAAAAGCCAAAAATCAACAAGCCCAACAAAATAGGCGCAAATACAATTAAGATAATCACCCACTGCAGCATTACATTGCTTCGGGTTGCTTCAGATGCTGCATTAATTTTACTCACAGCCTGCATAACTAACCAAACCATGAGAATTGGTGCTAATGTCATCCAGACGATGCCGAGAACTTTTTTTATATTATTCATGTTATTTTAATTTAAGATTTTATCAATTGTCATTTTATACAATTACAGGCAATTAATTCAGCACATCTTCTGCCACATGATCTTTCAGGTAAATAGCACCAATTACAAAACACACTGCAGCAACCCCAATCGGGTACCACAAACCGGCCAGCGGATCACCATTCGGGTTGGAAGATGACTTTGTCATTTCTACAATCAATGTACCAAGGAAAGGTACGAGACCACCGAAAATGCCATTACCCACATGGTAAGGGAGCGACATAGATGTATAACGTATTTTGGTTGGAAACAATTCAACTAAAAATGCTGCAATTGGCCCATATACAAGCGTTACAAAAATGATCAGAATAAAAATCAACCCAACAATTTTCCAGAATGTGCCCCGGTCAAGTTCTTTTTCTGCAACTGCTGTTTTACCACTCTTTAAAACGCCCTGTACAAATGTTACACCATCAGCAAGTGAAGCGTCGGCAATTGCTTTTACTTTTGAAACAAGTGTATCTGCCTTTTGAGACGAATCTTTTCCTGCAACTACAATACCTACTGAAGCAGTTGTTCCGCTGTAATCGGCCTCAAGCGCAACTGTATCAACTTTTTTATATGTGTATTTTGCCCCATCGGTGTACAATGAATCATATGTTGTAGTAACAAGTAATTTGTTTTTTGCTTTTGCATCTGTTGCCGCTGAAGTGGTTACTTTAGTTTTAGATACATCAAGTAACTCTGTTCTGTTGGCAGGATTAGTTAAATCACGAAACGTTTGAAAAATGGGGCGATAAGAAATAATACCCAGTAACATGCCTGTAAGCATAATCCATTTTCTTCCAATCTTATCACTTAATGATGCAAATACAACAAAGAATGGTGTTGCAAACAAAATAGCAACGAGCAATACATTTCTTGAATCGATAAAATTTACCTTACAAACATTTTCTATAAACGATTGCGCATAAAACTGGCCGGTGTACCAAACAACACCCTGGCCCATTGTTGCACCAAACAATGCCAGCAACACCATTTTAAAGTTGGCTTTATGACCAAAGCTTTCTTTAATAGGATTCACTGATGTTTTTTTCTCCGCTTTTAATTTGGCAAACAATGGCGATTCATTCATACGCATACGAATGATGATGGAGATAATAACAAGCAAAGCTGAAATCCAGAACGGATAACGCCATCCTCCCCACTCTGCACTGAATTTATCAACTCCCTGAAAATCTCTGACGAGAATGATGATGCCAAGTGATATAAATAAACCAAGTGTTGCTGTAGTTTGTATCCAGCTTGTCCAGAAACCACGGCGATTGGCATGTGCATGTTCCGCCACATAAGTTGCTGCACCTCCATACTCACCACCAAGTGCAAGACCTTGTATTAAACGCAAAGCCAATACAATTAATGGTGCTGCCCAACCAATAGAAGTAAAGCCCGGCACCAAACCAATGGCAAAAGTGCTTCCGCCCATTAATATCAGGGTTAAAAGAAAAGTATATTTTCTTCCGATGATATCACCCAATCGTCCAAATACCAAGGCTCCGAACGGACGAACTAAAAAGCCCGCTGCAAAAATGGCCAGTGTACTTAATAGGGCCGATGATCCTGAGTCGGGAGGAAAGAACTGTTTGGAAATAATGGTTGCTAACATACCAAAAATGTAAAAGTCGTACCACTCAATGAGTGTACCTACCGATGATGCTCCGATAATGAAGCTCATATTTTTTTTACTTTCAAATTGATCTTGTTGCATGATGGTTGTTTATTTGAATAATGAAATAGTTTTTTTCGTTCAAAAACTGTAATAAAAATTAAAGGAAAATCTGGGTTTGTAATATCAACTGGCCTTTACTGCCATTACGTTCCGGGTTACCCGAAACTGTTTTATAAACCGGTCTGTTGCTGTACTGCAAAGTAATTTTTGCATTGTGGCCGTTAATGAAATAATTCATACCAAGATCATACTGACCCGAGGCTTTACCAATGCGCTCAAAATTTTTATATGTGAATGTGGCAAATGGCATAAAAGCAGTACCGTTCTTTAGTTTAGGCAATAAATAACCTGCCTGTGTGTACCATATTTCGCCGGTACCAATGGTTGGTTGAAGATTGCCTCCGCCTGCCCAGCTTGCATCAGGATTTGAAGTAAGAGCCTGTACAGATGCGTGCAGGTTTAATATTCCAATGTTACGTAAATAATTTGGTCCAAAATCATACTTATATAAAACACTGTATAAATTAAAAGCAGTCCCTTTTTTCTTATTCAGTGGCATATCAAGATATACATCCAAACCAAAATTTTTCTGTGTATGCTGCACAACAGAAGCTGTTGATGAAGCTTTGCTTGCTGTTGCTCCTTTATGGCTGTACCAGCCTGCACCTATATTAAATACTTTTTTGGCACCGAGATATGTTCCCACGAAATAAGGTAACACATTGCTTTCCTTATCTCTGAACATATAATTGAAATAACCTCCTGTTGACCAGTTTTCGTTCAGCACATTGGAGGCAACAGGAGATGTAATGGCTGATAATGCTGATCCAAATGCAAATGGCTTATTCAAATGCACACGATAATCAAACCTGCCTAACTGGCCTTTTGCATAAATCCCCAGTTGCCTTGCAAACTGATCGGTTGCATCAATATTAAACCAGTTAAAAATGGGCGCATCAGCAGTCATGAAATTTAAAGTACTGTGGCTCGAAAATCTTGATACACCATTCCAGTAATGCAGGCCTGCACCAACATGCAGTTTGCCCGGCTTTATTGCAAATTCCGTCCACGCATCATGTATGTAAATCTGCGGCCTTTTACCGCCCTGCCCTGTTGCACTTGCACCTGTACCTAATGTGCCTGCACTGCCGCCATTAGCAAAACTCTGATTGTTTATTCCGAAATGAGATACAATCATAAAACGTGGAGAAATCTGCGCCTGTATTAAAACTCTTGAACGTCGTATGGAAAGATCGGCATTATTCTTTTGTACATTTCCGTTAATATCAACTGTACCCGGATTGTTATTGGTATAGGAAGCCCATATCTGGTGCCAGGTAATAAAGCGGATAAATTTTTGCCCTTTATCATCCAGCTTTATCATCATAGGTTTATAACTGTGATCCACAGGAGTATTTTGTTTTTCCTGTGCCTGCAGTTGAACAAAAGCAAAAGTAAAAACTGCGGCAAGCAATTGTTTAAACATGGCAATCGTTTTGGGTGATGAAAAAAATATCACCCCCAATTTCAAAATTGTTTACGGCTGTAGTTACATGGTGTATATAGCTTTGCTAACAGGTATATTTTTACATTGAATTTTTGCGAAAGCGTTCCCACTTTATCAGCATAAATTTATCGCCCAGTTCGGTAATCATACAACCGGCACTTTTCAATGCTTCTTTTTCTTTAAAGAAATCCTGTAACTCTGCGTGGTTTAAAACTTTGTATGTTGGGCGGTACTCATAATTTTCAGGCGCTTTTACATTGTACTTCCTTACCCAGTTCATTACCGATACATGGCTGATGCCAAGTATGCGTTCAATTTCTCTGAACGTTACACCCTCAATGTATAACTGCAGGGCTTTTATTACATAGTACGGATCAATGTTTTTACCATCTTTCAAAACTGTAAAAAAATAGTTGCAGTCTTTGCAGCGGAAACGCTGTCGTCCTTTAACAACACCGCTTTTTACCACTGCTTCACTTTTGCATTTGGGGCAGGCAATCTGTTTCATAAATGGAAGTTAAATAAGCAGATATACTTTCTTAGCATAAATATACCTAATTAGCAATTTAATCTTTACCTTGCTTTTTTAGTTAGTTACTTTTACGAAAAGAAAACGTTTGCCATGTCTTATCCTTTTCAAATCAAATCATTCGAACAGTACAAAGAAGATTATCAAAAAAGTATTGACCAACCCGAAGAATTCTGGGGAAATGTTGCTGAAAATTTTCAATGGAGAAAAAAATGGGACAAGGTTCTTGACTGGAATTTTAAAGAGCCTAAAGTTGAATGGTTCAAAGGCGCTAAACTTAATATTACAGAAAATTGTATCGACAGGCATTTGGCCGAAATGGGCGATAAACCAGCCATTATCTGGGAGCCTAATAATCCTGAAGACCGTGTACGTGTTGTAACCTATAACCGGCTGCACAAACGTGTATGCCAGTTTGCACAGGTGCTTATAAATAATGGTGTTAAAAAGGGCGATCGTGTTTGTATTTACATGGGCATGGTTCCCGAGCTTGCGTATGCGGTGCTTGGTTGTGCAAGAATTGGTGCCATACACAGTGTAATCTTTGGAGGCTTCTCAGCACAAAGCATTGCCGACAGGTTGTATGATGCACAGGCAGAGTTTATTGTTACCTGCGATGGTGCTTACCGTGGAGGAAAAGATATTCCGCTTAAAAGCATTATTGATGATGCATTAATTGGAAACAGAACAGTTAAAAAAGTTATTGTTTATACCCGCACACGTACTCCCGTTTCAATGATTAAAGGAAGAGATGTGTGGTGGGAAGATGAAATGGAACACGCAGAGCACCAGGTAGAAAAAAATGGTGTGGTTTCATTCCCGGCTGAAGAGATGGATGCAGAAGACCCGTTGTTTATTCTCTACACATCGGGCAGTACCGGCAAGCCAAAAGGCGTGGTGCATACCTGTGGTGGCTACATGGTATGGACGGGTTACACATTCGTGAATGCGTTCCAGTACAACAAAGGCGATGTACATTTCTGCACGGCTGATATTGGCTGGATAACCGGCCACAGCTATATCATTTACGGCCCGTTAAGTATGGGTGCCACATCAGTAATGTATGAAGGTATTCCCACCTGGCCCGATGCCGGCAGGTTCTGGGATATTGTTGACCGCCATGAAGTAAATATTCTCTACACTGCACCAACAGCCATCCGCAGTTTAATGGGCTTTGGTCTCGATCCGCTCAAAGGAAAAAAACTTTCAACATTAAAAGTACTCGGTACAGTTGGCGAACCTATTAATGAAGAAGCATGGCATTGGTACCACGAAAACATAGGGCAAAAACGTTGCCCTGTTGTTGATACCTGGTGGCAAACCGAAACAGGTGGCATACTCATTACCAGCCTTGCAGGCGTTACCCCCGATAAACCAAGCTGGGCTACTTTACCCATGCCGGGCGTGCAACCAATCCTTGTTGATGAAAACGGGCACGAAGTAACAGAACGGGATGAAAACGGTTTGCTCAAAGGAAACCTCTGCATTAAAGCTCCGTGGCCCGGAATATTACGTACTACTTATGGCGATCATGAACGTTGCCGTTTAAATTACTTCTCATCGTACGAAAATCTTTACTTCACTGGCGATGGTGCAATGAAAGATGCCGATGGCAATTTCCGCATTACCGGAAGGGTGGATGATGTATTGAACGTAAGCGGCCACCGCATTGGTACAGCCGAAGTGGAAAATGCCATTAACATGCACGCAGGTGTAATTGAAAGTGCAGTGGTTGGTTACCCGCACGATGTAAAAGGCCAGGGCATTTATGCGTATGTGATTTACGAGCATATACATGTAGATGAAAATTTAACAAGAGCCGATATATTGCAAACAGTAACAAGAGTCATCGGGCCAATTGCAAAGCCTGATAAAATTCAGTTTGTAAGCGGACTACCAAAAACAAGAAGCGGAAAAATTATGCGCCGCATTTTGCGAAAGATTGCCGAAGGCGAAACCGAAAACCTTGGCGATATTACCACGCTCCTCGATCCCGGAGTTGTGGAAGAAATCAAAAACGGAAAACTTTAGAATAAACAAAACCCCGATAGTAACGTAGTTCTCTTTTTCTTTTTGCCCCGACCCTTAGGTCGGGATGTGAACACTTGCCCAAAAAGAAAGAAAAAGGGCCCCGAAAACCAATATCCAGCATGGTTTTCGGAAAAACGCCCTGATTGTGCATTTGTGCAAAGTGGTGAATTGCTGAAGGAATTACTTGTGCGGGTTAGGTGCGGCAGGTTGCATGAGTTTTAACTGTGTGAAGTTATTTTGTTGGCAGGGATGCCAACAAAGGCGTAGTCTAATTTTAATCCCACCCTGGCCTTCTATAATTGTTTCTTAGTTTAGTTTTATGAGCAGGAAACATAAATTTGCTGATAATGATAAGTTGTATTTTATCAGTTTTGCAGTAGTCCAGTTGATTATGTACTTAGTTCGGCAAAGTTTTATTTAACAGGTGAGCAGGGTATTTATGAAGTTACAGGATATGAAAAATTGATGGATATAGATTTAACTAAGGAATTGTGAGGCAAGAATAACGTAACGTCCTCTGCGAGAGACGTTGCGAAGAACAAGCATCCTTCAGTAGTATAACTAAATATTAAATCAATGAAACGCTTTATGCACTATCAATTAAAAATATTTTCAGTGCTTTTTTTCTCATTAAGTTTTTTTTCTGTTTATGGGCAGGTAAAAGCAAACAACCTGGATACAACAAACAACTTGGATACAAAATGTAAGTTTTCTGGTGATACACTTTTTTGCAGTAACAAAATCATTATAACAAAAGGACAACTGCTAACAGTTGGAAAAGGTTCAGCTGAAAACGGATGGTATCATTGGGTTGGGTTTCAAAGTCCATTTCACTGGCGCAGTTGGCTTTTCAAAGATGCAGAACTGAAGAACAGTTATGCTGATAATGAACAGAGCCGTGAAAATGACTTGGTAAGAGATGCGCTGCTGGAAGGGAAACGGCTCATCGTTACTAAGCTCAAAAGGGAAGGCAATTCAAACATTGGATATTGGTATCGGGTGTACCTTTCTGAAACTGCTTTCCCAAAAACACATTATGTAAGTAATATACTGCAGGCTTTGAAAGACAAAGAGATTATTATCACTGGTAAATAGATGTTACGCCATTGTTGGAAAACGTGGCTGAGAAGAAAATCATCTCATTGGTTCCAGTGTTCCGCCTGTATTTTGCGGATCACTGGTTGCCGTTCAAATCTTCCCCGATTGTATTGAGTATTTGAAAAATGAAAGCCCCATTCTATTTCCTTCGTAACAATACAGATTGTTTCGTTCCTCAGAAATGACGGTCACCCGGGTAATCATTCTTCGTAAGAAAAACGCCATCGCTCCGTCTTTTCGAGGAGAGTTGGCTTTGTGTGCTGCCGCCTTGTGCCGAAGCAATCTGCATCAAAGCGTAGAAGTTTATGCCTTTTCTTAATGGCTGATGTCTTCACCAACCGAAATGCGCAATCAATTTACCTCTAAATCATTAAAGTTATTTTTTGATGAACAGTATTACAGAACGTACAAGTGAGTGACACAACCAAAGCTTAATTATTGCACTAAACCCTGCTACATAATTGCATCAAAAAAAACCCGACACATGGTCGGGGCTCTTTTTTGTGCGAAGGTTTAATGATTAATTCAAAGGCATTTTACCAAACCATAATGTTTTGCCGCTTTTTGTTTCGCCAAGGAAAAACAATTCGGTATTTCCTTTCAGCGTCATGATGGGGTATTTGTTGTTAACAAAGTAATCGGTTTTGCCCTGGCCAAACTGTACAAACTCGCCAATTTTTGCGTTGAGTATATCAACTGCAGCAACACTTGGATACATGAGGTATTTGTATTTGCTTTCGCCCAGTTCTTTTTCTTCACGCCAGCCATTCATTTCCATAATACACCAGTAAATTTTACCATCGGAGCCGGGCCATATCATCTGGTTATTGGGCGATACGTTGGCATCTTTACTGTTTTCTTCCCTGCGTACACCATACGCTGCTTTTAAACTTCCTTCATTGCCAAAGTGCATCATAATAATATCGCCATAGGTGGGGCCGCCATTATTACCGCCACCGCCTAAAGAGCCAAAACCTCCAAACTTTACGGTATGCCCCCCGTTTTTAGCCTTTGTATATTTCTGGCCTGCAAGCAGAATATCGCCATTAGGCATTAGTTTAATTGTAGCCACTTTAAACTTACGGCCGGTATATTCGGGTTTCTTTTTTTGCCCGGGAGGAGCCTGTGCTTTATTTTCAAAATCATCAAGTGTGGTGATGGTGGCATAAACCGCTTTGCCGTTTGAAATTTTTACAACCTGGAATCCTTTGGCTTTGAATTTTTCAATTTCATCATCTCTCATACCCAGCGGTGCAGCAAATTTTTCGTTGAAATACTGATCGTCCTTTTCGCCGGTAGCGCCAAGAATATAAATATCGCTGCCGCTTTCAACAATCATATCGCCGTTAAACACACCTGTTTTTGATTTAAACGGAACACGCTCCTTTACTGTACCATCGGCTGCAATGCGCACAAATGTGTAATTGGTTGCATCAGGATCGGCCGATTTTTTTGCGCCTTTAATTTCCATTGGGGCAAATACCACCAGCAAATCTTTCTGATTATCATTTTCATCATCATCTTCCTCATCATCATCGTCCGAGCTTGCAGAAACAGCAATTTGGGGGTAATCGAATTTCAGCACATTATCGCTCAACTGTGTTAGTGTATGATCGAAACGAACAATATGAAACTCAGTTGTCATGCTGAGAACATTTCCCATGCCCGTACCTTTATTGCCTGCAACAATCATAATATCGCCGTTGGGCTGCTCAACATGTGTTACGTGGCTAAGTTTACCACCATCTTCGGTTTTTGGTTTTATTTTTTCGCCAAACGAGGTTTTCCTGTCGTAGCCTCCCCAGAACCAGTTCCATTTGTATTTGTAAATTTTCCGTTTAAGGATGAGTGTGCCAACAAGGTTCTGCTCAACAGTTACTCCTTCCACTTCGTACTCATCACCTTTATCGGCCTTATAGCCTTTTACTTTTTCCATTGGCACTTCCGATTCATTCATGCCTTTGAAATTAAAATCAAGATCAAAATTGTAGGTTTCAAATTTTGCTGTGCGGCTGGTGGCCTTTGTAACAAATGTGAGGGATAGCTGGTTTTTTGTTTCATCAATTGCCGGCTCGTACATATATCCCTTGTTTGCCTTTTTGGATATTTCGTATGTGGCTTCTTTTGACAGCTTTTGCGCTTTTGTGGCAGCAAAAGCAGCAAGTAATAAAAGGGTTAAAAAAAACGTTGGTTTCATGATGTGTTTATTTAAAACCAAAGAAACCTTTTAGCCCCTGCAAATCATATACCCTGCAAACGGTATATTTTTTAATGTATAATTACAACCTCGGTACCAACGGGTAAGAGATTATAAAGTTCTCTTGCATATTCCCGTTTGGTGGAAATGCAGCCAAGTGTCCAGTTGTAGTAATAATCAACAAAACGGTCTTCGTTTAACCGTGTGGCATGAATGCCAATTCCGCCACCGGGTTTTGCACCGGCGGGGATCAGCCCACGTATTTTACGTTCGTTGAATTTTTCTATATCGGTTTTTGTGGGATAATCGAGGAGTAAAAAAGGCCCCCACTCTGCATGAATTTTTTTGGCAATGATATGGTAATCGCCTTCGGGTGTCTGGCGGTCGCCCTCCATCATCTTATCCGTCATATCGCTGGTGCCAAATACTACGGGAAAGGTCATTAACCAGCCATCTTCATCATATACTTTTAATTCGTACCTGCTTTTATCAATTTCAACCCTGTAATAAGCTGCGTTTTTTTTATGAAGATGTTTGAAAGATGATTTACTTCTGCTTTGAAGTAATGTAAAACCACTCAGGATTAACATGAGTGTGGAGCTGAAAATAAAAAAGGAAGACTGGCTTTTCATTCAATGATTGTTTTCAACAGTACACCATTAACGACGAAAAATAATACCATATTTTATTGTCCTAAATCAATTAACAAACTCTTCATAAAAATGAAAATAAAAAAGCCGCTTACAGTAAAGCGGCTTGCATAAAAACGGAACTATTCTTAGTGAAAAACTTTTTGTTCCAGTGTTTTTGCCTCGGCTATCATTCCGGTAAGAGCATCCAGTGAAGGCACCCGGCCGCTTAACCCGAACTTTTCGTTTGTTTCAGTAAGCTTTGCAAAAAGATTTTCAGCATTACGTGTTGCAAATTCTTTTACGGTATCAACACCGGCAGCTTCGAGCAGTTCGCTGAACTGACCGGCAACCCCTTTAATACGATGCAGATCGGAATGGTCAACCCATGTAAGAATTAAGCTTTCAGGAATAGCTGTTGCTTCAGCAATGGCCACCCTTCCTTTTTTAGTACCGCCTTTTTCAAGCAGATCGTCGGTTGTATTAATTCCCTGCACGCCCAGCTTGGCTGCATACGTGGGACCGATTCCTTCGATGTCAATTACTTTGTAAGACATATCGTTTATTTTTAGTTTTATACAAGATTATGAAAATACCGCATGAGTTGCATGTTAAGAATAAGATCATGCAGCACAAAAAACCGCTTCCTGTTGAGAAAGCGGTTGAAAACCAAGGCTGCAATTTTTACCAACTGCTGAGCCTGATACCAAAGTTGTAAGGTGTTTGCTCTAACCCGTTTTTATGCAGATTGTTTAATGCGTAGCTGCCGTAAAGATTAATCACTCCGAGATTTAATTCGCCCACTGCTGCCAGCTTCCACGGTTCAAGATTAAAATCGTTTTTGATTTTTTCTTTACCGTATGTATCGCTTTTCAGCTTTTGCCTTGCTGAATACAGGTAGCCGGCGCTTACTCCTGCACTGAAGCCGTATGATTTTTTGCGTTTGGGAGCAAGATTAAAGTTGAGCATGACCGGCATGGTAATGTAATCGGCCGCAAGTTTGTTTTTGCTGTACTTCACATTATCCAAAGTAATTCCTACCTGCGGATCGGTATGGTAACGTATGCTGTTTTCATAGTGGTAGTTGTTGAGCTCAATTCCAAGCCCGTACTTAAGATTTACCGCATGCTGAATAAGATTTATACGCTGCATAAAAAACCATACATTCACATTAATTGATTTACCGTTACGGAGACCCATTAAATCTTTTGTGCCGCCGGGGAAAAAAGTTTGTGCTGCTGTAGAGCTGTAATTGGTTTGGTCGTTTACATTGGAAAAACCAAGATCAACAATCAGCCAGTTGGTGCTAATGTTTGATTTTTTGTACTCTTTGCGTTTCCTGATTTCAACATTCACGCCTTCGTCCTCATCTTTATCTTCCTTGTCTTTAGTCTTTTCGTTACCGTCGTGCTTTTTGATGATAATCATGCTGCCGATTTTAATTGTATCGGCGCTTTGTGGTTTTGAAGTATCGGCCTGTGCCATTCCCGAAAAACAGATAAAAAGGCCGACAGAAAAAAACAGTAGTTGTTTCATGTGCTTAATTTTTTTGTTTACCACATGTGATCTCCATAAAATCAATGTGCTTATTTTTTATTGTGCGTTTACTGCAAATAAAGCAAAACGTACTTCGGAATCGTTTGACTGAATACCGGTTTTTCGTTCAATCATCCTTTTTGCTTTCTTAACAAATGCTTTTAAACCGCTGCGCCGCTGACGATCTTCGTTCAGAAACACATTATCATCATTGGCTGTGTTATCATCATTGTTGTAAGAAGCATAAGTAACATTGTTTACTGTATTTGTTTGTTGTGGTACGTATGAAGATGGTGTTGGGTTACTTGTATTGGAAGAATTTTTTTGCGGATCCGCAGGATGATCATTTACTGCCAATGAACCATTTGTATTTGGTTGAGATGGAGTGTTATTATCTGTTTGTGATGGAACAGGCTGGCTCACAACCACGGCTTTCTTCAGTTGAATTTTCGGCTGCCGCACTTTTGTATTTGATACGATTGAAGCTACATTCGTATTCTGTACCTGTGGTTCATCCGTGTCAGCAACCTGGTTGTTGTTAGTAGCACCCCGGGTAACTGTATTATTTATTTTTGTTTCATTGCCGGTTGGCTTTTGCGCAATTGCTCCTGATGATTGCTGTTGCCTGTTATTATTGTTCATTAACCAAAAGGCACCAGCAAGCAATACAATTACGGCCGCAGCGGCAGCCCATCGCTGAGCAACGGAACCAATTGAAAATATTTTAGCAGGTTGCTCCTGTTTGTACAATAAAGATTTATCAGGGAACTGAACAGTTTCATCAGCCTGCGCTTTGCTTAACTTCAGCCAGTTTAAATCGGTTTGTAAATCGTTGTTAGCAGCCAATTCGTTTTCAACAAAGTATTTCTTTTCTGCATCCAGTTCATTATCTATATACAATAAAAGCTGCTCCGGTGTTACAGCTCGCTCTTCATCCACCGGCTTTAATAAAGAGGTAATGAAGGCACTGTCTAATTTCTGCTCATCATTCATCGTGGTTTGCTGAAGCAGGTTGAATTCATCTTTCAGGTCGGGATTAGCGGCCACAAATGCTTCAACAATTTTCCGCTGCCCTGTTGTCAACTCATTGTCAACATACAGCAGGAAAAACTCTTCGTAATTATGGCGATTGATATTCATTTTAAAATTGTTGATGGTTGATAGTTCATGGTTCATAGAAAAGCCATCGGCTATGAACCATTATACATGAACTATATCCTACATTACATTTTCAATACTTACTAAATAATTTTTTAACTGAAGCCTTGCCCTGTGAAGATACACTTTAACCTGGCTTTCATTCAGTCCGGTAATCTGTCCTATCTCTTCGTAACTATAACCTTCATAGTCTTTCAGCAATACCAGGCTTTTAGCTGTTTCACTCAAGCGGGATAAAGCTTCTTCCAGTATTTTCTTCATATTATTCTGCGGTTTGTCCTGTATCCTCGCCTCTTCTTTAAACTCCTCTTTCAGGCTTACTCTTTTATGCTTGCGTATATGGTCAATCATCTGGTTATAAGCTATGGTAAACAGGTACGATTTACTGCGTTCATGCTCCACATTGTCCCTGTTGATCCAGAGTTTCTCAAATGCACTCTGCACCACGTCACGGGCATCTTCTTCATGTCCCAGGTTTTTGAGGATGAAGCGATACACATTATCAGCATATTTTGTTACACAGTCGTTATATTCCCGGGCAGTCATAATTCAGTCAGTAATCCGTAATGTTAAATGTCAGTCCTCCCTATTACGGACAACAAAATAAAAAGTTACAGTATTTTAAAAAAAATCAGAGATTCCCGTTAAAAGAGTCGAAGATAAAAAAGCCTGTTTGCGGAGAGGGTTTGCTTTCGCAGGTTTTGCTGCACTTTGGAGACATGGCAGTTTTTGTATTGTAAACAGGTGTTGCAAACAGATAAACGCAGACAGAAACTGTCATAACAAATATAGCTGCAATAAGCAAGTATTGTTTTCTCATAACTCACCTGTTTTACAATCGGACGAAGATAACAGATAAAAAGTTACAATGCAACCTTAGTTTTTGTGCAGGCAGCCCTGCAGCAAGTTTTTTAACAGATCAGTGCCGGTAATTTCCTCCTATTTTTGTTCTTCAAAATATGCTTATATGAACGAGAAATTAATTCAACGGATTGCAACAGAACTGGAGGAGATTAAAACCAGCGGCCTTTTTAAAACTGAACGGATTATAGAAAGCTCACAAGGGCCCGAAATAAAAGTGAATGGAAAAATTGTATTGAATTTCTGCGCCAATAACTATCTCGGCCTGTCATCGCACCCCAAAGTAATTGAAGCGGCAAAAAAATATATCGATCACCGTGGTTATGGCATGAGCAGTGTGCGTTTCATTTGCGGTACACAGGACATTCACAAAGAACTGGAAGCTAAAATTTCAAAATTCCTGGGAACAGAAGATACCATTCTTTATGCAGCAGCTTTTGATGCCAATGGCGGCGTGTTTGAGCCGTTGTTTAATGAAGACGATGCCATCATCAGCGACGCACTGAACCATGCAAGTATTATTGATGGTGTTCGCTTGTGTAAAGCACAGCGCTACCGCTATGAACATAATAATATGGCCGATCTTGAAGCAAAGCTGAAAGAAGCCGCAGGTGCCCGCAACCGCATTATTGTAACTGATGGAAGTTTCAGCATGGATGGCACCATTGCACAATTGGATAAAATTGTGGAGCTGGCCGAAAAATATGATGCGGCTATTATGGTGGACGAGTGCCACTCCAGCGGCTTTATTGGCAAAACAGGAAGAGGTACACATGAATACCGTGGCGTAATGGGCAAAATTGATATTATTACCGGTACACTGGGCAAAGCATTAGGTGGTGCCAGCGGCGGTTTCACCAGCGGCAGAAAAGAAGTAATTGAAATGTTGCGCCAGCGTTCAAGGCCATACCTGTTCAGCAACACACTTGCTCCAAGCATTGTTGGTGCTTCCATTGTGGTAATGGATTTATTAAGCGAAACAACTGAACTGCGTGATAAACTGGAAGAAAACACAAAATACTTCCGTACAAAAATGACAGAAGCCGGTTTTGATATTAAACCCGGCGATCATCCAATTGTACCCATCATGCTGTACGATGCAGTTGTTGCCCAAACATTTGCTGCACGACTTTTAGAGGAAGGCATTTATGTAATTGGCTTCTTCTTCCCCGTTGTTGCAAAAGGCCAGGCAAGAATACGGGTGCAGTTAAGTGCTGCGCACGAACGGCAACATTTAGATAAAGCCATTGCTGCCTTTACCAAAGTAGGTAAAGAGCTGGGGGTGTTAAAATAAAATCCTCTCAACCATCAAACAAATTCCGTTCTTACCAAAGCCAATACTGTTACTGGTGCTGCTGATTGTAATTGGCAGCACCAGTAATAAAACCGTTGCACAACGTGTAACCATCAGCGGTTATATTACCGATAAAGCAAGTGGCGAACGGTTGCTTGGCGCAAGTATTCTTCACTCATCAGGTAGCGGAACTACCTCCAATGCTTACGGTTTTTTTTCGTTGACTGTACCTGCAAACAATGATTCTGTTTCCCTGCTTATTTCGTATGTTGGTTACAATACATTCAGTATTACATTAAAAGGAAATGTATCAAAACGCATCACGGCTGTACTGGAACAATTGAAAACACTCGATGAAGTAGTTGTTACCGGTAAACGCAAAAGTGAGATTCATAAAACAACACAGATGAGTACGGTGAGTGTACCTCCTGTATTCATCAAAAATATTCCTGCTTTTTTAGGTGAAGCTGATGTACTCAAAGCCATCCAGCTTTTACCCGGTGTACAGGCGGGTACTGAAGGAAGCAATGGTATTTATGTAAGAGGTGGCGGGGTGGATCAGAATTTAATTTTGCTGGATGGTGTACCCGTTTACAACGCATCGCACCTGTTTGGCTTTTTCAGTGTGTTTAATGCCGATGCTGTAAGCAGTGTGGATGTGATGAAAGGTGGTTTCCCTGCACGTTATGGCGGAAGACTTTCATCCGTGATTGATATCAGGATGAAAGAAGGAAATAACCAGGAGTTTCATGGCGAAGGCGGAATTGGTTTAATTGCCAGCAGACTTACATTGGAAGGCCCTATCAAAAAAGGCAAATCATCTTTTATGATAAGTGGGCGCAGAACCTATGCCGATCTGTTTATGCGTCCCATCATCCGTAAACAAAACAACAATGAGCTTGATGTTGGTTATTTCTTTTATGATCTCAATGCCAAGGCCAATATCTTTATTACGGAAAAAGATCATTTATACCTGAGCGGGTATTTTGGTAACGACAAATTCAGTTCAAATGAAAATGCCTTTGGCAGCAGTGAATCCGGAAACGAATATAAAAGTGGTATTCAATGGGGAAATGCAACTGGAGTGGTAAGATGGAATCATGAATTCAGCCGCAGACTTTTCAGCAATGCAACCATCAACTACACCCGTTATAAATTCGACCTGTTCAGCAATGAACGCTGGCTTAGCAACAATACCACTGAAAGCGCATTGCAACGTTATTATTCCGGCATTAACGACATCAGTTCAAAAATTGATTTTGATTTTTTGCCAACTGCCAATCATTTCATCAAAGCAGGGGGAGGAATTACCTGGCACAATTACAGCCCTGGGGCATTTCATTCAAAACTAAACAGCCAGTCATACAATATCGACACTCTGCTTAAACGAAGCTTTCTTACATCGCATGAATATGATGCCTATGTGGAAGATGATATTAAAATCACAGCCCGCTTAAAACTGAATGCAGGTATTCACTTTTCTTCTTTTCTGATACAGGAAAGAAATTATAACAGTCTGCAGCCACGTTTGTCGGCAAGATTTCTGTTAACAAAAGACATGAGCATTAAAGCTTCGTATGTGCAGATGACCCAGTTTATTCACCTGCTTACCAACAGCGGCATTGGCTTGCCAACTGATCTTTGGGTGCCGGCAACATCATCTGTTCCGCCGCAATATTGCAGGCAGGTGGCTGTTGGCTGGGCATGGAATTATAAAAATGATTACGAAGTAAGTGTGGAAGCTTATTATAAATCCATGAAGAATGTAATTGAGTACAGTGAAGGCGCATCCTTCCTCAATACATTCGATAACTGGGAACAGATGGTGGAAAGTGGTAAAGGAAAAAGTTATGGGACTGAATTTTTTGTTCAGAAGAAAAAAGGAAAAACAAATGGCCTGATAGGCTATACATTAAGCCGTACCGACCGCCAGTTTGATAACCTCAATGGTGGTAAAGCATTTCCTTATAAATACGATCGCCGCCACGATATTAAACTGGCAATTATACACCAGTTCAATAAACGGTTTCAGTTAAGCGCCGATTGGGTGTTTGGTACAGGAGTGGCAACTACCCTGCCTGTTGCAGTTTATACCGATGCGTCGGGAAGAGAAATTGAAGTATATACCAACCGCAACAGTTTTCGTATGCCGGCTTATCACCGCATGGATATTGGCTTAAAGTGGACGAAACAAAAAAAACATTACGAACGGGCATGGCTGGTGAATATCTACAATGTGTACAATCGGCTGAATGCTTTTTATATTTACAGAGATACAGAGTACGACCCGGCCACACAAACACAAAGGAATGTATTTACAAAAATTACACTGTTCCCTGTTATACCAAGCATCAGCTACCAATTTAAGTTTTAAGAAATGAAACAGATAACAGCTATATTCATTCTTTCACTGCTTTTTTCCTGCGAACGGACAATTGAAATAAATGTGCCTGAAGAAACATCCAGGCTTGTAATCAATGCACAATGGCCACAGAACCGTTTATTCTTTGCTTATGTTTCAAAAAGCTTACCTGTTACCGAAGCTGTTTCATACAGTTCAGCAGAAAACAGGTACCTGGTAAAAAATGCACTTGTAGTTATAAAAGAAAACAGTAAAACAATTGACACATTGAAATGGGACAGTATAAATGTGCGGTATGTTTCTTCCAAAAAACGTACAAAATTCGACTCCTCTTATAAAGTTGAAGTTTCTGCGCCGGGTTTTACAACTGCATATGGGTACAGTTATATGCCCGCTTATATAAAGCCTTCAAAAATCGTGATTAAAAAAGATGTAAGAACAAGTTCAGATGGTGTTTTACAAAGCGAAGTTGATGTAACCTTTACCGATTTGCCAACTACCGATTTTTATCTCTTTCGTTTCCGTTCATTGCAGGGTGGTTTTAGCTGTGTTAATACCAACGACAACGTGGTTGAACGTACCGGTCTTACAAGCCCTTTTGATACCGATCACTGCTTTTCAGGAAACAAACTGCTGGTAAAAGATGAAACATTTAACGGCAAAGAAAAAACAATTGTATTTTATGTAAACACATACGACCTGAACCCGACGGACGATCCGCTTACACATAAACCTGTAAAACCCTGGCTTGAGCTGATGCATATTCATGAAGATCATTTCAATTACATCAAATCTGTTAACCTGTACGATGACGTAAATGGAAATCCTTTAGCCGAACCCGTGAATGTGGTAAGCAATATCACCAATGGTTATGGTTTCTTTTCTGTTTATGCCCTGTCGGTTGATACACTCAGGCTATGAGCCGGATAGTTTTCTTTAAGCATTCAGTTTCTCACATTACTTTTGCTCAAACTTTTTTTATGCGTTTATTCTTTGGTGCGTTTGTAATTGTACTGCTGGCTTCCTGCAAAGTGAACAATATTAAAATTGACAATGATCTTAAACCTTATTTCGATAAATACAAACTAACCGGAACATTTGCGTTGTACGATAATGCCGATGGCTCGTTTACCATTTACGATTCGGCTGCTTATAAAAAACGTTATTGTCCTGCATCCACTTTCAAAATCGTTAACTCATTAATCGGGATTGAAACGGGTAAAATTGTTGATGAAAAAATGATTATCAAATGGGATGGACAGGAACGCCCCATCAAAGAATGGAACCAGGATTTAACTATGGAACAGGCGTTCAAATTTTCATCAGTTCCTTATTACCAGGAAGTAGCAAGGCGTATTGGAAGAGATACCATGCAGTTCTGGATCGATTCCTTGAAATATGGCAACATGAATATCAGCGGACCAATTGATTCGTTCTGGCTCAACAATACATTACAAATTTCGCCTGATGAAGAACTGGGTCTTGTGAAACGTTTGTATTTCGATAAACTGCCTTTTCAGAAACGCACACAGGAAATTGTACGGAAAGTGATGCTGCGGGAAGATAACAGCTTGTATAAACTGTATCATAAAACCGGCTATACCGGCTTTATAAACGGTATCAATACAGCCTGGGTTACCGGCTGGATTGAAGAAAACAGGCATCCGTATTTTTTTGTTCTGCTGGTGCAGACAAATGATAAAGCAAATGATCTTATTAATAACAGAATACTGCTGTTGAAAGACATTTTATCGCATTATGACTTCATGAAAGGGAAAAAATAAATTGTATGGCAGAGTTAACAGATGATTATTTAAACGGAAGCTGGAGTGGATTTTCAACACGAAAAGTTGGCAAAATGGAAGAAGAGCAAATTGAGAAAACCATCAACTTCAGCTTGCAGCTTTCATCTTCTACAGGAGAAATCAGCGGAAGTTTTACTGATGAAGAAACATCTGAAATCATGAATGAACCTGCAACCTTTAACGGGTTTATTGATGACGAGTTTATTAGTTTTGTTTTACAATACCCTTTTTTCTACAGTCATAATGAAGAAGGAGAATTAGTGTATAATGAGAACACAGAACATCCGCCCATTCATTATTCAGGCGAATACATTGTTGAAGAAGAGTGTTTCCGTGGCATCTGGGAAATTGAATATTATGTGCATGATGTAGTTGAAGAAAGCCAGTTGTTTGTAGAAACAGGAAACTGGGAAATGAAGAAACAATAAACTGGCGTAAATTTTGTTTTAAAACAAAACCCTGACGGCGGTTATTGCAAAAATTATCTCATACTAACAGAAAAAACTATTTGTTTTCATTTGCCCACATAGAATATTTGTTATTACTGGTGTTATTGATACCAGCAGTATTGCTGTATCTCTTTAACCGGCGCTGGAAACGCAAAACAAAAAAGAAGCTGGGTGATGAACAGCTGATTAATCTCATCAGTTCCGGCCATTCAGCTAAAAAATTCTCACTAAAATTTTATCTCATTCTTGCAGCCATGGCATTGACAGCTTTGGGTGCAGCCAATTTCCGTTCGCTTGGTAAAAGTGAAAATGTGAACCGCAAAGGAAGAGATATCATTATAGCTATGGATGTAAGCAAAAGCATGCTTGCAGATGATATTAAGCCAACCCGTCTTGATAAATCAAAACAATTCATCAGCAAACTGCTTAACCGGCTGCCCGATGACAGGATTGGGCTGGTGTGGTTTGCAGGCAAAGCATATTTACCCATGCCACTAACGACCGATCAGGGAGCTGCTGATATGTTTGTACAATCCGCCGCACCCGATGCGGTTCCAACACAGGGTACCGTTATTGGTGAAGCTTTACGGTTAGCTTCTGAAAGTTTTCCGCAGCAGGACAAACGCTATAAAGTCGTTATACTCATTACTGATGGAGAAGATCATGATGAATCGGCCGTAAGCATTGCCAAACAATTAAAGCAAAAAGGCATTTTGCTCATTGCAATCGGGCTCGGCACTCCTGAAGGTTCTCCCATCATGGATGCAGAAACAAAAGAATTTAAAAAAGACCAGGAAGGAAATACAGTTGTATCAAAACTCAATGAGGCTTTATTGCAGCAAATGGCAGCAGCAAACGGAGGTTTGTATGGCAATCTTCAGAACAACGATGCTATGATTAAAGATGTTACAGGTATTATTAACCAGCTCGATAAAAAGGGGCTGGAAGATAATGTAAGCAATGCCAGTTATAATAATTATTTCATCTGGTTCCTGGTTGCAGCATTCCTGTTACTGGTTATTGAACTATTCATCAGTGAACGAAAAAAAACAGCATGAAATTTTTATTAACGATATTGTGTTCATTATCGCTTGCTGCATCCTTCGCACAAAACGGTGAAATCATTCTCGGTAACCGGTTGTATAAAGAAGAAAAATTTAACAAGGCTGAAGAACTGTACAGAAAATCATTAGCCAAAAAACCTTCGCCCGAAGCACAATTCAACCTGGGCAATTCTTTATACAAACAGGAAAAGAACGAAGATGCTATCAAAGCATTTGATGAAGCAGCCGTTCTTGCTTCCACACCTGAAATGAAAGCAAAAGCGCTTTACAACAAAGCTGTGCTGTATCATAAAGCCAACCAGCTTAACAAAGCTATTGAAACATATAAAGCTGCGCTGCGCTTAACAACTGATGATGCCGAGATCAGGAAGAACCTGCAGCTTGCCCTGAATGCTCGAAAACAAAAACAACCCGATCAGAAAAAACAAAAGCCAAAAGAGCAGCCCAAAGAAAAGAAACAGCAGGAACCACCTCCACCTAAACCCCAGCAGAGCAAGCTCAATAAAAAGCAGGCAGAGCAATACCTGAAAGCATTGGAAGAAAAAGAGAAACAATTGCAGGAAAAAATGCGCAAGAAAACCAATGCGCCATCCCAGCCGCAAAAAGACTGGTAATTAATTCAGGAATGCATCAAGTTGAAGATTAGAAATTAATTTCCCGATTACAATCTAATCCTAAACCATAGAGCTGTTTCTTTGTTAAATTTGCCATCGGACGAGTCAGTAGTTTACTGGTTATTTTCAAATTGACGAATTTTCAAATTTTCAAATCATGCTTTTATATACTCCTTCTTTAACTGGCTATCAGCGATTGGTGACAAAAGAGGTGAAAATCGGCGATCTGTCTTTAGGCAATCTTCATCCCATACGTGTGCAAACGATGACTACAACGGATACTATGGACACCATTGCCACTGTTGAACAAACCATCCGCTGTATTGAAGCAGGTGCTGAAATGGTCCGCATCACCGCCCCTTCCAAAAAAGAAGCAGAAAATTTACTCAACATTAAAAATGAATTAAAGCGAAGAGGATACAATGTGCCGCTTGTAGCCGATATTCATTTTACTCCCAATGCGGCAGAAGTGGCAGCAAGGATTATAGAAAAAGTAAGGGTGAACCCCGGCAACTATGTTGATAAGAAAAAATTTGAGCAGATTGATTATACCGATGCTGAATACAATGAAGAAATCGACCGCATCCGTGAACGTTTTACTCCATTAGTGAAAATCTGCAAGGAATACGGAACGGCCATGCGTATTGGTACTAATCATGGTTCACTCAGCGATCGTATCATGAGCCGTTATGGCGATACAGCTATTGGTATGGTGGAAAGTGCCATGGAATTTCTGCGCATTGCCCGTGCTGAAAGTTATCACAACATTGTGCTGAGTATGAAAAGCAGTAATCCGCAGGTAATGGTTCAGGCTTACCGTTTACTCATTCAGCACATGCTCGGTGAATTTAACGAAGCTTACCCGCTGCACCTCGGTGTTACTGAAGCGGGCGATGGTGAAGATGGTCGTGTAAAAAGTGCAGCAGGTATCGGCACGTTGCTTGAAGATGGAATTGGTGATACTATACGTGTAAGCTTAACCGAAGATCCTGAATTTGAAATCCCTGTTTGTAAAGACCTGGTGAAACGTTACCAGGATAATGATGCACAGGTAAAAAGCAATGTTCCTGCTGTTGATAAAATCAGTTACGATCCCAACGCTTACAAACGCAGGGAAACATTTGCCGTAAATAATATTGGTGGCAAACAGGTACCTGTTGTTGTTGCCGATTTAAGCAAGCTGAACAAAATCACAACTGCTGAGCTTGAACGTGTAGGTTATAAATATGATGAAACAACCGACAAGTGGACGATTGGCGATATGGCTGCTGACTATATTTTCACTGCTCATCAGAAATTGGATTTTGAATTACCCGGCACATTAAAAGTGATTGTATTTCCTGAAACATGGAAGGAAACGCAGGCAACAGCTTCGGCCGGTTCCTACTTCCCCATTTTCATGGATAGTGGCTTTGCTGAAGCAGATGCAAAAAGTAATCTCATCAATTTTGTAATGATTGATTGCTATAATGATGAAACACCTATCAACGATTATACATTCCTGGAAGCAGTTGCAAATGATCCAACTGTTGTGTTGTGTTTAAGCAGCACCAACAAAAATGCTATGCAGAGTGTGCGCAGGATGATGATTGAACTGATGAACAGGAATATCCAGAACCCGGTTATCTTAATGACCGATAGTAACTGGCAAACAGCCGATGAACACCTCATTCATTATTCAACTGAATGCGGCGCATTGCTGCTGGATGGTTTTGGTGATGGTATTTCACTTGGCATGAGCAGTAAGAGTTATGAAGTGGCTGCAGCATACAATCAAAATACAGGTGGCAGAAATTATGTAACCAGTCAAACGCCTGAGCAGTTCATCAACAATACTGCCTTCAGTATTTTACAGGCAACACGTACACGCATTTCAAAAACAGAATACATTTCCTGCCCAAGCTGCGGAAGAACCTTGTTTGATCTGCAGGAAACCACAGCAAAAATCCGTTCGGTTACCCATCATTTAAAAGGTGTGAAAATTGCCATCATGGGTTGTATCGTAAATGGCCCCGGCGAAATGGCTGATGCAGATTTTGGTTATGTAGGAAGCGGCCCGGGAAAAATCACCCTGTATAAAGGAAAAGAAATCGTTAAACGGAATATCGACAGTGAGGTAGCCGTTAACGAACTCATACAATTACTCAAAGAAAATGAAGCCTGGGTGGAAAAAGAATAAACGAACTGGTTTTGTTTCCTCGTTTCACTTTTGATTTTTAACTTTTGACTTATTATGCAAACAGATTTTCTGGTTATAGGTTCGGGTATTGCCGGTTTAACATACGCTATTAAAGTAGCACAGGCCTGTCCTGATAAAAATGTACTCATCGTTACCAAATCGCAAACCGATGAGACCAATACCAAGTATGCACAAGGTGGTATTGCAGTTGTTCACGATCCTGAACACGACAGTTTTGCCAAGCACATTGAAGATACGTTGATTGCTGGTGACGGTTTATGCAATAAAGAAGTAGTGGATATTGTAGTTAAGGAAGGAACGCTGCGGGTAAATGAAATTATTGAATGGGGTGCAAGATTTGATAAAGAAAAAGACGGCGATTATGCGTTGGGAAGAGAAGGCGGCCACAGCGAACACCGCATTCTTCATCACAAAGATGTTACAGGTGCTGAAATGGAACGTGCATTGCTTGAAACAATCAGGCAAAGCAAAAACATTCAATATGTCAATCATTATTTTGTAGTTGATCTTATCACACAACATCACCTTGGTTATCTTGTTACCAAATCAACACCCGATATTCAGTGTTATGGTGTGTATGCACTGAACCTTGAAACCAACCAGATCGAAATCATCCAGTCAAAAATAACCATGCTGGCAACAGGTGGCAACGGCCAGGTATATCGTACAACCACCAATCCTTCTATTGCAAGTGGTGATGGTGTGGCCATGGTATATCGTGCAAAAGGAAGAATTGAAAATATGGAGTTCATCCAGTTTCACCCAACTGCATTATATCTCGCCGGACAAAAAGGCCAGGCTTTTTTAATTACAGAAGCTGTTCGTGGCGATGGCGGTATTCTCCGCAATCAAAAAGGCGAAGCATTCATGGAGCGTTATGATGAGCGCAAAGATCTTGCTCCCCGTGATATTGTTGCAAGAGCCATCGATAGTGAAATGAAGATCAATGGTACCGAACATGTATGGCTCGATTGCAGGCATATGGATCTTGAAAAATTCATTCACCACTTCCCTAACATTTATGAAAAATGTAAAGGACTTGGTATTGATATTTCAAAAGATATGATTCCTGTTGCACCTGCAGCACATTACAGTTGTGGTGGTATTAAAGCAGATGAATGGGGAAGAACATCGATTAAAAACTTATATACTGCCGGAGAATGTGCAAGTAGCGGTTTACATGGTGCCAACCGTTTAGCCAGTAATTCATTACTTGAAGCAATGGTGTTTGCCCACCGTTGTTATATGGATGGAGTGGAAAAAATAAAAAGCATTGCTGAGCATCCGCAGTTTCCTGAATGGAAAGTAAAAGGTACCAGCTATCCAAAAGAAATGATCCTTATTACACAAAGCTTAAAAGAA
This sequence comes from Chitinophagaceae bacterium UBA1953, assembly GCA_002336115.1. Taxonomy (GTDB): domain Bacteria; phylum Bacteroidota; class Bacteroidia; order Chitinophagales; family Chitinophagaceae; genus Lacibacter. Next base: position 275,631 of record DDEN01000022.1, read on the forward strand.
TTGCAACAGGTAATGAGTGATTATGTTGGTATCGTTCGTAATGATATCCGTCTGGCAAGAGCTATGCGCCGTTTGGATTTGTTGTGGGAAGAAACAGAAAACCTGTACCGCAGCACCATCATTTCACCACAGATGATGGAGTTGAGAAATATGACTACAGTTGGGTATTTAATCACAAAAGCAGCGTCTTTCCGTAAAGAAAGCCGTGGGTTGCATTTCAATACTGATTACCCGGATAAGAGTGATCTGTTACAGAATATTGTATTATAATAATCTGCTGCATTTAAACCATACAAAATGTATTATATCGTTTACGGTTTTCTCAGGCTATTATCTTTTCTGCCGTTGCGGATATTGTATTTACTGAGCGATTTTGTTTATTTTCTGTTGGTATATGTATTCAAATACAGGAAAAATGTGGTGATGGGAAATTTGCAGATTGCTTTTCCAGAAAAAACAGAGAAAGAAAAAGAACAGATTCTCAAAGAATTTTATCACAACTTCTGCGATACGTTTATTGAAATGATCAAATTGTTATCGTGGAATGAGAAAGAAATTCTAAAAAGGTTTACAGGTAATCCTGAAGTTGTGAACCAGTTTTATGGGAAAAATCAAAGTATACAGCTTGTAACAGGTCATTTTTTTAACTGGGAAATAGCTAACCTTGGTTTGAGTTCAGTATGTAAAATACCTTTCATTGTAGTTTATATGCCACTAAAAAACAAACCTGTTGATAAGGTGGTTAAGGAGCTAAGAAGCAAAACAAAAACCATTCTTATACCGGCTCCCGATTTTAAAAACCAGGTACAGCAATATTTAAAAGAACAGTATGTTTTGATTCTTGTGGGAGATCAGAATCCAGGCAGGCCGCAAAATGCATTCTGGACAAATTTCTTTACCAAACCCGCACCTTTTGTTAAAGGCCCCGAAACAGGATCGAAACGAAATAACACAGTAGTAGTTTATGCTGACTTTTATAAAGTAAAAAGAGGCTATTACAGGTACGAGATGGAAGTAATAACTACGAGGCCAAATGATTATAACGAAGGAGAGTTAACGAAAGTATTAGTTAAAAGAATAGAAGACTCCATCCGCAAACGACCGGCAAATTATTTGTGGAGTCACCGACGCTGGAAACACGAATGGAAAGAAGAATACAGGAAAACCTGGGCAGGTGAGGATGAGCCTTTAGTATAACAACTATTTCAGACCGCTGATAAACTCATGTACTTCAGCAAGCGATTTCAGGAAGCGGATATTAGATGGCATTGTTTTACGTGTAAATGTTTGTGTAAGCAACCCGGAAATAAAAATCCGGGAAGAAGGTAGTTTTGCTTTAAGCGTGCTGATAAATTTATCGAAATTAAATTCCTTTATTACTGTGGTAAGATGTGTGTAAACAAAATCGGGCTTTTTAAGACTGACCACTAATTCAAGATCCCTCATAGGAACGTTTGCGCCAAGATAAATCACTTTCGCTCCCCTGCTCTTCAGCAGATAGTGCATAAACAGTAAACCCAGTTCATGATGTTCATTCTCAGGCAGAAATAACAGCACACGGCTGTTTAATGAAAATGCTGGTTGAATTTTATCAATTCCCACAATCAGTTTTTGCCTGATGATGTTTGTGGTGAGATGCTCCTGTGCCGGATTAATATGATCGGTTAACCATAATATCCCAATGCGTTCCAGAAAAGGAAAAATAATTTGTGTAATGGTTTTTTCAATTCCTCGTACTGCAATATACTGATCGAGCACCTGTTCAAAAACAACCATATTAAGATCAACCAGGCTTCGGATAAGTTCATTTACAATTCGTTGCTGCTGCGCCTCACTGCCCGGAAGCGTAAGTGTTTTTGCCCGCAAATCTTCCTTGCTCATCCGGTCGATATGCGAAATCTTGTACCCGTATTTATTCAACAGGGAAATTGTGAGAAGCATTTTCAGTTCTTCACTGCTGTAGTAACGGATGTTGGTTGTGGTACGTTGAGGTTTCAGGAACGAATACCGCTGCTCCCATATCCGTATTGTATGGGCTTTGATGCCGCTTAAATTTTCAAGGTCTTTAATTGTAAACTTATCCATCCCTGTTTATTCTTCCTGATATGACAAACACTGTGTAAAAAAGTTCACAAAAGCAGCAGATTATTTTCTTTTTACCCGTTTTCAGCAGCGAGTAATGCAGAATAAAAATTACTCAGTTCCGTAATTTCAGTTTGCTTTGATAAATGCGTATGAGCAAATGATGATGCAGCAACACCGGTTTGTTTACACAGTTCAGGCAATGCAACCAGTTGCAAAACTGTTTTTGACATCTCTTCAACACTGTTACATATAAAACCTGTCGTACCGTTTTCAATCAACTCGGCTACACCACCAACATTGGTTGAAACAACCGGCTTTGCCGATGACATAGCTTCCATTACCGAAACCGGTGTGCCTTCATTAAGTGATGTAAGTAAAACCAAATCGAGACCCGCATACACACAATCCATATCTTTCCGCCACGATGTAAACACAAAAGGTGCTGATGGATTGTATAAAACGCCCGACTGTGTATGAGCAAGTTTTTTTTCATTCAGCAGCCGTACTAAAAATGCTTTTTCAGTACCATCGCCCACAATAAAAAATTTCAGTTGCTGGTTGTTTGATTGCTTCAGTACACTTTCTGCAACCTCAATAAAAAATGAATGGTTCTTTACAGGAACTAATCTGCCTGCAATACCAATAGCAATTGTGCTTTCTTTTAAATAAAACTCAGCTCTGAAATGGTTGCGCCTTTCTCCATTTACATCAGGAAACCGTTCTGTTTCCACACCAATTCTGATCAGTTTTACTTTTGAAGCAGGAGCAACCTTATAAATATGTATCAGTTCATCTTTCAGCTTTTGATTGATAGCAATAACTGCCGATGAAATTTTTGCCAGTTTACGTTCTAATGCAACAATCTGTTTTGAAACAAACCTGTTAAAATAGGAATGAAAAACATGGCCGTGAAATGTATGAAGAATAACGGGAACATTCAGCTTATGTGCAGCCCATCTTCCAAGCACACCTGGCTTTGCACCATGTGTATGAACAATATCGGGTTTAAAGTCCTGAATAATCTGTTTAATCTGGTAATAAGCTTTTATATCATTTACAGGAATTACAGAGCGGCGGAGAAAATAAATTTTCTTTGTTTCAAATCCCTTGTATTGTTCTAACAGAAAATCAGCAGGCTCTTCATCGGGCATTGGCTCACCTGCAACAAGTAAAATAGTAAACCGATCGCTCAGCCCATTTAATACACTGAGCAGATCAGTTGCAGGTCCGCCTACAGCAAGACGGTTTAATAAAACTAAAAGCCTTGGTTTATTCAAAGGTTATAAAGCAGAATTAAGAATGTTATTGGTTTGCAACACCTGCTGCACCTCTGCAAACAACAATGGATGTTGCAATGCGTCAAGGTGACGTTCATGATGAAGATCTGTTCCGATCAGATCAATTAATTTTTCATCCACAAGATAACGTGCCGCATCCTGTACACTTCTTCCATAATAACCACCTAAAGAAAGAAGATTGGTTTGTAACAGGCATCCCTTGTCTTTAAACCGGTTGTATTCCTGTCGTTTACTATGATAATAATTATATCGTTCAGGATGCGCCAGTACAGGCTGGTATCCATTCATAATAAGTTCAAACAGAAGAGTATCAAGATCGGGTGGCGGACTCATAAAAGAAATTTCAACCAGCACCCAGTTTTTATGAAGTGTAAGCAGTGGTTCATTTTTTTTCAGACGGTCTGAAAATAAATCATCCATAAAATATTCGGCAGCAGCCACTACCTCCACATCAATCTGTTCCTTTGCTAATTCTTCCGTTAAACGCTGGTGTGCTGCAAGAATAGTTTCCCGTGTATTTGGGTATAAATCGGTATAAACATGCGGGGTTGTGATGAATTTTTTATACCCCAGTTCCATCATTTTTTTAATGTAATTAACCGATGTTGGTGCGTCGGGCGAACCATCATCAATACCCGGCAACAGGTGCGAGTGCATATCAACACCTATACCGCTGTAATCAATTTTTACCGGTTCGTTTTTTACCTCGTCTTTTCTTTTCTTAAATAATCCAAACATGATCTGCTATTTAAACCCACAAAACACCTAAACCTCTAAACGCCTCAACCTCATCTCAACTGCCAAACCCTTTTTGCTTTATTTCTTCATATACCTGTTCAATACCTTCACGTAAAGTAATGGAAGCCTTCCACCCTAAGGAACTCAGCTTTGAAACATCAAGCAGTTTTCGTGGTGTTCCGTCCGGCTTATCTGTATTAAATTTCAATTCACCTTCGTATCCAACTACATCTTTAATTAATTCAGCAAGGCCTTTGATTGAAATGTCTTCGCCAACACCAATATTCAGCCAGTCTGTTCCATCATAGTTTTGCATAATAAAGAAACAGGCGCTTGCAAGATCATCCACATGCAGAAATTCACGTAATGGTTTACCAGTTCCCCATATTTCAACAGCAGCATCATTATTTTGCTTCGCTGTCATCATCTTCCTGAGCAACGCAGGTAACACATGCGAATTCTGAAGATCATAATTATCGTTAGGCCCATAAAGATTAGTAGGCATAACGGAAATAAAATTACACCCGTACTGGCTGCGGTATGCTTCGCACATTTTTAAACCTGCAATTTTTGCAATGGCATAAGGTTCGTTTGTTGATTCCAGTGTGCCTGTTAGTAAATACTCTTCTTTAATTGGCTGCTCGGCAAATTTTGGATAGATGCAGGACGAACCAAGGAACAATAATTTTTTTACACCGGTTACATAAGCCGAGTGAATAGTATTATTCTGAATCATCAGGTTTTCATAAAGAAACTGACCACGATATGTATTGTTGGCAATAATACCACCAACCTTTGCTGCTGCAACAAACACATATTCCGGTTTTTCCTTTTCAAAAAAATCGGCTGTGGCCTGCTGGTTGCGCAGATCAAGTTCTTTTGAACTGCGAAGGATCAGATTGGTAAAGCCCTCACTGTTGAGCTTGCGCACAATTGCTGAGCCAACCATTCCGTTATGACCGGCTACATATATTTTTGAATGTTTTTCCATTACTCAAACTGGTTTTTAATTTTAAATCCGCTATCCTTCAGCAATTTTTCTTTTTTAAACAATTCAATATCGGCAGCCACCATTTCTTTCACTAATCCATTCAGATCGTACTTCGGTTTCCAGCCCAATTTTGTTTTTGCTTTTGTTGGATTTCCTATTAACAGGTCCACTTCTGTAGGACGGTAATAACGTGGATCAACGGCAACAACTTCTGTTCCCTCAGCTATCTGGTAATCAGGGTTACTGCATGATTTCACAAACCCTTTTTCATTTTCCTGTTCACCCCTAAATTCAACTTCAATTCCAAGTTCAGCAAAAGCCATGCGTACAAATTCACGTACCTCTGTTGTAACACCTGTGGCAATAACAAAATCTTCTGCTTTTTCCTGTTGCAGCATCAGCCACATTGCTTCCACATAATCTTTTGCATGTCCCCAATCACGTTTGGCGTTTAAATTACCAAGCCAGAGTTTATCCTGCATGCCCATTGCAATTTTTGCAACAGCACGGGTAATTTTTCTTGTAACAAAAGTTTCACCACGTAAAGGTGATTCATGATTAAACAAAATACCATTGCAGGCGTACATGTTATATGCTTCACGGTAATTCACCGTTATCCAGAAGCCATACATTTTTGCTACAGCATAAGGCGAACGTGGATAAAATGGTGTTGTTTCAGATTGTGGTACTTCATGCACCAAGCCATATAATTCTGAAGTAGAGGCCTGGTAAACTCTTGTTTTTTCTGTAAGACCGAGTAATCGAACAGCTTCAAGTATGCGAAGTGTTCCAACTGCATCGGTGTTAGCAGTATATTCAGGTGTATCAAAACTTACTTTTACATGACTCATTGCCCCAAGGTTATAAATTTCATCGGGCTGCACTTCCTGGATAATGCGGATGAGATTAGCACTGTCGGTTAAATCGCCATAATGCAGCACAAAATGCCGGTTATTGACATGTGGATCTTCATACAAATGATCAATACGGTCGGTGTTGAACAAAGAGCTTCTGCGTTTGATACCATGGACTTCATACCCTTTTTTCAGTAAAAGATCAGAAAGGTATGCGCCATCCTGACCTGTAACACCTGTAATTAATGCTTTTTTCATGTGTTGCGTGAATGTTTATAGAATGTTTGTTTTACTACTTACAACTTAACACCTGCTAATTATCACTTTCTCCTCTTCCAGTATTCCTGTATTTTTATAAAATACCTTGCATATAGTTTAAAGTAGCTTGAAGAAAGCCGTTGTTCTTTTAATATCTGTTTCAGTTCCCTGTTAATTTTAATAGTGCTTTTAATACCGCTTGTGCTTTTTCCTCCAAGATTCATTTTCACCAGCATTTCGGGCAGATAGGTTATTTTAATATGATGCTTCCGGATGAACCGGGCAAGCAGATCAAAATCAGCAGCAATTGCAAGATCAGTCCGGTAAAAACCATACTGCTCAAAAAATTTTTTATAACAGAAAAAAGTAGGATGTGCAGGAATAAATCCCCACTCAATTAACCGAGGTTTAAAAATAGCTGAAGAATAATACCGCACAATTTTATCGGGCGTTTCTTCTTTTACAAAACCTACATCGCCATAAACAGCATCTGTTTGTGGATTATTTTTCAATTGCTGTGCAATATTCTCCACCACATGTTCCGATGCAAATTCATCATCTGCATGCAGAATCCCAACCACATCACCTGTTGCTGTTTTAATTCCTTTGTTCAAAGCATCATAAATCCCATTGTCTTTTTCGCAAATAATATGATGAATCCGGTCTTTGTATTGCTGCACAATCGACATGGTGTTATCTTTCGACAAGCCATCCACGATAATATATTCAATATCGGAGTAAGATTGCGAAAGAACAGATTGTATGGCTCGCTCAATTGTTCGCTCCCTGTTATAGACGACTGTGATAATGGAAATTTTCACCAAACGGTTATTGCACTCTTAATAAATATCTGTTTCTTGTCCGCATTACGCATTGCCTTATACATTTAGCATTTCGCATTATGCTTTCTCCATAACCCGTTCCTTCAAGGGCATAGCAGGATTTCCGCTGTAAATCATATATGCAGATAAATCTTTCGTTGCAACAGAACCTGCCGCCAATACGGAATGCGAACAGCAACGGATTCCGGGACATACAATTCCTTTTGCTCCTATCCATACCCCGTCTTCCAGCACAATGCCTTTTACCATTAAATCAAAAGTTGTTTTTTTGTAATCGTGGTTACCTGTTAAAAGGTACGCTCCCTGCGAAATACAAACATGGTTACCTATTTCAACTTTTGTAAGATTATCAATCCACACATGCTCCCCAATCCAGGTATAATTGCCAACCGTAAGTAACCAGGGATATTTTACCTGCACGCCAGGTTTTATCATTACACCTTTGCCGATTTTTGCACCAAACAAACGTAAAAGCAAAACACGCAAAAATGAAACAGGATGCCAGTTGCATTGCACAAACAGGGAACTTGTCAGCAACCATAACATCCGCACAAAAGCTGATCGCCCTGTTTTATACCACGAATTATCATATCTGTTTAATTGAACCGGCATGGCGCAAATCTACTGATCGAAAATGGAATGATATTGTTTTTTCAATAACGACACATCAATCATCTGGTTGATATAATTTACTGCGTTTGCTGAAGCATCAGCAAACGCTTCAGCACCCATGCCAGCAAACAACTCAATACTTTTTACTAACTCATCCTGCAACTGAGCAGGATGGACAGAATAACCGCATTGGTATTGTTCAAGATCAGAAAAAGGAGTGGTGGTTGAGGTAATAACCGGCTTACCTGCACTGAGAGCTTCTACAATGGCATGACCAAAATTTTCACTCTTGCTGGGCATAATAAAGAGCTGAAATGTACCAAGCGCTTTTGCCAAGGAGTGCGGAGGATTTTCGCCGTGATAGTTCACCTGAATATGATCGGGCAATGTTGCAATCATCTCTTCACATTTATTCCAATAGAAACCATCTTTTACCGGGCCAAAAATATTCCATTCAACTTTCGCTTTTACTCTTTTCAATGCCTGTAACACTTCCAGGTGATTTTTCATTGGGCTGATCAGTGCAACAGTACCCATGATTAACTGTCCAGGTTTTTTTTCCGGACCTGTAGTCGGCTGCATCTTATTGGGAAAATTAGCCGCCTGTTTTACAACTACATCGTTACCTATTTGCTGCCTGATAAATGTTTCTTCCTGCGCATCGGTGGCATGCCATACAATCTTGTGCTGAAAACCCAACAAACGGAACATGTTGAGATAGATTTTTTTCTTAAACGCCTTTTGCGTCAAGGCACCGGGGTGAAGCATTCCTCTTGCCGAAAGCACAATCGACATGCCGGGATTTTTTTTCTTCAGTTGCGACGCATACCATAATGGAAGCTGATTAAAATACAATGAATAAATACCATTGATATAAATTACATCAGGCAATAAATCAAACAATAATTGCTTTAACCAATGCCTTTGCTGAAATCCATATTGCCAGTAAAAAACCGTTGCCTTCCCTTCCCAATCATTCCACTTGTTTACTTCAATCCCATCCAATATTGAAGTAGCCCCCATTTCATGCGGTTTACACACAATATACAGTTCATATTCATTGTACAGTTGCCGCACCATGTTTACAACAGACTGTGTTGGCCCGCCAGCTTTATAGGAAGGATAAAAATGATCGTAAAAAATGAGAATGCGTTTCAAAAAAATATTGATAAAACGAACGACTAAAAAAACCACCGCTACAGGTTCAAAACATCAAAGCTTCAACCGTAAGAACCTGTCGGCCGCCCAGTAACAGAACCAGATAAAAAGAAGATTTTTGATAAGTGAATTCACACACATCAGAATATCAGTTTCTATTTGTATTGAGTTAAGAAATAGCACAGGAAACCAGAGAAGTAATGTTGGCCTGTCTTTAATAAAACGAAGTAGCAACAGAAGGGCAACAGAGAAAAATAAGCCATAAAAGAACATGAAAATAATTCCACCCTGTACACCATAATTACCATAGGCTTCCCCCATTGGGCTTATATTCATACTGTAACCCTTGATTATATAGCCGGTAAACCGTTCCATATTATATTGCCCGCCAGATATTGGCTTATCGGGCCATAATATACGAGGAACAAAAGAAGCGGCCAATGCTGTAAAAATCGTTTCTCCATCTGCATATGGTGCGCTTTGCGGTATATAAGCCATTACCTTCCCAACAATCATTCCCTGGTTAAACCTGTTTACTGTCGGGAACATGGTCGTCCATTTAAAAAAACGGTCCGGGTTTACAAATCGGTCAGCAAAAAGTGAAAAAAAGGCTTCAGTATTACTTTGCTGTGTTTTACCAAACCATGCAACATCCCGGTAATCACTTTTAATACTTTGCAGAATCAGAATAAAAACAATTCCTGTTGTAGCAAGACTATATTTTAACGTATTAGCAACTCTTTTTCCAAGTAAAATCAGCATGACCGATAATGCACTCATATAAATCAATTCACCAAACATTCCCTGGGCAAGTGAACTGGCAAGTACAGCCAACAATCCCCCGATTAAATACCATTTTTTATTTTTCGCATCAGATAAATAGGTGTACAAAACCCCAACATACAGCAGCTTTCCCATAAGGTAAGCAACATACTGCAGATCGCCCGGCACAAATACCTGCATAATGCCGGCAACAAACCCTATAATGATCAGAACAATCCCTATATTACCCTTCCCGGTCAAATACCTTCTTGACTCGGTTACGGCAGTTACAAACCTCTCACTGTACGACCGTCTGGTAATATCTACAATTTTTATTCCCGCAATCAATGCCAGCACAGCCGGGAACATATAACTATAATACACATCTGCGCTCACACTCATGTCATATTTCAGGGCAATAACTAATGCGTCATCATTATACACATTAAAAACAATGGCGGGCATTAACAAACACTGGAACAACGCCAGCAAAATCGGGATATCAAGCATATTGTACGACTTGCCGATTGAATCAATAAAATTCAGCAAAAAATAAACAAACAATCCAAGCGAAATCACTTCTTCTATACGCAATCCACTCGAAACGGATACAATAAAGCTAACCAGCAAGCCCGCTGTTATAGAAAAAATCTTTGACGGTTTCATACAATGTTCTCAATACTGTTTGCAATTTCTGAAATCGAAAACCCGGCAATTTGTTTTAAACTCATACTGCTCATTTTTTCCCGTTCCGCTGGATTATCAGCAAAATATAACATAGCTTTTTTTAGTTCCTCTTTCTTGCCCGACGAAAAAATGATCCCGTTTCCTTGAACTAAGTCAGATGCACCACCGCATTTATCACTTACAATAACAGGTTTGCCACAGGCCATCGCTTCATTAATCGATAATCCCCATGTTTCTCCTGGCCCTTTTGATGGCAAAACAAATACATCTGCCAAACGGTAAACAACTGGCATCGACTGCTGATTCTGAAAGTCAAGAAAATGTACACGCTCATCATCCTTCGCCCTTTGCTTCAGTTCCAGCTCAAGTACCCCATTTCCTGCAAATATCAAATGCATATGCTGTGCATTTATTTCCTTAAAAGCATCAAACAGCAATAACGGATCTTTTTTTGACTCAAGTTTGCCTGCAAATAAAAAAACAAGTTCATAATCTGAAATATTCAATTGCTTTCTCCAGGCCTTGGCACGGGTTACATATTCTGCATCTATATCAAAAAACCGTTCATTTTCAATAGCATGAGGTGCATATATTAATTGCGTTTCGGATAATCCATGCTTCAGGAAATACTGCCTGTTTGCTTCACCGGTATAGAGTGCAATATCAATATACCGGTAAACCCACTTCAGGAAAATTCTTCTGGCCGTTTTCTTAATGGAAAAACCCGTTGGTTCATCGAGCAGTGTGGAGTCCCCCCTGAAAATGATTTTCCTTTTCCCCTTAAAGAAGCGGATGGCTTTTAAGTGACTTCTAAAACTCCAGCCATAAACCAGCAGAGCGTCAGGGTTATAAGCATCAATCCGTTCAATCAGGTCTTTATTATCAATCCCTTTAAAATTACCTGCCGATGGGTTGGGTGAGATATTCTCAATAAATTCTTTCTCATATCCCTCTTGTAAAGGAATATCCCATTGGAATTCCTTCTGAAAATCAGGATCATATACAAGCCCTGTTTTTGTCTGCCCCCATGTATAAAATACCTTTAGCCTGATGTTCCCTCTTGCAGTTAGCAAACGGAACAGTGGAGCATTATACTGAATCGGGTGACTTGTTATAATAGCCAGTTTTTTCATGTTATAAGTCACTCGTATAGCATGTGTAATAAAAAATTGAACTTATGGAAAAAATGTTCTCCTTAAAAACAAACGGCTCGGCCGTTCTATGAGTTCATAACTGAAAATAGAAATAACAAGCAATACAAATACATAACTGAAGAAGAATCCTGAAGCCGACATTGCTGACTTCAGATTCGTTGTTTGTGTCAGTAACCGGTAAACCGGTACCTGTAGAATATAAATGCCATAACTGATCTCACCAAGGTATTCAGGCTTCCGCAGGCCAAACCAACTGATCAGCCCGTTCCTGCTCTCGGCCACAATAAAAATGCTCAGCATAAATACCGGTGCCAGTATACCATTGTGGTAAACCATTTGGAATAATTTATTCTCTGTCAGTATCAAAAACAAAAGCACCAGTGTTGTAAAAACCAACAGGTGAACAGCCTTCCGGTAATGAGCCATCAGCCATGGCTTCCTTTCACGGTAAAATAATCCACCTAAAATACCTATTAGGAAGGTTGATAAATGAAAAACAGGATTATATAAAACAAATGACTGTCTGGCATATGCCAGGCTTACAAACAACACCTGCATCAGCAGCCAGAAAAAAACAACCAGCAATATTTTCCAACGAAAACTGACTCGTTGCAAACCAAGATATACAAAGGGAAAAAGTAGGTAAAAAAATGCTTCTGCTGATAAAGACCAGGCAGGATAATTAAGTGCCAAGGCATAATTCGAATTCCAGGACTGCACTAAAAAAAAGGATAACAAAACCCGGTGGAAATCCCACGAAAAACTCAGGGGTCTTATCCCCAGTATCAGCAGCAGTGTAAACAACAAAGCAAAAAGATAAACAGGATAAATCCGTGAAAAACGGTTAAAATAAAATTTCTTCAGGTTCAGTTTTTCTCCTGTGTTAATTGTAAGAATAAATCCGGAAAGCACAAAAAAATAAGAAACCAGCACATTAAGAAAGCCGGTAAGTTCTTTAACTCCCTTTAATGAAAAGGGGAAAACATCTTTATGAAAGTGAAAAATCACAATCGCAATTGCCGCTAAAAACCTGGTAAATGTAAGTTGTGCAATCTTCATGAAAGCAATACAATAAATCTGTTATTTCCAACATTATACATCATGACTTGAACTTTCTGATTCCTTCTCAATTACCTCCGCTACTTTTTCCAACGAAAACTGATGAATATGATGCAGTATTTGTTCACGCATTTGCGTTGAGTCAGTTCGCTTTTTAAACTGCTGCATGCACTGCATTAATTCATATTCATTTCCCGCTTCAAAACTAAACCCTGTTTTGCCTTCAATAATTAATTCTGGTGCACAACCACACTGCCTGCTTACAATGGCGGGCCGGCCACAGGCCATGGCTTCATTAACTGATAATCCCCATGTTTCACTTTTACTGGGCAATACAAACACATCGCCTGTTCTGTACACAAGTGGCATGTCGCTTTGATTTTTGAAGGGACTAAAAACAATCCGCTTATCATTCTTCGCCAGCTCTTTTAGTTCATTTTCCTGTTCACCATTTCCATAAAGAAGAAGACGGTAATGATCACCATTTAATTTTTTAAATGCATTGATCAGGAGATATAATTGCTTTAATGCATAAAATTTTCCGGCATATAAAAAAACAATTCCATCCTCTGGTATCTGGAGCGCTTTCCGTTCCTCACTTGCTTTTTGCTCCTGCTCGCCGTCATCATTCATAAACCTGCCATTATCAACAGCGTGTGGCGCAGAGACTAATTGATGTTCTTCAAACCCGCATTGCTGATAATAAGCTTTATTATAACTCCCTACATAAAAAGCACAGCTTACCTTCCTGTACACCAATCGAAGAAACAGTTGTTTAAAAAATTGCTTGAAACCATGGGAATTCTGCAGATGTGAATCACCCCTGAAAAACAAACGGGGGCCATGAATAAATTGCATTAGTTTCAGGTGGCTGTAAACGCTCCACCGGTAAACAAGTATAGCATCGGGAAGAAAATTATCCAGCTCTTTTTCCAATCCTGTGTTAATAACACCCAAAAAGCGGTTTGAATCCGGGTAAGCTGATATATTCTTAACAAAAACATATTCGTAACCATCCAGTAAAGGAATATCCCAGCTTCGTTTCTTTCCGAATTTTGCATCAAAGACTTCTTCCTTCGACTGACCCCATGTATAAAATACTTTTAACTGTATGTTTCCACGTTCAGTCAGCAACCGAAACAGCGGAGCATTATACTGAATAGGATGTGTGGTTATAATAGCCAGACGCTTCAAGAAACTATTCGTTTAAATAATTCAACCTGCTTTATTGTCATCGTTTTGCTGCTGAATGCGTCAGTTATCTGTTGATTAATCGCTACCCTTGGAACCGCAGCAAGATGTTCGAATTCCGGCAGCCTTTCTGCAATCTTTTTCGCCATGCTTTGAACATCATCTTTTTCATTCACAGCCACAACAATACCCGCATTGCTTTCTTCTATTACTTTCTTAACAAGGCTTCTCTCATGAAAAACAGAAAATACGGGACGACCTGACAAAATATTGTTATACACTTTGGAAGCATTATAATCTGTATCTGTTGATCCGGGAATAAACAAGATGTCGCTGTGAATCAAAGTGGAAAGTGCAGAGAAATACGAAATACGGTCTGGTATCTCTGTTACATTTCCCTCCATTCCGCAGCTTGCCGCAACCTGTTCAACCGGCTTTTCTTTTGAACCTGCGGCATAATTTGTTCCGATAAAATAAAAATGATATTTCTCTTTATCAATTCCTGATTGATGAAATGCTTTAAAAAAAGCTTCCAGCAATGGAAGAAAAAACTTTGTAACTGCTCCAACATACACAACATTAATTTTTCCTTCATGTTTATGGATTACTTCAGGTGCAATATTTTTTTTCTGTACCAGCTCGTAATCTTTTTCTGAGCTTCCAAAGGGAATAACCGAAGCAGGAACATGATGAAGAACGGGATATCGTCTTCTTAACTCATCAATATACCCCTGCGATACCGACATTAGCCCATCAACATATGGCATGGTATAAGCCTCCATCCATTTATTAATCGTATAAGCGACAATAAACTTGGGTGGCCTTTCAGAGGCAGGCTTATTTAAATAAAAATCATTTCTCCATGGATCCTGCATGTCAATAATAAAAGGAATTCCAAATTTTTTCTTCCAGTATCCTCCTAATGCACACACATGAAACATCGATGTACTGAAAAAAACAAGATCAAATTTTTTCTGCTTCAGTAATGCTGTTCCTTTTTGTTTAAAATGGTAATATGAGCGAAGAGATAGGCTTCCCAATCCAATTTTTCTTGTGATGCTGGCAGAAAGTGCTTTCACCCTGTGTACAGTTATTTCTGAAGGTATTGTTTCATTCAGCAACATATCTTTAAACCCTTCGGTATATCTTTCATCCACACAAATCACTTCAGCTTCCCATCCCATTTCTTTATAATAGGGCAGGCTCATACGCACACGCTGCATATCAGGTGCATTAACAGGCGGAAAGTGTGGCGATATGATTAGGACTCGGTGCAGATTAATAAGTTTTAAACGGGTCTGTCAGTTTGCGGAAGTATTTATAAAAAAAAGACAACTTTCTGTACAATGTTTCTGATGTATCTCCGTCATGATAAATAAACCTCCTCAAAGCAAATTCATTTTCAAATGGATGATAAATACTGCTGGCATAAGAATACCCGGCCGAAGAAAGAATTTGTTGATACCCTGCAGGTACAGAGCCGAAAGGATATGCAAAGGAACATACGGTTTCACCGGTAATCTCTTCGAGGATTTTCTTACTGGTTGCCACCTCATTCTGTACAATTGACACATCAGCTTCCTTCAGCCTGATATGGTGATGTGAATGTGCTCCCACTTCCATCCCTATCCTGCACAATTCTTTCAGGTCAGTTTCATTCATCAATGCAACCTGTTCTCTTCCTTCTGCTGCATCCCACTCATTATATCCGCCAATATGAGCCGTTGGCATATAAAACACAGCTTTCATTTTCCTTTTCTGTAACTCTGGCAAGGCAAAAGCAAACAAATGTTTAGGGCAGTCATCAAAACTGAGAATCACTTTTTTCTGCTTTAGCATCAAAATACTGCTGTTGTGAACAAGATCAGCAAACGTAACTGTTTGATAACTGTGCTCTTCTAAATAGTCAAGTAATTGTAAAAAACTTTGATGACTGATGCTGTAGGGCTTAAGCGATTCATGTGAAGGATCATCACTTACATGATGCAGCATTACAACAGGTGGAATACGTTTAGTCATTAATAGCAGTATTAACCAGTTGAAGTAATTTTTGTTCCTGTGCTTCCCATGAAAACAATTCATTAAACTTGTTTAGTTGTTCAGCACGGTTGATCTGTGGTAGAGAAAAAAGCTTTTCAATCTGCTCAGCCCAATTTTCCTGGTCATTTACAGGTACAATGGCGATGGAACCAGGAAAATAATTCGCTACTTCAGACTGCCCCTTTGTGTCAGTTGCCAGAATTTTAATACCTGCCTGTAGATATTGCAGAATTTTATTCGTAACAGTCTGGTTTCTACTTTCAGGATATTGATTCTCGATTGCAAGACCAATAGAAAACTTTGACAAAACCGAAACAAGTTCATAGTGCTTTACGGGTGGATGAATAATCAGTTCATGCCCTTTCTCAAACGGAAACTGTAGTTTTAATTGTTCATCATATCCTTTTACAGATTCGCCAATTAAATGCAGTACTGTTTTTTGACTAAGTCTGCTTATTGCTTTGATAACTGTTTCAAGTCCTCTTCCTTCCCCAATCGTCTGCGAAAACCAAACCAATGACCGGCTGCCTGATTGAATACTTTTTACATCTGCATTTTCCTTTTGCGAAAAACCGTTATAAAGTACTTCGGTTTTTTTACCGGATGGATAGGTCTTTGCCAAAGCTTCTGCCATTGAATGCGAAGGACAGGAACAATAAACCCCGTTTTTTAATGCAAATCCCTCCAGCAATTGCAAGAGCTTCACCGGGCGCTCAGGTACAAGGTAATCTTTGCTGTACCAGTCTTCAATATCATAAGCAACCTTTGCACCTTTAAGAATCAGCTCTTTTCCAATTACAATTCCAAATTCAGTATGAGCAATGTACAAATCAGCCTTTTCTGCAAACGCAGCCCTTAGCATTATTCCTGGCGCATAACCTAAACACCAAGCCGATTCAATACCTATCCATCTTTTGATCTCACGAGAAAGCCTGCTCCTTAAACGCAACAGGAACCGTTTTATTTCCAGTATTTCACCTTGTATAAGATTCAGCGCCGCCTTATACACTATAGAAGAATTCTGCAATATTTCCACATCCCTTTCCCTTTTTTCTGCGGAGGTCCATATCGTAAGGATCACAACATCATATCCTGCATAAGCAAGTGTATTGGCTTCTTTCCATACCCTTGGGTTAGATGAAAGATGTAAATCAGAGATAATGCAGATTTTTTTTACCATTGGCAAATACAATCCAGATTTTTGTGATTAGTAACTTTGATACTCAAAGTATAATGATGATAGATTACGAGTCATGAGTTAAAATAGATTTAAGGTAATGATTCTAATCGTTGCGGTTATACTCACATGATTATTTAATTTTTTTATTCTCTTGAAAAAAAGCATACCTGCAAAAATTATATGCACTAATTAACACTATCATAAAATCAACTACTTCTCTCCACGAAACGCTGAGCTATAACTTCCAATACTCTTTCTGTTGCTTTGCCATCCCATAATTCAGGAATAGTCCCTTTTTTGTATCTGCCTTCTTCAATCATTTTAACATAATTCAGAACTTTCTCAATTTCAAAAGGAATCAGGGAATTTGTTCCGGCAGTAATAGTTACTGGTCTTTCTGTATTAGGTCTTAATGTTAAGCACGGCACTCCCCGCTGAGTAGCCTCTTCCTGTATTCCGCCACTGTCGGTCACGATATAAACACTTTCTTTAATTAATTTCTGAAAGGCAAAATAGTCCAAAGGCTCAGTCATCACAAGATTTTCAATATTTTCGAGTTCTTTGTTAAGTTCAAACCTGAAAATGTTTTTTTGTGTTCTTGGATGAATTGGAAAAATAATCTTGTGCTTTATATTAATCTTCCTTAATAATTGAAAAAGCTTCTCCAGCCCTTCTTTATTATCAACTGTAGCAGGCCGGTGCATGGTCATTAAAACAAATTCATGTGACCGTATTGCTAGTTTTTCTAAAATATCATTTTGATCTATCTGCTTATCAAAAGCAAACATCGTATCAATCATTGTATTCCCCACAAAGTGAATTTGCCCATAATCCTTCCCTTCTTTCAGAAGATTATTGACACCGCTCTGTTCAGTAACAAATAAATCATCAGCTAACTGATCGGTAATAATCCTGTTTACTTCTTCCGGCATTGTCCTGTCGCAACTTCTTAACCCACTTTCAAGATGCACTAATCTTATTCCCATTTTATTTGCTGTTAATGCTCCGGCAAGGGTCGAATTAACATCACCTACCACCATTACACAATCGGGTCTGTCAGAGATGAAAATTTCTTCCAGCCGCATCATAATCTCAGCAATTTGAGAATTTGCTGTGGTGGATTTCAGGTCAATAATTTTATCTGGCTGTAAGCCAAATTGCGCAAAAAAAACCTTTGACATTTTATCATCAAAATGTTGTCCAGTATGAATAATTTTAATCTCTATATTTTTATAAATTGTCCCAACTTCTTTAAACCGGGTAACTTTTATAAAGTTCGGGCGGGTGCCTACAATTATATAAATCAATTTTTTTGTTTCACTCATGTGGATTTATGATTTAGTACTTTTTTAATTACCTCTGCCAATAAGAACGTTTGTCGTTTTCTCGTTAAACTATTGATGTAAACACTGTCAGGATTTAATTGAATTTCACCTTCAAGCACTTTCCCGATCTTTATTGCATTATCTTTCGCAGTATCCGGATCACATAAAACCGCCAACCCTGTTTTTTTTAGCAAATCTTTCTGTGCACCATCACAAACAAACGAAAGAATTGGTTTTTGTGTAGATATATACTCAAATGTTTTACCAGCAATACTATAGTCGTTACCTCCAATTACCTTGGAAGATGTGATCAGCAACAAATCACAATGTTGCTGAAACGCAAGCGAATCTTTATGGGATACAACCCCAGAATGTTTTACATTTTCAGTCAATCCGGCTTCCTCTACCATAACATCAAACCACTCCGGCTTATGCCCGATAAAACGAAGCTCTATTCTGCTGAACATTTCCGGATTTATTTTTTTTAATTCGGAAAACGTTTTAAAAACAAAATACGGCGACCGGTAAAGCCAGTCTTCTTTTCTTGGAACATAGTGAAGCCATTGCTGTGGCTTTTTTTGCCACCACTTTGAAAACATAAGCCTCCTGCCTTCAGGATCATAATAAAATCCTCCGATATAGCCGATTAAGTATTTCTCTCTGCCAGAAATACTAATTTCAGCATGTGTTATCTCTTTATCATACCCATTTGTAACCAAATGAAATTTTCCGGGTGAAACATCAGGATGCAGTTGTATAAAGTCATCAATCGTTTGTTGAGAAGTAGCAATGATTGCCGACGCAGCTTTAAAACAGCTCCGCTCTTTCCGTTTTGTAAAATAATAATGCATCCATGTTCTGTAAGGAGACATATTCCAATAAGTCCAAGCATCTCTCATATCTAAGATTAAGGGAAGTCCTAATTTCCTCGCCATTCTTCTCCCAAAAACTGCCATAGTAAATGGAGGGGCAGTAACAATAATTGCTTCAGGTTTATACTTTTCTTTTAACTGTAGTAACACTTTTTCCAAAGCTCTTTCCCATATATCTGTATCCCTGTCACTTATTTCAAAAAACCTCATCAATTTACTCTTTTTAGGCATTTTTTTGATGGGGATATAAATTACCTCTGTCTCACTGTGTACTTCTTTTCCTATGTTGTAATCCCTGATGTCTTTCCCGAAAAACATTGGTATTGAATCAGGAGATAAAGTGAATACAATAGGCTTTATCCCAAATTCGGGAAGATATCTGGCAAAACTTAAAGGCCTGAAAACTCCGCCGTTATTAGCAGGCGGAAATTCAAAAGCAATAAAAAAAACAGGAGTCATTGTTGTTTTATATTAGTAATAGCCGACCTGTATCCCTCGCTTTTTCTATACATCTCATCACCTTCAAACCGTCTTCAATCATTGAAGGTCTAACTGTAATCTGCCTGTTTAAAATTACGTTCGCAACATTTTGCCAGAATAAATAAAAAGGATCTGCATTCTCACCTGTTTCGAAATCAATTTTTTTATTATTAGCATTCTCAACACACTGAACCGACAAACTATTTGGATTATCTAAAGAAAACTCATATTCAGTATTCTCAAAACAAATTCGTACAGAATTATTTAATTCTGCAAGTCGGCTTACCCGTAACGAAAAAGGAACGGTATTATCCAACACACCAAAACAGGTAGCCGCAGTATCAATAACAGGATTGGTTAAAACAGGAGCACTGAAAACAATTTCATTGATATCTATACTATCTGTCATTGAAACCAGGATATCCAGTAAATGCACACCAAGATCAATAAAAACACCGCCACCTGCCTTTTCCGGTGAATGATAAAAATTCGTTCGGGATACCCAGCCAAATTCATTCCCTAATGACAAATCAACAGATTTCATTTTTTCCTTCAGCAGGTATTTTTGTTTGAAAAAAATGAAATTCGGCTGAAATCTTTTCTGGTGTACAATAAAAAAATATTTGCCTTTTTTTTCTGCACACTCCTTAATACTTTCAGCTTCCTGCATATTTAATGCCATAGGCTTTTCACATATTACATGAAAGCCTTTGTTAAGTAACAAAATGCTTTGTTGAGCATGTAAAAAATTGGGAGTAGCTATCAAACAGGCATCAATATTGTCAGGAATATCTTCTGGTTTATCAGAGAAGCCACAAAAAAGATCTTTGGCAACTTTTCTTATTCTTTTATGATCATTATCTACCAAAAATGCTATTTCCCAATCAGTTGATTTCCTTAATGCCGGCAAATGATTATTATGGAAAATAGCACCACAGCCAACAACCGCCAATCTTAACTTCTTTGTTTGCATAAAGCTATTTCTTAAATTTTCTTTTAAGCTTAAATGAGATCATAGTATATAAAATAATAAAAGCACCTGAAATTTTACGACCAAAAAACAATACATTGTCTGCAAATAAAAAAACAACATAACAACTTCTGTAAAGTTTTTCGCTTGATTCTTTGAGGCTTATTTTTATATTTTCGCTTGTTTCAGGAATTGGCGGGGCAATTAAAAACTCGTAAAATCTGCTGTAAATTCTGTTAGATTTTACTCGCAGTAATTTAATAAGGTTATAATCCACAGACCATGCATTCCCCTTCATATATGAAGTATGATTGGTAAAAACATAGCAGATTTCTTTGCGGAAATAAAAAAACATCTCTAATGCATAATCAGGGAAATCATATTCAGTTATTGACTTTTTACCAAGTATCCGGGTAAGATTATAAATGGCACCCAGCAAATAGCCGTCCTTTGAAATACCGGCTTCTAACAAGAAGAAAACATCAGTCTCGGTCTTATCAGCAAAATTTTCCGGTAGTAATAATTTTATATCAGGATTAGGAGTTATAAATACGATTAACTCCTTCCGGCAAAAAAACTTACAAGGCAGGTTATTCTCAATAGCCCAGTCAAAAATTTCACTTTCTTTGTCACTGCAATATATTTCAATTATAGGATAATCTTTTTTTACATTTTCATACACTATCCCCAGTTGAGTTTTTGTTAATGCAGTTAAACAGATAAGTTGCGCTTTATTACAATACTTCATTCCTTAAATTCTGTTTTTTTGATAATACCATAATAACGTTTCTTCAATAGCTTCTTCAAATGATGTAAACATATCACGATCCGCAGCCTCATATAACCTTTTTAAATACACATCATAACTTCTCGTCCAACTGTTGAATGCAAAATGAGTGGCAAAGGAATTTGCAAACCCAAACCGGTTTAAGACAAACATTAAAAAACCTTTTTTCTTGCCAAACAAAACCGAATGGTTTGAATATTGATGCTTAACACCCATTTTTTCAGCAATAGTTTTTGTTACATACCATGTACTGAGATTTTCGCCATCTGCAATATTGTAAATAAATTCTTTAAATGTATTACCTGTAGCAGCAAGCAAAGCAGCTCTGTTAAGATTTTTTACATAACATGGAGCAATAATTCTTTTCCCATCTTCCCAAAGACTTAACCGCTGAAGACGTACAGCCTTAATCAAACTGAAAATATTTGTAGTATCACCGGGGCCATACACTAATGTCGGGCGTAAAATAACCCCATCAAGTTCATTGCTTCTTTTCAATGATATAATAAATTGCTCTACTGCATATTTGTATTTCCCATAAAAATCAGTATCAATAAACTGTGGAATATCCTCTTCATCAAGGGGCATGGCGGCAATATCGAGTCCTGCAGCACATACACTACTGTAGAAAACAATTTTTTTTAATCCACTATTAATCAAAAAACGGATAAATTTTTTATCAACGTCAGGATCCAGTTTACCCCAGTCTGCGGCAAGATGAAAGCAAATGGAAGGAAAGTCCCCCTTAATTACCAGACTATCCGGAGTATTGATATCTCCAAAAACAAATTCTAAATTTGGAAGACTTTGTAAGTGTTTTATATCACTCCCGGGTCGTACCAAGGCCAGTATATCATAACCTTCTTCCGACAATAATGAACATAGATGGTTCCCTATAAAACCTGTTGCTCCTGTAACCAGAACTCTCATTTATCTTTATTATATTAATTTCTTAAACCAATGTATCGGAAATACACATCAGACTGCTTTTCTGAAATCCGTATTTATCCTGAAAATTTTCAGAAATAAAAACCAGAGTTTTAGCCACATTACCCCTGTAACATTAACAAGTTTTGGATGTGAGATAAAC
Source organism: Chitinophagaceae bacterium UBA1953 (assembly GCA_002336115.1). Classification (GTDB taxonomy): domain Bacteria; phylum Bacteroidota; class Bacteroidia; order Chitinophagales; family Chitinophagaceae; genus Lacibacter. The sequence continues at coordinate 298,064 of DDEN01000022.1, forward strand.
TGAAAATAAGACCGGCTGATAAATTGCCATCCAAATAAAACAAAAGTTACAAAGTTCAGACCTTCCATTGAAGCAACCCAACAATACTGGTGATTGTTTAACACATCCGCTTCCTCCGTAACATTGACACTGATAACACTGCCATCACCATATGAGTTGTTCAATCCAAGCCTTTGCTTTAACCCGGATAATTTGAAATATATCCATCTGATATAGTGGGAAGTGTAAACTGTCGAAATGGTAAATTCTGTAAACCTGCCCGATGGATTTTCTTTGGTTACTTCATCTTCAAAAAAATAATAATTTTTTTGCGGGGCTTCTGTAAAATCATACACATGGGCTTCGCTAACCACTTTTTTCCCGGGAATAACACTAAACTCGTACTTGATATTATGCCTGATAAATTGGTCTCTGAATCGTGAAAAAGGTTGGATACTCCACCCGCCTGCCCGATAGGAATCAATCATATACTCTTCTGTAACAGGAGCAGTAATTTCCTTGATGATATGAATAGACAGATCAAATACCCTGTTCTGTTCCAAAACAGGCAGTGAAGTAAACCTATAATATCTGATATTACTTAAATCCCATTCTCCTGTTTCAGGCTGGTAAACCGCATCAAGCCAATGCGCATGAATATGCGGAAAAATATAGTGCCCTGCTTTAACGGCTCTTTGAAGTTGCGATACAATCAAATCATATTCTTCCGCCGCTCTTTTCACATTTGAACTTTCAGATTTTAAACGCCACAAAAAAAGTGTATCTACAAAAAAAACAGCCTTTACTGAAAAAAAATTATGAGCTTTCAGTATTTTTTCAGTAGGCTTAAATAAACAACTTTCTACAGTCCCGCTTTTGCTGCCTAAGAAAAGTTCATAATCATATGTAAATAGAACCGTTTTAGACAAAAAAAACTATTTTAAAATAAAAAACGCAAATGAATAAACTCATTTCTGTATAACTCTTTCATAATTTTCTTTCAATATCCCAGTAATATACTCAATACTGTATTTGCTTTCTGCAAGCGTTCTTCCCCTTTTTCCCATACGTACTCTTAACTCTTCGTTTGTGAGAAGCAGTTTAATTTTTTCTGCTATTTGCTCAACATTCCTTTCTTCAGTCAGAAAACCTGTTTCACCATCTATAATACCTTCACTCACTCCTCCTATATCTGAAACAATTACAGGTAATTCCATTGACTGTGCCTCTTGAATAACTAAACCCTGGTTCTCCTGCCTGCCATCCGATGATTTAACACCAGTTAAAAGAAAAACATCTGCTTTATCTAAATTATCCCTTATTTCAGCCTGATCCATACTGCCTGCAAACTCAATTTTGGATGAAAGGCCCGATTCAACAGTTAAAAGCTCCAGGTCATTTCTTAAAGGGCCATCTCCAATTATAATATATTTAAACTCAATAGCTGTACTGTCGCTTACTGATTTAAGCGCCCTTATACAATATTCTATCCCTTTAAATTCTACGAGTCTTGCAACCGTAATCAGTGTTCGTATCTCATCTCTCTGTGCAGAAACTGCTTTTTTTTTGAAAAATGATGTGTCAAGTGAAACAGGTGCTGTTACAATTTTATTTACATCAAATCCCAGCTCCGTAACCCGGTGTTTTGTATAAGATGAGTTAACAAAAAACAAACATCCTCTTCTTTTGACTCCCTCATAAAATAACTTGTCGGCCCTGATAGAAGGCGTATCAATATCATATCCGTGAAAAGTAGTGATGAGGGGATAAGGCAAAATGCCCCAATCCTGGTAAAATGCAACTTTTTTGGCCATTGTCCCGAAATGACAGTGTACAACATCAAACTTTTCCTTACTTACAAAAACCGACATTTCATAGAGATAAATAAGCTTAATGGCGTTCACTCCATATTTAAAGAAATTGATACTACGAAAGGCCGCAGCAGGGTAAACCACTGCACTTTTCAGAAAAATCCCGATACCTTTAAAAATTCTGCTAATTAAACCGGCAGGTAACACAGGTTTGTATGTAATAATCCCGTTTAAATTATACTCGTTAAATACCGGGTGAATTTTTTGATCCGAAGGCTTATTAAAAGCACAAATTTTCACTTCAATTCCGGCATCAATTAATCCTTTTATATGATTAAGTACAAATGTTTCTGAAGTGTAAGGAATTGTATCAACCGCAATTAAAACTTTCATATCTGAATATTATCCGCAAAAACCCATACCGCAACCGAAATATTGTTTTTATCAATTCTTTTATTTACTATATCAAGAAGATAAAGAAACGGTGCCATAATATTGGTAATCTTTGTACCCCATGGATACGGCCGGTTCATCCAACGATACAGCGGGTAAATTTTTACCAGCCTGAATCCCAATCTCTCCATCAGTGCAGTATAACTTCCAATAGGCCTGAAAACAACATGTTTACTTACCTGGCGTACCTTATTATGCCCAAATGTATCAGTCGTAATAAAAATTGTACCCGGCTTACACATTTTGGATATATTCGAAATCGATTGTTCAAAAGCAGCTTCATCAACCTGGTGATAAATAACATCCCACATATTTACAACATCAAACTTCTTGTCAAGCTTACCTGCCGAAATATCCAGGCAATAAAAATTAAACTCAGGATATTTTTCTGTGAGTTGTTTTACACTGATCTCCGTTATATCCACTCCTGTAATCTTTGCTCCCGAATGCTTATAATACTCAACAAAAAAGCCGGTGCCGCATCCAATATCCAATACTTCTTTTTGCTTTAGGCCGATCCCGTTTTCTCTTATTATTTTGTTCAGAAAAAAAACCTTTGTTTTATACAGCCATTTATTATAGAATCTGGAAAATGTAATATAGCCGACTCCTTTTAAATTAAAATCTTTGTTTAGCCTGCTGTTCCAGTAATCTTTAACATCAAACGTCATATTGTTGTTTTTTAATTATTCTTTTGATAAAACAATGTATTCAATAATTTTTCTTTCAGCTTCCGCCTTTTCAATTTTGTGTTAACTGATTTTATTTCCTCGTGGTTAAGCGGGCAATCAGGATGCTGTAGATACTCTTCAAGAATTTTTTCTCCTGCACGCAGAGTCTCTGTTTTAAACATACTCCCTTCCTGCTGCGGATGAGGGCGTGACCAATACAGATCAGCATGTATTTTTACCATATTGTAATGTGCTGCCAGCTTTAACCACAATTCCGTATCTCCTATCCATCTTTTCCCCGAAAAACCTCCAGTCTTTTCAAAAACATCTCTCCTGATAATACTGGAGCCAGGCGCCCTGAAAAAATGAGTATATCCCGAAAAATGTTCAAGATAAATTTGCTTCGGCGAAATACATACAGGATACGGCACCATTGGATCACGTGGAGCCGATAAACCAAATGCTGCTTCCGGAAATTGTTCCATACTCTCAACAAATACTGCAAGTCCATGAGAATAGATTACATCATCTGAATCTAAGTATTTAAGATATTTTCCGCTGGCATAAGATGCTGCTTTGTTCCTGTTGAAATAATCACCTAAATTTTTCTCATTCACAAACACTTTTACCCTGTTGTCTTTACTGGCATATCCATATATAATATCGGGCGTTTTATCTGTTGAAGCATCATCTGATATAATTAATTCAAAATCTTTATAGGTTGAAGCAAGCACACTTTCTATCGCTTCTGCAATATAATCCTCCCTGTTATAACAGGTCATTAAAATACTTACCTCCGGCTGCTGCAGACTTTTCATTTTATACAGTTTTCTTTTTGCATCTCTGTCTTAACCTTGCAGAATTTATACCTTCTCGGCAATAGTTGTTATTTGTGCTTCTGTTAGTTCAGGGAACATAGGCAACGACAGTATTTGATTTTGATATAAATAAGCAACAGGAAAATGCTCTGGTTTGTATTGAAAACGACTATAGCATGGCAGAAACGGAAGTGCAACAGGGTAATGAACAGATGTCCCGATTCCTTCCGCCGATAATTTCTTTTGCAACTCATCCCGCTGGCCTGTTCGCACTACATAAAGATGAAATACATGCTTATAATTTTCTTTTGTCAGTGGGCGGTTTATTCTCTTGCCCTCAAGCAATTGGTGGTAAAGCCCGGCATTGCTGATTCTCGCCTCCGTCCATTGATCAAGATGCGGAAGTTTAGCCATTAAAATGGCAGCCTGCATTCCATCTAACCGGCTGTTTCTTCCCTCTATTATATGATGATGCTTTCCCTGCTGGCCATGATTCGCAATCATCCTGGCCTTTCTTGCAATTAAATCGTCATTGGTAACCATACAACCCGCATCACCATAGGCTCCCAGATTTTTGCCAGGGTAAAAACTAAAGCTCCCCGCATGACCAAAAGTGCCTGTCTTTTGCCCATTTATCTTTGCACCATGAGCCTGGGCACAATCTTCAATTACAATAAGTCTGTACGTTTCAGCAATTTTCATAATGGCTGGCATATCGGCTGGGTGCCCATACAAATGAACCGGTATAATCGCTTTCGTTTTTGCTGTAATGGCTTTTTCAATCAATAACGGATTAATTGTAAAATAGTCTTCTTCTATATCCACAAAAACGGGAGTTGCACCGGTGCTGCTTACAGCCTCAGAAGTGGATATCCACGAAATAGCCGGAACAATTACTTCATCACCTGCTCCAATTTCAAATGCTTTCAGTAATATCTCAATTGAATCGGTACCATTGGCACAGCCAATCATATGCTTTATTCCAAGATAGTCGGCAAAACTGTTTTCGAATCTTGTTACAACATCCCCTCCAATATAAGAAGCGTTCTTAATTGTTTTCCGGATGGCTTCATCAACCTCATCTTTAATCGACAGATATTGTGCATACAAATCAACAAAAGGAATTTCTGACATGTTATAAATTTAAATTATCCGGATTAATCTTGCTGGGTTTCCGGCATATATACCCTTAACTGTAATATCTTTTGTTACAACAGCCCCTGCACCTATTACAGTACCGTCACATATTTCTACAGGTAAAATAGTGGCATTTGAACCAACCGACACCCTGTTTCCAAGAACTGTTTTTTTCCACTTGCTTTGATCCCCTTGAGCAGGCCCGCCCCCGGAAAAAATATCATTGATAAACATCACCCCATGCCCTATAAAACAATTATCTCCAATCGTTACAAGCTCACAGATAAATGTGTGCGACTGAATCTTACAATTTGACCCGATTGAAACAGCTTTCTGTATTTCTACAAAAGGACCTACAAAACTGTTATTTCCAATAACACAGCCATATAAATTTACAGGCTGTATAACTCGTACATTCTCACCAAACTTTACATCTTCCCTTATCCCTGATTCAGATAAAACCGGCTTATGCATTTGCAGTTGTATTTTTTGCCGCAGAATAAATTTTATCAATAATCTCAACTGTTTTTAACCCCTCAAATCCATTAGTGGCAATTATTCCGTCTTTTGTTAAAACCTCAGCTACGTTGTTATACACTTTATCGTGATTGCTCATTGAACCGAAATATTTCCCATAATTATTGGGAGGATTTCCGGGTGGGAGATCCTTAATTTCATAATCCTGAATACACTGATATTCCAGCTCGTTCAGGTACTGACCTCCTATTTTTACAGTTCCTTTCTCACCAAAAATAGTTAAAGAGCCTTCCATATTTTGCCCATAACTATTCACTGAATAATGAATGGTACCAATAGCTCCGTTATAAAATTTCAGACTCACTGCACCTGTATCTTCAAATTCAATAATACCATTGTGATTGTAATTGCCGGTAAAGGCCTGAACTTCTTTTACATCGCCTGCTATCCAGAATAATAAGTCTACAAAATGACTGAACTGTGTAAAAAGCGTTCCTCCATCCATCTCTTTCGTTCCTTTCCACGAATTTTTATAGTACTCATTATTTCTGTTCCAGAAACAATTCAGTTGAACATTGAAAATTTTCCCTAAACGACCTTCTTCCACAATCTGTTTAACAGCAGCAACGGGAGGATTAAACCGGTTTTGTTTTACAATAAATAACCGTTTATTAGCCCTCTCTGCAGTACTGATCATGTTGCCACAATCCTGTACCGATAAAGCCATTGGCTTCTCACACAAAACATGAAATCCTGCCTTTAACGCAGCAATTGAATGCGCTGCATGTAAACCGTTTGGTGAGCAAACTGAAATAACATCAATTTCCGGATGATTAGTTAATAATTCAGTTACAGAAATATAAGATTGTGCCTTATATTTCTGCCCTAGCTCATCTGCCTTTTCTTTTATAATATCACACACTGCAACCAGCTTCCCTGTATTATTTATATGCTCAGCATGCCTTTGCGCTATTCTGCCGCAACCGATTATCCCGAATTTTAATTGACTCATAAACTTACCTTATGTATTATATTTCAAACTTTAACCCGCCTTCTTATTTTATGCATAAACTTTCTGGTCTGCTTTACAAAACGCACGGGGAAATATGGCTTATCCAGAAAGGAACCATAGGTTCTTAACAGCTTCGGCTTATTTTTTACAATATGCTCATACTGTTTAAACTCATTTAAATAGTTATTAGCCGTTTCCCTTATATCATACTTCTCTTCTGCAATTTTACGGCAACTTGCCTGAAGCATTTTCAACTTTTCCCTGTTATTGTTTAATTCACTGATAACAGAAGCAAAACCCTGTACATCCCTGACACCTATTTTATACCCAATATCCGCCAGTATTTCAGAAGTTCCGCCGGGTATATCACTCACTACCGGAACCAGGCCGCAACTCAAAGCCTCTATTATAGCAATACCATATCCCTCAAACTCAGTAGGAAGCACAAATATATCACAGGCTCGCATTTCATCTAAAACTTCCTGATGATTGTCAGGTGAAACAAATTTCACATTACTCTTTCCCCTCCACTGCTCTTTCAGCTCTGCATTTAAAATTCCATTCCCGATTATTACCCATTCAACAACATCGTTTTTCTTCAGCAGTTCTTCATCTATTTCCCACAACAGCATTACTCCTTTTGCTGCAACCCACCTGCCCGTAAAGGCAATTTTCAGACTCTTTCCGCTCTCTTTTTTTTCCAAATGTTTCATCACAGTTATACCGTGTAACAACTGCTTGCAACTTTTGTTCCTTGCACCCGAACTGTACAATACCTCTTTCCAGAATTTTGAATGTGTTAGAAAAGCATCTATAAACGGCTCACTTTGTATAAAGAGTTTAATGCTGTAAAAATCGTGTACAATCTGAAAAACCTTTTTTGGCATTGGAAATACAGAAACACAATCAAGCTCCAGGAAATTATTGCAAACCAAAACACCTTCTTCCTGGCCAATTATTGAATGAAGCCGTTTTAATTCATAATACCTGTTAGATAGCGGATCAAAGTCAAAATCACAGATTTCATCGGCCCGTATGTTTTTTTCATACAACTCTTCTCTTGGGTCAAGATCATTTTGTCTTACCAGAATCACCCTTACTTTAAAAAATTCTCTGAAAGCAGCATTATTAATAATCTCAATATTCATATAAGCCACCCCGCCCATTTTCTTTTCAAAAATGAAAACAATCACAGGTTTTGTACTTGATACCGAAATCTTATCCATAATCAAACAGTAACCTTAACCAGGTTATAAAACAACCCGCTCCAGAAGTTCTTAGAAAAAAAATGTAAATAATTTGACCTCGCAGCTTTAAACAAAAACACAACAGATTCTCTGTGCCTCCCGTCTATCCTTGAATAATAGGATGAACGCTGATAGTAGAGAAACAGTTTTTGTTTATACTCTTTTGCTGTAATGTTAGGTGTAAAACCACTCCTGATTCTTCTTTTATAAGCCTCCACATGTGCTAATAAACTGTAGGCATAGGCTCTCGTTCCGTTCGTACCCTGTGAAATTCCAAGTTCATGCCTCCTGTATAAATACAATGGCTCATCAACAAATGCAAGCCCGCCTCCGCTTTCTTCCATTTTCAGGTAAATGTCAATATCAACCCCACGGCGGTAAATTGCAGAAAAACCTTCCGTTTTATTATAGTATTTCCGCTTAAATGTAACAAAATTGCAGATATGAATTTCCCTGATTAAAGGAACTCCTTCCGGTTGACGGCCGGATATATCACAAATTCCATAGGGCTGCAGGTCCCCGTCGCAATCAAGAGCTCTCGACGTTATCATTGCAGCTTCACCATTTTTTTCATGTGCTTCAAGCATTTTTTTCAGTGCTTCCGGTACCAACGCATCATCGGCTCCTAACATACCAATCACATCCCCCGTAGATGCTTCTGCTGCAGTTCTGAATGCAGCACCCGCACCACAATTGTTGGCATGCCTTATAAACTTTATCCGCTTATCAGTAAGGTACTTTTCAACAACTTCTGCCGAATTATCAGTAGAGGCATCGTCGGCAATAAGCAGTTCCCAATTGGTAAACGTCTGGTTCAGCACACTCTGAATCAGGTCATCCAGGTATCTGCCATTATTATAATTCGCTACAATAACTGAAAATAACTTCATTTTGTAACCCGGTTTTTTAAAACTGTAATCGGTTTTTCAATATACCTGAACGATAATGTGGCAACCCCGATTGCAAGAACAGAGTACAGTGGAAATTTAACCAGGTAACTGTTGTAATAAATATATTTCAGGAAGCTGTTTGTATCACCAAAACTCTTTAAAAGAAATGTATTTACATAAGGCTCCGCCAGGTATGCCACCATAAGGTGATAAATATACACACCATAAGAAATCTGGCCGATGTACATCGCTGTTTTATTCTCCAGCAATTTCAGTGCAAAAAAACGTTGCTTATTTCCAGGAAAAATAGCTGCCCCAATAAGGTAAAACGAAACTACGGAAACAGATAATCGAAAATAAGGATCGAGATAATGAAGGTTAAAAACACTTAATAACACTACACCCAGGTAAATGGCCAACCCAAGCTTCCATGCCAACCGAAAACGCAGGATTTTCTGTAGTTGCTCCCTGTCGTAATTTTTCAGGTACGCAAACAACGCACCCAATCCAAACGCATCAAAACACGAACTTGTCAGTAACTTATGATTAATACCGGTTATAAAAATCCTTGATAGCACTGCAACCGCTATAGCCCCGGCAATCAGCTTCAGTAGATGCTTTTGTGGTACAGTAAGAATAAGTAATGGCCACAGCAGGTAAAACTGCTCTTCTATACTCAGCGACCACAAATGTTCAAAAAAAAGCGGAACCTCATGTTGCTGCTGATAAAAGTTAATAATGTAACCAAAAGCATAAGGTAGCGACGGGCCGGCTTCTGCTCGGAATAAAAGTGCAGCTACAAAAAGGTAGAGATAATAAATAGGAAATATCCGCATCGACCGGCGGATATAAAATTTCTTAAGGTTCTGCTGTAGTGTTGCGCCTGTTTCTTTATACCTGAATAAAATTTCGGTGATTAAAAAACCGCTGATTACAAAAAAAAGATCAACACCTGCAATACCAATATATACATGCTTCGTTATTTTAAAGCTAAAGAAATGGCTGAATAAAACAGCCATAACTGCATAACAACGCAAAGCATCTAACCTTCTGTAATACATACACGTTTCAGATCAGAATAGAGTTTTTCCGCATTTGTATAAAACCGCAGCATATCTGTTTTGTTTTCAACAGGCATTCGGCTGCCGTTTTATCAATAGTAACGGCATTATAATAAAAACAACAAAAACCGGATAGCAGATACAGATATTCACCTGTTTAGCCTGGAAGCGGACCTGGATTTAATTTTCTGCTCCCAAAATGTATAAAGCCTGCTTCCGGTATCTTTAGCTGTAGGAATAAGAAACCACTTAAAAAACATGAGCGGCAGTACCTGTATAGCAAGCAACGGGGATTTACCTGCCCTGTAAATTTGCTTTTCCGAAAACCATACAAGATTAAATTTCCATAAAACAAACGCAAAAAAACCCTTTATATATGTGCCTGTAAAAGGCACTCTGTGGTTCACATAATTTGTTTTAATACGTTTGTAAAACAGCGCATTGCCGGTACTTAACAGGTAATTACCTTTTGCCAGGTAATAACAGATTGTAGGGTAAATATTATTATATGCCCGTGTTTTGTTTACTGCCCACCAAACCGGAAACTGCACCTCTTTCATTTTCTCTCGTACAAACAAACCATAACCGCACGAATCTTCAAATTCATGAATGAGTTTTTTAATCCGCTTTACTGCCGTTTTACCCGAGTAATCAGTACGCACTGTTTGTAGTATTCGGTCATCTTCATCAATAAATGTTGTGGGGCAAAAAGCCATTACCGCAGCATCGTCTGTATCCAGTAATTGCTTTAATGTTGAAATAAAGGAGCTATCCAGTATATCGTCGCTGCCCGCCCACATAAAATATTTACCGGTAGCCTGTTGCAGTAAATACTCCATATTGCGTGACACACCAAGGTTAACCGGTTGCCTTATATACCTGATGCGTGAATCCCTTGCAGCATATTCCCTGCACACGGCTTCACTGCCATCAGTTGAACCATCATCCGAAATAAGCAGCTCAAAATCTGTAAATGTTTGTGCAAGTACACTGTTTAACGACTTGCTTAAAAAAGGTTTGTCATTAAACACCGGCATTCCTATAGTAACAGTTGGAAAACTCATCGTTAAACCTTCAGCATCCCCAAAACTATTTTTACAATAGCCTTTACCCTGTAATTTCTAACATACGACTGCATATTGTCCACTCTGCGTTTATAACTTGCATATTGTGCAAACAATTCAGCATAATAGCTTGAAATATGTTGCGAATGCTTAATAAAAATATACTCCCTGCTTTTATTAATTCTGTCCATAGTAAAGGCTGCCGACATAGAATTAAGTAACCTTCTGTAATGAAAACCTATTTCATTCAGGTAATAAAATTTCCCGCCATTTAGTGCAATATTGATCCATATTTCCCAATCCTCATGCCCCATTGCAGGCATATTACCATCATATCCTCCTGCTTTTTCCAAAACATCTTTTCTTACCAACGCACAGGCATCAATATAATTACGGTGCAGTAGTCTTACTTTATCAAATGAACCAATAGTTCTGCGCCCTTCTTCATTTTCAAAAAAAAACACATCTGTATAAACCACAGCCAATTCAGGGTTTTCTTTCAATATACCGGCTGCTTTAATTATAACTTCGGGCACAAGCTTGTTATCACAATCCAGTGGTATTATGTATTCCCCTTTTGCCTTTGCAACACCGGCATTCCGGGCGGCTGCTAATCCCTTATTTTCCTGCTGTATTATAATAACGCCTCTTTGCTTTAATTCCTCAAGCTTATCTAAAGTATATCGATCGGTACTCCCGTCATCAACAATAATATATTCAAAATCACTTCCGTATTTATTAAGTTCAAGACTGTTGTAGGCATCATCTAAATAAATGCCACCATTATAACAGGCGGTAACAACTGTAATCATTCTCTTTTTACAAATGTTTTGGATTATTTTTTTGAAATTCTAGCAAAACCATATAAACCCGAAGGCATCACATAATTATCAAACTTTACTGGCGGTTGATCCTTTTTTATTAACCAGTAATAAAACGGCTTCATTAAAAAAATGAAAAATTTCTTTTTCCACCCTGAAATACCTGAATAAGTACTCCACAAACCTAACATAGTTGCTAAACTCTGGTGCATCCCTCCAAGAGCTTTTATCTCTATGTCAAAATATCCGGCCTTCTTTAGAAGCCTTTCAATTTCAAATGGAGTAAACCTGTGATGATCATATGGAACTTCATGTAAAGGCCAGATACAAGGTACCGTAAAAAATAAACACCCGTCATTTTTTAACACTCGGGCAATTTCGCCTAATATATGCGAGGTATTATCGTAATGCTCAAAGAACTCTGTTGCAATTACCCAGTCAAAACAATTGTCTGAAACCGGCAATGTTTTACCATCCCAAAAATAATCAGGTACTACCTTTCCATGATATTGAGTAGGTGCTAAATCAACCCCTTCATATCGATCAATTCGGTTGCTTTCTAGTAAAAACTCCTTATAAGGCATTACCCCACAACCAACATCAAGAACTCTTCCTGTAATACGGCTCTTTAATTCATTAATAGCCTTTAATAAAGTTATTCTGATGGCATAAAATGCAACACCTAGCTTGTGTAAATTAGGACTAGTAAAAAAATCTCTTTTGTAAACAGTCATTTCCTCAGTATTCATTCTATACTTTTATGTTTTGGGGAATTACATTGTAGGACAATAAAAAACAACTCTTTTTACACGTAAGCTATATTTATTAACTTATAACCCATCTGTTCGAATTTATGACTTAATGCATATAAACATTAAAAGTCATCCTTAATCCACACAAAGTCTTCCGTATAAATACAGACATCTTTTTGCCATCCCCATTCAATAATTTTATTCATCATCTTCACTTCAAATTGACAAATCTTATCTACTTCTTGAAACTTTATTTTCCCTCTAGATTCTGCCAGATGCATTTTTAAGTAATAAAAACCTTGGTATAATTTGCATTTTGGTATAATGCATTTTAATTTGCTAATGCCTGTTTTCCGTAGAATTGGTTGTTCACTATCGAAAATATAATTATAAATCACAGGAAGTTCTTTTTCATTAAAAATTTGAAAAGATACAGCAATCCCCTCTTTAATAAACGGCATATTTACTTCAATTTCAATAATCAAATCCTCTCCATTTTTATGTACTCCTTCTGCTTCAGAAGTGATTACTTCTACTCGTACAAATGAAGGGTAATCCGGAATAGGTTTGCTTTGATAAACACCTTGACTGGCTTTATTGTTTTCAAGATAAAACCTTACTGCTTCGTAAGTTGATGCGTTGATTGCAACCTTACCGTTTATTAAGCATAGAGCATTCGAAGTTAATGTGCTAATTGCATCCATTTGGTGGCTCACAAACAAAACCGTTCTTCCCTCGCCGCTGCTTACATCTTTCATCTTGCCAAGGCACTTTTTCTGAAATTCCGCATCACCCACGGCCAGCACTTCATCCACAATCAGTATTTCACTTTCCAGGTGGGCCGCAACAGCAAACGCCAGCCGCACATACATACCGCTGCTGTAACGTTTTACAGGCGTATCAATATACCGTTCCACTCCGGCAAAATCAATTATCTCATCAAATTTGCGCTCAATTTCTTTCTTGCGCATTCCAAGTATGGCCCCGTTTAAAAAAATATTTTCTCTTCCACTCAGTTCCGGATGAAAGCCGGTACCTACTTCCAGCAGGCTGGCAATACGCCCTTTGGCCTTAATAGTGCCGGTAGTTGGTGCCGTGGTGCGGCTAAGTATTTTCAGCAAAGTGCTTTTACCTGCTCCGTTTCGGCCAATTATACCCAGCACTTCACCCTGCTGTACTTCAAACGATACATCTTTCAGCGCCCACACATAATCACTGCTTCCCTTCTTTGTTCGGTCGTTGGCCTCACCAATTTTCAGGTAAGGATCTTCCTTGCCACGTATGCGGTACCAGAAACGGTTAAGATCATGACTAAGGGTTCCTGTTCCTACTTCGCCCAGCCGGTATTGCTTGCTTACCTGTTCTGCTTTAATTACTACACTCATTGTTTTATATTATACGGTATCCATAAATGTGCGTTCGGCCTTATTAAACATTACAATACTTAACAGCAGCAAAAAAAACATAAAGCCAATGCTGTACAGCAGCGAACCCCGGTTCAGTTCTCCGGCCCCGAGATAAATATACCGGAATGTTTCTACCACGCTGCTCATCGGGTTTGCCAGCAGTATTGCCTTGTAAGTTGGATTTTTTATTGTTGATAAAGGATAAATAACGGGTGTGGCATACATCAGCAACTGAATGCCAAACGAAATTAAGAAAGTAAGATCCCTGTACTTGGTGGTTAAAGTGGAAAGTATAAGACCGCCCCCAAGCCCAAGCCCAGCCATAATAAACAGTAACAGGGGGGTAATATAAATCACCTCAGCCCAATGTATATGTATTGCGGTGCCTTTCAATGCAAAAAAAATCATAGCCACAACAAACAGCAGGTACTGGATACCAAACTTTATAAGCCCCGAAAGAACTTTCGATAAAGGCATTACAAGCCGGGGAAAATACACTTTCCCGAAGATGGCTGCATTACCAATAAACGTGTTGGAAGTGGTATTGAGCGTTTCGGCAAAGTAGTTCCAGATGGTAATGCCTGAAAGATAAAATAAAACCTGGGGCAGCCCGTCGGTCGAAATTTTTGCAATATTACCAAATACCACAACAAACATAACCGTCGTTAAAACAGGTTGTATAAAAAACCATAACGGGCCAAGAATGGTTTGTTTATAAACCGACACAAAATCACGTCTTACAAACATCATTAACAGGTCACGGTAATGCCATACATCGTTTAAATGGAGTTGAAAAAAAGAGCTTTTTGGTTTAATAATCAAATCCCAATGTTCTTGTTGCTTATTTGTCATATCAATCCTGTTAAAACACATTAATTGCAGAATACCTGCATTTGAAATAGAATGTTAGCTGTAGTGATAGATACCGGCATGGTCTGTTACAAACGGTCGTCAATAATTGCACGGTCAAGAAAAGCTTTTGTATCAAATACAACCGAAGCTGTTGATGATTTCAACGCCTCAATATTCAATAGCCTGAAAGGTTCATGTGCTACCGCCAGTATGATAGCCTCGTATTTGCCGGTTAAATCTTTCACCAGCTTAATACCGTATTCTTCTTCTACATCTTTTTCATCTGCAAAGGGGTCGTACACATCCACATTCATCTTAAAAGATGCCAGCTCTCGTACAATATCCACAACTCTTGTATTACGTATATCCGGGCAGTTTTCCTTAAAGCTGATGCCTAATACCAATGCCCGGGCCTGGTTAATACTGGTTCCCTTCTGCACCATCAGTTTAAGTACTTTATTGGCCACGAACATTCCCATTGCATCATTTACTCTCCTGCCGCTTAAAATTACCTGCGGATGATACCCTAATGATTGCGCTTTGTGCGCCAGGTAATAAGGATCAACGCCAATACAATGGCCACCAACCAGCCCGGGTTTATAATGCAGGAAATTCCATTTGGTGCCGGCTGCTTCAAGCACCTCATGCGTATCAATACCCATCAGGTCAAAAATAAGTGCCAGCTCATTTACAAAAGAAATATTTACATCACGTTGCGCATTCTCAATGGCCTTGGAAGCCTCTGCTACTTTTATAGACGATGCACTGTATGTACCCGCTTTAATAATGCTTCCGTAAAGATCATTTACCACTTTTGCAATTGCAGGGGTTGATCCCGAAGTAACTTTTCTGATGGTTGTTAATGTATTTACTTTATCGCCCGGGTTAATGCGTTCGGGAGAATAACCGCAGTAAAAATCAATGTTAAACCTTAATCCGCTGACCTTTTCAAGTACAGGCACACAATCTTCTTCAGTGCAACCGGGGTAAACAGTAGATTCATAAATAACAAGGTCTCCCTTTTTTAAAACACTTCCAATCATTTCGGAGGCCTTTAATAAAGGTTTAAGATCGGGAGCCTTAAACTGGTCAATTGGGGTGGGTACAGTTACAATAAAAACAGTACAGTCTTTAATATCCTCAATGGAGGAGGAAAAAACTAATTTTTTGGCAGCCAACAAGGTCTCGGCATCTGTTTCGCCTGTTTTATCAAGGCCGCTTTTTAACTCTGCAATTCTTTCAAGATTCACATCAAATCCTGTTACTTCGTACTGCTTACCAAATTCTGTGGCCAATGGAAGCCCTACATAACCCAGCCCGATAATTGCAATTTTCATGTGTTTTTGTTATTATAATAATCAAAAAAAACTTTTTACATTGAACTTTTCTGAACAGATTTTCAAAAACTGTTTTGTTACCCTTCTTTTGTAGCACGGTGCCTGATAAACAACCTTCAGAAAATTTATTGGCCTGCAGATTTCTGAAAGCATTGTTTGATCTGGTTACATTCTTGCTACATAACCCGTCCGGAATTTATTGCAGGTTGTATGATCTGCTTCAGCCTGCTTGTAAACCGTTCAAACGAAAAATACTCCAGCATGTTCTTCTGTAATTCTGCCGGTCGCTTTTCCTGCTGAAGCACATGTTCAAGCGCCTGCAGCAACTGTTCTTCATTATCCGGGTCAATTAACGTACCCAGCTTGCCGAACTGCAATGCTTCGGTACTGCCATCTTTGTTTCCTGCAATCACCGGCAACCCGCAGGCCATTGCTTCCAAATACACAATGCCAAATCCTTCTCCCTTGCTGGGCATGGCAAATACATCGGCCAGCAGGTAATGATCGGTTACTTCCTCATCAGGAATAAACCCGGTCATAATCACCTGTTTCTCAAGTCCGCAATCTGAAATCATTCTGCGCATACGTTGCTCTTCTTCCACATCAGCTTTTCCGGCAAGCAGATATTTAAAGGCAGTATTTTTTTGTTTGAAGGATTGCAGGGCTGCAACTAATTTATCATATCCCTTATACCCTTCATTGCTGTTTAACCTGGTTAATGTAAAGATGATTTTTTCATCATCCCTGATACCATATCTTTTTTTGAGATAAGCTGGTTTTTCAAAAACAGTGGGCAGCTTGAAATAAGGATCAAGTGTATTGGGAAATACAGAAATTTTTCCGGCAGGCATACCCTGCTGTTCAACCAGTTGCTGTTTGGTATAGCTGCTTACTGCAAGCAGGCGATCGGCCTTTTGAAGTACTTTTTTTTTAACACCGTTCACAGGTTCAAACACTTCAATACCATGACAGATCACCGTTAATGTACCTTTTGGCCTCAGCAGTTTATACAGCACCCCGATCATCGCCATATTCAAATGGCCGATAATCAGCTCATCTTTTAAAAAACTCCGCAGCACTGTGCTGATAACAAATAAAATCCGCCTTCCGCCGTATGCCCGGAAACTTTCTGTTGGCACATACCGTTCATCGCAACCCGTATCATACATTCCTGCAAAACCTGCAGTAAACCCAAGGGGTTGCTGAAGCTGAACCAAGGCTTTCATAAAAGCACGGTTAAACTTTTCAATTCCACCGGTGGTGGAAAAACAAGCTAAAACAATAAACTGAATGCTACGCCGCCGCATGCTGCCCTTTATTCATAAATCGGTTCATCAGCAATGCACACCAGTAGCGGCCCCATGATAAACGTTTTCGTTGGAAGTCAATATACAGGTGATGTTCTTCTGGTGTGGACGGCTGGATGTATTCATTTTCCTTCAGCCATCCTTCAAAAGGAAATGTAAAGCCTTGTTTTTTCCGTTTCCAGATTTTCACAGGAAGCTCGTTCTCAAAAGCCTTTACTAATAAATATTTTGGAGGTGTTTTTTTAAACTTAATCGCCTCATCAATAGCCCCGGCCATCAGCATTACTTCCTTATCCAGGAAAGGAACACGGATTTCCAGCCCGTGCCACATACTCATAAAATCAGAATCCTTCAGCAGTTGATTCTGCATGTAAAAATTCGTTTCAATCCAGCTTATCCTGTTTCCGTCGGTTAAACCATTGATGGGATAATAAGTACTCAGTTGTTCCAGTTCCTCTTCAATCTGTTTTTCGGTTGTTCCTAACAGTGAGGCAACAGAAACCGGTGTAAAAATACCCCGGTAACTCAGGTATTCTGATGCGGAATTATCCATTCCTGCATAACTCAGCTTACGCACCCGGTGATCGGGAAACAACTGCAGGCGCTTTAACAAACTGTCGGGTGCTTTCTTCACAAAATTCATCCGCCGGTGCTGCTGAAACGAAGGATAACCACCAAACAATTCATCAGCGCCAAGCCCCGACAGTACAGCTTTGAGCCCGTATGCTTTTGCATACTTGGAAATAAAATACGTATTGATACCGTCGAGTGTAGGCTGATCCATTGCATCCATCGCATCCTCCAGGTGCCCGTTGAAAATTTCTTTCGTTACAAGAAACGACTGGTGGTGCGCTTTTGTCTGCTCAATGATGAGCTGCTGGTATTTTTCTTCCGAAAACTGCTCTTCATTAAAAACAATCGATAGTGTATGCAGGTTTTCCTTTTGTGTGGTACTGGCAATCAATGTCAGCAGACTTGAATCAATTCCGCCGCTCAGAAACAAACCAATCGGTGCATCAGAAACAAGATGACGTTCTACTGCCTGTTCCATTGTTTCACGGATCAGTTGCAGCGCTTCTTCTTCATTTTTGAGTTTACCCGTAAACTTCCAGTTAAAAAAGCAATGCTTGCGGCTTTTAAGAGATGGGAGGTCAACCAGCATAACGGTGCCCTTTTCCAGGGGATGCACATTTTCCAATGTTGTGATGGGCTCAGGCAAATGGCCAAACGTTAAAAAAGCGGTGCGCCATTGCTGGTTCTCCGCAAATTTTTTCTCCACACATTGGAATGCCCTGATTTCTGAAGCAAAATAAAAGCTGTGCTGATCTTTATAATAATAAAGTGGTTTAATACCGGCGTGATCCCTTGCAAGCACTAATTGTTGTTTGCGTTCATCCAGGATTGCCAGCGCAAACATACCATTAAAGAATTCAAACGCATCGGCTCCCCACTGGCGGTATGCTTTTAAAATAACCTCTGTGTCACTTTCAGTTTTAAACTGATGACCGTAATGCTGAAGTGTTGATTTAAGCTCTTTGTAATTATAAATTTCACCATTAAACACAATCGTCAGTTCCGCATCAATCATGGGCTGATGGCCTGCTTCACTTAAATCAATCAGGGATAAGCGCCTGTGGCCAAAAGCAAGCGGCATTGACGGGTGCGTAAAAATTCCCGCATCATCCGGCCCACCTTTTTTCATCGCATCACGCATGCGCACAATTTCCTGTTGCAGATTCTTTACCGTCGGATCATATATGCCTGCTATCCTGCACATAACTGTATTTTCTGTTTTTTTCGGAAGGAACTGAATATTTTTTTTGAATCACGGAAATACAAACAACACAAAAATTTGTTGCCGGTAAGGCGGCAAAAAATCATCTTTTTTCTCTCAGTGATCCCTGTGTCTCTGTGGTTACCAGCATTGCAAATGTAGCGCCGCAACTCTTCTTCTCAGTGCCTTTGCCTCTTTCGTCCCTTTGTGTGAAACCTTTGCAAGCAAAGCGCAGTAACTCTTCTTCTCAGTGCCTTTGTCTCCTTCCTTTCTTTGCGTGAAACCTTTGCAAGCAAAGCGCAGCAACTCTTCTTCTCAGTGCCTTTGTCTCCTTCCTTCCTTTGCGTGAAACCTTTGCAAGCACCAGCGCCGCAACTCTTCTTCTCCGTGCCTTTGTCTCCTTCCTTTCTTTGTGTGAAACCTTTGCAAGCAAAGCGCAGCAACTCTTCTTCTTCGTGCCTTTGTCTCCTTTCTTCCCTTGCGTGAAACCTTTGCAAGCAAAGCGCAGCAACTCTTCTTCTCCGTGCCTTTGTCTCCTTACTTCCTTTGTGTGAAACCCTTGCAAGCAAAGCGCAGCAACTCTTCTTCTTCGTGTCTCTGTCTCCTTCCTTCCTTTGCGTGAAACCCTTGCAAGCAAAGCGCAGCAACTCTTCTTCTTCCTGCCTCTGTCTCCTTCCTTTCTTTGCGTGAAACCTTTGCAAGCAAAGCGCAGCAACTACTTAATCCCTATAAACCGCAGCACTTTATTATACCACTTGTTTCTTGTAGGATCATTATCATAATAACCATAGCCATAACCATAACCGTAGCCATAGCCATAACCATAACCGCCATAACCATAGTAACTGTTATAACCTTCCACTTTAATATCGTTCACAATAATGGCTGAAGAAGGAAATTTTTTCTGCTGGTATATTTCTTCAAGCAACTGAAGCTGTTTTTTAAATGTATAACGCTGGCGTACCACAAATAACGAAGCATCAGCAAAATTTGCAAGGGTCATGGCATCACTCACTAAACCAACCGGCGCTGTATCAATCACTACAGTATCGAAATTATCCCGGCAGAATTCAAATAATTCTTTAATTCTCGGATCAAGCAGCAACTCAGATGGGTTAGGCGGAGTGGGTCCGCAGGCAATTACATACAGGTTGTCCGCATTAGGAACCTTGATGGGCAACTCCTCAAGTTTTACCTTACCCACAACAAAATGGGTAATGCCAAAAGTTCGCTGAAGTCCAAGCCCGCTTAACACCCTTGGTTTGCGTAAGTCAAATTCTAGAATTACAGTCCGCTTGCCTGTAAGCGCAATCGAACCGGCCAGGTTAGTGGCGGCAAATGACTTACCCTCACCACTAAACGAAGAAGTAACCAGTATAACCGGTGTACGTTCTTTTTTCAGAACCGGTTGCAGGTTCGAGCGGATAATACGGAACTGTTCGGCAAGGATGGTACGGCTGTTTTTAACAGCAACCAATGTCTCTGGTTTATCATTATGCCCCAGCTCGCCAATCACTGGAATTTTTGTATTACGCACAATATCATTCTTGTTCGTAACCTTGTCGTTCATCATATCCCGTACAAGAATAATCAATACGGGTATCAATATACCAAAAAACAACGCAAGCATATACGCATTACGACGCTTGGGTAAAATGGGGCTTCCACTACCTTCTGCAGGTGCAAATACCTTTGAATTAGATAAAGTGGACGCAAGTTGAATACCCGTTTCTTCACGCTTCTGAAGAAGAAAAGTGTACAGCTCGTTTTTAATCACTTGCTGCCGTTCTATTTCTCGTACCTGCCCTTCCTTCTCCGGGAGTGAAAACATCTCTTTTTTAGCAACACTGTTTTGCCGTTCAAGTTCATGTTTATTGAGCACGTAAGACTCCCGGATATTTTTCAGGTTTTCGATAATGGAAGTCCGTGTTTTTTCAATGTTTTCATCAATTTCTTTTATAACAGGATTACTTTCCTTATTCACCTGCAGTTCCATTGTCCGTTTTAGAATTAAACGGTTATAATCAGCTACAAGCCCCGTTAATGTAACATCCTCAATTCCCAGGTTGGCTGGTGTAAGATTATAGATATTTTTTTTGTCCTTTACGTATGCATCCAGGAGATCCAGCACTTTTATCCTCACTTCCTGCTCATTCAGTAACCTCTCTGTCTGCGTCATATTATCAAGATAAACCTTCGACTGCTCATCCAAATTCAGGAATTGGTTCCGTTTCCTGAAATCAATCAGGTTCCCTTCAATTTTAGACACATCATTTTCAAGATTATTTAAACGGTCAGTGATAAACTGAAGCGAGTTGGCCGAAATACGGCTCTTATCTTCCACGCTGTACCTTCCGTATTCTTGCATAATCCTGTTCAGGATATCAATACCCTTTTCTGAATTAAGGGTATTCAGGCTTAAATTAAGCACACTGGATGTTCGGGATTTCTGCGATATATTTAAATCACCCGAAATCTCTCCTGCTATAACTTTTGAAGGCACCCATTTATACGTAAACCTCCGGATGTCAGTACCATCAGAAAATGCGGGGTTTTTGATAACCCGGAAAATACAACCATCCGTTTCAATATTGCTGTAATAAAACTTGGGCTTGGTTTCCTTGTTTAACAAAAAACTGTTCTCATTCAACGTTTGTAAGTTAAATGAATAGGACAAACTGCTGTCACGCAGTTTAACCACTTCAACAATAAACGGTACAAGCTTATATACCTCACTGCTTCGCACCTTACCATGTTCAACATAAATTGAATTCAGTTTTAAACTGTCAACTACCCGGCTCAAAAAAACCTTCGAACGCATCAGATCAATTTCATCCTCCATATTGATCTTGTCAACAGGATTAAAAACACTGCTGAATTTCTCATTCGATTTCACATTTGCAGCATTTTCCATTTTCACAATCATACTGCTGTTTACATTGTAAACAGGTGTTGCCCAGCGCAGGTATGCCCAGGCTACAATCAAAGCAATACCTAGCGAAAAGAAAAATAAGGGAAGATTGGAAATGTATTTAAAGAGAATTTCTTTAAATGTAAGAAATTTCCCTTCGTGCTCTGTTGTCTGAAATTGTTCCTGTCCGACTGTGTTCATTACTTAATTGCGGTAAAGAATGTGATAATAAAATTGAGAACAATAATACCCATACTTACAAACTGATATGTTTTCTGTGTACTTTGATCAGTAGATTTAAGCAATCGGGTGGTAGGCCGTACATACACCACATCATTCTGGTGCAGGTAATAATTGGGAGAGTTTAAAAAATCTCCTCTTGTTAAATCAACAGTCTGCATTGTTCTCTTTCCGTTCTGCTCACGGATAATCAGGATATTTTTAAGATCCGCACCTTTAGCCACGCCACCAACATCACCCAATGCCTGTAAAAATGAAACCCGCTCTGATTCAAACAATTTTGACCCAGGTGTTGCCACTTCGCCCAAAAAAGTAACCCGGAAATTCTGGTAACGGATGTTCACAATAGGATCTTCTTTCAGGTAAGCCGAAGCCCGTTGAATAATTTCCTTTTCCAGGGCAGTCTTGGTCATGCTGTCAGCATGAATTACACCCAGCAAAGGCAGTTTGATATCGCCACTTACAATATCTACAAGGTAGTTGTTACCGGTACCTCCACCTCCACCAGATGCTCCTGTTCCTCCACCTGCGCCGTCCGCAGAAGCTACTGCAGAGTAATTCTGGCTGAACAATTGATTGGAAGAAGAGCTCCTGGAGGAAATACTGATCTGCAGCAGATCTCCTTTCTGGATAATGGGCTCCACCAATTGGTATTGACTCAGTTTCAGTGTATCCAGCCCCTCGTTAAAATACACATTTTCTTTCCTCAGCTTTTCTGGTGAAACACAGGAAGCAAACAGGGAAGCAGATAAAATCCCTGCTAAAAACAAACGAAGCATGCGCTTAAATTTAACTGTAATAAATATTTTCAAACCTTCTTTTTATTGCTTTACAACCGGCTCAAGATTGCCCTTTTCAAAACGGGCGGTCAGCTCATAACCCAGGCTCTCCAGCAGAACATAGGCTTGTTTATTCTGCACTTTCACTACCACGCCTTCTGTATCCATCATCAATCCGGTTTTTACCCGTACACGCTCCCCTGCTTTCAGATCAACAGGCCTTGCCTGCACATCCTCATACTCATTCAGAAATTTACGGATGATTTCAATTTCCTCACTCCTGATGATCGCAGGCTTCCCCTCCCAGTAAACAAAATTAACCACGCCATCTGTAAGTCGAACGCTTGTTTTCTCCCCTTCCGCAATAAAAACAAATACATACGATTTGAACAGTGGTTCTTCAATGACCTTATACCGGTCGCTCCATTTTCGCCGGATTTTTGTTAATGGGCAGTAATAAACTACACCTTTTTTCTCAAGAAACTGGATTACCTTTTTTTCCCAGCGGGGCTTGGTATAAACAGCGTACCAGTTCTTTGAAGACTTCATATCACAATTTAATCCAAAGCTTCGCCACCTCAGTCACATATTTTTTAAAAAACTGAGTTTGCTGTAACAAATAAAAAAAGGCAGACAGCCCCTTCAGGCTATCCACCCTCAACCTATTAGAATGCCTTGTAACAAGACAGATTTATACTGAATTTTTCTGTTTTCACAATCACTTCTTGTTTTTTACCTCAACCCTGCTTCTCTGCGTGCAAATATAGGCCATTTACCTCCTTTCCTCATCATAAAAGTACACCCGTTATTTACTCACAATTTTCTCATTTTAATTGTGTTGCAAGATAAAGGTTGAGACTCATTCGTAAAAAAAATATATTTATAAACATTTACTCCTGCTCAGTTGAAATACTGACTGAATTAATCACGGTCTCACATTACAATCAACAGATTTTCTTACTTTTAGAAAAACCATTACTTTGAACAACAGGTTCTATTCGTTAGACGTATTTCGGGGTGCCACCGTTGCCTTAATGATTCTTGTAAACAATCCCGGCTCCTGGTCGCATATTTATGCACCGCTGGAACACGCACCCTGGCATGGCTGCACTCCAACCGATCTTGTATTTCCCTTTTTTCTTTTTGCAGTAGGCAACGCCATGGCTTTTGTAATGCCCCGGCTTGAAGCAGGCGGCGATAGCCTTTTCTGGAAAAAAGTGATCAAAAGAACCCTGCTCATTTTTGCCATCGGGCTGTTCCTCAACTGGAGCCCTTTTATTAAATGGGATGCAAATCATCTTGTGTTGAAACCATTTGCATCACTCCGCATACTGGGTGTGTTGCAGCGCATTGCCTTGAGTTACTTTTTCGCATCGGTGATTGTTTACTATTTCAAACAAAAAGGGGCATTTGTAACAGGAGTTGCCATCTTGTTGTTTTACTGGGCGCTTTGCCTGCTCCTGGGTACTCCCGGCGACCCCTTCAGCTTAAAAGGCTGGTTTGGAACTGAGATTGATAAAGCCATTCTTGGTGTCAGTCATTTGTACAAAGGTGAGGGAGTGCCGTTTGATCCCGAAGGTTTCATGAGCACATTTGCAGCTATTACGCAGGTAATCTTTGGATACCTGGTGGGTGATTATATTCAGAAAAAAGGGAAATCATTTGAACTGGTTGCCGGGCTACTCATTACAGGTGTATTGCTCACTGCTACGGGTTATTTGTGGGACATGGCATTCCCCATCAATAAAAAAATATGGACAAGCTCTTATACCGTTTACACAACTGGTCTGGCCACCTGTACCATTGCTGTGATGATTTATTTTATTGAACTGAAACAGGCAAAAAGCTTCCTGTTCCGCTTCTTTGATGTGTTTGGAAAAAATCCGTTGTTCATTTTTGTACTCAGCGGCTTCCTTCCACGGCTGCTGGGACTAATCAGAATTCCCAACGGGTTTTCAGCCGATGGGCTTCCCAAATACCTAAGCCCGTTCGGGTGGTTTTATGAAAAAATCTGTAAGCTTGTTCCCGGCATTCCCGAAAACGGATCTTTGGTTTATGCCATCTGTATGATCATCATGTACTGGGCTATCAGCTACTTGTTAGACAGGAAGAAGATTTATATTAAAGTGTGATTTTTCAACACAGAGATTCAAAGAAAGAAATACGAAGTGTTATATTCCTATTTTTAAAATAAATATTGCCGGGAGAGGCGGAAAGAAAAGAAGAAGCATGTCTTCTATCAGGATTGTATGCATTGCACTCATCTGTGCGCATCTGTGTTATCGGTGAGCAACCCAACTACCAGCCATGTCATGCGGAGCCTGTCGAAGCATAGTCAACATGAAAATCATATTCATTGCGCTGTTGCTGGTCTCCTGACCTGCAACTTTTAGCCTTTTACAAGCAAGGTAATAGGTGAATCTTCTTACCTCCTACCACTACCGCCTTCTCCCTTCACGCAAACATCTCCTCCGCCACTTTCACACTCTCCGGTTTACCCACATCCACAAACTTGTCGCCACTATGATCGTAACCCAGTATTAAATGATCGGTTGCTAAATCAAGATAAGTTTCTGTGAGTGAAAATTTTCCGGTTTGCCTGATCCTGGAAAAAACAGTCGGTTCAAATACCACCACGCAACTATATGCTTTTTCAACAAGCTTCGTTCTTTCCTCATCTGTATAAGAAAGCAGCGGCCCCTTTTCCTCACCTGAGGCATTATTTCTCCAGCCACACAACCTGTTTTGTTCATCAAATAAAAAATTGCGTGCTGTTTTACGGTTAGTCACAGCAAATGAAATTAATGGATGGTGTTTTTGATGAAAAACTATCAGGTTATTTAAATCAAGATTGGTCAGCACATCCACATTAATGGTCACAAATGGCTCATCTCCTTCCAGCATTGGAGCAGCTTTCAGTAACCCGCCGCCGGTATCAAGAAGTTCATCCCGTTCATCACTGATTAGGATATTGCTTCCCCATCCTTTGCTTTGCTGAACAGCATCAATAACCTGATCGGCAAAATGATGCACATTCACCACCACATCAGTAATACCATATTGCTGCAGGTATTCAATATTACGTTGTAATAAACTCTTACCATTCACCAGTGCCAGGGCTTTAGGATGTTCATCCGTCCACGGTTTAAAGCGTGTTCCCAATCCTGCTGCAAAAATCATTGCCTTCATATCTATCAATACGTTTTATTCACCCAGTTTTTTTCTTCCTGTACAAGATGCTTCAAAATAATCTTCACACCATATTTATTTTTTAAATGCCGGGCAAGTGCGTCAGCAGCATATACGCTCCTGTGCTGGCCACCTGTACAACCAAAACTCACCTGCAGATCTGCAAACCCTCTTTGTAAATAATCTTCAACAGCTATGTCAACAATATTATACACACTGTTTAAAAACTGCGGCATCTTCGTCTGCTGTTCAAGAAAATCCTTTACATCCTTATCTCTCCCTGTTTGTGTTTTGTATGCTTCAATTCTTCCGGGGTTTAAAATACTGCGGCAATCAAAAACAAAACCTCCGCCATTGCCACTTTCGTCAGCGGGAATACCAACCCTGTAAGAAAAACTGTTGATACGCACAACCAATGGCGTTTCTTCTGTTGCTTTCATGGGTTCAAACCGCTGAATAATGTCGTCTTTCACAATCAAACCAAGCAAACGTTCAAATTCGGGTACGCTGATGCCTACATGTTTATTTTGTAAAAACCATCCGAGATTTCTTAATGCAATTGGAATGCTTGTTAGAAAATGTGCCTTCCGTTCAAACAATCCTCTGAACCCATAAGCACCTAAAACCTGCAGCAAACGGATAAGTACATAACCATTATACTGTCCAATAAAACGGTTGCGGTCAATGGTTGTTTGCAGTACTTCTTCCGCACAATCCATATAATAATCCACAAGACTGTTTTTCCATTCATCGGGCAGTTCTGCTTTTGCCTGCCATAATAAAGAAGCCACATCGTATTGCACAGCGCCTTTCATCCCTCCCTGGTAATCGATAAAATGAACTTCACCGCTGTTGACCATGATATTGCGGCTCTGGAAATCACGGAACATAAAAAATTTATAATCCGCTCTTGCCAGGTACACACTCAGCACTTCAAAATCATCAATCAGCAATTCTTTATCGTAAGGAATTTTTAATGTATCAAGAAAGTAATATTTGAAATAAAGCAGGTCAGCAAGAATAGCCTGCTTGCCAAACTCTTTGGAAGTAATACACCATTCATAATTAAAATTCTGGTGACCGTTGATCTGCATGTGTGCCAGTTGCTTTAAACTTTGCTGAAACAAGGCATATACTTCATCTGTATATCCGCTTTTCTCCAGTTCATTTAACAACGATGTATCACCAAAATCTTCCTGCAGATAAATACTCTTATCATCATTCACTGCGTAAATCACCGGTACAGGAACACCGTGCAATTTAAAATGCTCACTGAACTTTAAAAAAGTCTTATTCTCCTTAATATTTTTATTCCATGTGGCAATGCAGGTTGTTACCCCGGCAACACGGTAATAAACACGGTCGCTTCCGCTTTGCGGAATCTTTTCAATCTGCTCTGCCTTTGTTTGAAAAGTAGATTCATATAACAAACCAATCTGGTCAATGATGTACTGCATAATAGTTGATTGCCGCAAAACTAATGAAAAAGAAACAGCACATTTTTTTTGACCGGAAGAATGAGTTCTGCTGATGCTGAAATTGTAATTTTATCCATGCGACGTTTTCTTCAACGGATCTTAACGAAACCTGTTTTATGGCTTGTACACAGGTTTGAAAGCAAACCCGATATAGACCGGGTTCATAAAGCACTCACAGATTTATATAATCATATTCTCACTCATCCGGGCAAAAAGGGAAAAATCATTGACGTTGATTTTAGTGCCGATAAAATCATCATCTTCAGTGATCAGCACAAAGGAGCAAAAAACGGCAGTGATGATTTTATGGTTGCTGAACCCAATTACCTGGCAGCGCTGAACTACTACAATCAACAGAATTTTCATTTGATTTCGTTAGGTGATAACGAAGAGCTTTGGGAAAATACCATTTGGCCTGTACTTGCAAAAAACAAAGCAACCATTGAAAGCGAACGGAAATTTGTGGAAGCAAACCGTTTCACCAAAGTATTCGGCAATCACGACCTGTTCTGGAACAATGATCCTTTTGCCAGGCTTCATTTAATCAATATGTATGGCGAAGTAGTAAAAGTGTATGAAGGAGTTGTGCTGCAAACAAATTACAACGGGAAAGAAACAAATATTTTTTTAACACATGGCCACCAGGGTGATGGGCAGAGCGACAGCAACCGATTTTCAGAATGGTTTATCTCTGCCATTTGGGCACCATTGCAAGGCTATCTCAACATCAACCCAAACACTCCGGCTTACAACAAGGAAATGAAAACAAAGCACAATGTATTTATGTATGCGTGGAGTATGCAGCCTCAAAACCCGGTGCTGATTACAGGTCATACACATCAACCCGTATTTGCATCGCTCACTCATCTTGAAAAATTATACAAGCAGCAGATTTTTGCTGAGAAAGAAAACAAAACAGAAGCACTTGCTGCCATTAAAAAAGAAATTGAATTCAGGCAGCATGAGTATGATTATGTACAGGCCAATTATATGAACAACAAACCGTTTTATTTCAACTCAGGTTGCTGCTGTTTTACAGATGGTGATATTACCGGAATAGAAATTGCTGACAGCATGATCCGTTTAATTAAATGGGAATATGAAAATGGCCATTCCATTCGCATTGTATTGGAAGAAATGAATGTGCATGATTTATTAACAGCCGAGTATTGATTTTTTCACCACAGAGTCACGGAGAACACAGAGTTTTTTTTGCCGGGAAGGCAGGAAGAAAAGAAGAAATGCATTTAGTTCTCCTCCGTGACTCTGTGGTAATATCATTCGTGTATTCGTGGCAACCATTGCAGGCATTGCTAAGCAATCATCTGTGTACATCCCTGCAATCTGTGAGCAATTATTATATAAACAAAAAGCGGCTGAGAAAATCCCAACCGCTTTTACTTATAACTTAAAACTTGTTACTTACAACTTCTTCCCCTATCCTTTCTTCCACGTATTATTTGCATAATTGATATCCGGCAAAGATTTATCAGGATCAACCACCACTTCTTTCACTTCGGCTTTTGTCTGTACAGGGAAAGTCCATGAATCACCACGCTGCCATACTTCAACCGGAAGTTTGATTGTCTGCGTTTCACCGTCAGCATCTGTTACTTTAACTGTAACAGGCATGGGCATTTTTTCCAGCAACTGTAACGTAATGTTTGTTCCGTTCTTTACATTGTTGCGGATAACAGCTACATCTTTTACCGATACATCAAATTTCCATGTATTCAATACCCAACCTCTCCAGAACCAGCTCAGGTCTTCACCTGCAACGTTTTCAATCGTATGGAAGAAATCCCAGGGTGTGGGATGTTTGAATGCCCATCTTCTTACATATTCTTTAAACGCTGCATCAAAACGTTCTTTACCCAACACTTCTGTTCTCAGCAAATACAACATCATACCCGGTTTGAAATAAGCCGCCACACCAAGGTTTGCCTGCTGAATTACTTCAGGTGTATTGAGCAATCCATCCATCTTATCATAAAACACATAACCTGCCATACCACTTACACTGGGCACTTCTGCATACTCACCATTCTGAAAAGCTTCGCCGGATAAGATGTTGATGAAAGTATTGAAGCCTTCATCCATCCATGCATATTTACGTTCATTACTTCCTACAATCATCGGGAACCAGGTATGACCAAATTCATGATCAGTAACTCCCCACAAACCTGCACCTGTTGAATGTGCGCTGCAGAATACAATACCGGGATATTCCATTCCGCCTACAATACCGCCAACGTTGGTGGCATTAGGATAAGGGAATTCAAACAAATAGTTGCTGTAAAATTCAATACATGCTTTGGTGAATTCTGTTGAGCGGCGCCAGTCGTTACCATCTTTTTTATCTGCACTTTCTTTTGCATATGCACTGATGGCTAATGATTTTTTACCACTGGGTAAATTAATTCTTGCTGCATCAATAATGAATGCAGTACTTGCAGCCCAAGCCACATCTCTTGTATTATGACATTTGAATTTCCAGGTGATGTTTGTTGCTGAAGGTCTTGACTTTGCATCATTCACTTCATCTGCACTGCGGATAATGACTGTTTTATCGCTGTTCTTTGCTTCGTTCCATCGTTTCATCTGTTCAGCAGTATAACATTCTTCGGGATTGGTTAATTCGCCACTGCCCACAACAATCAGTTTTGATGGAGCAGTAATAGCATAATCAATATCACCATATTCTAAATAAAACTCTCCTGCACCGAGATAAGGATTGGTGTTCCATCCAAGAATATCATCATACACACATACACGAGGGAACCATTGTGCGACTTCATATACCCATCCGTCTTTTTGTTTTAAGCGACCCATACGGTCGGTACCATATTCAGGAATGGTAAAGCCATATTCAATCACCAGTTTTACCGATGCATTTCCTTTTAATACTTCGGGTAACCATACCTGCATACGTGTATCTGTCACTGAATATTTTACTTCAACCAGTTTACCACCTGCTTCAACTTTTACAGATTTTATCAAATCGCCTTCGGTAAACTGTCCGTTTGCCCAACGACCACCTTGCGTGGTAGTTGTTGCGGTTGCTCTTGAATCGTTACGGTAAATATTCTGATCTAACTGCAGCCACATAAAACGCAGTTCATCGCCACTGTTATTGCTGTACTTCAATGTAACTGTTCCCTTAACCGTATGGTCGTCGGGGTTAATACTTGCCTGGATAGAATAATCAGCTTTATTCTGCCAGTATTCAGGGCCGGGTTGACCACTTGCACTACGCACATCATTACCGGGATAAGGATAGAAAAAGGGATGAAATGCTTCCCTGTGGTCGTACTTGCTTTGTGCAAATGCTGATAAAGCAATGCAAAAACTTAGAAATAAAATGGTTGCTTTCTTCATATTAAATTAATAAAGGGCTTAAAGAAACGAAGGTTTCACAACATGAGAAAGATTTTTTGTACAAAGGGTTGTTAAACACTATTTCCCGCAAAGAAACAAAGGATACAAAGCACACAAACAGTAAATTTTCTTTGTGTACTTTGCCTTTGTTGCAGATTTTGAGAAAAACTACGAATCAACAGCAATAGCGCCGGAAAGCTATTAGCTATACGCCTTAAGTTGTTGGCGCATTCAACATGGCGTACAACCTACATCTTAATCATCCTCCTCTTCTTCTTTCACCTGCTTTACAAATGCTGCTCTTTTCGGACCGGGGAAAGGAATATCATTTCCCTTTAACGCATGCCACAACACAATATTAAATTCAAGGTCGGGCACTGCATCTTCCCTGGTAAGATTAAATTCATCTGACCTGCGTTGCCATTCATTCATGGCAGTATTTACTTCTCTTAAATCAATATTGGATGCGACTGACTGAAACGGAGTAAAGTCGGGAGTTGCTGTAAAACTGTTCCACATGGGTGTTGCAGCAGCATCATATTGCGACATGGGCGGTAAACCAAGTATCAGTTCAATTGTATGTAATACCGATGCAGTTGAATACATGTTGTGATCAACAAAATTCCGTTTTACATAAGGACCGGCAACGTAAACAGGGCTGCGATGTGCATCCACATGATCGGCTCCGTTCTGAGCATCATCTTCCAGGATAAACACTACACTTTCCTTCCATATCGGACTTTGACTTAAGTGCTCAAGGAATAAACCAACTGCCCAGTCATTATCGGCCACATGTGCATAAGGAGTTGGTCTTCCCTTTGCCAAACCTTCTGTATGATCGTTGATAATTCGCAGTGTGCTCAACTGTGGCACTTTGTTAATCACAACCATTGAATCAAAATCCCTGATCCATTGACTAACTCTTGTTGTATCTCTCACCTTCTGATCCCAGCTTGTATAATATGGACAGAAATTATTTTTCAAAACCGGAATGTTGGGTTTATAATCATCAGCAAACTCACCATAGGTACGGAAGCTCACGCCTGCACGTTTGCAGAAATCCCAGATAAAACCATTCTTGTTGTTCGCAACTTCTCTTGTACCTTCTGCATCATACCTGCCACCACGACCACCGTAATCTGTAGGCCATGTTTTTTCCAGGTAATCTGTTGCATAACCACCCATGCTCCAGTTATGCCCGTCAGCACTTACTTCTGCATCCACATAAAAATTATCCATCAATACAAATTCATTGACGATTTTATGTTGATTAGGTGTAACATGTTTCCCGAATAAAACAAGACTTGTATCGCCATTACCTGCAGCCACATCGCCCAACACCTGGTCGTATGTTCTGTTTTCTTTGATGATATAAAACACATATTTGATAGGACTTTTATCACCCAGTTTCATAGGAATAGGATTGCCTGCTTCGCCTTTTACCTCTGTTTCCTTTTCTTTTGTATAAGGTGTGTTTTTGTAAACCACCTGCGAATACACACTTAATTGTTTGAGCGTTGGTTCAGCAATCATACTCAGCGTTCCTTTAAACAATCCCGCAATGTATTGTACATTCTTTGGCCTGGCAGTATCACCTTTCTGAAAAGCAACTTTCTGTTTTCTTACAAGAGGATTGGGTCCATAAGGATTGGCCATGGAGTTAAATCCTTTCCCGTTTGCAACAACTATTTTTTTACCTATCACTTTTACATTGGTGGGATACCAGCCTGTTGGGATAAAACCCATTGGCTTGCTTTTGCCTGGTGTTGTTACATCAAACACAGCCAGACAGTTGTTGTCAGCATTGGCAATGTACAAACGCTTACCATCATTGCTCAATGCCAATGCATTTGTAGTGGAGCCGCTTGGTGCGTTGGGATATAATGCTGCGTTCAGTACTTCAATCACTTTCCGTTCTTTTCGGTTGATAACTGATACTGAATTATCATTTGCATTGGCAACAAAAAGAAAGTTGCCGTTTTTGGAAAGAATAATATCATTTGGATTATCACCCACTTTGATGGATGCAGTTAGCTGATCAGTAACTGTATTCAGCACAACCAGTTCATCACAACCCCAGCAGGAAATGTAGAGTTCTTTTTTATCGGGAGAAAGCAAACAGGTAAATGCTTCACCACTTAATTGTATTTGCTTTCTTACTGATTTCGTAATCAGATCAACAATGTAAAGTGAGTTGTTTTCTTTCGTAACCACGTACATGGTTTGTTTGTCTTCGTTGATTTCAATTCCTGCAGGTGAAATTTTATTGGGCCATTTTTTACCCAGCACAACACTGTCGCTGAGTTTTAATTTCTGGTTGATGATACTGTACTTCCAGATGATGTTATCATTACCACCGGATGCATACAACGACTTTTCATCATTACTGAACTTTAACCCATACCAGCTTTTTGGAATTGTTTGTTCATCCAGGATTTTTTCTGATACCGGATCAATGAGCTGAATACTCTGTACACTCTGACCGTTGTTGGTAACAGCAACAAGTTTTTTTGATTTACTTACTGCGATATTCAATGGCAGATCGCCGAGTTGTAAGGAGTTGCCGATTTTTGTAATAGCCCAGCCATTGGGAAGCATTGTGCGGTTTGCTTCAATCTGCTGAACTGTTTGAGCATGAATGGTACATGCAGCTGCTGATGCAAATAACAGAGATAAGAACTTTTTCATGAGATATGTTATTATGAATACTGGCTATCTGTTTGCCATAAGAATTAAAAACTGAAGGTAGGAAGGTTTGATTGTAATCAGTATGAAGTTTTCTTGAATAAACAGGTTCATTCAACCATTCATCAAAAAGATCATTTTCTGCGGGAGAAATAATACACCGGTATACCGACAGATGTAATGAGTAATCCAAACAATGAATTGATAATTGGTGCAGAACCATGCCGGTAATTTTCTACATCGGTATAAACAGTACTTACTAAGAAAACAAGTGTAAACAAAACAAACAAGGCCGGAACAAACGGGTAACCCCAGACTTTATAAGGACGGTCGGCTGACTTCATCTTCACCCGTAAAATAAAAATGCCAAATGCACTCATGCCATAAAACAGCCAGCTTACAAAAATGAGCATATCTGTTAACGTATCAAACGAACCACTGAAGATGAGCAACACTGTCCACACTGCATTTAACAGCAAAGCATTGCCCGGTGTTTGAAAACGTGGATGCACTTTTCCAGCAAATGCAAACCATTTGTTTTCTGTTCCCATTGCATAAGTAACTCTTGATGTAGATAACACATTTGCATTAGTGGTACCAAGTGTTGAAAGCACAACCATGAGTACAATCAATGCAGCACCGGTTGTTCCCCATGCCGCAGTGGCTGCATCAGCAGCAATAAATGAAGAAGCAGCCATTTGCTTTACAGGCAATACATACACAAATGCAAGATTCACCAATACGTAAGTAAGAATACAAACAGCCAGGCCTATCAATAAACTTTTAGGAATATCTTTTTGCGGATGTTTGATTTCACCTGCAACAAATGTGATATTGTTCCAGCCATCATAAGCCCAGAAAGCACCCGCTGTTGCAGCCATAAATGCAGTGAGTAAGGAAAATCCCTGCGGTGCATTCGATAAATGATCGAACAGGTTATGACCATTTCCTTTCCCTGAAAGAAAAATTCCTGCTATTAATAAAAAGATGGCAATAATTTTTAAAGCGGTCAGCAGCCGTTGAATACCTGCACCCATCTGCATACTGCGGTAATTGATGATGGTAAAAAAAACAATCAGTAAAACAGTGAGCAGTTTAATTCCAATCTGTTGCAATGGAAAAATATCACCAATAAAAGGAATGTGCAGGTGAATACTTTGTTCAACAGTTTTTGAGAATGTTGGCAGGTGAAAAAAATAATCGGCATACTGGCTGCACACATAAGCAATGGATGCGTTGCCTGCCGTATTAAACACGGCAAACGCAGCCCAGCCATATAAAAAAGCAAAAGCATCACCATACATTTTCTGAAAGAATACATATTGTCCGCCGGTTTCTGGAAACATAGCTGCAGCTTCAGCATTGGTTAATGCACCAAACATGGTTATAATACCGGCTATCATCCATACAACAATCAACAGTAATGGCGACCCAAGCTGTAAGGTCATGATTGCCGGTTTCATAAAAATACCGGAGCCGATGACACCGCCAATAACAATGGCTACAACAGAAGAAAGGGAAAGTGTTCGCTGTAATTGTTGCATAAAGCTGTTGCATTAAAGATAATGGTTAATGCAACAGCCCATTTATAAATTTCACAGCTACAGAAAAAATCATGCTTCCAGGCCTACTGTTTTTTCACAATTCATTAAACATTGCCGTTTAAACGGGCATCATTTTTTCGGCTCTAATTGTTGAAAGATCAAATTGAATATCCCAAAAAACAGACACATGAAAAAGACAATGAAACTGTGGCTGATGATACCGGTGTTAGCAGTAATTGTTTTATCTGGTTGTGGTCCCACAGCACATATTGAAAAAGACAAACAGGTTAATTTCAGCCAGTATAAAACATTTGCATGGGCAAAAGAACAGAACAGGCGGTCGAGAAACGATATGATGGAACGCAACATCAAGTCGGCTATTTCACAGGAGTTAAAGAAAACAAAGGGCTGGCGTGAAGACAACCGCAACCCTGATGTGCTGTTGAGTTATGATGTGCTGGTTGAACGTAATTCAAAAACTGAACAGGATCCTGTTTACAGGAATGGCTTTTACCGCACATTCTATAATCCTTACCGTGGCCGGTTTTACAATGTATATTATCCATCGCAGTTTATGGGTTACAACCGTTACTCAGTTCCTGTACGAGAAGGAACCATCACCATTACAATGGTTGATGCAAATACCGAGCAGACAGTTATGCAGGGCTGGGCAACAGAAGAAATTGATAACCGCAACATCAGTTCAAATGAAATTGACAGAATTGTGCATGCGATTTTTAAAAAGTTTGATGTGGCTACCAAATAAATGTTGATGTATTAATTTAAAGGGCTGTATCAAAAAATGTTTCACACAACGGTACAGAGAATACAACGTTCACTACGAATTCATTTTTCTTAGCGTCCTTTGTCTTCGTTTTGAACTTTGTGTGAAATGAAAAACTTTTGATACAGCCCCTTTTAAGAATTACCCGGTAGTTCTATTCACCTTGTATTTCTTTTTTGTTCTTCCATGAACGGTGTTTGGCTCCGTCCATCTTTACAATTTTTGGAGTGAATTTTCCAATCACATCAACCAACGCTTTCTGGCTTTGCATCACTTCATCAATATCCTTGTATGCAAAAGGCGATTCATCTAAACCACCACCAAGCAATTTCACACCGAATTTTTTCAGCTCATCCCTGAACTGTTTATCGGTAACACTTTCCATTGCTCTTGTGCGGCTCATCTTTCTTCCAGCACCATGGCTGGCCGAATTAACTGATGCAGCTTCACCCTTTCCTTTTACAATAAAACCATTTGCTGTCATGCTTCCGGGAATAATACCCAATACATTTTTTCCTGCGGGTGTTGCTCCTTTGCGATGAACAATCACTTCCTTTCCATTATACATTTCCTTCCATGCAAAGTTGTGATGATTCTCCACCATCTTCATTGGCTTACGTCCCAACTGCTTTGCAATTTTTTCATGAATCACATGATGACATGCACTTGCATAATCGCCTGCAAGATTCATTGCGTTCCAGTATTCCATTCCTTCTTCTTCATCCAATGTTAACCATGCAAGATTTTTTGCATCCTGTGGTAAACGCCGTTTGCTGATGGCGATCCTGGTATAATGGTTTGCAATATTTGCACCCAATGCTCTTGATCCCGAATGACTCAACAGTCCAATATACATTCCGGCATCCACACCAAGCACTTCATCTTTTTCTGTAATCTCCACTGCACCAAACTCTACAAAGTGATTACCACTTCCGCTTGTACCTAACTGCTTCCATGCACGGCCATGCATGTTTTTCAACAAAGGCATTTCATAAAATAAATGGTTGTCCATTATTTCATGATCTGCAGCCTGGTCAAACTGACCACCACTGCCAAACAAAGTAGCTTCGCCCAGTTCTCTTGCAAAAAAACTTTCACGCTGTGTTAAGTCATTTGGGTTGATATCGAAAATACTCAGGCACATTCTGCAGCCAATATCCACTCCCACACCATAAGGGATGACTGCATTTTCTGTTGCCAGCACTCCGCCAATCGGCAAGCCATAGCCGCTGTGAGCATCGGGCATTAATGCACCTGCAACAGTTACGGGCAATTTTGCTGCGGTGTACATCTGGTGCATCGCTCCTTCCTCAATATGTTCCTGTCCGAAAATATTAAACTGTATTCCGTTTTGGTTGAGTGAAATATTCTGTCCATCAACTTCCGGTTCAGGAACCAATTTTTCAGCAATTGGTTTTAATACCTCATCATTCAGATAATTTTCAGGCGCATTGAGAATTTGTTTCAATATCTCCAATGCATCTTCTTCTTTATGAAGTTTGAATTTTGTGCACATTACATGCATTGCCACACTTACTACCGGTCCTTCCGGGTAACCAATGGCTCTTATTTGTTTTCCTGATAATTTTAATTTGCTCATTGTCTTTTGTTTTTGAACCACAGGGACACAGAGGACACAAAGAAGCACGAAGCTCTTTATGTAAGATTCTCTCTTGTGTGTTGTGATTATTTTTTTTTGATACCAGCTTCTGTTCGTTGTGGCATCTTCGTTGCGTCGCAATCCTTTCATCGGCATTGCAAGAATAAAACTAATATATTACCACTTTGAGTAGTCTGGTTTTTCAGTTGCAATCATATTCACCATCTGCATTTCTGTTCTTATATCCTCATCAATTTTATTATAATGTTCTACAAGCGAAGGAAATAAAATTTGAATATCAAAAATGCATCTTACAACCAAATAATGCAATAATTGCAACTCATACTTTTGCTTCTCATTAGAGTCATATTTAAGAATACCTGCCTTTATTTGCTGAATGCTCAAAAACTCAGAGTGAGAATAGTTTGAATGAAAACTATAAGTACGATTAAACAAAGATTTTCGAAGACCACTTCGTAATATCAGATTAGACCAAGAATTAAATAACCTCGGTTTTAAGCCTTTTAAAATTTTTTCTTTTTCAGCAGACTTATAAAGTTCGAAACAATCTGATTTAATAATTTCATTTCTCAATCTTTCCCACTCAGGTCGTTCATTTTTTTGCCTCAGTTTACCTTCTTCTGAATTCATGTCAAAATGAATTCTTTGATTAATTCCAGAGTACTGCCAAACTTTTATTCTAAATCTCTTCTCTTTATCTGGTACATTTTCAATGAATAAATAGTTAAACGTAAGATAACATTCAATTACTGCTCGGAGCAACAAACGAATACTAGGCTTATCTGCAACAAGTAACTCCTTTTGTTCCTTTCCATAAGGCAATTTAACTCCCTTTTCAAGCTCCATCAATGTAACTGCATGTAAACATAATTTTTGAATTAAAGATTCTGACCACCCTTGGCCATCTTCAACTTGTATTTCATCTTCTACAAGAGTTTCCATTAATTCAAGAAGGATTCCAATCTTCTGCTTAATTATAGTGCAGAACTCAACATTGGACTTCTCTTCATAAGCTTCTATTATTTGAAGCATAACCAAGTCCTTTTTTGAAAGATTCATTTACTAATTTTTATCTTATTAAGAATTATTACAGACATTGAAATTACGTTTTGCAAAATAGAATTACCAACCGTACAAGTATGCGACGCAACCAAAATTTAATAGCAGCAGTGGCGGTGACTACAAAATAATCATCATCCGCCACTACTTACTATTTTTATTTCTGCGGTACAAAAATCTGCTTCAGCTGTTCAACCAATGCTCCGTTACCGCTTACGCTGATGTTGCTGATTTTTTCTGCAATCTTTTCCACGTATTCCATTTCTTTCAGCTTCCACAGCATAGCGTTTTCTTCCATCAGTTTCGCAGTGTTCAGCAAGCTTCTTGTACTTGCAGTTTCTTCACGACGCATGATTGTATTGGCCTGTGCTGTTTTTTCAGCAACAAGTACACGGTTCATGATTTCTTTTACATCGCCAGGCAGCACAATATCACGGATACCAAAGCTGCTTACTTCAACACCCAGTGCTTCTGCCTTTTCTTTTACACTTTGCAGAATAAAAGGTGCAATACTTTCTTTCTTTTCCAGCAACTCATCAAAGTTGTAACCGGCAACATATTCACGCAATGCCAACTGAAAAGCAACATACAACTGCTTGTCGTATTCTTTGTTTTTCAATACAGCTTTTTCAATATCATTCACCTTGTATTGTGCCCATGCGTTCATACGCAAAGCAGCTTTGTCTTTTGTAAGAATTTCCTGGCCGTTAATTTCCAGTTGCTGCATACGCATATCCACACGGCTCATTGCAACGGTAATATTGTTGCGCCAGAAGAAATAAATACCTGGCTGCAGCATTTGTGCATACTTACCATCAACCAGCAATACTGCTTTTTCATAGCTTTCCACGTTAATGCTGCGTACATAAGGAGCAACAAGTTTGCTCTGCAATGTTGCACGGTCAATTGCTTCGGTAATTTCAATCTTGCTGATGTCGGCTTTTACAAACTCCAGTTTCATTACACTTTTCCAGAAAGCATAGCGACCCGCAGTAAGAACAGTTTTCAAAAAACCGTTCTCGTATTGCAATGCAATTTCATTGTCTTTTACTTCCACTACCTGCAATGCATCGGCCAGTTCAGCATCCTGCAACAGGATGTTGAGTTCAATTGGCGCAGTAAATGGTTTGGTTACATCATACATGTACACATCTTCATTCCAAAGCCAGTAATTTCCTTCTTTGAGCATACGCTGGTACACTCCACGCTTAAATACCAAAGCCACCTGGTATGCATTTACTTTTACGTTTTTCATTGTTTTTAATTTATGTCACTAATTTTTACGGATTACACAAATTGAGTGACTGGTTTAAAATTTTTTTTTAAAAAAGCCTGTATTATCATCCCCCTTATTTTTACGGAGGGTGGTTATTGATACATCCTGTAATTACAGTTTTACAATTGCTCCTTTACAACTGCTGCTGTAAACTTCAACTGTTCAAGTGTAACAACACTTTGTATTCCCATACAACCCTGCTGGCAAAAAACCGGTTGCTTTAATTTTTACTTACAGCATTAAGAAGTAAGAGAAAAATTGGCCGGGTGATAACACAGGCTTTTTTGATTCACCATTTGAGAAGCGGTGTACTTCTTAATCAAGCATCCACCATGCTTTGCCTTTACCGCTTGGCTACATCGTCAGATCGATGACGGGATTCGAACCCGTGGATTGTTCTGTTGCTCTACCCACTGAGCTATCACATCAGCATGTGAAAGGGAATTGAACCCTTGACCCACAGAGTAATTGGAGGGAACTGCATCTTGATACAACAGCATACAGATAGCTACTGCGTCTGCACTATGATGTTTCTTTGAAACATGCATCCGGTTTGCTGTCAACATACAAATACCCTTCTTGCCGTTAAGCAAGCTTTTGCCCCCATCCCCTAAAGGGGAGTGAGGAATTGTATTTTTAATTCAATAATTCAATCTGTCTGCGGAAACCGATTACTTCCATTTTTTCAACTGCTGGTACTTTCTCATGCGGGTTTGCTATTTCCGCAATCGTCATTGGTTTATCAATTGCAACATCAAAACCAAAATGAGTTGACAAACGTTTTGCTTTTGCAACACCGAGTTTTCCAAATTCATATTTGGCAATTAACCTTCCTTTACGCAATAGTGCATTATCAACCATTGTAAGTGAACTGTTGAACGTACAGATCAGTTGCACATTCAGGAAATCGGCCAGCAAACCATCCGAAATATTCAACAGGTTTGATACTGACGAGCTGCTGCTGTACTTGCGGTCCATGATAATATTTTCAGCGTCTTCAATAATCAATACAGTGTTTGGATTATCAATCAGCAATTCAATAAAATCAGGATTCATCAGGTTGCCTGCAACCGATGGCGACAGGAAGAGCACACGTTTTTTGATTTTTCCAACCAGGTAACGCAGGTACGTTGTTTTACCTGTGCCGGGTAAACCATGTAACAGCACAATTCCTTTATCGTTCTTTTGGCCAAGCCGTTTACGGATCACTTCATCCACTTCTTTAAAATCATCTTCATAAAAAAGATCAAGATCAAGTTTTGTGCGTTTTATCTCCATTGATTTTAACTCAAGGCTGTTCCGGTTTTGAACAAT
The DNA here is from genome assembly GCA_002336115.1 of Chitinophagaceae bacterium UBA1953. Taxonomy (GTDB): domain Bacteria; phylum Bacteroidota; class Bacteroidia; order Chitinophagales; family Chitinophagaceae; genus Lacibacter. The sequence continues at coordinate 339,191 of DDEN01000022.1, forward strand.
GAGATTAATTTCAAGTGGCTGTCGTCGCTGCCTTTCTTTAAACTGGTTCACCATTGTTGTTAACTCCTGCACAAATGTTTCATTTGTTCCATCATGCAATACTTCACAGTAGTCATCATCAAACTCAATCACCATCCTGTTTTTTAAAATCATCACCGTTTTATCAAACTCATATTTTTTCTGTTTGCGTTTATACCAGCGGTACCGGTGCGTATGTTCTATCATTTCATGATAACGCTCTTTAAATACAGCAAACGCTTTTTCTCCATCTATCCCGTTTACGAAATTGATACTGGGAAGATTGTTGAAGAAATACAGGTATAAAATTTTTGTATCCAAAAAGCTGTCGCCAAAAACATTGTTGATGTTGATCACTTTCTGGTTAAATAAATTTTCCATTGTTTTAGTTTTTAGTCGTTCTGTTCATTTTATTAGTGAACAATTTTATTTGCGCAGCTTGAGCTTGCAAAAGCTTCGGGTTTTGCTTTAAACACAAAACCCATTCCCATAATGTAGCCCATTGCATCCTTCAGCGCATCGTTGCTTTTAAAGTTTGGATTCGTATTAATGTCGGCATGTACTTCCATATCCACATTAAAAGCAGTAAACAGTTTGCACAGTGTGTAAGCCACATCAATACTCATGGCAACTTCAGTAAGCATCCGTTGCTTAATACTCATTTTCTGTGTAGTGGTTTCATTGTGTATGTACATGAAACCACCTTTTGCTTTACGGATAAATACAATTACCGTTGCAAATTCTGTTTGCTTTCCTTTTACCTGGCTGTCGGTACCAATACACACTTTCAGTTCATGCCCCTTTTCTCTTTCACGAATTAATACGTTACGTATTTCATCCTCAATTGTGCATTGAATGCGAACACCATTCAGCTTCCGCCACTGTTGCTGCTGTTTCATTGCTTTGCTTTTTTAATTTTTTCATTTTTACTTTTTATGTGGTGCCCCGTGGAATTGAACCACGATGTCCGGGATTTCACTCCGGTGCATAAACCTATTCTGCCAAAGCACCATTTGTTTGTGATTCATATTGGTTGATATCATTTCCCTCATTACCGAATTATATTCATCAACAAACATTGCGGAGAGTAAAGGAGTCGAACCTTTGTACCGGATTAACGGTAGCCCAAGCTTAGCAGGCTGGCACANNGCGGATGAAGAAAGATTCGAACTTTCAACCCTCAGCTTAACAAGCTGCAGCTCTGCCATTGAGCTATTCATCCTTTGTAGTCCCGCTGGGACTCGAACCCAGAACCCTCCGGTTAAAAGCCGGATACATCTTCCATTGAGCTACGAGACTATTTTTGTCCGAACCATGATTGGGGTGGATTAAAGGATTATGAAGAAACCAATCTTATTAATCTGTTCAATCTCCCCAAATCAAGGTTCAGATTTTTTTGTACGGCTTTCAGAATTGAACTGAATACTTTCACCTGCTACTTACCTCTCAGAAAGAAAGGGAGATGATTATGTTATCCACTACACCCAGCCGTATTGGTTGACTCCGGGACTCGAACCCTGTTCTCCGCATTCACAGTGCGGTACTTTACCAGTTAAGCTAAAGCCAACATAACAATGCTATTGAGCCTGGATTTGAACCAAAACCATCAGTGTCAAAGACTGATATGCTGAACCGTTACACTACTCAATAATCAGCGGTTCGTATGAGAATCGAACTCACAACTTCTGATAGACAATCAGGCATGTTACCATTATACTAACGAACCATTTGCTTTATGTTTTATAGAGCTAAGTCATCATCGCTTGAGTCACTATTTTTATCTCATTAATCATCTTCATCTCAAAAATCCCGGTTCAGACAATTTTTTAAAAGTGTCCCTGCTGCAACTGCAGGGAGCACTTTATTCCTCCTTCTGCAACTAATCTTTTTTATCGCAACTGATGTGCAGCAGGATGCAGCACATCATTGCTGTTTTCCTTTTTTACTATCTCTTTATTCTTTTCATTGGCATTGCTTATGAAGATCATCAGCAAACGCACAACCAATACTGTAACTAATAATTGCATTACCACCTCCTTTGTTTCGGTCATAAAAAACCCAGTCGCTTTTATCGACCGGGTTTACTTACACACATACATATTTATGCATACACACAACACGGTCGCTTATAAAAATCATTCCACAGAATATTTACGGGCACAACACTATACAACATGGCGCAAGTCTCCTGTTCTGGTAATGAATACTTCATACTCAGTTGTATAACTCGTGTATGTAATTCTGTTTGTTTCTTCATGTATGTTTTCGTTTTTTTAAAAAGTGTTTTTCATAAATCAACAACAGAATACTGTTTGTCTTTTGTAAAGACAAAACTTTGCCGTTACACATTTTTTCAAATGTGTTTAAAACAAAAAACCCCGCAATCTCTTGCGGGGCCTGTGTTATAGCGAATTTGTTTATTCACTTATTCAACAGCGTAACACGCCCCGCAAAAAGTATAGTCACCATTCGGACTAAACCTTTTAACCAGTTCAATATGTAATTGTGTGCGTGTCATTTATTGTTGTTATTAATTTGTGAGTGCAAAGATGAAACTATTTTTTTGATACAAACAAATTTTGAAAAAGAAATTTTAAAATTATTTTTTTGATTTAATTCTATCTCAATATTCAAACACCACCGTTTTATTTTCGTAAACAAATACACGGTCTTCGAATACCATCTTCAAAGCCTTGGCTAAAACACTTTTTTCAATTTCTTTTCCTGCTCTTACCATATCGCTTACTCCATGTGTATGATTAACCGGAATACTTTGCTGTTCAATAATCGGACCTTCATCCAGGTCGTTTGTAACAAAGTGTGCAGTTGCACCAATCATTTTTACACCACGGTTGTATGCCTGCTTGTACGGACTTGCACCAATGAATGCCGGAAGAAACGAATGATGAATGTTGATGATCTTTAATGGAAACTGCTGTACAAATGCCGGCGAAAGAATACGCATAAACTTTGCCAGCACCAGGTAATCGTAGTTGTATGTTTGAATCAATGCTGCCAACTCATCTTCAAACTGTTCTTTGCTTTTGTTTTCGTGTGATACAAAATGAAACGGAATATCAAACCGTTTGCAGAGATCAGCAAGCACATCATGATTACCAATAACACATTGAACAGTTGCTCCCAGTGTTGAAAAATGATTACGGATGAGCAGATCGCTTAAACAATGATATTCTTTTGTAACAAGCAATATCACTTTCTTCTGCGGATCAGGATTGATGCTGATGGATGCATCAGCAGGCAATAAAGCAGTCAATTCATTTTGCAGTGCTTCAATATTATTTTCATTTGCTATTACAATACGTGCAAAGAAACGGTTTGCCTGTACATCCACATGCTCACGCATGGAAACAATGTTGAGATTGTGTTTTACAAGTACACCTGAAATGGTTGCCACAAGACCAACCCTGTCGTTACATTGAATAAGAATAACCATAGTGAAGTAAAATTAATTCTTCATTTGCACAACAACGGTTAGCCTGCAAAGAAAACTACAGATCAATTGAATCGTAAACGATGACTTTACTCCAGAGGTGAGAACATTCTTCCACAAATTTTAAATGAATAGGATCGGTTTGATAGCTCGCCTGGTCTTCTGCATTATCAAACAACACAAACCATGAAACTGCATAACCGTTTTCAATTACTCCACGATTGGTGCCGGCCGGTTTACCAATATGAAAATCTTTGATGGTTGAAACAGTTGAAAGTTTTTTTAAACCTTCAACCAACTGATCTCTGTCGCTGCTGCTGCCAGGATTGTTTAACCAGAAGAAAACGTGATGGAGGAAAAGGGATTGCATGAGAGTTATAAATTAAAATACGACTTGTTCCAACTGTTCAATTGAAGGCATTTCATCATAAGTTCTTCCGTTCAGCAAGCGGCCAGTTTTCTTTTTATTTGTACCTCCCCACTGTTTGAAGAAAAACGAAACACCTGCATTTTCACATTGCTGCTGAATATCAAGAACCCAATCTTCGTGCATTGGTCTTGGACTTCGTCCACTTTCTCCACCAACTATTACCCAATTAATTTTTTTAAGATTCAATTTATGCAATGGACCAATTAATGGTTCACAAGAAAGAAATTTTGTGTGAGCATTTGTCTTTCGTAAATCATCAATCCTGTGTTTCACTTTATCATTCTCCACTGAAACTCCCATCCATATATTTGGTGTCCATTTAAGTTCTTTGTGATACTTTAATAAAATATCAGAGCGCTTTGTAAGTACCTGGTAAATATGTGGAGTATCATTCATTACCGCAAAAACTTTCTTTATAAATTCAAGCGGAACATCTTTATGAAAAAGATCACTCATTGAATTTACAAATACAACCTTCTGGTTTTTCCATGAATAAGGAACATTTAAAGCACTTTCATGTAAACGAAGTTCAAATCCATCTTTGTATTTTTCAATACCCATCGCTTGTAAACGCTTTGCCATAACTTCTGCATAGCAGTGCTTACACCCCGCTGAAATTTTATTGCAACCCGTAGTTGGGTTCCAAGTCATTTCTGTCCATTCAATACTTGATTGTGCCATATCACTTCAATTTAAAATAAACCTTATTAGGGCTGTTCTTAAAATTTTCATAACTAAGATAAAAAGCTCCTTTTCTTACCCTCTCTCCATTTTCAGATAAAACATCCAACCTGCCGTTTGATTGTAAAGAACTAAAGATCTCAGTTGAATGCTTCGGTAAAAACCCATTTCTTAAAGTAAACTCATAGATATTCCCATTAAAAACTTTATTATTTGACGAAAGTAGAGAAATCAATTTTTGTTCTAAAGGATTTGTTTTAAGTACAGAAAAGAGGTTACCTGTTTGCTCATAGCTCCAGCCTTTCCCTTCGTCGTCATCTATTTGCCATTTTGTTTCAAGCATTTTTTCAAATCCTCTTATATGGCTACTGAAGAAAAACAAACAAAAAACTGTTGCAGCATCTTTTTCAATAGAAAATGTATCAACAAAAAAATCTTTACCGAGATAACTTTTCAATGCATCTTTGAATTGCTCAATAAACTGATAAACTGAAACGCTTGGCTTCCATGATTTAAAATCAACTAATTCTTCAATAATTTGAATCAATGCTTCGGGTGTTCCTTTCTCATTAAACCTATACATAAATTGAGTTGGCAAAAAAAGTAAAACTTCAGACTTCTTTGACTGAAGCAACTTTTTCAGTTCACTCCCTCGTATCTCTTTATAGCCATATGGATCGATAAAAATAAAAGCCTTTTCATTCTTCATCTCTTGTATATACCCTGCCAATCCATCAACAATTGCTTTATAATCTTTTGAACTATACACTAATCTGCCAAAGCTTTCATAATGAAGCTTGTTTTCATTAATTACGTTTTTGAGCTTTTCTATTTTAGATTCATCCCTATCATTAAAAAACAAATCAACTTTACTAATTGTTTTATTTTTTGCCTTATTCGTGAAATGTAAATCTTTTAACGTTTTTAAAATTACAACTGGACTACCTTCGCCACTATTATCATAAATGCCTTCCCCGCAAAACAAATCAAAGACATTAATCTTTTTAGTAAATCCATCATTTGCAATAATATTTAAGTATTTTTCTAGATACTTCTGCAAAAGCATAACTTTTGCTTTTGAATGATCAAGCATTAAAATTTGGGATTTCCGCTTTACCATAGGTTAATTATTTTTACTAAAATAATCAAAAAAGTTTCCCCTGCATTCCCGGTCTGCGGAATTTTGTTCTGTCCAGGCTCCATTCTTCAGCATTCATTCCATACAGCTTTCCATATTTTTTGTATTGCTGGTTTACCAGTTTGGCAATATGTCCTTCGCCACGCATACGTACACCCCAGCGTGTATCGTTTACTTTTCCATCGTGGCTTTGCTCAACAAGATGCCACACTTTATCAGCACGGTCGGGGAAGTTTTTATACAGCCAGTCGTGAAATAATAATTTAATAGCTCCATTCAAACGTATAAATGTGTAGGCCGTAAATGTGGCGCCGTTGTCTCTTGCTGCTTTCATGATACGCTGCATTTCATGTTCGTTCAATCCCGGAATCATTGGCCCCATCATAATACCCATACGTACACCTGCACTGCTGAGTTCGTTAATGACTTTCAGTTTTTGTTTGGCTGTTGTAGTACGTGGTTCCATTACCCTGCGCAGATCTTCATTAAACGATGTAATACTCACCATTGCTGATACAATGTTTTTCTTTCCCATTTCCTGCAGCACATCTTTGTCTTTCAATATCCATGAATTTTTAGTGAGTATGCCAACGGGCTGATTAAATTCATTACACACTTCCAGCATCTGCCTTGTTAAACGAAACTGCTGTTCGGCCGGTTGATAACAATCGGTATTACCGCTGAGCAT
>DDEN01000056.1 GCA_002336115.1 Chitinophagaceae bacterium UBA1953
TAATTGCCAGAGCAAGAGTAACAGGCTTCCAGGGTAAAGGGCTGGGTAATATCAATTCAGTAATGGCCTGTGCCAAACACTTTGCAGCGTATGGAGCAGCCGTTGGTGGAAGAGATTACAACAGTGTGGATATGAGTCTCCGGCAGTTGTATGAGACCTATCTTCCTCCATTTAAAGCAGCAGCCGAAGCAGGAGCAGCAACGTTTATGAACTCGTTCAACGACATAAACGGCATTCCTGCAACAGGTAACAAATACATTCAGCGTGATATATTAAAAGGCCAGTGGAACTTTAAAGGATTTGTAGTGAGCGATTGGGGCAGCATTGGAGAAATGATTCAGCACGGATATGTAAAAGATAATTACGAAGCAGCCCTTTCTGCAGCCAATGCAGGGAGTGATATGGATATGGAAAGCCGCAGTTACATCAACCATCTTGCAAAACTGGTAAAAGAAGGCAAAGTAAAGATGAGTGTGGTGGATGATGCAGTGCGCCGTATTCTGCGTAAGAAATTTGAAATGGGATTGTTTGATGATCCGTACCGGTTCTGCAATGAAACAAGAGAAAAAGCAGAATGGAATAATCCAGGACACCTCGTTGCAGCAAGAGATATTGCGAAGAAAAGTATTGTGCTGCTGAAAAACGAAAAACAATTGTTACCCGTCAGCAAGCAAACAAAATCAGTTGCATTAATTGGTCCGTTTGTAAAAGCCGTGAGCGATCATAACGGATTCTGGAGTTACGACTGGCCCGATGATACTGCAAGGATTGTTACGTTGTGGGATGGAGTGAAATCGAAGCTTGGCACAGATGCAAAAATGCTTTATGCCAAAGGATGTAATATCAACGATTCAAACCGCACCGGTTTTCAGCAGGCAGTTGATGCAGCAACTGCTGCAGATATTGTTATCCTCAGCGTTGGCGAAGCAAGAGATATGAGCGGCGAAGCAAAGAGCAGAAGCAATCTTCATTTGCCCGGTGTGCAGGAAGAATTAATACAGGCAGTGGTTGCAACAGGCAAACCTGTTGTGGTGTTGATCAGTGCCGGTCGTCCATTGGTGTTTAACTGGACAGCCGATCATGTTCCTGCCATTCTTTACACCTGGTGGCTGGGAACAGAAGCAGGTAACGCTATTGCCGATGTATTATTTGGCGATTATAATCCTTCCGGTAAGCTGCCGATCACATTTCCAAGAACCGAAGGACAGGTGCCGATTTATTACAACCATTACAATACCGGCCGCCCGGCAAGAAATGATAGCGATAAACTGTACCGCTCGGCTTATATTGATTTGTCAATTTATCCGAAATTCCCGTTTGGTTACGGACTGAGCTATTCAAAATTTGAGTACAGTAATTTATCAGTAAGTAAAACATCACTCAAAGGCAATGAACCGTTAAAGGTATCGGTAACGGTAACCAATACCGGCAGTTTTGACGGAGAGGAAGTGGTGCAGTTGTACATCCGTGACTTAGTAGGTTCGGTAGTTCGCCCGGTGAAAGAACTGAAAGGGTTCCAGAAACTGATGATCAAAAAAGGCGAAAGCAAAACAGTCACATTCACTGTTACAACCAATGATCTCAAATTCTATAACGATGCTCTGAAATACGACTGGGAAGCCGGCGAGTTTGAAATTATGGCCGGAACGAACTCAACAGATGTCCTCAGTAAAAAAATAAACTGGGCTAAATAATTCTGTCTGTTTATTGTATTCATACTGATCCTGATTAGTTTCAAAACTAATCAGGATTATTTTTTTCCTGTTTTAATAAAAACCTGCAATAGCCTAATTTTGCGGCTTATTCAAATTTAAAGGATGTTACTTCTAACTAAAATATTTCACTTTGAAATGGCGCATGCAATTGATGGCTATGATGGCATGTGTAAAAATATACATGGGCATTCGTACGAGCTGCATGTAACTGTTGGTTCTGTTCTTAAGGAGCAGGAATTTATTCCGCCTCCCGGTTTTTTACTTGATTTTAAAGATCTGAAAAGGATTGTAAACAAAGCAGTTGTTGAATTATTCGATCATAAACTTGTACTTTCCCGAAATTATATTACTAAACATAAAGAAGTGAACGAGCAGGAAAACCTGGTGGTATGGGATGCGGAGCCAACTGCCGAAAACCTGTTACTATTTATGAAACGTTTAATACAGAAGGATTTACCTGTTGATATGAAACTGGTTGAAATGAAACTCTATGAAACCAAGAATTCATACGCAACCTGGCGTGATGGTGAATTGAGCTAACAAGGTTCGTGACTTTTAATTTTCTATAAAATGTCAAAAAGTAAAATTATAGCAACAAGACTTAACGAAGTTTTACTAAACGGACATTGGATTGCAAATACCAATTATAAAGAGCAGTTAGTAAGCATAGATTGGAAACAAGCAACAACCCGCATTTACAATCTAAATACAATAGCGCATTTAACCTTTCACATCAACTATTATCTTGGTGGTATTTTGAATGTTTTAAACGGGGGTAAGCTTGAAATCAGAGATCAGTACAGTTTTGATCTTCCTGAAATTGGCAATGAAGAAGACTGGAATAAACTGCTGAATGAATTTCTTTCTAATGCGGAGTTTTTTGTAAAAAAAGTGGAACAGTTGAATGATGAACAGCTTGATATGGTTTTTGTTGATGAAAAATATGGAACTTATTTGCGCAACATTGAAGGTGTAATTGAACATAGCTATTATCATTTGGGGCAGATTTCACTAATCAGAAAAATGATTGTTGAAAACGGGTAAAAAAATGAAGAAGCCAACTACTTGCTTTTAGCAGATTCCTGTTTGAGAATAAATTTATCTTTAATAACCGTTTGTACAGGCGTATTGCCAATTTTACTTTCGAGCCAACTAATAATGTCTAAATAAACAAAAGCTCTTGTCTCAAACCGGTTGCCTTCATATTTGCGTATGCGCTGAAGTAATTTTTCAAATGCAGATTTAAACTTATCGGGCGAAAGATTAAACGACTGACGCAAAAATTTAAACATCTCTTCTTCCACTGCACTCAGGTTTTCCATTTTGCCCATAAACCGGTAAACAGATTTTATGAGGTATTCAAGAAGATCAAAATTTCTCAGTTCATAATGTGCAATTAAATGCAGAAGCCTTGCATAACATTGCAGGTCGGTACGGAGATCAACTTTCCAGTTGATAATTTTATTAAGATATTCAATTGCTTTTTCATTATTGCCGCTTCCAAAATACAGGCATGCAATTTTATAATAAAAAGTAAGTACACGGTGCCTGTCGAGAAATAATTCAAACTCGTCCAGTTTTTCTTCAATATGTGGTACTAACCTTAACCCTTCTGTAAATGTTCCTTCTATAAAGTGCTTATTTATTTTTGCAATGTACAGATACATAAAACATAAAATGCGATGGTTTTCATTTATTTGTACCACTTTACGTTGTGAAAATTTTTCAAACAACTCAATTACTTCGGTTAGCTTTCTGTCGTTCTGCGTATCAAAATGAGCGCTCATTAAATTATGAAGCCCTTTAATGTAATGTGCAGTTTCAGCTTCAATCATTGCAGGGTAAATGTCAAAAAGGTCAACCCATTTTTGTGTATATCTGTAGTACATCAAAAAATCCTGGCGAATAAAAGCAACCCATGCATGGCATTGATAAAAATAGAGCTGTTCGTAAAACCCTTTCAGTTTTTCGGCATCTTTGGGTAAATGTTTTTCAAGATATTTTTTTGCTTCATCGCCTTCCTTTTCATTGCGTGCAACTCCGTTTTGAATAAACCAACTGTACAGCCGCAGGGAAAGGTTTGAAAGTTGGGTAATATAAGAGAGGCGCTCATCAACTACATCAGATTCTGTTGAGAGTTGATCGGCTCTATCCTGCATACTCCTTGTAATGTAGAGTGTTTCAATTTTTTTCTCAAAGAAAAGAATTTGCTGAAGATAGGTTACCTGCTCATATTGCTTTGCCTGCTCTTTCATTTTGTCTAATACTTTCAACGATTGCAGATACAAGCCTTTATTGTAAAGAATGCGGGCAAAATCCATTTGCTCGTGTAGCTGGATGGTGATGTTATCTTCCTGCTTAATAAGGCGTAAACTGGCAAGGATGCTTTTGTACAGGTGCGCTTTTAAATTTGAGAGTTGCTGTTTTGCTATACTCGGATTTTTCTTTAATAGAACAGCTTCGTCATAATCATCCATTTTGTCCAAAGCATCAAAAAGGCGGATAACTTTCAGCTCGCCATCGGATGAATGGCGTTTTATATAAAGTTTAAAATTTCTTTTTTCACTCTTTTCAAGCGACTTGACTAACTGAAACACTGTATCGGCCGAGCGGTTGGGCATCGTAATTCAATTCTGCTGAAACTCTTTTCTGCAAAGGGTTTCCGTTAAAAATATCCTCTTTATCTGTCGTAATTTACTGTAATATAAGTTTGCTGGCCCTGCCAAACAAAATTAATTTTATCGCCTTGGTTAATACTTCCTGCCTTAAAATTTTGAACGAAGTAAATAAACAATTTTCTAAACATCGATAATGATTGATATGGCCGACAAACAAGTGTTCATTTTTGATACCACTCTCAGAGACGGAGAGCAGGTTCCCGGTTGCAAGCTTAATACAACAGAAAAAATTGAACTGGCTCTGAAATTAGAAGAGCTGGGTGTTGATATTATTGAAGCCGGATTTCCTATTTCAAGTCCCGGCGATTTTGAAAGTGTTTCGCAAATTGCCGGCGTAATTAAAAATGCGTCTGTTTGCGGGCTAAGCCGTGCTGTACAGAAAGATATTGAAGTGGCAGCAGCAGCATTGAAACATGCCCACCGGCCACGTATCCATACTGGAATAGGAACCAGCGATCATCACATTAAAACAAAGTTTAACTCTAACCGGGAAGATATTCTTGAAAGAGCAAAGCAATGTGTAAAGTGGGCTAAAAATTTTGTTGATGATGTGGAGTTTTATGCTGAAGATGCAGGCAGAACAGATAACGAATACCTGGCCCGTGTAATTGAGGCAGTAATTGCTGCGGGTGCCACAGTAGTAAATATTCCTGATACAACGGGTTATTGCCTCCCGTATCAATATGGCGAAAAGATAGCGTACTTAGTTAACAATGTGCCCAATATTGATAAGGCTGTTATAAGTTGCCATTGCCATAACGATCTTGGATTGGCAACTGCTAATTCAATTGCAGGTGTTATTGCCGGTGCCCGCCAGATTGAATGTACAATAAACGGCTTAGGCGAAAGAGCAGGTAATACTTCGCTTGAAGAAGTTGTAATGATTATGAAGCAACATAGTGATCTTGGTTTTTATACCAATATCAAAACGCCCATGTTGAACCCGATGAGCCGTTTGGTAAGTGATACCATGCGTATGCCTGTGCAGCCTAATAAGGCAATAGTAGGCAGTAATGCGTTTGCTCACAGCAGTGGTATTCATCAGGATGGGTTTTTAAAAAATGCGCAAAACTATGAAATTATAAATCCGGAAGAAGTTGGTGCCGATGCAAGTAAAATTGTGCTTACTGCACGCAGCGGCCGAAGTGCGTTAGCTTACCGTTTGCATAAACTGGGTTTTCAGTTTAAGCGGGATGAAGTGGATGTTTTATATGAAAAATTTCTGATTATAGCAGATACACAGAAAGAAGTGAACGACGATGATTTGATGTCGATGGGGCATGCGTACAACACAGCAACAAGCGCTGTAATCTGATAAACATTAAATTTCCTATGCAAAAAAAAATAGCAATACTTGGAGGAGATGGAATTGGCCCTGAAGTAACGGCGCAGGCAGTTAAGATGCTGAATGCAATTGCTGAAGAATTTGATCACCAGTTTGAATATAAAGAAGGTTTAATAGGAGCTGCTGCAATTGAAAAAACGGGCTCGGCACTTCCTCAGGAAACAATTGATATATGTCTTGAAAGCGATGCTGTTTTATTTGGTGCAGTTGGTGATCCAAAGTTTAATGACCCATCTGTAAAAATTCGCCCGGAGCAGGGGTTGCTTGGCTTGCGTAAAGCATTGCAGCTTTCAAGTAATATCAGGCCAATTATTCCTTACTCTTTCTTACAACATCTTTCGCCTGTTAAACCACGTCAGCTTGAGGGGGTTGATTTTATAATTTTCCGTGAATTATCGGGAGGTAATTATCTCGGCAATAAACAAACAGCCGAAGATCTCAGTCATGCCAGTGATGTAACTGTTTACAGAAGAGAAGAGATTGAACGTATAGCACATCTCGCATTTAAATACGCACATCGCAGAAGAAAAAAAGTAACACTGGTTGATATGGCCAATGTGCTTGATACATCAAGATTGTGGCGGAGTGTGGTTTCAGAAGTGGCCATGCAGTACCCGGATGTAAATCTTGAAACAATGCTGGTGAGTAAAGCCGTAATGCAGGTGCTTATTTATCCCAAACATTTTGATGTGATTTTAACTGAAAATATGTTTGGAGATATTCTCAGTGATGAAGCAAGTGTGCTTTGCGGATCGCTGGGCATGCTGCCTTCAGCATCATTAGGAAATGGAACAGCTTTGTTTGAACCGGTGCATGGATCGTATCCTGATGCAGCAGGAAAAGATATTGCCAACCCTATTGGCGCTGTTTTATCTGTTGCACTAATGATGGAATATTTCGGTTTGAGAAAAGAAGGTCATATTGTCTTTGAAGCTGTTGACTGGACACTGAAAAACAGCTTTGTAACGAAGGATATTGATCCGGTGAATTTTTATTTTACCAGCACAGTGGGTGATTTGATGAGTGATTTTGTAACAGGAAAAATTCCCGGAGCAATTCATAAAGAAAATATTGAGTTGAGAAAATCAACAATTATATAGCCTTTCTTTTTCATTAAACAATGAAAGAAGAAAAACTAAAATAGTTCTTTGTAAATAAAACAGCAGGCGGTATATTCGCAGAACAACAAACACTATGTTGAAAAGCAGATTATATAATGTCATTAACAATATCACAGTCATTATTGTGGTTGTCATTGTCATTACTGCCATCAACGGAGGTGTTAGTTGTATCTGATTTAAAAAAACGAATTGTTATACAACCCGCCTCCGAGAGGCGGGTTTTTTTATTTTTTATTATGGCATCATATTACAACAGCGAAACAGTTTTGTATCTGAATGGTGAGTTTGTTAAAGCTGCGGAGGCAAAGATGGATTTCTACAGTCAGTCGCTTCACTATGGATACAGTGTGTTTGAAGGTATTCGTTCGTACAGAACGGTAAACGGACAAACAAAAATTTTTAAGGCAACAGAACATTACAACCGTTTAAAGGATTCTGCTCAGGCTTTAAATATGCCTTACCATTGGAGTGCAGAAGAATTGATTGAGGCAACATATGAAGTGTTGAAGCAAAATCATCTGCAGGATGCTTATATACGACCTGTTGTGTATGCCCCGGCAAATATGAAGTTTGATGTAAATGAAAAGTCGTTCATAGTAATTGAAGCATGGGAAATGCAACCGTTTCTTGGGGAAAAGCTGCTGAAGGTTTTAACAAGTTCATTTCAACGGCCTAATCCAAAGGCGTTTAAATTAACAGCAAAGGCTGCAGGTCATTATGTAAACTCCATTCTTGCAAGTCAGGAAGCACAGTCAAAAGGATATGATGAAGCATTATTGCTTGATATGAATGGCAATGCTGCAGAAGCACCGGGAGCAAACCTGTTTTATGAGAAAAGTGGAAAACTGTTTACTCCTGCACTTGGAAATATTCTTCCGGGAATTACACGGGCTACAGTGCTGGAACTTTGCAGTGAAATGGGAATTGCAGTAGAAGAAAAAACAGTTACAATAGAAGAATTGAAGAATGCTGATGCGGCTTTTTTCTGCGGTACTGCGGCTGAGGTGATTGGTTTTAACAGTCTGGACGATTATAAATTTCCATTGCAGTGGAATGAATCTGTGAGTAGAAAAATACAATTGGCTTATGCAGATTTAGTACGCCAGTAGTATGTTGAATAGAATTACCAGGCGTACAAGTGAGTGACACAACAATAGTTAAATAGTAGTATAAAAGTTAAGTAAACAAAAAATATGTGTAACGAATTAAATAAATACAGCAAGGTTTTAACACAGGATGAAACACAGCCTGCTGCACAGGCTATGCTGTATGGCATTGGATTAACTGAAGATGATTTAAAGAAAGCTCAGATTGGTATTGCAAGTATGGGTTATGATGGTAATACTTGTAACATGCACTTGAACGATCTTGCTAAATTGGTGAAAGAAGGTGTGTGGGCAAATGATCTGGTAGGGTTAATTTTTAATACAATTGGAATAAGCGACGGAATCAGCAATGGTACTGATGGTATGCGTTACTCATTGGTGAGCCGAGATTTGATTGCTGATAGTATTGAAAGTGTTTGCGGTGGTTTCTATTATGATGGATTAATTGCATTGCCCGGTTGCGATAAAAATATGCCCGGCGCTATTATGGCAATGGGGCGTTTAAACCGACCTTCAATTATGGTGTACGGAGGAACAATTGCTCCAGGTCATCATAAAGGTGAAGAGTTGAATATCATTTCAGCATTTGAAGCATTAGGAAAAAAATTAGCAGGCACAATTACTCCCGAAGATTTTAAAGAAATTGTAAAACATAGTTGTCCCGGTGCCGGTGCATGTGGTGGTATGTACACTGCAAACACAATGGCTGCAGCAATTGAAGCAATGGGTATGAGTTTGCCTTACTCTTCATCTAATCCGGCTATTAGCGAAGAAAAAAGAAATGAGTGCCTTGCAGCAGGTAAAGCAATCAAAGTTTTACTTGAAAAAAATATCAGGCCAAGAGATATTATGACGAAGGAAGCATTTGAAAATGCAATTGTACTCATCATGATTCTTGGCGGAAGTACAAATGCGGTGTTGCACCTGATTGCAATGGCAAAGAGTGTTGGAGTTGAATTATCACAAGATGATTTTCAGCGTATCAGTGACAAAACGCCGGTACTGGCAGATTTTAAACCAAGCGGAAAATATTTATGGCAGGAGCTTCCTGCACATGGCGGGGTGCCTGCTGTATTAAAATATTTATTAGAAAAAGGGTTGCTGCATGGCGATTGTTTAACTGTAACAGGCAAAACACTTGCAGAAAATCTGAAAGATGTAACATCTCTGAATTTTGAAACACAAAAAGTTATTTATCCTCTGGAGCAGCCATTGAAAAAAACAGGTCACCTGCAGATTCTGTATGGCAATATTGCTGAAAGGGGAAGTGTGGCAAAAATAAGTGGTAAAGAAGGTGAACGTTTTGAAGGACCTGCGAGAGTATTTGATGGTGAAAGACATTTGGTGGAAGGAATTGCAAACGGAAGAGTGAAAAAAGGTGATGTGGTTGTAATAAGATACGAAGGGCCTAAAGGCGCTCCCGGTATGCCCGAAATGTTAAAACCAACTTCGGCAATTATGGGTGCAGGGCTTGGGAAAGATGTAGCATTGATAACTGATGGACGTTTCAGTGGTGGATCGCATGGTTTTGTTGTAGGGCATATTACTCCGGAAGCTTTTGAAGGCGGAACAATTGCATTGGTGCAGGATGATGATATAATTGAAATTGATGCAGTAAAACGTATTATGAATTTAAAAGTAAGTGATGATGTGCTGGCTGAACGAAGAAAACAGTGGAAACAACCTGCATTAAAAGAAACAAAAGGCGTATTGTACAAATATGCCAAACTTGTAAAAGATGCAAGTGAAGGTTGTGTAACAGATGAAGATTAATCAGAACAACAAAAAATGGATAAAAACTATTTTATAGAACTGGCTGATTACAACTTGTGGGCAAACACAATTGTATGCAACTGGCTTGAACAGATTACAGAAGAACAATGGAGCCGGGAAATTGTAAGCAGCTTCAGCAGCGTACAGCAAACGGTATTGCATATCATCAGTGCCGAATATGCCTGGCTTGAACGATTTAAAAGAAACCCGGAAATAGTTTGGCTGCAGCCATCATTTAAAGGAACCAAAGATGAACATATTACGCTGTGGAAACAAACATCGCAGGAACTGAAAAAATTTATCAGTGAGTTTGAGGAAAATCAGTTATCAGTAAAACTTGAATTTACAAGATTAAATGGCGATGTATATACGATGCCTTTTTACCAGTTGTTTGCACACGTCGT
This sequence comes from Chitinophagaceae bacterium UBA1953, assembly GCA_002336115.1. Lineage (GTDB taxonomy): Bacteria > Bacteroidota > Bacteroidia > Chitinophagales > Chitinophagaceae > Lacibacter. The sequence goes on from DDEN01000056.1 coordinate 10,143, forward strand.
CAACCACGCAGCATATCACCGTGGGCAACTGGTGACAATGTTGCGGCAAACAGGATTTACAAATGTTCAGTCAACAGATTTGCTGGGCTATTACAGAAATTAAACATACAGTTCATTATATAAAATATTTTTATGGCAGTACTTGAAGCAAAATCAGAAATAAAAATTCAGCAAGCGGAAATGCGTTCAGTTTCCGGCTCGCAGGCAGTTATGGAGGCATTGATAGCAGAGGGAGTTAAAACAATTTTTGGTTATCCCGGTGGCGCTATTATGCCAATATATGATGCGTTATTCGATTATCCTTCTCAACTTCAGCATATACTTGTGCGTCATGAACAGGGAGCTATTCATGCAGCACAGGGTTTTGCAAGGGCAAGTGGTAAAACGGGAGTTGTGTTTGCAACAAGCGGCCCTGGTGCAACCAATCTTGTAACGGGTTTGGCCGATGCAATGATTGATTCAACACCTGTTGTTTGCATTACCGGCCAGGTGTTTGCTCACCTGCTTGGCACTGATGCGTTTCAGGAAACAGATGTAATTAATATTACAACTCCTGTTACAAAATGGAATCACCAGGTAACAGATGCTTCTGAAATACCTTCTGCACTTGCAAAGGCATTTTATATTGCAGGAAGTGGCAGGCCAGGCCCTGTTGTAATTGATATTACCAAAAACGCTCAACTGCAGTTATTCGAATATGAAGGGTATAAAAAATGTGAACATATACGCAGCTACAGGCCAAAACCTGAAATAAGAAAAGAATATATTCAGGAAGCAGCAAAGCTGATTAATGAAGCAGAAAGACCATTTGTAATTTTTGGTCAGGGTGTTATTCTCGGAAACGCAGAAAAAGAATTTAAAGCGTTTATTGAAAAAAGCGGGTTACCTGCTGCGTGGACAATTATGGGTATGAGTGCTATTCCAACTGATCATCCGCTGGCTGTTGGTATGTTGGGTATGCATGGTAACTATGGCCCAAATGTTTTGACAAATGAATGTGATGTTTTGATTGCTGTTGGAATGCGTTTTGATGATCGTGTAACCGGTCGTTTAGATAAATATGCAAAGCAGGCAAAAATTGTTCATCTTGATATTGATCCTTCTGAAATTGATAAAAATGTAAAAACAACGGTGCCGGTTTGGGGCGATTGTAAAGAAACATTGCCAATGCTTACCGCATTGCTTGAACAGAAGCAACATGCAGCATGGATTAACCGGTTTGGTGAATTCATGAATAAAGAAAAAGAAAAGTGTATTGATGCTGAACTGACTCCGGCAAGTGATATTATGACGATGGGTGAAGTGATTAAAACTCTCAATGAATTAACCGGAGGCGAAGCAATTATTGTAACCGATGTTGGTCAGCATCAAATGGTGGCCTGCCGTTATGCAAAATATAAAAACAGCAGAAGTAATATTACCAGCGGAGGATTGGGTACAATGGGTTATGCTTTGCCGGCGGCTATTGGTGCTGCATTTGGCGATCCTTCACGTACAACAGTTGCTATTATTGGTGATGGCGGTTTCCAGATGACGATACAGGAGCTGGGAACAATTATGCAATATAAGCCCGATGTAAAACTGTTAATCCTTAATAATAATTTTCTTGGAATGGTGCGCCAATGGCAGCAACTTTTCCACGAAAAACGTTATTCGTTTGTGGATATTCAAAGCCCTGACTTTGTTCAGGTAGCGAAAGGCTACGGAATACCAGGAAGAAGTATATCAGACAGGGCTGATTTAAGAGATGCACTGAATGAATTGCTTACTTCAAAAGGTTCACAGTTACTTGAGGTAATGGTGGGGAAAGAAAACAACGTTTTCCCAATGGTACCCCAGGGAAGAGGCGTGGCTGAAATTGTATTAAGTAAAGAAGAAATCTAAAAGCAAGTCAGAAAGTCGGGAGGTCAGAAGACTGAAAGACGATTCTGAAAAACATAATCACACTTTCGGACTTCGGTCTTGCCGACTTCCGGACTAATTTAAAAATTATGCAAAAGCAGGAATTCACTATAACAGTATATACAGAAAACCAGGTTGGTTTGCTGAACAGGATTGCCATTATTTTCTCCAGAAGAAAAATCAACATTGAAAGTTTAAATACATCACCCAGTGAAATTGATGGTGTACACCGTTTCACTATTGTGATTGATGAGTTTGAAGAACTGGTTCGCAAAATTTGCCGCCAGATTGAAAAACAGGTTGGCGTACTAAAAGCGTATTACAACAACAATGATGAAATTGTTTGGCAGGAACTTGCACTTTATAAAGTACCTACTGATGTAATTGCTGAACAGGTTAAGGTTGAACGTCTGTTAAGTCAGCATGGGGCAAAGGCAGTTGTTATAAGGAAAGACTATACAGTGTTTGAAGTAGCAGGGCAAAGAGCCGAAACAGATGCCTTGATTAAAGTGCTGGAACCTTATGGATTGATAGAGTTTGTACGCAGCGCCAGAGTTGCAATCATTAAGGAAAGTGAAGGTTTTCACAAAAAACTTACAGAGTTTGAATACAGAGAACCAAGTGAAGCTGTTGATGAAAATGAATACCTCGATAAAAACGAAGAAGTGTTTACAATGTAATGTGGTGAATGGAGAATCGTCAGCTTGTTCCATAGGAACATTGACAGGTAGAAAATGAAATGTTGGATTTGCGTTCCGTAGGAACGCCTGATGAAAACAGATGAAGCTTGCAGTGCGGTACAAGTGAGTGACACAACAGGTGCTGAACAGAATAACAAGAGCTGGTAATATAACATAAAATAAAAATTTTAATCTGCTTCATTCGTGCGAATGGAGACAAAACAAAAACAACAAAAAAGGAAATTAAAATGGCAAATTACTTTAACACACTTTCGCTCAGGGATCAATTGAGTCAGTTAGGAACTTGTGAGTTTATGGACAGGAGTGAATTTGCAGATGGTGTGAATGCGTTAATCGGTAAAAAAATCGTTATCGTAGGTTGCGGTGCTCAGGGTTTAAACCAAGGGTTGAATATGAGAGACTCCGGGCTGGATATTTCTTATGCTTTGCGGAAAGAAGCAATTGAACAAAAACGAGCTTCATGGAAGAATGCTACTGAAAACGGATTTACCGTTGGTACATACGATGAACTGATACCTTCTGCTGATCTTGTTCTGAATCTAACCCCCGATAAACAGCATACTTCTGTTGTGAATGCAATAATGCCATTAATGAAAAAGGGATCGACGCTTTCTTATTCGCATGGTTTTAATATTGTGGAAGAAGGGACACAGATCCGTAAAGATATTACCGTTATTATGGTGGCTCCTAAATCGCCAGGTTCTGAAGTGCGTGAAGAATATAAAAGAGGTTTTGGTGTGCCTACTTTGATTGCTGTACATCCTGAAAATGATCCTGAGCAAAAAGGATTGATTTATGCAAAAGCTTATGCCGCTGCCACAGGAGGTCATCGTGCCGGTGTTCTACGTTCATCTTTTGTTGCTGAAGTAAAATCTGATCTGATGGGTGAGCAAACCATTCTTTGCGGCGTGTTGCAAACAGGATCAATTTTGTCTTTCGATAAAATGGTGGAAAAAGGAGTTGAACCTGCTTATGCAGCTAAACTGATTCAATACGGATGGGAAGTAATTACCGAAGCGTTAAAGCATGGTGGTGTTACTGCTATGATGGATCGGTTATCAAACCCGGCCAAGATCAAGGCATTTGAATTGTCAACAGAAATCAAAAATATCTGGCGTGGATTATTCCGTAAGCATCAGGATGATATCATGAGTGGAGAGTTCTCTTCAACCATGATGAAAGACTGGGCAAATGATGATAAAAACCTGTTAACATGGCGTGCGGCAACTGCAGAAACAGCATTTGAAAAAACAGCGCCTACTTCAGCTAAAATTGCTGAGCAGGAATATTTTGATAATGGTTTGCTGATGGTTGCTTTTGTACGTGCAGGTGTTGAACTTGCTTTTGAAACAATGGTTGAATCAGGTATCAAAGCAGAATCGGCTTACTATGAATCATTGCACGAAACTCCGCTTATTGCCAATACAATTGCTCGTAAGAAATTGTATGAAATGAACCGTGTGATTTCTGATACTGCTGAGTATGGCTGTTACCTGTTTGATCATGCAGCAAAACCAATGCTGACTGAATTCATGAAGACAATCGACATTGACGTGATTGGTACCAACTTCAATGCCGGTAAAGATGGTGGTGTTGATAATAAGGAAATCATTGCTGTAAATCATGTCATCCGCAATCACCCGGTTGAAGCAGTAGGTGCGGTATTGCGCAAAGCAATGACTGATATGAAAGTAATCAGCACTAATGTATAATGAATGAATTTTGTGCATGATAACATACAACTTGATTTTACGGGGGCTTCGTTACGGATTAAAAAAGTCGTAACGAAAACCCCGTTACAATTAAACCGAAATCTCTCTAAAAAATACCAATGCAATGTGTATTTAAAGAGAGAAGATCTGCAGGTGGTGCGTAGCTATAAACTGCGTGGTGCTTATAATATGATGAGCAGTTTGCCGGAAGATCAATTGCAGAGAGGAGTTGTTTGTGCAAGTGCAGGAAACCATGCACAGGGTTTTGCATTCAGTTGTAAAAAGCTCAACACGAAAGGTGTGGTTTTTATGCCTGTAATTACACCGAATCAAAAAATCAACCAGACAAAAATGTTTGGTGAAGATTTTATTGAAGTGCGTTTAACAGGCGATACGTTTGATGATTGTGCAGCAGCAGCAAAAAAATATACCGAAGAAAATGGAATGACTTTTATTCCTCCTTTTGATGATTTACGGATCATTGAAGGGCAGGGAACGGTGGCTGTTGAGATACTGGAAGCACAGAGCGATATTGATTTTGTGTTTATTCCGGTTGGTGGTGGAGGTTTGGCCGCAGGTGTAGGTTCTTACTTCAAAACCTACTCGCCCAAAACAAAAATAATTGGAGTTGAGCCGGAAGGTGCTCCGTCAATGTACGAGGCATTGAAAGCAAACAGGCCAGTTGAGCTTGATAACATTGATCGTTTTGTTGACGGTGCTGCTGTAAAGAGGGTGGGAGATGTCAGCTTTGATATCTGCAAAGAAGTGCTGGATGATATGCACCTCGTTGCGGAAGGAAAAGTATGTTCATCAATTTTGAAATTGTACAATGAAGATGCTATTGTAGTTGAGCCTGCAGGTGCTTTAAGCATTGCAGTGCTTAATGATTATGCTGATGAAATAAAAGGTAAAACAGTTGTGTGCATTGTAAGCGGCAGTAACAACGATATTGACCGGATGCAGGAAATTAAGGAACGCAGTCTTCAGTATGAAGGATTGAAGCATTATTTCCTCATTCGTTTTGCACAACGGCCAGGTGCATTAAAAGAATTTGTAAATCATGTGTTAGGTGAAAACGATGATATTACACGTTTTGAATACATGCAGAAACACAATAAAGAAACCGGGCCTGCATTGGTAGGAATTGAATTGAAAAGCAGGGAAGATTATACAACCCTGATGACCAATTTGAGAAAATATCAGATCAACTATACAGAACTGAACAAAAATGACAATTTGTTTGGGTATTTGGTGTGAGTCAGTTGTTGGTAATACTCTTGTTTTTGAACATCTGTTAGTTGAATAATTTGGTAATTTTAATCAATTGCCGATTGCTTGCTGAATAGGGAAAACCCTTCATATATTTTTTATTTAACAACTAAAACTTGCAAAGACGAATGGCGGGCAACAACGGTTTATACAATCCTGCTTTTGAGCATGATGCTTGTGGTATTGGTTTTGTAGCCAGTATTAAAGGAAACAAATCTCACCAGCATATCGATGATGCACTTACTGTGCTTGAAAATATGGAACATCGTGGTGCATGCGGATGCGAAAATAATACTGGCGATGGTGCCGGTATTATGATTCAGACTCCTCATGAATTTTTCTTTGAAGAATGTTTAAAGCTTGGAGTTCATCTTCCATCTTTCGGGAAATATGCCGTGGGCGTAATTTTCTTTCCAAAGGAAATTAAATTAAGAGAAGAGTGTCGTGATATTTTCAATAGAAGTGCAGAGAAGCTTGGTCTTGAAATTCTCACATACAGAAAAGTTCCTGTTAATCCTGATGGAATTGGTCCAACGGCATTAAGTGTTGAACCGGAAATGGAGCAGGTGTTTATTGCATCACCCGACCATATCGTTAACCCTGATGAGTTTGAACGCAAACTTTTTGTTTTACGTAACTATGCAACTCATATCATAAATGATACAGTTAAGAAAGATGCAATTGGTTTTTACATTGCATCGCTTTCTTATAAAACTGTTGTTTATAAAGGACAGCTTACAAGTACACAGGTTCGTGGTTATTTTCCTGATCTTTCTAACAAACGGGTGGTAAGTGCCTTTGGTTTGGTACATAGCCGTTTTGCAACAAATACATTTCCTTCATGGAAGCTTGCACAGCCATTCCGTTACATTGCCCACAACGGTGAAATCAATACATTACAGGGAAATCTTAACTGGTTAAAATCAAGTGAACATGGGTTTACATCTCCATACTTTTCGAAAGAAGAAATGGAAATGCTTCTGCCGATAGTTACTGGTGGACAATCAGACTCAGCTTGTCTTGATAATATGATTGAACTGCTTGCAATGACAGGTCGCAGTTTACCACATGTGATGATGATGTTGATACCGGAAGCATGGGATGGAAACGATCAGATGGATCCGGTAAAAAGAGCTTTCTATGAATATCATGCTTCCATTATGGAACCTTGGGATGGTCCGGCATCAATTTCATTTACAGATGGGAAAATTATTGGTGCTACATTAGACAGAAACGGTCTTCGTCCTTCACGCTACTGTATTACAACCGACGATCGTGTAATTATGGCAAGTGAAACAGGTGTTGTTTGGGTTGATCCGAAAACAATTATCAAAAAAGGACGCTTACATCCCGGTAAAATGTTTGTTGTTGATATGGAGCAGGGACGTATCATCAGCGATGAAGAACTGAAAGAAACCATCTGTTCTCAGAAACCTTACGGAGACTGGCTTAATCAAAATAAAATCAGGTTGGAGGAATTACCTGAGCCAAGAGTTACATTTACCCACCTGAGCGATGAAAGTATTACAAAATATCAAAAGGCATTTGGTTATTCAACTGAAGATATTGAAACCATCATTAAGCCAATGGCGTTGGATGGAAAAGAACCGATAGGTTCAATGGGAACTGATATTCCGCTTGCTGTACTGAGCGATCAGCCGCAGCATTTATCTTCTTATTTCAAACAGTTATTTGCACAGGTTACAAATCCACCGATTGATCCGATTCGTGAACGGATGGTAATGAGCCTTGCGGCTTTTGTTGGTAATAATGGCAATCTTCTGGAAGAATCGCCCATGCACTGCCATACAGTAGCATTAAAGCAGCCGATCCTTACAAGCAAAGAGCTGGAAAAAATCAGAAGTATTGATACGGGAATTTTCCAGGCAAAAACTATACAGATTTATTTTCGTGCTGATGGAAAACCGGGTTCACTCAAAGCTGGTATTGATCGTATTTGCCGCTATGCAGAAGATGCTGTACATGACGGGTTTGAAGTAATTATTCTGTGCGACCGTGCTGTTGACAGCGACCACGTAGCTATTCCTACTTTACTTGCAACTGCGGCAGTACACCATCACCTTATACGTAAAGGCTTGCGTGGCCAGGTTGGAATTATTGTGGAGGCTGGTGATGTTTGGGAGGTACATCATTTTGCATGTCTTATCGCTTTCGGTGCTACCGCAATCAACCCATATCTTGCTTTGGCAACCATCCGTAATATGAAAGTAAGCGGTCATTTGCAGACCGATCTGGAATGGGATGTTCTTCGGAAAAATTATATCAAATCTATCTGCGACGGGTTGCTGAAAGTATTCTCAAAAATGGGAATCTCAACATTGCAATCATACCAGGGTGCACAGATTTTTGAAATACTTGGTATAAACCAGGATGTGGTGGATAAGTATTTTACCGGTGCAACAAGCCGCATTCAGGGTATAGGGTTAGATGAAATTGCCAGAGAAGCTTTAGCTAAACATTATTTTGCTTTCAGTAAAAAAGATGTTCCTGTTGATCGGTTACCTGTAGGCGGTATTTATCAATGGAAACGTAAAGGGGAGTTTCACTTATTTAACCCAACAACCATTCACCTTCTGCAGCAATCGACGAAAACGAATGATTATGGAATGTTTAAGAAATATTCAAAAGTGGTGAACGATCAGAGTGAGAAAGCGGCAACATTGCGTAGTTTATTTGAATTTAAAAGAAACCGTCCTTCAATAAATATTGATGAGGTAGAGCCTGCTGAAACTATTTACAAACGTTTTGCAACGGGTGCCATGAGTTTTGGTTCTATTTCGTGGGAAGCACATACAACTCTTGCCATTGCAATGAACCGCTTGGGGGGTAAGAGTAATACGGGAGAAGGCGGTGAGGATGAAAGAAGATATACTCCGCTCGAAAATGGCGACAGTATGCGTTCTGCAATTAAGCAGGTAGCTTCGGCACGTTTTGGAGTAACAAGCTTATATCTTACAGAAGCCGATGAACTGCAGATTAAAATGGCACAGGGAGCCAAGCCCGGTGAAGGCGGACAATTACCTGGCCATAAAGTTGATGAATGGATTGGTAAAACACGTCACTCAACACCTGGAGTGGGTTTAATTTCTCCTCCTCCGCATCATGATATTTATTCAATAGAAGATCTGGCTCAGTTAATTTTTGATCTGAAGAATGCAAATCGAAAAGCCCGTATAAATGTAAAGCTGGTAAGTAAAGCTGGTGTTGGTACAATTGCTGCAGGTGTTACCAAGGCAAAAGCAGATGTTGTTTTAATCAGTGGGTTTGATGGCGGTACAGGTGCATCGCCTGTTTCATCAATTAAACATGCCGGGTTGCCGTGGGAACTTGGTCTTGCTGAAACACATCAAACACTGGTGAAAAATAAACTACGTAGTCGTGTTGTAGTACAGGCCGATGGGCAGATGAAAACAGCCCGGGATATTGCTGTTGCTGCATTACTTGGTGCTGAAGAATGGGGCGTGGCAACTGCTGCACTTGTTGTGGAAGGGTGTATAATGATGCGTAAGTGCCACATGAATACATGTCCGGTAGGTGTTGCAACGCAGGATGGGGAGTTGCGTAAACGGTTTAAAGGCGATCCGGATCATGTGGTGAATTTCTTCCGTTTTATTGTACGAGATTTAAGAGAAATTATGGCTGAACTTGGTTTCAGAACTGTAGATGAAATGGTTGGACAGGTTGATTGCCTTCAGATGAGGGAAAATATTACTCATTGGAAATTCAGCAAGCTTGATCTCTCTCCTGTTCTTTACAAAGAACCGGCCTCTGATTTTACTCCACTTCATTGTGCAGAAGAGCAGGATCATGGTTTGGCAACAGTGCTCGACTGGAAATTACTTGAAGCAGCAAAACCGGCAATTGAACGTAAAGAAAAGGTTTCAGTTTCATTTGATATACGAAACACCGATCGTACAGCAGGCACAATTCTTTCAAATGAAATAACAAAGAAATACCGGGCAGAGGGATTGCCTGATGATACTATTCATTTCAAATTTAAAGGAACTGCAGGACAGAGTTTCGGAGCATTTAATACAAATGGGGTAACACTTGAACTCGAAGGCGATGCGAACGATTATTTTGGCAAAGGATTAAGCGGTGCAAGGCTGATTGTTTATCCCGATAAAACTGCAACCTATACACCAGAGGAAAATATCATTATTGGTAATGTTGCTTTTTACGGTGCTACCAGTGGAGAAGCATTTATTCGTGGTAAAGCAGGTGAACGTTTTGCAGTACGTAATTCGGGTGCCAATGTTGTTGTTGAAAGTGTGGGCGATCATGGTTGTGAATATATGACCGGAGGCCGTGTTGTAATTCTTGGCGATACAGGAAGAAACTTTGCTGCAGGAATGAGTGGTGGAATTGCTTATGTATATGATGTAAAAAATCATTTCAATAATAATTGCAATAAAGAAATGGTTGAGCTTGATCCTGTAAACAGTGAAGATGCAGTAGAATTAAAACAGATGATCAGAAAGCATTACGATTATACTGGAAGTACTGTTGCAAAATTTGTGTTGGATGATTTTGAAAATCAGCTCCATCATTTTATAAAAGTATTCCCGGCAGATTATAAAAAGGCACTTCAGAAAAGTGCGGCAGCAGTTAGTGCAGGTAAATAAATTTTAAACAGTAGTGATTAAAAATAGTATTCATGGGTAAACCAACCGGTTTTTTAGAATTTTCAAGAGAGCTTCCATCAAAGCGAAGCGTGGATGAACGTATCAACGATTACAATGAATTTGTTAACCGTTTTTCTGATGAAAAGCTGAATCATCAAAGCGGACGTTGTATGAATTGCGGTGTTCCTTTTTGCCACAGTGGTTGTCCTTTGGGAAATGTAATTCCTGAATTCAACGATGCAGTATATCGTAAGGAATGGAAAGAGGCATATAATATTTTAACATCAACAAATAATTTCCCTGAATTTACCGGCAGAATTTGTCCTGCACCTTGCGAATCTGCATGTGTACTTGGAATTAATCAGCCCGCTGTAACAATTGAAGAAATTGAAAAACATATCATTGAAATAGCTTTTGAAAAAGGGTTCGTTCAGCCAAAGAAAATTAATAAACGTTCAGGGAAAAAAGTTGCTGTTGTTGGTAGCGGCCCGGCAGGTCTTGCTGCCGCAGCGCAATTGAATTTTGCAGGCCATTTGGTAACTGTATTTGAGCGTGATGATAAACCCGGGGGATTGCTGCGTTACGGTATTCCTGATTTTAAACTGGAGAAATGGGTAATTGACCGCCGCATTTCGATCATGGAAGAAGAAGGTGTTACATTTAAATGCAATGCAAATGTTGGAGTAAATTTAAGTGTAAACGATCTGTTGCGTGAATATCATTCAATAGTACTTGCTGGTGGGTCAACCGTTCCAAGAAATTTACCTGTACCCGGAAGGCAATTGAAAGGTGTTTATTTTGCAATGCAGTTTTTAAAGCAGCAAAATAAGCGTAATGCAAATATTGATCCTTTGGCTAAAGCAGATGTAGAGAGTAATATTTTTAGTGAAAATATTTTGGCAACCGGAAAAAATGTTGTTGTTATTGGCGGCGGAGATACCGGCAGCGATTGCGTGGGAACAAGTAATCGGCAAAAAGCAAAAAGCGTAACTCAATTTGAATTGCTGCCCATGCCTCCAAAAGAACGTACCGATGCAATGCCCTGGCCAACCTATCCGATGGTTCTTAAAACTTCATCCTCTCACGATGAGGGTGCAAACCGCATGTGGGCTGTTGCTACAAAAGAATTTGTGGGAGATGAAAATGGTAATCTGACGGCTTTAAAAATCGTTGATCTCGAATGGAAGTTTGGTGACGATGGCCGCCCTGCATCGTTTACTGAAAAAGAAGGAAGTGAACGTACAATTCCCTGTGAACTGGCTTTGCTTGCAATGGGTTTTGTAAGTCCGCAATATACAGGTATGCTGGAGCAGCTTGGTGTGGAACTTGATGAGCGAAAGAATATTAAGGCAACCGAAAAAGATTATCATACCAGCATTAATAAAGTGTTTACTGCAGGCGATATGCGCAGGGGGCAATCACTTGTTGTATGGGCAATAAGTGAAGGAAGAGAGTGTGCCAGAAAAGTGGATCAGTTTCTTTCCGGGCATTCAATTCTTGAAGCAAAGGATCAGAATGTAATAATTGCTGTTTAAGGTAATTTTACATTTTTCTTTTTTTATTACTTCCAACGAGTAAAATATAGTCTAAGTTATTTTTAATTAAGTACTTAGGCTATATTTTTTTATTCTTTTCAAAATATATTAAAAAAAATAACATGTGAAATAAATTTGTTAAAATGCCTTAAAATAAATGTAAATTGAGGACATAATAATTTATAATAAAAATTATTAATGTAAACCAAAATCGATTACCATGATTAAAAAAGTAACTCCACGACAAATTGCCCCTTTTCTGATATTGGCGGCAGTTGCAATTGCTTCATTGTTTATTCCGGCTTTACCAAATTTTGAGGATAAAGCAGGAGCTTATAGTCCGGCTGATATTGCCTGGATTATTGTTGCTACCGCACTTGTTTTTTTAATGACTCCCGGACTTGCTTTTTTCTATGGCGGAATGGTACACCGAAAAAACGTTATCTCCACAATGATTAAAAGTGTTGTGGCGGCAGGTATTGTTGGTGTGCTGTGGGTAGTTGTTGGTTTCAGTCTCGCTTTTGGCGATTCAATTGGAGGTATTATCGGTAACCCAACAACATTTATGTTTTTCAAGAATGTTGGTTCTGGTGCGCCATGGAGTTTAGCTCCTTCCATTCCCTTATTGCTTTTTGCGCTGTTTCAGATGATGTTTGCAGTAATTACACCAGGCTTAGTTGTAGGAGCTGTAGCGGAACGAATCCGTTTTACAGCTTATATTCTTTTTACAGTATTATTCAGTTTGCTTGTTTATGCACCGTTGGCACACTGGAGCTGGCATCCTGATGGTTTTCTATTTAAAATGGGTGTTTTGGATTTTGCCGGAGGTACAGTAGTTCATATTTCAGCAGGCTGTGCTGCACTTGCCGGTGCATTAGTATTAAAGCGTCGTAAAGTACATATTGAACAGAAAGAAATTCCACCGGCGAACGTTCCCTATGTTCTGATTGGTACTGGGCTTTTATGGTTTGGATGGTTTGGTTTTAATGCAGGTTCAGCTTTAGGTGCAAATTCACTTTCAGTATCTGCATTTGCAACAACGAATACTGCTGCTGCCGCAGCAGGGTTAAGCTGGATGTTTTTTGATGTTTTGCGTGGCAAAAAACCTTCTGTACTTGGTTTCTGTATTGGGGCCGTAGTTGGTTTGGTCGCAATTACTCCGGCTGCAGGTTTTGTTGCAATTCCTCAAAGTATTTTTATTGGAGCTGTTGCTGCAATTATTTCAAACATTGCTGTTTATTACAAACAGAAATCAAGATTGGACGATACGCTTGATGTATTTCCCTGTCATGGTCTTGGAGGTATGGTAGGTATGCTCATGACTGGTTTTTTTGCTACCAAGGCAATTAATGCAGCAGGCAATGATGGCTGGTTCTATGGCAATTTCTCATTTTTCTTTACACAGTTTAAGGCATTGCTGATTGTGGTTGCATTCAGTTTCACTGTTTCATTTGCAATTTTCAAGTTCATCAATTTCCTTCTTCCTATCCGTGTAACTGAAGAAGAAGAAGAAATTGGATTGGATGCATCTCAGCATAATGAAAAATATCTGCAAGGCACCCTGCTTGTTGCAAAAAACGGGCAGGTTGAGGAAGAACATGCAAGCTTATGATAAAATAAATCCTGATTAATTGACAAACAAAACTATTCAAAAAAAAGGTACAGCATTTATGATGAATTGTTGACGCAACTCATCTGCTGTACCCTTTATTAACACTTAAAATCACAACAATGTTACGAAACTTTTTGTCTGCTGCTTCTATTGTTATTCTTTCAGTTTCATCTGTTAATGCACAGGATTCAACTGCTAAGGGAAATCTTACTCTTTCAGGATCAGTTGATGGGTATTACCGGTATAATTTTCAGAATGCAAAAGATCATGGTCATTTAAATAATTTTACAAGTTTTACCAACTCTCAAAATTCGTTTGAATTAGGTATGGCTTCAATAAAAGCTGATTATGCAATTGGTAAAGTTGATGCCGTTGTTGATCTTGGTTTTGGTAAAAGAGCTGCTGAATTTTCTTATAATGATGAAGGTACACTTGCAGCAATAAAACAAGCTTACATCTCTTACGCTCCATCTGATAAAGTAAAATTCTCTTTTGGTAAATGGGGTACTCATGTTGGTTATGAACTGTTAGATGCTTATCTCAATAGAAACTACAGTATGAGTTATATGTTCTCTTATGGTCCTTTCTTTCACACAGGTTTAAAAGCAGATTTTACAATAAATAAAAATTTTGCTTTTATGCTTGGTGTGGCTAATCCAACCGATAATGTAACTGCAAGTTTTTCAAAGAAGAATTTTCTTGGGCAAATTCATCTGAACACAACAGACGGTAAGCTTGGTGGTTATCTGAACTATGTTGGTGGTAAGGATATGGCTGATAATGGAGTTAGCCAGATTGATGCTGTAATTACAGGGGTTCTTTCAAGCAAATTTAATATAGGTTATAACGGAACAATTAAAACAGTAAAGCCAACTGAAGGTTCTAAAGGCTCATTTTATGGTTCAGCACTTTACCTGAACTATGATCCAACATCAGTTTTTGGATTAACTGGCAGAGCAGAAATCTTTGATGATAAAGATGGCGTAGCCGGAATTGGTACAAATATGTTTCAGGCAACACTTTCTGCAAACATTCATATTGATAATCTAACAATCATTCCTGAGTTCAGAGTAGATGCTGCAAAAGATCCGGTTTTTTATAAAAACTCTGATATAAGCACTCCCTCGTTAAAAAACGCCGGGCAGTTTATTCTTGGATTCACATACCATTTTTAGTACTAATCTGAGACCTGCGAAATACACCATTTTGGTGGAAATAAAAGAAACTGAAAACAGCCTGCCAGAACCATTCTAAAAACGTAGTAAAATGATTAAAAAAAACCTCTTAAACAACAAGGCTTTGTTTTTCTTCCTTGCGTTGTTCATTTGCATGGCAATTTTTGTTCCGTCTGTTTCATTCGCACAAGATCCAACAGGTGCTAATACCGGAACTATTAATGATGTTGCTGCCGCAACGGCAGGTAAACCAACTTTAGAAGAAGTTGCCTCCCAGGCCGGGCATAACAAAATTGCAATTAACATTATGTGGACGCTCATTGCGGGCTTTTTGGTGATGTTTATGCAGGCGGGTTTTGCTCTGGTAGAAACAGGTTTTACGCAGAAGAAAAATGTTGCTCATACAATGGGGATGAACTTTCTTGTATATGCTTTAGGAATGTTTGGATTCTGGGTTTGTGGATTTGCATTCATGTTTGGTGGTGCATTAAATGCAGCAACACTTGGGGGAGCCCCTGGAGTAATACCGCACGAATAC
The DNA here is from genome assembly GCA_002336115.1 of Chitinophagaceae bacterium UBA1953. Lineage (GTDB taxonomy): Bacteria > Bacteroidota > Bacteroidia > Chitinophagales > Chitinophagaceae > Lacibacter. The sequence continues at coordinate 25,233 of DDEN01000056.1, forward strand.
ACTGTTCATTTGTTTGGACATGACTTTGGTATTATAGGTTCTGTTGGCTTTTTCCTGAACAGTAAAGTATATGATATTGGTGTGTTTACACTGTTTCTTTTTCAGATGGTGTTTATGGATACAACAGCAACAATTCCAACCGGATCAATGGCTGAGCGTTGGTCGTTTAAATCGTTCCTGATTTTCGGTTTGTTTATTTCCATGTTTGTATATCCCATTTATGGTAACTGGGTTTGGGGCGGCGGCTGGTTAGCTTCGTTAGGCGCTAACTTCCATTTAGGACATGGTCATGTTGATTTCGCTGGTTCATCTGTTGTACACATGGTTGGTGGTGTTGCAGCATTAGCAGGTGCAATTGTAATTGGCCCACGTATTGGAAAATACGGACCCAATGGAGAAGTAAATACAATTCCAGGACATAATATTCCAATGGCTTTATTAGGAACATTCATTCTTGCATTTGGTTGGTTTGGATTCAACCCTGGTTCAACACTCGCCGGTGGCGATTTTAGAATCAGCATTGTTGCTGTAAATACAATGATGGCGGGAACTGCCGCAACACTTGCTGCACTCGTTTACATGTATATCCGCAAACAAAAGCCTGATCCAGGTATGCTTGCAAACGGGTTGTTAGCAGGCTTGGTTGCAATTACTGCTCCCTGTGCATTCGTAAATTCAATTGGCTCTGTAATTATTGGAGCAGTTGCCGGTGTGCTGGTAATTGTTGCTTACAATTTTGTTGACAGAAAATTAAAAATTGATGATCCTGTTGGAGCATTTGCCGTACATGGTGTAAATGGTGCATGGGGTGTTCTTTCACTTGGTTTGTTTGCCGACGGTTCTTATGGTGATGGATGGAATGGGGTAGCCGGAACTGTGAAAGGCTTATTTTATGGTGATGCAAGCCAGTTTGTGGCACAGCTTATTGGCACATTAACCTGTGCATTATTTGTGTTTCCTGTGATGTATTTCTTCTTTAAAATTTCCAATAAAATCACACCAATTCGGGTGAAGAAAGAGGATGAAATTGCAGGTCTTGATATTCCAGAAATGGGAGTACATGGTTATGTAGATTAATATGTTTCACTAATGAACTGCTGATTATTTTTTAATCAGCAGTTCATTAAATTTTATAGTAAAAAATTGAATTGCAATGAAACGGATTATTAAAAAAGCGGTTAGCCCATTACGGTTTTTATTATACGACAGCCGTGGTACAGGTATATTACTGATCATCTGTACAGTGGTTTCGCTGTTTCTTTCCAATATTTTCATTGGCGACTGGTACAGAGGTTTATGGAATCATGAAATGGAAGTATTTTCTGTTTTGCATTTGCCACAAAGTTTTGGTCATTGGATTAATGATTTTCTAATGGCTTTCTTTTTCCTGCTGGCAGGCATGGAAATTAAGCGTGAGCTGCTTGCCGGGGAATTATCAACTTTCAAAAAAGCTGTATTGCCTTTTGGTGCAGCACTTGGAGGAATGATTGTTCCTGCATTGATTTTTCTTTTAATAAACAAAGGTTCGGCATTCACCAGCGGCTGGGGAATTCCCACCGCAACGGATATTGCATTTTCAATAGGAGTGGCTTCATTATTTGGTAAGCGTATTCCAGTTGAATTGAAGATATTACTGATGGCTCTTGCCATAATTGACGATCTGGGCGCTATTGTTGTTATAGCTCTTTTTTATGGGGGTAAAATCCATGTAGGATTTTTAATTGGTGCTGCTGTGGTTTATACGTTATTGTGGGTATTAAATATCAGAAAGGTTAAGTTTGGGGCATTACATATTGTTTTTTCGTTCGTGTTATGGTATTTCATGTTTAACTCCGGTATAGAAGCTGGTATTACAGGAGTACTTGTAGCATTTGCATTGCCAATTAAAGATCTGGCAAAGGTTGAAAAGATTATTCATAAGCCTGTAAACTTTGCTATTATTCCTTTGTTTGCGCTCGCAAATACATCTTTATTAATTAGTGGAAATTTGAGCGATACGATTCATTCAACCATTGCAACCGGAGTTATGGCAGGACTGGTTATAGGAAAGCCTGTTGGCATTTTCCTGTTTAGCCGTTTGCTGGTTTTAATGAAGGTGGCACATTTGCCAAGAAATGTTAACTGGCAACAAATATTTTTTATGGGATCGCTTGCAGGGATAGGTTTTACAATGTCGATTTTTACAACTTCCCTGGCATTTAAAGCGGAAGCAAGTAAAGACATTGCAAAACTTGCAATACTTGCTGGTGTACTTATTTCAATTATAGTAAGTTCTTTAATTTTTGTGCTGATGAACAGGGTAAGGATAGACATCACAGCTCCTCAAACTACTGTTGCACCGGATAAACAGCCGGAGCTTGCATTGGGATAAATGTTTTTTAAAGTGCCTTTTCAGTTTCCTTTTTTATATATGGCAGGCCCTCTATTTTTATAGGAGGCAATCGATAACCTTCTGTTTTTACAGAAGGTTTCGTTTTTTTAACCACGAATTAAACGGATTACACTAATTACACGAAATAGTAAAATAAATAATTCTAAGCTTCTTTCAACTACACCAGTGGTTCTTGCTGACTAAGACAATGAAAACTGCCAAGTCCCCAGATGATTTCGGTTGAATCAATACCAATTACTTCTCTCGAAGGAAAACACTGCTGAATAATCTGCAATGCTTTGTCATCTTTTGTGCATTGATAAGTGGGAACAATTACATGTTTATTGGAAATATAAAAATTGGCGTATGATGCTGGCAAACGTTGGTCTTCATACACAATTTCATCGGGCATTGGAAGTTCAACAATATTTAACTGCTTGCCATTGAACAAACGCATCTGTTTTAACTGCTGCAGGTTATGCTGAAGCAATTCATAATTCTCATCGGCTTTGTTTTCTTCAACTACAGTAAGAACGGTGTCTTCATTTACAAAACGTACTGTATCGTCAATATGTCCATCCGTATCATCACCAACAATACCTTCATCAACCCAGAGTATTTGTTCAACCCCATAATAATTGATTAGATATTCTTCAATCTGTTGTTGATTCAAATGCGGATTGCGGTTAGGGTTTAATAAACATGCTGTTGATGTAAGCAATGCACCTGCACCGTTAAACTCAACAGAACCGCCTTCCATTACAATGCCCGGATTGAAAACAGGAATGTTGTAATGTTTGCCAATGAGTGTTGGAATTACATCATCCAGATCGTAGGGAGGATATTTATCACCCCATGCATTATAGTCCCAATCAACAATCACTTTTTTTTGTTCTGCATTGGGGTTGATAAGAAATGCCGGTCCATGATCCCTGCACCACGCATCATTGGTGGGATGAAAGAAAAACTCTACTAGTGAAAGATCAACTTCAGCCTGCTGCAAATGCTGCAATGCAAATTGTTTCATTGCTTCATCAGCTACATTGATTCTTACTTTTTCGCTTAGTGCAAGTGTTTTAATAAACTGTGCATAGTAAGGATAAATTGTATGAATCTTTCCAGGCCATGAAGCTTCTTTGTGCGGCCATGAAAGCCATGTTGCTTCATGTGCTGCAAATTCTGCAGGGAAAAAATAGCCTGATTGTTTTGGTGTATGCTGATCAAATGCCATGCTGACTAATAATGTTGATAAAAGAATAAGAAGTACAAGTATGCGACGCAACAATGTTTGATAGAATTGCTGCTGCCGGTATCAAAAAATTACTCCTCGTCGATAAAACGTTTTGTAATTGGCTGATACGAATCAATGCGCCTGTCTCTTAAAAATGGCCAGTGTGTTCTGTACTGGTCTGAATTTTTAAGATCAAGTTCTTCCACATGTATTTCTTCTGCATCATGTGATGCTTTGTATAATAAAGAACCAAACGGATTACTGATGAATGAGCCACCCCAGAATTTCATGGCACCGTTTTGCTCAAAGCCCACACGGTTAACGCTTACAACATGCAAGCCGTTTGCCACTGCATGACTGCGTTGAATGGTTTGCCACGCATTGTATTGTTCGGTATTGGTTGCTTCGTCCTGCGATGTAGCCCAGCCTATTGCGGTAGGATAGAAAAGAATTTCGGCACCCATTAAAGCAGTAATGCGTGCAGCTTCTGGATACCATTGATCCCAGCAGATGAGTACACCAATGGTTGCAAATTTTGTTTTGAATACTTTGTATCCAAGATCGCCGGGAGTGAAGTAAAATTTTTCGTAATAAGCAGGATCATCAGGAATGTGCATTTTCCTGTATTTGCCCAGGTAAGTACCATCAGCATCAAGAATTGCAGTTGTGTTATGATACAAGCCTTGTGTTCTTTTTTCAAAGAGTGAAGCAATGATGACCACGCCGAGTTCTTTTGCCACAGCACTCAATGCATCTGTTGACGGGCCAGGAATCGCTTCGGCCAGCAAAAAGTTATCATAGTTTTCTTTGTCGCAGAAGTACAGCGATGTAAACAATTCCTGCAGGCACACAATCTGCGCACCTTTCGCTGCTGCCTCTTTCGTTTTGGCAATTGCTTTTTGCAGGTTTTCTTCTTTGTTTGCGGTGCAGCTCATCTGCACCAGTCCTACTTTTACTTTACTCATGGTTGTTGAACATTGAGTCGCAAAAATAAGTTTTCTTTTGGAAGCTGTGGTTACATATACAAGTTGATATAATTCTCATTTCCTTTTGGATAAATGAATTCCCGGAAGCGGATTTTTCTTTTTTCCAGACGATGTACTTACTATACTCCTTGCGATATATTTACTTCATACACAAAAATATGCACGAGTTATACGCTTGCTATAGTACATCTCTATAATAGGACAAGACAGTATTATCAGCGTTTCTATTGTATTCTCATCTGTCTTTTTATCTTTATCCAAACTTCGTCCAATGCGTAAATACCAGAAACGGCTTTTGTATTCACTTGTATTTCTTGTTGCTGTTTATTTGCTTTTGTTGATGCCTGGTCGTGCAGATCAGAAGATTGTTGCAGCATCTCATCAGCCATTTCGCTGGAGTGTTGATTCATTCTGGAATAAACTGGAAGCCGATTTTGTTGAGGGTAAACAAACCGATTCATTAACTGCATCTAAAAAAATTGATTCTCTTTTTCAAGCCTCTCAAAGCATTTGCAGTTTTATCGAAAGCAATACAATCCCGGCAAAAAACAACCTGTACGATTCGTTGTTAAATGATTTTTTTGTATTGGCTCCGCTTGTGGCATCACGACCGGACTATATTGATCGCTTTAACGATTTGTACAGCCGCATAAAAACTGCAGTCAAGCACAAGTCGCAAAGTTGGGATATGAACAAGTTGTCATCACGCAACAGGTTGTATAAAAACCTGTACGGCATGCGTGCAGCAGTAGAAGAAGTGGCGCTGCAGCAACAAACCGATTCCATTGTACGGTTAATAAAAGGTAAAGATGAACCTTCAGCAACTCCTTCAACTGAAATATTGGGAATCAAGGTTCACGGCGGCGATATGCTGGTGTCAAGAGGCGGGGCAGAAGTGTCGGCATTTATTTCAAGAGGCAATGATTATCCCGGCAATTTTTCACATGTAGCATTGATTTATGTAGATGAGCAAACAAAGATTCCTTATTTAATTGAAGCGCATATTGAAAAAGGAGTAGCCATTGCGTCTGTTGATCAATACATCAAAGACAAAAAACTACGTTGCATGGTGTTGAGACCAAGAGCTGATCTTCCGCAGTTGAAAGCCGATCCTATGCTTCCTCAAAAGGCAGCAAAGTTTGCTTACATACATGCAATGCAGAAACATATTCCTTATGATTTCAAAATGAATTTCTACGATTCATCTGCCATGTTCTGTTCTGAAGTGGCTTCTTATGCATACAAGAAAAACGGATTGCAGTTGTGGAAAGCTATATCAACCATTTCATCACCTGGAATTGAAAACTGGCTGCACGCTTTTGGTGTGGAGCATTTTGTTACACAGATGCCCAGCGATCTTGAATATGATCCTCAATTAACTGTTGTTGCAGAATGGAAGGACAATGAAACACTTCTAAACGATCATGTTTATAATGCAGTGATGGATGGTTTAATTACCGAAGCAGATAAAGGAACTGCAATAACTTTTCCCCGCTGGCAATTGCCTTTTGCACGATTGCTGAAAGCTTATTGTTTTATGATGAACCGTTTTGGGAAAGTGGCAATGATACCTGAAGGTATGAGTGCAGAGCAGGCTTTAAAGAACCAGTCGTTTGTGAGCATGTTCCAAACAGTAAAGAAGGCTGTTGAGAATGACGTGCATTTGTTTATTCAGCAAAAGCATTACAATCCTCCTTATTGGCAAATAGTGAAGATGGCTGAGAAAAATGCGAAGAGTTTTGTGAAGAAAAATGAGAAATGAATGATGAGTGATTTTGTTTGATGGCAAAAAGGTAATTTTTGTATCCTATGCAACGAATTGAGTGGGGTTGAAGATTATTGTTATATCTGCCAATGACAAAGTTTGTAAATCAGCCTGTTTTCTTTAAATAGAAACGAGAAGCAATGATTGATGTTATCAGAAAAGGGAAAGTGGAAAAAAGAATTTTATAGTTGGGATCAATGATGCCAATAAACAGAAGCAGCAACATGAGCAGGCTGATGAAGATGATTGCTGTAATTGTTATGGTCTTGTTTGGTTGTTTGCTGATGATGGTGTAAAGCAGCAATAACTGTCCGAAAAGCGGAATGAGTATAAACGGGTGTAAAAAGTTTTGCGGATTGCTGAAAAGTTTGGAAAAAATTTCAGCTTCGGCTTGGAAAATAAACATGTGGTGATTTTTGCCCCATTCAAGATAACCAAACATGGAAGTAAGAAAGAGACAGATATTGATGAATCTTTTCATACAGGTGATTCATGTATTTCTTAAATAAATACCCCAAGTTTCCTAAAATAGAAGCATTTGAGATTGAATATTTTTGAATTGGGAGAACAAAAACACACTCAAATGTTTCAGGACAAAGTTATTGGTATTTACTGTTTAGTGGATGATATACTGAAAGGTATTCACCATACAAAGCATTAGGAGCGAAAAGTAAGAGATAGTGAGGTTATCAGTACGGTCTTAGTGTCAGCTCTTTATTTCAAGGGGGAATCAGTTTCATGCTATGAATTACATGCGGACGCACAATATGGTACCTGCAATGATTGGCAAAAGCGGTTTTAACAAGCGGCTTCACCGGGTAGCTTCGCTATTGATGTGGTTGTTTTTACAAATTGGCAGGCTGTTTAAATACGTCTGTGCAGAGTTGGAATATATCATTGATTCGTTTCCCTTTAAAAGCTTGTCATAACATGACATATCAGCCGCAGCAAGTTATTAAAAGGGGAGCAATGGGGTGGGTTTAATGCGAGTAAATGGGTATATTTTTATGGTGTAAACGTTCACTGATTACAACCAAAAGCGGCATCCCCGTAGAGTTGTGTTTCTCCCCTGACAGCGAGCATGAGGAAGCGTTGCAAAAAATGTTTATTGATTTGCTACTGGAAAGTACATTATTTGGAGACAGGGCTTATGCGGAATACGAATTAGAAGAATTATAAAAAAACGGAAATGATAGCGTTGAAAATATGCAGGAAATCAAACAGTAAGAGGCCCGAAAAGCCATGTCAGGCTTTTATTAAAAATGCCATGAGGAAACGTATAGAAACCACCATTAGTGAAATTATAGAAATGACTCTGTATTCAATTCATGGGGTAACTAAAGAGGGCTTATTGCTTAAAATATTGCTCTTTGTATTTGCTTTTCAGATAAATACAATTATTTAAAACAGGAAACTTGGGTCAATTATAATGAATGGTATGATGGCATAAGTAATGTAAACCAGTTCAGAGCGCTATTATCGAACATGTTAAAAACCAATGTGCCCTTTTTAAAGGATTCAATTGTAAATAATTGAAGCAGGTGTTTTGAATAAGTTAACTGTAGATGTCGATTTAGGTGCTGCACGACTCAATTTAAATGATGTAAAACACAGTTTAAGTGGTTAAAATGAAGGTTTTGTTTAGTCATCTGTAGTAGGTATATAACTATGTGCATCAAAGAAACTGTAACCTTTTGTTTTTTACCGGTTGATCTCTTTACCAACCGAAACAAAAGAGCCCCGACCGTTGTGAAATCTTTTTCATCCTTCAAATCCCATCAATCCCGGTTCAGACAATTGCTGAACAGAATTAAGAAAGTACAAGTGAGCCCTTCGACAAGCTCAGGATAAATTGCAACAAATGCTTTATAGCAGCACTAAACCCTGTTATATAAAAAAGTCCCGGTTAACATAACCGGGACTTACTTTGTTACTTTGTATTCTTAGTTCCTTTGTGTGAAACCTTTTACCTGCTGTTTGCTTCGTTCATACGAATACTGCGGCCTTTGAATTTTTTACCATCAATAGAACGCATCATTTGCTTGGCTGCTTTACTGTCAACTTCAACCCAACTGTTCATTTCACGCATATCAATGCGGCCGAGTGAATCCTTTTTTAAATCACTCATGTCGAGAATAAACTGGAGGAAGCTTGCTTTGTAAAAACCATCTTTTGTTCCAAGGTTTACAAACAACTTGGTGAAGTTGCCGCCACCCGATTTGAAATCACGACCTTGTGTATCCCTGTATGGTTCACGGGTACGTGCACCTCTTTCAGCACCACGTCCATCTTTCCTGAATTTATCAAACTCTCTACCACCACGTTCACGTTCACGAACGTTGAGGTCTTCTGCATTTTCGTAATACTTAAGGAAACGATCAAACTCCATTGCAGCCACACGCTTGAGAATATCTTCTTTGCTCATATCGGCAAATTTTTCATGCAGCATGGGTACATAGGTTTCATATTCCTCATTGCTTACATCGGTATTGATGAGTTTATCCATAAACGAGAAAAACTGTTTACGGCAAACATCTTTACCGGTTGGGATTTCTGTTTTATGAAACTGTGATTGTGCAATGCGTTCAATCTGGCGGAGCTTGCCAATTTCACGGCTATGCACAATGCTCATACAGATACCTGTTTTGCCTGCACGGCCTGTACGTCCGCTGCGGTGCGTATATACTTCAATATCATCGGGCAGTTCGTAGTTAATTACATGGGTAATGTCTTTCACATCAATTCCACGGGCAGCCACATCAGTTGCAATGAGGAGCTGTAATGTTTTATCACGGAACTGACCCATTACTTTATCACGCTGCTGCTGGGTAAGATCGCCATGCAGTGCATCAATATCGTAGCCTTCACGGGTAAGTTTTTCAGTTATTTCCTGTGCATCAACTTTTGTACGTGTGAAGATGATGCCATAAATACCGGGGTTGAAATCAATTAAACGTTTGAGTGCTTCATAACGGTGATTTGATGAGCAAACGTAGTATTGATGATCAATGTTTTTATTAGCTGTGTTTACTTTGCCAACTGTTACTTCAATTGGTTCTTTCATGTACTTGCGGCTCACCTTGCGTATTTCGGGTGGCATGGTGGCGCTGAACAACCATGTACTTTCTTTCTTTGGTGTGTTCTGGAGAATAAATTCAATATCGTCCTGGAAGCCCATGTTCAGCATTTCATCTGCCTCATCGAGCACCACGTACTCAATTTCGCCGAGATTGATTGCTTTACGTTCAATTAAATCAATTAAACGACCGGGAGTTGCCACAACGATCTGCACACCACGTTTAATATCCCTGATCTGCATACCAATGGATGTACCGCCATAAACGGCAACAACCTGCATTCCTTTGATATGTTTTTTAAAGATTTCAATTTCTTTTACAATCTGTAAACAAAGTTCACGGGTAGGGCATACAATTAATGCCTGTGGATATTTCTTGTTTTCGTCTAATAACTGCAGCAGGGGTAAACCAAATGCTGCTGTTTTGCCAGTACCTGTCTGGGCGAGACCAATGAGGTCTTTTGTACCGCTTAACAGAACAGGAATTGCTTTTTCCTGAATAGGAGTGGGAGTTGTAAAACCGAGTTCGCTGACCGCTTTCATCAATCTTTCGTCCAAACCAAGCGCTTCAAATGTGTTCATATACTAATATTCAAATTTGCGCAAAGGTATGCTTTATGTACGAAGTACGGTGTAGGAGGGGAAAGGGGCAGTACGATGTAGGATGTATGATGTAAGATGTACGATGTGGAATGTACATAAAACCTTTGTGCCTCAGTGCCTTTATGCCTCTTGCCTTATCTTTGCCGGATGCGAAAACTGAGCATGGATGAGCTGAACCGTAAGTCGGTTGACGAGTTTAAGGAAGCTGAAAAGAACCGGATTATTGTTGTGCTGGAAAACATACGCAGCATGCAGAATGTGGGTAGTGTGTTTCGTACAGCTGATGCGTTTTTGGTGGAAGCGGTTTACCTGATTGGCTATACTCCGCAGCCCCCGCACAGGGATATTCATAAAACGGCTTTGGGCGCAACTGAAACGGTTGCCTGGAAATATTTTTCAAAAACAGCCGATGCCATTGCTGAACTGAAAGCAGAAGGTTATAAACTGTATGGCATTGAACAGGTGGAGAACAGCATTATGCTGAACGATTTTGTGCGGAAGGCAGATGAAAAAATTGCGCTGATATTTGGTAATGAGGCTGAAGGTGTGGAGCAGGAAACCTTACATGCCTGCGAAGGTTGTATTGAAATACCACAGTTTGGAATGAAACATTCGCTCAACATCAGCGTGGCAGCAGGAGTGGTGTTGTGGGAGATGGTGAGGAAATTGAAAATGGAGAATTGAAAATTGAAAGTTGAAAATGAAAAGTGAAAAATGAGAACCCTGTCAGTGGTTGCAGACCCTGACAGCGGTTGACGAAAAAGATAAACCCGGTTTAACAACAAGAAATAACGATGAAGAAGTTTAAGAACTATCTGTACCTGGTACCCCAAGCCCCTGAAGGGGAGTATGTTAACCCTCTTATATTTGCAAGATGTTGAAAGTAAAAAATTATCTCTCCCTTATTAAGTTTTCGCATACAATATTCGCATTACCGTTTGCATTGATTGGATTTACATTAGGCTCAAAAGAAATTGTAACATGGAATTTGAATAAGGTTATACAAGAAAACTCTGTTCAACAAAATTTCCTCAGTCCTTCAAAATCAGAATTTCTTTTTAATGGAGTCCCATCAACTACAATTGGCTATATAGTTAAATTCGTTTTAGTTCTTCTCTGCATGATCTTCGCCCGCAGTGCAGCCATGGCCTTTAACCGTTATTTAGACAGGAGCTTTGATGCAAAGAATCCACGTACTGCCATACGTGAAATACCTGCAGGAATTATTACAGCCAACAGTGCATTGTGGTTTACAATTATTACAAGTCTGCTGTTTGTTGCTACAACTTATTTCATCAATACACTTTGCCTGGCATTATCGCCGGTGGCATTGTTTGTAGTGCTGGGTTATAGTTTTACAAAAAGGTTTACACCTCTTTGCCATTTGGTATTAGGACTTGGTTTAAGTCTTGCGCCCATTGGTGCTTATCTTGCTGTAACGGGTAAGTTTGCTTTGCTGCCAATCTTGTTTTCATTTACTGTTTTATTCTGGGTAAGTGGTTTTGATATTATTTATGCGTTGCAGGATGAAGAGTTTGATAAAGAATATAAACTCAAATCAATTCCTGCATGGCTGGGTAAAGCAAAAGCCTTGCGTGTTTCTGAACTGCTACATGTACTTGCTGCTGCATGTGTAATTGTTGCGGGTGTGTATGGTGGTTTTGGATGGTTGTATTGGATTGGTGTAGCAGTATTTGTGGGTATGCTTGTGTACCAGCATTCAGTTGTAAAACCAAACGATTTAAGCCGAGTGAACTTAGCATTTATGACAGCGAACGGTATTGCCAGTGTGGTGTTTGCGGTGTTTGTGATTGTGGATATGCTGGTTGGTTGATGGTTTGTGGTTCATAGTTGATAGTTCATAGGAAAACAAAACATCAGTATATGGCTTTTCGTTTTGAAGAGTTAAAGGTTTGGCAAAACGCACTTGATTTATCAAATGAAATTGACCTGTTGGTTAAAAAGTTTCCTGTAGAGGAGCGTTTTAGTCTTTCATCACAAATAAAACGTGCTGCCGATTCTGTTGTGCTGAATATTGCAGAAGGAAGCACCGGTCAAACTACCCCGGAATTTAAACGTTTTCTGAATATTGCCTTGCGGTCAGGGATTGAAGTTGTTGCATGTTTGTTTATGGCAATCAAAAGGAATTATATTAATCAGGAAGAATTTGACAAATATTATGCTGATTACGAGGTGCTGAGCAAGATGATTACAAAACTGAGAGACTCGATATAGCTAACTATGAACCATCAACTATGAACTATTAACTTTTTCTATGGCCAGAATAATTTGCATCGACTATGGTGGTAAGCGTACAGGATTAGCAGTAACTGATCCGCTGCAGATTATTGCAACCGGATTAACTACCATCGAAACAAAAAATTTCATTCCTTTCCTGAAAGATTATTTCAGTAAAGAACCTGTTGAGAAAATCATTATTGGTATGCCCACCAATTGGGATGATACCGATACACATGCAACTCCACTGGTTAAAAAAGCCATTGAACAACTGAAGAAAAATTTCCCCACTATACCCATTGAGACGGTTGATGAACGTTACACTTCCAAAATGGCCAAAGATGCCATGCTTGAAATGGGACTGAAAAAGAAACAACGCCGGGATAAAAAACTGGTGGATGAAATTGCAGCTACGATTATGCTGCAGGAATACCTGGGGAGAATGTGAGAAGATGTATGAAGTAAGATGTACGATGTCGTCCCGTCTGACGCCCTCATCTGACGGAAACGACGCAGATTCTTCAACAAATGCAGATTTATTCCTTCGGCTGCAGTGCTTATATTTGCAGACGATTTCTTGCATGTACATGCCAAAAAATCTGAAATCTTAAATCACAAATCTTAAATTGAATGATTCTTCCAATTGTAGCATACGGAGCTGAAGTGTTACGAAAAGTTTGTAAAGACATTACCTCCGATTATCCCAACCTGGATAAGCTCATTGCTGATATGTGGGAAACCATGTATTCATCCAATGGTGTTGGGTTGGCTGCACCACAGATTAATAAGGATATTCGCCTGTTTGTGGTTGACAGTCACCAGATGTTTGAAAATATGGAAGAGGAAGAAGCAGCCATGTACCCGGATGTTCCAGGTACAAAACAGGTGTTCATAAACGCACACATTGAAGAACTCGCCGGTGATGACTGGCTGTATAACGAAGGTTGTTTAAGTATTCCCAAGATCAGGGAAGATATTGCCCGTGCGGAAGAAGTAACCATCCGTTACATGGATGAGAAATTTATTGAACATGTAAAAACATTTGATGGAATTACTGCAAGGGTTATTCTTCATGAATACGATCATATTGATGGTAAACTTTTTATTGATTACCTCAAACCACTGAAAAGAAAATTACTGAAAGGAAAACTGGATGATATTTCCAGGGGAAAGATCAGTGTGGATTATAAAATGGTATTTCCGAAATAAAACCCCTCCGCCCCTAAAGGGGGACTTTTTGCAGACACCCAATTTTATCGCTTAATATCCGATTGTTCATTACAAAAACAAATGCTGATAAAGTATTTGTAGATGATATGGTAGAACAGAAGGTTTAATCATTGATGAAGCACCGTCCCTTCTCTGAAGGAGAAGGGATAAGAGGGATGAGGTTTAATCATCACCTGTAAGATTCTTGGCTTTTGTATATACCCGCCATTTTTCAATTACCTGCTGCATATCAACTGCAAGCTCACTGTCAAACATTATTTTCTTTTGTGTTTTGGGATGTGTGAAGCCCAGTGTTTTTGCATGTAATGCATGGCGTGGGCAAATAGCAAAACAGTTATCTACAAACTGCTTGTATTTTGTATAAACCGTTCCTTTTACAATGCGGTCGCCACCATAAGTATCATCATTAAACAACGGGTGACCAATGTGCTGCATATGTACACGTATCTGGTGTGTACGCCCAGTTTCCAGTTTACATTCAACCAGTGTTGTGTAACCAAAACGTTCGAGTACTGTATAATGAGTGATGGCTTCTTTTCCATATTCACCATCGGGATATACATCCATGATTTTGCGGAAACGCTGATGACGGCCTACATGTCCGGTAATTGTTCCGCTGTCTTCTTTAATATCACCCCAAACCAATGCCACATATTTACGTTCAACTGTATGATCAAAGAATTGTTTGGCGAGGTGATAACTTGCCTGCTCGGTTTTTGCAAGCACAACAAGTCCGCTGGTGTTTTTATCAATACGGTGTACCATGCCAAAACGTGGAAGTTCAGCTTCGGTTAACCCGGGGTTTTGCTGCAGCAAATGAAACAACACTCCATTTACCAACGTACCGGTATAGTTGCCACAGCCGGGGTGCATCACCATTCCTGCAACCTTGTTGACAAGAATTACCGATTCATCTTCATAAACAATATTGAGTGGAAGCTGCTCGGGTTTGAGTTCGGTATCTTCCGGCGCAGTATCTGAAAGTGTAAGAATTTCATCGCCGGGTTTAACTTTGTAATTGGCTTTTACAAAATTGTTGTTCACTAGTACAAAGCCCGATTCGATGCCACGTTGTATTTTATTACGGGTGGCACCTTCAATTTTGCTCATCAGGTATTTGTCAATACGCAAAGGTTCCTGGCCTTTGCTTACCACATAACGCTTCTGCTCGTATAACTCTTCCGAGCCATCGCCGTTCTCCAGTTCACTATCCTGTTCAAGTAATTCTTCATCGTTCATAGTTTGCAAAAATAACTCCTTCATTATAGAATTTGAAATGAATGTAAATTTGCAGCCATGACGCAACAGGTGTTTTTTAAAGATTTGGGACAGATGCCTTACAAAGAGGCCTGGGATTACCAGGAAAGTCTGATGCAGCAGAACCTGCAGGTGAAAGCTGAGTTGAGGGAGATAGAAAAAAGCCGGGAGTCGGCAGTAGTGAGTCGTGAGTCAGAGGGAAATTCACCATTCAACATTGACCATTCACCTTCAACAACGCATCATCTTTTGTTTGTAGAACATCCGCCAGTTTATACGTTGGGAAAAAGTGGCGATGCAAGTCATATCCTAATTAACGAGCAAACCCGTATGCAAAAAGGAATTGAATATTATCCGACCAACCGTGGTGGCGATATTACGTTTCATGGTCCGCAGCAGATTGTTGGTTACCCGATTATTGATTTGGAAAAGTTTGAAACCGATATTGGTAAATATCTCCGCAACCTGGAAGAAGTAATCATTCTTACACTTGCTGATTATGGTTTAAAAGGTGAACGCAGCAAAGGTGAAACAGGTGTGTGGCTTGATCCCGGCATCAGAGGAAAAGAACGCAAGATCTGTGCAATGGGTGTACGTTGCAGTCGCTGGATAACCATGCATGGTTTTGCACTGAATGTAAATACCGATTTAAACTATTTCAACTTTATTATTCCTTGTGGTATTCAAAACAAACAGGTGACTTCTTTGCAAAAAGAACTTGGCCGTGAAGTTGATTTTGAAGAAGCAAAAGAAAAAGTGAAGAAGAATTTTGAAAAAGTGTTTGGGGTGGAGCTTGTGGATAATTGAAAATTGAAAGTGAGAGTTGTAGATGTCTGCTCACCCGAAGGATGGCTGTACATCATGGAGAATGCTGAGTTTGCTTTACTATACACTATCGGCTATGGGCTAACAGCTAATTATCTCTTGTAATTAAAAACTTATTTTTCTCTTTAAGTTTTCCATCTTCCATCAGTTCAAAATAATACCAGCCCGATTTTAAGAAGTTTACTTTGTCCAATGTGAGATACACTTCTTTTACCTGTGGAACTTTGAACAGCACATTGCCGCTTTCGTTTTTAAAAACAATAGAATATTTTTTCGTCAAAGCATCGGGGAGACTGATGACTGCATTCCCATCATCACCCGTAAAAACATAAACAGAAGGTACCCAGACCGGTTTTGGCGGAGGTTGCGGTTTTTCTTCTTTTATAACAACGGGATTTTCTTTTATTTGGTTTTTTGCATTGTCAACATTCCCTTGTTTGTCTTTGGCAACAATTGTAATTACCGGGGGCTTCGTTGTATCAATAAACAGTTTTTTTGAAGGAGTGAAGATGTAATTTGTTCCTTCAAACAAAATAAAGATGCGGTAATAACTACTGTCGTTTTTGGCAGTTTTGTCAACGTAGCTGTACGATTTTGAATTTGGATTTGGAACCGAATGAATTGTGCTGAAATTCTTTAAACTGTCTTTTGAACGTTGAATATTTAGCTGTGTTACGTTTTTAAACCCGTTTGCCCAACTGATGGTTATTTCGCCATTCTTTTTAATTGCTTTAAACTTTGGTAAAGTATCTGTTTGTGCCGATACAGCATAACTAAAAAAAAGCCCTGCTAAAATAAAAAACAGTTTTCGCATCAGTAGTTGAATTCGTTTTCAGTGCGCAAAGATAATGCCCATCAGAATATTAATATTCCCGGAGGTAAACTGTTATTTCCCTGCAAACCACCCGAGTGAACTACAAGAATTTTGCTTCCCGATGGGAAAAATCCTTGTTCTGAAAGGTCTGTAACAGCCATCATTAATTTACCTGTGTATATAATATCGGTTGGAATAGATGTTTTCGTATAAAATGAATTCATAAAGTTTATCTGCCTGCTGCTGAATTTTGCGTAGCCGTTGCCTGCATAATCAAATAAAACTTTCTTTGCTGCTGCCGACAGAATGGTTGCATGGTTTTTTATAAATAGTTCTTTTTCATCTTCCTTAATTTTTAAGACAGGAATACCAATCACAGTCTGATGCTTTTTTGCAGAAGCTGCAATTCCTTTGAAAGTGGTGCCTGTTCCCATACAGCAGAAAATATGAGTAAAACTGTCTGCATCAGCAACCATATTCAATATTTCGCTGCAACCCTGTAATCCTTCAGCATTATCACCACCTTCGGGAACAAACAACATATCAGGGTGATTTTGTCTTATCTCTTCTACAACAGTACTGTTACGGTTGTAGCTTTTTCTTTCAACAGCAATTAGCTGCATACCGTGTTGTTTACAAAAAGATAATGTTGCATTCAGCGGGTGTGTAATTTCTCCACGAACAAGACCAATGCTGCCGAATCCTTTTTCAAAACAGGCAAATGCAGTTGCAGCAAGATGATTAGAATAAGTGCCGCCCATTGTTATAATGCCTTTCTTCCCTTCTTCAATAAGCCTTTGAAGGTTATATCTGAGTTTAAAATATTTGTTGCCTGAAATAAACGGATGTATAAGATCAAATCTTGCAACCGTAAACCGGAACAGCGATTGATCGCTCCTCATCCAGTCAATATTTTTACATTGAATATTTTGGAGAAACGGTTGCATGTTTTTTTAAAATGATTGTTTATTATCTTAGCACCGTTCAAAAATAACGATTACAAAAGATGCCTGTCGTACAATTTTTTTATGTTTTTGAATAATCGATACGGCAGATTAAACATTTACACACATGAAACCTACATTATTGATATTAGCTGCCGGAATGGCCAGCCGTTATGGAAGTATGAAACAGATTGAAGGCTTTGGCCCCGCAGGAGAAACCATTATGGATTATTCTATTTATGATGCAATACGTGCAGGTTTTGGCAAAGTTGTTTTTATTATACGTAAGGACTTTGCAGAACAGTTTCAGTCAATCTTTGAACCAAAACTCAAAGGAAAAATTGAAACAGGTTATGTATTCCAGGAGTTAAGCTTTTTTACTGAAGGTTTTGATATCCCAGCAACAAGAGTAAAGCCCTGGGGAACAGGGCATGCTATTTTATGTGCAAAAGATGCAATAAAGGAACCTTTTGCTGTAATTAATGCAGATGATTTTTATGGTAGAGAAGCGTTTGAAAAAGCAGCAGCATTTTTAAATAGCGAATGTAATCCGCAAACACATGCAATTATCGGTTACGATCTTTCAAAAACGCTCAGCAAAAACGGAACTGTAAGCCGTGGGGTTTGTCAGGTTGATGCGGAGCATAATCTTACAAGTATTAATGAGCGTACAAAGATTTATGAAGAAGGTGGCCGTATAGTTTATGAAGATGCTGATGGCAAACATGAAGTTCCATATCATTCAAGTGTGAGTATGAATTTCTGGTGCTTCGATCATTCATTGTTTACAATAACTGAAAAATTATTTGAAACATTTTTGAAAGATCATGGCAATGAAGAAAAATCAGAATTTTTTATACCACTTGTTGCCGATTCATTTATTAAAAATAAACTGGGTGTTGTGAAAGTAATACCAACATCATCACAATGGTTTGGTGTAACGTATAAAGAAGATGCGCCTGGTGTTCAGCAAAGTGTAAATGACCTGGTTACTTCGGGCGAATATCCTCCTTCTTTGTGGAGTTAATTCACAATGAGTTTTCCACTCTGAACTTTTTTATTTCCTTTCAGTAAACGGTAGTAGTAAATTCCTTTGCTGAGTTGATGTATGGAAACCTGTTGAGGATAATCAACGATGTTTTTCTGCATCACAACTCTTCCATAATTATCTATAAGTTCAAGGATAAGCTGGCTGTTGGGATTTGGTAATACAGTTAATATGCCGTTGCGTTGTACCGGGTTAGGATAAAGCACTGCTTCAGCAGCACCGGTATAATAAATAATTGCTTCGTTTGAATAAATGATTTGTCCATTCAGCAATTCAATTGCAGCACGGTAAATATTGCTCCCTTCACAAATGGTTTTATCAAGCGATTGATATGCAGTTCCGCTGTTTGGGTTTTGTTTATCCAATGAAACAAATCCGCCTGCAGCAAATTTTTCAAAACTGATTGTTTTGATATTGTAGGTTGTTCCAAGCGCCAGTTTTAAAACTCCCTGATTGCTGAAATCTAAATCGGCTAATAAACTTTTGACATAACAATCTGTTCCTTGTGTTGCATAGTTAAATGTGTATGTGTTTACAGCTTTTGCCTGATTGATGAGCGGGGTTATGGAAAAATAGTTTGATGTTGTTGATTGTTTATTGAAAACAACAAATGTATCAACAGTGGTTTTCAGTAATTCCATATATTGATTTCCGAGCTGATAAATTTGATATGCAGTTGCTTCTTTTACTTTTGGCCATACAAGCAAAAACGAATCGGTACAATTAAAACCAACTGCAGGAATAATCCTGTTTGAAATGGTGAAAGTATCTGTAACAAATGTTTGATTACTCACTGTCATTCTTAATAAGGCTTTGCTGTAAATACCGGGAGCAGTGAATTTGAAATATCCTTTTGTTAAGTCAGCATTGTTTGAAACAGTTTGCCAGTTGTTTCCATTATCGGTACTGAGTTCAAGTACTCCGTTGCTGGATGTGAAGCCCGATTCAAATCGGATAACATTTGTTTGAGCCGGATCCAAATGATCGGCTGCTGTTGGAAACAGCCATGTGAATGTGTCAGACGAATCAAGCTGGTAAGCAATGGAAAAATTTTGTACACCTGAAGGAATGCTGAAGCCTTTCACTGTTATTTCATAATTACCGGCAGGTGGATTATCAACAGAAACCTGTTCAACTACATTTAAGCTGTCCCTTGTTCTAACAGGTAATTGTTGCAATGATGAAATGGATGCCGCCGGATTTAAAACCCATGGGAGCCATGTTGTATTTGTTGAAAGATGTTTTACTTCAAGATCGAGATCGTTTACAAGGGCTTTGTTTGTATTTGGTGTTGCAGCAGGATCGGTCCACACCAATGTGAGTTTTAATTGTTTGATTCCATTTGGCAGGTTAACAGAAAATGTTTGTTGTGTTTGATCTGTAACAGAGCCTTGCAAATATCTACCCGCTAAAATTGTTTTCACTGCTTTGTATGCGTTCAAGCTTCCATATCCCGATTTGAAATCAATTCCAGCAGTTTCCACATCATCTGCACTGTTCAGTAAAATTGCTTTGATTAATGATGCCGGGGCATACGAACCGTTAATGTCTTTATAGGTTTGATGGAGTACTGTAGCAACACCCGATACAAGTGCAGTTGCGCCCGAGCTTCCATCTTCGCCAAACGCAACTAATTCAGGCTTTACTCTTCCATCGAAAGCAGGGCCTTTTGAACTTGGGGTTAGAACAATTCCAAACGAATCAACATGGCCAACTGTAATAATATTTTTCGCCTGTTTAAAATTACCTGTAAGATTAGCATAGCCCGCAATGCCGGTATAAATGCCTGTTGTAGATGTACTGCTGCCGGAATTGCCGGCTGAAAAAACATGTTGTAATGAAGTGTTGTTTATGACTGATGCGTCATAAGCAGCAGCTTCAGCACCATAATAATTTTCAACAATAGTTCCGTACGAATGATTCTGAACAAAAAGGGGCAATTGGTAGTAACTGTTGGGCTCGGGTAATAAATTGTCGAATGTAGCAGAGCTGATTTTGCTTTTCCACGCTGCACCTTTTGTTTTATACCATACATTTCCGCCGCCAGCTATCATTGTCGCCATAATTGAAGCGTGTGAAGAAAATGTTGATGATGCGTAGTTTGAAGAAAGAATCCTGTTTTTTAAATCAATATCTGTTGTATCAAATAATTGTTCTTTAACTGAAACGCTGATGTTGTTGCCATTCTGATTAGGAAAGTAATGCTGAATTGCCGAAATTTTATTCATTGCATAATCAACAAATCCAAACAACAATTCTTCTTTTGCTTTTTTTCTTGTATCAATAAATAATACATTGTTGTTCTGCAGTAACTGTTCTGCATCTTTCCAGGTACTTTCAATTACAATTGTGCCTGTTGGTTCATAAACTGAAACAATCCGGATAGTGTTGTTTTTTTTAAGAAGATTTTTCAGACTGTCTAAATTGTTTGAAAAAAGCGTAAACTGTTTTTTGCCTGAAGGGACAGGAAATTTTAATTGTGCTGATAAAGAAGGTGAAATTTTGGATTCTGCTTTTCTGTTAGTTAATTGTGCAACACTTGCACCAGCGTAAATTAACCATAGTAAGATGAAGCCGGATATTTTAATATATGAAGAATTCAGATTCATTTGAATTTGGTGAAAATAACAGAATCTTTTTAATATACGGATCATCGTACAATTTCGTGGTATTTTTTCTTTTTGCAATTCAATCTCATGGTATGAGAATATTTTTTCCACGAAAAGAGTTATAATTTAAGAAAATTTCATAATTTGAAACCAACTAAATCAATTAAAATGAGAAAATTGTTCCCTATTTTTGGAGCTGCTCTCTTTGCAGCTTTGTTTATTATTGCATGTAAAAAATCTGTAAAAGAAGCTGGTACTGCCGAAGTATCCAAAGATGTACTTACTCAGATAAGTGCTCTTGGTTTTGCTACTGATAATGTGGCAGCGACTGATGGCGGTTACATTGTTGAAGGAGATATTTTTCTTTCTCCATCGGACTTAAAAACAAGTCAGGTAACAGGTAAGCTGCTTGTTGCTAATGTAGAGCAATACAGAACAACACAATTAGTGACTGGTCTTCCACGTACTATTACAGTAAGTGTAAGCAGTTCATTTAACAGCACATTTGTCTCAGCAGTAGATGCTGCTTTAGAACGCTACAATGCCGAAAATTTGCAACTTACTTTCGTGCGTGTTGCAAGTGGTGGTACTATTCAGATTAAAATGGTTAATACAAACCAATATATAGCATCATCAGGCTTCCCTACAAGTGCAGGAAATCCTTATGGAACTATCAGCTATGCAAAAAGATATGCTTCAGGTTACAGCCTTGGTTTTCTTACAACGGTTATTGCTCATGAAATGGGGCATTGTATTGGTTTCCGTCATACAGACTATATGGATCGTTCTTACAGTTGTGGCGGCTCTGCATACAATGAAGGAGCAAGCACAGTTGGCGCAATAAACATTCCGGGTACACCAACTGCAATTGATCCAAATTCATGGATGCTTGCATGTTTGAGTGCTACAACTGATCGTCCTTTCAATGCAAACGATAAAATAGCTTTGAATGCCTTGTATTAATAAATTCTGATGAGAAAAATGAAAAGCCCCGGCAGTTGTACCGGGGCTTATTTTTTACTGGCGGAATTTCTTAAACTGATTAATCAGTGAATTCGTTGAAGCATCGTGTGTTAACACCTCATTATTATTAATCAGCTCTGGTAAAATTTTATTTGCTAATTGCTTTCCTAATTCAACTCCCCACTGATCGAAGCTGTAAATATTCCAGATAACACCTTGTACAAAAATTTTGTGTTCATAAAGTGCAATCAGCTCACCCAAACTAAACGGAGTTATTTTCTTAACAAGAATAGAGTTTGTGGGTCGGTTTCCTTCAAACACTTTGTAGGGCACCAGTTCTTCTTTTACTCCTTCAGCAATTACTTCTTCTTTTGTTTTGCCGTTCATGAGTGCTTCTGTTTGTGCAAAGAAATTACTCATGAGTTTGTTGTGATGATCGCTGAGTGGATTATGACTGATAGCCGGTGCAATAAAATCGGCAGGAATTAAATGTGTGCCTTGGTGAATTAGCTGGTAAAACGAGTGCTGACCATTTGTACCCGGTTCGCCCCAAATGATTGGCCCTGTACTGTACGTAACAATCTTTCCGTTCCTGTCAACATATTTGCCATTGCTTTCCATATTTCCCTGCTGAAAGTAGGCTGCAAACCGGTGCATGTACTGGTCGTAAGGAAGAATAGCTTCGCTCTTAGCATCAAAGAAGTTTACATACCATGTACCGATCAGTGCCATGATGATCGGAATGTTTTTATCAAATGCTGCTGTTTTAAAATGTTCATCAGTTGCAAAAGCACCTTTCAGCAATTCTTCAAAATTGTTGTAGCCAATGGTTAATGCAATCGATAATCCAATTGCACTCCACAACGAATAACGGCCGCCAACCCAATCCCAGAACTCAAACATATTGGCTTTATCAATTCCAAACTTCACCACTTCTTTTTCGTTGGTTGAAAGTGCCGCAAAATGTTTGGCAACATGAGCTTCGCCTTTTGCATGTTGTAAAAACCAGTCTCTTGCACTATGTGCATTGGTCATAGTTTCCTGCGTGGTAAATGTTTTTGATGCAACGAGAAACAGTGTTTCATCAGCCGTTACTTTTTTCAACGTTTCGGCAATATGCGTTCCATCAACATTACTTACAAAATACGTTTCAATGCCTTCAACCCAATAAGGTTTTAATGCTTCAGTAACCATTACCGGTCCAAGATCACTGCCGCCAATACCAATGTTTACGATGTATTTTATTTTTTTACCAGTATAGCCTTTCCACTCGCCATTGTGTATGCGTGTACAAAAGTCTTTCATTTGTGCATTTACCTTTTTTACATCGGGCATAACATCTTTGCCATTCACTAAAACAGGTTTGCCTGAAAAGTTGCGGAGTGCAGTATGAAGTACGGCTCTCTTTTCTGTATGATTGATTTCATCTCCGCCGAACATTTTTTCAATTCCTTCCTTCACTTTGCATTCTTCAGCAAGTTGAAGAAGAAGCTGCATTGTTTTTTCAGTGATGATGTTCTTTGAATAATCAAACAAAATGTCGTTAAAGAAAATACTGAATTGCTGAAAGCGGTTTGCATTGGCTTTAAACAATTCTTTCATTTGAACTTTTTTCATTTCTTCAGCATGTGCTGAAAGTTGTTGCCAGGTTTTTGTTGCTGCCGGATCGATTGCTGATAACATGATCTGTATAAATTTATTTGTTCAGTAAAGCAATGCTTTGATCTCTGTCAATATGCAGTTGCTCAATTAATTTTTCAAGTCCGTCGAATTTTATTTCATTCCTCAAATGATATTTTACATATACTTTGAGGTGACGGTTATAAATATCTTCATCAAAATCAAACAGATTTACTTCTATACTTCTGTTTAATCCTCCAACTGTTGGCTTGGTGCCAATGTTCATCATGCCCTGTAGTATTCTACTTTCTCCTTCAATCTGCGCTTCAACAGCATATACGCCATTTGCAGGAACTAATTTATCCGGATCCTGAATTTGCAGGTTAGCTGTTGGATAGCCAAGTTTTCTGCCTAATTTATTTCCTTCAATCACGTATCCTTTAAAGAAATAGGAATAGCCAAGCAGTTGATTTGCTTTTTCAATTTCACCAAGTGCAAGTGCATTGCGTATTTTGGTTGAGCTTACTGCAATTTCGTTTAACACCTGTTGCGGAATTTCTTTCACCTGGTAATGAAATCTTTCGCCCATTTTTTCAAGCAAATGATAATCGCCGTCCCTGTTTTTTCCGAACTTATGGTCGTAGCCAATAATGATGAGTGCCGGATGAAAACGGTCAACCAGGAAATCTTTGATATAGTTTTCAGGTGACTGCTGAGCAAATTCAACGTTGAACTGTACAACAACAAGATCATCCAGTCCCTGTTTTTTTAATAATTCAATCCGTTCATCGAGTGTAGTAAGTTGCGGGATGTACTCCTGTGGACGAAGAATTTTTCTTGGATGAGGATAAAAACTGATTAACACCGATTCGCCACCGGTTTGTACTGCTTCCTGTAACAATTGCCGTATAATATGCTGATGACCGAGATGAACTCCATCAAAAGTTCCGATGGTAATAACAGCCTTCGTAAAAACAGGCAATTGCTGTAAACTTCTGTAAACCTTCATAAATGGAAGTGCAAAAGTAACACATTTGACGTGTGGAAGTGTTAGTTTTGCGGCTTCAAACCAATCAGCATGTCGTTATACAATAAAAGAGGAGTTTCAGCGCAAAAGGAAGAAGTACATAAAGCCGTGCAGCATCTTGATCAGGGCCTTTATCCCAATGCGTTTTGTAAGCTTTACCCCGATTATCTTGGGAACGATGAAAACTGGGTGAATGTTACGCATGCCGATGGCGCTGGAACCAAAAGTATTCTTGCTTATTTGTACTGGAAAGAAACCGGCAATGCTTCTGTGTGGAAAGGAATTGCACAGGATGCAATTGTGATGAACCTCGACGATTTGCTTTGTGTTGGTATTTATGATAATATTCTTTTTTCCAGTACGGTTGACCGTAATAAACTGCTGATACCCGGTGAAGTACTGGAACAAATCATCAACGGCTCGGCTGAGTTATTTGATAAACTGAAAGAATATGGAGTAAACATTCATTACCTCGGCGGCGAAACAGCCGATGTAGGTGATGTAGTGCGAACTGTAGCTGTTAACGGCACTATGACAGCACGCTGGCCAAAAGAAAAAGTTATCAGCAACGATAAAATTAAACCGGGTGATGTAATTGTTGGATTAGCTGGGTTTGGAACCTGCAATTATGATATAGCTTACAACAGCGGGCTTGGCAGTAATGGTTTAACCAGTGCAAGGCATGATGTGCTGAATAAATTTTATGCAACTCATTTTCCTGAAACATTTGAACCAAAGCTGAGTGATGATGTGGTGTACATTGGGAAGTATAAGATGACGGATGTGATTGAAGTGAAAAGTGAAAAGTTAAAAGTTGAAAATATAAATATTGGAAAACTTCTTCTTTCACCCACAAGAACATTTGCACCGGTCATAAAAACTATTCTGGAAAATCATTTTGATGCGGTGCATGGCTTGATTCACTGCAGTGGCGGCGGCCAAACAAAATGTTTAAAATATCTTCCTGCACCAATGAAAGTGGTGAAAGATAACCTGTTTGCTCCACCGGTGATTTTTGATATTATACAAGATGCTTCAGGTGCAGATGCCCGTGAAATGTACCAGGTGTTTAATATGGGTACACGCATGGAAGTATATACAACTGAAGCTGCGGCTGCTGAAATTATTTCCATTGCTCAATCATTTGGTGTGGATGCACAAATAATCGGGCGGGTGGAAGAGAGTGATAAGAAAGAATTGCTGATTAAAGTCGGGGGAGAGGAGTTGGTGTTTTGATGTCTTAATTATCAGGCAAACGGAATGAAACTTTTCGTGTGTTCCATGCTGTTACAGAATAGCCATCTTGTTTTGCCGGAACCCAATTTGGGCCATTTTTAATTGCTTCGGTTAAAACTGATGCCAGTACAGAATTCTTTAATGTCAGCACTTCAACATTACTTACAACTCCGTTTGTATCAACAATAAATTTCAGTTCACAGGTGCCACTGATTCCATCATTTGTAAGTTTTACTAAATTTTGCTCGATAGCGTTCTGTATTAATTTATTCCAGGCTATATCTCCGCCAGGAAATTGAGGTTCAATTTCAGTCTTCGTGAAAATTATCTTTTGTTCATCAGCGTTATGTAACGTGTCTTTGAAAGCATCGCCTGTGAAAGTGACATTTTCCATTATGATGACTCCTTTTTTTGCTTCAGGCCCATACTTCAGGATTGCATTCTTATCATTTGGCTTAATCACAGTTATACTTTTTGCTGATAGAATTCCTTTGTTTTTTATCTCATCTGATTTTACTTTTTTTCCATTAATGATAAGAAGTACAGAATCATTGTTCATTTGCTTTTTGAAGCTGGGGGCTGTTGTTTTTTCAGAAGCTGTATCTTTTTTTGTATTTGTTGGAATTGTATCAGAAATTATCAGATTCTCTCTTTGAGATACATATTTTTTTATCCCTCTCAAAATAGCTTCCGCCATTTTTTCCTGGTTCTTTTCATCACTTAAAAATGCTGCATCTTTTTTACTGGAAATAAAACCACACTCAACTATTACTGCCGGGCAATTTGTGTTTTGCAGAACCCATATTCCTTTTTGTCTTTGTTTAATTGCTGGTTCCCTTACGGCAATTATTCCCTGCATTTGGTAAATAATGTTAGAAGCAAGTTCTTTGCTTTCTGCAACAAAGGGAAACTCATCTCTTGCAACATAAGTTTCAAAACCATTACTCGGATTCTCTATATATTTATTCCCTTCCCTTAGCTGAGGTGCAAAGTTGGCATGTATTGAAACAAACAAATCGGCTTTATTAGCAACGGCAAAATCTGCTCTTTCATGTAATCCTACAAAGTCTTTTCCTGTTCTTGTAAAAATCAGTTTCAGATTTTTATCTGAATTCAATGCTTCTATTTTTTTTGCAATTGCAAGACTTATTTCATCTTCCGAAAGTCCGTTAACTCCAATTCCCCCATCTGGACTGCCATTTTTTAAACCATGCCCGGCATCTATTACAACCACAACCTGCTTTTCAAGATTTTTAATTGGTTCTGGAGCTTTTGTTGTTTTTGTTTTTAAAACAAATGCAAAGAAAATCAAGGTTAGCAACGGCAATAGTAGCAGTCTGCTGAAGTAACTTACTTTGGGGTTTTGTAATTTGGAAAGCATAAGTAATCTTCGTTTTATAGGTGAATAAAAAAATGAATTGGTCAGTGGAAAATTTACAGTTGGATAGACTGATGCAAGAATCATTTCTGCAAACGAAGCCGTGTCATGGTTCTTTACCGATTTCTGATCGGCAATAAATTCATGGATCATTGCCAGTTCTCTTTTTATAAGCCAGAAAAACGGATTGACCCAGAAAACGATTAATACAAGCTGCATCAGCAGTTTATCAGCACTGTGTTTTTCTTCAACATGAATGAGCTCATGTGCAAATATCTGTTGCCCTTTTTTCGAATGAAAGTCAATAGCATTATTCCAGAACAAAAAACGGAAAAAAGAAAACGGGGTGCCTTTTGCATTTGTTTCAACAAAAGTGAGCCGCTCAATTTTCCATTGCTGATTTGTTTTAAGTAAGCGCCTTATTTTAAGAATTGCGGCAATGAACAGTCCCAGAATAATCATTGATACGAGCATGTACAAAAGCAGCATTATATTTTCAGTAGTAATAACAGGATTGGTTATTTGCTGTTCGGTTGCTGAATCTTCAATCCAGTTTTCATTGGTTGTAACTGCCTGCAATGCCTGGTAAGTTACCTCCGGACTTTTTTCGGTTTGTGTGAGTGTAATTTTCGTGAACGGTATGCACAGCGAAAGAACAACTGATGCCAGCAGATAATAGCGGTTCCATTGATGAAATAGTTTATTCCTCAACAGTAACCAGTAAAACCCGGTTAATAAACCAGAACAGATAATTACCTTCAGTAAAAAGTCGGCTGCAGCAATCATTTTTTAGTGTTTTTCAGTTCTTTTAATAGAAGTTCCAGTTCTTCAATGCTGATGTTGTTATCTTTTACCATGAAGGAAACAGCGTTGCTAAACGATCCCTCAAAGTATCCCTTCACAAGATTCTTCATGCTCATGCGTGAATAGTTGTCCATACTGATTAATGGAAAATATTCGTGCATACGGCCAACAACTTTTACATCAACAAATTTTTTGTCGATCAGTATTTTCAGAATTGTGGCAACTGTATTCTGGTGGGGTTTGGGCGGAGGCATTGCATCAACAATATCTCTCAAAAAAGCTTTCTCCAGTTTCCAGATAACTTTCATTACCTGTTCNNGTCGTTTCATTCTTCATAAAACGAATGTATAACTAAAAAATTAGTTTAACAACTAAATATTTAGTTAAAGAAAAAAATATAGGAATATTTTATTCTGCAGGCATCCTGAAAGTAACTTTTTGTCTTCGCCAAGCTTTTACAAAACGGCCGTTCTGTTGGGCAGGATTCCATTTAGGTCCCTTTTTAATTATACCAACAAGAATTTTTGCAAGTACAGATTCTTTCATGGTCAAAGCTTCCACATTGGTTATGGATCCGTCTTTGCCGACAATAAACTGAATTTCGCATGTACCTGCACTCAGTTTGTCTTTCATGATTTTCTTTAAGTTCTTTTCAATGTTTTCCCGCACGTATTCGTTCCATGCGTTTTCACCGCCGGGAAAACTTGCTTCAATATCAACTTTTGAAAAAACAGTTGAATCTGGCAAAGCTGATTTAGTTGTATCAGTTGTTTGTGCTTTCACTGAACATGCAAGCATGAGAAAGAGCAGGGGTAATATCTGTTTCATGAATTCTTTTTTAGAATGATTTTGTTTAATTATATCTAAATGTTAGTTTTTGTTTACGAAGACTTTTTACTGGAACTCCGTTTGCTTTTGCCGGTATCCATTTTGGCCCTTTTAAAATTGATTGTACAAAGATTCTCGCTAGTTCAGATCCCTGCATATTTTCTGGAACGGCTGCAAGAATGCTGCCGTCTCTGTCAACAATAAAATTTACAGTACAAACTCCATTATTTTGAGGGTCGTCAATAAGAGTTTTGATGTTGGCTTCAATTGTTTTCTTTATATATTCATTCCATTTTTTTTCTCCTCCCTGAAATTGTGCTTCAGTATCTGGTTTAGCATAAACCGAATCGGTATTGACTTTAATTGTGTCTGAAGATTGTGACTTTGCACTAAAGCAAAGCAGGATAAAAATAACAGGCATTAACTTTTTCATAAATTATTAGTGTTTTTGGCATTTCTGAATTATATACTTTTGCTGAAAGTCAAATCAAATATAATGCTTCCGATTGTTGAAATAAAAAACGCTAATATTTACCAAAGCAGTAATCTCATCCTTAATAACGTAAACCTTACCGTTAACCAGGGCGAGTTTGTTTACCTGGTAGGTAAAACAGGAACTGGTAAATCATCTTTACTGAAAACATTGTATGGTGAATTGCCGCTGACTGAAGGTGATGCAACAGTTGCAGGATTTAACCTGCGTGATATGACGTGGAAAACAGTTCCGTTTTTACGTCGCAGCCTTGGTGTTGTATTCCAGGATTTTCAGCTTCTTACCGACAGAAATGTACATGAAAACCTGAAATTTGTTTTGAAAGCAACCGGCTGGAAAGATGAAAACCTGATGGAAGAAAAAATCAACGATGTACTGGAAAAAGTAGGTTTGAAATCAAAAGGTTTTAAAATGACGTTTGAAATGAGTGGTGGCGAGCAGCAGCGTGTGGATATTGCAAGGGCTTTACTTAACTCTCCCAAATTAATACTGGCCGATGAGCCAACTGGTAACCTTGATCCTGAAACAAGCGATGATATCATGAACCTGTTAATGCAGGTGGCAAAAGATTACAACACTGCAGTAATTATGGCTACACATGATTTTATGGTGATAAGGAAGTTCCCTGCACGTATGGTGAAAACAGAAGGTGGTAAAGTTTGGGATAATGTTAGTGTAGAGCTTGTATAAGTTGCTCTGCATGTTTCTTATTGCTGAAATGCTGCTCCAGTAAATTTTCTCTTAGTTTAATTTCTTCACCGGTAAACGCTTTGTGAAATAAGCGGTAAGTATGATATTTTATTTCAGTTGGATTATTTGCCAACTGACAACAGGTTTCCAATCCTGTATTCCTGATCATAAGATCATTTACAATTACATGCCTGCCATTGAAAACAGCATTCAGTAATTTAAGTTTAATGCCTGAGTCGGTAAATGAAGGCAATAAATGCACCTGTGCTTTCTCAATCAGATCGTTCATCTCTTTTTCGTCGGGATTGGTAACAATACAGGTATGTGGCTTTTTGTGCGCAAGATCAATCAGCTTTTGCGATGGATTTTTACCGGCAATTACAAAAGGAATTTCAAGCTCATTAAACACTTTATTCAATAACCAAATGGCAGCTTTTTCATTTTCGGCTACTGATAGATTTCCATGATATAAAACAAAATTGCCCGTTCCATCTTTGCATGTAATTGTTGTGTTGGGAATAAAAGCGGGTAAATGTTCAATGTTTTTTGCTTTGAAATGTTGCTTATATTTTTTTACATCTTCTCCCGATATAGCAAATAGTTTATATTCTTTTAATGTTGCTTCATATCGTTTAAGCAAACGGCTTTCATGATTCATATATGCTTTTCGCACAATGGATGCTTCCCATTGTCCTAATTGTTTGTAGTACTCATGTTCGGTGTTGTGTAATCTAACAGCTACATTTTTTTTATCTATTAATCCGTTTGTTAAACCGTAAGTTGTGTGTACACCTTCAAACAAAACAGGGAACGAATCAGAATTTAATCGCTGCCATAAAGTTTCATCATGTCGTGAAGAAACAATGTATGGTATCTGTAACGAAAAACCTTTATGCCCCTCCTGTCTCGGATAATAAAAAACCTCACTGCAATATTTTTCCAGTTCTTGCTTTACTCCTCGTCCATATTCAAAACAATGCAGGTGTACAGATACTCCGGCCTGGTGCAAAGCTTTTATTTTGTAAAACACATCCACAGCACCGCCATAATCAGCAGGGTAGGGAACATCAAATGAAACGATATGTAAATGTTTATCGGCCAAGTAAATTTTTATAAAAGTTGATGAGTATTTTTTCTTCTTCCTGCCAGTTCAATAGTTCTGCTGCTTTGATGCAGTTGCTTTTTAATCTGCTATATAAAACAAAATTCCTGAGTAAAAGGTTCATTCCATCGGCTAAGGAATTTTCATTTGTATCGGGAATAAGTAAAGCAATATCATAATCCCGGTTAATTTTTCTGTACGAAGGATAATCCACACAAACCTGTGGTACGCCAGCCTGTATATAATCAAAAAAACGATTGGCTAATGAATAATAGTTGCTGAGACCATTGTTTTCAAAAATCGTTATGCCTGCAAAAGCTTGTGAAGTGATCTGCTTAAGTTCATCCGGCTTTAGCTTGCCTTTCAGAAATACTTTGTTATTTACTCCGTTTTTTTCAATCAAAGCTTTTGTTTGCTCAAGAAAGTTTCCATCACCATAAATAAACAAAGGGGCATCAACATATTTCATTGCCGGAATCAGTGTTTCAAAACTCCTGCCTTCGTTAAGGGCACCCTGGTAAAGAAAGAACGGTGTAGCCGATTGGATACCTGCTGTTAAAGACTGATCGTTTTCCTGTTTAAAAGGAACATTTCTGATTACTTCATAATTCACACCATACATTGTCTTAAACTCATCGGCAATAGGTTCGCAAACAGAGTAACCAAGTTTGAATTTAGGAACGGCGAATTGTTCAATTTTCTTCCAGATTTTATAGCGGGATGGCCGTGAAACCACTTCTTTCATTTCGCAAAACAATTCATGTGCATCGTACACCCTTTTAGTGCCTTTTATTGAAGATGCAAACAGGCAGGGAAGAATTGTATCGAGATCAATTGCACAGATAACATCGGTTTTTTGAAACATCAGCCAAAAAAACAACCGGAGATTATACTCTGCGTAGAACAAAAATCCTTTTGTGCTGAAACAAAACAGCCGTTTTTGTTTGAAGATCTGTTGCTGAAGTGGGAGAGAACCCGGTAATCTCCTGCCTACTAACATTACATCATATCCCTGCCCGGATAGTGATGTGCAGATGCGTATCATCCGCTGATCATAATTTAAGTCGTTGGTAACTGTACAGATAATCCTGGGCAAGAAATTGAGTTTTTCCGGCAAGATACTTCAAATGATTGTTTATCTTAACAGTACACAATAATCAACTTAATAATGAACGGTATTATTAATCGCTTTTATACAGCTTTTGCCAATGCAGACTGGCAAACAATGGCAGAATGTTATCATGAAGATGCGGTTTTCAGTGATCCTGTTTTTCCTTTGATAAAGGGAAAAGAAATTGCTGCAATGTGGCAGATGCTTATTGAGCGGAGCAAGGGCAACATCGATGTTGCGTTCAGTAATGTGCTGGAAGATGAGCTAACCGGCAGGGCTGACTGGGTGGCTGAGTACTTTTTTTCAGCATCAGAAAGGAGGGTAATAAACCGCATTCATGCCGAGTTTGAGTTCTGTGACGGGAAAATTATTCGTCATACCGATTCCTTTAATCTGCACAAATGGGCATCGCAGGCATTGGGAATCAAGGGTAAATTGTTCGGCGGCTTTGTATTTTTTCGTAAAAAACTCCAGAAAACAGCACGGCAGGGGCTCGATGGCTTTATTGCCCGTAATTTTTCATGAGTTTTATTGCCTGTTTTTCAGACTTTTCCTTTACCTTTGCCGCCACTTTTATAGATGTAAAAATTTGGATGTCATTTAAACAATTTGAGATGTCAGCAATTACAAAAGAAAAAAAAGCAAGCATTTTCGCAACTTACGGTGGTGGTGAAAAAAACACCGGTTCAATTGAAGGGCAAATTGCACTGCTCACAGAGCGCATTAATCACATTTCAGGCCACCAGAAAGTCAATAAAAAAGACTTCTCTACCCAGCGTGGTTTGATGCAGATGGTTGGTAAACGTAAGCGTTTATTAAGCTATCTCAGCAAGAATGATCTTGCAGGTTACCGTGCATTGATTGAGAAACTCGGACTCCGTAAATAATTACGGCTATGTAATAAATCATTATTCCCAACACTGTCTGATGCTGTTGGGAATTTTGTTTTTCTTACAGGTTTCTTCCTTTCATTAAATTATTCACCGAATTACTGCCGGTAACAATCAAACCTGCCCCGGTAAGTACATTCACAAACAACATTGTATGTTATCACAACCTATCAGTAAGTCATTTGATCTGGGAGGTGGCCGCATTGTTACCATTGAAACAGGTAAGCTGGCCCGACAGGCCGACGGAGCGGTTACCGTACGTCAGGGAAATTGCGTAATACTTGCTACCGTAGTAGCCAATAAAGAACCAAGAGAAGGACAGGATTTCTTCCCATTGTCGGTAGATTACCAGGAAAAATTTGCCTCTGCCGGCCGTATTCCAGGTTCATTTTTTAAACGTGAAGCAAGATTGAGCGATTATGAAGTACTCATCAGCCGCTTGGTTGACCGTGCTCTCCGTCCATTATTTCCTGAAGATTATTTCTGTGATGTTCAGGTACTCATTTCATTAGTTTCGTCAGATCCTGAAGTAATGCCCGATGCAATGGCTTGTCTGGCTGCATCTGCTGCTTTGGCTGTTTCAGATATTCCAATCAAAGAAATTATTTCAGAAGTACGTGTTGCTACAATTGATGGCGAAATGGTGGTTAACCCAAGCCGCACCCAACTGGCAAAAGCAACATCTGATTTTATTATAGCTGCAACCGAGAAGAACCTGATGATGGTGGAAGGCGAATCAAAAGAATGCAGCGAAGAAGAATTGGTAAAGGCATTGGAAATTGCACACGAAGCAATTCGTGTACAAATCAAAGCTCAGGAAGAATTAAGGGTTGCTGCAGGCGTTACAACCAAGCGTGATTATACCAAGCCTGTTCAAAACGAAGTGATTAATGAAAAAGTGATTGCTTTTGCGAAAGATAAAGTGTATGCAATTTCTAAAAGTGGAAGCAGCAAGCATGAACGCAGCGATGCTTACGATAAAGTAAAAACAGAACTTATTGAAAGCCTTGGCGAAGATGCAAGTGATGAAGATAAAAAATTAGCAAAAAAATATTACGAAGACCTGAAATGGGAAGTGGTGCGTAATATGATTCTTGATGATCGTATTCGTTTGGATGGCCGTCAGTTAGACCAGGTTCGCCCTTTGGCAATGGAAGTGGAACCACTGCCTTCACCACACGGTTCTTCTTTATTTACCCGTGGCGAAACCCAATCATTAACAACAGTAACACTTGGTACCAAGCTCGACGAACTGTTGATTGAAAGTGCTGCAAAAAGTGAATTTTCAAAATTCATTCTACATTATAACTTTCCTCCGTTTTCAACCGGTGAAATTAAAATGATGCGTGGTCCAGGCCGTCGTGAAGTTGGTCATGGTAACCTGGCCATGCGTTCATTGAAACAAATGATGCCGGGAAATGAATATCCTTACACTGTTCGTGTAGTGAGTGATATTCTTGAATCAAACGGTTCGTCTTCTATGGCAACAGTTTGTGCGGGTTCATTGGCATTAATGGATGCAGGTGTGCCTCTTCCCAAACACGTAAGTGGAGTTGCAATGGGATTAATTACCCGTGGCGATGGTAAGTACGCAATTCTTACAGACATTCTTGGAGATGAAGATCATCTGGGCGATATGGACTTCAAAGTAACAGGTACCCGTGATGGTATTTGCGGTGTGCAGATGGATATTAAAGTGGATGGTTTGAGTATGGATGTAATGCGTGAAGCATTAGAACAGGCTCGTAAAGGCCGTTTGCATATTCTTGGCGCAATGTATGAGTGTATTGCAGAACACCGTCCTGATGTGAAGCCGCATGCTCCACGTATGGAAAAAATGATTATCGATAAGGAATTCATAGGTGCTGTTATCGGGCCGCAGGGTAAAGTAATTCAGGAAATTCAGCGTGAAACCGGTACAACCATTACAATTGAAGAAGTTGGTAATTACGGAGAAGTAAGCATTTTCTCACAGGAAAAAACAGGATTAGACAGGGCTGTTGCCTGGATTAAAGGAATTGTTGCAGTTCCCGAAGTTGGCGCAGTGTATGAAGCAACTGTAAAAGGTATTAAGGAATTTGGTGCTTTTGTTGAGTTCCTGCCAAAAAAAGAAGGTTTATTACACATAAGTGAAATAAGCTGGAAACGCCTCGACAGTATGGAAGGTATTTTCAAAGTGGGCGATATTGTAAAAGTGAAACTGATTGGCCTCGATCCGAAAACAGGTAAGTTTAAACTGAGCCGTAAAGCATTAATGCCAAAGCCAGATGCTGCTCCAAAGCCTCAGCCGCAATCAAAGCCTGAAGCAACTGATAATGGAGACGAGAAGTTGTAAACTTTAAATGAAATAGTGAACTTTATAGTCCCGCAATGTGTGCGGGACTTTTTTATTGATATGAATAATTACATCAAAGCAAGCATAAATTCGTCAGCAGAAGAAGAACGGGAAATATTAATTGCTCTGTTGAGTAACGAAGGGTACGAAGGATTTGAAGAAACTCATTCCGGTCTTAGCGCATACATAAGCGAAGAATTGTTTAATGAAGCGATATTGAAGGAAATTCTGCAACCATTTGCTAAATCAGCCCAAACAGAAATTATTGTTCCCAAAAACTGGAATGCTGAATGGGAAAGTAATTATGAGCCTGTAATTGTTGAAGATTTTGTTGCAGTTCGTGCACATTTCCATCAACCCGTTACCAATGTAAAATATGAAATTGTTATTACCCCAAAAATGAGTTTTGGTACCGGGCATCATGCAACAACATGGCAGGTAATGAAGCTGATGCAGGAAATTGATTTTGCAGGCAAAACGGTTTTTGATTTTGGTTGTGGCACAGGTGTTCTTGCAATTCTTGCTGAAAAACTTGACGCAGCATCTGTACTTGCCGTTGATAATGATGATTGGTGTATTGAAAATTCGTTGGAGAATGTTGCGAATAATTGTTGTGAGAAAATAGAAGTAAAAAAAGGAGAGACACCACCATCCGGTCAGCAATTTGAAACCATCCTGGCTAATATCAACCGGCATATTTTATTACAGAACATGAAAGCAATGTTTAATGCGTTGCATGTGAATGGGTATTTACTGATAAGTGGATTTTACAAAGAAGAAAATTCAATGCTTGCTGATGCAGCAAAGGTAAACGGGTTGCAACTAATTAAAACAACTGATCGTCATAACTGGAGTGCAATGCTTTTTCAAAAGTTGAAATGATGAACCTGCTGCTTCTTATCATATCAGCTTATATTATTGGCTCAGTTCCTACAGCATACTGGATAGGAAAAATCTTTTTTGATATTGATATCCGTGAACATGGAAGCAAAAATATGGGGGCATCTAACAGTTTCAGGGTATTTGGAGCATGGTGGGGAACAGTTGTATTACTTATTGACTTATTGAAAGGAGTGACTGCAGTTCAACTTGCACAAATGCTGCAACCCGGCGATTGGCTTGGCTCTGAAAAAATATTATGGCAGTTGCTATTTGGACTTATCGCAGTATTTGGCCATATATTTCCACTATTTGCAGGTTTCAGAGGTGGAAAAGGTGTAGCAACATTGTTTGGAGTTGTACTTGCAATTCAACCGTGGACAGCATTGATCAGCATTGCGGCATTTGTACTGGTTGTTTTTTTAACTAAATACATTTCATTGGGTTCAATGATCGCAGCCGTAACTTTTATGATTTGTGTATGGTTTGCATTTAAAGAAACAAATGTATATCTGCGATGGTTTTCAATTATTACAGCAGTAATGGTTATTGTCAATCATCGTTCAAACCTGGCAAGGCTTTTAAAGGGAAGTGAAAAAAAGTTTAGTTTCCCGAAAAGGGATAAAAAGAAAGAGTCTTAACTTTCTTGAAAAGAAGAAAGAAAAAATTGGTACGTTAATTGAATTTAATCCGACTTATAAAACTGAATTGTTACAGTTAAAAAATTAGCACATGAAAAGAATACTCAACTCAATCTTATTTGCTGCTGTTTTATTGGCTGGTTGTGCCAAAAACCAGGTAACAGGGCGTAAGCAACTGATTCTGCTCCCTGAAACTGAACTGCAATCAATGGCAGGTCAGCAGTACAAACAGTTTTTAACAGAAAATAAAGTCGTATCTAATACTGTAAACAAAGATGCTGAAATGGTGCGGCGTGTAGGTACAAGAATTGCTTATGCCATAACAAAGTACTATGAGCAGCAGGGTAAATCAAAAGTTCTGGATGGTTATCAATGGGAATTTAACCTGGTTGATAATAAAGAAGTAAATGCATGGTGTATGCCTGGTGGAAAGGTTGTTGTTTATACCGGACTGCTTCTTGTAACTCAAAACGAAGCAGCGCTGGCTGTTGTGATGGGACACGAAATAGCACATGCTATTGCTCTGCATGGGAACGAACGTATGAGCCAGGGAGTGATGCAGCAATTAGGTGGAGTGGCATTACAGGTGGCTTTGGCAAACAAGCCTGCAGAAACACAAAATCTTTTTATGTCAGCTTATGGTGTCGGCTCACAAGTTGGAGCAATTCTGCCTTTTTCACGTAAGCAGGAACTGGAAGCCGATCAGTTTGGATTACGTTTTGCAGCAATGGCTGGTTATAATCCACAGGAAGCGGTTAATTTCTGGCAAAGAATGGCAAAAGCCAGCAGTGGCCAGAAACCGCCGGAAATTTTAAGTACACACCCTTCTGATGAAACACGTATTCAAAAGATGGAGCAATATGTAAAAGAAGCTATGCCGTATTATAAACCGATAGGTAAATAACCATAAAGGCCAAAAATGTATAAAAGTCCTGCAATTTTTGCGGGACTTTTGCTTTTCTTTGAGGAAAAACGATGTTTAATCACGCATTCATGGCGAAAAAAGGCTAACTTTGTAAGCCTATTCAGTTCTCATCAAAATTTAATTTGGCATGTCTATTTCTCTTTTGGAAAAACTCCAATTGAACGAAGAAAAGAACTTACTCATCCAAGGTTTACCATCTTCAATCGAAAAGCAATTTGTTAAGTTATCATTCGCTAAGAATGTTACACCTCTTTTGCGTAGTAAAAAGATTGATTTTGCCTTGGTCTTTGCAGTTAATCAAACACAATTAAACGGAATTTTGAAGGAAGTGCTTCCAGCTTTAGCTCCAAATGCTAAATTCTGGATTGCTTACCCCAAAACAGCCTCTAAAATTGTGAGCGATTTAAACCGCTGCGGTAGCTGGCAGTTTGTGTGCCAGTGCGGATTTGAAACTTCAGAAGAAGTAGTGTTGGACCATGTTTGGACAGCCTTGCGCTTTGAAAGAGCAATGGCACTGAATCCAAAGGCAACAAGAACAAACAGAACTTCAAGGTTAAGTCCTGCTGAGGCTTGAAATCCGGATCGAACCAATTTACTGGCCGTCTTCTAAAGGCGGCTTTTTATTTTACAATCAGTATGAGTCATAAAAATATAGAAATTAAAGCCCGATGTAATGATGCTTCGTTCATCAGGAAATACCTGTTAAATAAAGGTGCTGATTTTAGAGGTACAGATGAGCAGACTGATACTTATTTCAACGTACCGAATGGCAGGTTGAAACTTCGGCAGGGTAATATTGAAAACACACTCATTTTTTATGAACGGGAAAATGTAGCTGGTCCTAAAATGAGCAGAGTAAATCTGTTTCCGGTTGAAGGGAACAGTGAAATGCTGAAGCAGATTCTTGTGAATACAAATGGAATTAAAGTTATAGTTAAAAAGAAACGGGAAATTTATTTTGTCGAAAATGTAAAGTTTCATATTGATGAAGTGGATGGACTTGGAAGCTTTGTTGAAATTGAGGCGATTGATAAAGATGGGTCAATTGGTCTTGAAAAAATAACGCAGCAATGCAATTATTATCTTCAGCAATTCGGAATTAAAGACGAACATCTTTTAACGCATTCTTACAGTGATTTGCTGATGAATGAATCATAGTTTTGCACTTAACAATGAACTGGAAATACAACCATCCTTTGCGGAATTTATTTACGTATGCTGTTTTTATACTGCTGGTTGCAGGAATTGTTTCGCTGCTTGTTGCAGGCAAAGAACAGGTGTTTCTTTTTCTGAATCAACGGCATTCTGACTTTGCAGATTTTTTTCTGAAGTATTATACTTATGCTGGTGAGGGCTTGGTTATGGCAGCGCTTGGTATAATTTTTTTAGCAGCACGCAAAAGAAAACTTGGCATATTGCTGATTGTTGGTTTTGCAGTAAGCGGATTGCTGGCACAGGGATTAAAACGTATAAAGGAAAACCCAAGACCCGGATTATATTTTCAGAAAACAGAAATGGTGCATTCGGTTGACGGACATTTACTGAAAGGCAGAAACAGTTTTCCCAGCGGACATACAACTACTGCTTTTGCCATGTTTAGTTTACTTGCATTTGCTACAAGAAATAAAGTGCTTCAATTTGTTTATTTTATTGCTGCGTTAGCTGTTGGATATTCCCGCATTTATTTAGGGCAACATTTTACAGCCGATGTACTTGGCGGTGCTGCATTGGGCTTTTTAACATCTTATTTTTTGTTCTGGCTGTTCAGGAATAAAGAGTGGGAGTGATATTTTTGTAAACTCTGAAGGCGGTTCTCAATCCCCGTTAGCGGTTGAAGAAAGTTGTGTTGGAAAATGGCTACAAACAGTCAGAAACTGTTTGCAGCATAAAAATGCGAAGTATAGAGACTTTGCATAGCTGGAAGATATTATCTCAAAATCACTGTTCCTAATTCTTTTGTCAGTTCCATTTCCATTTGCTTCAGGTGCTGGTGCGTACGGATGAGGGTGAATTGTTCTTCATCATTATGCGGCTGTTCCATATCACGCTGATTTTCTTCAATCATGCGTTTTATTTTACGGAGTTTTAAATAGATGAGTACAGAAAGCACTTCCTGTTTGTACAAATCTTCTCTTGTTGGTAAGCCAGCCTCAAATATCCTGATCCAGTTAGGACTGATTTCTTCACTGAAATCGGCTAAAGCAACTACAGCTTTGCTGATCTTCTGATCTTCATGAAACAAAAAACTTTTCATGGTTGGTTCCATCCCATCATTCAGCCATTGTTTGTACTGATTAATAATCATCTGCAGTTCTGGGTTATCAATCATATCCCATTCTTCGCTTTCCGATAAAATAAATTGAGAAGTGGTTTGGGTTTCTTCCCAGGGAAGTAAACCAAAATCGAGCAGGCAACGAACAAGGGCCCTTTCATTTTGTTCATCGGTTGAAAGCAGTTGTGCAGTTGCGTCATCAATGGTTTCCTGCGGAAATTGATCCTTCAGTATTTCTTCTTCTGTCGGAAGTTTTTGCTCCAGTTTGCTTACACGTTCACGGATAAATTTGTTGACGAGTGCATGCAAACCCGATTCATCAATTTTTAATAACTCAGCACTTTTATGAATATAATCCTGCTGGCGTGTAAAATCTTCAACCTTATTAATCCGACTGATACTTTCAGCAATGTGATTAACTGCAGCAGCCTTTTTGGTTGAATCATTACCTGCATCTTTCAGCATTACTTCCAACTGAAAAAGGATAA
This sequence comes from Chitinophagaceae bacterium UBA1953, assembly GCA_002336115.1. Classification (GTDB taxonomy): domain Bacteria; phylum Bacteroidota; class Bacteroidia; order Chitinophagales; family Chitinophagaceae; genus Lacibacter. The sequence goes on from DDEN01000056.1 coordinate 65,912, forward strand.
CATCTTTTTTATTTTGTTTGGTGAATTCGGTAAAGCCCGATGCTCCAACTTTATTTACATAACTGTCAGGGTCTTCATTATCGGGAATCAACACGAGTTTTACATTCAGCCCTTCTTCGAGTGCAAGATCCAAACCACGCATGGCTGCTTTTACACCTGCAGCATCACCATCGTAAAGAATAGTTAAGTTGTTGCTGTATTTTTTTATGAGCCGTAACTGATCAGGCGTTAATGAAGTACCACCACTTGCAACTACGTTTTCAATACCTGCCTGGTGTAACGAAATAACATCAGTATAACCTTCAACTAAAAGACATTCATCATTTTTGTCAATAGCCTGTCTTGCAAAATAAGTTCCGTAAAGAATTTTGCTTTTGACATAAACTTCATTCTCGGGAGTGTTGATGTACTTTGGTGCATTTTCCTTTTTGCCAATGATACGGGCACCAAAGCCAATTACTTTTCCGGTGTTGTTGTGTACGGGAAAAATGATGCGTTCACGATAGTTGTCAACTAACTGGCCATTACGTTCAACAACAATTCCTGTTTTAGTTAACAGCTCAGGATTGTATTGCTGTTTGATGGCTTCGGTTGCAAATGCATCTCTTTGCTGAGGTGAATAACCAAGCTGAAATTTATGAATAATGTCTTCCCTGAATCCACGTTCTTTTAAATAAGTAAGTGCAACTGATTTTCCTTCTTCTGTTTCAAACAACTGCTTTGCAAAAAACTGCTGGGCAAATGTGTTGATGATGAACAGGCTATCGGCAGTTTGCCTTTGTTGTACTGCTTCAGGAGAAGAATAAGTTTCTTCAATGGTAACATTATACTTGGCTGCAAGAAATTTCAGTGCATCAACATAGCTGTACTTCTCATGCTCCATCAAAAAGCTTACTGCATTACCGCTGCGTCCGCAACCAAAGCATTTATATATTTCTTTTGCTGGCGATACAGTAAAGGATGGCGTTTTCTCATTATGAAAAGGACAAAGGCCGAGATAGCTGCTGCCTCTTTTCTTCAGTTTTACAAAGCCGCCAACGATTTCCACAATATCAATGCGGCTGAGAATTTGTTGTATGGTTTCCTGTGTAATCAAGTGGCTGGCAAATTACGAAGAATGAGTGAAGAAAGTCGGAAAGTCCGGAAGTCAGCAAGACCGAAAGCATCAGACTGATAAAATATCGACAAGTTTCTTCCGGACTTTCGGACTATAAGCTTCCCGACTTTCTTTCCGACTCTTTCCCTTACATTTGCACCCGTTATGACAATTGAAAAATTAAACGATATAAGGGAACGCATTCTTGTCCTGAGGAGGTTTCTTTGACGTCGAGAACCGACAATATAAAATTGCAGAGGACAAACAACTATCTCTGAGCCCCGGCTTCTGGGACGATAATAAGCGTGCAACAGAAATTCTGAAAGAAATTAAAAACAATGAGTATTGGGTAAGTCTTTTTGACCAGACCAGTACCGCTGTTGAGGATTTTGCTGTGCTGTTTGAATTCTGGAAAGCAGGCGATGCTACTGAAGAAGAAACAAAGGAAGCATACGACAATGCTGTAAATGCAATTGAAGATGCTGAGTTTAAGAGCACGCTCAACCAACCTGAAGATGAATTGCCTGCAGTACTGCAGATTAACTCAGGTGCTGGTGGAACTGAAAGCCAGGACTGGGCGCAGATACTTGCACGTATGTACCGCATGTATGGCGAACGACAGGGCTGGAAAGTAACTGAACTCGATTGGCAGGATGGTGATGGTGCCGGTATTAAAACCTGTACTTACCAGTTTGAAGGTCCGTTTGCTTATGGTTTTCTGAAAGCTGAAAATGGTGTGCATCGCTTGGTGCGCATTTCGCCTTTTGACAGTAATGCACGCAGGCATACATCGTTTGCAAGTGTGTATGTGTACCCGTTAGTTGATGATACAATTGACATTGATATCAAAGACAGCGATGTGAAAATGGAAACTGCACGAAGCGGTGGAGCTGGCGGACAGAACGTAAACAAGGTTGAAACGAAAGTATTCTTAACGCATATTCCTACGGGTATTGTGGTTGTTTGCCAAACAGAACGTTCGCAGCTGGGTAACCGTGAAAAAGCCATGACCATGTTGAAGAGCCGTTTGTATGAAGAAGAACTCCGCAAACGTAATGAGCTGAAAGATGCTACCAATGCCAACAAGAAAAAGATCGAGTGGGGAAGCCAGATAAGAAGTTATGTGTTCCATCCATATAAAATGATTAAAGATCATCGTACTGATTTTGAAGTGGGCAATGTGCAGCCGGTAATGGATGGTGAGCTGGATGGATTTATTAAAGCATATTTGATGAGCGAGAAGGAAGCGGAGAGCTGATGATGAAAACTTAATAATCTTTATAAACACTAAACTTGAAACCGATGAAAAAAATTGTTAGCCTGATTGTATTCCTATGTTTAATTGTCGCATCTAATGCACAAGTTGTATTTCAGGAAAGTTTTGATGGAACAACTTTTGCACCAACGGGATGGTACAATACAAGAATCCTCCCGTCAGTATCAACAACAACCAATATTTGGGACTGGAAAACTCAGGGAGTAAATCCTGTAGTTGATCCCCATAGCGGCTCTGCAATGGCACATTTTGAAACATGGACTAGTAATGGCATTAATTCTGAATTGGGAACACCTGTTATTAATTTATCTTCAGGAGCTTCACACAGATTACGATTCTGGTTGTATAGGGGAAGCGCTTACCTCAATGGATTAGACAGGCTTGAAGTTTACATAAATACTCAGACAAATATTACGGGAGCAACAAAATTAATTACCGTTTATGTAAGTAAAGCACAATCACCTGCTGAACCAGTAGATGGTTGGTATGAATATGTGTGTGAAATACCAGCTTCATACAATACAGCCTCTAACTATATTATTTTTCGAGGTATATCGGCTTATAGCCCTAACCAGATTTATTTGGATGATGTATCAGTTGAAGAATATACATGTAACAAACCTTCATCACCTTTAATCTCTAATATAACCACTTCATCAGTTACAATGAACTGGTCAGCTCCGGTAAACAGTTCTCCTTCAGGTTATGAATGGGAATTGCGAACTATTGGTTCAGGTGGCGCAGGAACAACAGGTTTAGTCATTAGTGGAAATACAACTACAGGTATTACGACAGCAAATGCTTCTGGGCTTACACAAGGTGCGACCTATAAATTATTTATACGCAGTGTATGTGGGAGTGAAAAAAGTGTTTGGACTGATGCTATAAGTTTTACAACACTATGCAATCCATATACAATTCCATATACCGAAAATTTTGATGCATTTACTACTGGTATACCTTATTGTACTTCTTTATCAAATTTGAATGGGGGAGATACATGGAAATCACTTTATCCTTCTTCTGGAAGTTATAGTGGAGTGAATGCTTTAATGAATATAACCGGTTATGCTTCAACAACAGGTCCACTCAGTGATTGGTTTTTTACTGCTCCATTAAACCTTGAAGCAAATAAATGTTATAGTGTTTCCTTCCGTTTGGCGGTGAATTCATCTCCATTATATCAGAATTTAAAAGTGCAGATTGGAACTGCTCAAGATGCCGGAACAATGGGCGCAAGTAATATAGTTAGTCTTACAAACTTAAGTGCTTCGGATTTTCAACTTATTGAAGGAAGTTTCTCTGTGGCACAAACTGGGGTTTACTATATTGGATTTCATAATTACTCGGATGTATATACAGCAAGCGGCAAGGTAATAATAGATGATATTTCTGTTACAGAAGGAATAGGCATGCCAACAAATATCTCAGCAAGTTCAATTCAGCCAAATTCGGCAACTATTGCATGGAACTCACCGTCATGCGGAACTGCCACTGGTTATGAATGGGAATTGCGATCATCTGCTGCACCAGGTTCGGGTGCAACAGGCTTAATAACTTCAGGATCAACCATCGATTTAACTACCGATATTTCATCCCTTACTGATAATTCAACTTATAGTTTTTATGTTAGAGCATCGAATGGAAGCTTGAAGAGTGCATGGACTAATGCATTAGTTTTTAAGACAAGTTGTATTGTAAAGTCAATACCTTATTCAGAAAATTTTGATGGTAGATATGCGCCAAATTTCCCCTATTGCTATGTAGTACAGGATGTTACTGCTCCATACAATTCTTGGAATACTTGGCAAATTGAAAATTCTAAAGCTTATTCTTACCCTAATTGTGCGCAAATAGGTACAACAGGCAGTACTTATAATGGAAATAATTGGATGTTCACACCGCCTCTTTCCTTAGTTTCAGGAAAGTCGTACAGGTTAAGCTTTTATTATCACAATTATATTTATAATTATGATGAGAAATTGGAAGTAAAATATGGAAAAGGTGCCAATTCTTCTTATATGACCAGCGTTCCAATATTTAGCAATACTGATATTCGGAATTCTTTTTATAAAAAGGCAGTTGTTGATTTTGTGCCATCCGAAACAGGAAATTATAATATGGGATTTCATTATTTCAGTAACTCTTCTAGGTATAAGCTTTATGTTGATGACATTAAAGTAGAAGAAACTCCGAAATGTGACACAGTTTATGACATTAAAGTAAAAGATATAACTACGCAAAGTGTTGTAATAAATTGGTCTTTACCAATTTCAGGTACACCAAATGGTTTTATATGGGAAATAAGAACAAGCGGAATTGCTGGTAGTGGAACAAGTGGTTTGATTTCTGACGGTTCTTTAGTAGCAGCTACACAAACTTTAAATGTTACAGGATTAACAAATAGCACAAACTATACTTTTTATATTAAATCAGTTTGCGGAACTGATAGCAGTAGCTGGGTGGCTTCTGCATTTACTACTGCATGCCTCCCTTTGCCAATTCCATATAATGAAAGCTTTAATTCTTTATCTTCAAACAACCTTCCTGAATGTACAACAATTGAAGAAACAAAAGACGTTTATAAATGGTATGTTAATTCATCATATCATTACTCTCCGCCTTATGCTTTGCTTCATGAGGGAAGTTCACTAAGTCCTCTTGATGATTGGTTTTTTTCTGCGCCTTTGGATTTAAAAGCCGGTAAAAGTTATCACTTGTCATTTTACACGAAGCAGGTTGTATCTGGTTATATGGATGCTTTGGAAATATATACAGGAAATTTTGCTCAAAACGAATCAATGAGCGTAACTCCTATATATGTGAATAATTCGATTTCAAATACATCTTATCAATTAATGAGTGTTGATTTCACCGTTTCTGCTGATGGAACATATTACCTTGGATTCAGATGGAAGCCAAACAATTATACTTGGGCAGTTGTTATTGACGACATATCGGTTTCTGAAAATACCGCAACAGCAATCCGTGATGTAGCTGCCCCTGCAAATGATTTGTTATTGAGTGTTTATCCAAACCCCACAGAAGGTGAGCTGATATTAAAGATCAACAGGAAATATGATGCAGGTAAAGCAGTAATTAATATCAGGGATTTGCAGGGAAGAGCAGTTAAAACAATTGAAATGAAGTTCAATGGCTCAGGAAATTATCTTTTGCAAACTACTGGGTTACCTGCCGGAATGTATTTGGTTGAAGTACTGCAATCTCAGTCTGGCCGAAAACAAACTGTAACTATCAGGAAGAAATAAAAATGACGAATTACATAAAGCCCTGTTTAAGCAGGGCTTTGTTTTTAAAGGTTAATCGTATTCAGGATAGTTTGTACATTGCAAAACGAAAAGGATTAAAATTCTTTCATTTATCTACGTAAAAAAAGCAATATGAATCTCGGTTATTTCAATTATCCAATGCCGGTTAATGAACCGGTGCTGAATTATGCACCCGGATCGGCAGAGAAAAAGCGTTTAAAAGAAGTATTGGCTGAGTTAAAGAGCAAGGAACTGGATGTACCCATGTACATCGGAAGTAAAGAAGTTCGTACAAATAAAAAGTCAGCAATACGTCCGCCACACGATCATCAGCATGTACTGGGTTATTTTCATACAGGTGATGAAAAGCATGTGCAGCAGGCAATTGATGCAGCACTTGCAGCAAAAGAAAGCTGGGCAAACATGAGTTGGGAAAGCAGGGCAAATATTTTTCTGCGTGCTGCTGATCTGATTGCTACAAAGTATCGTCCTTACATGAATGCAACAACAATGCTTGGTCAAAGTAAGAATGCTTTCCAGGCTGAGATTGATTCTGCATGTGAGATCATCGACTTCCTTCGTTTCAATGTTCATTTCTTAAGTGAAATATATCGTCAGCAACCCATCAGTGGTGCAGGTATGCATAACAGAATGGAGTATCGTCCGCTGGAAGGATTTGTGCTTGCAGTAACACCATTCAACTTTACTGCTATTGGTGGTAATCTTCCAACAAGTGCGGCCATGTGTGGTAATGTTGTTGTATGGAAATGCGCCAACACACAGGTGTACAGTGCGCAGATGTTTATGAAAATTCTGAAAGAAGCTGGTTTACCTGATGGAGTGATTAACCTGGTGTATGTAAGCGGACCAACTGTTGGACAGGTTTGTTTTAATCATAAAGAATTTGCTGGTGTTCACTTCACTGGTTCAACAGGTGTATTCAACAATATGTGGGAAACCATTGGAAAGAATATGGGCATGTACCGTTTTTATCCACGTATTGTTGGTGAAACAGGTGGTAAAGATTTTGTGATTGCTCATAAAAGTGCCGATCCTGATGTTGTTGCAACTGCATTACTTCGTGGTGCATTTGAATACCAGGGACAAAAATGTTCTGCAGCATCAAGAGCATACATTCCATCAAACATTGCAGATAAAGTAAAGAAGAAACTGGTTGCAGGTATCAACAGTTTTAAAATGGGAACGGTTGAAGACTTTACCAATTTTATCAACGCTGTGATTGATGAAAAAAGTTTCGACAGTATCAAGGCATATATTGATGGAGCAAAACGTTCAAAGAAAGCAACGATCATTGCCGGTGGTGAATGCAGTAAGAAAAATGGTTACTTTATTCAGCCTACTGTTATTGAAGCATTGGATCCGAAATATGTAACCATGTGCGAAGAAATTTTCGGACCTGTATTAACCATTTATGTTTATCCTGCCAATTCGTTTGAAGAAACATTGAGACTGGTTGATCAGACTTCGCCTTATGCACTTACTGGTTCTGTAATTTCGCAGGACAGGGAAGCTACTGAATTAGCAACTGCCAAACTTCGTAATGCTGCCGGTAATTTTTATATCAATGATAAACCAACAGGTGCAGTAGTTGGTCAGCAACCTTTTGGCGGAGCAAGAGGAAGTGGTACAAATGATAAAGCAGGAAGTATTCTGAATCTTTACCGTTGGTTAAGTGCACGCACAATTAAAGAAACATTTAATCCGCCAACCGATTACCGCTATCCATTCCTTGCTGAAGAATAATTTTTTATTTTTTTAAATTAAATAAGTGGTCGTTTCATTTGAAACGACCACTTATTTATTAATAGCAAACAGAGATGTTCTATTAAAATTATTTTGTTTTGTAAAGGAGCATTAATCAATCAGAAAACAGCGGCTACCCTCTGCTCATATTTTTTTTTCGTTGTGGAAAATAAATATTGAAAATGAAATGAATAATTCTTTGGCATGATTTTTTTAGGTGCAACGGTGTTTTTATGAAACAGTATTATTCACTAAAATCAATTGCAATGAAAGGATTATTTTTTTCAGGAGTACTGTTGTTGTTCGTATTCAGCAGTAAAGCACAAGAGCATGTTCATTATGGATTGAAAGCAGGATTGAATGTTACAAACCTTGCAACTTCACCTAACGCTAACTATCAAACGAAGGCTGGTTTTAATGCGGGAGCATTAGCACATATTCATCTTAATAAGTCGTGGGCATTGCAACCGGAAATTATGTATTCCGGACAGGGTGCAAAAATTTCTGATGCTACTATTAACCTGCACTACATAAACATTCCTGTTCAGGTTCAGTATATGTTTAATAAGGGATTCCGTCTTCAAACAGGACCGCAACTTGGGTTATTAACAGGGGCAAAATATGTTGCGAATGATGTAAAAACAGATGTGAAGGATGCGTATAAACCGGCCGATTTAGGATGGACTTTTGGTGCAAGCTATGTTGCCAAATCTGGCTTGGGTGTTGATGCCCGTTATACACATGGTATTACACCTATTAATGATAATGGCAGCGGGAGTGTGTACAACCGGAATTTTCAGGTAGGGCTATTTTATATAATACACCATCATTACAAATAAAAACAGTTTTTTTTGAGAAGAGAGCTGCACTACAGTGCAGCTCTCTTTATTATAAATCGTTTCGGAAAGTTAAGAGAACTGTTCTATTTTTATAATGTGAAACGAAATTGTATGAGCAGGAAGAACAGTTAAAACAGTGCAATGAAAACGATTTTATCAAACGAGCAGTTAATGCTCACCATGCAGCGCCTCAGTCACCAGGTTATTGAAAATCATTTTCCGTTTAATGATACTGTGTTTGTTGGTTTACAGCCACGAGGTTATTTTCTTGCCGACAGGATAGTAGCTGAAATTCAAAGCCATTATCCCGAAATGAATCTTCCTTATGGAAAGCTGGATATTACATTTTATCGTGATGATAACCACAAAGGAATTCATGTGGCTAATCAAACAACCATTGACTTCAGTATTGAAAATAAAAACGTAGTGTTGATTGATGACGTGCTATACACGGGTCGTACAATACGTGCAGCCATGGATGCACTGGTTGATTTTGGCCGCCCGGCCAAAGTGGAATTACTGGTGCTGATCGACCGCCGGTTTAACCGCCAATTACCCATTCAGCCCGATTATACTGGTAAAGCCATTGACTCCATCCTGTCGCAGAAAGTAACTGTTGACTGGCAAAAACCAGAAGTTGTGTTGTATTAGTGAACCCTTTATCTTTGCTTTTTAATGCAACTATCCACTCGACATTTACTCGGCATTAAAGACCTTACTCCACAGGACATTCAACTCATTCTCGACACAGCGGTTCAGTTCAAGGATGTATTACAGCGTCCCATTAAGAAAGTGCCTTCTTTACGTGATGTAACAATTGTAAACCTGTTTTACGAAAATTCCACACGCACAAGAATCTCTTTTGAACTGGCTGAAAAACGTTTGAGTGCCGATACTATCAATTTTACTGCATCAGGATCATCTGCAGCAAAAGGAGAAACACTTTTAGATACAGTGAATAATATCCTGAGCATGAAAGTGGATATGGTGGTGATGCGCCACAGTGCAAGCGGTGCCCCACATTTTCTTGCCAAGCATATTCCGGCTGCAATTGTAAATGCGGGTGATGGAATCAATGAACATCCTACACAGGCCTTGCTTGATGCTTTTTCCATTCGTGAAAAACTCGGAACACTGGAAGGAAAAAAAATTGCTATACTCGGAGATATTATGCACAGCCGTGTTGCACTAAGTGATATTTACCTGCTGAAGAAAATGGGAGCTGAAGTAACTGTTGCCGGTCCGCCCACACTTATACCAAAATATCTTCAGCAATCGTTTGGTGTAAATGTTTCTTATAACATTGAAGAAACGCTGCGCTGGTGCGATGTTGCAAATGTGCTGCGCATTCAATTGGAGCGTATGAATCAACCTTTGTTTTCTTCACTTCGTGAATACAATCTGGCTTATGGTATAAACCGCCGTTTGCTCGATTCTTTACAAAAGGAAATTGTAATTATGCACCCAGGGCCTATTAACCGTGGTGTTGAATTAGACAGTGATGTTGCTGATAGTAAGCAATCAATTATTCTGCAGCAGGTTGAAAATGGGGTGGCTGTGCGTATGGCCGTTCTATATCTGCTTGCTGGTAAACGTTCAGAAAACTGATCGCTGATGCTGAGAACCGTCTTTCTGCTTTTATTTTCCAATGTGTTTATGACTGTTGCATGGTACGGACATTTGCGCCACCAGAATGTTGCTTTATGGAAAGTTATTCTGGTTAGCTGGATGATTGCACTGTTTGAGTACTGCCTGATGGTTCCTGCTAACCGTTTTGGCTATCAAAGTGGGCTCAATGCCTTTCATTTAAAAATGATTCAGGAAGTAATTACATTGGTCGTTTTTGGTGTATTTGCAGTAGCATACCTGCGTGAGCCTTTTCACTGGAAATATGTCGTAAGCTTTTTATTTCTTCTTGGTGCGGTCTATTTCATGTTTAAAAAAAACTGATCCCGTTTTGCTATAAAAATCTGTTACTAAAAAAACCGCTCCGTAATTCAGCAGCGGTTTTGTAATATGTTAATGTAAAAAAAACTACTATTCCATTTCTTCATCAAATCCCTCATCATAATCTTCAACCAGGAATTCGTCTGAATCGTTTTTACTGAACTCATTTGCTTCTCTTAAAGTAAAACTGTCCATACCTGTTGTTTGTGTCCATACTTCATGCTCTTTTACCAGAACCTGTGCCGGTAAATCAAAACGTACCTGGAACTCTCTTTCTAAATCTGAAATTTTTTCCTTAGGCTGAATATTAATGATTCCTTCGAGATGCCCGTTTTTAATTTCTTTCAGTTTAATATCGCATGGATAGCGGCCGCATTCGTCGGAAGCTTCAAAAATTTCGTGGGGTGTTCTGTAAAATGCAAGTTTTAAGTGAGGATAATGTGCAGAGAAAATGTTTTTAATTTCCCTCAATGTTATGTCAGGATTTATCTTAATGTGCATAGAAGAAATTTTCAATGTAAAATTACTTTTATATGACTTTCCTCTTCATGCCTGCCATCAGAAATGGGTATGACCAAAGTCAGCCGATTTCATTGGGAAAATGAACTTTTTCTAAGGTTCAAGTTTCCCAATTTTTCCTTTTGATCCGGCCAGAAAAACAGCTTTACCTTTTTTAGCTTTACGCACAACATGAAAACCTGTTGACGAAATCGTTTTCCAGTTTAATCCGCCATCAATACTGTAGTCGGTGCCTGTTATTCCACAGGTAATCAATGTTTTTTTAGTAATATATTCAACACAACTCCTGTAACCTGTTGGTGGGGTGGCGGGATGGAAGAAGCTTGTGCCGCCATCATTTGAAAGAATACAATTTTTTTCTACCGATGTTGCATTGGTAAAATCGCCGCCAACAATTACAAAATGTTTGCGATCAAATACAGCGATTGAATTTGCTCCTGTCGATTCTTTTCCTTGTAAAATGGGTAAATCAATTTTCTTATCCCTGATGAATAACCGTGAACGTACACCGCCGGTAATAAAGCAGGCTTCATCTTTTGCAAGCCTGCGCACATTGGTTCCGCTGGATGCAAACATTGCTTCTCCTTTTTCTGCAAGTGGATAATATGCATCGGGTAATCCACGCCATGTTTCGCCACCATCAAACGTACGGGCGATATAAATTTTACCATTGATGGGATCACCAATAACAATACCACTCATCTCATTCCAGAATTCCATTGCATCAAGAAACATTCCCGGACGTTTATCTTCCAGTACTTTTTTCCAGCTCTTACCGCCATCTGTTGTTTTCAACAAAACTGCCGGTGTGTCAATTCCCATGATGATTGCTGTTTTTGCATCAAACGCTTCAATGTCTCTGAAATCAGTCTTTTCAAATCCTTTTACTTTCATCCAGCTGAATGTTTTACCGCCATCAGTTGAAAGTCCAACTGTTCCATTGGTACCGCTTACCCAAAGTACATGATCATTTACAACACTTAATCCACGAAAGGAACAGTTCTGGCTGCTGTCGAGCAATTCAATATGTTGAGCATTGCAAAGCTGGATAGTGAAAAAACAAACTGCGAGGAAAAAAAGTTTCTTCATTTGAATGTATTTGTTTGGGGAATTATGAAAGGTAAATATAAGAACTTGCCATTGGATATAAGGTTGATTATTTAGTAACATCATTTACGTTTTGGAAAATTATGTAAGTACTTATATATTTGGCGCATGGAATTCTACCAGTCAGTTGGATACTTGCTTTTTGGCACAAGATTAAGAAGACTCAGCGAATCGTTTATTAACGATGTTAACAAAATTTACCGGTCGCATAAAATACATTTTGATGCTTCCTGGTTCCCCGTTTTTTATTTGCTTTCAGAAGATGGCGAAGTTTCCATCCGTAATATTTCTGATACATTGCATATTTCTCATTCAGCTGCAAGCCAGATGGTAAGTAATCTTAAGGAGAAGGGTTTAGTGAAATCTGTGGTTTCCAAAAAAGATGCCCGTCATAAAGTGGTAACATTTACAGCCAAGGGTGAAAAATTATTGCACAAAGTACAGCCGGTTTGGATTGCGATGCGAAAGGCAATGGAGGAATTGAGTAACGAATCGGCAGATGGGAAAAAAATTCTGACAGCATTAATTGCATTTGAGGATGGATTGAGCAACAAATCTGTATTTGAACGCATTGAACAAAAACTGAAACAATAACGATTGCTATGAGCCAATTTTATTTCGGAACCGACAGGCTTACTGTACACTCGGCTTTGGAAATAGCCAGCGGTAAGTTAAAAGCTGTTCTTTCAGCTGAAGCAGTAAAGAACATTGTCGCATCACAAAAAACTGTTCAGGAAATTGTTGAACAGGAACATACTGTTTATGGTGTAAATACAGGTTTTGGTATTTTATCAAACAGTAAAATCTCAAAAGAAGATACTGCAACTCTTCAATACAAAATTCTGCAAAGCCACAGTGTAGGAGTTGGAGATCCAATTGCAGAAGAAGTTTCCAAGCTTATGCTCATCACAAAAGTGCAGGCATTGGCCCAGGGTTTTAGTGGTGTGCAATTGTCAACTGTCGAACGTATTATCTGGCACATCAATGAAAATATAATTCCTGTTGTTCCTGAAAAGGGAAGTGTTGGAGCCAGTGGCGATCTTGCTCCACTTGCACATTTGTTTCTTCCGTTAATTGGTTTAGGTGAAGTTTTTTGTAAAGGCGTTCGACAGAAAACAACAGATGTGCTGCAGCAATTCAATCTGCAACCAATTGTGCTTGGTCCCAAAGAAGGTCTTGCATTAATCAACGGCACACAATTTATTTTAAGTTTTGCAGTAAAGGCAGTGCAACGCATGCACAACTGCCTTGAAGCAGCTGATATTATTGGTGCAATGAGTTTGGAAGCATTAACAGGAACAAAAGCTCCGTTTGATGCAAGACTTCATGAGTTGCGACCATTCAGTGGAAATAAATTAGTAGCTCAGCGTTTGCGTTTATTGCTGAATGATTCAGACATCATGCAAAGCCATGTTGATTGTGGTCGTGTGCAGGATCCTTATTCACTACGTTGTATGCCACAGGTACATGGTGCATCACGCAATGCATGGCTGCATTTAAAAGAGCTTACAGAAATTGAACTGAATGCTGTCACTGATAACCCGATTTTATTTAGTCCAAATGATACAATCAGCGGTGGTAATTTTCATGGTCAGCCACTTGCTTTGCCATTAGATTATGCCTGTTTTGCTGCAGCTGAAATTGGTAACATTAGCGACAGGCGTTGTTATCTTTTACTGGAAGGTAAATGGGGTTTACCGATGTTGCTGATGAATGATGTGGGTTTAAACAGCGGATTTATGATTCCGCAATACACCACTGCAGCATTGGTAACAGAAAATAAAACATTGTGTTTTCCCGCCAGTGCTGATAGTATTCCCACTTCATTGGGGCAGGAAGATCATGTAAGTATGGGAAGCATCAGTGGACGGAAGCTGAATAAAGTACTCGATAATCTTGAATTTATTCTGGCTATTGAACTCTTGTCTGCATGTCAGGCAATTGAATTCAGGCGGCCATTAAAAAGCAGTGAGCTGCTGGAGTTTGCTCATGATTGTGTTCGGTATTATGTAAGCTTTGCAAGCGAAGACCGGATTTTTGCAGATGATATTAACTGTGTCGCCGGCATTATCAAAGATTTTTCTTTTGTTGAAAAAGTAAATGCATTTGCTGCTGAACGAAAAATCCAACTCAACGAAACATTTGAAAGTTTTGTTGTTTAAAATCATCAACACTAATTCTTCTTTTTATAAAACGATTGCTATGGTTCATACAAAATATGATGTGGTTAAATACAAAACTCCTGTTGGTACAAAACTTAATTGCAAAGGATGGATACAGGAAGCCGCATTGCGGATGTTGCTCAACAATCTCAATCCCGATGTTGCAGAGCGACCCGATGATTTGATCGTATATGGTGGCCGTGGAAAAGCTGCAAGAAATTTCGAAGCGTTGGATAATATTATTGCTGCATTGAAAGTACTGGAAAACGATGAATCCTTATTGATACAAAGCGGTAAGCCCGTTGGTATTTTGCAAACACATAAAGATGCTCCAAGGGTGTTGATCAGCAATAGTCAGCTTGTGCCTAACTGGGCCAACTGGAAACACTTTGATGAACTGGAAAAAAAAGGGTTGATGATGTACGGACAAATGACAGCAGGTTCATGGATTTACATCGGTAGCCAGGGAATTGTTCAGGGTACTTATGAAACGTATGCTGCAATTGCAGATAAGCATTTTGGAGGAACATTAAAAGGAACATTGAATGTAACTGCAGGTCTTGGAGGAATGGGTGGTGCTCAGCCGTTAGCAATCACAATGAACGAAGGTGTGGCATTGATTGCTGAAGTGGAAGAATGGCGTATTGATAAACGGATTGAAACAAAATATCTCGACGAAAAATATACAAGTATTGATGAAGCAATTAATGCAGCTATTCATTACCGCAAAGAAGGCGAAGCAAAAAGTATAGGTGTGCTGTGCAATGCTGTTCATTTACTTGATCGCTTAATTCAACGTGATATTATTCCTGATACATTAACCGATCAGACAAGTGCGCATGATCCGTTGATTGGTTATGTTCCACATACATTAACAAACGAACAGGCAAATGTTTTGCGTGAACAAAATCCGGAAGAGTATATACGCCTCAGTTACGAAAGCATGCATGTGCATGTGCAACTCATGCTTCAGTTGATGGACCAGGGAGCAGTTACGTTTGATTACGGAAATAACATTCGTGCAAGGGCTGATGAGTATGAAAGCAATCATGCTGTTCGTTTAATACACAACGCATCATATAATCACGAGCATTTTGAAAAAGGAAGATGCTTTGCATTTCCTGGTTTTGTACCGGCATATATTCGTCCCTTGTTTTGCGAAGGTAAAGGTCCTTTTCGCTGGGCAGCATTAAGCGGCGATCCGGATGATATTGCTGTTACAGATGAATTGATTGCAACTTTATTTCCAGAAAATACATCATTGCATCGTTGGTTAAAACTGGCAAAAGAAAAAATTGCATTCCAGGGATTGCCTGCACGTATTTGCTGGCTGGGTCAGGGCGAACGTGAAAAAGCAGGAATTGCGTTTAATGAACTTGTGCGTTCAGGAAAAGTAAAAGCGCCGATTGTAATTGGCAGAGACCATTTAGATACAGGCTCTGTTGCTTCACCCAACAGGGAAACAGAATCAATGCTTGATGGAAGTGATGCTGTTGCAGATTGGCCAATCTTAAATGCATTGGTTAATACAGCAGGTGGTGCAAGTTGGGTAAGCTTACATCATGGTGGTGGAGTAGGAATGGGGTACAGCATTCATGCAGGTATGGTTATTGTAGCTGATGGTACTGATGAAGCTGAAATGCGTTTGAAAAGAGTGTTGAGGAATGATCCCGGAATGGGTGTTATCCGCCACGCAGATGCAGGATATGAAATTGCTAAAGAAACAGCAGCTCAGCATCATCTTGACTTTACAGAACTGATTGAAAAAAAGAAATAATTGCAATTTGTCAGTTCGTATTTGTTCTTTTTCGTTTATACAATTGCGGAAAATAGGAACTTTAATCTCTAATTATTTTTTTCTGTTTTGATTTTCGATTTTCAACCTTTATTGGTCAGCGAGCTTGTTACAGCAGAGCCATTGCAGGAAAGCGATTTCGATAGGTTGTATGCAGTTGCGTCAGATCCCTTAATCTGGGAGCAACATCCAAATAAATTCCGCTACCGGCGGGATGTATTTGAAACATTTTTTCGTGGAGCTGTTGAATCTGGATCAGCATTTTTAGTAACTGATACAAAAACCGGCGAAGTGATAGGAAGTTCCCGATACAGTAATTACAATCAACAAGAAAATAGCATTGCAATTGGTTATACTTTTTTTGCACGGAAGTGCTGGGGAAAAGGATATAATCCATTATTGAAAAAGCTGATGATTAATCATGCATTTCAATTTGTTGATACGGTGGATTTTTATATCGGTGCAGTAAATAAAAGATCACAAATCTCCATTCAGCGGATAGGTGCAATAAAAACCGGTGAAGAAGAAACTGCTTATTATGGGGAATCTCCAAAACTTGATTTTATTTATTCTATAAGTAAAGCCGACTGGAATAAAAAAAGGGAATAAAAATATTATTCCCTTTTTAGAAAACGTAAAACTATAACTCATTTAATCCGAAAGCATATATTCAGTTTGTTTTGAAATGTCGCCTTGCTCTTCAACACCTTCAGTTGATCTGCGGTAGAATGAAAGAATAGCACGGCGTAATTGTTCTGCAAGTACAAATTTTGGGTTGTTGTTGCTAAATACAAAATCTGTACGTTCATTCGGGTCATAATCCTTCGCACATAAAATATCATAAACATGAAAGAGCTCAAGTTTGCCAAGTCTTATTAATGGTTTTCGCCTGACGAGAATACTGCTGAACACTTCACTTTTTCTTTTTGTTTTAATCCCAATACATACACCAAAAGATCTTGTGTCATCATCATTAAGATGTTTTACAAGGAATAATTTAAGATTTAAAGCATCAAGGCTGTTGTCATCAACCTGAAAATTAAGTTCATTTGCAGCATGCCGGAGATTTATCTGGTATTTATCAAGCAGATAATTCCATTCTTTTCTTTCTTTTTCAATAATGCCTTTAATGATGATTGTTTTCCACGGTGTGGAGCAAAGTGTAGTGGTTCCTGTTTTGATCAGAAGATCACATACTTCCTTCAGAAATTCAATACTGAACAATTCATCACGCCTGTAAATACCCAGCCAATATTGACTGCCATAGCGGTTCATTCCTTCGTAGTATGGAAGTTTGTATGGAGGAAATGCTAAAGGCGCAGGCGAAGCTTTGCTTGTGAAGTTACCTGACTTTATTTCTTCATACAGTTCATCACCGTTTGCTTCGCTATTGTCATAATACTTTGTAGTATTCTGCAAAATGGTTTCTTCTAAATGCACACTCATGGCTGCAAGATCATTTGTGTGAATCAAATCTTTCCATTCGTAAATAATATTTGTTTTAGGAAAACGGATAAACAGGTGCCAGTAGTTTTCTTCAGCCGGTGCCGTTACCCAGTTTATATTTCCTGTAAGTAGTGGAGTAAAGCTTTGATTTGCATCACTGATGTTAATTTTCAGTTGGTGAGCATAAGTAAATGTGCTGAGAATTTCTTTATACAGATTTTCTGATATCCAGGTATTAATAATAAAAATATCTTCAGCCGGAAATGAGCTTACAATATTTGGATATTTTTCTTCATTAATCTCGAAGCTGATACCTATCGCTTCTAATTCGGACGAAACCATTTCCACTTCTTCAATATCAACGTCAAAATACAATTGCTGGCGCAACCCGAACCTCACATACAGTAAACCTGCTTTCCTGGCAACTATGAGAATGTTGTACAAAACAGATGGGTCAATGATGCCACCTTTAAAGTTGATTTTAATTGTATTACTATTTTTCATTTGTGGATTTTTTATGAATTTACGAACTTTTGAAAGGCGGAAACAGAGCTTGAAGATAGCCGACCGGTTTTCGTGGTTGCAAAACTTCAAAAGGTGTATTAAAAGCCATTAAAACAGCTCACATCTTTTCAGGTTTAATATGCTGTAAATTAAATTAGCTAATTGAGTAGCGGGATGAAACAGGAGTAAAAAAAATAGGCCGTCCCTGAAAAGAGTCGGCCGTTGCTAACCTATGAAAAACACCTAAGCGCAAGGTAATAAATAATTCTGTTGAATGAAATGCCTTTTTTTGTTTTTTTCTATAAAAAACTGAGATTTTTAAAATTATTGCCGGTAGATTACTGTTTTTCCCTTCGAATAGGTGTAAAAACATCTGCGGGGTGCTATAAAAGCTTTTTTTCAGAGCCAATATTTGAATGCAGGTAAAATTTTGGTCTGCTTTTTTTAATTGCATTCAATCCTGTAAAGCGTATTGTTGAAAAGGTACAGATCACGCTTTAATAATAGTATGAAATTTTGTTTTGTGGGTAGGTGTTAACCACGATGGTTGCAACTACTTTGATAAAATTATTACATGTTCTGGCAAGTGTTAATGTTATAAAGAGCAGTAAACTGAATTCTTTATAATTGCTTTCTTTTAAAAAAGAAGTTTAAACTACATAAAGATTGCCGGAGTGATATACGAATTAAATTTAAGTATATGATAATCAGAAAGCTCTATTATGTTATCATGCTTTTTTCAGCAAATTGAGCTCTACAAGGCTACGGGCAGTTGCAATAATGCTTTCCTCATTAGACCGGGGTTGCCAGCCCAGAACATTTTTTGCTTTTTCATTTGAAGCCTGTTTTATTATTCCTAATTCAGGGATGATTTGTTTTACTGCCGGATCGAAGATGGCAAATATTTTCAGCAACCAGTCGGGAACTTCTCTTGTTGGAATTTTCTTTGGGTGATTGGGGAAGTTTTCTTTCAGGATCAATGCAATTTGTTTCATGCTGATAGTGCTTCCTGATGTTGCTAAAAAGCGTTGCCCTTTTGCTGCGGGATATGTCATAGCACGAAGCTGTAGGTCTGCAACATCCCTTACATCAACAAAAGCAAAATTGAGGCGTGGGCAGCCGGGCATTGATCCGTCAAGGAGTCGTTTAATAATCTGGATTGAAGTTGAAAAATCCGATCCCAAAACAGGCCCAAACACACCAACCGGATTAATAACACTCAATTCCAAACCTTTCCCTTCGCTGGCAATAAAATTCCATGCGGCTTTTTCTGCAATTGTTTTTGATTTAATATATGCACCCAATTTGTCCTGGTCGGGATTTGTCCAGTCATTTTCATTATAGGGCTCTCCTGATTGTTTTGGCGAGTAGCCAATTGCTGCAAAGGAAGAAGTGAGAACAACTCGCTTTACACCTGCATTTCTTGCTGCACGTAGCACACGAAGAGTGCCTTCTCTTGCAGGAACAATAATTTCATCTTCATGTTCCGGAGTGTGCAGTGGAAAGGGCGATGCAACATGAAGCACATACGTACAACCTTCCATGGCTCTTGACCAACCTCTGTCTGATTCAAGATCGGCAACCTCAAACGACAGGTCATTGCCGGGTTCAATACCAACAGTTTTCAACATATTCAATACAACACTTTCACGGTTCAGAGATCGTAAAGTTGTACGTACTCTGTAACCGGCTTTTAATAATTCTATTATGCAATAGGCAGCAACAAAGCCGGAGCCACCTGTAACTAAAACCAAATCGTTATGAGGGGTTATTTTATTCATTTTTTTAGTCGTGCTTCAGTTTAAAGTTTCTTTTTTTATTAACGCACACATTCTCATTTTACTTTTTTATCTGTAATGTTTGAATTTGTAAAATAGTTATTGTATTCTTATCTCTAAAACTTTTTTATTATGAGCAACAAAACCACCAAACGCACATTGTTAGTTGTGCTGGCATCATTCCTGTTTGTATCTGTAATTGCTGTTTCATGTAACAATGAAGGAGCCGGTAAAACCGAATCGACTGTAAAAGACACTACTCCCGTAACTGCACCTGTACAGGACACTGTAAAAATGGATACACAAAAAACACGGCCCGTTGTAAAACCTAACTAAGAGTCTTTCTGAGCAGTTATTTTAATTTTCGCTGTTTTGAGTTTTATTTTCTGTACCCTGGAAAGCTTTTCCCGGTTCTGAATGAGTTTTTTAATTAACCAATGTTCAATTCTGTGGTGAGCCGGAATAAGAAATGCAGCAATAATAACAAAAACAATAATTTCAAGAACAGGTGTATGGTGGGTTAACTCCTGTACTGTTGGGTGCAGCAGAAGTGTAAGAAACTCAAACAGGATAAGAAGAGATAATATCCCAAGAACTTTGATAACCCGAACAGGGGTTCTTACTTTACTCATTAATAACGTAAGCAGAAAAAAGCCGGGGATAAAAAGGGCAATAAATAAAAGCTGTAACTGTTGCGACCGCTCTATTGCAGCCGTTTTTCTTTCTTCTTCCAATTGTATTTGTCGTAACTGTTCGTTGGTTGACATAACCTGTATTTCCCTAATTCTGGCTTTACTGTTTACCGAATCGTTCAATGCCTGAGCTGAAGTATAATAATAAAAGGCACTATCGATATTTTTCTGATTCTGAAAAAGCACTTTTAAAAATTCAGCGGCATCAAGCTGGTTAGTTAAAAAACTCCCCGTTTTAGAAATGTTATACGACTGATTAGCATAAAATGCTGCAGAATCGCTATGTTTAAATTGCTGAAACAGCTTTGCAAGACCAAGTGTTGCCTCGCAAAGCAGAAAATCATCATTGGCTTTCTTTAAATAACTGATTGCAGTATGATAGCGGAATAAAGATGAATCGTAATTTGATGATTTCCTGTAATAATGCCCAAGCCCGGTCATTGAGGCTCCAATAAAGTCGTCATTGTTTTCAGCTTTTGCATATTGCAGTGATTGTGCATAATAATGGTAAGCAGAATCTTTGAGATTGAGTTTGTCGTAAACGTCGCCAAGGTTTACTTTGATGTAATAAAGCAGATCACTGACACTATAATTTGCAATAACAGAATCGGACTGCCTGTAATAAGGGAGCGCTTTCTGGTATTCTTCTTCCAGCACATACACAATTCCTATATTCATCAACACGCTTGCAAGGTTTCTGTAATTGTGCCTTTTTTCTTCCAGCTTCAGTTTTTCAAGATTATACTCAAGTGAACGGGGATAGTTGCCAATATTTGTAAATGTATTAGCAAGCACACCGAGTGATCTTGATAACCCTTCGTCGTAGCTGATTTTTTTTGCAAGGTAAACGGCCTTTTGTGAAATGGCTAACGCATCTTCAGGTTTATAGCTGCTCATGGCACTGCCAATGCTCCACATTAACTTTACTTTTCCTGTATCCGTTTTTTCAATTAAAAGTAACTGGCTGAGACTGTCGGCTACATTTTTTTGCGCAAACAATCCTTTGCTCAGAAAAAGAAGTAAGATTATACCTGAAAATACTTTCATCAATTAATTATTTTCTGAAGAAAAATAAGTGTGAAAAATAATGAACTTTTCTGCAAATAGTTAATCTTAATGTCCAAAAAGTAATGGTTGTTTTACAGGAGAGAGGACTGTTATGATTTTTCAGATAAGATTTGTACTTTGTTTTATTGCTTCATTAAAACAACTGGACAATGAGAAAAATAACTCTGCTGGCTGTACTTGTTTTTATTTCAAAGTGCATTGCTGCACAATCACTTTTTGAATTTAAGTATTATTTCGGTGAAAAAAAAGATAAGGAAGAATATAAGGCATTTCTGTTGCGAAATGAAGATGGTACAGGATTCATACGGGTAAAATACATTGACCCGGATAGCAAGAAGACTGTACTTGTTGATATGGATATGGAGGAGCAGTATGGTTCTGATGACAAAGGGAAAACAGATACAAACATATTAGTCTTTGAAGGAAAAAATCCGCAGGTGATTATTGGTGATGCAAATGAAAAGTATGATCCGGATATTTTCTGGTTTTCAAAAAATGAAGAAACAGGATTTTATGAACCATGGGCTGTTATTTCTTCTGATGATGAAGCAGATACACATTCTGAAGGTGTAATTGAAGAAATGCGGCTGCTTGAGGAAAAAGATTTAACTCAGGATTTTATTCTTGAATATTTTACATCTGATGATGAAGTGTACAAAAATCTTTTCGTTAATAAAACTAAAACCCCGACACTTCCATCGCAAACGGCAAATTTCTATTTGGTGGTGGTTGCAAACACAAGCGATAAATCAATTGGAACAACTGTTGTAAAAGATAAAACCAAGGTAATTGAAAATTACGCCCAGGTTGCCAGGCTGCTTAATTTGAAATTTAACAGTGTTGCTTTATCAGGCAAAGAGTTCAGCAAAGCAAATGTAGAAACGGCAATAAATAATCTTCATCCCGGGTTTAATGATATTGTTGTGTTTTACTATTCCGGTCATGGGTTTAATGATAAAGGCAGTAGCAGCAAATACCCTTTTATGGATTTGCGAACTGATCCACTAAAAGAATATCCTACAGTTGGTGTAAATGCGTTGAATATTGAGAATGTGTATAAGCAGATTGTTGCAAAAGGTGCCCGTTTAAATATTGTGATAAGTGATTGCTGTAATGCTGACATAGGAATGTCAAGTACTTCTGCTGCACAGGTAAATGTTACACGCCCCTCTACTTTAGGGCCTAATCTTAACAGTTATATTTCTTTGTTTTTAGACAATAAACCGGTTTCAATTTTAATGACGGCAGCGGCAAAAGGTGAACTTTCAGGTGGTAATGATAATGATGGAGGAATTTTTACAAATAACTTCATGATTTCTTTTGATAAATACACGGGAAAATTTTTTGAAAAAACGCCAACATGGGATGATATTATTCAGCTTGCACAAAAACAAACCATTACAAGAGCAACTATATCAATCTGTGAACAACCTGATGGAAGTTTTCAAAAATGCAGGCAAACACCTGTTTATGAAATAAAACCCGGCAGATAAAATCAGTTCAGATGAACTGATAGTTTAGTTCATTCGTGATATTAAGCCATTACTTCTTTTAAGGATATAAATTTTTTTATTCTCAATGTAATCGGGTTTTCCATTGATTGTATTATAAACCGGTTTGAAATCAAATTCGGTAAAGAGGCGGAAGGAACGGTCGTTGAGATTTTGCATTAAGGCCGGGCCATATTTGAGCAGCAGGTTAATAAAATTCCAGCTTAATTCATATCCTTTATATGCAAGATCGGACGGGCGACCATAAGTTACATCTGTAAAAGTTTTGGTGAAGTAATTCCACTTCAGTGTACCTGTATTGTAAAAAGTGGAACTGTGGTAAACACTAAGTTCTTTGTATTCAGGTAAGTTTAAATCTTTTATAGTTTCCCATGTAGGCATACCAACAATTTCAAAAGGGTATGTTTTCTGCATATCATGTAAAACAGTTACCAAACGCATACCGAAAACTTCGTCAAGTGAACCACAGATTACAAGATTAATTTTTTCACTATCAAGACTTGCACTAAGATCAGAACCGGTAAAGCCATCATTTAATATTACGTTTTTCCAGTTCAGTAAATAGCTTTCTTTTTTAGCGCCTTTGTTATAACTGCTGAAATAAGATGCCAGTCTGTCTTCCTGCTGCCCTTTTTTACGGGCATACACAATATTGGCAGTAGAATAATTTCGTAAAACAAAATTGTAAATAGCTTCACAATGAACTGCCAGCGGTGAATTAACAATAATTGTAAACGGGTTGTTGGTTACGCCTCCATCGTTTGGATAGGTTGCTGAAACAAAAGGAATGTTATATTGTAAAGCAATATCAGCCAGTTGGCGGTATTCAGTTCCTGTTGCTGATGCTATAATTAAATCGAGCGAATCGAAAGCACTGGTATTTTTTAACTGCTGCAAAGATTGATTGGCTGATCTGAGATCAAATACTTTTACTTCAAGTGGTTTAGTCGTTTTAACAGAGTCAACGGCCATCAAAACCCCTTGCACAAAATCAAGGCCCGGCAAAACGTACTTCGGCATCTGGTTCGTAAACTTGTAGTTGCTGCCAGAGAATGAAGAATCGAGATACAGACTGGCAAATATTCCTACCCTGTAAGTTTTCGCAGTATCAGTTGGTTGTGAAAATGATACAACTGTTACGAACAAAAGCAATACTGCAAGAAGTGTTTTTTTCATCTGAAAATATTTGAATCACTAATATAAAAATCGGAAACCGATGCAACAGATTTTTGTGTTTTTAAAAGATGCTTATTCCCATTCAATGGTTGCAGGGGGTTTACTGCTGATATCATACACCACACGGTTAATACCACGTACTTTGTTGATGATTTCGTTTGAAATATGTGCCAGAAATTCGTAGGGTAAATGAGCCCAGTCGGCAGTCATACCATCAACTGAAGTAACTGCACGTAAAGCAAGTGTATATTCGTAAGTACGTTCATCGCCCATAACACCCACACTTTGAACAGGAAGCAGGATTGCTCCGGCCTGCCAAACTTTATCATAAAGTTGATGTTCTTTCAATCCGTTAATGAAAATAGCATCAGCTCTTTGCAGTAAATCAACTTTTTCTTCTGTAACCTCACCAAGAATTCTGATGGCTAAACCGGGGCCTGGAAAAGGATGGCGGTTGAGCAGATCGGCAGGAATTCCCAGTTCAGCTCCAACTTTTCTTACTTCATCTTTAAATAAAAACCGGAGCGGCTCAACAAGGTCAAGCTTCATTGTATCGGGCAAACCGCCCACATTGTGATGCGATTTGATGGTTACAGAAGGGCCATGAACGGAAACGCTTTCAATTACATCGGGATAAATAGTTCCTTGCCCCAGCATTTCAACACCTTCTATTTTGTGCGCTTCACTATCAAACACTTCTATAAAAGTTCCGCCAATGATTTTTCTTTTTTCTTCGGGGTTGGTCTTGCCAGCAAGTTTTGTATAAAAATGTTCACGAACATCAACGCCTTTTACATTGAGGCCTATTTCGTTGTAAGTATCAAGTACCTGTTGAAATTCATCTTTTCTTAATACGCCGTTATCAACAAAAATTCCAAACAGGTTTTTGCCTATGGCTTTATGAATTAATGTTGCCGCAACTGTTGAATCAACACCACCGCTTAGTGCCATAATTACTTTTCGGTTGCCGATCTGTTGTTTTAAAGATTCAACTGTTTCGTTTACAAACGATGCCGGTGTCCATTTGGCTGAGCAACAGCAGATTTCAACAAGGAAGTTTTTGAGTATTTTCTTTCCCTCAGTTGAATGATACACTTCAGGATGAAACTGCAAGCCATAAACGGGAATAACGGATTCAACATCTTTGCATCTGAAAGCGGCAACAGGAATGGAATCGGTTGTAGCAAGTACTTCAAAACGTTTGGGAAGTTCAAGAATACTGTCGCCGTGACTCATCCATACCTGCGAGGTTAAACTAACGTCTTCAAGCAAAACATCAGATAATTTTTTATGAAGAACAGCTCTCCCATATTCTCTTTTCTCGCTTTTTTCAACTCGTCCTCCAAACTGTTTTGCTGTTAATTGTGCTCCATAACAAATGCCCAGTACCGGAACCCGTTTTGCCAGCATGTCAACATCAACCGTTGGTGCATTTTCATCGTTTACTGAAAACGGACTTCCCGAAAGGATGATACCCTTCAGGTATTCATCAAAAACAACCGGTTTGTGATAAGGAACGATTTCGCAATAAACATTGCATTCACGTACAGCACGGGCAATTAACTGGGTGTATTGCGAACCGAAATCGAGAATTAATATCTTTTCTGTCATGGTGCGGCGAAGTTACAAAAACCAAGAATAGGGAATAAGGGGAGTTTACAGTAGTGTTATTAAAAAGAGTTATCATGTAATATCTTTTTCTGCTATTTTTGTTCTACTCCAACTTTAACCACTCTTTACCCATAACGTCTGTATCATTTTCATTCGTGAAAAGCGGATGGTTATGGCTTTTGCTGAAATTTTAAAAACGAAAATCAAAACAAAATGCGTAAACAATTTTTGAGCGGCACTATCATCATGATGGTTTTATTGGTATTTGTTACATCCTGCAGGTGGAAAACTGTTAGAGGAAATGGCAACATTCAAACAAGTAACCGAAATGAAGGAAATTTTAAAAGCATCAGTGCCGCAGGATCATTTGATGTTTATTTTTCTCAAGGTGCAGAAAATGAAATTAAAATTGAAGCTGATGAGAACCTGGTGAAATATATTCTCACCGAAGTGGAAAACGGAGTACTGAAAATTAAAACAAGAAATGGAGTGAACATCCGCCCGACTCAGGATGTAAGGGTGTTTGTTACTTCTCCTCAATATGAAGATATTACCCTTGCCGGCAGTGGTAATGTGGAAGCCCAGACAAAAATTTCTTCAACCAACCGCATCAAGTTCAGTATTGCAGGAAGCGGCGATATTAAAGTTCCCGACATTGATGCTCCTAAAGTTGAAGTACATATTGCCGGCAGTGGTAAAATACAGGCTGTTGGTGCTACCAAAGATGTGGAAGTGCATGTAGCTGGAAACGGTGATGTGGAAATGAAAGATCTGAAAGCTGAAAATGGTGAAATTCATATTGCCGGTAGTGGTAATGTGTGGGTTTACACCAGTATGAAGCTGAATGTAAACGTGGCCGGCAGTGGTGATATTCACTATTTTGGAAACCCGACTGATATCAAGTCAAAAATGGCCGGATCGGGAAACCTGATAAAAGAACAGTAATTGCAAACGTTTGAGATAGAAAAACAGCCTTTTGAGGTTAGAATTCGAACTTATACGACATTTTTGGATAGCTCGATGTTGTAACTTTGCAGTGCGAAAGCAACCCGTTTTTAAATCCAGAAATTCCGAAGAAAGAATCTGGTTCGTATGAAAACAAAAACTTATTTCGTAAACTATAGTTTACCTGTTGAAAATACTTTTTCATGATGTTTTGGTTAATGAGGAGGGAGCGTAGCTCCCTTTTTCTTTTTGGTTTCATTTCTTTATTCTTCAATTCTGACAATACCCCTCAGTAATAAGTCAATTTTATTTTTATCTTCTTCAAAGATTTCTTTTTGTGTACCCAGAGTAATTTGAAAAGAGCCTCTTGAGAATGTGTGGAGAAGTCCTTTATAGTAATAGTTAATATTGTTGTAGTTAAGTTCCATTTCAAAAAAAGTAAAGGGAAGATTATTGATTGTGTCATTGTATTTTTTGAAAGAAGTTATTTTTCCAGAAGATTCCCATTGCTGTTTTATGGATTCTTCAATTAACTCAGGAGGGAAAGACAACCTTGATTCAATACAATATCCCTGAATAGCATAATCTTTTGAATAAAAAATGGCATCCCATGTATAAACATCAGCTTTCTTTGTTGTATCATAAAACCATTCTGCCGGGTTATACCAAACCTGGTATTTCTTAAACCGACTTGTGTATTTTTCCGTACTTCCAACAGGCATTGGAGTTTTATTTTTTTGTTCATTCTCTTTTATATATTCCCATTTACCATTAGAGAACAGTTTTACAGTTTTCCCATCCGGGGTTTTTAACACATATTGTGCAATACAATTTGATGTAAGCAGTGTGAAGAATGTCAGGGTTGAGATAAATAATTTCATTTTAAATGAATCAGATGTTTAACAATAAGGATATGAAATTACCACTATTCAACAACAAAAAAAATTACAGGTCTACATACTTCACTGAAATTTTAATATCCCTGTTTCTCCCTTTATCATCGGTACAGGAAATTTTTACAGTTCCTTCCTGCGGAACAAAAAACTGTTTTGTGCCCGCTTCCGTTGTTTTATAAAATTTATTATTGATGTACCAGTAAACCTTGCTTACGTCATTTGCTGTTTCACAAACCAGCTGCAGTGGTTCAGGATCTTTTTTACTGATTAAATATTCGGTACCGTTAACCGGTGAAGTAATATTGGGAACACCTTCCTTAAAAATTTTTTCGCATGCAGGATTGTGTGGTGGAATCATTTCAAAAGCAATGCTGTTTACCTGCATCCAGTTCTGCAATTCAGGTGCTATCAGTTTATAGGTTTTATGTTTGAATCCGTTTGCAGGTTCGCAACTTTTACAATAGCTGACTTTTTCATCGGGACTTACTGAAATTTCAACGAAGTTATTACAGGCTTGGGTTGATGAAATACCTGCAATAAAATAATCGAGTACAAGATTTGTGCAATGATCGGCAGGCGGCATACCAGTTTCGCTGCATACCATGCGTTGCTCCAGGTCTTTTGGAGGACTGAACCATTCCCTGTCGGCATCATAATCCAATGTATTAAAGATGCGGAAGAGAAGGGGCGTTGCTGTTTCAGCACCACTTAATCCTGCACAACCTTTTCCAGAAAAATTGCCCACCCAAATTCCAACCGTATATTTTTTATTGTAGCCAATACTCCAGGCATCTCTTCTGCCATACGATGTTCCTGTTTTCCATGAAATGCGTGGAAGCTTTGCGGTTGCTTCCCAATGAATAGGAAAGTCAGGACGGTTAATGCGGCTGAGGATATCGGTAATCATATAAGCAGCATCGGCTGATAAAACCCTTCTTTGCTGAAATAAAGAATCTTCAGCAAGAAATGATGGTTTATAATAAACACCACCTGTCGCAAAACTGCTGTACAATCCGGTTAACTGTTCAAGTGTGGTTCCACATCCACCCAAAATCAAACTCAGTCCCAAACTTTTTTGTTTCGACTGAATTTGTTTGAAACCCGTTTTACTCAGTACATCAATCATCTTTTCTTTGCCAAGCATGTTCAATGCTTTTACTGCAGGAATATTGAGCGAGTGTTCCAACGCAAACTCAACTGTAACAGGTCCGTTGAAATTTTTATCATAATTCTCCGGTGCATAACCGGCATAATTCACCGGCACATCGTTCATAATTTTTTTAGGAGTAAGCAAGCCTTCATCAAAACACAAACCATACAACAAAGGCTTTAACGTACTTCCCGGCTGACGAACAGCTGCTGCTCCGTTTACCTGTCCGCCATCGGTTGTGTCTTTAAAGTTTCCACTGCCAACGTACGCAATCACTTTGTGCGTTTCGTTATCAATAATCATTGCACAGGCATTGTTGATGCCACTCAGTTTCAGCGAACGCACATAATCTTCAACCAGCTTCTCGGTTTTTTGCTGTGTATTTAAATCAATGGTTGAGTGAATGTTTATTTCACCTGTTTGTTTGAGTTTGTAAGAAAACTGCGGCATCAGTTTAGGAACAACAAGCCGCCTGGCAGTTAATGGCTCTGCCAGTGCATCTTCAATTTCTTTTTGGGTGAATATTTTTTCTTCTGCAAAACGGTTCAGCCATTTGTTGCGCTGTTCAACAATT
This sequence comes from Chitinophagaceae bacterium UBA1953, assembly GCA_002336115.1. Lineage (GTDB taxonomy): Bacteria > Bacteroidota > Bacteroidia > Chitinophagales > Chitinophagaceae > Lacibacter. Next base: position 95,037 of record DDEN01000056.1, read on the forward strand.
TCTGTATTGCTTTTGCCCATTACCAGGCTTGAAGGACGGTTAGGAATAATGGAAAGAGCAGTGATTTCGGCCAATGAAAGATGATCAGGATTTTTATCAAAGTAAAGAATGGAAGCTGACTTCACACCTTCAATATTGCTGCCGTACGGTACAAGGTTGAGGTAAAGCTGCAGAATTTCATCTTTGCTGTAAGTCCATTCAAGCTGCAATGCCCTGAACATTTCAACAATTTTGTTGGAAAAAGTTCTGCGTTTGGGTTCCAGCATTTTTGCCACCTGCATGGTAATGGTACTGGCGCCGGAAGTGCGTTTCATTTTAAAAATGTTCATGGCAAAAGCCCGCACAACCGCTATCGGGTTTATGCCAAGATGGTAATAAAAGTATTTATCTTCCTTTTGTACAATGGTTTTACGCAGCAGCGGCGAAATTTCATTCAGTTCGGTTTTCATCCGCCATTTTTCATCCCTGGTTAGAAAAGCATGAATCACTTCGCCTTTGTTATCGGTAATAATGGTGGAGTATTCAATTTTATCGGGCAACGGAAAAACAAGGTTCAGTACAAAAAGCAGGAAAACAAATCCACAAAGACCTAACAATATTCTTTTTCCATTTTTTTTGAACCGTTGTCTTTGTACTTTCATTGTGTGAGCGTAAACTGATTTGTGTATAAATGTATGATGAGTTCAACCAGTTTCCAATCGCAAATAATGTTTCAGGAAAATTTCTGCATCATTTATATATTTTTTAATAAATCGCATTTGCAAATATGTTTCCAGGTACACTAAATTCATATTCAAATTCTCACTTCTTCAAAACCTCTTTCAACTTTCAACTTTATGCGTAGCCGCTTACATCTGCTGGTGTTTACAGCAGCAGTTACTCTTTTTATCTCCTGTAACAGAAACACCGTTAAACTAACCGACACAAATGCCAAAGGCGAAGTGCCAGCTTTAGGAAACCTTGTGTTTCATTTTTCCAAACAACTCATGCCCGATTCTTTACTCAACCGCTGGGATTCTGTTCCGTATGTTGAGTTTGAACCAAAGATTGAAGGCCGTTTTCGCTGGGAGCATGGTGATGAGCTGATCTTTTCACCATCAACTTCACTTGCACCAGCAACAACTTACAAAGCAACGATTGGCAGTGAAGTGCTTGCTTACAGTAAATACGGTAAGGTTTCTACCGAAGCTGATCTTGAGTTTCACACACCAGATCTGCAACTGGATAATTCAAATATTACCTGGGTGTTGCAGGATGATGCAAAGAACACAGCAGTACCACAGGTTGATTTGTATTTCAACTATGCCATCAGCCCGGCTGTTTTAAAAGACAAACTTGAGATTACTGTTGATGGTGAGAAAAAAGATTTTTCTGTACAAACCATCAATAACGATAAAAAAGTTTCAATACGCATCATGCAGGTAAAAGCAACCGACAAGGATTTTGATGCGGTCATTAAAATTGATAAAGGTCTTGTGCCGGATGGTGGAAAAAATTCAACCAAAGAAGTACTTGAAGAAAAGTTCACCATTCCTTCGCCCTACAATCTTACTGTTACCAATGTTGAATCGCATCACGATGGACTTTCAGCAACAATAAAAATATTCACCTCACAACAGGTAATGGAAGAAGGACTTAGTTCTTACATCCGCATTTCTCCCGCTGTAAAATATTCAGTGGAACTGGAAGAAGATGGTATTCTAATTTCAGGCGATGCATTCGATGTGCAGAAAACCTACGAACTGGTTTTGCTGAAGGGTTTGCGTGGTAAACTTGGTGGTACATTAAAAGAAGAGTACACAAATAGTGTTGCTTTTGGTGAACTGGAACCAGATATCAGTTTTGCTAATAAAAAAGCAGTTTATCTTTCTTCAAACGGATTAAAAAATATTGAAGTAAGAATAACCGGTATGCAAAAAGTAAAAGTGGTTGTTTCCAAGATTTATGAAAACAACTTACTGGCTGCACATAAATATGGTTACTCGCCACAAACCAGTGATGGTGAAAGTGATGATTACTATTATGGTGATGAAGGTGGCGATGCAACACTAGGCGATGTGATTTATGAAAAAGAAATTGATACACGCTCATTGCCAAAACTTGGCAGCAGCAGGTTGTTCAACTTCAGTGTTGCTGATAAGATCAAAGATTTTAATGGCATTTATCACCTGCAGATACGGTCAACAGAAGATTACTGGGTTAAAGACAGCCGCTTTGTTTCACTTAGTGATATTGGCCTCATTGCAAAAGAGGGAAAAGAAAAAATGCTGGTGTTTGCCAATTCCATTAAAACAGCAGCTTCATTAAGCGGTGTAAATGTAACAGTTTACGGAGCCAATAACCAGGTGCTTGGTTTGGGAACAACCAACAGTGATGGTGTTGCAGAAATAGCGTATACAAGAAAAGAAATGAGTGGGTTTAAACCTGCAATGATCATAGCAAAAACTGCTGATGATTTTAACTACCTGCCTTTCTCTTCAACAAGAGTTAACACCAGTCGCTTTGATGTGAGTGGCAAAACATATAGTGCAAGTGGAATGGATGCATTTATTTATGCTGAACGTGATATTTATCGTCCGGGTGAAAAGATAAATGCCAACGTTGTACTTCGTACTGCTGATTGGAAAAGCCCCGGTGAATTACCTGTGAAGTTTAAATTCATTATGCCCAATGGTAAAGAACTGAAGAGTTTCAGGAAAATGCTGAACGAGCAGGGATCAGCCGAGCTTTCATTTGATTTACCACAAAGTGCGATAACCGGAAGCTATCAACTTGAATTGTATTCAGGCAATGATGTGCTGATGAGTACAAAAACGTTTAGTGTGGAAGAATTTGTTCCCGACAGAATTAAAGTTTCAGCACAATTGGGTAAACCATTTTTAACATCGGGTGATTCAACTATGTTACGTATCAATGCTGTGAACTTTTTTGGTCCGCCTGCAGCCAACAGAAATTATGAATGTGAAATTCAGTTCAGGCAAAAATATTTTTCACCAACAGATCCCAAATTCGAAAAGTTCACATTTGCATTAACCAATCAGCAAAACTTTTTTGATAAGGTAATGCGGGATGGTAAAACAGATGTCAATGGTAATGCTGTTGAAGGAGTGGGAGTGCCTGCTGTTTATAAAAATATGGGTTTGCTTTCAGCTAACATTTACACAACTGTATTTGATGAAACCGGAAGACCGGTAAGCCGCTTAACAAATGCAGATGTATTTACGCAACCTGTATTTTTTGGTTTGGCTCATGATGGGTATTATTATTATCCGTTAAACCAAACTGTGCAGTTTTCATTGATTGCAATGAATAAAGATCAGAAACTTGTTACTGCCCAGTCGAAAGTGATGGTCATTAAACATGAGTACAGAACAGTATTAACCAAGAGCGGTGAATACTTCCGTTACGAATCGCAGAAAGAAGATGTGGTGTTAAAAGAAGATATGGTGACAGTGAGTGGTGAAAATTCAAAATATAATTTTATTCCACGCCAGGCTGGCGATTACGAAATAAGATTATACGCTCCTGGAGCAGACACTTATGTGAGCCGCAGTTTTTACAGCTACGGTTCATGGGGTGCTGATAACAGTTCGTTTGAAGTTAACACTGAAGGGCAGATTGACATTGAGATTAATAAGAAAGAATTTAAAACAGGTGAAACTGCTGAAGTTTTATTTAAAACTCCTTTCAGCGGAAGAATGCTGGTTACCTATGAAACAGATAAAGTTATTTCTTACCAATATGTCGATGTTGATAAACGTACAGCATCTCTCAAATTGCCATTAACCGAAGCACATCTGCCAAATGTTTATGTAACAGCAACACTTATTAAGCCACATACAGTAAGTGAAATACCATTGACAGTTGCACATGGATTTCAATCAATCAAAGTAGATGCTGCTGACCGTAAAATTGATGTGCAGATTACTTCTGCTAAAACAAGCCGAAGCAGAACACATCAAAAAGTGAAAGTAAAAGCCGCTCCCAACAGTTATGTTACACTCGCAGCAGTTGATAACGGTGTACTGCAGGTGAGCAACATGAAAACACCTGATCCATATAATTATTTCTACCAGCGAAAACAATTAGGTGTGGAAGCATTTGATTTGTATCCATTGCTTTTCCCTGAACTGCGTGCACGGCTCAGCAGTACGGGTGGTGATGGCAGTGAAATGGAAAAAAGAAATAACCCGATGCCAAATAAGCGGATTAAAATTGTGAGTTTCTGGAGCGGTGTACAAAAAGCTAATGGCAGTGGTGAAGTAAATTTTGAATTTGATGTGCCACAGTTTAGTGGTGAAATACGTTTGATGGCTGTTGCGTATAAAGATGAGAAGTTTGGTTCTGCAGAAAATAATATGACAGTGGCTGATCCGGTTGTGATCAGTACTGGTTTGCCAAGATTCTTAAGTCCTGGTGATACAGTATTGGTGCCCGTTACGCTCAGCAACACAACTAAAAATGCAACATCAGCTAAAGTACATCTGAAAGTAAGTGGACCGTTGAATGTTGTTGGTGCAGCTGATCAGCAAACAACATTGGCTGCTAATGCAGAAAACCGTGCAGTGTTCAAAATTGTGGCTCAGCAACGCATCGACTCCGGTTCAGTATATGTTGAAGTAAATGCGATGGGTGAGAAGTTTATGGATGAAACACAAATTACAGTACGGCCACCTTCTACTTTGCAAAAAGAAAGTGGTAGTGGTAGTATTACAGGTGGTGCAAGCCAGTTGATTAATATTCCCGTTGCAAGGTTTATGCAGGGCAGTGCCGATTACCAGCTCATCGTCAGTAAATCACCAGCAATTGAAGTAGGCGATCAGTTGAATTATCTTGTACAATATCCTTATGGATGTACAGAGCAAACGGTTTCAGCTGCATTCCCTCAATTGTATTTTGGTGACCTTGCTGATGCAATGAAGAAAAATAAATCATCAGCTTCAACAGCTGTGGCAAATATTAATGAAGCCATCCGCAAAATAAAAATGCGCCAGTTGTATAATGGTTCAGTTACGTTATGGGATGATGAAGGAACTGCCAACTGGTGGGCGACAGTTTATGCTGCGCATTTTCTCATTGAAGCAAGAAAGGCTGGTTATGATGTGGACAACAGCTTAACTGAAACTATGTTGGGTTATCTTACCACAAGATTGAAAACAAAAGAAACGATTTATTATTTCTATAACCGGACTCTGAACAAAAAAATTGCACCAAAAGAAGTTGCGTATAGTTTGTATGTGCTGGCGTTGGCAAACCGTCCGCAGATAAGTGTGATGAATTATTACAAATCAAATCCACAGATGCTGGCACTTGACAGTAAATACCTGCTTGCAGCAGCTTATGCTCAAAGTGGCGATAAGAAATCATTTGCTGCGATGCTGCCAACTGCATTTATTGGTGAAGTAAGTGTTGCCCAGACGGGTGGAAGCTTTTACAGTGATGTGAGAGATGAATCAATTGCCTTGAATGTATTGATTGATGTTGATCCGGGAAATGCACAGATACCAATTATGGCAAAACATGTTGCAGGTTATTTGAAACAACGTGTTTGGCTTAGTACGCAGGAACGTGCATTTGGATTTCTTTCATTGGGAAAACTGGCACGTACTGCTGCAAAAAGCAATGTAACAGCCGATGTAAAAGTGAACGGAAAAACGGTTGGTACTTTATCAAAAGCTGATTTAAAACTTTCTGCAAAACAATTGGGAGGAAGTAATGTGCAGATTGCAACAGGGGGAAGCGGAAGATTGTATTATTACTGGGTGGCAGAAGGTGTAAGTGCAAATGGTTCTTATAAAGAAGAAGATAGTTACATTAAAGTACGCCGTCAGTTTTACAACCGTTTTGGCCAGTTGATTAACGGAAACATTTTTGAGCAGAATGAACTGGTGATTGTGAAAGTAAGTCTGGAAAAAAGTTATGCGAATTCAATTGAGAATATTGTGATAACTGATATTCTTCCTGCCGGTTTTGAAATTGAAAATCCACGCACCAAAGAAATTCCGGGTATGGATTGGATTAAAGATGCAAGCAGTCCAACTGCATTAGATGTTCGTGACGACCGGATTCATTTGTTTGTTGATCTGAACAGCGTGCGGCAAAATTATTATTATGCAGTGAGGGCTGTTTCGCCTGGGTTATACCGTATGGGCCCTGTTAGTGCAGATGCAATGTATAATGGTGAGTATCATTCGTACAATGGAGCGGGAGTAGTGGAGGTGAGAGCAAAATAAAGTGTAATTTACAAAAGAAAACCCCGCAACATTGGCGGGGCTTTGCTTTTTTCATCTAACTATTCACTTTTTTTCCGGAGAATCTCTTTTATCATCGCCACCTGCTCCGTTTGGATTAGGCATTCTTTTTTTCATCATCTGGTCAACCATCTTATTAAACAGCTCAAGCTGTTCAGGTTTGCAAAGGGATCTTATTTGCGAGAAGTGATAAAAAAAGGCCAGTTCAAACTGTTTTTTATTATATGCTATGCGGGCTACGAACGAATCAATTTTTGCTGAATCAACATCTCCACGTTTAACAAAAGCAGATAAACTGTCATGGAGCATTTTGTCTTCATTTCTTAATGTATCAAGCTCAGTTTTATGTTTATCTCTCAATAACTGTAACTGTGTTACCTGTGCTGAATCAAAATTTAACTGCTTGCTGATGAATTCTGAAAAAGGCCTTCCGCCATTACGTACAGGAGGCTTTCTCCCACCATGTTTTGCAAACAGGAAAAATAGGGTGGCCGCATTTAAGATGGCCAGAAGAATAACCGCTGCTATTAAAAATTTTGTCTTGTTCATTGCACTTAAATCAGGGTAAAGAAGTATAATTAGCTGTGCTTTCCAATCCGTAATCAGAAATCACTGTTTCAATATCAACCGGCTGCTGGGTAACAGTACTTTCGGAAGAAGATGATGAGAACGAACCGCTCCACCCAAGAACATTAAAAAACAGCATAACAACAAACGCTGCTGAAAAAGAGTAAACCCATTTCAACTGCACTGGTTTTCTCACCGGAACCAACGGTTCACTAAGCCGGGCTATAATACGTGTATGCAGGTGCGGATTGCCCTCAACAGGCCGCATATTCTGCAAACTGCCCATTACTTCATCAATCCATTTGTCCTGTTTGGTATTCATATTTATTCTTTTTGACGGTTGTTTATTCAAAAACTTGCTATTGGGTACTTTTTTTATAAAAATCGGCAAGAATTTTTCTCAAATTTTTCCTGGCCCTGAATAACAATGACTCAACAGAGGATACCGAATTGCCGGTTATTTCACTTATTTCGGCATAGCTTAAGCCTTCTGTTTCGCTCAGTAAAAAAGCTATTCTCTGATTTTCAGGCAATTGGTCAATGGCTTTGTACAGTTGAGCGGCCTTTTCTTTGTTTTCGGCTACTACGCCGGGGTGTACAAAATCGCCTGCATCACTTACGGGTTCCCCATCATCATAAAATAACTGTGTAAGAAAAGCAAAGCGTTTTTTTCGTTTCCTGCTTCTTATATGGTCAATACATTTATTTAAAGTAATTCGGTACAGCCAGGTACTTACCTGCGCATCTCCTTTAAATGTATGGGCCTTATTATATGCTTCAATAAAAACATCCTGGGTTATTTCTTCAGCATCCTGCTCATTCTGCAAGGTGTTTAAAGCGGTATTGTACACCCGTTGCTGGTGCTGATTAATAAAATCCCTGAAAGCCTGTTCATTATCCTTGAAAGAAAGCATGCTGTTTATTGGAAGCAGTTAAGATAAGAACTTAGTCGTTAACAGGATGAAAAACTTGCTGTTACAGGCAATAGGCATAAAATAATCACATAAAATGTTGCTTAACTTTAAGGGCTTAATAAAATGTCTTTTCGTCTAAAACAATGTAAAGCCGATTACATGTTCCCAGATACTTCTGTTAAAGAAATAAATGAAATAATGGTTGATGCGTGGACAGCATTTCATGAATACCGGAAGCTTCCGCTAAAAGCAAGAGCAAATTTTATGCGTGCTATTGCCATTGAACTGGAAAACTGTGGTGATATTTTAATTGAAGCTGCCATGAAAGAAACTCATCTTTCTGAAGCAAGGCTGAAGAGTGAGCGGACAAGAACTGTTTTGCAATTGAACCAATATGCCGATGCATGTGAAAAAGGCGATTGGCTGGAAGTGAGGATCGATACGGCTGTTCCAGCCAAAAATCCACCCAAACCCGACTTACGAAAAATGAAAATTCCCATTGGCCCTGTGGTGGTTTTTGGTGCAAGCAATTTTCCTTTTGCTTATTCAACAGCCGGTGGCGATACCGCCTGTGCGTTTGCTGCCGGTTGCCCTGTAATTGTAAAAGCACATCCTGCACATGCTTATACTTCGCATATTGTGGCCGATGCTATTTACAAAGCAGCAGCCTATCATAACATGCCCCGGGGAATTTTTAATCATGTATATGGTGAGAGTTTTGAAATAGGCAAAGCGTTAGTGCTGCATCCTTTTACAAAAGCATTAGGTTTTACAGGGTCATACACAGGAGGTAAGCAATTATTCGACTGGGCAAACCAGCGCAAAGAACCGATTCCTGTTTTTGCAGAAATGGGAAGTGTGAATCCGGTATTTCTGTTACCTGAAAAATTGAAATCATCGGCTCAGGAAATTGCCAACATGTATGCGGCATCCATTACACTTGGATCGGGACAATTTTGTACCAACCCTGGTTTGATTATTGGCGTGGAAGGCAATGATCTGAAAACCTTTGTACATGATTTGGGGAAGGCAATTCAGAAAGTACAACCTGCACTCATGCTGCATACCGGTATTGTAAAATCATATAAAGAAAAGAAAGGACAGGCGTTGTTGCAGGATGGTGTTCATCTTGTTGCAGAAAGCGAAATGGAAGTAAAGGAAGGTGAAGGGTTGCCAACCGTTGCAACTGCAAGCGGTGAAACGTTTTTACAAAATCCATTGCTGCACAGGGAAGTGTTTGGGCCTTATTCGCTGGTGATCCGTTGTAAAGACATGAATGAAATGCTTACTGTTGCCCGGAGTTTCGAAGGTCAGTTAACATCCACAATTATGGCAACGGATAATGATGTAAAACAAAATGAAGCATTAATTGAATCTGTCAAAAATCTTTGTGGAAGATTTGTTTTGAACGGAGTTCCAACAGGTGTGGAAGTTTGTTTAAGTATTCATCATGGCGGGCCTTTCCCTGCAACAACCGATGCTCGATTTACAAGTGTTGGTGCAGATGGCATTCAACGTTTTGCACGCCCAATCTGTTTTCAGAACTGGAACAATAATTTATTACCTGATGAATTGAAAAACGAAAATCCATTAGGGATTTTGAGAACAGTGAATGGGGAGTTTAGTAAAAATAAAATATGATATGATTATAGTGGTTCTTTAAAAATATACAGATCATCATAGTTGATATCAAAAGCATGTAATTTTTTTTTTTATTCATCAAGAAATGATTCTTTCTTATGATGGATTTCCTGATTTTGTATGTATCTGATAACATCCTGTACATGGCTTTTTGAATAAGAGAATGCGCCATAACCTTCCTGCCATGCAAAAGGCGATTTACAAAATTTATTGTCATTAATCCATTTGCTGCTTTCTGTTTTTACGTTTTGTATTAACGTAGATATTGCTTGGGTAGGTTTTAACCCGATAAATAAGTGAAGATGATCAGGCATGCCATTTATCTGTAACATTTTATGTCCGTTATTTTGTACTATGCCTGTTATGTACTGGTATAACCTGTTTTTCCAGTCGGGATGAATAAGCCCCTTTCTGTATTTAACTGCAAATACAAATTGAATATGAAGTTGTGTGTAGGTGTTTGCCATATTTTAATTTTTATTATCAATATACAAATAGCAATTTATACAAGCAAGGCAATGGCATGATAAAATGCGGTTGCATCAAACGTCCCTATGGAACGTAAACGGAATTTTCATCGATGCTTGCTACCTGTGAAATGTCCCTACGGGACAAGCGATGTGTTGCTAATATTTGCATGCTTGTTTTGTAAAGTTATTGGTTGTTTTTGTTCCGTAGGAACAGTTGCCTGATAGTAGCTGAAATGTCCCTACGGGACAAGCGATGTGTTGCTAATATTTGCATGCTTGTTTTGTAAAGTTATTGGTTGTTTTTGTTTCGTAGGAACAATTGCCTGATAGTAGCTGAAATATCCATCCGGGACAAGCGATGTGTTGCTAATATTTGCATGCTTGTTTTGTAAAGTTATTGGTTGTTTTTGTTCCGAAGGAACAGTTGCCGGGTAGTAGTAAAATCAGCAAGATGCTTTGCGTTCCGTAGGAACGCTTGATATAAAAAAATCGCAGTTACGATAATAACAATTCTGGATTTTCTCTCTCATGCTTCATCACAAACCAAACAGTAATGGCTGATGAAAGAATAAAGTACACAAGCAATACATATTTTATTAAGCTGAAGTATTGAGATGCACCAAACCAATCGCCGGTTTGAAAAAGAATGGCTGCGCCAAAACTGCTTTTAATAATTTCCCACACTGCAGCATATTTGTTTTTATCCATCAGTTCGGTATAAGCATACACGCTCAGGAATACAAACAATCCATAGATGTAGATATACGAAGCATTCAGTGCATTTATGCCGGCAATATTTCCAAACAAATAACTGATGAACAGTAATACCATTACAATCTGCACCCAACTCCACACATGCAATGCTGTTGAAGCTTTTGGTTCATACTTTTCAAAATTATATACATCGCCGATTTTATAAACCGGGTATTTTTCTGCAACATCAGCCGGACGCCAGCCGGTTGGCATTAACCAGATGCGGAATTTATCTTTCCAGCTTTTCGTAAGCCACGCATCTTTTATCAGCAACCATAAATGAATGAAATTAATCTTGATTGGATTCCAGGTTTGCACAGGTCTTGTAATACCGTACACAGGAGGTGTGTCGTTCATTTCCTGCTGAAATGTTCCAAACAGTTTATCCCAGAAAATAAAAATCTGCGAATAATTTTTATCTAAATATTCGGGGTTAATAGCATGGTGAACACGATGATGCGAAGGGGTAACAATAATCTTCTCTAAAAATCCCATGCGGCTAATATGTTGGGTGTGATACCAGAACTGGGCAAACAAATGAAGAGGAGCAACAACAGCAATTACCTGTTCAGGAACACCCAGCAAAGCTGCCGGCAACAGGAAGATGGTGAATATTCGGAAGAAAACAGAAACACTTTGCCGTAAAGCACAGGCAAGATTAAACTCTTCACTACTGTGATGTATGATGTGGGCATTCCAGAAAAAATTGTATTCATGATCGAGGCGGTGAGTCCAGTAACCGGCAAAATCAAGCGCAAAGAAAGCAACCACATAAGTCAGTACTTCATTTTTTACATGAACAAGCGCCATGTGTTCAACCATCCATTTATAGCTGATGATGGCAATGCTCAGTCCAAGCACATCTTTAGTAACATTGGTAATGCCACTGCTGAGGCTGGAGATCATGTCCATATTGCGGACAGTATCTTTCTTTTTCCATACACCATAAAATTTTTCGAGAAGAACCAGCACTAAAAAGGCCGGCATAGCAATCAGTAATATTTTACCGTAGGTTTCCATGCAGCAATCAGTTGTTGATACAAATGTAACGGTTTATGAAAAATATGAAGATGTTTGTTTCCGTACTATCACATTCCGTTGTTAAATAAATAACTAACTTCATTGACAGAAATCTGTTTTTAGAAATTGCTTTATATAATTGGAGAAATATGAAAAAATATTTATTTCTTTTATTGTTTGCCTGTACGGCTTACCAGTATGTACAATCGCAGCACAAACTTGTAAAACTCTGGGAAATCGATTCTGTTTTAAAAGTGCCGGAATCTGTTTTGTACGATCAGCAGAATAAGGTTTTGTATGTTTCAAATATCGACGGTGAACCCTGGGGCAAGGATGGTAAAGGGTTTATAAGTAAACTAAGTCAGGATGGAAAAATTATTAAAAAAGAATGGGTAACAGGATTAAATGCGCCCAAAGGCATGGGGTTGTACAAAAACAAACTTTATGTAGCTGATCTTTCAGAAATAGTGGTGATTGATATTGCGAAAGGAGTAATTGAAAGCAGGCTTAAAATAAATGGTGCAAACGGATTGAATGATATTACAATTGCTGCAAACAGTATGTTGAGCGTATCAGATTCAAAAAACAAGGTGGTTTATACATTCCCTGCAACTTTCTTTAAGAAAATTTCATGGATATTGGACAGTACTGATTTGAAAGGCCCGAATGGGTTACTTGCTTATAATAACCTGTTGTATGTGCTGGATGCCGGTTCTTTATACACTTATAAATACGACAAGAAAACGGGGAAACAATTTGTAGAAATTGCAAATGGAATGGAAACAAGTACAGATGGAATTGAAAATGTTAGTGGCAATGAATTTATTGTTTCAAGCTGGTCGGGTGTTGTATATTATATTAATGCTGATGGTTCAAAACAGGTGCTTCTGGATGGCAGGGAACAAAAAATTAATTCGGCTGATATTGGCTATAATCATGCTGAACGAATAGTCTATATCCCTACTTTCTGGAAAAATACAGTAGCAGCATACAAACTGCAGTAAAATAATCTTTCAGTCATAAAACAGCGGATGAAATGCAGTGTTGCCGGGTTTTAACTTTTGCCTTTTTATTTTTTAACTGAACAGTCGCTATTTTTACAGAAGTATGGATTGTATTTCTCAACGCCTGCCTTACGGTCAAACAGGTTTCTTTTCAAAAATTGTTCTGGATTATCTTGATGATGCAGCGCCTTTGCGTTCGTTCTATCATCACCGTCCCGATTTAAATGGAATTAAACAGTCAATTGAGCAACAGAAATTGTTTTCAACAAACCGCCGGGTACTGGTTGATCATTTGCAAAAGCAATACAATGCAGTTGAAAATTCAGGTGCTGTTAACAGCAATATTGAACTGTTGCTTCAGGAAAATACATTCACTATTACAACAGCACATCAACCTAATTTATTTACCGGCCCGCTTTATTTTATTTATAAAATTCTGCATGCAATTAAGTCGGCAGATAAATTAAAGAAACTGCTGCCTGAATATAATTTTGTCCCGGTTTATTATATGGGAAGTGAAGATGCTGATTTTGAAGAGTTGAGCTATTTTACAATCGAAGGAAAAAAATATCAATGGTCAACACAGCAGAACGGTGCATTTGGCCGCATGATAATTGATAAGCACATTTTAAAGTTGATTGATGAAGTAAGTGGACAAATCTCCATTCATCCTTTTGGAAATGAAATCGTCACAGCACTTCGTGAATCGTATAAAGAAAAGCGATCCATACAGGAAGCGACCTTTGCGTTTGTTCATTTCCTGTTTGCACGTTTTGGTTTAATTACCATTATTGCTGATTCTAAAGAATTAAAGCAACTGATGATTCCTGTTTTTGAAGATGAATTATTAAATCATACGTCATCAAAACTGGTTGAGGAAACAACTGAAGCATTAGGAAAAAATTATAAAGTGCAGGCAGGAGGAAGAGAAATCAATCTGTTTTATTTTGATGAAGACCTGCGTGAACGCATTGAAGCTGATAGTGATGGATTTGCTGTTGCAAATACAACCATCCGTTTTACAAAAGAGGCAATGCTGAAAGAGTTGAATGAACATCCTGAACGTTTCAGTCCAAATGTTATACTTCGTGGATTGTTCCAGGAAACCATTCTGCCTAACATCGCATTTATTGGTGGCGGAGGTGAAATAGCTTACTGGCTTGAATTAAAAGCAGTGTTTGATTGTTATCATGTTCCTTATCCGGTGTTACTGGTGCGTAATTCTTTTTTATTAACTGAAAAAAAATGGCAGGAAAAGATTGCAAAGCTTGGTTTTGAAATAAGCGATGCTTTTTTGAATGAATATGAGTTACTAAACAGATTGGTAAAACAACAAACAGGCAATACAGTTGAACTTAACGGGAGTATTATTGCTGAAGAAAAGTTTTATACTAATCTTAAAGAACAAGCGGCTGCTATTGATCAAACACTTGCGAACCATGTAGATGCATTGAAAACAAAAGCTCTTTATCGATTGAAGGAGCTGGAGAAGAAAATGCTTCGTGCAGAAAAAAGAAAGTTTACTGATCAGCAACGACAGGTACAGGCAATTAAACAACAACTGTTCCCAGGAAACAGCCTTCAGGAACGAAAAGAAAATTTTCTCAGCTTTTATGCAAAATTTGGTTTACAAATTCTGGATGAGCTGTATAAGAATTCGCTTACTACCGAACAGGAACTTACCATATTGATTTTTTAATGTTTTCCGCTTTTGGCAGCTTGAATAGGATCGAATTGAAATCCCAATGAAAAATAATTGCTTCTGTAATTAACAGTTGGGCCACCAAGATAAAAAGAGAAATTCATCTGGCATTGTATTCTCAACCATGGCATACTTGATGATCCGCCGCTTAATACAAGAGCAGGTTCAAGAAACGAAACTCTTCTTTTGCCGAGTTCGGATAGCTGGTAATTATTTAAGTCTTCTGTGGTATAATTGGTGTTGATATTCGAATATCCGATGTTCGTATAGCGGAATGGAATGCTGAGCGTAAAATAATTTGAAGGATGAAAACTGAAAACAGGTTGAATAAAATAACGGTTTGTTTTGCTGTTATAGTACCCTTTTTCTGTTGAGTTTGAACTGCCATCGGTTATATCATTTTTGCCAAATCCATAACCGCCATAAGCTTCAAATATTACTTTTTCATCGGGCGATATTGGAAGAAACAGGCCACCGCCTAATTCAAACGAATTTCTGTTGTATTCCACGATGTCAACAGTTGTAGTGTTATTATTTGTGTAAGTAAGCTCATCTCTCCCTTTTATTGTTCCGTTATAACTTGCTAAAATGGCGAAATGATCGGTAACAGCATAGGCACCCTGTAATGCAAAGTTTGTTTCAGTACCGCTTGCAGGGCTTGATATAGCAGCAGTTACTCTTGACTCATTTTTTTCTTTAAAACCGGGAACGTTTTGTATTGTAGGGGAGTATGCAAAACGTAAAAGTGTACACGATTGAAATACAAATGCAGATGTTAACACGATAACGATACTGCTGTAACGAATGTGTTTCATAAAACAGTTTTTATTGAAACGATGAAGGAAGATTAGTCAAACTTATTTTCCCATCCTTCTTTTTTCAGTTTATCAATTTTGGAAAGAACTTCTTCGTTCATGGTTGTTTTATAGGCCGCAATTTTTGAAGAGATACTTTCATCTGATGCACCAATAATCTGCGCAGCAAGAATACCGGCATTCTTAGCGGCATTCAATGCAACTGTTGCAACAGGAACACCGTTTGGCATTTGCAGGATAGATAGAACTGAATCCCATCCATCAATTGAATTCGACGATTTAACCGGAACTCCAATAACAGGTAATGTGGTAACACTTGCAACCATACCAGGTAAATGAGCCGCACCACCGGCACCGGCAATAATTACTTTCAATCCTCTTTGTTTTGCTGTTTGGGCATACTCAACCATACGCAATGGTGTTCGGTGCGCAGAAACAACAGTGAATTCAAACGGGATTTCAAATTGTTTCAGAATGTCAGCCGCAGCCTGCATTACAGATAAATCACTGTCACTGCCCATTATTATACCAATCAACGGAGTTGCCATATAAATGTTTACTGCAAAGAAACAAAACAAAAGGCATGAAATGAAAAAAGCCTGAATCCACTTCGGGCTTTGAAAATATTAGTGGAAAACCATAAACTAAAAACTATAAACCTTTTAGTTCTCCGGCTATCATCTTCATCTCTGCTTCTGCAAGTTTTGCCATGTAAAGTGCATTGATATAACGAGTCTGTCCGTTGATGTAATCAAGCTGCACCTGCCTTAACTCAAGTGATGTAATAGCCAGTTTCCTGAAACGTTCTGTTGCAATAACATTGTTTTCCTGAATAAGAAGCAATGTGTTTTTTTCCAGTTGTACAAGATCCAGTGCGTTCTGGAAATTATAGTATGCACTTACAAGACTTGTACTTACCTGGTTTTTCAACTGGTCGATTGTGAATTGCTGATTTTTAATAGTAATATCAGCTACTTTTTCCTGCCGCTTAATATTTCCTCCCTGGAAAATAGGAATGGCAATGCCAATATTACCAGTTGGACCAAGGTTGCGGCTGTAAAGCGTAAGACCAGCATCGTTTTTACTTTGTGCAAAATTGAAGTTGCCGTTTAACGTTACAGATGGTAAACGTTGTGAAAGAATTTCCTTCTTCTGCTGAACCAATACCGAAAGATTACTTTGTGCAAGCAGCAGATCGTAATTGTCAGTCATTGATTTTTGCTGCAATGAAGTAAAATTTACGTTCGCATCGGGCTGAATAACATCATCTACTTCAAACACAGTTTCCGGGCCTCTTGCTAAAAGATTGTTGAAGTTTGCTTTTGCTAAACGAATACTGTTTTCAACAGACAGGAGGTTGCCTTTTTGCTGGTTCAGATCAACCTGTGCCTGCAGATAATCTGTTTTTGGCGCTGTACCAATAGTAAAACGGCTTTCAGCAATTTGTTTACGTTCTTCAAAAAACTTGATGGTTTCCTGCAGTGCTTTCTTTTGCTGGTTCAGTTGCACAATCTGGTAATATGCAGCTATCACATCAAATACTGTTGCATTGAGTTGTTTCCTGAAACTGAGTTCGCCCATTGTTTCCAGTTCTTCCAATCTCTTTTTTGTGGCAAACATTTTCATGCCATCAAAAATTTTCCAGCTTACAGCTAAACCTGCATTGATATTGCGGAGTACGGCACCATTTCGTTTAATAGTAGTACCGCTTGATAATTTTTGTTCAAGGTTGTTGGATGCAATGCTTGTTGATCCGGTTGCAGAAATAGTTGGGAAGAAACCGGCATTCCCCCAGTTGTTATTGATCTTGCCGATTTGCTGTGTGTTTTTTTCAATCACCACATCAAAATTCTTTTCAACTGCTATCCGGATTGCTTCATCAACAGTAATCTTAACAGGAGCCTGCGCAAATGCTATAGTATTAATCAGCAAGCCTGTCAATAGCAGTTTCAGTTTCTTCTTCATGCACGGTTGTTTTTTTAGATGAAAGGAATGAATACATGGCCGGAATTACGAACAACGTAAGAATCAGTGAAAACATAATTCCTCCCACAATTACCACACCAAGCGGTATGCGGCTTGTTGATGCATCGCCAAGCGAAAGAGCAAGTGGTAATGCGCCAAGGCTCATTGCAAGACTCGTCATTAAGATAGGTCTTAAACGAAGTGTGGCTGCTTCAATTACTGCGGGCAGTTTAGCCATACCGTTTCTCTTTTTCTGGTTTGCAAATTCAACAATGAGAATGCCGTTTTTGGTTACAAGGCCAATCAGCATAATCATTCCTATCTGTGAAAAAATGTTAATTGTTTGATTAAACAGCCATAAGGATAACAATGCACCTGCAATTGCAAGCGGTACAGTTGACATAATTACCAGCGGATCAATAAAGCTTTCAAACTGAGCTGCCAGTACAAGGAAAATTAACACCAACGCAAGCAAAAAGGCAAACATGGTGTTTCCCGAGCTTTCAGCAAAGTCTCTGGAGCTTCCTGATAATGCAGTTGTAAACGAATCATCCAGAAGTTTTTCAGCAATCCGCTGCATTTCCTTTATGCCATCACCAATTGTTTTCCCGGGTGCTAAACCAGCACTTACTGTAGCTGATTTATACCGGTTAAAGTGATAAAGTGTTGGAGGTGTTGTTTCTTCTGTAAAACTTACAAACTGATCAATTGAAATCATTTGCCCGGCAGAAGTTTTTACAAACAGGTTTTTTAAATCTGTAGGATCATCCCGGTCGTTTCTCAACACCTGTCCAATTACCTGGTATTGCTTTCCATCTTTAATAAAGTACCCGAGCCGGCGGTTACTCAATGACAACTGCAGCATTTCAGAAATATCAGAAACACTTACACCAAGTTCACTTGCTTTTAAACGATCAATAGATAAACGCAGTTCAGGTTTGTTGAATTTTAAATCAATATCTGTTCCTGCAAACACACTGCTCTTATTCACTTCTTCCATAAATTTTGGAAGCATTGTCTTTAACTTATCGAAGTTATTATTCTGCAAAACAAACTGTACCGGTAATCCGCCACGACGGTTAACAGAAATGGTTTGTTCCTGTATGGCAAATGCCCTTCCTTCGTTAAACTTGGGAAGGTTGCGGCTGATCATATCCACAATTTCCTGTTGTGAACGTACACGTTCGCTCGGAGGAGCTAACACTGCACGTACAAAACCTGTGTTAACCGAACCAGAACCTGTAAAGCCCGGTGCAGTTACAGAGATGAGGATTTTTTTCTCAGGAACACTGTCAAGAACCATGTAAGTCAGCTTGTCGATATACTTATCCATAGCATCATAACTGGTACCCTCAGGTGCAGTTATCTGTAACCGAAACTGGCTGCGGTCTTCCATTGGTGCAAGTTCGCTCTGCAGGTTATTCCAAATAAACCATCCCATAATAAAACAGGCGATGATAACAGGAAATGCAATCCATCTTACTTTCATAAAAGATTTCAGAATACGGTTGTAACCATTTTCCATGCCACTGAAGAACGGCTCTGTTACTCTGTACAACCAGCCATGTGCATGACCTGATTTACGTGTAAGATAAACGTTCAAAACGGGTGTAAGAGTTAATGATACGAAAGCCGAAACCAATACTGCACCTGCGAGTACAATCCCAAATTCCCTGAACAAACGTCCTACAAACCCCTGAAGGAAAATAACAGGTAAGAAAACAATTGCCAGAGTAATGGATGTAGCAATAACAGCGAAGTAAATTTCTTTGGAACCTAAGCGGGATGCTTTGTATTTATCCATTCCCTGTTCCATTTTCTTAAAGATGTTTTCTGTTACCACAATACCATCATCCACCACAAGACCGGTTGCAAGTACAATAGCCAGGAGGGTTAATACATTAATAGTAAACCCGGCGAGGTACATAATAAAGAAAGCAGAAATGAGTGATACCGGAATATCAATCAACGGGCGGATAGCAACAATCCAGTCACGGAAGAAAACGAAAATGATAAGAATAACCAGGCCAATTGAAATAAACAATGTTTCCTCAACCTCAGAGATTGATTTACGGATAAATTGTGTCTGATCCATACCAATATCGAGTTTGACATCAGCAGGAACTTCTTTTTTCAGTTGATTATAACGCTTGTAAAATTCATCAGCAATAGCAACATAATTACTTCCGGGCTGTGGTACAATTGCAAGAGCAATCATGGGGATGCCACTTTCTTTGAGAATGGTTTCTTCATTTTCAGGCCCTAATACAGCATAGCCGATATCTTTCAGTTTAATATCCCTGCCGTCGATATTTTTTATTATGAGATTATTAAAGTCGTCTTCAGAATCAAGCCGACCAAATGTTCTTACGGTTAGCTCGGTTGTATTACCTGAAATTTTTCCGCTTGGCAATTCAATATTTTCACTTTGCAACGCATTCTGAACATCCTTTGCAGTAAGATTATATGCCAACAATTTTTCAGGTTCAAACCATACACGCATTGCATATTTTTTTTCGCCCCAGATGTTAACAGTACTTACACCAGGTATGGTTTGAATACGTTCAAGAAGATTGTTAGTTGCATATTCAGTAATCTGCAATGGATTTCGTGATTCACTTTGAATGGTCATTGAAATAATCGGATCGCTGCTTGCGTCGGCTTTTGTAACTACCGGTGGTGCATCAAGATCGGAAGGAAGGGAGCGGATGGTTTGTGAAACTTTATCACGCACATCATTGGCTGCTTCTTCAAGATTATATCCCAGTTCAAATTCAACATTAATGCTGCTGCTTCCCTGGCTGCTGCCCGATGTAATGTTTTTTACACCGGCAATACCATTGATTGCTTTTTCAAGCGGCTCAGTAATCTGCGATTCAATTACATCGGCATTGGCACCAGGGTAAGATGTACGCACACTTACGTTGGGGGGATCAATAGCCGGGTAATCACGTATGCCGAGAAACTTAAAACCAATTACACCAAACAGCACAATAATGATGTTCATCACTATCGCCATTACCGGTCGTTTCAAACTCAGTTCTGAAATCGTCATAACTATTGCACTTTTGAAAGTTTGATTTTTGCATCAGGTCTTATGCCAAGCAAACCTGTTGTTATAATTGTATCGCCGGGTTTTACACCGCTGATGATTTCAACATTTGCTGAATCACGTATGCCGGTTTGTACATCTACAAACTTGGCAATGCCCCCATTAAACAAAACAAGCTTTTTGCCTCTTGCTTGCGGCAATATTGCCTGCGAAGGAACAAGAACAGCATTGTCGTTTTTAGCGAAATCCATATCTACTTTAGCAAAGGCACCGGCAACAAGTGAAGCATCAGAGTGTTCGACAATACAGCGAACGTTTAATCCCCTTGATGATTCGCTTACAGTTGATTCTGTAGCATACACCCTGGCTAAGTATTTTTTACTGCTGCCATCGGTTGAAAAAGAAATAATCTGGCCAATGTGAATTTGGGAAGTGTATTTTTCAGGAACGCTGAACTGTAGTTTCAACTGGCTCACCTGCCTGATGGTGGTAATGATGGTTGAAGGTGTTACATAAGCACCTGTTGAAATATTTCTGAATCCGATTTTTCCGTTGAATGGAGCACGTATTTCAGTTTTGGCAATATTTGTTTTAAGCAGTTCAATATCGGCTTTAATATTATTTACCTGTAAAAAGCTTAGATCATAATCCTGCTGGCTGATGCCGTTTATTTTCAGGAGTTCTTTATTGCGCTCTTCAGTTTTCTGCGCAATCTGAAGCTGTACTTCCAGTTTTTTTAATTGGGCAGTTAAGTCGCCATCAAACAATTTTACAAGCAAAGCTCCTTTACTTACATTAGTGCCTTCGTTAATATATAGTCCTGTTACACGTCCGCTAACTTCGCTGTGCATTTCGGTTTCTTCCATTGGCAACAACGTTCCGGGTAACTGAAGCGGTTCGCTCACGGCTCCTGTTTTAACAATGTAACCTAATACCGCCATTGGTCCTTGCTGACGCTGATTTCCCTGGCCTTGTGTTGATTGATTTTTCTTTTCCTTGCATGCTGAAAGCAGTATTAAACCTGCCATTGCAATCAAATGTATTGTTCTCATGTTGATGTATAGAAATCTAAAGATAAGTAAAGCCTTTTTTGTACAAATAGTCAAAGGATGAGTGGTAACAAGTTTTTTCTTAATGAATTACCCGGGCTTATATGGACGTTTTTTGTTGCGAAAAGCTGCGGATCATTTTAAAAAATATTTTTCTTGCGCCGCAATGAAAATTAAAACTACCCGGCTTTTGATAAGCAATAACTCTTTAAAGAAAACAAAGGTTTGTTGCTTTTTGATGGATGGAAGAGTTTCTATTTTGCTTTTACCTTGAGCAAATGTTTAATACGGTTGGCTTTATAAGTTAGCTCAGACCGGTCTTTGCCAATAACTGTTACATGACCCATTTTGCGTCCTGGTTTGGTTTGAACTTTTCCATACAGGTGTACAAATGCATTTTCCATCTTCAGCACTTCATCCAATCCTTCATAATAAGCATATCCGCTGTAACCTTCTTCTCCCAGGATATTGAGTATAACAGAAGGCAGAATTGCATCGGTGCAGCCAAGCGGGTAGTTGAGCATAATACGCCACAGCATATCAAACTGCGAAGAGAAATTTCCTTCAATTGTATGATGCCCGCTGTTATGCACCCTTGGTGCAGTTTCATTTACCAGCACATCGCCGTTTTTATCAACAAACAGCTCCACTGCAAATAAACCAGGCGATTGGAGATTACGTACAACTGCCATAGATATCGCTTCTACTTTCCAGAGCGTTTTCTCAGGAAGTTCCGCAGGCGAAACCTGGTAGTCGAGCAGGTTCAGAACCGGATCAAAAACCATTTCAGCAGGAGGATACATGGTTGTTTCACCATTCTGAGCCACCGCTACAATAACGGCAATTTCTTTATGTACAGCCACCAGTTTTTCCAATACAGAAGGAGCATCAAAACCTCTTTCAAGATCGGCTGCTGTTTTTAGTAATTCCACTCCACGTCCGTCGTATCCGCCCATGCCAATTTTATGAGCAGCGGGCAGAAAGGATTCAAGTGCCATCAGTTCTTCCTTGTTTTCTGTAATCACAAATTCAGAAGTAGGAATCTGGTGATGCTGGTAAAATTTCTTTTGCTCAATTTTATTTTTGATGATGCGCAGGGCAGATGGTTTGGGAAAAACCTTCACGCCTTCGGCTTCCAGTTTTTCCAGTGCTTCCACATTTACACTTTCAATTTCAATGGTAATAGCATCGAGATTTTTACCAAACCGGTAAACTGTTTCAAAATCTTTAATATCTCCTTTGATAAAATGATGACAGAGATGTGCGGCAGGGCAGTGCTCATCATTTTCAAGTACAAATGTTTCAACGGGATAATTGGCCGCAGCCTGTAATAACATTCTTCCTAATTGTCCACCACCAAGGATGCCCACTCTGGGTTGTAACGGAGAGTTTTGCATGCCGCAAAGATAGGGCAACAGGCTGCATAACTTATCCGGCGATTGAATTGCCTGTTTCGGCTTAATCAAATTATGCTTGCTGTTTGATTGTTAATTTTGCAGCATGAATAATCACAGACAGGTATTTCAGGCTAACGACCCTACCCGTTGGAAAAGATTTAAGTGGGGCAGCAGGATTTTTATTGTGTTGCTCATATTTGCCATAACAGTTGCTACTCTTGCTGTTTTGCTTGATAAAAACCCAACGGCAGTTGATATTCGAAATAACACCAGCAGTTACAAAGGGCTTATTGATGCTACAAAGCCTTTAAGTCTTTCTTCAACACGTTCAAAAAAATACAAAGGGTTTAAAGAATTTTTAAAAGAGAAAGAAACGGAAGATTCAATAAAAGCGGCGCACAACAAACTGTCGCATGTAACAACACAATATATCAGGGCCGCATTTTATACTCCCTGGAACCGTAGTGCATCGGCACCATCACTTGAATACCATGGCGATAAACTGAATGTTATTTTTCCTGAATGGTTTTTTATTGATACTGTTGGCAATGATAAGGTGCAATCAAGAATCGATTCCGGGGGCTTGGCTGTAATGCGAAAAATGAACTTGCGCATTATTCCTATGCTAACAAATTTCAATTCGTCAAAAGGCGATTTTGATGGAAGCCTGTTGCGTAATGTACTTCACAGTGCCCGGATTCAGCAGCAGTTTATTCAATCGTTGATTGATACGCTTTCGTTTTATCATTTTGCAGGAGTAAATATTGACTTTGAAGCGCTGGAAGATGCAAGCGGTCCGGCACTTACAAGGTTTCAACAAAACCTGTATAAACAATTTCATGCAAAAAACCTTCTTGTTACAGAAGATATACCTGTGGGCGACGATTCATATAATATCGAGGAACTGGAAAAGGTGAACGATTACATTGTGCTGATGGCTTATGATCAGTCGAGCCCGTCATCTGCACCGGGGCCAATCAGTGATCAGAAATGGATTGAACAGGCAGTAGATAAAGCCGCAGCTTCTATACCAAGTAATAAAATTATTCTTGGTATTGCAGGTTACGGGTACGACTGGACTGAATACAAGAATGATGAAGGAAAAATTGTAAAAGAAGTTAAAACCTTAACCTATGCGCAGGCCATTGATAATGCAAAACTTGCCGGTGTGGAAATTGAATACGATAATAACAGTTATAATCTGCATTACTCCTATATTGAAAAAGACAACTTTATAAAAGGTGAAAAATTTGGCCGGAATGTAAAACATGAAATATGGTTTGTTGATGCAGCTACATCATTCAACATCATGCGGTTTTCTGATGAATACGGGCTTGCCGGCACAGCGCTGTGGAGGTTAAGCAGTGAAGACCCCCGTTTGTGGACATTTTATAACCGTAATCTTTCCAGGGAAGCACTGGAACAACAGCCCTTTAATTATAATGTGATCTCAACAATTCCTGTTAATCCTAATCAAAAACCAACAGGCGTGGGAGATGGTGAACTGCTCAATATTCTTTACACACCACAACCTGGAAAAATTGCGTTTGAAATAGACCCCGACGATCAGTTGATTTCGGAACAAACATACATACAACTCCCATCGGGATATGTGTATGAAAAATTTGCAGAAGATACAACGGAAGGCAAGGGACACAAACTTATTCTCACATTTGATGACGGACCGAGCAGTGAATACACTCCAAAAATTCTTGATGTACTGGAGCGGGAAAAAGTGCCTGCAACGTTTTTTGTAGTAGGGATTAATGCTGAAAAAAATATTCCGCTGCTGCAACGCATTTATAAAGATGGATTTGAAATCGGCAACCATACATTTTCACATAACAATGTTGCAAAAATGTCGATGGACAGAGCCGAGATTGAACTCAAATCAACCCGCTTGCTTATTGAGGCTGTAACAGGCCGTTCAACAGTATTATTCCGTGCACCATACAATGCAGATAGTGAACCACAGACTTATGAAGAAATTGAGCCGCTGGTAATGAGTAAAAGGAATAACTACATTACAGTTGGTGAAAGTATTGACCCGAACGATTGGGATGAAACTCATGCCAATGCCGACAGTATTTTTAACCGAATTGTACGGCAGGTTGAAGAAAGAGGAGCAAGTATTATTTTGTTGCATGATGCAGGTGGCCATTCCCGTGAAGCAACTGTTGAAGCATTGCCAAGAATTATTAAATATTATAAAGAGAAGGGGTATAAGTTTACTACAGTGGCAGATTTAATGGGAAAGAAAATGGATGATGTAATGCCTCCTGTTAAGCGTGACTGGCAAAGTGCATTCAATTTTTATTTTGTTCGTGTTTTGTATTGGGTAAGTATAATTGTATTTGCTTTATTTCTTGTAGGTATTTTTCTTTCGGTATTACGTATTGCATTTATGGCTGCGCTTGCTGCCTTGCAGAAAAAGCGTGAAAGAAAAGCTGAACAAAACGGATTGTTTAATACGGATCAGCCATTGGTGAGTATCATAGTACCCGCTTACAACGAAGAAGTGAATGCTGTACGTACTGTAAACAGTTTATTAAGGCAGGATTATCCTTCGCTTGAAATTATTTTTGTTGATGATGGAAGTAAGGACAGTACATTTAAAGTGGTGAATGAGGCTTTTATTACCAATGAAAAAGTAAAAGTATTTGCAAAGCCAAATGGTGGCAAAGCATCTGCCCTGAACTTTGGTATTGAACATGCAGCGGGTGAGTTTGTTGTTTGTATTGATGCTGATACCCAACTTAAAACAGATGCTGTTTCGTTATTGATGAAGAAGTTTGAAGATGAAAACGTTGGAGCTGTTGCAGGAAATGTAAAAGTGGGTAATGAAATGAATATGATTACCAAGTGGCAGAGTAT
The DNA here is from genome assembly GCA_002336115.1 of Chitinophagaceae bacterium UBA1953. Lineage (GTDB taxonomy): Bacteria > Bacteroidota > Bacteroidia > Chitinophagales > Chitinophagaceae > Lacibacter. The sequence continues at coordinate 120,511 of DDEN01000056.1, forward strand.
TGAATACATCACTTCTCAGAACTTTGACCGCAGGGCTTTTGACTATCTCAATTGTATTACTGTGGTTCCGGGTGCAATTGGAGCATTCAGGAAACAGGCCGTGCTTGAATCAGGGGGATTTACAACAGATACTCTTGCTGAAGATTGTGATCTGACCATGCGCCTGCATCGTTCCGGATTTACAGTACGAAACAGTACTGATGCCATTTCTTATACCGAAGCTCCGGAAACAATGACCCAGTTTATGAAGCAACGTTTCCGCTGGAGTTTTGGTGTAATGCAGTGTTTCTGGAAACACAGAGATGCATTGTTCAACAAAAACTATAGGAACTTCGGGTTAATTGCGTTGCCGCATATCCTTGTTTACCAGATGATACTGCCGTTTCTGGCTCCCTTGGCCGATCTTGTACTTGTGCTTAGTTTAATAGCGGCGGCAATTGGTATTATACCTGCAAGTACAGGACATATTATTCTTTATTATTTCATTTTTACTGTCGTTGATATGGCAGGTGCAGCACTTGCTTTTGCTTATGAAAAAGAAAATTTCAAAAAGCTGGTGTGGATGATTCCTCAGCGGTTTATTTATCGCCAGCTCATGTATTATATTCTCTTTAAATCATTCAACAAAGCCATTAAAGGCGAGCTGCAGGGCTGGGGAGCGTTGAAGCGTACAGGAAATGTAAAGGAAGTATCGGCTGCATAAACGGTTTGTAATGAATGACCGGAATAGGGCTGTAGATTGGCAGCAATTTTCCGGTCATTTTCATTTAATTTTGCAAATCGTTTGAAATAATTTTTATTGGAGTCCGTTTTTAAGAAATCCAGTATGCTCAACAAAAGCCTTTCCTTCATTTTTGGTTTGATCCTGCTGTCTTACTCGTCTGCAGCCCAGTACTCTTTTGATGAAGCTGCACCAAGAAGATCATATAAAATTTCCAGCATCTTTTCTAAAGTGGAAGATTCTATTAAAAAAGAATTTGTTGAAAGGGGACTAAAATGGCCCATGAAGTATATGTTTATCCGTTCGTTTAAGTATGAAAAACAAATGGAAATATGGGTAAAAAGCGATGTAAAGGAAGCGTACAGGTTATTTAAAGTGTATAAAGTTTGTGCTACATCCGGAACATTTGGCCCAAAACGCAAAGAAGGCGATAAACAGATACCTGAAGGATTTTATTATATCAACGAATTTAATCCCAACAGCAATTATCATCTGGCACTTGGGCTTAACTATCCCAATGTTTCAGATGCCATTCTCAGTGATCAGAATAAACCCGGCGGCGATATTTATATTCATGGCAATTGTGTTACAATCGGGTGCATACCTCTTACAGATTCTTTGATTGAGGAAGTGTATTACCTGGCAACAGTTGCAAAGGAACAAGGCCAGGATTTTATTCCTGTTCATATTTATCCCTTACGATACGATGATCCGAAAGCGGCAGAACAATTTAAATCAAAAACAAAACTGAGGCAGGAAGCACAGGTGTTTGCTTCGCAGATAAGAGATGCGTATGAATATTTTGAAGATACACATCAACTGCCGGCAATTATGATTGGCAAAGGCGGTAATTATGTTATAGCAGGCGACCCTGATGTGCCTAAGGTGGAACGCATAAAAATTATTGAAACGAATAACCCGGTTGATCCTTATGCTGCTTATCATCTCGAAGAAAAAGTTGATAAGGTGCCGATGTTCAAGGAGGGTAGTGCTGCTTTGCAGAAATGGCTGTACAATCTTACGCAGTCGCTGGTGCCTATGCTTAACGGAAATTCCTCGATGGCTTTGCAGGTAGAGTTTATAGTTGATAAAGATGGCAATACTGTTTTAGCTAATGTAATCCGTGGAGGATATACTGAACTCAACAAGGCAGTTAAAGCAAAATTTGAAAAAGAACTCAAATGGCTGCCTGCAACAAAAAACGGGAACCCCGTTAATACAAGGCTTAAGCAGAACCTGAATATTGTTGCTCCGGAAGATTTATAACACCTATTTCATCAGTACCTGAATGGTATCGGGGCTTTGCTGGCGTAATTCAATTTTTTTATCTGTTGTTAATTTTTCAAGTATTTCTTTCGTGTAATGACGAATGCTGAGAAGTGTTAATCCCTTTTCAACCTGTACGTCGAAAATAGCAGATGCCGCCAAGGCAAGCTTTTCAATTTTTTCACTTCTGTCGTCCATACAGAGCTGAAGGCTTACTGCATGTGTTTGAATAAGATTCGGTTTAATTTTCAGCTTTGCCATCATCTCATACAAATCACTCATCGGCTGTTCACCAATAAAAGAAAAATCCTTTGTATGTAACTGCAGCAGCACCTGTTTGTCTTTGATTACAATAATGGGCGGCAGATTTTTTACCGGGTTGTTATGAATAACAGTGCCGGGCAATGTAGCATCGGCAAAACATTTTACATACAGCGGAATATTTTTATTCTGCAGTGGTTTAATGGTTTTTGGATGAATAACCTGTGCGCCGTAGTAAGCCATTTCAATTACTTCATCGTAATTCAGTTCGCTGATGTATTGTGCATCTGCAAATTGTTTGGGATCGGCATTCATTACACCTTTTACATCTTTCCAGATGGAAATGCTTTCTGCATTGAGCATGTACGCAAATACAGCAGCAGTATAATCACTTCCTTCACGACCAAGCGTGGTGCTTTCATTTTCATCAGTGCTGCCAATAAAACCTTGTGTAATAACAATATTGTTATTGCTGAACATTGGTTTTATTAATGCATCAACCTGCTTTTGGGTAAATTCAAAATCAATTGCTGCATCACGGAAGTTGTCATCAGTTCTGAAAATATCTCTTACATCAATCCACTCATTACTGATGCCGCTTTCGTTGAGATATGCACTCACAAGTGCTGTGCTTAACAGCTCGCCTGCACAAACTATCTGGTCGTAGTAGTAATCGTATTCACGAACGGGTTTATCGTGCAGCAGCCATTCCACTTCGGTAAAGAAATCGGTGAATTGCTCCAGCAACGCATTGAAATGTGTGACTAATAAATATTTTGCTTCATCAACATGCTGAAGTTTCACGGCTCTGAAAAGTGAAAGGGCTTCTTCTTTTTTGCCCGCAAAAAAAGCTTCGGCAACTTTTTCAAGGGCATTGGTGGTTTTACCCATTGCTGAAATAATAATCATCAATTGCTCATCGGGAAACTGTTTGATGATATGCCCGAGATTCTGAATTTTTTCATAGTTACTTACACTTGCACCGCCGAATTTGAAAACCTTCATAAGGAATTTTGATGTTTGAAGTTTCTTGTTAAAAAAGGATGCAAAGATAAGAAGATGAAATAACCACGTTGGTTGTTTTATGCCCGGTTAGTGATTGATGGTTAGATGATTGGAGATTAGTGTCAGGACGTTGAAAACGTCAGACACTTTTAACTATATTGCCCAATTTGAAAAACAAAACTTAAGCGGCTGCGGGATGTGAAGGGTTTAGTACGCAGCGCAGCAAGTACTGCAGCGCAGCGAAGCCCGCAGCAGCCCGAACCAACGTTGATAATTGAACAAAAGTTCAGAGCCCCCAATCTCTGCTATCCAAAATTTCAGACTTTTCTGCCATTTTTTCACATTCATGCCTCATGGCACTATGATTGAGTACTAATAATAAACTTTAAAATATCCGAATCATGGGAAAAATTATAGGAATAGATTTAGGTACTACCAACAGTTGCGTGGCTGTAATGGAAGGTAACGAGCCTGTTGTTATTGCAAACGATGAAGGCCGTCGTACAACTCCGTCGGTAGTGGCATTTTTGAAAAATGGCGAACGTAAAGTGGGCGATCCTGCAAAACGCCAGGCAATTACAAACCCCATTAACACCATTAATTCTGTTAAGCGTTTTATGGGCCGCCGCTATGATGAAGTAGGCGAAGAAAGAAAACACTGGAGCTACAAAGTAGTGCAGGGTGACAATAATACTGTTCGTATTGACATAGATGGCAGACTTTATACGCCACAGGAAATTTCGGCAATGGTGCTTCAGAAAATGAAGAAAACTGCTGAAGATTACCTGGGCCAGGAAGTTACAGAAGCAGTTATTACCGTTCCTGCATACTTTAACGATGCTCAGCGCCAGGCTACAAAAGAAGCTGGTGAAATTGCAGGCTTAACTGTTCGCCGTATTGTAAATGAACCTACTGCTGCTGCGTTGGCTTATGGCTTGGATAAAAAACACAAGGATCAGAAGATTGCTGTGTTTGATCTTGGTGGTGGCACATTCGATATCTCTATCCTTGAATTAGGCGATGGAGTGTTTGAAGTAAAATCAACAAATGGTGATACACACCTTGGTGGTGATGATTTTGATAAAGTAATTATTGACTGGCTGGCTGAAGAATTTAAAAGCCAGGAAGGAATTGATTTACGCAAAGACCCGATGGCTTTGCAACGTTTGAAAGAAGCTGCTGAAAAAGCAAAGATCGAATTGTCTTCTTCAAGCGAAACAGAAATCAATCTGCCGTATGTAACAGCTGTTGATGGTGTACCCAAACACTTAGTTACGAAATTAACCCGTGCAAAATTTGAAGCGTTAGCTGATAATTTGTTTGAACGTTGTTTACGTCCTTGTGAACAGGCGTTGAAAGATGCCGGTTTATCTACAAGCGAAGTTGATGAAGTGATTTTGGTTGGTGGCAGTACACGTATTCCAAAAGTGCAGGAAATAGTAGAAAAATTCTTTGGCAAGAAACCAAATAAAGGTGTAAATCCTGATGAAGTGGTTGCAGTAGGTGCAGCTATTCAGGGTGCGGTATTAACCGGTGAAGTAAAAGATGTGTTGTTGCTCGACGTTACTCCGCTCAGTCTTGGTATTGAAACGCTGGGTGGTGTAATGACTGCACTTATTCCAAGTAATACAACCATCCCTACTAAAAAGTCAGAAGTGTTCAGTACTGCTGCCGATAATCAACCGGGCGTACAGATTCATGTATTGCAGGGTGAACGCCCAATGGCAAAAGATAACAAGAGCCTTGGTATTTTCAACCTCGATGGTATTCCGCCAGCTCCACGTGGTGTTCCTCAAATTGAAGTAATATTTGATATTGATGCCAACGGTATTATGCATGTTACTGCAAAAGATAAAGGCACCGGTAAGGAACAGAAAATTCATATCCAGGCGGGCAGTGGCTTAACAAAAGAAGAAATTGAAAAGATGAAGAATGAAGCTAAAGCCAATGAAGCGACAGATAAAGCAGAAAGAGAAAAAGTTGAAAAAGTAAATATGGCCGACAGCTTGATTTTCCAGACAGAAAAGCAACTGAAGGAATATAGAGACAAAATTTCAGCTGATAAAAAGGCACCTATTGAAGCTGCATTAACCAGGCTAAAAGATGCGCACAAAGCACAGGATATTGCAGGTATTGATGCTGCAACTGCAGAAATGAATACAGCATGGACTGCTGCAAGTGAAGAAATGTACAAAGCAACTGAAGGAGCCCAGGCTCAACCAGGTGCTGATGCAGGAGCTTCAACAGGCAGCACTTCTAATGATAATGTAGAGGATGCACAGTTTGAAGAAGTGAAGTAAGGAAGGTAACTGAACATTCAAGAGCCGCAGACTATATAACTGCGGCTTTTTTATGTAAGTAATATAAATAACAAAACCCGTTGTGTGAGCAACGGGTTTTGTATATAAAAAATAATCTTAAATTAAATCAAGTGACTTAGCCAGGTAGTAACATACAAAAGGTAATGTTACCGTAATAAATTCCGGTTTTAACCAGAACAAAAGAAAGAATGCACCAACAGATGCAAAAAATAATAACCAGTTGAGCGCAGATGATTTCTTTTCCATGCAGTGATTTTTTTGCGAAGATAAGGGAATGAAATAAAGTGCAGATTATTTTAAAAAAAATATTATATGTAATTTTTTTATACTCCAAATTCAAATGCGTAATCAAAAATCATAGTTATATTAGTGCATTAATTAACCAAAAATTTAATCGCATTATGAAAAAAATTGCAATTGTGCTGCTTGCTTCAGTATTAAGCATTTCTTTGCAGGCTGGTATTATTTATGTGCCATCTGACTTAACTGATAATGGCAAGCAAGGTGTAGTTTCTACAGTTGAACCGAATCAAAAAAATGATGTTCAGACTTTTCTGTCACTTACTCCCTCTAAAGTTGAGCAAATGACGGGCAAGAAGATGAATTTTGTTCAGAAAATGGCTTTTAAAGCTGCTCAGAAATCAATGAAAAAAAAGGGGAGCACAGCCGATATTCCCCAGGTGTTATACATTGTACTGGCAATTTTTGGCCTTGCCTGGATTGCAATGGGAATTTTTGATAATTGGAAAGGTAGTACCTGGATTGTAAATCTTATCCTTACATTGTTGTTCTGGTTGCCGGGCTTTATTCACGCTTTGATAGTTATGAAAAAATATTATAACTAAACACCCATCGGACTGGTTATTGCGGTTCAATAACCAGTCCGAATTTTATATATATCATTTTAAGTTTTGTTTTAATGTCGTTTTTCAGTTACGACAAATTATAGAGCTATGAAAGCATTTAGTTTAATACTAATAAGCCTGCTTGCTATTTCTTTTTCATTTGCTGGTATAATTTATGTGCCAAAAAACGTTACGGCTTCACAGTTGCAGACTTCTGATTATCCGGTAGTTAATCAAACCCAACATTCATCAGGTAAAAAGGCTGGTGCAAGAAAACTTTTTATAAAAGTATTCAAAAAGAAAATCAGCAATATTGCTTCTTTTGTTAAGAAAAGTGGTGAAAAAAGCAAAGTTGTAGCCATAATTTTAGCCATTTTTTTAGGGCGGCTTGGTATTCATGATTTTTATCTTGGAAATAAAAGGGCTGGTTTTATAAAACTTGGAATTTATATTGTTGCAATGATTTTGTATATATCAGGTTACATTGCAGTTTATACTGAAGTTGTAGATTTCCCTATAACATTACTGATCGGGGCAGCTCTCCTTCTTATTTTAGGAATTTGGTCTATTGTGGATGCTATAAGAATTGGTACAGGAAAATATCAACCAGTTGACGGTTATTTCAGAGATTAAAACATTTGCTTAACTTTTTTTCATCCGGTTTTGTCTATTTAGTACATTAGTGAATTCTTAACCAAAATCAAGCTAATTATGAGAAGAATTACTTTCTTAATTTTTACTGTTTTTTTTAGTATCTCGTCATTTGCTGGTATGATCTATGTCCCTGAGAATTCTACCGACAATGCCAAAGCATCAATAGCTCCTGTTACTAAGGCCGATGCAAAAAAAATGTCTAAAGGCAAACTATTCATGAAAGTATTTAAGAGCAAGTTTGCAAAATTGTTCGCTATGGGAAAAAAAGCCGGAGATAAAAGCAAGGTCGTTGCTGCTTTATTAGCAATTTTCCTTGGAAATTTCGGTATTCATGATTTTTACCTTGGCAACAAACGTAATGGTATTATCAAATTAGGAATGACAATTGTTGGAATTGCATTAATGGTGGTAGGCTTTGCTTCTGTTGCTACAACAGAAACAGTTACTCTTCCTGCTCTGGCTATTGTAGGTTATCTTATTCTTTTAGGAGTGAGCATTTGGGCACTTGTTGATTTTATTCGAATTCTTACTGGAAGTTATGAGCCGGTGGATGGATCATATACTGACTAAATTATTGTTTAAACATTTTCTAAAGGCTGCCATTAGCAGCCTTTTTTTTATAAAATGTTTGGAAGAAATGTTTTCTGCTAAAGCAAAAAACATTTAATGTAGTTTCATTTATTTCTCTACTTTTGCATAAACACTTACTATGAAAAATATTCGCTACCTCACTTCTGAAACGAATATTCTACAACAATTTGCAGATTCTCTATGTCGGGTTAAAACAATAACAGGCGACACTTTGAATCAAAGTTCAATTGACCCGCATTTAATTTCCCGGAAATCTTTTTGTAAGTGTTATATGCCATGATGTTTATGTGTAAGTTTTTCTAATCTATATAAACTCTTTTTTTAACCAAAATTCAAAAAAATGAAAAAAATCACTTTGCTTTTGTCAATGTTCATTTTCACAAGTGCAGCTTTGAAGGCACAGGTACAATTTGGTATTCAGGCTGGCCCTGCTTTCAGTTCAATGACCAGTAAAGCATCTGGCGTTAAAGTAACATATAATAAAACCGGATTTACCGCAGGTGTTCTGGCTGAACTGCCACTTGGAGAATCAGGCTTACATTTTCGCCCGGCGTTAAATTTTGTACAGAAAGGCGGCGATTTTGAGGGTGCATCTATTAATCTCAATTATCTCGAAGTTCCTTTAGATTTTACTTATAAACTGGATGCAGGTTCCGGTAAACTTTTTTTAGGTGCTGGTCCTTCTTTTGCAGTTGGAATGTCTGGAAAATGGAAATATGACGGAGAATCTGCTGATGTTACTTTCGGAAGTGGTGAAGAGGATATGAAACGAATGGACATTGGTGCAAATATGTTGGCTGGTTATCAGCTTTCCAATGGTCTCTTTTTAAGTCTGAATTATAATTTAGGATTGAGTAATATCAGCAATGGTTCTGATTCCAAAGATCATAATAACTATTTTGGTATCAGAATCGGTTATCTCTTTGGTGGTAAGTAATAAATCTGGTAATAATAATTTGGGGCTGCTTCTTTGGTTAGAAGCAGCCTTTTTAATTTGAAGACATAGATAAAATATTAGCCGTAGATATTAACCGGAGCAAAAACTTTTTTTAAGTAACCTCTTTTTTATAATTTTTACCTAACTTAAATTTAAATAAAGCCATATTATGCGAAAAGTATCACACATTCTCCAGAGAAAAGGGAAAAATATCGTTACAGTAGAGCCCGGTCTTCCTGTTATTAATGCACTACAGATTATGGCAGAAAAAAATATTGGTTCGGTTATGGTTGTTGAGAATAACGAATACCTCGGCGTAATGACAGAAAGGGATTATGCACGAAAAATTGTACTTAAGGGAAAGTCTTCAACAGAAACGTTTGTAAAAGATATTATGACTACCGGCCTTCCACGGGTTACACCCGATATTTCAATTGAAACCTGTATGCACATCATGAGCGAAAGTAATATCCGCTATTTGCCAGTATTTGAAAATGATGAAATAGCTGGTATTATTTCAATTAATGATGTTGTAACCGAAACAATTCTTTCTCAAAAGGAAACAATTGAACATCTGAAGAGTTACATTCAGTCGTAATTTTTCTTTATAAATAGGGCTCTTCCGGAATGTGAATATCACATTTGATAAATGGCTGTGCGGGTAACTTTCTGATTGTAACTTTGCCGCTGCATGAAGCATTTATCATATCTCAACAAATATTTCTGGAAATACCGGTGGCGCTTACTGCTGGGTATTTTTTTTATTTTCATTTCAAACTATTTCGCTGTACTTGCTCCGCAGGTTACAGGTTATATTATTGATAAAGTACAATTATACCTTTCCGGAGCATCAAAAAATCATGCTGCTGCTTATAACGACTGGCTGGTAACGCTGATTATTGCAAAAATTGAAGCATCAGGTTTTACATTCACAGGTGTTGTGGCTTTATTTGGTGTAATACTTCTGGTGTTTGCTGTATTAAGAGGCTTTTTTATGTTTCTTATGCGGCAAACGATAATTGTAATGAGCAGGTTTATTGAATACGATCAAAAAAATGAGGTATTTGAACATTATCTTAAGCTTGATACTAATTTTTATAAAACACATGAAACCGGCGATTTAATGAATCGTATGGCTGAAGATGTAAGCCGTGTTCGCTCCTACACAGGGCCTGCAATTATGTATCTGATAAACCTTGTAGCTCTTATTTCACTGAGTGTTTTTTTTATGGTGAAGAAAAACCCTGAATTATCCCTTTACGCACTTGCCCCTTTACCAATACTTGCAATTACTATTTATTTTGTAAACACAATCATCAATAAAAAAAGCGAAGAGGTGCAGGCAAGGTTATCTGATCTTACAACCAATGCACAGCAGGCATATTCAGGTATTCGTGTAATAAAATCATTTGTTCAGGAAAATGCAATGATCCGTTTCTTTCAGTCGAACAGCGATCAATACCGCACAAGTGCGATGGCGTTATATAAAATTGAAGCCGTTTATTTTCCAGTAATGGCTTTTATTATCGGCATCAGTACAATTGCAGTTGTTTTTATCGGCGGACTTAGGAACCTCGATGGCTCAATCAAAATAGGCGATATGGCTGCTTTCATCATGTATCTGACAATGATGACTTTTCCTGTAAGCGCTATTGGCTGGGTTGCAAGTACCATTCAGCGGGCAGCGGCTTCACAACGACGGCTAAATGAATTTTTATTAACCGAGCCAGCAATTGAATCGGGCACAGGTTCCTTGCATCATCATGTAGAAGGTGATATTGAATTTGATAATGTGAGTTTTACATACCCACACACGGGCATTGAGGCTTTGAAAAATTTCGATCTGAAAATCAGTAAAGGTCAGAAAGTGGCTGTAATTGGTCGTACCGGCTCAGGTAAATCAACAATTGCCCAGTTATTATTGCGGTTTTATGATCCTTCATCAGGAAAAATTAAAATTGATGGCAGGGAATTAACCGGGCTGGATGTTCAATACTACCGCAAGCAGGTAAGTTATATACCGCAGGAAGTGTTTCTGTTCAGCGACTCAATTCTCAACAACATTTCGTTTGGAAGTGAGTTAAAGGATGATACAGCAATTAAAGAAGCTGCAGTAACTGCTGCGGTTGATAAGGATATACGTTCTTTTGCCGCAGGATACAATACGGTTGTTGGTGAACGAGGTGTAATGCTGAGTGGCGGACAAAAACAACGGATTTCAATTGCCAGAGCTTTGGTAAAAGATCCCGGTTTTATTATTCTGGATGATTGTTTGAATGCTGTGGATGCAAGAACTGAGCAGGAAATACTTACACACCTGTCGGGTTATCTGCAGAATAAAACAGCGATTGTAATTACCCACAGAATTTTTTCCCTGCTTCAGTTTGACAGGATTCTTGTAATGGAGGAGGGGCATATTGCCGAACAGGGAACACATGAAGAATTACTGGCCAGGAAAGGTCTTTATGCCGATTTATACAGCCGCCAGCAATTGGAAGAGATGGCTTCCTGAAGTAACTATATTGCCTGCTTCAGGAAAATTTTGCCAAATGGAAAAGAAATTTATCTTTGTCGCTGTTTGAAAAAAGATTGCACAACTAAAACTTAAAAACTGTGGCGTACGAAAACAATGACAAACGGATGGAAAGTATTTACAGCAAACGAATCCGTGCAGGAAAGAGAAGGACTTATTTCTTTGATGTAAGGTCAACCCGTGGCAATGATTATTACCTCACAATTACGGAGAGCCGTAAACGTTTTACAGGTGAAGGTTATGATCGTCATAAAATCTTCCTTTACAAAGAAGATTTCAACAAATTCATTAAAGGATTAAATGAAGCTGTTGATTATGTGAAAACAGAGTTAATGCCTGATTTTGATTTTGATGCGTTTAATCATGAAGATGCTCCGTCAAGCGGCGATTATGACGGGAATGAATCTGTAGCTGTTGTAAATGAAGTTGAAGCAGCACCCGCTCCGGTTGAAGTGAAAGTGTCTCCGGTTGCAGCAACTGATGCAAGTGCTGGCAGCAATCTTGCTAATGAAGAAGTTGACAAATGGTAAAGTAAAACCCAAACCAACTGATAAAGAAAGCCCCGCATTAGCGGGGCTTTTAATTTGTTGTAAGATGATGTAGTGTATAAAAATTAATAAACTTTAACCATAAACACATAATCCTGGAGTTTACTAACACGCTGTACCTGATCCATACTTTTTAGTGACGATGAAACAGGAAGTTTAATTTCCTGAATATCTGAATCTTCTTTCTTCAGATCGTTAATGAACTCGATAATATATTTTGACTGAATAGCAAATACCACACCTTCTGCCTGGGTTTCTTTTGTGCTCAGCACCCCAATAATTTCACCTTTACGGTTAAATACCGGGCCTCCGCTGTTGCCGGGGTTTGCTGCAACTGCAATCTGGCAGCTAAGTGTATCACCGTTGAAACCCGTTTTAGCACTCAGGTAACCTTCTCCATAAACAATTTCATTGCGAGGATATCCTAATGTAAAGATCGGTTCGGCAATATCAGTTGAAGACTTTCGGATGCCATAAGGCAATGTACCTATTGGCCTGTAATCTTCATCTTTAATTTTCAGGATGGCAATGTCTTTTGCTGCATCAACTTTTACAATAACTGCTTTGAATTCATTGCCCTTATTGTTCAGTACAATTGCACCTTTTGCATTTTTTACAACATGTGCATTTGTAATAAGATAACCCTTGCCATCTACAAGAAAAGCCGATCCAACGCCTGTAATTTCATTACCGGAAGGAATCTTGGAATTTGAAATAAGGTGGTTGATACGCTTATCCTGCTGAATCTGAGTTCTTTTAATGTCCTTAACTGTATTCACCAGTTCCTGTACCTGCTTGCTGTCGCTTTTGGGCGCAAGGAGAACAGTCATACCGCTTATGGTTAAAGCCGTAACGCCTGCAATTGAAGCCGCAATGGTAATAGTACGTTTGTAACGTTTCCAGATATTAACAACACGGGCACCTGCTGAAAGTTCTTCAGCTTTAATAGCGCCTTCCTGTAATAATTGATTATGTATTTCGTGGAGAGAGTGTTTCATTTCACGTACATCTCCAAACCGCTGCAGTTCCTGCAAAAAAAACGACTGCTCAACCACCATCTGGTCAACTTCAGGCTTGGTTTGCCTCAGTTGTTCAAACATGACTCTTTCGTCAGCATTCATTTTCCCTTTCAGGTAACGCTCAGTCGCATCCAACAATAAAATATCATCCATCTCAGTCCTCTTTTTTATATTGAGCAAAGAATAATTTTTTCAATCTCATCAGGCATTTATACTTCTGGTTTTTGGCATTATCAGAATTTGTATAACCAAAACTGTCAGCAATATCCTGCATTGGTTTTTTGTGTATATAATAAGCTTCCAGTAAACTTTTGCATGGCTCCCCAAGATGCCCCAATGCCTTTTCCATCACTCCAAAAGCTTCATTTTTCCGCTCATGGTCTTCAATATCTTCTTCAACAGGAATGGTTTCTTCCATATTTTCAACCGGAGCACCAAATCTTTGTAGTTGCTGAAGCCGCTTTAGCCAAAGCCTTCTGCTGATTGAATAAACATAAGTCTTAATCAGGCAGTTCAGCTCAAGCTCACCACTTTTTGCCTTTTCGTAAAGAACTATCATAGTTTCCTGAAAAATATCTCTTGCGTCATCTGCCGTTCCGTTGTTGTTGAGAATATAAGCCTGCACCATAGTATAATTCTGCTTATACAGGAGCTCAACTGTTTTCCTGTCGTTCCGGGCTAATCCTTCCAGTAATACCGATTCTTTTATCTCAGGTTTCACTATGTTCTGCATTTAATACTAAAATGAGCAATTTGTAACCCAAAGAACGGCTAAAAATTTTTTTTAAAAAAACCGGGTTACCTTTTTTACGTTGCTGTATTAATCCTTGATAATTATCTTAAAACTTAAAAAACAAAAAGAATGAAAAAGCTTTTATTAGCATTCGCAATCCTCGGTTTCGTAGCTTGTAACAACGAAGGTGACACAAAAACTGCAACTGATACAGCTGCTACAGTAGCTCCTGCTGCTGATACAACTGCACCTGCTGCTGACACAACTATGAAAAAAGATACAACTGCACCTGCTGTTGATACTGCTGCTAAGAAATAATTTACTTAGCTCTTAGGGCTGGAAATGAAGTACAGATTAAACCCAGCTTGTCGGGTGTGATTAGCCCGAGACAAAAATTTTCATATGGCAAGCAATCGTTAAACGGCCGCTCTACTCTTGGAGTGGCTTTTTTCATTTTTGTATATCAAGCTAAAATTCAGCTATTATTACTCTTTAGCAAATTTCTTCTTTTTTTGAAACTAACACTTGTAGTTTGATTTTGTCAGTTTATATTTGAAATTCAATGACACAGTCTAAGGCATACCGTTACTTTTATTTTAGCTTTTTTTACTTTAGTAAGAAGCCGGGAATGCTTTTGTTGACTGCGAACAGATAATTACAGAAAATCAACATAAAGAATCCCGGCTCAAAGGCCGGGATTTTTATTAGCTCAAATCTGATCTTTTTTGAGAAGGCAAAACGAACAAAATGACTGAAAAAGGCAAAAATGAATTAAAAGCAGAACAATCAGGGGCAACCAATGTATATAGTGATGGGAAAGGCTTAAAAGTATCGATTCAGGGTTACGAAGGAAGTTTTCACCAGGTTGCTGCCAGAAAGTTTTTTGGAAAAGAAGTGGAAGTGATTACCTGTGACACATTCAGGGAAGTAGTGAAAATAGGGGCGAATAAAAAGGAAAGTGATGGTGCGGTTATGGCTATAGAAAATTCTATCGCAGGGAGCATTCTTCCAAATTATAATCTCCTTCAGAAAAGCAACCTTATAATTGTGGGTGAGGTTTACCTCCAGATTAAACAAAACCTGCTGGTAAATCCAGGAGTAAAGCTGGAAGATATTAAGGAAGTTCATTCGCATACTATGGCGCTTCAGCAGTGCTACGACTTTTTGGATAAGTACAAATGGAAGTTGGTCGAAACAGAAGATACTGCTCTGAGCGCAAGAATTATTCATCAGCATAAAAGCAGGCATATTGCTGCCATTGCAAGTAAGCTTGCCGCAGAACTGTACGACCTTGAAATTCTGGCTCCTTCCATTCAGACCATGAAGAATAATTATACACGGTTTTTGATGTTGCAGCGTGACGATAAAAAAGTACAGATTGAGAATGCCAATAAAGCATCGGTGAATTTTGTAACCGATCATTCAAGAGGGAGTTTGGCACGAGTGCTTGGAATAATTGCTGACGGTGGTATTAACCTGAGCAAATTGCAAAGTTTTCCTATTCCCGGCAGTGATTTCAAATACAGTTTTCATGCAGATATGGAATTTGATACGCTGTACCAGTTTCACAGGGTGATTGATAAAATCATTCCTGCTACAGTTGAAATGAAAATATATGGTGTTTATAAAAACGGGAAAGAAACAAATTGAGTTTCACGAATTAAATGAATTACACTAATTGCACGAATTGAGTAATAACAAGAATTAATTGAACTAAGTACACGAATTTGAAATATATGAAAACAGCAAAACGATTGGAGGGAATTGGAGAATACTACTTCTCACAGAAGCTGAGGGAAATTGATGAATTGAATAAGCAGGGAAAGAATATTATCAACCTCGGTATTGGTAGTCCCGACCTGCCACCTCACCCTGATGTAATTAAAACCTTGCAGGAAGAAAGTGCAAAGCCAAACGTACATGCTTATCAATCGTACAAAGGCTCACCAGTGTTAAGAAAAGCAATGAGTGATTGGTATAAAACATGGTATGGAGTTGAACTGAATCCTGATACAGAAATATTGCCGCTGATTGGTAGTAAAGAAGGTATTATGCACATCTGCATGACTTATCTGAATGAAGGTGATGAAGCATTGGTGCCCAATCCAGGCTATCCAACATACAGCAGTGCGGTAAAACTTGCCGGTGGAACAATCCGTTCTTACGAATTAAAAGAAGAGCTGAACTGGCATCCTGATTTTGAGGAATTAAGCAAAGCAGATTTATCGAAAGTGAAGTTGATGTTTGTGAATTATCCGCACATGCCAACAGGTAAATTGCCTGAAGAATCGTTCTTTAAACAACTGATTGCTTTTGCCAGACAAAAAGATATTTTAATCATTCACGATAACCCGTACAGTTTTATTTTAAATGATAACCCTGCAAGTTTGCTTGCAATTGAAGGAGCAAAGGATGTGGTACTTGAATTAAACTCACTCAGCAAAAGCCAGAACATGGCTGGCTGGCGAGTAGGTATGTTGTGCGGAGCAAAAGAACGTATTGATGAAGTGCTCCGTTTTAAAAGCAATATGGACAGTGGCATGTTTTTACCTGTTCAGCTTGCTGCAGCAAAGGCTTTAGGTCTTGGAAAAGATTGGTACGATGAAGTAAATGCAGTGTACAGAGCAAGACGTGAAAAAGCTTTTCAGATACTTGACTTACTGCATTGCACTTATTCAAAAGACCAGGCAGGAATGTTTATCTGGGCAAAAATTCCGGAGAGATACAAAACAGGATTTGAATTAAGTGATGAAGTGTTGTACAACAGCAATGTGTTTATTACTCCCGGTGGAATTTTTGGTAATGCCGGTGATAAATATGTACGTGTAAGCTTGTGCAGCAATGAAGTGAAGTTGATTGAATCATTAGACAGAATAAAACAAACTCTTTCCTGATATGGAACGGAAACGCATTGCAATAATCGGTCTTGGCCTCATTGGAGGTTCGCTGGCCATACGCCTGCACGAGAAGAAAATTTCTTCCCGGCTGATTGGTACGGATGCAAATCCTGCACATGAACAAACAGCTATGGAACTTGAATTGGTGGATGAAATTCTTCCGCTGGATGAAGCCATTCAGCAATCGGATGTAATTGTACTTGCTGTACCTGTTGATAAGCTGATTGGATTACTTCCGCATGTGCTTGATAAAATTGATCAGCAGATTGTGGTTGATCTTGGTTCAACAAAATCGCAGTTGGTGCAAACTGTAAGTAACCATCCCAAACGTGGACGTTATGTTGCAACACACCCAATGTGGGGTACAGAGTACAGCGGTCCTTCAGCAGCAGTAAGAAATGCATTTGAAAACAAAGCAGTGATTATCTGCAACGAAGAAGAAAGTGATGAAGATGCTGTGCAGTGGACAAAAATCATGTACAGCAAAATAGGCATGCATTTGTTGCAGATGGAAGCAGCAGCACATGATCTGCACGTTGCGTATGTAAGCCATATTTCGCACATTACATCATTTGCTTTGGCAAATACTGTACTGGAAAAAGAGAAAGAAGAAAGCGCCATTTTTGGAATGGCGAGTGCGGGTTTTGAAAGTACAGTGCGTTTGGCAAAAAGTAACCCGGCCATGTGGGTGCCTATTTTTAAACAGAACAAAGACAATATTCTCGATGTGTTAAATGAGCACATTGATCAGCTCACAAAATTCAGAGATAAAATACAGGATGGCAGTGAAGATGAGCTGAAGAAATTAATTGAGCAGGCCAACCAGATAAGAAGGATAATCAAGTAGTGAGTGGAAAATGGAAAATTGAAAATGAAAAGTGAGAAATGAAAAATGTGTTTTTTGTAATGAAAAAAAGTATGAAGGAGAAATAAAAATGATTTTAAGAGAAGCATTGATAAGCGATATTAAACAGATGCAGGTTGTACGTTTGGCTGTAAAGGAAAACGTGCTGAGCAATCCTGCACTTGTAACCGATGCTGATGTGGAAGATTATATTACACGAAGAGGAAAGGGCTGGGTTTGTAGTGTGGATGATGTGGTGGTTGGATTTGCCATTGCCGATCTGGTTGATCACAACATCTGGGCATTATTTGTTGACCCGTCAAGTGAAGCAAAAGGAATCGGTAGTAAACTTCACGATATGATGATGGACTGGTATTTTGAACAGACAGATGAAATGGTTTGGCTGAGTACTGCTCCCGGTTCAAGAGCTGAAACATTTTACCGGATGAAAGGCTGGCGTGAAAACGGAACATACGGAAGAGGAGAGGTGAAATTTGAGATGCGAAAAGATGAATGGCGGAGAAACTGAGTTGAAGAAGCAGAACAGAATTACCGAACGCACATCCCGATAGCTATCGGGAGAGTGACACAACCGGTGCTGAGGAGCAAAACAAGTGTTCGCTACATATAACTTAACTTTACAAACTATAACAATGCAAACAATTGAAGCAAATATGAAAGAGAAAGTGCAGGAAGCATGGGGAACAAAGCCACTCATCATCAGTGGCCCATGCAGTGCTGAAACAGAAGATCAGTTAGTATCAACAGCACAACGGTTAGCTGCAACCGGAAAAGTAAATATGATTCGTGCAGGTATCTGGAAACCTCGTACCAAACCCGGTATGTTTGAAGGAATTGGTGCAAAGGGTTTGCCCTGGTTGCAAAAAGCAAAAGAGTTAACCGGCTTGCCAACAACTGTTGAAGTTGCCACCGGTAAACAGGTTGAAGATGCCCTCACTTTTGATGTGGATGTATTATGGATTGGTGCACGTACAACTGTAAACCCGTTTAGTGTACAGGAAGTGGCTGATGCGTTACGTGGTGTGGATATTCCTGTGTTGATTAAAAACCCGATTAATCCTGATCTTGAATTGTGGAGTGGTGCTGTTGAACGTGTTGCCCGTGCAGGTGTAAAACAGGTTGGGTTGATCCATCGGGGATTTTCTTCTTATGGAAATACGGAATACCGGAATGCACCTATGTGGCACCTTGCTATTGAAATGAAACGACGTAATCCTGAACTTATTCTGATTAATGATCCATCACATATTTGCGGACGCAGGGACTTATTACTTGAAACTGCACAGAAAGCAATTGATCTTGATTTTGATGGTTTAATGATTGAGAGTCACATTGATCCTGATAATGCCTGGAGCGATGCAAAACAGCAGGTAACTCCTGAACGTTTAGCAGAAATGCTGAATAGTATTATCTGGCGTAAAGATGATGTTGCTTCGGATGAATATCATGCAGCATTGGAAAAATTCCGTCAGCAGATCAATCATCTTGATGATGAATTGATGCAGATTCTTGGTCAGCGAATGAAGATAGCCGCAAACATTGGTCAGTATAAAAAGGATAATAATATTACCATCCTCCAGACAACACGCTGGAACGAGATACTGGAAAGAGCTTATCGTGAAGGTGAACGAAAGGGCTTAAGCAAAGAGTTTATTACGAGATACCTCGATGCTGTGCATATGGAAAGTATCAATCACCAGAAGAAAGTATTGGATTCGTAAGGTGAGAAGTTATAAGTAAAGCTAATGTGTAGGAAGTTTTTTGAATAGTCAAAGATTTATGGAAAAGCAATCATACAAATTTTCATCTGCAATTGTTGATTATTATTTCAATGGAGAAATGAACGGTTTAAAAGAAATTGTTGATATTAACAACAGTTTCATAATTACCGATGAACATTTGTTTCATGCTCATACTTCAAAGTTCGAAGGCTGGAATACCATTGTACTGAAGCCAGGTGAAGAATATAAAATACAGGCAACAGTTGACGGTGTTATTCAGCAGTTGATTGAAATGGGAGCCGACCGTAAATCAACATTGATTGGCGTTGGTGGTGGTGTGATTACTGATATGACCGGTTACATTGCAAGTGTGTACATGCGTGGTGTGAAGTTTGGATTTGTACCCACCAGTCTTCTTGCAATGGTTGATGCAAGCATTGGGGGTAAAAACGGAATTGATGTTGGTATATATAAAAACATGGTTGGTACTATCCGTCAGCCTGCGTTTTTGTTGTATGATCTTTCATTGCTGCAATCATTGCCTTTGAAAGAATGGGAAAATGGTTTTGCAGAAATCATTAAACATGCCTGTATTAAAGATGCTGCTATGTTTGAAGAACTGGATAAGCATTCAATTGGGTATTACCAACAAAATAATGAGGCGCTTCAGCAACTGATTCAAAGTAATTGCCTGCTTAAAACAAAAGTGGTGCAGGAAGATGAGTTTGAAAAAGCCGATCGCAAACTGCTCAACTTTGGTCATACGCTTGGGCATGCTATTGAAAACGAGTACAAACTTTTGCATGGTCATGCAGTAACAATCGGTATGGTGGCTGCAGGAAAAATTTCAGAGGAAATCAATGGGTTTTATTCTGCTGACTTATCCCGGATGAAAAAACTGATCGATCAGTATAATCTTCCATCTGCTTATGCTTACGATAAACGCAAAGCATTCGAAACACTGAAGAAAGACAAAAAGAAACAGCAGGATTACATGCAATATGTATTGCTGAATAAAATTGGTGATGCAAAAGTGCTGAACATTCCAATGGTTCAACTGGAAGAACTGATTAATAATTTGTAAGCTTAAATGAGTACGACAATTCTATATAGACCTGTCGGTCAGAAAGAGTTAGATTTAATCGAAGAATCCGGATGGAAAAAATTTCCTCCACGCTTACCTGAGCAACCCATTTTTTATCCTGTAATGAATGAGGAATATGCCATTCAAATTAGTCGTGAATGGAATGTTCCAGCTTATGGGGCGGGGTTTGTTACAAAATTTAATGTTGATTCGGAGTACTTAAAGAAATTCGAGATTCAAAATGTTGGAGGAGAAATTCATAATGAATTATGGGTGCCGGCGGAAGAATTAGAAGAGTTTAATAATAATATTGTTGGATTAATTGAAGTAACGAAAAGCTATTTTATAGAGAAATAATGAATGTAATCATACATCCATCAAAATTAACTGGCTTTATACAGGCCAATGCATCTAAAAGCAGTATGCAGCGGGCCTGCGCTGCAGCATTGGTTGCAAAGGGAAAAAGCTTTATCAAAAATCCAGGAAACAGTAACGATGATCATGCCGCCGTTGAAATCATTGAAGCATTAGGAGCATGGGTTGAATTTGAAGATGACGGAATGT
Organism: Chitinophagaceae bacterium UBA1953; assembly: GCA_002336115.1. GTDB lineage: Bacteria > Bacteroidota > Bacteroidia > Chitinophagales > Chitinophagaceae > Lacibacter. The sequence continues at coordinate 141,076 of DDEN01000056.1, forward strand.
ATATTGAAAGTGATGGGGTAAATCCTGTTACAAGAGATATTAATTGTCATGAAAGTGGGTTGAGTATCCGAATGTTTACTCCGATAATTGCATTAAGTGAACAAAAAATCACAATCAAAGGTGAAGGAAGTTTGAAAAACCGTCCAATGAATTTCTTTGATGAGATATTGCCACAATTGGGAGTTCATGTTAAAAGTAATCAGGGTAAATTACCGATATATATTCAAGGTCCAATCGTTCCAAAGAATATTGAAATTGATGGTTCACTCAGTTCGCAGTTCTTAACAGGCATGTTGCTGGCTTATGCTGCAAGCAATGCAAGTGATGTATCGATCAAAGTAAATAATCTCAAGAGCAAACCATACATTGATCTTACACTTGATGTAATGAAACAGTTTGGTTTAAAAGTCCCCGTCAATAAAAATTTTGAAGAGTTTTATTTTGAATCAACATCTCATCAGTCAGAACCAACAACTCATCATTACACAGTTGAAGGCGACTGGAGTGGAGCTGCATTTCTGCTTGTTGCAGGAGCAGTTGCAGGTGAAATTACAGTGAATGGCCTGGATGTTTTTTCGCCTCAGGCTGATAAAGCTGTGCTGCAGGCACTCATGGATTGCGGTTGTAAAATTTCTATACAAAAAGAGAAGATTGAGATTGGTCCGGCTCTGTTAAAGGCATTTCATTTCAATGCAACTGAATGTCCTGATCTCTTTCCGCCGCTTGTTGCATTAGCTTCTTATTGCAATGGAAAAACAGTGATTGAAGGAACAACACGTTTAACACATAAAGAAAGCAACAGGGCAATAACCTTGCAGGAAGAGTTTGGTAAATTGGGTGTGCAGATTGATCTGCAGGACGATCTCATGATCATTCATGGCGGCAAAGGATTAAACGGTGCAATTGTTCATTCCCGTCACGATCATCGTATTGCAATGGCTTGTGCAGTAGCTGCATTAAAAGCAAATGCTGATGTGGTGATTGAAGAAGCAGAAGCCATTAATAAATCTTATCCCGATTTCTACGATCATCTGAAATTACTGGGAGCAAACGTATCTTTATAAAAAACATTTCAGCTTTGAACTCATTCGGTACATTATTTCGTGTTTCAATTTTCGGCGAATCGCATGGCGAAAGCGTAGGTATTGTTGTGGATGGATGTCCCGCCGGTTTATCCTTAACAGAAGAAGATTTACTTCCTGATCTCGAACGTAGAAAAGGTGGTAAGCAAAAAGGAACAACTCCACGGCAGGAAGCTGATTATCCTTTCTTTAAAAGCGGTTTGTTTAATGGAAAAACAACAGGATTTCCAATTGCAATCCTGTTTGAAAACAATAATACACGCAGCGAAGATTACCAGAAGCAGAGAAGTATTCCACGACCTGGACATGCCGATTGGGTAGCTCATCAAAAATTTGGAGGCAATGAAGATTACCGTGGTGGCGGGCATTTCAGTGCACGACTTACAACAGGTCTTGTTGCTGCAGGAGCAATTGCAAAAAAACTTTTGACAGGCATCAGCATCTATGCTGAGGTTACGGAAATTGCAGGTGATAAAGATCTTGAAAGAGGGTTACAAAAAGCCATTGATGCAAAGGACACAGTTGGCGGAATTGTTGAATGCCGTGTAAGCGGTTTGCCTGTTGGTTTAGGTGAACCTTATTTTGATTCAGTTGAATCTGTGATTGCACACATGATGTTTGCTATACCTGCAGTACGTGGTGTTGAATTTGGTACTGGCTTCGAAGCGGCAAAAATGTTTGGCAGCGAACATAACGATGCCATTGAAGACATGAAAGGTAAAACAAGAACCAATCATGCGGGAGGTGTTGTTGGCGGTATCAGCAATGGTAATGAACTGGTTTTTCGTCTTGCAATTAAACCTACTTCATCTACACCAAAAGAACAAACAAGTTTAAACTGGGATACCGAACAACAGGAAATATTTTCCGTAAAAGGCCGTCACGATCTTTGTGTTGCATTGCGTGCCCCTGTTATTGTTGAAGCAGCAACTGCTCTTGTTTTGGCTGACTTTATGTTACAGGAACAACGCATAAAAAGGACTTTATAAAATCAGTAAATCTGTATCTTCATAGATATTTTAATTGTTAACGATGCCTATTATTTACCATGTTACAACTGCTGCTGAATGGAATGCAGCAAAGGAAAAAGGTTTTTATGAATCGCCTTCATTAAAAGAGGAAGGTTTTATTCATTGCTCACAGGAAAACCAGGTTGAGGGAGTATTACATCGCTATTTTGCCGGAAAAACAAAATTGGTAAAACTGGTGATTGATACTGATAAGTTGAATGTTCAGTTTGTGTTTGAGTGGAGCCCTTCAACATCTGATACGTTTCCGCACATTTACGGAAAAATCAATCTTGATGCAGTAATTGAGGTGGTTACTATTAATCAACTCTCTTTAACTGAGAAAAAGTAAGGTCAAGCACTTCATAGTTTCTGTCGTTGGGCCAGTAGTAGTGCCACCATTCTGTCTCAAGCGGCTGAAAGCCGTATTTCATCATCACATCTTTTAACAGATTCCGGTTTTGCAAAACGGTTGAGGGCAGTTGTGTAAATGAATGATGAGCACTGTCGGTAAAATTGTCGAAGCCTGTACCCATATCAAGTTCAGTTCCTGTTTTCAGGTTGATGATAGTTAAATCAATAGCAAGTCCACGGTTATGCCCGCTGCCTTTTGATGGGTTGGCAACATAACGATCATCTTTCACCAGTTCCCAGAATTTAATTGTAACAGAATAAGGTCGATAACTATCAAAAACTTTCAATCCAAAACCTTGGTTATTCAACTCCAACTGTACAAGTGCCAATGCTTTGGCTGGGAGCATGCGCAGGAATGCTGATGTTACGCCAACCGGATATAGTGGTTTCCTTACAAAGTTTTGCGAACTGGCATAACGTAAATCAACCATAATGCCGGGTATAATCTGCTGCAGGTTATACATTTTTTTGTTGTTGTCGTTCTTTATCGTTTTCCTGTAAGAGCCTGCAGAGCTGATGTAATTTACTCCATACGAACTGGTGCTGAATTTTTGTGCAGAAGCATCAAAAAAAATAATCAAAAAAAATAATACAATGGTAATTGCCGAATAAAACTGTTTTGCTATCTTAATTCTCTGAAAAACATCCATTGCCTGAATTTTTGCAATGGAAAGATAAATGAAATGTGCATGAAATACCGACTACTGAATTCTTTTCTGCTTTTCTCCCTTGTTTGCGGTTTGTTATTTTTGTTTTCATGTGGCAGTAACAGAGCCGAAACAAAAAAAGATATTGTGGCTGAGCCTGAAAAAATGAACGAGCGGGTGAGTGATAATATCCATGATATATTAGACTACGCATCATCAAACGATGGCAAAACTGATGACAGTACAAATCTCAACCTGCTTCAGCCAATAAAAGATTATTATGCCGATAATAATTATCAGCGTATCTGGAGTAAAGATGAAAATTTTCTCCCTCTGGCCGATTCTATGATGATGTTTATTAAGCATGCCAGGGAATATGGTTTGTTCCCCGAAGATTATCATCATCATACTTTGCAATCATTTTATAAACGGATCGTTGCCGATAGTGCTGCTGTTGGAGACAGGCGTGATGCTACCTTATGGTCAAAAGCTGACCTGATGCTTACTGATGCTTTTTTTCTTATTGCAACCCACCTGCGAAAAGGAAGACTTGGTGTTGACAGTATGTATATGAATCCTGATTCAACTCTAACTGACAGTTTCTATCATAAAAATCTGCAGACAGTTTTGAATACGCAATCAATAACCGGTGTATTTCAGGCATTGGAGCCACATCATCAGGGTTATTTTGAATTGAAAAAAGCGTTGAAGGGATTTCTTGACTCTGCCGATTTTGAGAAGCAATTCACTTATGTATCATACCCGTATAAAGATTCCCTGAAGTTTATAAAAACGCTTATAAAACGATTAAATGAAGAAGGGCTTTTATTGAACCGGTCTGAAAATGTTGATACTGTTTCACTTCGTGATGCAATTTTAAAGGTTCAGAAGAAAAGGAATCTGAAAGCCGATGGAAAATTTGGAGTACAGCTTATCAGATCGTTGAATAATTCTGATGCTGAAAAATTTAAGCGGATTGCAATTAATCTGGACAGGTATAAAGTTCTTCCGCAAAAAATGCCTGACCGTTATATTTGGGTAAATCTGCCTTCTTATACCCTGCAGTTATGGGATAATGACTCTGTAAAACTTGAAAGTAAAGTAGTGGTTGGGAACCCCAAAACAAGAACGCCTTTGCTTACAAGCCAGATCAGTAATATGGTTACATATCCTCAGTGGACGATTCCCAACAGTATTATTTTAAAAGAAATTTTACCTGCTTTGAAACACAACCCCGGCTACCTTGCTAAAAAAGGGTATATGCTGGTGAAAGGAGATGGAGAACTGGTTGATCCATTCACCGTCGATTGGTCAAAGTACAAAAAGGGAATTCCTTATAATGTAGTGCAGGGTAGTGGTGATGATAATGCCTTAGGTGTGCTCAAGTTTAATTTTCCAAATAAATATGCTGTTTACCTGCACGATACCAATCAACGTTATCTGTTTAAGCGTGATGGAAGAGCACTCAGCCACGGATGTGTACGTGTTGAACAATGGGAAAAACTTACTTATTATATTTCCCGGCTTGACAGTTTAAACTACTCCGCAGATATAAACAGGGTGCCAATTGATTCAATACAGTCCTGGTTGCAGCGGAAAGAAAAGCATAGTGTGAGGGTGAAATCGAAGTTGCCCGTTTTTTTCCGGTATTTTACAAATACAGTAAAAAACGGCAGAATTGTTTTTTTTGAAGATATTTACAATGAAGATAAGGTGGCAAGAGAAACTTATTTCAGTAATAAACAATAGCGATGTATAAAGCCATATTCGTTTTTTTGTGTGTTCTGCTATCCGGAGTAACGTCTGCTTTAGCACAGGACGGCAGCAAAACAAAAAAAAGCAGCAAAAACAAAATCCAGTATGGAGTTGCCAGCTATTATTCCCATAAATTTCATGGGCGTAAAACATCGAGTGGTGAAATATTCAATCAAAATAAACTAACGGGAGCACATAATTCTCTTCCTTTAGGAACTTATGTTAAGGTTACAAACCTCAGGAATGGCAAGTCGGTAATAGTAAAAATCAACGACAGGCTCCACCATAAAAATAAAAGGGTCATTGATCTGACGAGGGCTGCGGCAGTTAAACTTGGATTTATTAAAAGTGGGTTAGCAAGGGTTAAACTTGAAGTTTTAGGAAAAAAGCCCCCTGCGAGATAAGAATATGATAATAGCAGAATGTTAGTAAATAATTTTCAGGATAAGCAGGCTACCTTTATTTTTGCTCTGTCAAAAAACAATTATTTATATGAAAAAAGCATTTTTGTTATCACTTGCAGTTCTCTGCCTTTATGCAGCAAAAGCACAGGATAACAATTTGAAGAAAAGACCATCTGTTGGTTTTCAGTTTACTTTGTTAGATTTTAAGTCGGCACAGGAGATTCAGGACAGAAATCTTGCTTATGTTATTAACAACAAGAACCTGTTTAAAATCAACAGAATGTCACCTGCTCTTACGTTAAACTATATGCAGGGCATTACAAATAACCTTGATTTCATGGGTCGTTATACGGCATCATTTATTGATTATCCTTTCCGCAATACAACATCTACAAGTACTGGCGATAATTTTTACATGGAAGCCGATGCCAATCTGAACCTGAAATTATTGCCTGATAATTATTGGGTGGTACCTTACCTCTCTGCTGGTATTGGCGCTTCCCGTGGTAACTCAACCTGGATGGCTTATATGCCATTTGGAGCTGGTTTACAGGTTAACCTTTTTAATGAAGTTTTTTTGCATTTAAATACAGGTTACAGAGTGCCTGTAACATCTAAAGCTAATTATAGCCTTGCTCATTCATTTGGCGTTTCAGTTCCTTTAACTGAGAAGAAGATTGCTCCACCTCCTCCGCCTCCTCCAGCACCTGAGGTTCCAAAAGATAAGGATGGCGATGGCGTATTGGATGTAAATGATGCTTGCCCTGATGTAGCAGGTCTGGCTTCACTGAATGGATGTCCTGATACAGATAAAGATGGCATCGCTGATAAAGACGACAAATGCCCTGATGTATTTGGTGTAGCTCGTTATGGCGGATGCCCAATACCCGATACAGACAAGGATGGTATTAATGATGAAGAAGATAAATGCCCTAATGTAGCCGGTGTAGCCCGTTACAATGGCTGTCCTGTTCCCGATACTGACGGAGATGGTGTAAATGATGAAGAAGATAAATGCCCAGCAGTTGCCGGTGTTGCTTCAAATGCAGGCTGCCCTGAAATTAAGCAGGAAGTAATTAAAAAAGTGGAGTTTGCTGCAAAGAATGTGTTCTTTAACTCAAGCAGTTTTCAGCTTCAAAAAAAATCGTATGCTCCTTTAAATGAAGTTGTAAAAATTCTGAAGGAAAACCCAACACTTCAGTTGGATGTTGAAGGCCATACAGATAATACTGGTGATGCAGCAAAAAATCAGACCTTGTCTGAAAATCGTGCAGCCGCAGTAAAAGCTTACCTTGTTGCACAGGGTATAGAAGCAAGCCGTTTAACTTCTGCAGGTTACGGACAGGATCGCCCCATTGCAGATAATAAAACTGCTGCGGGTAAGGCTAAAAACCGTCGTGTTGAACTTAAACTCAGAAGCTATTAATCTGTTTCTGTAAATAATAAAAAAATCCCTTCCATTCCGAAGGGATTTTTTATTTCAGCTAACATCTGAATTTCTTTAAATTACATGCCAACTTAAGCGGGTATAATGCGTTTATCTTTCATTCTTCTTGTTCTGCTTTTTCAATTTTCAAACCTATGGTCGCAAACACTGGGCGGAAGCAGCGCATACCAGTTTTTAAAATTTCCGGCTTCGCCTCAAACAGCAGCATTAGGTGGTTTAAATCTTACCAATCAATCGAACGATCTATCCCTCGCATTTAATAACCCTGCACAGCTTGACTCGTCAATGCATTCGCAAATGGTGGCTAACTTTAATTCGTTGTATGCAGGAGTAAAGAATCTGCATTGGATGATGGCTTACAGAAACCCTTTCATTCAAACCAATTTTGCAGCATCGGTTTTTTATTTCGATTATGGTAATACATTACAAACAGACGCATCAGGCAATGTATTAGGTGAGTATAAACCAAGAGATTTTGTTGTGCAGGTTTCGGCCAGCCGTGAATATATGAACAGGTGGAAGTACGGCGTATCAGTTAAACTTTTATCAAGCAACTATGGAGTTTATCGTTCATCCGCAATAGCTGCTGATGTGGGCGTTTTGTACAGGGATACTGCAAATTTTTTACAGGCATCTGTTGTGGCTGTAAATATGGGATCACAGCTTAAGCGATATAATTCAGCAGTTCCTGAGGAGCTGCCTTTTGATTTACAGGCAGGAATTTCCAAGCGTCTTGCAAAAGCACCGATCCGGTTTTCTTTAACAGCACACCATCTTCATCAGTTTAATCTTAATTACAGCGATACTGCTTTTAATAATGAAAACGGTATTCCTGCTTCAAAAAACGGAAAGTTTACGTTTGATAAATTATTTCAACACCTTGTATTCTCAACACAAATACTCATTGGGGAGCGTGTGGAACTGACTGCCGGTTATAATTATTTACGAGGAAAGGAATTGCGGATTTATAACAGCGCAAACGGCCTTACCGGTTTTTCATTTGGAGTTGGAATGTTGCTGCCTAAACTTCAGTTGCGTTATGCCAGAACCCAGTTGCAGAATAATATTTCCTATAACCAGCTTGGTTTAAATATTCCACTGAACCAATATTTTGGTTTGGGAAGCTGGGGCGAAAGGGCAGGATGGTAGAAATGATAATGATGTAAGAAGAGTCTTTTATCGTTCAGCATCTTGCTTAATCTTCTCGCCGAATAAAAGCTCAACCAGAATATTGTAAATAAAGTGAGCAATCATTGGCAAAAGCAATCCGCCGCTGAGCCATACTAAAAACTGAAAACCAATTGCAAAAGGAATAATCTGAATAATTGCTTTTTCACCCTGGGTGCCATGCCCGAATGCAAATACAATTGCGCTCAGAAGGGTTGCAATAAGCCAAACATAAACAGTATAGTCTTTCACCATGTCTGCAATAATGTTGAATAAAACTCCACGGTAAATATATTCTTCACAAAAAGCTGCTACCACTACTGCCAGCACCCAGATTAAACGTTCAAAAGTTGTATCGGGGAGAATGTGATGAAGCGTGCCTTCATCTTTTTCCTTAGAAAATTTTTGAGAGATCCAGGCAAGAAGAAGTGCAATAACAACAAGTAATACAGATGCGCCAATTGTTTTCGGAGAGAAATTACTTTTAAATGAAATGCTGATTGTTTCACTCCGTGCAGCAAACCAGGCAACAACAGCAAGTATAATCTGCATGATCATTGACTGGAGGTAAACCGGAATTTTTGCTAACTGAGCACCTTCCATTTCTTCTTCCATTTTTTTTATGTTCTTATAGCTGAGTGCTGTAAGAAAAGGAAGACCTGCCGCTACTATAATCATGAATAGTAAACTCATTGTTTCTGTTTTTCCGAACGTTGAATCAATTCTTTGTGCAGATGTAATACCTGGGGTAAAATCATTTCCTGTTCGTTATTAAATACTATAAAATCGCACAATTTTAATTTGAGCGATTCATTGAGCTGGTTGTTTATTCTTTTTTTTATTTCATCTGCTGAAACTCCATCTCTGTCCATTACTCTTTTGATCCTTAAAGTTTCAGGGGCCGACACACCAATAACATAATCCAGTCCCTCTGCCGATCCGCTTTCAAATAACAACGCAGCTTCTTTAATTACATAGGACGACTTCTGTAGCTTAAACCATTGCGCTGCGTCTGCTATTGTAGCAGGATGTACAAGGCTATTAAGTAATTCTAATTTTTCTTTGTTGGCAAAAACAATTTCTGCAAGATGTTTTCGGTTTAATTCACCATTTAAATAGGTGCTTTCACCAAAATAAAAAATGAGCTGTTGTTTTAACAGCTCATTTTTATTCATTAAATCCTTTGCAGCTTTATCTGCATAATAAACAGGAATGCCAAGCACTTCAAATACTTTTGCAATGGTGCTTTTTCCACTGCCAATACCTCCTGTTAAGCCGATTTTAAGCATGCTGATGGGCAAAATGCAATTGGCTTTTTGCCCGATTATTTTTTCTCAGCGCCAGGATTGTTCAACTGTGTTGTCCAATCAAGACTGATGGCACTTTTCTCAATTTTGATATAGCTGCCGGGATTAATTTCAAGCGACAGAGTACCATCTTCATTCACTTTGTTTACAACACCGTGAATACCTGCAATGGTTACTACTTTATCGCCTTTTTGCAAATTGTCGATAAATGTTTTTTGCTGCTTGGCTTTTTTAGCCTGTGGGCGAATCATGAAAAGCCAGAATACAAGGATCATTAATCCAAGAAATAACAATTGCATTGTACCTCCTCCACCAGGTTGGGCTGAAAGAAAAAAAGAATTCATCTGTTTATTTTTTTGTTTTTAATTTCTGGTGTTTTCAATTGCAGCAACACTCACCTGTATAGTGAACTGTTTTTAATTTTTTGCCAACACTTCGCCTTCAAATAAAAGAGTTACAATTTTCTCTTTCGTGTTGCAGGTAACATTAATGTATTTTGATGCTTTACCTACCCGGCCGCTGCTGTTAAATTCTGCAGTGATCACACCTTCTTTTCCAGGAGCAATCGGCTCATCGGGTTTAGAAGGAACAGTACATCCGCAACTTGCATGTACTTCAGCTATAACCAGGGGCTGCGAACCTGTGTTTTTAAAATGGAAAGAAATTTTCACTTTTTCACCATCGGTAACTTTGCCAAAATTTTGTGTTGAATCAAGCCATTGAACGGTTGTCCATTTGGTTGAATCATTAACTAATGAATCGGCAGCATTAGCCTGCGTGGGAATAACCGGTATTGCAGGATCTTTTGGGTTTTTTGTAACAGTATTACATGCTGCTGCACTGCTGACAAGTAAAAATAAAAAAAGCTTTTTCATCTGTTTATAAGTTTAAAGGTTCAGATGTTTTTTATGATACTAATTGCTTCAGAGTTGATTGATCTGCCGCAGATTCTGGTTTGTTTTGTTGCAAATGTAAAGGAAAGCTTTCACTATGACTTTTTAAATGAAATCTTGTGCAGTTTGTTCTGTGCAGCAAGGTCTTTGTGAATGCTGTCAAGTATTCCATTTACAAAATGCCCGCTTTGCGGAGTACTGTAATCTTTTGCAAGGTCAATATACTCGTTGATGGTTACTTTTGGCGGAATGGTTTCAAAGAACAGGAATTCACAAATACCCATCCGCATCAGAATCATGTCAAGTACGGCGGTACGTTCGGGGTCCCAGTTCTGAAGTTTTCCTTTTATGTAATCTGTACAAACACTTTCTTTTTCAATTACACTGATGAGCAGGTCTTTGGCAAATTTCATTTTTTCTGCGGTAACAAATTCCTGAAATTCTCCGCTGGCAGGTTTTTGAATTAAGCCAATCATGAGAAGGTTCATCATTTCACAATCGTCATCCCAATGAAGAAAGTTCTCCTCAATAAACGAAACAAAATCTTCGTTTGGAAGCATCAGATCCGTAAAAATAAATTCAAGAATATCTTTTTCTTCCTTTTTTTCTCTTAGTGGGCGGCTGATATATTGCTTGTATAATTCTGTTTCAACAAGCTCAGAATAGATTTTTTTAATCCAGTCGTCGGTGTCGATAAGCTCGGGTTTAATTTCTTTTGCTACAGCAATATAGGATGGGTTTTCAAGAATTTGCCATAACACACTGTTACCTGCAAGTTTTATGTTTACGTTCAGATCTTCCTTTGTAGGTAAATGTTTTGAAGCACGCTGGCGTGAATCCACTTCGGCATAACGGCCAACCTCGGTTAAAAAGTGAATGAGAAAAACAAAAAGCTGGCGGCTTTGATCAATATGCTTGTCTAAAGTACGTAATGCTTCTTCTTTTGTAATATCACCTTCTCTTGTGAAACAGGTGTAGAGTGTTTGCATCACCTTAACCCGTATATTTCTTCTGCTGATCATTGTTGTAAGAACTGTTTGGGGGGCGAAGATACGGATTCCCGTTTAACTGTTTTTTTACGAAGTTTTTCAACAGGCTTCAGAAGAGATAAATAAGGAAATATTAGCTCTTTTTGGTATGTTTGAAATTAAATAAATAATTATCAGATGAAGCGATTTTTACTCGTATTTCTCACTACAGGATTTGTTATTTCTGGAATGGTATTCGTGTTTTCGAAATTGGGTAAGAAAGCAGATACAAGTATATCCATAAATGAGAGGGAAAAAGATGAAGATGAGTCTGCAGAAGGTGAAGAGAACGAAAATGAAGATGGAATCAGAGAAGCTCAGGAAATGGACTTTGAAATGACTCGTGATCCAAAACTGGGTTATGTGCCTGCAAACAGATTAATAAAAGCATATGATGATATTTACCAGGCTCGTCGTTCAGGAAGGTACGCCCGTATTTCTGCTTTAAGCTGGTCTGAAAGAGGGCCAAATACAAATAGTTTAGGCCCAAGTAACGGTAACACAAGAGGCCCGGGCAATAATGCGGTTATAAGCGGGCGCATGCGTTCTGTACATGTTGATTTAAATGATGTAACCGGAAAAACTGTTTGGGCTGGTAGCGTAAGTGGCGGGCTATGGAAAACAACGGATATTACTGCAAACCCTGCTAACTGGACTGTTATAAATGATTTCTTTGGAAATCTTGCTATTTCAAGTATTTGTCAAAGCCCTGCAAACAAAAACATTATGTATTTTGCTACTGGTGAACGAAATGGAAATACAGATGCTGTAAGAGGTGGAGGTATCTGGAAAAGTACTGACAATGGAAATACATGGAACCTGCTTACAAATACAACAGATTTCTGGAATGTATCAAAAATCGTATGCGATGCTGCTGGCAATGTTTATGTTGGTACCGTAGGAAATAGCCAGGGTTTACAACGGTCTATCGATGGTGGAGCTACTTGGGCTGAAATAACGCCATCAACAACAGGAGGTGGTAAAAAAATTACTGATATAAAAATCAGCAGTACAGGAAGAATGCATGTAAGCATGGGTGGGGGGTCAACAGCAAACTCGGGCTCTTTTTATACTGATATTCCCTCAATTGTTACTTCTGCTACATGGAATAGCCCGGTCACGGCAATTCCTGATCTTTTGAACAATTGCGAATTGGCAGTTTCTGGAGATGTTGTTTACGCCTTGCCTGAAGGAACAAATAGTTTAACTCCTCAGATATACAAATCTTCAGATGGTGGCATTAATTGGTTTGCTACAAGCACATCTCCTCCAAGTACAACTTCGGAACCAAGTATTAATACGGGTCAGGGCTGGTATGATTTAGCATTAGGTGTTGATCCCAATAATCCAAATATAGTGGTGGCTGGCGGATTGAATTTTTACAGAAGTACTGACGGTGGGGCTACATGGAGCCAAATTACAAGGTGGGTTGGCACGTCTTTGAATTATGTGCATGCAGATCATCATGGTGTTTTCTGGAATGGAACACAGGTGCTTGCTGCAAGTGATGGTGGAATATTTTATTCTTCAGACAATGGAACAACTTTTTCAGACCGTAATATCGGACTCAGGACATTACAGTTTTATTCTTGTGCAATTCATCCCTTAAGCACCAACTATTTTCTTGGCGGTACACAGGATAATGGAAGTCATTCACTTTCAAATGCCGGATTAGGAGGTAGTATTGAAGTTCATGGTGGTGATGGTGGATATGTACATATTGATGAGGATGAACCCCAGTTTCAATTTTCAGCAACTACCCGCAGCCAATACAGGCGCAGTGTGAATAGTGGTGTAAACTGGTCATCAGTAAATTATTCATCAACTATTGGTCAGTTTATCAATCCCACAGAGTATGATGATATAAACAATATAATGTACACCAGCGCAGCCTCTGGTACTTATGTGCGTTGGGATAATCCTCAAACCGGATCAACTTTTACATCCGTATCAGTTTCATCTGTAACACCAAATTCGATACGTAATTTTAAAGTTTCGCCTTACACAAATAATCGAGTATTTATGGGTACCGCAGGTGGCGCAATAGTAAGGGCTGATAATGCAAATACATCATCTCCTGTTCTGGCAAATATTACCGGAGCTTCAATGCCGCAGCTAAACGGAAATATCGTATCATGCGTAAATGTTGGTACCGATGATAATAATTTAATTGCTGTTTACTCAAATTATGGATTACAGCATGTTTGGATTACAAATAATGGAGGTGCTCTATGGACAAATATTTCAGGTAACCTGCCCGATATTCCAGTGCGCTGGGCTATGTTCTATCCTGATGATAATGACAAAGCAGTTCTTGCTACTGAGATGGGGATTTTTGAAACGGATGATATAAATGGATCATCTACTGTTTGGGTGCAAAATGGATCATTTCCTAATGTGAGGACTGATATGCTGCAATACAGGTACAGTGATAAAACACTTCTTGCCGCCACTCACGGCCGTGGGTTGTGGACAACAATGTTTAATAACAATATACCTTATATACGCTACACCTCATCATATAATTATTTGACTGTTAAGGAAAACACTTTGGGAACAGGAAATACGTGCAGAAACTACAAAGATTATACTGTTAAAATGCATATTGATAAAGCTCCAACAGGTACGGCTAATGTTACTCTGAATATTACTGGCGGAACTGCAACCCAGGGAGTTGATTATGACATTACAACCAATGGTGATTTTACAAATCCTTCAACAACTTTATCATTCGCAAATGGAACAACAACTGATCAGTCCTTTACTGTAAGAATTTATAACGATGCAGATATAGAAAATACAGAATACCTTACCATAGGGTATTCTATTACAGGAGCAACTGATGCTGTAGCTGCACCATCAAGTCAATCATTAACTTTTTATATCACTGATAATGATGTAGCTCCATCGGCACCAACTTATAGTGGGAGTTATTCAATTGGCACATTTGAAACAAATTTAACTAATGCTACTCCTCTACGCAGCAACATGCAGCGCTTCAGAGTTCAATATCTTTTTACTGCTTCTGAATTAATTAGTGCAGGAATTGCCGGTGCAGGAAATATTTCTTCTCTAAGTTTCAATGTTTCTACAAAAAACAGTACACAACCATTTACCGGTTTTACTGTTTCTATGGGAAATTCTTCATCAACCAATCTTTCATCTGGTTTTGTAAGTCCGGCATTTACTCAGGTATATTCAGGGAACTATACGTCTGTTGCCGGAACAAATACAATCCAGTTCTCAACACCTTTTGCATGGGATGGTACATCAAATGTGGTACTTAATTTTTGTTTTGATAATGGTTCTGCAACTGTTGATGCTTCGCCTGATGTGATTGATGGGGCAAGCTCTCCATTGGGTTCTACTGTATATGCAACTACATATTCAAATGCAACTACAGGATCGGGGTGTTCGTTGTCTGCAGCTTATATTTCATACGCAAGAATAAATGTGACATTTACTGCGGGATCAGGTAACCCAATTGCCACAGCTTTAAACAGCAGCAAAACAGAGTCGGTATTAAATAATGGTAACTATTATTTCTATAATTTGTTGGAAGTAATAAATAGTATAAATAATGCTTCAGCTTCGCTTGGTTGTGTTACGTCAACCATCTCTGAGGCTGGTAATACATGGCAAAGTTTTTATTCCGGCCAGCGCTCACAAAAAGTCTATAATATCAACGTTTCGCAAAACAGCAGCGCAACTTATACGCTTGGACTGTATTATACTGCTGATGAATTGGGATCGAAAACGCCATCAACTTTAAAAATAACCGGAACAACAGCTTCAACTGCATCCATGGCTGATATTTCAAATTCAACTTTGTATGCTACCAATTCGGTAGCATACGGATCAGGTTACCTGTTTACTGCTACTGTTTCTGGTAATGGTCGTTTCTTCCTTGCTGAAGACAATGTTTCGGGATTGTTTGATGTGAGCAGGAGAGAAAATTTCGTGAAGGTTTTACAGAACCCGGTCTCATTCAGCATCCCTATGTATGTAAGTAATCAGCAGCGGGAAAAAGTTGCTGCGTCATTATTTACTAATACAGGACAATTAATTCAGAAATGGGATTTAGGGCGGGCCGATAGTTATACTCAAATGGCACTTAATGGAAAGGTTACTGCCGGGGTTTATATATTACGGGTTGATGCAGGTAACAAAACGCAAACCATCAAAATTGTAAAACAATAAAACCGAAAAGGTGAACCAATTTTCCGGTTCACCTTTTTTGAAATTTTATGCATGATAAATCTTTTAAAATTGTCTTTTGGCTATTGATTGCTGTTGCGTTTTATTCCTGTGCCCAGCAAAAAAAAGTTGTAAAAAAACTCACTGCCTATAGTATGGAAATATTGCCTGGTACAGTTATGAAAGATGAAGGTGGTGATGCTGTTCCTGTAAAACCAGCTATTGTTTTACTGGTGTATGCTGAAACCAAAACAAATACAATTAAATGGGATTCGGCCTGGTTTGAGAATAAGACATATAAACTAATTCCGCAACTATCGCCAAATGGTTCTTTTGAGGTTGGCTTTAGAAAGCAAAGCGACGAAAAAATTATTGAAAACGCAGATTCAAGCCGCTTTTTATACCAGTTATATTTGCAGCCGGTTGAAAATGGGTTGCCTGTGCCTGCAGGTTATGAGCATGGCAGAATTTTACTAAAAGCTCATTATAATGGCCGGGTTTTTTATAGAAAATCAGATGCTCCTCTTGAAATTAGAACTTACGATGCAATGTAGTGGAGCGTAACGTCAGGCCGGAAAGAATCCATCTCTGAAAAAATGTCCTGTTTTTTAGCCTTTGTGGGAGTAAATTCCGCTGTTTCTGAAATTTTTTCGCATTCTGACGGCATGGCATTGTATTCGCTTACCTTTGGTGCCCCTTAAAATGGGGATAGATTAAATTTTAAATCAAAAAATCGAAAACTATGGCTAAGAAGGTAAGTGTTACCCCTTTACACGACAGAGTAATTGTAAAGCCTGCTCCTGCTGAAGAAAAAACCGCAGGCGGAATTATTATCCCCGATACGGCAAAGGAAAAACCCCAACGTGGTACAGTTGTAGCTGCAGGCCCCGGAAAAAAAGATGAACCTGTAACTGTAAAAGTTGGCGATACTGTACTTTACGGAAAGTATGCCGGTACAGAAATTTCAATTGAAGGAGAAGACCTCCTGATTATGCGTGAAAGCGATATTCTGGCAATTGTATAATTTGAAAATTTGAAGATGTGCTAATTTGAAAATGGTTAGCTGCTTCAAATTTCAAGTATTCAATTCTCAAATTAATTCATTCTCAAATTAAATATAACTATGGCAAAGCAAATCTTCTTCGATATTGAAGGAAGAAATAAAATGAAAAAAGGTGTTGACGTTCTTGCCAACGCTGTAAAAGTAACGCTTGGTCCAAAAGGACGCAATGTGGTTATTGAAAAGAAATTTGGTGCACCGCAGGTAACAAAAGATGGTGTTACTGTTGCGAAAGAAATTGAACTGGAAGATCCCATTGAAAATATGGGCGCACAAATGGTAAAAGAAGTAGCATCTAAAACTGCAGATATTGCAGGTGATGGTACTACTACTGCTACGGTATTGGCACAGGCAATCATCAGCGAAGGTTTGAAGATGGTGGCTGCAGGTGCAAATCCAATGGATCTGAAACGTGGTATTGACAAAGCTGTAAGCCTGGTTGTGGCAAACCTTAAATCACAATCACAGACTGTTGGTAACGACAGTAAGAAAATTCAGCAGGTTGCTTCTATCTCTGCAAATAACGATGAAACAATCGGTAAACTGATTGCTGAAGCGTTTGCAAAAGTTGGTAAAGAAGGTGTAATCACTGTTGAGGAAGCAAAAGGTACTGATACAACTGTTGATGTTGTTGAAGGTATGCAGTTCGACCGTGGTTATATTTCTCCATACTTCGTTACAAACAGCGAAAAAATGGAAGCTGAGTTGCAGAATCCTTACATCCTTATCTACGATAAGAAAATTTCTGCAATGAAAGATATTCTCCACATCCTGGAGAAAGTTGCTCAGAGTGGTCGTCCGTTATTAATCATTTCTGAAGATCTTGAAGGTGAAGCATTGGCAACATTGGTTGTAAACAAACTCCGTGGTACTTTGAAAGTGGCTGCTGTAAAAGCTCCAGGCTTTGGAGATCGCAGAAAAGAAATGCTCACTGATATTGCAATCCTTACTGCAGGTACTGTTGTAAGCGAAGAACAAGGGTTTAAATTAGAAAATGCTGATCTTTCTTATTTGGGTCAGGCATCTTCTGTAACCATTGATAAAGACAACACAACAATTGTTGGTGGTAAAGGCAAAAAAGTAGATATCACAGCCCGTGTAAACCAGATAAAAGCACAGGTTGAAAACACAACTTCTGATTACGATAAAGAAAAATTACAGGAACGTTTAGCTAAGTTAGCAGGTGGTGTTGCTGTATTGTACATTGGTGCTGCTACTGAAGTTGAAATGAAGGAAAAGAAAGACCGTGTTGATGATGCTTTGCACGCAACCCGTGCTGCTGTTGAAGAAGGTATTGTTCCAGGTGGTGGTGTTGCTTACATTCGTGCTTTGGATGCATTGGAAGCAAAGGTTCGTGGACAAATTGAAGATGAACAAACAGGAATGCAGATCATCCGTCGTGCTTTGGAAGAACCAATCCGCACACTTACTGCAAATGCAGGTATCGATGGTTCTATCGTAGTTCAGAAAATTAAAGAAGGTAAAGGCGATTTTGGTTTCAATGCACGCACTGAAGAATTTGAAAACATGTTTAAAGCGGGCGTAATTGATCCAACTAAAGTAAGCCGTGTAGCTTTGGAAAATGCAGCTTCAATTGCAGGCATGTTGTTAACAACAGAATGTGTTATTGCTGATAAACCAAAGAAAGAAGAACCTCATATGCCAGCTCCTGATATGGGCGGTATGGGTGGATACTAATTCTGAATTAGTTCTTATTCTATATGCAAATCCCGTTTCAGCATTGAAACGGGATTTGTTTTTTTAATGCCAGTTTGAAGTGGATCAATTTGTTCCTGCTGGTTCAAAAATTTCTTTCAGCTTGCCTGCTAATTCTTCACCTCTGATGTTTTTTGCAACGATTTTTCCTTCTTTGTCCAGCAGGTAATTTTGTGGAATTGCCATAATGCCATACATTTTTGCCACTTCATTATCCCAGAATTTCAGGTCAGAAACATGTGTCCAAGTAAGCTTGTCATCATAAATTGCTTTTAACCATTTTTCTTTTGCGTCGGGCCTGTCGAGCGATACTCCCAAAACAGTGAAGCCATAGTTTTTATATTTATTAAACGCAACAACTACATTCGGATTTTCAGCACGGCATGGTCCGCACCAGCTTGCCCAGAAATCAACCAGCACATATTTGCCTTTGAAAGAAGCCAATGATACATCAATACCTGCAGTATCTTTTTGTGTGAAAGGAATAGCATATTGACCAACTTCTGTTTTTTTGGCAAGGTTTATTCTTTCCTGTAATGATTTTCCTGTTGGCAGATTTTTTATTTTCTTATCAAGAAGATTGAACAAAGGTTCTGTTTTGCCCGGATCAATTGCATAGCCGGCATATTGCGATAATGCATACAAAGCAACAGGAGAGTTTTTCTTTCCTGATTTTATAAAGGATGCATATACTTTTTCCTTGATTACTTCATCCAACGAATCAATTGATTTTTCAATAGAAGCTGTTTCCATTTTATTACGTCTTGCTTCGCTGTAGTTTTTATACAAAGCAGTATAGATTGAATCGTAAGCTGCAGATTTCTTTTTCAGCAACAGGTAATCAGTATGACTTGCAGAACCTTTTACCGTGCTGTTGCTGAGCGAATCAACTGCTGTTACAACAATTGATCCCGGTTCAAGATAAATACCATAAATATCCTTTGCCTGTATAAGTTTTGCTTTTCGGGAAGTATCAGACGTTTTGGCTGGAACAATTCTAAGTTGTGCAAGTAAAGGCTCTTTAATAAACATGTTGAACTGAACAACTTTGTTAGTATGAATATCTGCACTGTCTGTAAATCTTACCTTGTCGGCTGTATTATAATAGGAAATAAATAATTTTTCTACTGGTTGATTGATATTGCTTACATCCACTTTAAGTATCAGGTTTGATTTGATGTTCTGATTCTTGTCTTGTGCGTTTATTATACCTGCAGTTAGAAAAAAAGCAATGATACTAAAAATGAATTTGTGCATATAGAGTTGTTTGTTTGCCAATGATATTCTTCAAATATATTTAAAAGTCTATTCCATTGGCAGCCCTCTGTTTGTTGTTACAAATGCGGGGATATTGCGGGATAGATGGTTGGGCTTCAGCATGGCTGATCGATGTTTCAAAGATTTGTAAATTAAAAATCCCGTTCCAGAAACGAAACGGGATTTTTTTATATGAATGATTTTATTATCAGCGAAGGTCAACAATCTCAACTCCTGGATATTTCTTTTTGTCAAATACAAAGAGTGCATCATTAATATTTGCTTTGCCATTTACCGATGCTACAGTTATAGTGTATTTGTTGCCGCTTTTTTCCAGCACTTTTGTACTGTAAATAGTTTGAGTGGCTTTGTCAACCCAGATTAATACTTTGAAAAACGATTTTGTTTTGTCAAATGGAGTTAATTCAATTTCCTGGAGCGTTTTGCCAGCTTCCTTTTTTTCTCCATTGAGTTTATATAAAAAATCTTTATCGTAAAAATTTGTAAAAAGCTTTTGAGGAGTGATTGTGCTTTGTGAAGCTTCAAATTTTGAAACCGTCACTTCATTGGCCGTTTTATCGTAAGTAGAAACGGTTGCACCATCACAAAATATATCCTGCCCGCCGGTAATTGTTACACGGTATTTGTTTCCTTTTGTATAAAGTGTTCCTTTCTTTACTCCCAGCACTTTGCCCTTTGCATCTTCATTTTTGAAAGAAAATGTAGCCTGTACAGCTTTATATGTTTTAAACTTAGCACTTACTGCATCAAGAATTTTTTTTGCAGCAGGATCACTCGTGCCCATATTTTTTGGCTGGGCAAAGCCTGCTGCTGTAAACAGGAGTACGAGTGTGAACGATAAAATTTTCTTCATTCTGATTGTTTTCAATGTCTGTTCAAAATTGAGGCCGCAAAGATAAGCGATGCCTTAATGAAAATATGTAATTAGGTCGATTCACTAAACTTTAACACTATCCAAGCAGATCAAGGTGCTGGTCGAGCTCTGCTTCAGTTTTAATCAGCACATCCCTCGCTTTACTTCCCTGGCTTGGGCCTACAATTCCTGCTGCTTCCAGTTGATCCATCAGCCTTCCTGCACGGTTATAACCCAGCTTCATGCGGCGTTGCAGCAAGGAAGTGGAACCTACCTGGTTTTGTACAATAAGCCGGGCGGCATCGCCAAACAAAGGATCCCTGTCGCTAAGATCAAAATCTTTTCCTTCAAGTTCTTTTTCATCCACATATTCTGGTAAAAGAAATGCCTGGGGATAACCTCTTTGCTTACTGATAAAAGAAACAACTTCATCTACTTCAGGTGTGTCAACAAATGCACATTGCAAACGGGTTAATTCGCCGTTGTAACTGATAAGCATATCACCTTTACCAATTAATTGTTCAGCGCCACCAATGTCAAGAATGGTTCTGCTGTCAACTTTTGACGATACTTTAAATGCAATCCTTGCAGGGAAATTGGCTTTGATCGTACCGGTGATGATATTTACTGAAGGCCTTTGTGTTGCAATAATCAGGTGAATGCCAACTGCACGGGCCAATTGTGCCAAACGGGCTATCGGCATTTCAATTTCTTTACCCGCAGTCATAATCAGGTCGGCAAATTCATCAATCACTAATACGATAAAAGGCAGGAACTGATGGCCTTTTTCGGGGTTGAGTTTTCTTGCAACAAACTTTTCGTTGTATTCACGCAGGTTGCGGCAGCCCGCTTCTTTTAATAAATCATAACGGTTGTCCATTTCAATGCACAAAGCATTGAGTGTATTAATTACTTTTTTTGTATCGGTAATAATTGCTTCTTCTTCGCCGGGAAGTTTTGCAAGAAAATGGTTTTCGATATGGCGGTACAAACTAAGTTCAACCTTCTTGGGATCAACTAACACAAACTTCAGTTGCGAAGGATGTTTTTTGTACAGCAATGAAACAAGTATTGCATTTACCCCAACCGATTTACCCTGGCCGGTTGCCCCTGCCATGAGCAAGTGAGGCATAGTAGTAAGATCAACAATGAAATTTTCATTATCAATGCGTTTTCCAATAGCAATGGGAAGGGCAAAATTGTTGTGCTGAAATTTTTCCGATGATAAGAGTGTTTTCATACTCACCACAGTCTTCTTCACATTCGGTACCTCAATACCAATAGTTCCCTTTCCCGGGATTGGGGCAATGATGCGTATTCCCAATGCCGCAAGACTTAAAGCAATATCATCTTCAAGATTTTTAATTCTTGAAATACGTACACCTGCCGCAGGAACAATTTCATACAATGTTACCGTAGGCCCAACCGTTGCAAATATTTTTTGTATTTCAATATCATAGTTTCGGAGCGTTCCGATGATCTGGTTTTTATAGTTTTCCAGCTCCTGGGTATCCTGAACTATTTTCTCGCCGCCATGATTTTCCAACAGACCCAGCGAAGGAAATTTATAATCTCTCAAATCAAGAAACGGATCATAAGGAGGTAGGTTTTCTACTGTCTTTTTGGGAGCATCAGCAGCAGTAGTGTCATGGTCTGCCACATTTTTTATTTCAAGTGCAAGATCATTAGCGGCATCTTCTTTTACAACTGGTTTCTTGAATTTTTCAGGTTCAGGTATTGTTAGTTCTGCTGATAGTTCATTCGGCAGTTCGGCCTGCAACGGATTTGCATCTTTATAAATGTTATCTGTTTTTATTTCGGGCAATTCTTTTTCTGTAACTGAAAAATTATGCAGGGGATTGTATTTTTCTTCTTCTGTTTTTACAGGAGTGAAACCGGATTCTTTTTTTAATTGATTGTACGAAATTTCCTGCTGTTGCGAAGTGTTTGTTTCTGTAAGATCAATAGTAGCCGATTTCTCATCTTCAATCATTTCTTCAATTGGTGGTAATCCTGTTTTCTTTGCAGGAAGCCTGAATACCGGATTAAAACGCCAGATGAGATAAGCAATGAGTGCCACAGATAATATAATGCCAGTGCCTGCTGTTCCGGCAAAACCATTAAGCCATGCTGATGCGTAGTTGCCAAAAGAGCCGCCCCAGGGAAAACCATCGGCATGCAAAAAAAACGAGAAGAAAACAGGCAATACCATCAATCCGGCGATTACATATTTAATATTTCGCCCGACAGAAAACATTTTTTTTCCAAAAAGAAAATTAGTTCCAACTATAAAAAAGAATGTACAGATCAGGTATGATGCCACACCAAATCCACGGTAGAAAAACAGGTGCGAAATCCATGCTCCAAAACGGCCAAGCAGATTTTCAACTTTCATGTTTTCTTCAAACAGGAACCCTGACGAATAACGAAGTACTTTGTCCTGATCTTCCTTCCAGGTAAAAAGATAGGATGTAAATGAAAGAAATAAAACAACGGAAATAATCAGGAAAATTATGCCTGTTATTTTATGTGTACGTTCATCTTTTACAAGCTCCTTCACAGTTACCTGCTCCTCTTTTTCCAGGGCAAGTTTATCAGGGTTCTTCTTGCTCTTTTTCTCTTTTGTTCGGTTTGCGGCCATAGAAACAAAGATAAAGAATGCCTTTATAATGCGGCTACTTCAAACTATTGCCAAAACTTGGTATTTAAGCCTGAAATGTTTTATCTTTCTCCCCGAACACTACTCTTAATGGGAAAACATTGCCAGCTTACCTTTTTATTTTTTCTTTTTACGCTGAGTACATTTGCTCAGTATGATACTACCTTACCTGTAATTCACAGCTCAGTTATTAAAAATGTTTATTTCCCGCTATCGCAGTTAAGAATTTATATTGATACAGGAAAAAATAAACTGCCGCAAAGTCTGGATGAAAAAATGTTCAGGCCATTTAAAAAACTTCCCGGCAAGGTGCTTCCCAAAAAATTTATGATCGATTCCCGGATTTATCTTTTGTTCAGGATTAATAATGATGCAGATACCGGGCTTACTTATATTTTTACTCCGGGCACTTATTCGGTAAAGTCGGTACTTTACAGCCGGAAAAATTTTGCTGATAACTGGAATGAAATACCGCAGGTTGTATGGAAAGAAGATGAACGGCAGTCATATCGTTTTCTGTCAATACCTGCAGGGCAGAGTATGGAATTTCTTGTTGGTTGTAATTATGCACGCACAAACGTAAGCAGCTTTGAACCGTACCTGATTGATCCTTCTTTTATTGATTATCATATAAACTTTACACATACCAAGGCACAGGGCGTTAATATATTTACCTTCATTATATGCGGCATGCTGCTGATGATGGTTGCTTTTTCTTTCGCAAATTATTTTCAGGGCTTTAAAAAAGAATTCTTATACTATTCGGTGTATGCTTTATTTTTCGGAGTTATGCTTTTTCTCAAAGCTGCTTTATTTAAAACATCCTCGTTGTTCAATTTCTTTTATGAAGAGTATTTTGACTATTTTCTGCAGATAGGAGGCTATGTTTTTTATGTTGCTTTTTCCCGTATATTTTTGAATATGAAGGTAAATTATCCTTTGCTCAACAGGATATTTTTTTCAGCAGAACTTATTTTACTTGCCTTCCTTTTCTTTTTCTCTTTCTTTTACTTTGCAGGGTTTTCTTACTCATATCTGTCTTTTACAGAAAACACAAGCAAGTATTTTTTTATTTTTCTCGGAATTATGTTTCTTGTGTTGGGGATAGTAAAACGCAACAGGTTGATGAATTACATGCTTGCAGGTAATGTGGCTAATCTTATATTCGGCGGAATTTCACTGGCGCTGGTTATATTTCCACTGGGGAGATTTTTACCGCAGGGAGAATTCTTGCGACAATCACTGACATATTTTGAAATGGGAATTTTGCTTGAGCTGATTTTGTTTTTAGCAGGGTTAACTTATAAAAATAAAATTGAACTGATAGAAAAGGTGAAAATGGATGAGGCAATCAAGCAGGAGAATGAGAAGCAGGAGTATGAGAAAAAAATTGCAGTGCTCAGTGCGCAGAATGATGAACGTGTCAGAATCTCGGCTGATATGCATGACGAATTGGGAAGCGGAGTGACTGCAATAAGGCTGCTGAGTGAAATTGCAATTAAGAAAACAAAAGAAAACCCCGTTGAGGAAATTTTCAAGATTTCCAATAATGCCAATGAGCTGATGAGCAAAATGAACGGCATTATCTGGAGTATGAATCCCGGCAATGACACAGCTGGAAGCCTGGTTTCTTATATACGATCCTATGCACTGGACTTCCTTGATAATTTCAGCATTGATTATCATGTGCATATTCCAGATTCATTGCCTGATACTGAAGTTTCTGGCGAAAAAAGACGGAATGTTTTTCTTGTTATTAAAGAAACCCTGAATAATACTGTAAAGCATTCAGGCGCAACTGATGTGGATATTGTAATCCATTACAATGAATTTCTCCAGATCGAAATAAGCGATAATGGTAAAGGGATGGATAAAGAAAAACTGAACCAATATGGTAATGGTCTGAAAAATATGAAACGAAGAATGGAAAATATTGGCGGCAGTTTTGAAATTATTTCAGGTGATGGAATGGCTGGCACCAAAACAATACTCACCATTCCTCTTTAAGAAGCAGACCATTTGTGTACTCCCATAAACAGGCATAGCCATCCGCTTATAAAACTTAAGCCTCCTAATGGTGTAATTGCCCCTAACCAGTTTGCATTTTCAATACCGGCAGCTTTTAAAAAAGTGAGAATATATAACGAACCTGCGAAGAAAATGATGCCCGTAATAAACAACCACCCTGCATGTACAAACCATTTTGAAGAAAACTGTATCATCAAAATACCTGCAATTGCAAGCGCTAAAACATGGATTGCATGGTAGTGTGTGGCGGTTTGATATGTATGGAGCTCCTGTTCGCTGAGTAGTGGCTTAAGTGCATGTGCGCCAAATGCTCCAAGAGCCACAGCAAGGGCACCGAGTATAAAAGCTGTTTTCAAAAATTTATGAGCCATGTCTTCTGATTATTCGTTGAAAATTTTCTTCTGTTATAAACTTCCCGGGTAAATGATACATGGAAAGTGAATAGTAAGGTTCACGCTGCTGTAGTTTTTCACTGATGAATTCTTCCAGTACATGATTATCCATCCCTGCAATCAGGGGCCGTGTTTCTTTTTCATCTTGTAAACGCATAGCAAGATCGGCAGGTGAAGTTTTTAAATAAATGGTTACTCCTGCTTTGTTCATTGTCTTCATGTTGTTGTAAAAGCAAGGGGTTCCGCCACCACAACTGAGAATAAAATCGTCAAGCTCAAAAAATTGTTTCAGCGTTTCCCGTTCAATCTTACGGAAAGCATCTTCGCCCTGCTTTTCAAAAATTTCAGCAATTGGTTTTCCTTGTTGCTTTTCAATTTCCTCGTCAAGGTCGTAATGTTTTAACCCATGCACTTCACTCCATTTTCGTCCCCAGTAAGTTTTTCCGCTACCCATAAATCCAACCAGGAAATAACGCATTGCTTTAATGTTTGATGCGAAGATAAAGAAGAAGCCATTTGTTTGGTGTATTTGATTAATGACCCGGGTTTTGCCCTTTTTTGAGTAAAACGGGCAACTATTCTTTCTGATTTTTTTTCACTTTAAGTAAGAAATGTTCAGGAAGGGAAAAAGGCAGATCATTTCAATCTGCGTTCAAAACAGCAGCTTTTACAATAAGATACTGTGCAGAGCAATAAGTAAGCATTACACATAAACTAAGAATAATGTTGTTTACAGCAAATAAGTTTACGGCAAGCAACGAATCAGAAATTACAAACTGTAATGCACCGTTGAAAAATAGTACTGCTGCATCGTCACTTACTTTCCGCTTTGTGTTAATAGCCATGAGCAACATGGTGCCAATGGTAATTGCATAAACTGTTACCGGTATTTTCAGAGCGTCAAGAAAAGGGTACAACTGCCATAGAAAAATGGCGATATAAATAATAACAGGCAAACCAATGAGTGGCTGAAACTGCAGCAATCCTTTCTTCGTATTTTTTATTTGCAGGAAATAAATGATGTAAAAAACATGAGCGAGTAAAAAAGAAATAAGTCCCGGAATAAACAAGTTCTTCATCATAAGAAAAACATCGCCTGCCCATGAAAAAAATAATGCCAGCAGAATAAAATAAAACAACCCGCCTTTTTTTGTGTTGCTTTCTGTATAAAAAGCAATCATCAAAACCGGCATTAACAGTGGTTTGGTAAACCAGCGTGTGGATGTTTGATGAAAATATATGAGCAGTAACTCTGCAATTGCAAGAATCCAGAAAATTAAAAACAACCTTTTTGTTGTTCTCTTCATTTTAACTGGATTTTTTCAGCAACGTTGCTTTTATACCATAGAAACTTTTGAGTGAATCTATTACATGTGTTGTATCGGAAATTTTTCTGGCAACATGCAAAACCAGTTGGTAAGTTGCACTGTCTTTCTGTACAATTGTAAGATCCCGTTTCTTTACAGTTTTCTGGTAAGCAAGCTTTGCATCGGCTTTTTCTTTGGTTGAAAGGCGGTCAATTACCAGGTCGAAAGATGTTGTGTCAATTGTTACAACCGGCGGTGCGTTTACAACTGAATCCTTTTTTGTACTGACTGTATCGGCCGGAATTTTATTGATTGCACTGCTTGTGTCTGTTACAATATTTTCTGATTCTTCCGTTGCCGGAGTTTTAGGAAGAGCAAGATAAATTGCCCAGCCAATAAGTGCAAGGGCAAGAACGCCTCCGAATATGAGAATAACTTTTTTGGAATTGGTTTTTGCCTCATGCGAAAAATCAATTTCATCTTCTTCTTTTTGCTGCAGGGTGCGGTCTTTTAATTGTTCAGTCTGTGTTGCTGTTTCAAGTTTATCAATTACAGGTAAACCCTGCCGGAACTGCAGATCTCCGTAAGCTGATTTTGATACAGAGCCAATGCCTCTGAGCATAAAAGGTTTGCCAATATTAAGCAACTGCACTCCACTGCCAACAAAAGACTCAAGATCACTAATAGCAAGAGGTTTCATTTTACCTGTGTGCTGAACGAGATAGTTGAGAAAATCTTCAGTAATGGCAACATTTTTATCCTGCCTGAACGTTATTGTATCATCGGGCCAACCTTCTTCCTTTGTTTCGTATATATTAACGGAAGGATTCAGTTCAAATACACCAAGGCCCGGAATGGAGAGCGTTTTGTGCTGATAGAGATACTGCGGTAATAAATCCTGGATCTTCACAGATATTTTTTTTCAAACTTACTTAAAAACATCATTCATTTATCTAAAACAACTGCTTTACCTTCTTTGTTGGTTATTTTTGCAGGAAAAAATGGTTACTGAAGAAGAAAAAGACTTCGTTAAATGGTGGGGAGAAAATCGGTTGAAAGAAAAAAAGGTGCTGAGGCAGTTGTTGATTGGTCTCCCGGTTGGTTTTGCTTTTGGCTTGCCAATTTTGCTGAGTGTTTTTTTCAGGGGATGGTATAAAAATATGTCGTATGTATCGGGCACACAACTGATAGTTATAATAACCGCTTTGGTGTTAATTGTTGTTTTTTATTCTGTTTTCAGAATGTATTTTAAGTGGGATCTGAATGAACAGCGTTATACCGAGTTAAAAGCTTTACTTGAAAAGGAAGCAGCGGAAAACGCTGAACAGTAGTCTCTTTAAGAAATGTTAAGGCTCTTGTTTGCTTCAACTTTCATTATTTAAAAAGCGGATGCAGCAATACAATCGAATATATTTGCCGGAAATACGAACTAAAACTGAAACGAATGATGAAATATGCTTTACTCATAACAATGTCTCTGGCGTTGATTATAACAGGATGTAAAAAGAAAGACAGCGGGTGTACTTATGAAAAAGGAACAACAGTAGCATCTGCTGCCGAAGAAGCTGTTGTAACAAATTATTTAAGCACAAACGGAATTACCGGTGCTGTTGAGGTTGAAAACAGTGGCTTGTATTATGTGGTTGATACAGTTGGTACCGGCACAAAGCCAACTTCTATGTGCAGCTATATTAATGTTACATATTCCGGTCAGTTATCAAATGGGACGTATTTTGATCCTAAAAACGGAGGGACAACAACTACTGTTTTTCAATTAGGAACACTTGCGGAAGGATGGAAAAGAGCATTACCATTAATTGCTACCGGAAGTACAATCCGGCTGTTTGTTCCTTCAAGCATGGGTTACGGAGAAACAGGAGTTTATAATTCTAATACAGGAGTCTATACTATTCCCCCCAACTCTATGCTTGTATTTACAATAACATTGAATGCTGTGAGCAATTAATGTTATTTTTTTTAAGGAAAGCCTCTGCCAAACAGCAGAGGTTTTTTATTTACTTTTAAAAAAAATAAATTGTCTTACGAGCCTATTTCCGTTTTCGATATGTTTAAAATAGGAGTGGGGCCTTCCAGCAGCCACACTCTCGGGCCGTGGCGTGCGGCACTTCGTTTGATACATACACTTGAAGAGAAAAACTTTTTAACTAAAGTTACTTCTGTTCGTGTTTTGCTTTATGGTTCCCTGGCAAAAACAGGCAAGGGACATGGAACTGATGTTGCCATACAACTTGGTTTATGTGGTGACGACCCGGTCACATTCGATGTGTTATCCATTGATGCAAAAATGAATGATATAGCTGCAATGAAAACACTGCTGCTGGCCGGTAAACATGAAGTTGATTTTAATCCGGCTGAAGACATTGATTTTTTAATGAGTGAAAGTTTGCCTTTTCATCCCAATGCAGTTACATTTCTTGCATCATTTGCTGATAACGCAGCTATAGCCGAAACCTATTATTCCATAGGCGGAGGTTTTGTAATTAAAGAAGGTGAAACCTCTGCCGTTAAACAGCATGTTCAGTTACCTTTTCCAATTGAATTGGCCGATGATTTACTGCACTGGTGTATTAAAACAGGACTAAGTGTAAGCGAAATTGTAATGGAAAATGAAAATGCCTGGAGAAGTGAAAATGAAACAAAGCAAGGTGTACTTAACATCTGGCGGGTTATGCATGAATGTATGTTTCTGGGTTGCCATGCCGAAGGATATTTGCCCGGCGGGCTAAATGTAAAACGCCGTGCTGCAGGTCTCAATAAAAAATTACTGCTGAATAAAGATTACAAGGATTTTGATACATGGATAAAAGCCATCCGTTCAGGCGGATCGGATTTTAAATACACTCTTGACTGGGTAAGTTGTTTTGCGCTTGCAGTCAATGAAGAAAATGCTTCATTTGGCCGGGTGGTAACAGCGCCTACTAACGGGGCAGCGGGAGTGATTCCTGCTGTATTGATGTATTATGTTTGTTTCTGCGATGGGAATACCGAAGAAAAGATTATACGTTTTCTTTTAACTGCATCTGAAATAGGAAGTATTTTCAAAAAAGGTTCCACCATTTCAGCAGCAATGGGCGGATGCCAGGCAGAGATTGGTGTTTCAAGTGCTATGGCTGCTGCTGCGTTAACCGAATGTTCTGGCGGCACACAAAAGCAGGTACTGATGGCAGCAGAAATTGCCATGGAACATCATCTTGGATTAACCTGCGATCCTGTTGCAGGCCTGGTACAGGTGCCCTGTATTGAACGAAACACAATGGGAGCCATTAAAGCTATCACTGCTTCACAACTTGCATTGCAAAGCACGCCTGATTTTGCAAAAGTTTCATTGGATGGTGTGGTAAAAACCATGTGGGAAACAGCCATTGATATGAACCACAAATACAAAGAAACTGCCGAAGGCGGACTGGCAGTGAATGTGCCGATTTCGCTGAGTGAATGCTGAGGAATGTACGATGTATGATGTACGATCTTCGCCACCCTTTCCCCTTGCGTGAAAACGAAGCTGCAGCATATTGCCGGTTATTGCATTGTTTCTCCCTGCCACGATGTTTTCACCATTGTGTTTGTTGAACAGTGCCCTGGCTGAAAAACATAAGATGCCCTGCAGGAAGCAACTCCTTATTCTTGCCCCGGCTTTCTTAATTTTATATTTGCGCCTTTGTGTGCCGCACAACCGCAAACAAAAACCAGGATGAAATCAATACTTCAACATTTAAGAGAGAAGGAAAACTTAACACAGACTGAGCTCGCTGAAAAAAGCGGGCTTTCTTTAAGAACAATTCAACGGATAGAAGCAGGAAATATCCCAAAGGGGTTTACATTGAAGGCGCTGGCAAATGTTTTTGAAATTGAACCGGAAAAGCTTCTTCCTTCAAAAGAAGCTGCAAACCTCGACAGGGCAAAATTCATTAATTTCTCAACTTTATTTGGAGTTGTAATACCCTTTGGCGGAGTAATAGTGCCATTTATTTTAACTTACAGAACCAAGGACAATAAAAATAAAGAGCTTGGAAAAAGTATTGTAAGCGTTCAGATTATTATTGCATTTGCCATGTCGGTTTCTCAAATAGCAAGCCCTTTTATTCAAAAGGGATTATCACTGCATTTTCCGCTTTTTATTTTCCCGCTGCTATTCATTATTTGCCTTAAATTACTGGTGGTTATTGTAAATGGCAGGTGCTTAAACAAAAAGAACGATTTATATAAATATCTAAAGATCAATTTTTTATAAACCCTGTCGCCGAATTGACGTAAAACTGGCGTATTGCTTTTGCAATGAAAATGGTTCCCAAAACAGAAGTTTGCAGAAAATAATCTGATGAAAGTTTTAAAGAAAATTGTATTGGCTTTTGTGCTCGTTTTTGTTTTGGTTGCTCTTGGCGGGTACATTTATTTTAACCAGAAATTTGCGCCGGATAAGAATTACCTGGTGGTAGAAAACGAAAGCGGTGTGATTCCATTAACATGGCTGGGCACAGAAAAAAATGTGTTGCTGCTTCCCGTATTTTTTGAGGGCGATACGACAATCTATTACATGCAGTTTGATACCGGCTCGCCTTATACCGTTTTTTATTCAGAGCCAGCCAGGAATATCCGCCAGGTATCTGTAACCGGTGATGTGGCAAAAGCTTCCTTCTATATCGGGAAAACAAAAATCACTTCCGGTAAATTCAAAATATATAATACAGGAAACAGCAATGAGAACGATTCCTTAAAAATAATCGGAACTGTGGGAACTGATCTTCTGGAAAACAGGAAAACGGTCATCAATTTTAAAGAAAATTATCTTGCTTTAAATCTGTCTGAAACACCCCGCCAGTTTCAAAACAACCTGTTTGATTTTAAATTCAAAAAAAGAAGAATCATCGTTAAAGGTGCGTTAAAAGGAAAAGAGGAGCAATTTTTATTTGATTCGGGTACGAGCGCTTATGAGTTATTAACCAATAAGGAAGTGTGGGAAAACCTGAAACTGCCGCATTCAGAAATCAGCATAGAAAAAACAAATTCTCCCGATCATGTTTTGACCACGTTTACTGCCGGCTGTAACCAAAAAATAAGAATGGCCAACCGGGAAATACCGCTGAATTATGTTACGTATGTGGAAGGATTTTCGCAGGCTCAATATTCAATGATGAAATTTTCGGGTATGACGGGAATGCTTGGAAACAGACTGTTTTTAAATAACAGTTTGTATATCGACTGTTGGCAAAGCAAAATGGGAATAGAATAATGTGCCTGTTTCATTGTTAGGGCACTGATGCTGCTGTTCTCCCCACGCAGGAGGGATATGCTGAGCATTAGTACCAAAGCCCGGCATATTATCCTTCGTTCTTCGGAATGAAATGATAAACAAAAAAGCGGCAGTAACAACTGCCGCTTTTTATGATTCATCAAATCAATCTTTCTAATTTTTCTTTTGTGCTCTCTGCATGGAGTTTGTTCCAGTGCTCTGACCTCTTGCACCTCTGCCGCCACCTTGCTGTGTAAACAAAGTAAAGCGTGAAGGCATTTCCTTTACAGGCCACAGGTTATTGCTTTCGTCAATATCTGCAGTTTCTTTGTTAGGATCAAGACGGATGGCAACCACTTCTTTATCTTTTACAAACGTCTTGGTTACTTTCTGTTCGTTCAGTTTCCAGATGCTTACCGGTACATAATCCACTTCTTTTGTTCCATCTTTAAATGTCCATTCAACAATGATGGGCATTACCATACCGCCTTTATTGGTAAAGCTCAGCTCGTAAAAATTCTTACCGGCCCATTTGCCTTTGTTTTCTTTGTCAACAGTAACAGATGCTTCACGTTGCTGTTGCTGATAGTTTGCATCGGCATTACGGTTGTAATAATAAAAATCACGCAGACTGGTATCAGCATCCGTTGCAAACACAATTTTCTTTTCTTCCTTGTTACGGATTTTGGTTAATGGTTCAAACTCCTTCTGCACAAACGCAGCAGCGTTTGTTTCATCAGCCATCTTAAACCATTTCACTGTGTCGAGCGAAATATCAACAGGCTCAGTACCATAATACCATCCACGCCAGAACCAATCAAGATCAACTGCACTTGCATCTTCCATTGTGCGGAACAGATCAGCAGGAGTTGGATGTTTGAACGCCCATCTTCTTGCATATTCTTTAAAAGCATAATCAAACAATTCCCTGCCCATCACTGTTTCACGTAAAATATTTAAACCTGTTGAAGCTTTGGCATAAGCATTTGAGCCAACCTGTGCAACGTTATCGCCCATGGTCATAATTGGTTCAAGCTGATCTTTTGGAAGCTTCATGTAATCTGTAATGAGGTGTGCAGGTCCACGACGTGAAGGATAGTTGTTGTCAAACTCCTGTTCAGCAAGGAACTGGCAGAAAGTGTTTAAACCTTCGTCCATCCACCAGTACTGGCGTTCATCACTGTTAACAATCATGGGGAAGAAGTTGTGGCCCACTTCATGAATTACCACACCAATCATTCCATACTTTGTTCCTTCACTGTATGTTCCATCTTTTTCTGTTCTTCCGTAGTTAAAGCAGATCATCGGGTATTCCATGCCTGATGATGCTTCAACTGAAATTGCAACAGGATAAGGATAAGGAATGGTATGATTTGAATAGGATTTAATCGTGTGTGCAACAACCTTGCTTGAATACTTGCGGTATAAACCATAAGCTTCTTTTGCATAATAGCTCATGGCCATTACTTTCTTTCCTTCAATGTAAACCGGAAGGGCATCCCAAACAAACTTGCGGCTTGCACCCCATGCGAAATCTCTTACATTTTCAGCTTCGTAAACCCATGTTTTTTTATCAGTTGATTTATCTTTTTCATTGCTTTTGGCTTCATCAAGCGTAACGATTTCTGTTACATCTTTTCCGCTTTGAGCCTCCATCCAGCGCTGGTATTGTGCAGGAGTGAGCAATTGTTTATAGTTCTGGCATTCGCCTGTAGCTGCAATTACAAAATCAGAAGGAACGGTCATCTTTACTTTGAAGTTGCCAAAGGTTAATGCAAACTCAGCACCACCGGAGAACTGTGTGTTCTGCCATCCCTGGAAATCACTGTAAACAGCAAGGCGTGGATAGAACTGGCTCATTGTAAAAATGTGGTTACCATCTTCAGGAAAATATTCATAACCACCACGACTTCCCCAAACCTGGCGGTTGGGTATTTTATAATTCCAGTCGAGTTTGAAAACGAATTTCTGACCGGGCTTTAATGGCGTTGGAAGGTCAATTCGCATCATGGTTTTGTTCACTGTATATTTCAGTACAGTACCTGAAACATCAATGAGTTTTGTGATTTTTACTCCCATTCCCTGCTCCTGTGCATTACGCCAGGGTTCAATACGTGAAAGCTGATCGTTGCTCATTTGTGGTTCCATTCTGTTGCGGCCGTTTCTTAAATTGTCGGCACTTGGGTCGTGAATGTTACCATCCAACTGTAACCACAAATAAGTGAGTACAACTGGAGAGTTGTTAAAGTAAGTAACTGTTTCGCTACCTGTTAATTTCAGGTTTGCTTCGTCCAGTTCTACATTCATATCGTAGTCGGCACGTTGCTGCCAGTACTTGGGGCCGGGGGCACCGCTGGCCGTACGATATTCATTGGGGCTCTGCAATAAATAGCCCAGTTGCTCAAAACGGTTTCCATGATTACTGCCGGGATTGTTTTGCGGTGGTTGTGCCATACCAACAGCAACAATCAACAAACAGCCAATTAAAAAGCGAATATGCATAGTTTTTATTTAACGATGTTAAAAAGGTGTACGTTCAATAGCCATAATTAATGCCAGTGCAAAAATTCCACCGCTCATAAACACAGTCCACTCTCTGCGGTTTGTTTTCAATACCTGCACAAACAAAAATGAAATCAGCAATGCTGTAATTATAATTAATACCTGTCCCGCTTCAAGCCCGATGTTAAATGCCAGTAACTCGGAAACAATATTCTCACTTTTGCCTAATAAACTTCTCAGGTAGTTACTGAAGCCCATGCCATGAATTAACCCGAATGCAAGAGCTGAAATGTAACGCCAGTTTGTATGTGTCCTGTCGGTAGTATTGCTCATCAGGTTTTCCATTGCAGTGATGAGAATGGTTACCGGTATTAAAAATTCAATCCAATGTGAGGGAACAATGATTTTGTTGAACACACTTAAAGCAAGTGTAATGGTATGACCAAGTGTAAATGCTGTAATGAGAATTAATACACGTCGCCAGTCTTTAAGCAGGTAGGGGAGACAAAGAGCCATTACAAACATGATATGGTCATATCCCTTCCAGTCGGTGATATGATAAACACCTTCTCTTAAATAAAATCCAAAATCTCCCATGTTTTCTGTTGACAATAGTTGAAGGATGGAAAATAAACCAGAAGTTTGTAATCCTGAAAATTAATATGAAAATGGCGGGATTATTACATAAACGGCGGGGTGAGGGTTCACGGTTACAGGTTTCCGGTCACCGGTTGGGCATGTTGATTGCTTTAAGTATGCTTATTTCGGCTTTTGTACTTCATCCTTACTATGTAAGTGTAACCGAAATGGAATACAATACAGGTAAAAAGGAAATCGAAATATCGGGCAAAATTTTTATTGATGATCTTGAATATGCACTTAAACAGGAATTTAAAACCAATGTGGCCATACTGAATGAAGCCGATAAGAAAAAGAATACAGAACTGCTGAACAGTTTTTTTCAGAAGCATATAAAACTCACTGTCGATGGAAAACCTGTTGCTTTTCAGTTTTTAGGTTACCAGCGTGAAGAAGAAGCTATCTGGAGTTTTATGGTGGTGAAAAATGTAAAGCTGTTTAAAACAGTTACTGTGTTTAATGATCTGCTGTATTCGTTCAGGGAAGATCAGGTGAATATTGTTCACTTTAAAAACAAGAATGAACGCAAAAGCTATCGTTTAACATTTCCCGAAAATAAATTTTCACTCAGTTGGTAATATCAGAAAAGGCCAAAGAATAATTTGGCAATAAAAAACATCAATACGGTAAGAGTAACCCAGAGCGTTATATAATATATTTCTGATTTTCTTAAAAAGCGGGAGTAGATTTTGAATTCAATATTCCGGGAGGGAAGGTTTCTTTGTAAGAGTGGTTTCAGTTTAATGAGGTTTTGAAACAGGTCTCTGTACAAAGAACTTTTTTTTACCTGCAGGTTAGCATAGCCTGCCAGCAGCAGGGCTCGCATGAAATAGATAAAAGCAAAAAAAAGCAGTAATAAATAAAATAAATTCTCAGACATAATCCTTTTAAAATTTGATCGGTTTAAACTTCACTTTGCCGTCGCCATTAATTTCAACGGCAGGCATTGGAACTTTTGCAAACTGCAACAGATAAAAAGTGCTGTTTAATACAGGCGAAGACTTTGTTCTGTATATATCTGCATCGGGGGCAATATAAAACTGCCTTTTCCTTACAACTGCCGGAATTGTTTTTCCATTGATTGTTGAAGGGTTGTCATTCGCTCCAATCATACCATCGCCACCAAAGCCTGCTGCAACGTTCAGCCACGAAGGTATTTTACTTTTACTATCTGCAAAAGATTTTAAATTAAATGAAAGCCAATAAGTCTGGCCATTGTAATCTTTCATAAGCCGTGAAGCCCATTGTTTGCCTAAAAGATCAGGATTGTATTTTGCATATGGTGAAAAGCTTGCAGAAAACTTCATGCTTACCCGTTGCTCTCCCCACCAGTTCTGCTGCGTTGCAAACAAAGCCGCTCCGGAAATATTTGCCAGCAAGTCTCCCTTAGAAAATCCCCAGCCGTTAGAAAATCCATCCATTACTTCTACAATGCTTAAAAAAGCAAGCGATGTAAGTGCCCCCCCAATAATTGCCTGGTTTGGTTTTACTCCGCTCCATCGAAGTAAATCGTGCTGCATTACGGAAATATTATAGGCAGTTGTGGCGTGCCCCATTTTATCAATCTGGAACCATTCCCTGTTATCATTAATAAAATGGAAACGGCTTTTCGGAAATTTTTTATACCACAGGTAATACAGACCAACGGAAGTAAGTACAAAAACGGCCGATTCAGTGATAACTACTTTTTTTAGCCTGTCGGGCCGGTATTGATCTGAAGGAGGAATGAAGTATTGCTGTGTATAACCATGCTGCAGGCTGGTTGCAACAAAAGCAAAAATCAACACCATTTTTTTTGTAAACCGGTTCATCTTCATTGGTTATGCAAAATACGAAGCTTTTAAAATAAAATCAGTTTCTGCACAATAGTGTTGAAACAATTACAATAGAATCATACATTTGATGACTTAAAATAAAGTGTATGGAAGCGAATATTCAGGCTAATGTACAGAAATGGCTCGATGGAAATTTTGAGCAGTCTGTAAAAGATGAAATCAAAAAAATGCAACTTGAACACCCGGATGATCTGGCAGATTCATTTTACCGCAATCTTGAGTTTGGTACAGGTGGCTTACGTGGCATTATGGGTATTGGTACCAACCGTATGAATAAATATACTGTGGGAATGGCTACACAGGGTTATGCAAATTATCTTAATAAGAGTTTTGGGCAGGGAAATGTGAAATGTGTGGTTGGCCACGACAGCAGAAACAACAGTCGCCAGTTTGCTGAAATTGTTGCCAATGTAATGGGCGCAAATGGAATTAAAGTGTATTTGTTTGAAGCTTTACGTCCCACACCCGAACTCAGTTTTGCTATCCGTCATCTTGGTTGCCAGGGTGGTGTGGTTTGTACGGCATCACACAACCCAAAAGAATACAATGGTTATAAAGCTTATTGGGACGATGGTGGGCAACTTGTTCCCCCTCATGATAAAAATGTGATTGCTGAGGTTGAAAAAATTGCTGATGTGGATGATGTAAAATGGAGTGGTGGAGAGGAAAATATAACCATTATTGGAAAGGAGATGGATGAGGCATATATGAATATGGTACTTGGCCTCAGTGTTTATCCTGAAGTGTGTAAAGCTCAGCACGATTTAAAAATTGTTTATACTTCCATTCATGGTACAGGGATTATGCTGGTGCCCGAAGTGCTGAAGCGTTTCGGTTTTACCAATGTAACAATTGTGGATGAGCAGAAAGAACCGAACGGTAATTTTCCAACAGTTGTTTACCCCAATCCGGAAGAAGCAGAGGCTATGAGCATTGGTTTGAATAAAGCAAAAGAAATGGATGCTGATATTCTGCTTGGTACTGATCCTGATAGTGACCGTGTGGGTATTGGTGTGAAAGATCATCATGGTAACTGGGTACTCATGAATGGCAACCAAACGGCAGTGCTTGCTTTTAATTACATGATTGAGGCCCGTAAAGCAAAGGGAATTAATCAGCCAAATGATATGGTGGTGAAAACCATTGTAACAACAGAAATGATTGATGATATTGCAAAAGCAAACAGTATCAATTGTTACAATGTGTTAACCGGCTTTAAATGGATTGCCGAACTCATTAAAGAAAAGGAAGCTGCAGAAAATTATATTGTTGGTGGTGAAGAAAGTTATGGTTTGATGATTGGAAGCAAGATCAGGGATAAAGATGCAGTAAGTGCTGTTGCATTGCTTTGCGAAATGGCAGCATACGAAAAAAACAAAGGAAGAAGTTTGTTTCAGAAAATGATTGACCTGTATGTGCAGTATGGTTTTTATAAAGAAAGCCTGATATCCATTACCAAAAAAGGAATGAACGGGCAGGCTGAAATTGCAGCAATGATGGAAGGCTACAGGAATAATACTCCAATAACAATCAATGGTTCACCTGTTGCACAACTGCTCGACTATCAGTTACAGAAAGGAAAGAATGTTCAGACCGGTGAAGAATGGACAATTACTTTACCAAAATCAAATGTGCTGCAGTTTATACTTGCCGATGGAAGCAAAATTTCTGCACGACCAAGCGGTACTGAACCCAAAATTAAATTCTATTTCAGTGTACATACAAAATTAGATAAAGCAGAAAATTTTGATGTTGTTCACCAGCAACTTAATGAACGAATTGATGGAATTATAAAAGATATGAAGCTGAAGTAAAGTGAAAAGTAAAATTAAAAAAGTTAAAAGCTGTATTGATAAAATGCAGCTTTTTTTATTGCCGAAAAATAAACTGATGATAATCGTTTTTTACAAACAGCAGCTTCATTAATTTGCGCCTGCTTATGCGGAAATTTGAAGATACTTACCGGCACAAAGGATTGCGCAAAAAATTAGTTGATGTATTGCGCTCAAAAGGAATTACTGATGAAAAAGTGTTAGAGGCTGTTAACGCTATTCCACGTCATTATTTTTTGGATACTGCTTTTGATGAAATTGCTTATGAGGACAGGGCTTTTCCTATTGCTGAAGGTCAAACGATTTCACAACCATATACAGTGGCATATCAATCGCAGTTACTTGATGTAAAGCCACATGAAAAAATTCTTGAAATTGGTACAGGCAGTGCTTACCAGGCATGTGTGCTTGCAGAACTGAATGCACATGTATATACCATCGAACGACAGAAAAAATTGTTTGATTTTAATAAAACAGCATTTCCCTTCTTAAAAAAATATCTCAACATCAAATTCTTTTACGGAGATGGATTTGAAGGGTTGCCCACGTTTGCTCCGTTTGATAAAGTAATTATCACTGCTGCTGCGCCTTTCATTCCGCCTAAGTTAATTGAGCAAATGAAAACCGGCGCTAAAATGGTGATTCCTGTTGATGAATACGGATTTCAACGCATGAAGCGTTTAACGAAGCAGGCCGATGGTTCGTATGCAGAGGAATTGTTTGATGCGTTTTCGTTTGTACCCATGCTTACGGGGAAACAAAACGGGAAATGATTCTCACTGCAATGATAGCCTGAAGCGGAAATTATGAACTCATAACTAATCATTATACATTTGCAATTTTAAAATTCATCAAACATTTGCCATGCAGAATAAACAAGCCACTTTTGAACGGGTTTCAGGATTATTGGAAGAATTGGGTTTTCGTGTAATTAATAAAGATGATAGCCGCCCCTGGGGAGGGTTTTATGTTATTGATGAATCGCAGGCAGCAGACTTTGCCAGATTTTTTTTCCCTGATGAAAATTTTGATGAATTAAAGATTACAAACAAGCTCAGCCCGAAAATTTTGATTGTTTCTCCAGATAAACGCCTGAGTTGGCAGTATCATCACCGTCGTGCAGAAATATGGAAATGTATCGGCGGTACAGTTGGAGTTGTAACAAGCGATACTGACGAAGAAAAACAACAGCATACTTTAAAAATTGGTGATATTATTAAACTCAAGCAGGGCGAACGTCATCGACTGGTGGGTTTAGATAGTTGGGGCATTGTAGCCGAAATATGGCAGCATACCAATGAATTAAATCCAAGCGATGAAGAAGATATTGTGAGAGTACAGGATGATTTTGGAAGATAATAAATAATAAACGTAAGTAAACTGCTGGCTGTTACAGTGCGTTCATTTGCACAATAAACAAAGGTTAATTAGTTCGCAATAAGAACTGACTTGTTTGTGAATGTTTTTTTTAACCTTGAATTTGTGTAAAACAAGAATACTCCTGAAACAGCCTTTGTTATAATTATACGCAATCGTTTTCATCAACCTTCACTGGTATGTTTTAATATATTTGCAACTCCATTAACTAAATACATTCAGCATGGCAAAAAAGATTGCACCAATTGATTTAATTGACAGTTTTGAAAAAATTCCAACAAAAATCTTTTCTTCTGCAAAAGAGGGATCGGCATTTGCAGCAAAACAGGTTGCCGACCTGATAAGGGAAAAACAATCAAAGAATGAAAAATGTGTTTTAGGACTTGCAACCGGCTCAACTCC
Source organism: Chitinophagaceae bacterium UBA1953 (assembly GCA_002336115.1). Lineage (GTDB taxonomy): Bacteria > Bacteroidota > Bacteroidia > Chitinophagales > Chitinophagaceae > Lacibacter. The sequence goes on from DDEN01000056.1 coordinate 181,555, forward strand.
AAAATCGCTGTACGATGAGCTTGTACGTTTGCATAATGAAGAAGGGTTAAGTTTTAAGAATGTAATTGCATTCAACCTGGATGAATATTACCCGATTGAAAAAGATGCCATTCAGAGTTATCATCGCTTTATGAAGCAGCAGTTGTTTGATAAAGTGGATATCGATCAGAATAATTGTTTTATACCTGATGGTACCGTTCCTAAAGAAGAAATAAAAAAACATTGTGCTGAATACGAACAGAAAATTGTTGATGCAGGAGGTGTTGATCTGCAGATTCTTGGTATTGGTATCAATGGCCACATTGGCTTTAACGAACCAGGTTCAAGTGTGTTTACAAAAACAAGACTTATTACTTTAACAAACTCAACCCGTTTGGCAAACAGTTATGAGTTTACCAATATCAGTGCTGTTCCACGCCTTGCAATTACTATGGGTATTGGAACAATTTTGAAAGCAAAGAAAATTTTATTGCTTGCCTGGGGGCCTTCTAAAGCACCGGTTATACAAAAATCAGTTGAAGGTGATGATACAGAACATGTTCCTGCATCACTGCTGCAGAATCATGATGATGTAACTTTTATCATTGATAAAATGGCCGCATCTGATCTTGTACGCTACAAAAGTCCCTGGCTTACCGGCGAATGCGAGTGGACTGATACAATGATAAAAAAGGCAGTGGTGAATATGGCACTTAAACTGGAAAAACCCGTGTTGAGCTTAACCAATACCGACTATAACGAATATGGATTAAGTGATCTGCTTGTTGAAAAAGGAGATGCTTATGAAATAAATCTCCAGGTATATTATATGCTGCGTGACACTATTACAGGCTGGCCAGGCGGCAAGCCCAATGCAGTAATACCAAACCATCCTGAAAGAAGTACACCATACCCCAAACGTTCCATGATCTTTTCTCCGCACCCCGATGATGATATCATTTCAATGGGAGGAACGTTTCAGCGTTTGCACGATCAGGGTCATGAGGTGCATGTGGCTTATCAAACAAGTGGCAACATTGCAGTAACTGATGAGTTTGTTACACGCTTTCTTGATTTTGCTGTTGGCTTTGAAGAAATGTTTGGAGTGGATACTGAAAAATCAAGAGCCATTCTTACAGAAGCAAGAGGCTATCTTGAAAATAAAAAATCAAACGAAGTTGATACGGCTGACATAAGGAATATCAAAGGGCTCATCAGGCGTTGTGAAGCGGCAGCAACCTGCCGTTATGTAGGCTTAAAAGAAGGCCAGTGGCATTTTCAGAACCTTCCTTTTTACGAAACAGGAACTATTGAAAAAAGCCCGATGGGTGAAGAAGATATCAGGCTTACAATGGAACTGTTAAGAGAAATTAAACCTCAGCAGGTATTTTGCGCTGGCGACTTTGCTGACCCACATGGAACTCACCTGGTGTGCTTCAATATTATATTTGAATCGCTGAAACGCATTAAGGCTGCAGGCGATGAATGGATCAAAGATTGCTGGCTGTGGTTATATAAAGGTGCCTGGCAGGAGTGGCATATTGAAGAAATAGGGATGGCAATACCAATGAGCCCAGAACAGGTAATGAAGAAACGTTTTGGAATATTTATTCATCAATCGCAGAAAGATATGGTGCCGTTTCAGGGCAGCGACAGCAGAGAGTTCTGGCAGCGTGCTGAAGAACGTAATGCAGCAACGGCCGATTTGTATGCCAAACTGGGCCTTACGCAATATGCAGCAATTGAAGCATTTGTTCGCTGGGATTATTAAGAATAAAAGACCTGAAGGTTTTCAAAAATTTCAGGGTCTGTAAAAGCTTACGCCGCCGCCGGAATTTTATACTGGCGGCGGTTTTGTTTTCTCAGATTACAATTCACAACCGATCTTCGCAGTATGCACCCGTCGCAGTTACAGATAAAAGATTTTACTTATCATCTTCCCGATGAGAGAATTGCACGTTATCCTCTTGCAGAAAGAGATTTGAGCAAACTGCTCGTTTATAAAAACGGAATAATTAAGGAAGATATTTACCGGAATATCGGGGAATATACAGATGCCGATACGTTACTGCTGTTCAATAATACAAGAGTAATTGAGGCCAGGATGTTATTTACAAAATCAACTGGAAGTACAATTGAAATTTTTTGTCTTGAACCATCCGGCAACCAGGAAATAACAACAGCAATGTTTTGTACCGGTAAAGTACGCTGGAATTGCCTAATAGGAGGAGCATCGAAATGGAAGCAAGGACTGCTTGAAAAAAAAATCAGAATTGCAGATAAGGAAATTTCAGTTTTTGCTGAGAATGTTGAGAAAATGACGAATCATTTCATTGTGGAATTCAGTTGGTCATCTCAACACAATTTTGCTGAAATACTTCATTATGCAGGTATTCTTCCTTTGCCACCTTATCTTCAGCGTCAGACAGAAAAGTCTGATTATGAACGTTATCAGACTGTTTATTCCAAACATGAGGGCAGTGTTGCAGCACCAACTGCCGGTTTGCATTTCACCAATAATCTGTTAAGTCATCTTCATAAAAAAGGAATTGCAGAGGAATATGTTACACTGCATGTTGGCGCAGGTACGTTTAAACCTGTAAAAAGCGAAATCATGCAGCAGCATGAAATGCACAAAGAGTGGATACAGGTTAAACGGTCATCAGTTCAAAACATTCTTAATTATGCCGGTAAGACTATTATTCCGGTTGGCACAACTTCATTGCGTACGCTGGAAACTTTGTACTGGATGGGAGTGAAGGCAATACTTCAACCTAAGGCTGCAACAATCAATCAACTGGAGGTACAACAGTGGGATGCGTATGATTTACCTCTCCGGAATATTTCAGCAAAAGATGCACTGGAGGCTTTGTTGAAATGGATGGACAGCCGGAATGAAGACGAACTGGTTTGTCATACTCAAATCCTGATTGCTCCCGGATATAAAACAAGAATTGCAGATGCGCTTATAACCAATTTTCACCAGCCTGGTTCTACTTTGCTGTTACTTGTGGCCGCACTAACAGGTAACGACTGGACTAAGATTTACGGTTATGCACTACAGAACGGGTTCCGCTTTCTCAGCTATGGCGATGGAAGCCTGTTGTGGACACAGAAGGCTGGTGCAAACGGTTGAGTTCAAATTTTTGCACAATTCACAGCAAAACCTACCTTTGACTCCGTTTAACAAAAAAAGACCAATCTATATTGGTTCGTACCTCACTAATAAAATTTGTTTGTGGGAAAGCACACTTCAAAAGCTACGGCGGCCGGTTTATTAATTGCGTTGGGGATCATTTATGGTGATATAGGTACATCTCCTTTGTACGTATTAAACGGCATTATTTCAGGTAAAAAGATTGATGAATTTCTGATTATAGGGTCATTATCGCTCATTATCTGGACACTCACACTTCAAACAACAGTAAAATATGTTTGGCTTACATTAAGAGCAGATAACAGGGGTGAAGGTGGAATTTTTGCGCTTTATACACTTGTTCGTCGTAGAAAAAGATGGCTTGTTTTGCCGGCAATGCTAGGCGGGGCAGCTTTACTTGCTGATGGTATGATTACTCCGCCCATCTCAGTTACTTCTGCTATTGAAGGGTTAAAACAAATAGAATCTTTTAAACATATTCATCAATCAACAGTAGTTTATATTGTTATTGGCATACTTGTACTCCTGTTCCTGATTCAGCAATTTGGAACAAGCTATATTGGCAGGGCGTTTGGCCCTATTATGACTATCTGGTTCCTGATGCTTGCCGTAATGGGCATTATTCATTTTGCCGATGATCTGAAAGTTTTTAAAGCTCTCAATCCGTTTTACGGTATTAATCTTTTAAGAGAGTATCATAATGGGTTCTGGATTCTGGGAGGTGTTTTCCTTTGTACAACCGGGGCGGAGGCATTGTACAGTGATCTTGGACATTGCGGCAAAGCGAATATCCGCATATCGTGGATGTTTGTAAAAACCTGTCTTATTCTTAATTATTTTGGCCAGGGAGCATGGTTACTCGCCAATCATTCCGGTGATGTGATATCTGCCGATATGATTTCGTCGGGGTTTAATTCATTTTATGGGGTTATGCCTCAATGGTTCAGATTGGCAGGGCTTATTATTGCTACAGTTGCTGCAATCATTGCCAGCCAGGCATTAATCAGCGGATCATTTACATTAATCAGTGAGGCCATGCGTCTCAACCTGTGGCCGAGGGTAAAAATTAATTATCCAAGTGAGGAAAGAGGGCAGTTGTTTATTCCGGCTGTGAATTTAATGTTGCTTACAGGTTGTATAGGTATAACATTGTATTTTCAGTCTGCGGCTCACATGGAAGCTGCTTATGGCCTGGCTATTACATTGTGTATGCTGGCCACTACTATTCTCTTTGCCAATTACCTGGTGGCACACAGGGTTAACTCCGGCTTTATTTATATTTTCCTCGTGGTTTATACAACTATTGAAGGAAGTTTTCTTGTTGCCAACTTAATGAAGTTTACTCATGGTGGTTACATTGCATTAATTGTAGGGGGATTGCTGTTTCTGATTATGTATGTATGGTATCGTTCAAGAAAAATTAAAAACCGCTATGTTGAATTTGTTCGCCTTGAGCATTACCTGCCTTTGTTACAGGAGTTGAGTAATGATATGTCGGTTACAAAATACGCAACACATCTTGTGTATTTAACCAGTGCAAATAACCCTTCGGAAATTGAGCATAAAATTATTTATTCAATTCTCAACCGAAAGCCCAAGCGGGCCGATATTTATTGGTTTGTACATGTTGATACATTAGATGATCCTTATACCTGTGAGTACGAAGTTTCAACGATCATTCCCAATGAAGTGATTCGTGTTGAGTTCAGGCTGGGATTCCGCATGCAGCCACGCATTAATCTCATGTTTCGTAAAGTGGTGGAAGAAATGGTGGCAAATAAAGAGGTGAATATTACAAGCCGTTATGAAAGCCTGCAGCGTAATAACGTTGTTGGCGATTTTCAGTTTGTGGTATTGGAAAAATTCCTGAGCCAGGATAATGAACTGCCTTTATTTGAAAGGATTGTTATGCGTCTTTACTTCGCAATTAAAAAGTTTGGATTAAGTGAAGAAAAAGGTTTTGGGCTTGACCAAAGTAATGTGGAAGTGGAAAAATTCCCACTTATTGTAGCACCTATCAGCGGTATAAAGCTCAGGCGTATTTTCAGAGAAGATTTTATATAAGATTGGGGCCATTAAATTTTAAACACAGCAGGCCTGTTACAGTTTTTTTGCAAATTTTAATTTCCGGTTGTTGCCTGAATAGAGAATCTTATCAGCACTTTGTCCTCTGCTTTTACAATGTTTAGCGGCGTTTTTACTTTAATATTAAACTCTGTCATTGTAAGTTCCTTTGATGATGTAAGCTTGTATAATTGTTTATTAAGCCTGGTAAGCTGAACCGGAAGAATATGGGTTCTCGACACTCCCGCCAATGTAATTACTGTGGTTACATTGTAATTATACACTTTACCGGTTATCAGTTGCTTATCTGTATGCAATGGCTGAGCCGCAATAAACTGTACATGTATAAAAGGAAATTTTTCAGCCAGTAACGACTTGTGCATGTAGTGTGTAATGATAAAATCATGACAGTCTAATTGCTTTGTTCTTACCTGTAATGCTGCGTTACTGAAACGGATAAGGCCGCTTGAAGGATTGATTTCTGCTTCAAATATTCCGGGTGAAAATTTTTCGCTGCAACTGCATTGATATTCCTGGAGATTGGTTTCGCCAGAAAGCAGTAGCTGGCTTTTCTCATCAATCTGGTAAGCTATTTTAACCGGAGTATTTGAGTCAGACTTAAAAAGAAATACAATTAACAGCAAAAACAATCTTGTCATAACATCAAATTTAAAAAAAGCCCTGCAGAATTTTCTGCAGGGCTATGAACATATGAATGGTTTCTCGTTGTTCTGATATATTAGAATCCAACTATAGCTTCTACTACCACACCGTTGAATTTACCATTGTAACGGTAGTCAGAAACCAGGAAGTTTTTGTAAAGTTGATTTACGTATTCAGCTTTCAGCAACACGTTCTTTGTAAGGAACCAGCCACCAGCAACGCAGAAACGGTTTACATTCACTTCGTTAGTTGTAGATAAATCGGCTTTTACTCCATTGTAACGAACTCCTAAGAAAACATTTTCTTCTTTTCCTATTCTGTAAATGCCTTCAACTGCATACTGTGAAGCGTGACGCATTGCAGTTTCAGTTTTTGCTCTTCCGTTTGCAGACTCATAAGTTCCGAAGAATTCAAAACCGGCAATTTTTGCAAAAGCGTTTAACATAACAGCGTCAACTTTTGCACTGAAACCTGGGTTAAAACGGCCAGAGAAAGCAGTTGCAGTGTAAGCCTGAGCTGCACCACTTGATACCCATTTGTCGAATGCATTCTGATAGTTAGAACCAGTACGGTCACCACCATAGAGTGTTAAACCACTGCCATAGTTACCACCATTGTGATAATAGCTACCGCTTAAACGTAAACGTACTTTTTCAGTAACTTGTTTGTCAATACCACCTTTTAAAATAAGGGAAGGTTTTTTTGTGGTTTTGCCATCAGTAGAAGCAATTACAGTATCAATATTTCCTTTGATCATACCGTTAGTCATACCCAGCATACCAAACAGACCATTCTTTTGTAAGTAAACTTCACCACCAATTTCAGTAGCAAATGCATCCATTACGTTTCCTTCCATGAAGGGACTGTATAAAGTTTGTCCACCATCAGGTCTGCGGAAGTGTGCATCACCATAGTTCACTTCAAAGTGACCAACTTTAAGAGTTGCAACATTCATCAGTTTGTCCCAGAATTCGCCTTTGAAAGGAAGCTTGTCAAATTGAATATAACCACCTTTTACCCATGTTTCGTTGTGGTGACGGGCAGAAAGATAAGTTGTAACATTCAGGCGGATACCATCTGCTAACTGTACATCAGTAAACAGGTTTGCCTGAGCAGTCATGAAGCCGGGTTTCAATGGATAAAGTTTGTTTGCACCTGCAGTTGCAACAGATGTACCACCATTATTGGTTGCACCTGGGTTTTCACTCTTAATAGCCTGGAATTGCTGTGTAAAACCTGCGCCAAAACGTACCTTTAAGCCATCAAATTTTACATCAGTTTGTTTAGGAGTTTCAAAAACATTGATACCTGTTTGGTCGTATGGTCTCAGATTTTGAATTTTTGGTTGCTGAGCCATTGTTAAGAGAGGAGAAACAGCAAGCATCGCTAAGGCTAAATTTCTCACGCAGTTTGTCATGTAACGTTTCATATTTATTTGTTTTACGTTTTTTGAAATGGTTGTTTATTTTTTAAGAACAACGTCATAAGAAATGGTGATGTCGTCAGCTACTTTCATAGCTCCAAGCATAAAGCTTGGTGGTTTAATGCCGTGATTTGACATCTGGATTTTCTTGCTTCCACTGATTTCTAAGTCTCCGCTTGCCAAAACTTTGCATTTTAATACAAGGTCAGTTGGCTTGGAAACACCCGCAATTGTAAGGTTGCCGCTAACTGTTACTACTGTTTCAGCTCCATTTTTCTGGATGGAAGCAACCTTGGTCATGATGAAGGTTATATATGGAAATTTGTCGGCTTTGATTGTGCTGTAAGTACGGTCATCCATTAAGTCAGAGTTCTTTGTGCTTTTCAGCGATTTTGCTACCACATTAACTGAAGCTGAATTTATCTTTTCTATACTTCCGTTATTGATTGCAAAATCACCTGTTACGTTAATGCTGGTTGCTTTTGAACTCCAGTCGTGAACATTGGAAGTGCCATTAACCAATAAGGTATAGGATTTTACTGTATATTTTGTCTGTGCATTGGCATTGCTGTTTAATAGAAAGGCAGCAATGAAAAAAATTGTAAGTTTCTGTATCATAAAAAAGAATGTTTAAACTTTAATATCAAGTGCAAATGTTGCCTCAATACGATTGCACCCAAATGATTAATTTCAGGTTTTTGTGTGACAGTAATCACACTTTGTCATGACCGCCATCACTAAAATGAATTTGGTCTTCTAAGATTCAATGTGGTAAAGGGTTTTGCAGATTTGAATAATTGACTAACCTGATTTTGATATTTTGACTTGAATAAAGAGAAACCTCTAAAAGCTGGAAAAAGAGAACTCCGTTTTTTTTGTCAATGAAACAATTTATCGATTACGATTGCGTACATTGCAACGGCAAAAAATATATAAGTGCTTATATTTGCTTTTGCTTTTACTTTATATTAAATAAATTAGGGTGAATTTCTCTTTCACTATATTTTATATCCTCCGAAATAAACATTTAATAAAATGAAAAAGTTTGCCGTCTCTTTTGCAACACTTGTTGCCCCTGTTTTGCTTCACGCTGGTGAGGCAGATCTAAAAATCCCCGATGCAATAAAAAATCAGCACATTTTGTATTGGGGATTTTTAATTACAGCACTTGGCCTGTTATTTGGATTTTATCAATTTACCCGTGTAAAAAACCTTCCGGCACATAAAAGCATGCTGGATATTGCTGATGTGATTTACAAAACCTGTTCAGCTTATCTTAAACAGCAGGGCAAGTTTCTGGCTATTCTGTTCATTTTTATTGGTGCGGCAGTGGCAGGATACTTTGGTTTTCTTGCCAAAGACGAAGCTGGTGAGTCATTGTTTGGAATTGGAGGAGTATTGTTGATTTTATTGTGGACGATTATAGGTATTCTTGGTTCGTACTTAGTTGCAAAATTTGGTATCCGCATGAATACGCTTGCAAATGCCCGTATGGCGTTTGCTTCTTTGAAACGCAAACCGTTGAACTTATTAACCATACCTCTTAATGCAGGTATGAGCATTGGTGTAATGCTGATTTCGCTGGAATTAACCATGATGCTGGTGATTTTATTATTAATGCCCGGAAACCTGGCCGGGGCTTGTTTCATAGGCTTTGCAATTGGTGAATCACTTGGTGCATCTGCCTTGCGTATTGCTGGTGGTATTTTCACAAAGATTGCTGACATAGGGTCCGACCTGATGAAGGTTGTATTTAAAATTGGAGAGGACGATCCGAGAAACCCTGGTGTAATTGCTGATTGTACCGGTGATAATGCAGGTGATAGTGTTGGCCCGACTGCTGATGGTTTTGAAACTTATGGTGTAACAGGTGTTGCACTGATTTCATTTATTCTTCTTGCCGTTACAGGTGGTGAAACTATACAAACGGAATTACTTGTATGGATTTTTGTAATGCGAATTTTAATGGTCATTACATCTGTTGTTGCATTTTATATTAATTCAGCTTTCAGTCAGTCGAAATATGGAAAGGCAGAAGACCTGGATTTTGAACAGCCTTTAACGAATCTTGTCTGGATCACTTCCGTTCTTTCTATTTTGGTAACATTTGCAGCCAGCTATTTTTTAATTCCCGACTTAAACGGAAATACAAACATGTGGTGGATTCTTTCCATCATCATCAGTTGCGGTACAATAGGCGGCGCTTTGATTCCTGAGTTTACTAAAATTTTCACTTCACCTAAATCGGGTCATGTTCAGGAAATTGTAAATGCAGGTAAAGAAGGTGGAGCTTCTCTGGTAATTCTATCTGGTCTTGTAGCCGGTAATTTTTCTGCATTCTGGAAAGGGTTGGTTTTTGTAGTATTAATGTTTGCTGCATTTTTCGTAAGCACACATGGGTTGGCAGAAATTATGATTTACCCTTCTGTGTTTGCATTTGGACTTGTTGCATTTGGTTTGCTTGGTATGGGCCCCGTTACAATTGCTGTTGACAGTTACGGACCTGTAACAGATAATGCACAATCTGTTTATGAGTTATCATTAATAGAAGAAGTGCCAAACGTAAGTGAAGAAATTGAAAAGGATTTTGGATTCAAACCTGATTGGGAAAAATCAAAATATTACCTCGAAGCAAATGATGGCGCTGGTAATACCTTTAAAGCAACAGCAAAACCTGTTTTGATTGGTACGGCTGTTGTTGGTGCCACTACAATGATCTTTAGTTTAATCCTGATGGTTAAACAAACATTGGGTGTTGAACCTGAAAGTATTCTTAACCTCTTAAATCCTTATACTATTCTTGGATTTATGTTAGGTGGAGCAGTTATTTACTGGTTTACAGGGGCATCTATGCAGGCGGTTACAACCGGTGCTTACCGTGCAGTTGAATACATTAAACGCAACATCAATCTTGATCCGAATGCTCCTAAAAAAGCGGATGAATCAAAATCAATAGAGGTTGTGAAAATCTGTACACAGTATGCTCAAAAAGGCATGTTCAATATTTTCATTTCTGTATTCTTCTTTGCGTTGGCGTTTGCCTGTTTCTCTTCTCCTGCAAGCATTGGTGGTAATGAAGCTGTTTCTTTATTTGTTAGTTATTTAATAGGCATTGCAGTGTTTGGTTTGTTCCAGGCTGTATTTATGGCAAATGGCGGCGGTGCATGGGATAATGCTAAAAAAGTGGTTGAAGTTGAATTAAAAGCAAAAGGAACACCGTTGCATGATGCTACTGTTGTTGGTGATACAGTGGGCGATCCGTTTAAGGATACATCATCTGTTGCTCTTAATCCAATCATTAAATTCACAACATTGTTTGGTTTACTGGCAATGGAAATAGCCATATCTGAATCGTTCAGGGATTTTGCTCCTTATGCCGGTTTGGTATTTCTTGTAGTTGCATTGATTTTTGTATGGAGATCGTTCTATAAAATGCGGATCACCAGCAATAAATAATGGACTGCTGTTTTTAGTGAGAATTATTAATAAGAACGCCTGCTTTATTTAAGCAGGCGTTCTTATTTTACACATGGAAAAATTAATTAATTTCTTTTAACGAACATAACTGTTGCGTAACCTTTAACGTATGAATTATTCCTTCTTTTAAAGCAAAATTTTCTTTGTCATGACTGACAGGAAATCCAAAACAAATGGGATAGTTATATTCTTTCACTAAATCATAAATAAGGTCGTACACTTTTTTCCCAAAAGGTCGTTCAGTATCCTGCATATCTGTAAATCCACCAACGATTAATCCCGCAAGATCGTTCAGCTTTCCGCTCCGTTTCATCTGGTGCATCATACGGTCAACATTGTAATGCTGTTCGCCCACATCTTCAATAAAAAGAATTTTTCCGCTGGTTTGAACATCACTTTTCGTTCCTATGAGATGAGACAGCAGGGCAAGGTTGCCTCCAACAAGTTCAGCGGTTGCTGCTCCCGTATGGTTGAGGCGGTGTGTTTTAAATGAATAATCAGTTTTTATTCCTTCTAACGCATTTTTCAGCGACAATACATATTTGTTTTTAAATCCGCCATCATTAAAAGCTCCCGCCATAGGCGAGTGCAATGTGGCAATTTTGTAATTGCGGTTAATGTGTGCGTGCAGCACAGTAATATCGCTGAAGCCAATAATCCATTTTGGATTTTTTTTTAAAGAAGTAAAATCTAAGCTGTCAATTATTCTTCCAACACCATAACCGCCACGTCCGCAGAGAATAGCTTTAACAGAAGGTTCATCAAGCATGGCCTGAAATTCATTCAGCCGCTCTTCATCTGTTCCGCTGAAATAAGTTTTTGATTTACTGCCCAGCGTTTTACCAACCAGTACATTGTAACCCCATTTTTGCAACGTATCAATACAAACCTGTGCTTTTTCATTTGCCATATAACCTGCGGGAAGTGTAATGCCGATTGTATCGCTTTTTTTTAAGTAGGGAGGAATCTTTATCATTATAACTTATATTTAGTTGAGTTTAAAAATTATGATATACGCTTTTTTACGACTTGGTGTAGTGCCTTTAGCATTTGCAGGCTGGATTATTTACCAACTTGTTTTTAAGAAGAAAAAATTCAGAGATATCAGTAATGATTTATTGACTATCTCTTTTTTCCTGCTGATCTGGTTTGCATTAATGTGGTTCATTTTCTCATAATTCGGTTAAAGTACATTGCGCTGTTGTAACTGAGAGTTTGTGTTTTACTCCGCATTTCAAAGCAAAATTGTTTTTCTGATGACCTACCGGGAAATCAAAACAAACAGGATAGCTGCAATCTTTTATTTTTTCAAGTACAATCTCCTGTATTGTTTTTCCAAATGTATCATTTGGGTCATCATCTGCTTTTACTTTAAATCCGCCTACAATTAAACCTGCAAGATGGTCGAGTTTGCCCGATCGTTTCAAATTCCAGAACATACGGTCGATGCTGTACATATATTCCCCTGTATCTTCTACAAACAAAATTTTTCCGGCAGTTTTTATATCACTTTTACTGCCCGTTAAGGATTCAATTGTTTTCAGATTTCCTCCAACAAGCAGCCCTTCTGCAATCCCATTTCTGTTTTTTTCATTGGGAGTTGATGTGTATTTCATCTTTATACCCTTCAACGCATCACGAATAGAATAAATGGTTTCAATTTGAATCGGTTCGGCTTTACTCCAGTCTTCCGGAAAACTGTTGCACATTTTTGAATGAATGGAAGCTATGCCAACCTGCCTGTTTAGATGGCTGTGCAGTACAGTAATATCGCTGAAACCAATAAGCCACTTGGGGTGCTGTTTCAGTTTTGAAAAATCAATCCGGTCAATAATCCGTACAAAACCGTAACCACCTCTGGCGCAAAGAATGGCTTTTACTGAACTGTCGTTAATCATTTGCTGAAAGTCAGCACTTCGTTCATCATCTGTTCCACCAAAAGTGAAATCTCTTTTCCCGATTGTGTCGCCGATTTTTATTTTAAATCCCCAGCTTTGAATCTGGTCAACAGCAGGCTGAATATCTTTCAGTGTTGTATAACCTGCCGGAGAGGTAATGCCTACTGTATCGCCTTGTTTTAAATAGGGCGGAATAATAAGAGGAGTTGTTGTTTCATCCTCCTTATCAAGCGATAATGAAAAAGGATTTTGCAAAACAAGCCCTGCCGGAATCATTGTTTTCAGAAAATGTATTCGCTTCATGAATTAAAAATAACAAATTGAAGGGACTGAATTATCAGAACTTGATTCAATTTAATGATCTTTGCAGAAGGATACTTTTTAATTATGAAACTTTTGCTAAGGGGAATACTTCGTTTCGCTCTTTTCTGGATATTGTTTTTTGCTTTGTGCCGTGTGTTTTTTTTGTTTTCTGTTATGGCAAAATGGAAAGGTGAAACATCATCTGCTTTTTATTCTTTTATTGCCGGCATGCCGATGGATTTATCGGCAGCAGCTTATATTGGCGCATTTCCTTTGTTGATTTTGCTGTTTGCTTTTTTACGGGGAAAAATTCCGGCATGGCAGAGGTTATTCAGAATTTATATGGTTGTTTGTATTTCATTAATCAGCCTGCTCACTGTAATTGACATTAATCTTTACCGGGAATGGGGAAGTAAGGTTGATTACAGGGCATTTTCATTAATGATGGCTTCGCCCGATGCAGCTTTAACAAGTTCTCTTTCATCGCCGATATTTTTTTCACTGCTCGCACTGATTTTTTTGATTTTTACAGGAGTTTTTATTTCAAAAAAAATTATTCCGGCAATGAATAATATAAACTATCCTTCATTTCCGGTACGGCTTTCAGTAGTACTTGCAATTGTTGGTTTATTTGTGCTTGCAGGAAGGGGAGGCATTTCCACTTCGCCTCTTACCGTATCAAGTGTTTATTATTCCTCCAATCAAACATTAAATCATTCGGCTATAAATACGGGCTGGAATTTTGTAAGAGATGTGATTGACCAGAAAGAATCTGAATCAACTGCTTTTCAGAATATGTCAACACAGAAAGCAAAACAGATTTGCGACAGTCTTTTTCAGGCAAAAGACTCTGTGGTTCCGGTATTGAAAAACAATCGGCCCAATATTGTTTTAATTATTCTTGAAAGTTTTACTGCAGACCTGATTGAAGATCTGAATGGAGAAAAAGGAGTTACGCCTTTCTTTAGTTCACTTGTTGATAGTGGGTTGCTGTTTACCAATCTTCATTCAACAGGCTTTCGTACCGATATTGGTTTTACAAGTATTATGACAGGTTATCCTTCATTGGCAACAAAAAGTATCATTAATATTCCTGTTAAATCGCAGAGGCTTCCTGCACTATCAAGTTCATTGTATAAAAATGGTTATCACACTTCATTTTATTATGGAGGTGAAACTGATTTTTTTAATCTGCGATCGTTTGTGCTGCAAAAGAATTTTCAGCGCCTTGTTGATGTACGAGATTTTGAAAAAAATGAAACCACGTCTAAATGGGGAGTTTTTGATCATGTTGTTTTTAACCGGCTTCTGGCCGATCTGAAAACAGAACAGGAGCCATTCTTCAGTACAATTCTTACATTAAGTAATCATGAACCTTTTGAAGTTCCGGGGCAAAGAAAATTTCCCGGAAAAGATCGCCCCAACCAGTTCAGAAGTACTGCTTATTATACTGATGAATGCCTGAAAAATTTTTTTGAAGCTGCTGCAAAAGAAAGCTGGTATAGCAACACGCTTTTTGTACTTGTGGCCGATCATGGCCACCGGTTGCCTAAAGAAGAAAATGAAGCATGGGAGCCACGCCGCTCACATATTCCATTATTATTTGCTGGTAATGTATTGAAAGATGAATACAAAGGAAAAACAATGAACCAGTTTGCAGCACAGGTTGATATTCCGGCTTCATTGCTTTCTCAACTTGGAATCAGTTCCAATGAGTTTGTATGGAGTAAAAATTTATTCAACCCAGAGGTAAAGCACTTCGCTTTTTATTCGTTTGATAATGGGTTTACATGGATGGATGAGAATGGAGCTGTTTCATTTGATAATAACGGGAGAAAACTTATCTACACTTCCGGTAACAACAAAAATTCTCAGCAGATGGAAACAGCGGGGAAAGCCTTTCAGCAAAAGGTGTTTGAACAGTTCTTATCTTATTAAAAACGGCTCTATGGTTATTATTACATAGAAAACAGGCTTAAGCCTGTTTTCTATGTAATGACTGTTGCTTTCTCTTTTGTCTGTTAATTTTCCATTGCAATAAAACAATTGACAGAGTTAATGTAACTATTGTATGAATTGCTAATCCTTTTACCTGATTGGTAACATCGTCAGCAGCACCGCCATAAATTGCCAGCTTTCTGAATCCGATCAGGAAATTGGTAAGTGGAATGGATGTTGAAATAGCTTTTAATGTTTCAGGCATTACCACTTGCGGCCATGTAAATCCGCTTAATACAAAGCTTGGTGTGGCAATAATCATCAGAAACTCTGTTGCTCTCAACTGGTTTGGAATCATAATTGAAAAAAGAATTCCTGTGAAAATACATGCAAGTGAAAATAAGGTTGTCAATAATAACATTGATCCCGATTCAACTGCAAGCGGAATATTAAAGTAATGATACATTCCTGCAACAGCAGCCCACATCAGTGCTCCAAACACGGCATAGGGAATTACCTTCAGAAAAATATGATAGGTGCTGTATTTGCTGATACGCACAAGCTTTGCAAAATAATTGTCTTCAAAATCTCTGGCGAACGATAAAGCAAGTCCCATGAAAAAGATCTGTTGCATAATAGCACCCATTAAGCCGGGCCACATAAAATCCAAATAACTGTTGCCGGGATTAAACCAGCGGTTGTACTGTACTTTAAAACTTTCAAAACGTTCTGCCGCATACTGCGGAGCAAGACCTTGTTTTTTCAATGTTTCAATTTCAATGCCTGCGTTTGTTGTTGCAAGTACAGCCTGTATTCCTCTTGTGGCAAAATTGGCTGTAAGAATGTTGGATGTGTTGATGTCAACCACCACTTCAGGATAACGTCGTTGCAAAATCGCTGCTTCAAAATTTTCAGGAATGGTAATCACTGCCTGGTAATCATGATCAATAATCAGCTTTTTAATTCCAACAGCATCATTCAGCACTTTTACCACTTTGATGTTTTCATTATCGTTTAAAGCATCAATCAGTTTGTCGCTGGATGGTGAGTTGTCGTAGTCAACAACAACAATAGGAAGATCAGTAAGCTTGGCTTTCTGATACACATAACCAAACATTAAACCATAGAGCAACGGCGCACCAAAGAATATGGCCATTACCACCTGGTTTTTGAAAATCCGCCTGACTTCTTTTTTGATTAATATAAAAAATGTTTTCATCAGGAGATTATTTGTTGTTCAGCAATACGGTTGAGTTCTGGAAAAGATCAGTTGTCTTTGAAGTATCAGTTGCAATTACTTTCAGTTCATACGTTGTTTCGCCTAATTCATACGAAGGGGATGTACTTGTGTTGTCTGCATATCTTGCCAATTGTTTAATGGCGGTGATTTTTGCAGGGATACTGATATTCGTAAACGGAACAGTTACAGTAACTGTGTTATTTACTTTGTAATTATGAATTTTTGATTCAGGTATGGTAAAACGGAAATACAGTGTGGTTGTTTCATAACCATTAATCATTGTATAACCTGGCAATGCCAGTTCACCCACTTTCAACGCAATCGTTTCAATCAGCATATCTGCAGGAGCGATGATGTAACGTTCATTTTCTGCCTGAAGCACTTCATTGGTTGCTCCGTGTGCACGGTCAACCTGTCCTTTAGCCATACGGATCTGTTCAGGTCTGGTTCCTTTTAAAATTTCCTGCTTCTTTGCATTGAGTGTTTTAACCATTGCTGCGGCAGCTTTGTATTTCATACTCACTTCATCAAATTGCTGTGCAGGTACAAGAGAATCTTTGTACATCTGCTGAATACGTTTAAACGATTGCTCCGCAAATACAAGCTGTTGTTGTGCTGCATCAAGCTGCCCATCAATCTGGCTGATCTGTTCACTTGTTGCTCCGTTATGTGCAAGATCAAGTTGTGCCTGTGCCGATTCAACTGCACCGGATGTTTGCTGAAGTTTGGGATTAATTTCAGGAATATCAAGAATTGCCAGTGTATCGCCTGTATGTACCTGCTGACCTTCACTTACAAAAATTTTCTGTACACGTCCGGCAAGTTTGGGTGCAATGGCAACAGTTTCCATTTTCACTTTTCCTTGTGGTTGATTAATAGAAGTTCTTTTGTTACAGGAAATAAGTATTGCTGAAGATGCAACTGAGAGTAAAAGAAATTTATTGAGATTGTTCATTGTAGTAAGATTTAAAAATATTGTGGAAGAATGCCTTTGTACTGAAGAACTGCAATGCTTGCTTTCCGTTGTTCAAAGAAGGCGCTTTGCAGATCAAGACCTGCTTTTTCTTTATCGTTTAATGCATTAAGCAGTTCGGTTAAGGTTGTTAAACCATTTTGATATTGTTTGCTCACAAAGTCAAGCATTTTGTTTGCCAACGAAACCTGTTGTTGTGCCATACTTATTTTCTGGTTGGCTGTTTTCCATTCCAATGTTGATTTTGTTACAGCAAGATTGTAGAGTTCGTTGATCTGTTGCTGTTGTTCCATGTACACCTGCTTATCAATGCTTGATTTTTCCGCATTGTTTTTTGCAGTAAAGCCATCAAAAATATTCCACTGCAAACGCACACCTGCGTACCAGCGTGGATCGAGCATGGATAGATCCTGTTTGCGGAATTCGTATTGACCAAACACGGCAACTTTCGGAAGATAATCGGTGAGTTCCATCTTCCGTTTATAATCTGTTGCAATGATGGCTTCGTTCAGCATTTTTGTTTCAGGGCGTTCAGCTTCTTTCAATGAATCAGCTTCAATCAGCATTGGTTGCAGTACAGGATGAATTGTCAGCAGTTGCTCAACAGGTAAACCGGTAAGCTGGTGCAGTTTTTCAATCAATGTGTTTTTGTTAGAAGTAAACTCAACCTGTTTTACATGCAGGCGTTCCTGTGCCAGTTCAATTTTCTGACGCTCTAACGGCGTGGCTAAACCGTTACGGATAGCATTTTCTACAAAACGTTTTTGTTCGTTCAGTAAATCTTCACTGCTTGCCAACACCTTTTCTGATGCAAGTACAAGTGAAAGCTGATCATAAGTAGTAACTACATCAGCTATTACCTGCACCCGTTCTTTTTCGTTGGAGATGCGGAGAATATTTTCCTGGTGCTGACTTGCTTTAATGGCCAGAGGAACTTTTAAACCACTGAACACAACCACCTGCGAGTTTGCCGTTACTTTAAAAATGTTTTTTTCCTGGATGGGCGGAACTTCTTTCAACTGAATAGTTGATGGTAGCTGGCTGTTAAACGATAATCCCAGTTTTTCTTTAACCAGCAAACGTTGTGTGCCAAGCAGCAGTGTTTGCAAATCAGAGGGGAAAAGAATGTCATCATTTAATCTCGTATAAGTAGCACTGAAGCCAAGCCTTGGTAAATAGGTTTGTTTTGCCGTTTTTCGGTCAATTTCTGTTTGCCTGATCTTGTACCCGTTAATCTTTACGACCGAACTTTTTTCGTATGCCTTATCAATTAAATTTTTGAGTACGGGGTCCGGCACTTGTGCCCTGATTGCCTGGAAGCTTAACAGCAGTAAGGCAATCACTGAAATTTTCTTCATTTGTTCATATATTTTTAGATCATTATACTCTTCCAGCAGGCTTCAATTAATTGTTTACGCAGCAACTCCTGTGATAAATCGGCTTTACCTGCAATAAACAAACGCATCATACTTGTGATTGGCCCCGACACGAGGGAGAGCAGCAACTCATCGGGCAGATTTTTCACTTCATTGTTTTGTTTAGCCTGTTGTAATAATTTCTTCAATGGCTCAAGAATCGTCAGACTCTCTTCAAGTGTTTCTTTGAAGAGAAAAGGGGAGTAGGTGTATTGTTCAATAAAACTGAAATAGTCTTTATGCTCTGCATAAAATCCAATAGCATTCGAGGTCATTTGCCTGAAGTTTTCTTCAAACCTGTTGTCAGAATTGTAACCCGAAAGAATAGCTGAGTGATAATCTTTCACCAGCTTTTTATACAGTTCGTTAATCAGTTGTTCCTTACTTGAGAAGTAGATGTAAATTGTGCCGGCCGCAATGCCTGCTTCTGTGGCTACATTCTTCATGTTAAGGTGATAAAAACCTTCACGGTTTACCAGTTTCAAAACTGTCTGGAGTATAATTTCTTTCTTGTCCATAATGCAAAGTTACAAATATGAATGAATATTCATTCATATTGAATAAATTTTATTTCTTGATTTGTTGACAGTTGTTTTTCAGTAGCTTAGACCTATAAAACGAGCTTTTTATGAAACGATTAATTGCCTTTGGTTGCATGTTTATTTTATTTATGTCAGGAATAAAGGCCCAGCAAAAAGTGATTCAATTGTATGAAGGTTCAGCAGCAGGTTCGGAAAGCTGGACATGGAACGAAGCCGAAAATGATAACAATGGCTGGCAAACGAAAATTGTTTACAACATAAGCAAACCAACACTTACTGTATTTACTCCCGAAGATGGAAAAGCAAACGGAACTTCAGTAATTATTTGCCCGGGAGGAGCATTCAGGGCTTTATCTATTAACAGCGAAGGATATGATGTAGCAAAATGGTTAGTTCAAAAAGGTGTTACCTGTTTTGTTTTAAAATACAGGTTGGTGCACAGCAAAACAACTGATCCTGTTACTGAAATGAATGCAATCTGGGGAACAAAGCAATTTGATGATGAAAATAATGCTGTTATTCCTTTTGCAGTAGCAGATGGAAAAGCTGCTATTGCTTATGTACGCAAGCATGCCGATGAAATGAAACTTGATCCCAAGCGGATTGGTATTATGGGCTTTTCTGCAGGAGGTACAGTGGCTGCGTCGGCAGGATATAATTATAGAACAGAAAACAGGCCCAGCTTTATTGCACCTGTTTATGCATTTTTTCCAAAGGAAATGCAAGGAAAATTGTTGAGTGATGCTCCGCCTGCTTTTATTGTTGCTGCAACAGATGATGGATTGAATCTTGCCCAGCACAGTGTTGATTTGTACAATCAATGGCTTGACTCAAAGAAATCGGCTGAGCTGCACATGTATTCAAAAGGAGGCCATGGGTTTGGAATGCGTGTTCAGAATCTTCCTTCTGATAAATGGATTGAACGTTTTGGTGATTGGTTAAATACAAACGGACTTCTTGCTAAAAGCAATTATGATCCTGCTTTGAATGTGTATGAAAAAAGAGAATTTGTATTGGGCGAAGGAAAAGTTTTGCCTTACCGCATTCTTTACCCGTTGAATTATGACCGTACAAAAAAATACCCGGTGATTTTGTTTCTGCATGGTGCAGGTGAAAGAGGAAATGATAATGAAAAACAGTTGATTCACGGAGCAAGGTTATTTATTAAAGATGAAAACAGGCAGAACTTCCCTGCAATTGTAATTATTCCCCAATGCCCGGAAAATTCTTACTGGGCTGCAACAAAAATTGACCGTACAAAACAACCTTTAAAAATTGAATTTGATTATGCAGGCGAACCAAACTGGCCACTTGTTGCTGCTAATGAACTGGTAAAGAAAATTGTAAAAGAAGAAGCGGTTGATCAAACAAGAATTTATATCACAGGTTTGTCGATGGGAGGAATGGGAACATTTGAATCGGTGTATCGTTATCCCGAGTTGTATGCAGCTGCTTTGCCTATTTGCGGCGGCGGAAATACAACGGCTTATGATGAAAGAGTAAAGAACACCAGCTTCTGGGTATTTCATGGTGCGGCTGATGCAGTTGTTGATGTGAATTTGTCAAGACAGATGGTGGAGTGCTTAAAAGCACTAAAAGTAAAAGTGAATTATTCTGAATATCCTGGCGTAAATCATAACAGTTGGGATAATGCATTTGCTGAGTCTGATTATCTGAAATGGATGTTCCAGCAAAAAAGAAAGAAATAATTATGGGTAAACTAAGAGTATTAAGAATTTTTAAGAAAAAATCAATTTCGGATCATATCGAAAGTTTGGAAGATAAGATAGAAGAAAGCTATAAACCTACTAAACTTGAAATTGCTGCGAATTATTTTACAATTTTTGGTACGGCAGTTTCATTGATAATTGCTGTTTGGGGTATTTTCTTAACAAAGAAATTTGGAGAGAGCCAAGATCAGATTAATGCTCTTAAAGGAGTTATTTATCAGCAACAAGAGCAAAATAAAACCTTAGTTGATATTCTTGAAAAAATTGAATTACAGAATAGTTCAATGCAAAATCAAATTACTGAGTTAAGCATAATTGAAAAAGGTACTATTCAACAAAATGAATTGATTAAAAAAGATATTCAGGAATCTCAGGCAATTTCAAAAAACATAAGTTCTCAATTACAAATAAATCGAAAGTTTGAAACAATTCAAGATACCGAGCTAAGTAATAAGAAAAGAAGCGATTCATTGCAATTAGTCCTCACATATACTGAAATTAGAGATTCGTTAGCGTTTTACAGATTACAATTACAACCATGGGAACGAAAGACTGCTGATGAATCATATCGAAAAGATTGGATAGAAAGAACAAAGAAGATGATTGAAAAAACAATTAGTCTTTTATACAGGGAATTGAATAATGAGCTGCTTCTTTCTAATGATAGCCTCAATTATATCTGGAAACAATGCATTGAGGATATTAATTCTGCAGGATCATTATTTTATTATTCTGATCCAAGGACTTACGACGGGATGTTTGAAATCTATAAAAAAATTATAGATGCATCGAAAAGTTTCTGGGAGTTTAATAACAAACTTAATCCTAGTTCTAAATAAGCCGCTTGTTATACTTTTTTATCCCAGATATTGCTTCCAAAGATCGATCGGCCTAAGAAATTAATTTAGCCGTCTTTTTATAGATCAAGCAGCTTTCTTTTTTACGTGTTTGGGTAATGCTGCTGATTATGGTACTTTTGCAAGCCCTGCTGCAAAGAATTACCAGACGTACAAGAGTGCGACGCAACAGGCGATGAACAGAAATACTAAAGACGATTACCAAATGAGTTTACCGAAACGTTATTTAATTACAAGTGCACTTCCTTATGCCAACGGTTTAAAGCATGTTGGTCATTTGGCGGGTGCGTATATTCCTGCAGATATTTATGTGCGTTACCTGCGTGCGCAAAAGCGTGATGTGGTGTTTGTGTGCGGAAGCGATGAACATGGAACGGCCATTCCTATCCAGGCAACTAAAGAAGGAACTACTCCAAGAGCAATTATTGATAAGTATCACGAAGCAATGAAACAGGATTTTGACGACCTGAGCATGAGCTTTGATATTTACCACCGTACCAGTGAGCCGATTCATCATGAAACGGCGCAGGAGTTTTTTACATACCTGTACGATCGTGGTGAACTGGAAACAAAAGAAACTGAACAGTATTTTGATGAAGAGGCGAAAACGTTTTTAGCTGACCGTTATATCAAAGGTACTTGTCCCAACTGCGGAAGCGACAGGGCTTTTGGTGACCAGTGTGAAAACTGCGGGCGTACATTAAGTCCGGATGAGCTGATCAATCCCGTTAGTACACTCAGCGGTAAAGCCCCGGTTAAGAAAAAAACATCGCATTGGTATCTGCCGCTTGGCAAACATGAAGAGTTTTTACGTGAATGGATTTTAAAAGAACATAAAGACGACTGGCGTGCAACAGTTGTTGGTCAGTGCAAAAGCTGGATTGAAGGTGGTTTGCAATCAAGAGCTGTAACAAGAGATCTTGACTGGGGAATTAAAGTTCCGCTTAAAGATGCTGAAGGAAAAGTGTTGTACGTATGGTTTGATGCACCCATTGGTTATGTAAGTGCAACCAAGCAGTGGGCAATTGACAATGATAAAGATTGGGAACCTTATTGGTATGATAAGGATACAAAGCTGGTTCATTTCATTGGAAAAGATAACATCGTATTCCATTGCATCATTTTCCCGATTATGTTGAAGCTGCATGGAAATATTTTACCAACCAATGTTCCGGCTAATGAATTCCTGAACCTGGAAGGCGATAAGATGAGTACCAGCCGTAACTGGAAACTCGACATGCGTGATTATATTAACGATTTTGTAAAGAAAGAGAACGGTGGAACACAGTGTGTTGATATGCTTCGTTATTACTTAACACAGATTGCTCCTGAAACAAAAGACAGTGAGTTTATGTGGAAAGGATTCCAGGATGCAGTGAACAGTGAACTGGTAAGCATATTCGGTAACTTCATCAACCGTACATGGGTGCTGATGCATAAACTCTGCGGCGGTAAAGTTCCAAAACTGCACGAGGAGTTATTAGACGATGATGATAAGGAAATCATCAACAGCATCAAACAATCGGTAGTAACTGTTGAGCGTTTGCTGGAAGAATATAAATTCCGTGAAGCCTTATTTGAAGTGATTGATTTAAGCCGGAAGGGTAATCAATACATGCAGAAAAAAGAACCGTGGATTGTTGCAAAGAAACTGGCTGAAAATCCTGAAGCACAAAAAAGTATTGATAACACCATGCACTTGTGTTTGCAGTTAAGTGCAAACCTTGCCATACTCATCAATCCTTTCTTACCAAATACAGCGAGGAAAATGCTGAGTATGATGAAGGTGGTTGAGCGTATGCTTGAATGGGAAAATGCAGGAACACTGAATTTGCTTCGCCCCGGTTATGCAATGCGTGCACCTGAATTGCTGTTCAGGAAAATTGAAGATGATGAGATTAAGTTTCAAGTTGAGAAATTGAAAAGTGGATTGATAAAGTCAGATGCAGGTTCCCAGTTACCAGTTACAGGTAACCAGCAACCTGAAACCAGTAACCTGAAACCTGAAATTCAATTCGACGATTTTGCAAAGATTGATCTGAAAGTCGGAACGATTTTAACTGCAGAGAAAGTAGAAAAAGCTGATAAGCTTCTGAAGCTTTCGATTGATCTTGGATTTGAAACAAGAACAATAGTAAGTGGAATTGCACTTCATTTCAAACCAGAGGAAATTGTAGGAAAACAGGTAGTGGTGGTTGCCAATCTTGCACCACGTAAAATGCGTGGAATTGAAAGCAATGGAATGATCTTAATGGCTGAAGATAAAGAAGGCAAACTGCATTTTGTAAAACCCGAATCGGTGATTAACGCAGGAGCAGGAGTGAGCTAATTAACTTCGTTATATAATTGTAAAACCGGCTTTAAAAGAGCCGGTTTTTTTATTTCGGGAAATGCAAAATACCTATCTTCGATCTAAATAGTTGCATAACTAACCATTTTTGCTGTATGAAAAGAACAATCAAAAAAGTCGCTGTGCTTGGCAGCGGTGTTATGGGTTCACGCATTGCCTGTCATTTCGCAGGAGCAGGTTTACAAACATTATTACTGGATATGGTGCCGAAAGGTTTTGAAGAAAGCACCAAACCTGCTGAACGTAACAAACTGGTGAACGATGCTTTGCAGGCTGCAATAAAAAGCAATCCCTCGCCTGTATATACAAAAGATGTGGTGAAGAAAATTACTACAGGCAATTTTACCGATAACATGAAAGATATTGCCAGTTGCGACTGGATTATTGAAGTAGTGGTGGAGCGTCTCGATATCAAACAAAAAATATTTGAGCAGGTTGAGCAATACCGTAAGCCGGGAACACTCATTACATCCAATACATCGGGTATTCCCATCAGCATGATGGCTGAAGGAAGGAGTGATGATTTCAAAAAGCATTTCTGCGGCACACACTTTTTTAATCCGCCACGTTACCTGCGTTTGCTGGAAATTATTCCAACAAAATATACCGATCCATCCGTTGTTGATTTCTTAATCAACTATGGTGATTTATATCTCGGCAAAACAACTGTTTTGTGTAAAGACACGCCTGCGTTTATTGCCAATCGTATTGGTGTTTTTGGCATGATGGCCATTATGAACCTGATGGATAAAATGCAACTGAGTGTTGATGAAATTGATGCATTAACAGGTCCCATCATCGGCCGGCCAAAATCAGCAACATTCAGAACCGGTGATGTAGTGGGGCTTGATACATTGGTGAAAGTAGCAAAAGGTGTTGCTGAAAATTGTCCAACTGATGAAGCAAAAGAAATTTTTGCTATCCCTGACTGGCTTAATAAAATGATTGAGAATAACTGGCTGGGTGATAAAACAGGACAAGGTTTCTTTAAGAAAACAAAAGGAGCTGGTGGTGAGAAAGAAATTCTCACACTCAATCTCAAAACGATGGAATATGCTCCGAGGGTGAAACCAAAGTTTGGAAGTCTGGATGCTGCTAAACCAGTTGATGATCTCAAAACAAGACTAAAAATGTTGTGCAGCGGCAGCGACAAGGCCGGAGAGTTTTACAAGCAATTTCATTATGGTTTGTTTTCTTATATCTCACATCGTATTCCTGAAATCAGTGACGAACTGTACAGGGTTGATGATGCAATGATGGCTGGCTTTGGCTGGGAAATTGGTGCATTTGAAAGCTGGGATGTTTTGGGTGTTGCCAAAACTGTTACTGCCATGAAGGCAGCAGGATATAATGTTGCTGCATGGGTTGATGAAATGATTGCAGCAGGCGCAACAAGTTTTTACAAAGTTGAAAACAACAAACGGGTTTGTTACGATCCTGCAAGTAAAACATACAAAACAATTCCTGGTGGCGATGCATTTATTGTGATGAAGAATTTCGAAAACCAGACTGTTTGGAAAAATGCAAGCTGTAGAACGTATCATTTAGGCGATGATGTGCTGGGTCTTGAATGGAATACAAAAATGGGCAGCATTGGAGGTGAAGTGCTGGAAGGAATTCAGAAATCAATTGCTTTGGCTGAAGATAAATACAAAGGCCTGGTGATTGCAAACGATGCATCACTGTTCAGCGCAGGTGCAAATGTGGGAATGATTTTTATGCTGGCAATTGAACAGGAATATGATGAACTTGACATGGCAATCCGTATGTTCCAGAACACTATGATGCGTGCAAGATATTCTTCCGTGCCAGTTGTTGTTGCACCGCATGGATTAGCATTAGGTGGTGCATGTGAACTGAGTCTGCACAGCGATAAAGTTTGTGCAGCTGCTGAAACATACATTGGTCTGGTTGAATTAGGAGTAGGATTAATTCCCGGTGGTGGTGGTACAAAAGAATTTGTTCTTCGGGCTGCTGATGAAATGCATGAAGATGAACCGGAAACAATCACTTTGAAAAACCGTTTCTTAACCATTGCTACTGCTAAGGTTGCCACATCAGCAAAAGAAGCGTATGAGCTGGGTATTTTAAGAAAAGGACTGGATGAAGTGGTGATGAACCAGGGACGGAGAATTGCGGAAGCAAAGAAAGCTGTGATTGAATTGTACGATGAAGGCTATGTAACACCTGTTCAGCGTAAAGACGTAAAAGTGCTTGGCCGTTCTGCATTAGGAGCATTACTTGCAGGGATCAACGGAATGAAAACAGCAGGCTACGCAACAGAACACGATGCCGTGGTTGCAAAAAAACTTGCTTATGTAATGTGTGGCGGCGATTTAAGTGAACCCACATTTGTGTCTGAACAATATTTACTCGACCTGGAACGTGAAGCATTCTTATCACTTTCTGCCGAACGTAAAACACTTGAACGCATACAAAGTGTGTTGAAGGGAGGAAAGCCGGTGAGGAATTAAATGTTACGTCAGACGTCCTCGTCGGACGGGAATTTGAGTGTTGTTTACTATTAATTCGTTCTATCAATACTGTATAAAATCGGACACTTGTCCGATTTTTTTATATTTTACTGAAATGAAATTCTCACCTGGCAATGTATATCATGTTTACAACCAAGGCAATAATCAGCAACAACTGTTTTATTCAGATGAAGATTATAAGAAATTCCTGGAATTGTTTAGTTCTTATGTTTTGCCTTATACAGATGTACTTGCATGGTGTTTGATCCCCAATCATTATCATTTCATGTTATCAGTTAAAGAAAACTGTGTTGCTGTTAAACAAGGAAATATATTGCTTGATTCAGTGTCAAATGGATTCAGGAATTTGTCGGGTGCATATGCGCATGAATTTAATAAGATCCATCAAAAAACTGGGTCCGTGTTCCGACCAAAAACAAAATCAAAGAATTTGACTGATGACAGAAGTGCCATGAGTTATATTAATTGTTTTTATTACATCCAGCAAAATGCATGGAGGCATGGAATTGTAAATCTTGTTGCATTGTGGAAATATTCTTCTTATCATTTTTATGCAGGAACAAGAAAGCAAAGTATTTGCAACATGGAACTTGCCCGGCAATTGTGTGAATATGATTTTTCTGCTTTCATAAAACTTGTAGAAGAAAGGGTGCCAGATGAACTTATCAATTCTTTGTTTGAAGGATAGGTTTCCCGTCCGACGAGGGCGTCTGACGTGGCGTGCTTCTTTTGGTAAATGTTTTTTTATTTTCATTTAATACAAAAACAAAAAGAATATGGGGTATCGTGATGATTTAAAGAGTGATAATTGGGCGATGAAGCGTTTGGAGATTATGGAACGAGATGGTTCAAAGTGTAAAAAATGTGATTTGGAACGACCAGTTTTGAGAGGGTTAGTAAAATCGTTTGGTATTTTGACATATTTGGAGTTTATAGCTAAAGGATCAGACTTCAATTTTGGAAAGCAACCGGAAAATTATGATAGTTTGAAGTTTATTAACGATAATTACTTAAATGAAATCAAATATATTGGAGACCGCAACAGAACGTTTGAACTAAATGAGCTGAGGTTTTCTAAAGTGTTTCATGATGTTAAGTTTTTTGGGGTCATAAAAAAAGCGCCTATGTTTATTTGTTTTTATCTGGATACTTTGGGAATTGAAAATGTTGTAGATCTTAATGTACACCATAAGTATTACATAAAGGATAGGAAACCTTGGGAATATGATAACGATGCCTTGATTACTTTATGTGTAAAATGCCATCAAAAAGAGCATGAATCCTCTGATATTATTGTGTATAGCGAAGAAGGTGGGGAGTTGTATAAAACAGTAGTTTGCGATAAGTGTGGGGGATCGGGGTATTTGCATGAGTATGATTATTATCACAATGGGATTTGTTTTGAATGTGGGGGAGAAGGGAGTCTTCTTGTTGACGAGAATATACAATCTGATGAAAATGAATTACCCTTTTAATTTCAAAAAAGCATATGACCACAAATATTTGCAATATTGATTCTGTTATTTTTTGGTATTCTTTTTTTAGAGATTTAACCACATTTATTAATGAGCATATTGATGAATTAGATGAAATCAATCCTTCTTTTAAATTGACTAATAGATTTGTTTCGCAAATTGGAATTGAAAAAGAAAAAGTGATGGAAGAGTTTTGTAAAATTGGATGCTTTTCTGATTACGAGATTTTATATATACTACCACTTAGACTAAATAATACCGAAGCCAGAGGTGCTGATTCTATCGAATCTCCATTTTGAAAAAAGAAACAATCCGACGAGGGCGTCTGACGGGGCGTGTTTCTTTCTTAATTTTTCTTAGTTTCAATGTTTCATAAACTATGGCACTCGTTAAATTCATTCCATCTTCCAATCAACTTATCATTCATTCGCATTTCTATATTTATGGCGATGCTGCAACTGAACTGTTGGCAAATCAGATAGCTCATGATATTCAGCAACACTGGAACGAACCTGAAGCACTCATCCGTTACAAACATGAGTGGGTTGATGTTCGGTTTGAGATCATAGGTTTTTATGAGCCCAATCTTCAACCTGAAACTGTGTGGTACAATACTGATCCCAAAAATTTTTATTTCCGTATTGAAGAATATTCACCACAGGATGTCTCGTTCGTTGATGGAATAGGATCAAACACAGGACTGTTTAAGTTGAGCAATATATTGCAAACATCAACTACTGCTGCTCATGAATACGGGCACATGCTGGGACTAATGCATCCGCTTGATCTTGATATAAGGGGTGAGGGGGTGCCGGGCATAATGTATCCAAGAGGAACAATTGTTGATCCGCAATATCAATACAACCCCGTTGCCGTTCCCGGTACAAACGGAGGAACGCTCGATCCGAAATACAGAAAAGTTCTGCTAAAGGATATTGAACATCTTAAACTTCATAAACTTGATTTTACAGATGACTTTGCCGTTCTTGGAGATTTTACCAGTCTTTATCATTCCCGGTATCAACCAGAGAATTAAAAAGCTATTTTTAAATTGTATTTAATAAGCAGGCAGCGACTTGCGCTGGTAAAGCTGCTTTTACTTTTGATTTTTGACTTTTTTATTTATGAGTGTATTACAGGTTCAGGATTTAAAAAAATCTTACGGAAAAATTCAGGCGCTGAAAGGCATTTCGTTTGAGGTGCCCGAAGGCTCTGTATTTGGTGTGCTAGGCCCAAACGGCAGTGGTAAAACAACCATGCTTAGTATTATTCTTGATGTGCTTAATGCCGATAATGGTAACTATTCATGGTTTGGTAAACCGGCATCGCCTGATTTGCGTAAACATATCGGTTCATTATTAGAAACGCCGAATTTTTATCATTACCTGTCGGCAGTTAATAATTTAAAAGTAACCAGCAGTATAAGCGGACGTGGAGATGAAGCTGCAATTGATTCCGTATTACAGAAAGTAAAGTTGTATGAACGCCGTAACAGCCGCTTCAGTACATACAGTCTTGGTATGAAGCAACGCCTTGCTATTGCTTCAGCATTGTTAGGTGAACCCAAAATATTAGTGTTGGATGAGCCAACCAACGGACTTGATCCTGTTGGTATCATGGAAATCCGGGAACTGATTATTGAACTGCGAAAAAAAGGTCATACAATAATTATGGCAAGTCACCTGTTGGATGAAGTTGAAAAAGTTTGTACACATGTGGCTATTCTTAAAACAGGTACACTTATAACAACCGGCTCGGTTGATGATGTACTTGTGGATGAGGATGTGATTGAAATTGCATCAGCCGATCTTATACAATTGAAAAATATAATTACAAATTTTCCAGGTAATACAGGTGTTATTGTGCATGAACATAGCATACAGATTCATTTCCCAAAGGGAACCGCAAAGCCTGAAGAAGTAAATCAATTCTGTTTCGGCAATGGTGTTATCCTTCAGCAATTAGCTGTAAAGAAAAAACGACTGGAAGAAAAATTCTTTGAATTAACCAATAACTAACCTGTCAAAAAAAGAGATATGTTTCATTTATTACGAACTGAATGGCTTAAACTAAAAAACTATCCCGGCTTCTGGTGGCTGATGGGTTTAACTGTGTTATCCTATCCCGGTATAAACGGCATGTTTTATTACATTTATAAAGATCAGACATCCAATGCCAAAACTTCAGCTCAGTTATTGAAGATGCTTATTGGCAATCCGTTTCAGTTTCCTGAAGTGTTCCGTACTACAGCGTTTGCTTCATCTTTATTTACAATTATTCCGGCAATACTGGTGATTATGCTCGTAACCAATGAATACACGTATAAAACAAACCGCCAGAATGTAATTGACGGATGGAGCAGAAACCAGTTTCTTCTTGCCAAGTTTATGAATGTGGTCATCATTTCCATCATTGTTATAGCCTTGTATTTTATTGTTGCTTTGAGCTTTGGTTTTATTACAACAGGCCCAGATGTGAAAAATAAATTTCAACTAATAAATTATACGGGGTTGTTTGGGCTGCAGGTATTTGCACAGCTTTCGTTTGCCTTTTTGATTGGTCTTGTCATCAGGCGTGCATTTATAGCTTTAGGGGCATTGATTTTTTACAAAATCATTGCTGAAAATATTGCATCTGCTTTTATGGACAGAAAGTTGTGGGAAACAGGAAGGTTTCTTCCAACAGAATCGTCCGACAGATTAACTCCTGTTCCGCAGTTTCTTGGTAAGCTTAACCCTAAGGAATATGATCTGGCTTTAAGTCTCATTAATCAACAGGTATTAATAACAATTGGATATATTCTTGTTTTTTGGGTCTTGGTTTTCATCATTTATAAAAAGCGTGATCTTTAATTTTTTTTGAAATGAAGAAACAATTTATCTTATTGCTTACAGTTTTCTTTTTATCTGTAGAATTTACTGAAGCACAAAACCAGTCAACAATTATTAAAACCGAAGCCTTGAAAATGGCAAAGGCTTTGGCTGCGCTTGATCTTGAAACGTACGCCTCTTTTACATACCCCGGTTTGATAAGTGATAAGGCCAGCAAGGAAAAAATAAAACAAGGAGTTGATTCGGTTGAGAAATACCGCAAGCAGTTTGGTATAAAAGTAAAATCAATCATTATTGGAAATCCATCAGCAGTTATTACTTATAAAAAAGTAATGCAGTGTACAATCCCTCAAACCCTGACTGTTGAAATGATGATGGGTAGTATTGTAACAGAAACAACGCTGATCG
Organism: Chitinophagaceae bacterium UBA1953; assembly: GCA_002336115.1. Taxonomy (GTDB): domain Bacteria; phylum Bacteroidota; class Bacteroidia; order Chitinophagales; family Chitinophagaceae; genus Lacibacter. The sequence goes on from DDEN01000056.1 coordinate 212,773, forward strand.
GGTTATCGAATGATGGAAAGAAATGGTATTTTGTTGATGCGATTGTTTATAAACAAAAAGATGCCAAAGAAAAATTGCCGGAGTTAAGTCCCGGTCTTGTAATTCCTCCAATGAAACAGCCACAGATTATTACTGATGAGAAGAAAAATTAAAAGCAGGGATTGGAATAAAGTCCGTACCCTGCTTTATTGGTTGGGAAATATCGTTAAAACATTATTTCAGTAAGTCAAATCTGTCGGCGTTCATTACCTTATTCCATGCTGCTGCAAAGTCATTTATGAATTTGTCTTTACCATCGGTACAGGCATAAATTTCTGCAATGGCTCTGAGTTCGGAATTTGAACCAAAAATCAGGTCGGCTCTTGTTGCTGTCCATTTTAACTTGCCGCTTTTCCTGTCTGTTCCTTCAAAAATATCTCCGCTTTCACTCAATGCTTTCCATGTGGTATTCATATCAAGAAGATTCACAAAGAAATCGTTTGTGAGTGTTTGAGGGCTATCGGTGAATACGCCTTGCTTTGAACCATTGTAATTTGTATCTAATACACGCATTCCTCCAACAAGTACAGTCATTTCCGGTGCAGTAAGTTTCAGCAACTGGGCTTTGTCAACGAGCAATATTTCAGCAGCAACTTTTGCCAAAGCGGCATTTTTGTAATTTCTGAAACCATCAGCTTTTGGTTCAAGTACTTCAAATGAAGCTGCATCGGTTTGCTCAGCAGTTGCATCAGTACGACCGGGTGTAAAAGGTACAGTTATATGAAAGCCTGCATCTTTAGCAGCTTTTTCTATCGCAGCACATCCTCCTAAAACTATCAAGTCGGCAAGTGATACTTTTTTATTACCGGGCTGGCTTTTGTTGAAAGCAACCTGTATTCCTTCAAGAGTTACCAGAACTTTTTTCAATTGAGCAGGGTTGTTTACTTCCCATGTGTTTTGCGGTGAAAGACGAATGCGTGCACCATTTGCACCACCACGTTTATCCGAACCTCTGAAAGTAGAGGCCGATGCCCAGGCAGTTGAAACCAATTCAGAAACTGATAATCCTGCATTCAGTAATGTTTCTTTCAATTCTGCTATATCAGCATCTCCAATGGTTTCATAGTCGGCTTTTGGAACCGGGTCTTGCCAGATCAATGTTTCAGCCGGAACTTCTTCCCCGAGGTAACGAGCAACCGGTCCCATATCCCTGTGCGTAAGTTTAAACCATGCTCTTGCAAATGCATCAGCAAATGCATCAAAGTCGGTTAAAAACTTTCTTGAAATGGCTTCGTACACAGGATCCATTTTCAGCGCCATATCTGCTGTTGTCATCATTGGTGCATGACGTTTGGTTTTATCATGCGCATCTTCAACTGTTGTAGCAGCACGTTCATCAGTTGGAGTCCATTGATGTGCGCCAGCGGGGCTCTTTGTTAATTTCCAGTCGTATTTAAACAGTGTTTCAAAATAACCATTATCCCATGTAGTTGGGTTGGGTTTCCACGCACCTTCAATTCCACTTGTTATTGTATAGCTTCCATTACCTGTACCGTAACTGTTTTTCCAGCCCAGGCCTTGCTGCTCAATTGCAGCGGCTTCAGGTTCTCTTCCAATATGTGTTGCACTTGCAGCGCCATGCGTTTTACCGAAAGTATGACCACCGGCAACCAATGCTACAGTTTCTTCATCATTCATTGCCATACGTGCAAATGTTTCACGAATGTCTTTTGCAGATGCAAGAGGGTCGGGATTACCGTCGGGGCCTTCGGGGTTTACATAAATCAATCCCATCTGCACGGCTGCAAGTGGGTTTTCCAAATCTCTTTCGCCTGAATAACGGCTTCCCGGTTTATCACTGGTGGCCAACCATTCTGTTTCATTTCCCCAATAAATATCCTGCTCAGGTTCCCATATATCTTTACGTCCACCGGCAAAGCCAAATGTTTTAAATCCCATTGATTCAAGCGCACAGTTACCTGCAAGAATCATCAGATCGGCCCAGGATATTTTCCTGCCATATTTTTGTCTGATTGGCCACAACAAAAAGCGTGCTTTATCTAAGTTGGCATTGTCGGGCCAACTGTTAACAGGCGCAAAACGCTGGTTGCCTGTGCCTGCACCACCACGACCGTCTGAAACCCGGTATGTGCCTGCACTATGCCATGCCATACGTATAAATAACGGGCCATAATGACCATAATCCGCAGGCCACCAATCCTGTGAGGTGGTCATTAATTCAAAAATGTCTTTTTTAATTTCCTTTAAGTCAAGTTTTTTAAATTCTTCAGCATAGTTAAAATCATCTCCCATCGGATTGGAAAGGGAAGAATGCTGGCGAAGAATATTCAGGTTAAGCCTGTTGGGCCACCAGTCTTTATTGGTTGTTCCCATACCACCTGTGGATACTTTTTCACCATGATGGAAAGGGCATTTCCCTGTACTTGAACTACTCATATAGAATGTTTGTTTTTTGATGAGGGGATAAAATTATTCGTTTAACTTTATTGATAAAAATGATATTATTGATACTTGTATCGATAATGTAGATGATTGTTTTATGAATATTCAGCAATTTCAGTATATACTCGCAATAGCAGAAGACAGGCAGTTTGAACTGGCTGCTAAAAAATGTTTTGTGGCACAGTCAACACTCAGCACAATGGTTTCAAAGTTTGAAGATGAAATAGGAATTAAAATCTTCGACCGCAAAAAAAAGCCTGTGCTTATTACCAAAGAAGGTCAGTTAATTATTCAAAGTATTAAGGCAGTGCTTCAGCAAATCGATCATTTAAACGAAACTGTAAGTGAAATAAAAGAAGAAATAAAAGGTCATTTAAAAATGGCCATTATACCAACTGTTTCGCCATACCTTATTCCGCTTTTTTTACAAAAATTTGCAGCAGATTATCCTTCTCTTCAGATTGAAGTAACAGAACAAACCACGCAGAATATTATTGCGCAGATTAAAAGCAGGGAAGTGGATATAGGCATTGTATCACTTCCTTTAAACGATCATGAACTAAAAGAAATAAAGCTTTACGATGAGCCTTTTCTGTTTTATGATGCCGGAACTTCCAAAAAAACAAAAGCCATTGGCGAAAACACAACGTTTCAAAATCTTTGGCTACTTGAAGAAGGACATTGTATGCGTACACAGGTACTGAAATTATGTGAGTTGAAAAAGAACAAGCTCAATTCATCACTCAATATAAAATTCCAGGCAGGAGGAATGGAAAGTCTTGTGCGGATTGTAAAAGCAACAAACGGCACAACGTTTATTCCGTACCTGGCATCATTGGATTTCCCCGCAACTGATAAAAAAAATCTGCATCCGTTTGAATCATCTGTTCCATACCGTACCATCGGGTTAATTACTCATCCATTCTTTGTAAAAAAGAAACTGATTAATCATTTGGCTAAACTTATTACAGCAAGTGTTGAACCGCTTATACCAAAGTATGCAGGGAAATCGAAACAGTTAGAGCCGGTATAAAATAGGTGTTGAATTTTACCGCACCAGTTCATTCAGCGCAGCATCAATTGCAGGGTATAAAAACTGGAAACCTGCTTTCTGAATTTTTGCCGAACTTACGGTTGCACTTTTCAGCACTTCAATACTCATTTCGCCAAGTACCAGCTTTAGTACAAATGCAGGAACAGGTATTGTAATGTAGGCTTTGCCTTTCATCTTTTTTGCAAGTGCAATGTTCAGATCTTTATTACTGCTTGGGTTGGGTGCCACGGCATTATAAATTCCGGTTATTTGTTCATTTTCTATTGCATATTCATACATGCGGCAAATATCATCAATGTGTATCCAGCTAATCATTTGTTCTCCGCTTCCCAAAATAGTTGCCAAACCAAAACGTAATGGTTTCTTAAATTCAGCAAAAGCGCCTGCATTATTGCTGAGTACAATACCGGTTCTCAGTTTCACTAACCTTATACCAAGCGTTGTTACCGGATCAATTGCTTCTTCCCATTGCTTACAGGTATTACCTAAGTAATCATTGTTGCAGGGATCGGTTTCTGCAAATGGCGTTCCATGATCGGGTCCATACCAGCCAATAGCCGATGCACTGATAACTGCTTTTACTTTATTATGCGTTTCCTGTAATGCTTTTACCAGTAACTGGCCACTTTGTACCCGGCTGTTCAAAATTTCTGCTTTCCGTTCTTTTGTCCATCTCTTCTCAGCAACATTGGCACCGGCAAGATGAATAATGTAATCAGCAGCAGCAATGGCATTATGATCGATGCTGTTTTTTTTCACATCCCAAAAAGCATAGGAAACATTTCCGTTCTGTACGGCATCTTTATTTCGGGTTAAAATAATAATGGCATGCCCTTTGGCCGATAAATATTGTGCAAGGGCATTTCCAATCAGTCCTGTTCCTCCGGTAATACAAATTGTTGCCATGAATGTGCTGTTTTGGGATTTTATTATGCAATTTAATTTTTAACTGCATCTTGCATACGAAATCTTTGCTTTCAACGTAATTTTAGAAAGAATAAAAGAAATATGAAGACGATCAACGTACTGTTTGGCATTATCTTACTCTTGTGTGTTTCAATAACTGTAAATGCACAACGTATTTATTATTCTGAACCCGACAGGGACGACATCAGGCAACTGAAATTTGAAATACTTGGCAAGTACAATTCACAATACCTTGTTTACAAAAATGTACGGTCAAATCATGCTGTTGCAGTGTACGATCCTGAAATGAAACTCAAAGATAAAGTTACACTTGACTTTATTCCCGACAGGGCTTTCAATGTGGATGTGTTTGGCCACCCCGATCATGGAATTGTTATTTACCAGTTTCAGAAAAAAAACATTGTGTATTGTATGGGTGTAATGCTTGATGCGAATGGCAAAAAAATTGGAGAGCCACTTGAACTCGATACAACACAGATAGGCATTTTTGGTGATAATAAAATTTACAGTACAATCATCAGCGATGATAAGCAGAAGATCATGGTCTTTAAAATCAAAAACAAACAGCGTGATGACTTGCAGGTACAAACCGTACTGCTTAGCCATAACCTGATGCCTATCCGTAAATCCGGATTTACCTATCATCTCGAATCATTCAGGGAATCAATAGCCGATTTTTATCTTGATAATGAAGGCAACTTTCTCTTCAGCCATGTTGTACGTCCTTCGCAACGGGAGTTTATTAATGAAGCTAAACTCGCCGTACTTCCTGTTTATTCCGATACAGTTAAAACATATAAACTGAAATTAGATAAGGTGTACCTGGATGAGTTGCGTATTAAAGTTGATAACACCAATGGCCGGTATGTCCTTACTTCACTCTATTCAAAAACAAGGCATGGAAATATAGATGGTTTGTACACCGCCATCATCGACAAAAGTTTTGATAACCCGGCAATTGAAACCTCTTCAGAGTTCAGCGATGAGTTCAGGGCCGAAGCGAAAGGTGAAAGTTCGGTACGGCTTGCATTTAACGATTATTACCTCAAACATCTGATTGTAAAAAAAGACGGAGGCATTCTTGTAACAGGCGAAAGTTCCTATGGCTCATCAAGAGGCAGTAATTATAACCGCTGGGATAACCCCTGGCTGTGGGGAAGCCCGCTGTACCCGGGAAGTTATTATGGATGGAGCCCATGGAATAACTGGGGCTATGGTAGTTGGGGTATGTACGGCTCCGGGTACCCCTGGAACAGTTATAACACCACCCGTTACTATGCTGAAAACATTATCGTTATTTCGCTCGATAAGGATGGTAAAGTACTTTGGAACAGTGTAATACAAAAAAACCAGTACGATGATAATACAGATAACCTGCTCAGCTACCAGATTATGAACAGTGGAAGTGAGTTGTTGTTTTTATACAATGAGTGGAGCAGGAGGGTGGCCATGCTCAATGCTCAGTCGCTTGCACCAAATGGCCAGGTCACCAGGCAACCACCGCTTCGAAGCCTCGACAAAGATTATGAATTTATGATACGGCTCGGCAAGCAGGTCGGTGCCCGTGAAATGGTTGTTCCCTGTTTGTACCGAAACTCATTCAGCTTCGCTCGGATTGAATTTTAAGATAAACCTGTTTTTTTACGGCCTTTTTTCATAGTAACATGCTTTGTATGAAAAAGGGAATGCTGCAAATTAGGTAAACCCGGCTCCTGCCGGGTTTTTACATACCCTTTTTTCCTGCCTGATCTCTGTATTTTCCTTTATTCTCTCAGCGCTCCGCCTCATCCTGTCTGTTCGTGCAGATCATCCCTCCAGTATTTAGCCCCGTCTCCACCTTTAACTCTCCGTCACCCGGCATTATCGATGTGTTTGCCTTCCATACAAAACTCATATTCTCTTCAAATACTGTATTACCCGTCATTTTTACTTCGCTTCACGCCGTTTTCACTGTGTTTAACCCTCTTTTTCTGTCATTTAAGCATAAAACCATCCATTTAATCGGCCAAATGCCATCTTTTAGCCTGTCATTGAACAATGAACCAGCGTCATTGGAGTTTGATCGCCTGTCATTGAAGAATGAACTTGTGTCATTGAAGTTTGATCGTCTGTCATTGAAGAATGAACATGTGACATTGAAGTGTGATCGCCTGTCATTGAGCAATTAACCTGTGACATTGAAGTGTGATCGCCTGTCATTGAGCAATTAACCTGTGACATTGAAGTGTGATCGCCTGTCAATATCATTGTAAACTGTCGTCATGGCAGTCAACCGGCACTGCAATCAAACATAAATGTTCAGCAACCCTGCAAAAAGCCGCCGCACCAGTAAATTCAATCTAAGCAACCTCATGCTTACCGCAAAAGGGGCCATCCCTATACAATAATTTAACCACCAAATAATCTCGGTTTAAAACAGAGCAATTGCACTTCCTGTCTCTTCCCCATGTATATATACCATCACCCTGTATTTTCCTTCATTCCCTCTGTGTTTAAACCCATTACAATTTTATTTGGTTAAATGAAATTCTTTCGGAAAGTTTGTGATTGAATTGTAAACTATAGTGATCAGGTTTTTTTCAGGCAACAATCCGCTTAATGTTATTACTCTTTTTTTCCTGGGTATCTTAATCAGGTTGCCTTACTTTATTTCGCCTGTTATTCCGCAATCAGCACAAACTGATGGTATTATTTATGAACTGCTTATCAAGGCACTTCATCCAACAGGTGTGGTATTTCCTTTCATTTACCCGGTTATTGTTTACCTGCTTGTTTATACACAGGCAATAATATTTAACGGGTTAATTAATGATCAGAAACTTTTTACATCTCCCAATTACCTGCTGGCGCTTTATTACCTCGTTATAACAGCTATTGTTCCTGAATGGAATGTGCTTTCGCCAGTACTGATTATAAATACAGTTTTAGTATGGGCATGGCCCCGCATGGTAGGGCTTTATCATCAGGCAAATCCAAAAACAGCGCTCTTCAACATTGGTTTCGGGTTCGGGCTTGCAGCTTTTTTCTATTTCCCGTCAGTTTACCTGTTGTTATTGCTCATCGTTGCGCTGATACTCTTCAGGCCGTTTTATATTGCCGAATGGCTTGTTGCCGTATTAGGAATTCTTACACCCTTTTACTTTTTGCTCGTTTATTTCTTTGTGTGGGATCATTGGAACCTTACACCCAAAGTTATCCCCGAACAGGTATTCAAACTCCCCAATGTATCATTCGGATGGCAGTTTTGGATTGAACTTATATTTATTGGTCTGCCCCTTTTAGCAGGATTACTAACCAGCCTTAATTCTTCCGCTCGTATGCTTGTACAAACCAGGAAGAGCTGGAATTTTATGATTTTCTATCTTATTATTGCATTATTCATACCGTTTGTTAACAGCAGTGCAGGTATTACGCATTGGATACTGGCTGTTATTCCAATCAGCCTCTTTCACGCTTCATTTGGGTTTAATTTAAAGAAAAAATTATTTCCCGAACTGTTTTTATGGCTCAGCTTGTTGTGGATTGTGACTAATTATATAGTGATGAACAAATAGCCTAAGCCCTCAAACCTTACCTTTGCACTTTCATTTACAAAACCTGCCGGAATCTCCGGCCTCACAGTACTTAAATACAATAAAGTAAAGAAAATGAAATTTGGAATCGTTGTTTTTCCCGGCAGTAATTGCGACAGAGACATGCAGGATTCGCTGCAGAATGATTTAAACCAGGAAGTGATTATGCTGTGGCATAAAGACAAAGATTTAAGTATGTTTTCAACAGACGACTGCATTGTATTGCCCGGTGGATTTTCGTATGGCGATTACCTGCGCTGTGGCGCTATTGCCCGCTTCAGCCCAATGATGCAGAGTGTAATTGATTTTGCAAACAATGGCGGAAAAGTATTGGGTGTTTGTAATGGCTTTCAGATTTTGTGCGAAAGTCAGTTGCTACCCGGTATTTTATTAAGAAATGCCAATCAGAAATTTATCTGTAAAAATATTTATCTCAATGGCCCCGGCGGCACTGCATTAAAAATCCCCATTGCTCATGGCGAAGGAAGATTTTTTGCAGATGAAAAAACATTGGATGATCTGGAAGCAAACGGTCAGGTTTTGTACCGCTATTGCGATGAAGCTGGTAACGAAACAGCCGCATCAAACCCAAATGGTGCCGCACGGAATATTGCGGGCATTATGAACAAAGCCGGAAATGTTTTTGGAATGATGCCGCATCCTGAAAGAGCCACAAGCACTATTCTGGGTAATACAGATGGGCGCAAAATTTTAAACACACTTCTCATCAATGCAACAGTAACTGTATAAGAGTTATTGAATTGCTTAAAGAAACTCTAAAATTTTTATTTGTGACAAATATGACACTGGTGCATTGAATTTGGTGGCATCTTTGTTCAGCTAAAATATAAAGGTGAAAATGAAAAAATTACTGGCGCTTACAGGATTTCTGTTTTTTACAATAATAACTTTTGCTCAGAGCGGTTCTAAAGTTAAGTGGGACTTTGTTGTAAAGAAGTTATCCGATAAGAAATTTGAAGTAAGAATGATTGCAACAATTCAGCCGGGCTGGCATTTATACAGTCAAACACAAAGTGCCGATGCAATTGCATTGCCAACCAAATTTACGTTTGCAAAAAATCCGCTTATTGTAACAGCAGGTATTCCAAAAGAAGAAGGAAAACTTGTTGATGCTTTTGACAAAGCCACTAATTCCCGTTCAAGATTCTATTCAAATAAAGCAGAGTTTGTACAAGTGGTTGTTCTTAAAACCAAAGTAGCCACCTCCGTTGTTGGTGAAGTGGAGTTTATGGTTTGTGATGACAAACAATGTTTACCTCCCGACAAAAAGAAATTCACAGTTAAATTATAACAGTAATTCATTGAATCCTGCCGGTTAAAAGGCAGGATTTTTAAAATCGTTTGCATGAGAATATCTATACTCGCTTTATCGCTTGTATTCTTCTTTTCAGGTATGTTACAAGCGCAGGATGTTGTGCCTGTTGTTGACTGGAAAGTATCAAGTAAAAAAATAAACAGTACTACCTACGAGCTTCAACTGGATGGCAAGGTGCAGAAAGATAAATTTTTATATCTCTATGCCAAAACAGCAGAAGGACTTGATACAATTACCGTACAGTTCACTGATAGTGCAATTACAAAACCTGCTTCTGTACAAATTATTTCAGGAAGTAAAACAATCAGCGACCCCGTTTTTGACGGAAAGGAAGTTGTTGTTGCCGGCGGTGAAGTAAAACTTGTTCAGCAGATAAAAATAAACGGAACTGTTCCGGCAATGCTTAAAGGAACAATTGTTTATGCAACAGGTGCAAGTGAAGAATTTTTGCCAGCACAGGAATATTCATTTGATGTTGCACTCGAAGGTGGTGTTTCTCAGGCCGGGCGAATAAAAATCAATTCTATCGATTTAGGCAAATCAGTTAATAATTGTGGCGATGAAGGAACAGAAGGAAAGGGTTTGTGGGGAATTTTTTTACTTGGATTGATTGGAGGATTTATAGCATTGCTTACGCCATGTGTATTTCCGCTTATACCATTAACAGTTTCATTTTTTACAAAACGAAGTGGCAGTAAGGGAAAGGGCATCCGCAATGCACTGATGTACGGGTTTTTTATTTTTCTGATTTATGTGTTACTGAGTCTGCCTTTTCATTTGCTCGATCAGACAGATCCGGAAATACTCAATAATATTTCAACCAATTCCTGGCTGAATCTTACATTCTTTATCATTTTTGTTGTATTTGCTGTTTCTTTCTTCGGTTATTTTGAAATTACATTGCCCGGAGGTTTTGCCAATAAAACCGATTCAAAAGCAGGAGTAGGTAGTGTATTCGGTATTTTCTTCATGGCTTTAACATTGGCAATTGTTTCATTCTCGTGTACAGGCCCTATTCTTGGTTCGCTGCTGGCAGGCGCATTAACAAAAGATGGTGGGGCTATGCAGTTAACAGTTGGTATGGGTGGCTTTGGTTTGGGGCTGGCATTGCCGTTTGCTTTGTTTGCTATGTTTCCTAACTGGCTGCAGTCGTTGCCCAAAAGCGGAGGCTGGTTGAATACGGTAAAAGTGGTGTTAGGTTTTCTTGAACTTGCAATGGCTGTGAAATTCCTGAGCAATGCCGATCTGGTAAAGCAATGGCATATACTTCCAAGAGAATTGTTTTTTGCAATATGGATTGTGATAGGAGTATTGCTTGTATTGTATTTGCTTGGACTAATCCGTTTTCCTCACGACGACAAGAAAGTGAAAATTGGTGCAATACGTTGGGTATTTATTGTATTGTTTTCGGCCTTTACTATTTATCTTATTCCGGGAGTAACGAATACCAAATACGCAAATCTGAAACTTATCAGCGGTTTTCCTCCGCCATTATGTTACAGTATGTATAAGAATCCTGTGAACTGTGAAAATTCAATTGAACCATTGAGAGATTACGAGGAGGCACTGGCTGTTGCAAAAAAACAAAACAAGCCATTGCTGATTGATTTTACAGGATGGGCATGTGTTAACTGTCGCCGAATGGAAGAAAACATCTGGACTGACCCAGATGTACACAGGCTGATGAAAGACAGTTTTGTGGTTGTTTCATTGTATGTAGATGAGAAAAGGGTGTTGCCTGCATCGCAGCAGCAAACTTTTACAACACGGAATGGCAAGAAAAAAGAAATTATTACAGTAGGAGATAAGTGGGCAACATTCCAGTTTGAAAATTTTGAAAAAGTAGCTCAGCCGCAATACGCAATCATCAGTCCTTCTGAAATCGCACTGACAAAAACTAAAGGATATAAACCCAATACCAATTATTCAGTTGAGTTTAAAGAATGGCTGCAATGCGGACTTGAAGCCTTTGCAAAAAAGCCGGGCGGTAATTAAACATTCACAATCAGCACAGGAATTTCCACTTCGTGGCGAACAGCTTCAATGGTTTCACCAAAGATGTAATCTTTAAAACCTTTGTGCCTGTGTGCGCCCATTATCAGCAGGTCGGCTTTGTTTTCTTTTACAATACGTATAATTTCCCTTATACGGTTGTTGTATCCCATTGCAATGCTTGTTTTATAACCTTGTTGTTCAAGAACAGATGCGTAATGTTCAAGCCGCATGCGGTCATCTCTTGTTTCTTCATCATCACTTGCTTCACCAAGTAATCTTGTTGGTGCCGATTCAACAATGTGCATCAGCAGGTAAGCTGCATTTGTTTTTCCCTGGTTCAAAGCATGTGCAAGAATTTTTTCATCGTTCTGCGAAAAATCAAGAGCCACTGCAATTGTATTAACAGCCGGTACTGAAAAATTGCTGAGTGATGGAATTTTGCTGTGCATTTTTGTTTCTCTCTTTAAACGGTTACGCAGTAATGGCAAAAAGGTCATGGAAAGAAATAACCACACAAAGATCACTGCAAAAATCGGAATCAGGAATTTCCACAAGAAATGCCCGGGCTCTGTATATACTGCAATAATTTCCTGCAGTACAAGACGAACGTTTAAAAAAATCAAGATTGCAGCCACGAGCCATGCCGCTATTTTCCACCATATTTTAATCGCAAATTCTCCCATCGACTGCTTGTCGCTTACAAAATGTATTAATGGAACTACTGCAAAACCTAATTGAAGACTTAGTATTACCTGGCTGAAAACCAGCAGGTCGTCAACCTTCTCATCCCCATAAACCAATATTACAATCACTGCCGGAATAATAGCTATTAAACGTGTTATAAGGCGGCGTAACAATGGAGATATGCGGATATGAAGATACCCTTCCATAACAATCTGCCCGGCTAATGTTCCTGTAACTGTGCTGCTTTGCCCTGCTGCAATTAATGCAATGGCAAATAAGATCGGCGCAAGTTTTGTTCCAAGCAATGGAGCAAGTAGCTGATGTGCATCCTCAATTTTTGCTACCTGTGTATTACCTGTTTTAAAAAATACAGTAGCAGCAAGTACCAGTATAGCGGCATTTACAAAAAATGCGGCGTTCAGTGCTATTGAACTGTCAAGAAAATTAAATTTCAGTGCCTGCTTAATGCTTTTCCTGTCATTACCTATTTTTCTTGTTTGTACAAGTGCAGAATGCAGGTAAAGATTATGTGGCATTACAGTAGCGCCAATAATACCTATAGCTATATAAAGCGCCTGGTTGTTTAATGAAGTTGGAATAAACCCATGCGCAACTTCAGCCAGATCGGGTTTGGCAAGAAATATCTGAATCAGAAACGACAGACCTATAACCGTTACCAACGTAACAATAAATGCTTCCAGTTTACGTATGCCATAATTCTGCAGCCATAATAACAGAATAGTATCAAATACTGTAATGCTTACGCCATAAATTAAAGGCAAACCTGTCAGCAGGTAAATACCAAGAGCCATGCCGAGTACTTCTGCAAGGTCGCAGGCAGCAATTGCAATTTCAGCAAGGATATATAAACAGAAATTTACAACAGGTGGGTAGGCTTCTCTGTTAGCTTGTGCAAGATCGAGGCGACGCACAATACCAAGCCTTGCACTTAAACTTTGCAAAAGCAGCGCCATCAGGTTGCTCATGAGTAACACCCAGATGAGTTGATACCCGAATGTTGCACCACCCTGTAAATCGGTTGCCCAGTTGCCCGGATCCATATAACCTACACTTACCAGGTAAGCAGGCCCTGCATAAGCAAGTATTCTGCGCCAGCCTTTGGGTGCTTTTGCAATGTCAACACTTTCATGCACTTCACTTAACGAATTTTCTGTATTATATACTTTCATTGCTTACTCTTTTATGTTGTAAAAGGGCTGTTATACTGTTTTTACGAAAATGTTTTTTGCCAGTTGTTCACTCAGAGTTATTAATGGAAGATTTCGGATTTTCACTTCAACTGATCCATCATAACTGAACCTTTGTTTTATTTCCAGTTTTGTACCAATGCCAATTTTCTTTAACCTGAGCATTTCAAGTAAACTATTATCCTTGTCGGTAACATTTACAACAATGGCTAATTGAAATTCTTTTAATTGCGTTAAAGCAAAATGATTAATTGCTTCAATTCTTCCCTTGCTGTCGGGGATGGGGTCGCCATGTGGATCGGTTTTGGGAAACCCAAGAAACTCATCCAGCCGGTTAATAAGTTCGGTACTGCTTACATGCTCCAGTTCTTCAGCAATATCATGTACGGCATCCCAGTCGAACCCCAGCTTTTCTGCAAGAAAATATTCCCACAGGCGGTGACGGCGAACTATACTGAGTGCTATTTTTTTTCCGTCTCCGTTCAACTTCACTCCGTAATAAGGTTCGTAGTTGAGAATCTTTTTTTCTTTGAGTCTCTTCAACATATCCGTTACAGAAGCAGGCTTTGTTTGTAATTCTGCCGACAGTTCGTTGGTGGTAACGTTGCTGTCGTTTTGCTGCAATCGCCAGATGGTTTTAATATAATTCTCTTCTGAAGTTGAAAAATTCATTTCAGTTAAATTAAATTTTAGACAAATCTAAAAAATAGTTTCCTATTTCTGAAATCTGCAGGATGCTGAAGCTGCGGTTTTTAGGGCTTAAAAATCTTCTGTAAGGATCGGCACTTTTCAATCAAACAAATTCCTATTTTTATGGCAAAGGCATTAATTCAAGAACAACAACACGTAGCTGTGTTTTTTGAAATGAGATTTTCAAGAAAGTTTTATGACAAATAACAGGTGAGCAAAAAAAATATCATGAAAAATTGGATGTGGATTTTATTGATGACCGTTTTATTCTCCTGCAAAGATAAAACGCCCAAAGCCATTTCAGATGAGCATTTAACAGCATCTGATCTTGTAGTTCTTGCAAAGAAACTTCCGTTTCCTGTAATCATTAATGATTCGTTGCTTCAAAGCAAGGAAAATGATTCGTCAAAAATAAATATTGAAACATTCAGGACATTTATCCCCGATACTGTTTTTTCAAGGCTTTATCCTGCCACTAAACATTTAAAACTTTATGTTGCCGGTAAAATACCAAACGGTAACAGCGGCGATTTTATCCTGATGAAATCGCTTAATGGCAAAGTTTCTTCAGCCCAGTTATATTATTTCGACAGGAAGAAGGGGTTTCTTGGCGTGCTTGATGTCAGCAGCCGTTTACCAAAAGGCTCAGGAATAAAATATTGTAGAATCGACAGCAAATTCAATATCTCTTTCATACAGGAAATAAAAGCACCAACAGGCGAGCCGTGGACAAATGAAAGTATTTATTACATGGATCCATCGGGTAAGTTTGTTTTGGCTTTAACCAACAGTTCTGAAGACCTGAGTGATGTAATATTGGGAAATCCTATTGACAGTTTCCCAAGAAAAAATAAATTTTCAGCCGATTACGGATCGGATAAAAAGAACCTTGTTTCAATACGTGATGGTAACACAGAAAAAACATTTCAGTTTTTTATCCATTTTAGTAAACAAAATGGTGAATGTATTGGCGAAATAAAAGCAACAGGCGAATGGGTTGGAAATGGGAAGGGGGTTTATCGTGAAGGAACAAACGGATGTGGTATTGATTTTAATTTCACTTCATCTTCCGTTACAATAAAAGAACAAAGTGGTTGTGGTTCGTACAGAGGTATAACCTGTTTTTTTGATGGGTTATACCCAAGAAAAAAAGAATTTGTTAAGAAAGCAAAAGCAACAGGTAAGAAAAGGAAATAAGTTTTTAAAAAACAGTGAAATGTATTGTCGTAATGAACAAGAGAATAAATATCAGCAGCGGGTCGCCCTGGGAAGATGTTGTAGGTTACTCAAGAGCAGTGCGTATAGGTAATATTATTGAGGTTGCGGGAACCACTGCGATGGATGGAGAACAGTTGATTGGTGAAGGTGATGTGTATCTCCAGACAAAATTTATTCTGCAAAAAATTGCTGTTGTACTTGAGCAGGCAGGTGCTTCGGTCAAAGATATTGTTCGTACAAGAATGTTTATCACAGATATTTCGCAATGGGAGCAGGCAGGAAAAGCTCATGGTGAAGTATTCAGAACAATTAAACCTGTTGCTACAATGGTAGAGATTAAAGCGTTGATTGATCCACGCTTACTCATTGAAATTGAGGCTACTGCCATTATCTAAAACCTTTGATGTGAATAACCATAACAAGGCGGCGAGCCAGATATGGAATTTTCAGAGTATATTGCGACCCATTTCAGCAAACAAATGTAAATATGAGTTTTAATCCATTTAAAGTTCCTTACGAATCGGCAAATGAGTATTCAAAAAAAGTAGCATACTTCTCAATGGAGTTTGCTATTCATCAACCACTGAAAATTTATAGTGGAGGTCTTGGATTCCTTTCAGGTTCACACATGCGCAGTGCGTACGAGCTCAAACAAAATTTAATTGGTATTGGTATTCTGTGGAAGTATGGTTATTACGATCAGGCCCGCAATCAGGATCAAACTTTACAGGTACAATGGAACGAAAAAATCTACAACTTTTTAGAAGATACAGGTATCAAATTTCAGATCAGTATTCATGAACACCCGGTTTGGGTAAAAGCATGGTACCTGAATCCTGAAACGTTCAAATCGGCTCCAATGTTTTTCCTTAGTACCGATTTGCCGGAAAATGATTACGTATCACAAACAATTTGCCACCGCCTTTACGATGCAAACGTTGCAACGAAAGTTGCACAGTTTATTTTGCTTGGTGTTGGAGGTGCAAAACTGATTGATGAACTTGGCTTTAACCCGGATGTATATCATCTCAATGAAGCACATGGAATATCTTCAGCATTCTATCTCTACAAAAAGTATGGTAAACTTGAAGAAGTAAAGAAACGGCTTGTTTTTACAACACATACTCCAGAAGAAGCAGGTAATGAAAAGCACGATATGTATTTGTGCCAGAAGATGAGCTATTTCTGCGGAGTACCGATTGATGAAGTAAGAAAACTTACCGGAATTTATGACGATCAGTTTAACCACTCACTGGCAGCATTACGTTTTGCACGTATTGCCAATGGTGTAAGTGCTTTACATGGTGAAGTAAGCCGGAAAATGTGGAGCCATTACGAAAATGTGGCACCAATCACCAGTATAACCAATGCACAAAACTGGCGTTACTGGGCTGATAAGCAGTCTTATTTTGCAATGGATGAGAGTAATCATGAACGTTTCGACGACCGTAAAAAATTTCTGAAGAAAAGGGCATTTGATATTGTTGCAGACCAAACAGGAAAATTATTCGACCAGAATGTTTTGACCATTGTATGGGCCCGTCGTTTTGCAGGGTACAAACGTGCAGAATTAATTACGAGAGATAAGGCACGCTTTGAAGCTTTGCTCAGCAATCAGAAATATCCGGTACAGATTATCTGGGCAGGTAAACCTTATCCTGTTGATTATCCGGCTATCAGTGATTTCAATAATCTTGTACACCTGAGCAAAAACTATAAGAATGTTGCTGTTTGTACCGGTTATGAATTAACATTGAGCAAGCGTTTAAAGCAAGCTGCTGATGTTTGGCTGAACAATCCCCGTGTGCCCCGGGAAGCAAGCGGAACCAGCGGTATGACAGCCGCAATGAATGGCGCAGTGAACTTCAGCACTTTCGATGGATGGATATGTGAATTTGCCAATCATGGTAATAACAGCTTTATTGTTCCTCCGGTTGATTATACAGCAATGCATGTTCAGGAACAGGATCAGTATGATCTGGATCAATTGTATGAAATTCTGGAAAACCAGATTCTGCCGTTGTATTACGATGATCCTGCACTGTGGCGACAGATTGTTCAGAACGGGATGCGTGATGTTCGTTTCCAGTTCGACAGTAACCGTATGGCAGATGAATATTATAAGCTGCTTTATAACAAAGCTTAACAGCGCAACTATAAAACAACAACCCCGGCAGAAATGCCGGGGTTTTATTTTTACGATGAGTTAAACAAACCGGCAACCTGTTTTATTCCTGTTTATTTATCTTTATGTTATCAGCTTTTCAATAATTTTTAATGAAGAAATATATCCAGTTAACTGTTTTGCTGGCGCTAACATTTACGGTGAAATCGCAGATACTTACGATTGATAAAACAGATACATCTGATTATTCAAAGAAAACGGTTTGCAAAGGGAATATTGCCATTGGCTTTGAAGGCGATAAACAAAAAGCCTTACTGCTTGATGCTACTAATACGCTTGATCTGCAATTGCAGCATTATAAGGAGCTGCTTATTTTTGCATTGAGTTACCGCTTTACCTATAATGGCAAACAGGATTTTCTCAATTCAGGTTTTGTTCACCTGCGCTGGCGGCATGTTTATAAAAATACATGGCAGCCTGAAACATTTACACAAATACAATGGGATCAATCAAGAGGAATGCTGCAACGTTTTGTTGCAGGTGAAAATCTGCGTTATAATTTCTGGCATCGAAAAGAATGGGAGATAAGTGTTGCAACCGGTGTGATGTATGAAAGTGAAAAATGGAATTATGCCGCAGTCGATTCTGCGTTGAAACCTGCTGTGCAAACAAACCAAGTAACCGGTTTGCTTAAATCAAATAATTATTTCAGGTGGGAAGGAAAACTTTCTGATAATACCAATCTTTCAGTAGTGTTGTTTTATCAATCGCCTTTCAGTCATTTGTTCAGTAGGTACAGATTTGCAACCAGCACCCGTTTTGATTTTACTATTTCAAAACATTTTAATTTTGGTGTAACGTTTAACAGCATGTATGATTCAAAACCTGTTGTGCCGATTATGAAATTTTACTACAACTTTTCCAATGCACTTGTGTACAATTTTTAGTCGGTGTACTCACTCAGTTCCAGCCAGCGCATTTCTTTTTCATCAAGTAAGGCTGTTACTTCGCCAATACGGTTTGAAAGTGTTTGCAGTTCTTCGTATGGAACTGAACCGCTGTTGAGTTTTTCGGTAATGCTTTGTTTTTCTTTACTCAGTTCCTCAATTTCTTTTTGCAGCAATTCAAACTCTCTCTTCTCTTTAAAACTGAAACGTTTTTTTTGCTGTGCTGCATTTTCATTTCCATCTGTTGAAGTTGTTTCAGCAGCAGATTTATTTTTATCTTCTTTTACAGCAGTATCAGTTTCCTTCTTCTCCTGTTCTTTCTGCCATAACCTCAGTTGTGTATAGTTGCCGGGAAAATCTCTTACAACAGCATCGCCTTCAAACACAAATAAATGATCAACCAGCCTGTCCATAAAATATCGGTCGTGACTTACAATTAATAAACAGCCGGGATATTCACTTAAAAAATTTTCAAGCACAGCCAGTGTAGGAAGATCAAGATCATTGGTAGGCTCATCCAATATTAAAAAATTGGGATTACGGAAAAGAATCGACAGTAAATGCAATCTTCTTTTTTCTCCACCACTCAGCTTTGAAATAAATGTGTATTGCTTATCGGGATCAAACAAAAACAACTGTAGAAACTGTGCTGCACTGAGCGAACCACCTGAAGCCAATGGAAAACTTTCAGCAATATTTTTTACAAATTCAATTACACGCATATCTTCTTTCACAATCAAACCTGTTTGTGAATAATTGCCGAAGATCACAGTGTCGCCAATATTTATTTTTCCACTATCGGCCTGCTGTATTCCCTGTATAATATCAATAAACGTTGATTTGCCTGCCCCATTTTTCCCAACCACACCAACACGTTCGCCTTTCTTAAATGTATAATCAAACCCTTTCAGTATTTCTTTATCACCAAAGCTCTTGTACACTTTTTTCATTTCAACTACCTTGCCGCCAAGTCTGTTCATTTTCATGTTCAGTTGCAGTTGCTGATCTTCAATGCGCTGTTTGACTTTACTTTCCACTTCATAAAAGTTATCCTGTCTTGCTTTGCTTTTGGTGGTACGTGCCTTTGGTTGTTTCCGCATCCATTCAAGTTCTTTACGATACAGGTTTTTTGCTTTGTCAATACTTGCAAGTTCACTTTCAATCCGGGCAGTTTTTTTCTCTAAATAATTTTCGTAATCACCTTTGTACCTGTAAAGATTGCTTCCATCAAGTTCCCATATTTCTTCACAAACCGCATCAAGAAAATAACGGTCGTGTGTAACTAAAAGCAGAGTAATATTTTCTTTATTGAGATAATGTTCCAGCCATTCCACCATTTCCACATCAAGATGGTTGGTAGGCTCATCCATTATTAGCAGCACATGCTTGTGATCAAAACCAATATCAATCAACGTTCTTGCAAGTGCAACACGTTTTCGCTGACCGCCAGAAAGTGTTCTCACTGTTTGTTGAAGGTGATGAATGTTGAGCTTACCAAGAATCTGTTTCACTTTTGTATCAAAATCCCATGCACCCAGTTCATCCATTTTTACAATAGCTTCATTCAGCTTTTCTACATTCCCTTCTTCGCTGATGGCTTCATATTCCTTAATAGCATTAATAACCGGATGATTGTGCTGAAAAATATTATCCAGAATCGATTTGCTTTCATCAAAATCAGGTTCCTGTTCAAACAATGCAATATCCACATCTTTATGAATACGGCAGGTGCCCTCATCAGCCGTTTCTTTGCCTGCAAGAATTTTGAGCAAAGTTGATTTGCCTGAACCATTTCTTGCCACCAATGCAATTTTATCTCCTTCTTCAATATGGAAAGTAATATCTGAAAATAATGGAGTGATCCCGTAACTCTTGGTTAAACCTTCAGCAGAAACATAATGCATGCTGCAAAGATAAGAGGCAGGAAGAAGAAGTACGAGGTAAGATGTACGATGGATTTACTTCTTCCCTGAAATCCAGATGAGGAAGCAAATGATGAGTACAAGCAGGAAAATAATGAACGGTTGCAGCAATTCTTTCCTTTTTTGTTTTTGTTTATACTGCAGTAACTGTGAAAGTGCCTCCTGTCCGGCAGGATCATTTTTTACAAGGGGAGAGAGATAATCGCATAATTCAACTGCCTGTTGAAGCGGCAGTATTCTCATGGCCCTTACCAGCGTATGTAAAATGGTTTGATTGATTTCCTGTTCATCAAAAGCAACCAGTTTTCCCATCACATCAGCATTTATCAGATTTTTGATATTGCTAATAATTGCTACATGGTTCATACGATGTATATCCATTTGTGCAACTGCTTTATTAAGTTCCAATGCCTGTTTTAAAATGTTTGGCGGTGTAATGGTTTCTTCACCAATTGATTGTGCTTGGGCTTTGTACAGCCATCGTTGTTGCAGGTAAATATCTTTTTTGTATGGGTTTATAAGTGTTTCATAAGCTTCTTTTACATCGTCAAAACGGGAAATTAAATATGGATCATTGTTGTGCTTATCAGGATGATAAATCATCGCCATTTTCCTGTATGCCTTTTTTATTTCGATAACAGAAGCAGAAACAGGAATATCCAGTATTGCATAATAATCTTTCAACCGGGCAAAACTAAGTTGTAAAATTGTAATTTTAATTTTTATGATCCGGTTCGTTTTATTGGCAGTCATGTTTATTCCATGTATGTTGTTTGCAGCCGACTCTTCGGCATATTTACATGCACAAGGGAAGCAACTGCGAGGATATACAAAGTTTTTGTACAGGATTGTGCTTCTTCATCCAAAAATGAATTCGGCACTGGAGAAAGATATATTGAAGCACTACCTGCTTGGTTCCGGAATTACTTATCAAATCAGTGACTCAGATTTTATTAAACTGAAACAACATGTTGCTTCAGGTAAATATACAAGTGCATGTACTGCTGTTTTAACTGCAAATAAACAGTATTGTTTAAGGAAAATTGACCTGAATAATGATCCTTATTTTGGCTGGGCATTAGGGAATGTTTTCTGTATTTACGACGATGCCACGGGTGTGTTAATTTCCGTGGCTGATATGTACGATTTTAACCGTTCAAAGTTGGGGGTTCGAAAATTGAAAAATGAAATTATAACACGTATTTTCAGACGGCTGACACCATCATCTGCAAAACCCTTTATTGTAACCTACAAAGCAGAAGGTTTTGTGTTGAGTGGATCCGGGAAGAAATATGGGTTTTGATAAAACGATAAAAAAGTTTAATCTGTTTTGCAACCATCATTTGCAATTTTGCATCTAAAAAAGTCATACGTTTATTCTCTAAACTAAATATTTATGTTTGAACAACTTTTGAACCTTGTAAAAGAACAGGCGGGCGAATCTATTATTAAAAACCCTGCAATTCCTGATGAGCGAAATGATGAAGCTGTAAACCATGTTGCTGGCAGTATTACAGATGGATTGAAAGATGCTCTCTCTAATGGTCAGTTTAAAGATGTATTAAAACTATTAGGTGGAGAGGGAGGCGATTTACAGCAAAATCCATTAGCTAACCAGCTTTCAGGTAATACTATCACATCATTGATGGAAAAATTCGGGATAAATCAAAGCCAGGCTGGTTCTATTGTAAGCAACCTGCTTCCGGGTGTGTTGAAAAATTTAGTAAATAAAACAAATGATCCTTCTGATAATAGTATCGATTTGCAAGGGATTTTCAGCTCATTAACCGGAGGTAAAAGCAACGGACTTGACCTGCAGGGTTTATTAGGCAAAGTAACTAGCGGCGGCCTTGATCAGGATGGGGATGGCGATACCGATCTGCAGGATGTGATGAATATGTTCAAAGGTGGAGGTAAGCAGGGTGGCGGCAGTATATTAGATTCTGTTAAAGGATTGTTTGGTTGATAATATTGAATATGCTTTATTGATAAAAAAATGACCCGGTCAGGAAATAATTCTGGTCGGGTCATTTTTTTTGTATCGGTTCTTATGACAAACAGAATAATATGTTGATGAACTAAAGCAATAGCAGTGATAATCCGTCATTTTAATTCCGCTTTAGTGCATAACTTCATAAAATATTAACTGATAGAAAGTAATGGATGAGCTTAGTACAATCAGGAATTATGTAGCAAGGCATATTGATCTTACTTTAGAAGAGCAGGAATACTTTATCTCACTTCTGCGAATTATTAAAGTTAAAAAGAAGCAATGTATTGTACAGCCCGAGTTTACATGTAAACACCGAAGCTATGTTTTTAAAGGAGCAATGAGGGCTTACCTGGTTGATAATTCTGCCAATGAACATACAATTGCTTTTGCAATTGACGATTGGTGGATATCGGATTATAACAGTTACATATTTCAACAACCTGCAACACTGTTTGTTGAAGCTTTAGAAGAGTCCATTCTTATTCAACTCGACTATAATGCCGAACAGTTATTAAAAGAAACAATACCAAAATTTGAAAAATTTTTCCGCATAATCACTGAAAGGTCTTTTGCATTTTTGCAGAAACGAATGTTGTCAAACCTGAGTATGACAGCGGAAGAGCGTTACGAAGATTTTATGAATAAATATTCTAAAATAGCACTCAGAGTTCCTCAATATACATTAGCTTCTTATCTTGGGATGAGCACAGAATATCTATCCAAATTAAGAAACAACAGAGTCTCGAAAAAAAGTTGAACCAGTTCAATCTTTTTTCCTAAACCACTTCATTTTTATCCTGTACAGGTCATTGCACTTTTGTATTGTCAATAACGACAAATAACAGAATGAATACAAAGTAAAATGACTACAGTAGAAAAGGTGACTTTTGAAGTGCCAACCCGAGACCAGGTGTCTCCAGACAATCAGGCAATTTTTGACCACATGCAGAATGCATTTGGAATGGTGCCTAATCTTTATGCAACTTTTGCACTTAATGAAACTGCCCTTGCAGATTATTTAGCATTGCAAAACCGTAAAAACACACTTTCGGCAAAAGAAAGAGAAATTATTAACCTGGTGGTTTCGCAGGTTAATGATTGCAAGTATTGTGTTCCAGCCCATACTGCAGTAAGTAAAATGTATGGGTTTACTGATGATGAAATTTTAGAAATAAGGCGGGCACAAATTTCTTTCAACAGTAAGTACGATGCTTTGGCAAAATTTGTAAAAGAAACTGCTGTAAACAGAGGCAGGCCGTCAGCAAACACATCAGAAAGTTTATTTAACGCAGGTTATAGCAAAGCAAACGTTATTGATATTATGATTATTATCGGCGATAAAATCATCAGTAATTACCTGCACAACTTTACGCAAATTCCAGTTGATTGGCCCGAAGTGCCCAAAATTTGATTTTAAAAAATCTGTTAATTATCATTTACACAAAAAAATATGAACAAGTTTATAAAGCTTACAGTTATTTATCTTTTTTCCTTTTTATTTATCATTTTCGGATCAAATAAGTTTTTAGGGTTTTTAAATCTCCCTCTGCCTGATGATCCTTCAGCAAAAACATTTTTAATAACAATGTTTAGTACTTACCTGGTAAAGCTGGTAGGTTTTACACAGGTAGCTGGTGCAATATTGTTATTATTTTACAAAACCAGGTTTATCGGGGTTTTGATGTTTGTACCCGTAATAATCAATATTCTGGTTTTTCATCTGGCTCATGATAATCCGGGGAATGGTTTATGGATTTTTGTTTCTGTTTTATTTTTATCTGTTTGTTATTCTCAAAAAGATGGGTTTAAAGCACTCTTCAAAATTCAGGATATAAAAAAATCAGAACTGAGTGTATAAGTAAAATGCTATAGATGTTAGGGCAAAACTTTTTGCCCTAACATCTATTCAATATATAATGCTTAATAAAGAATCAACTTTATTATACGTGAAACGTAACCAGTAATCTGCAACCATTTCCCGGTACCGATTGAATGTCCATCTGGCCTTTATATAATTGCAAACGGCTTTGGATATTACGGAAACCAACTCCGGTTTTCATATTTTTTGTATCAAAGCCTTTGCCGTCATCTGATATTGTAATATGAATAATTTCAGACTTGTCGATTGTAATTTCTATTTCAGCACGGGTAGCGTCAGCATATTTAATAATATTATTCAGTTGTTCCTGCACAACTCTGAAAATAAGCAGTTGCTGCGGCTCGTTCAATTTGCTTTCATCAAAGTTGTAAATTTTAAATATCAGGTTAATGTTTTTAATCCTTGTTATATCGGCTATTAAACGTTCAACAGAAGCGTGAAGACTCATTTCAGAAAAAGCCGGAGGTTTAATGCTGGCAGAAAGTAATCTTATTTCCTGCTGTGCATCAATTACAAATTGCTTTGCCTTAAGCAGCTTTTCAATATTCTCTTCATTCCTTATTTCCATTGATCCTAAATAAAGATTTACAACAGAAAGAAGCTGCGATACATTATCGTGCAATTCCTCGGCCCATCTGTTTCGCTCTTTTTCCTGTACCTTAATTATGGAGGCAGCAAGGTTCTGCTTATATTTCAACTGCTGGGCAAAATAATCAGATTGCAGGTTGCGGAGAAGTGTTACATCCTGAAGTTCGCCAATCATACGAAAAGGCTGGCCTGTTGCTTCATTTCTTAAAATATAAATGCTGCTTATTACACTATAATACTGCTTGTCGCTTGCCAGTATTCTGTATTCTGTTTTCCATAATTCTGTTTTATTGTTAAGCAGGGAAAGGTATTCTTTGATAATTCTTTTTTTGTCAGCAGGGTGGATGCGGTTATAAAAGGCAATTACAAATTCTTCGGCAATTGCAGGTGATTCAACGATAAAAAATTTCATTTTGCTATTAACTGATGCCTTACCTGAAGAAAAGTTGATGTCAATAATTCCATTACGTGCCGCAGCATTAAGCGCCGAAAAACTCTGTTCAAGAATTTCTTTATTCTGATTTGCCAGTTTTATGTCTTTATAAAATTTGTTGCTCAGATAGTATAAAACAAATGCAAGTGTACAAACGAAGAATAACCCTTTTACTGACTGTATTTTTTCAAGCTCAAAAGCACTGTTATGTGCAATGCTTACAGCAATTTTATCGCTGAGCAGAATCCAGATTACACTGACTGAAAGATATACAAATGTGAGTTTGGCTGCAGGAGAGATATTATGAAAATAATAGCTGGAAAGTTTTGATTGATGATTCAGGTTCATGCTGCTGGTTTAGGGTACTTTAAGTTACAAAAATATTCTAATTTGGAATAGTATAAGTGTTTTCATGTACAAAAAACAATTCGATGACGAAGTAAATATGTAGGGCGTGAAATACTGCTTCTAATTGGATTAAACATAATTATAATAGGTAAGGATTGGTTTATTTTATAAGTAATTCCTTTTGTATAATTACAATTGTTATTTTAGAACATCAATTATCTGTTATGAAACGAAGAGAATTTATTGTCAGCTCGTCTGTTGCTGGTGTTGGAAGTGTTTTCGGATCATCTTGTAATAATAGTAGTTCTGAAACGACCAAGGGAAGTTTTACAAATGAACATCTGGCTCCGTTTGAGCTGGATGAAATATCAATCGGTTTATTACAGGAAAAGATGAAGTCGGGCAAGCTGAGTGCTGAAAAAGTTGTACAGTTATACCTGGAGCGTATTAAGCAAATTGACCAGAATGGAATTTCGCTGAATGCTGTTATTGAAATTAACCCGGACGCAATTGCAATTGCGGTACAGCTTGACCAGGAGCGGAAGAATGGTAAATTACGAGGAGCAATGCACGGAATTCCCGTTTTGATAAAGGATAATATTGATACTTCTGATAAAATGCAAACTACAGCAGGTTCACTTGCAATGCAAGGCCATATTTCCCCGGCGGATGCATTTGTTGTTAGAAAGCTGCGTGAAGCAGGTGCTGTTATTCTTGGAAAAACCAATTTAAGTGAATGGGCTAATTTCCGGTCAAACCATTCTTCTTCGGGATGGAGCAGCAGGGGCGGGCAAACAAAAAATCCTTATATACTGGATCATAACCCCTGCGGCTCAAGTTCTGGTTCAGGGGTTGCTGTTGCTGCTAATCTTTGCACTGTTGCTGTGGGAACAGAAACAGATGGATCCGTAACATGTCCTGCATCAGTAAACGGTATTGTAGGTTTAAAACCCACGGTAGGCTTAGTAAGTCGTTCGGGAATTATTCCTATTTCTGCAACGCAAGATACAGCAGGGCCAATGGGAAGGACGGTAACTGATGTGGCTGTTTTGCTTGGCGCAATGGTTGGTGTTGATGCAGATGATGCTGTTACAAAAGAAAGTGAAGGCCGATTTGAAACCGACTATACAAAATATCTCAATGTAAACGGATTAAAAGGTAAACGAATTGGTATTGAAAAAAATCCACAGGGTAATAATCAATTTATCCATGCTTTATGGCTAAAGACGTTGGAAGTATTGAAAAAACAAGGCGCTGAAATTGTTGAAACTGAGTATCTCGCTGAAATAAACAAACTGGGTGACGCAGAATATGATCTGCTGAAATTTGAATTTAAAGACGGGCTGAACAAATATCTTTTAGCTTCGGGTTCAAAAATGAAATCATTAACCGATGTAATTGCTTTTAATAATGCAAATGAAGATAAAACAATGCCATATTTCAGGCAGGAGATTTTAGAAGCAAGTAATAAAATGGAAGGAATTGGAAGTAGGAAGTATGAAGAAGCATTCGAAAAATGCCACCTCGGTTCAAAAAAAATTATTGATGAAGTGTTAAGCAAAAATAACCTTGATGCAATTTGTGGTATTACAATGGGACCTGCATGTAGTATTGACATTATTTATGGTGATCGTTGGGGTGATGTTTCGTTAACCATGCCGGCGGCTGTAACGGGCTATCCACATATTACTGTTCCCGGCGGATTGATTTATGATTTGCCGGTTGGTATTTCTTTTTTTGGACCGGCATACAGTGAGCGTACTTTATTCAGTATGGCATATGCATACGAGCAGGCAACGAAAAACAGAATTGCACCTGCATTCAGCAAATCATTTCTTAAATAAAAGTGCTTCTTACAACGCTATCTTTAATTTTATTCAGTAATTGCTATATGAATTAAGCTATA
Source organism: Chitinophagaceae bacterium UBA1953 (assembly GCA_002336115.1). Lineage (GTDB taxonomy): Bacteria > Bacteroidota > Bacteroidia > Chitinophagales > Chitinophagaceae > Lacibacter. Next base: position 240,040 of record DDEN01000056.1, read on the forward strand.
AAAATCGTCATATGAAAGAAGTGTATATTATCTCTGCCGTTCGTACTCCAATGGGAAGTTTTGGTGGAAGTTTAAAAGGTTTTTCTGCAACACAGTTAGGTGCTGTTGCTATCAAAGGTGCTTTACAGAAAGCAGGAATTCAGCCGCAGCAGGTTCAGGATGTGCTAATGGGATGTGTAATACAGGCAAATCTTGGTCAGGCCCCTGCACGGCAAGCTGCAAAATTTGCCGGTTTGCCTAATGAAGTAAACTGCACTACTGTAAATAAGGTTTGCGCCAGTGGTATGAAAGCTATTGCACAGGCAGCACAAAGTATTTTGCTTGGAGATGCAGATATTGTTGTTGCCGGTGGAATGGAAAGTATGAGTAACGTTCCGTTTTATGTTGACAGCTTGCGTTGGGGCAATAAATACGGAAATACAAATTTGATCGATGGCCTGGCAAAAGATGGATTGACGGATGTATATGATGGTAAGGCAATGGGTAATGCTGCTGAATTGTGTGCAAAAGAATGTGGCATTACCCGGGAAGAACAGGATTCATTTGCAATTGAAAGTTATAAACGTTCTCAGGCTGCAATTGAAAACGGATTATTTAATGATGAAATTATTCCCGTAGAAATTCCTCAACGGAAAGGAGAGCCGATTCTGTTTTCAAAAGACGAAGAACCATATAATGTGAAATTTGACAAGATTCCTTCCCTGAATCCGGCATTTATTAAAGAAGGAACAGTTACCGCAGCAAATGCAAGTACAATGAATGATGGTGCTGCCGCTTTAATATTAATGAGTAAAGAAAAGGCAGAAGAACTCAGTTTAAAACCAGTTGCAAAAATCCTTGCTTACGCTGATGCTGAACAGGCACCGGAGTGGTTTACAACAACTCCTTCATTAGCTGTGCCAAAGGCAGTTGCTAAAGCCGGATTGCAAATGGGTGATATTGACTATTGGGAACTGAATGAAGCTTTTGCTGTAGTGGGTATTGAAAATACAAAACGCATGAAGCTTAATGCTGAAAAAGTAAATGCTCACGGCGGAGCTGTATCACTTGGGCATCCATTAGGTGCAAGCGGAGCAAGAATTATTGTAACACTGATAAATGTGCTTAAGGCGAATAAGGCAAAATACGGAGCAGCCGGAATATGTAATGGTGGCGGAGGCGCAAGTGCAATGGTGATTGAAAATGTTTTCTAATAAATCTGTAAAAGCTATTTTCTTTTGCTGATAATTATATTGCCATACTCTGCAATTATCAACGTTCGATTTTGTATTTAAACATTACAAGAATTCTAACACCAGTTGTGACAAAGATCACCTAACAGGCATTTCAAGGTATTTAATTTGCATATAAACAAATTATAAAATGGCGCAGTCATTTCATGAGTTAATTAATGGAGAAAAACCTGTAGTGGTCGATTTTTCGGCTGAATGGTGTGGCCCCTGCAAAATGATGGCACCTGTTTTAAAAGAGGCTAAAGATATTGTAGGAGATAGGGCAACAATTATAAAAATTGATGTGGATAGAAATCCGGCCGTAGCTGGTTCTTATAATATAAATAGTGTGCCTACTCTTATTATTTTTCAGGGCGGACAAATTAAATGGAGAAAATCAGGTGTAATACCTGCTAAAATATTGGTGTCAGAAATCAATAAACTTGGTTAATTATTATGCAGCAGTTCTGGGATCAGCGATATGCTGAGAATGATACCGTGTATGGCAGTGAGCCGAATGAGTTTTTTAAACAGTTCATTGATTCGCACAAACCGGGAAATATTCTTTTGCCGGCAGAAGGTGAAGGCCGGAATGCAATTTATGCAGCAAAAAAAGGATGGGTTGTGGATGCTTTCGATTTTAGTGAAGTTGCAAGAGAAAAAGCATTGTTTAATGCAAAAGGCGAGCATGTATCAATTCATTATGAGCTGAAAAAAATTGAATCGTTTAAAGCAGAGAAATTGTATGATGCTGCTGCTTTAATATATGTGCATCTTGAACCTTCGGTAAGAAAGAAATTTCACCAGGAAGTTTTGAAATCATTAAAGCCTGGTGGGTATTTGTTAGTTGAAGCATTTGCAAAAGAACAACTGCAATATAATTCGGGAGGCCCTAAAAATGCCACTCAGTTATATGATGCGCCAACTATTTGTTCCGATTTCAGTTCACTGCATGTACGTAATTGCGAACAGAAAGATGTTGAGTTGAAAGAAGGCGAATTTCATAAAGGGAAAGCTGCTGTTTTGCGTTTAAAAGCACAGCGCATTTAAAAATAAATATTTATGAGGGAAGTAATTTTTACAGGTTGGAATTTTATGCGGGCTCTGCGTGTGTTTTTAGGTGGTGTAATTTTATATCAGAGTATTCTTGCTCATGATTCAATGTATGGTTTTGCCGGAGCATTATTTATGCTGACCGGTATATTTAATATCGGATGCTGTGGTGCAGGAGGTTGCAGCACAGGTTTCCCAACTCAGCAAAAAGCAAAAGCACCTGTTACAGAAGAGGTTGAGTATGAAGAAATCAATTCAAAATAGCTAACTATAACTGGCTATAGTTTTTATTCTTATAATAGTTGTTACATATTCTGAAGTTTCTATACCGCAATACGCATGCTACAGCGCATTGCGGCAATGTGAGTTTTACTTTCGTGCCCATATTCACAATGTTGTCAATTTCAAGCGAGCCTTTGATCTTCTTTACAAGTGAGTTACAAATTAGAAGACATAGTCCTCTGCTTGGTTCATCATTTGTCCCTTTTGTAGTACAGAATGTTCCTTAAAATAAATCGTCAATTTTCTCGGGTTTAATCCCAATGCAATTATCTTCAACAATAATATTTATCCATTAACAACATCATGCGATGCGTTGATATTTGCATAGTTACCACTGGCAGTAAATTTTATAATAACCTAAAAACCGACTCATTAGAAAAGCGAAATACATTACAAATTGTTTCAACAAAAAACTGTATCATTTTCTTCTAAAAAAAAAGAGGCAGTTTCTGATTTCAGAGACCGCCTCTTTTTTAATAGTGAGTCACTTTTAATAACGATACAAATCAGATTTGAACGGACCGTTCACTGAAATACCAAGGTATTCGGCCTGTGCTGTAGTTAATTCATCTAATTGCGCACCAACTTTTGCCAGGTGAAGACGTGCAACTTTCTCATCAAGATGTTTAGGGAGAACATACACCTTGTTTTCATAGCTGCTGTGGTTGTTCCATAACTCAACCTGTGCAAGTGTTTGGTTGCTGAATGAGTTACTCATAACAAATGATGGGTGACCTGTTGCACAACCAAGGTTCACAAGACGGCCTTCAGCCAGTAAGATGATGTCTTTACCATCAACATTGTAAATATCAACCTGTGGTTTAACTGTATCTTTTGTATTGCCATAGTGTTGATTTAACCAGGCAACATCAATTTCAATATCAAAGTGGCCAATGTTACAAACGATGGTCTTATCTTTCATGAGTTTGAAATGTTCACCAGTGATCAGGTCACGGCAACCGGAAGCAGTAACAACAATATCAGCTTCTTTTACAGCATCAATCATCTTCTTTACTTCAAATCCATCCATTGCCGCCTGCAGCGCACAAATAGGATCAATTTCAGTAACAATTACACGGCAACCTGCACCTGCTAATGATGCTGCAGAACCCTTACCCACATCACCATAACCACCAACAACTGCTACTTTACCAGCCAGCATCACATCAGTTGCACGACGGATTGAATCAACCAATGATTCTTTACAACCGTATTTATTATCAAATTTAGATTTGGTAACGCTGTCGTTTACGTTGATAGCAGGCATTGGAAGTGTGCCTTTCTGAACACGCTCATACAAACGGTGTACACCGGTTGTTGTTTCTTCGCTGATACCTTTAATGCCGGCAATGAGTTCAGTATAATTATCAAGAACCATATTGGTTAAATCGCCACCATCATCAAGAATCATATTCAACGGACGATCAGGTGAACCAAAGAATAATGTTTGTTCAATACACCAGTCAGCTTCTTCCTGTGTTTGACCTTTCCACGCATACACACCAATACCTGCAGCAGCAATGGCAGCAGCAGCATGATCCTGTGTAGAGAAGATGTTACAAGAACTCCATTTTACGTCAGCTCCTAAAGCAACAAGTGTTTCAATTAAAACTGCAGTTTGAATCGTCATGTGCAAACAACCTGCAATGCGTGCATCTTTCAACGGTTGTTTTGCGCCATACTCTGCACGGATAGACATTAAACCGGGCATTTCTGCTTCAGCCAAACGGATTTCTTTACGGCCCCACTCAGCAAGGCTGATATCTTTTACCTTATACTTCAGATCGAAGTCAATTTTGTTTCTTTTTGGAGTTGACATGTTTGTTTTTTTAGAGTGCAAAGTTAAATTTTCAGGATAAAATAATGTGAATGTGAATAAATTCAGGAAATCATTCTAAATTGAGTGTATTCTGAAGAAAAAAAACCTGTTTCCGAATGGCAAAAGCAACAAAAACAGAACAAATCACTAAAGAGCCACTTGTGCTTGATAAAACTGACCTCAGCATTTTACGTTTGTTGCAGCAGAATGCAAGGATGACGGTGAAGGAAATTGCCGACCAGGTGCATCTGAGTACCACACCTGTACACGAACGGATTAAGTGGCTTGAAAAGACAGGCGTGATTAAGCAATACACGGCTTTGATTGATCATGCAAAGGTGAAAAAAGGATTGATGGTGATTTGCTATGTATCATTAAAGCAGCACAGCAAAAATGCCGGCATGAAGTTTATTAAACATATCAATGAACTGGATGAAGTAATTGAGTGTTATAATATTTCAGGTGAATTCGATTTTATGTTGAAAGTGGTTGCAGAAAATATGGACGATTATTATCATTTTCACGTAAACAAACTTAGCCAGAGCGAAAACATTGGCAATGTACAAAGTGTGTTTGTGATGGGCGTACTGAAACAAACGCATGTGATGGTGTAGAAGAGAATGATGTAAGATGTAAATAAGAAGGATTCTTTATAGTTAATTTTAAACCTTTCATAATGTTTAATTACGACACAGTAACCGAAGCAATCAATGGATTAAGAGAAAGAGGTTATACACTTGATTTTAATTTGCAGGTAAATTCGCTGCAATGTTTTAATCCTGATATTAATCTTAGTCCTGAAGAGTTTGAGATTAAAGAAATTCATCGTTTTGAAGGCGATACCAGTCCTGAAGATGAAGAAGTTGTTTATGCCATTGAATCAAAACATGGGCATAAAGGTGTGTTTGTAAATGGATATGGCCCATCGGCCGATGTTGCAGGTGCAGAAATAATCAAGAAACTGGTTGATCATCACAACAAATAATCTTTTATTTTCAAACTTGATTACTGAACATTTCTTTTGAAGTGTTTACATGTTCTTTAATTGCTTTTTTTGAATAGCGGATGCCAACAATGAAAGAAGCAACTGCACCCAAAAAAAGTACCCCGTCACCTGTAAATTTCTTTATTTCTGCAGTTTGCTGCAAAAACAAAAAGAAATCGAAAGTGCCGTGAAAAAATACAGCCCAGAAAAAACCAAGAAACAGGTACAAGCTTCTTCGCCCTGGAAGAAACTTTGCTTTCCCTACAAAATAGCCCATTAAAATTGCAAATGTTGCATGAGCGGGCACAGATAAAAACATTCTCAGAAACGCAGTTCCCATTCCATGTTGCATTACATATCTAATGTTTTCTACCGTGGCAAACCCCATCCCTGTCATTACACTGTACACGATGCCATCAAAAGGCTCGTCAAAACTTTTTTTAGGAAATGCATAATAACGCAGCATTATGTATTTGCTGCCTTCCTCGCTCATTGCAACAATAACATAAGAAAAGAAAGCCGTGAAAACTATTCCTTCTCCCATCAGTTTTTCAACAGGCTTGGTTGTAAATATTTGTATAAACAAGGCAGGAAGTATGCTTAAACAACCAAGGAGAAAACAAACAATCAGATTCAGTTTGGGCTCCTTGTTGAATTTGTCCTTAAGAAAAATATACATACTAATGGCAATGCCAGGTGCTATGGAAAGTGCAAATAATAACATTGTTACTGAGTTCGTTTAAAGATACTTGTTAAGGATGATTTTTTTAGAAGAGTTTTTTTAATTTCATTCTATGAGAAGCTTAATTACTCTTGTCCTTTTGTTTATCCTTTTGCAGACAAATGCCCAGATATTCGGAGGTAATCCCCCTGCATTAAAATTCTACCAGTTAAATACCGATTCTGTTCGGGTAATTTTTCCGAAATACCTGGAAAAACAGGCAAGAGAAGTGGCTTGGATTTCAAACCAGTTGTTTAAAAATCCACCTGCTCAATTAGGCAATAAGCTGAGAAAATTTGATGTTGTTCTTCAGCCACTTACTACTCAATCGAATGCGTATGTTTCTCCTGCACCCTGGCGTAGTGAATTTTTTATGATGCCTGATATGAATTATCTATCGCAGAGTGCAATTCCCTGGCATCAGTCGCTTGCAGTTCATGAGATGAGGCATGTGCAGCAGTTTTCAAATTTCAATCATTCTGTTCAGAAATTCTTAGGAGTTTTTTTAGGTCAGCAGGGACAAGTTCTTGGTATGGGGACAGTACCAGACTGGTTTTATGAAGGGGATGCTGTTTTCCAGGAAACTGTTGCTTCAAAACAAGGAAGAGGGAGAATGCCCGATTTTTTTAATGGCTATCGTTCATTATGGCTTGAAAAGAAAAACTATTCTTACCAGCAGTTGCGAAACGGATCGTACAGGTGGTTTACGCCGGATCATTATGCACTTGGTTACCTGCTTGTAAATTACGGCCTTGAAAAATACGGAACCGATTTCTGGAAAAATGTTACTACTGATGCCGTAAATTTTAAAGGAATTACTTACCCGTTTCAGAAAGCAGTAAAACGATATTCAGGTGTAAGGTATGATGTGTTTGTGAAAGAGGCGTTTACCTGGTATAAGGAAAAGATGCGGCTTGATACAACATCAGCTTTTCAGGCGTTAAAGCCTGTTACAAAAACGCAGCATAATAATGTTGTGAACTATCTCTATCCATTTGCAAAAGAAGATCAGTCGTTGCTTGTTTTAAAAGCAAGTAACCGGAAAATTCCTGCATGGTTCAGTATTGATGCTGATGGTTCTGAGAGAAGACTTAGAATCAAAGATATTTCTGCCGATGCTTATTATTCTTACAAAAACGGAAAGGTGGCTTATACTGCTTACATTCCTGATGCACGCTGGGCATGGAAAGATTATTCTGTGCTGAGAATATGGAATACACAAACAAACGAAGTGCAAAAGATCAGCAAACGTTCACGGTTGTTTATGCCGGATATTTCACCTGATGGAAGTACTGTTGTTGCAGTTGAAGTAACTACCGGTCAGGAGTGGTCGTTGCAACTGGTGAATACAGGTGATAAAAGCCAATCGGCATTGCCTAATCCCAATCATTACACTTATACTTATCCAAAATTTTCAGCCGATGGTTCTTCTATCATAAGTGCGGTAAGTAATGGAAATGGTGAAATGACTTTACTGAAAAAAAATCTTTCAACAAAAGAAGAAACCTTACTTTTCCCGTTTGTAAATACAGCCATTGGTTATGTGCAGGTGAAAGGCGATACAATTTTATTTACAGCGGCACAAAAGGAAGGTGATGTGTTGTATTTGTATGATGCAGCAAATAAAAATCTGTTCAAAGCGGCACAACTCCCCAATGGAAATTACCAGGCAACTATTGCACAGGATTCAATTGTATGGAATTCATTCAGCACCGGTGGACAGATGTTGCTGAAGCAGGCAATAAAAGATATGCCTTTACAAAAAACAAATGCAATTGAACCATTAACTGATTTGTATTTTTCTTCAAAGCCATTTGCTGCTCAATCAGGTTTTCTGCAGAATGTACAGCAACAGCAGGGCGAAATAAAACGATACAGTTCAGCAAAAGGTCTTATAAATATTCATAGTTGGCGACCAACCCTGGAAGATCCTGACTATGGTATTACGTTTTACAGTGAAAATATCCTGAACAATTTTGTTGGAGAGTACAGCTATTTTTATAACCGCAACGAAGGTTATAACCAGGTAACTGCCGATTTGGTTTATGGCGGCATCTATCCCATGCTTTCAATTGGCGCTGCACAAACATGGAACAGGAATGAAATCGTAAACAACAAACTTGTTACATGGAATACAACAAATATCAATGCAGGTTTTTCTATTCCTCTTGATTTAACAAGTGGGTTGCTGTATAAATATCTCACTATTGCTTCATCCTACAACATGGAGAAGCTGACGTTTACAGGCGCATCAAAAAACAGTTACAGGGATGATAACCTGAATTACATTAATTCATCCATTCGCTGGTTGGCACAATCGCCAAAAGCAAAACAGCAGATTTATCCTTCATTTGCACATAGCCTTGTTGCAACGTATAAGCATACAACAGATGGTTTAACAGGTGGACAGTTTTATCTTGGAAATACAATTTATGTTCCCGGTATTTTCAGGAACAACAGCCTTGTTCTTTCTCTGTCGGTATTTTCAAGAGATACGATTCGGGGAAGTATGTTCAGCAGCAGCTTCCCTTATGCCCGTGGTTACAATGCTGTTAACTTTCCCCGTGCATGGCGATTCAGCGCCAACTACCATTTCCCGATTTGCTATCCCGAATTTGGCGTTGCCAACATGGTGTATTTTATGCGTATAAGAGGGAATTTGTTTTATGATTATACCGAAAGTAAAAGTTTACGTACAGGTAAAGCTTATCCGGCACCTTCAGTTGGAACAGAAATTTATTTTGATACAAGAGTGTGGAATTTATTCCCGGCTACTTTAGGTGTGCGGTATAGTTACCTCTTGCGTAAAGATTTGCTGGAACCCGGCAGGAGTCCGCACCAGTTTGAAATTATTTTGCCGACTAATTTATTTTAGGAAGATATTTTTTCAGAACTTCTTTATTGTATCCTGATTTTAATATCGGGTGCAGTAAAGAAGTTTCCTTTTTTATCACGAACAATGATATCTGTAATCAAAAGCTCGTCTTCTTTTTTAATTTGTTCGTACAGACTCTTTTGCCATATATCCGGTAAATAAGCCGCATTACGAACTGTTGTTGAAATGGGGTTGATTCTTGTTTTCAGTTCACCTGTTTTTTCATCCTCATATTTATCCTTGCTACGATAAACAATAATGAATCGGGAAATATTGTAACGGATTTTTTTATCATCAATCACCCACACAGAAGAATCAAGAACACCAAGCACCATTTCCAAAGGAAGATCGCCGCCTTTTGTTGTGCCCCAAAAAGAGAGCAGAACCGGCGGTTTTAAAGAAGGGGCAGGCTTTTGTTGTGCGTTTGTTGCTGCAGATGAGATCAGCGACAGAATAAGAAACAAGAATTTAACCGGGTTCTTCATGAATTTCTGTTTGTGCTATAACGCAGCAGCAGTGTTTTCATTGCGGGCAATTGCACTGCTGCTGCTGAATATGTTGTTAAAGTGATTGCAGACTTTCTTCTATGGCTCTTATCTTGGCTTCTGCATCGGCTTTTTTCTTGCGTTCAACATCCACAACTTCGGGTTTTGCATTTTGCACAAAGCGTTCGTTACTAAGTTTCTTTTCAACAGAAGTAAGAAATCCTTTAAAATAATCAAGATCTTTCATCAATTGTTCTTTTTGTGAAGTAGTATCAATTTCCTTTTCAGTTATAATATAAAATTTGTCTTTCTGTACAACTGTAGAAATACCTCCGCTTACAGATGCTGTTACGTATGAAATACTTTCTGCATTAATTTGTTTGGAAAGAATGCTTTCAATTTGCTGATAAGCACTTTGTTCTTCCGTTTCAATTGAAAGCCTGATGGTTTCCTTTGGCTTGAGTTGATTTTTAATCCGAACATCACGCAAAGCTGTTATTACTTCTTTTAACTGAGCAGCGAGTTGCAATGTTCTTGCATCAACAGTCTTTGCAGCAGTTTGTTGTTTTATTGTAAGATCATCACCTGTTGTTCTGTCTTTGAGTGCGTGATAAATTTCTTCTGTAATAAACGGCATGTATGGATGAAGTAACAACATCAGTTCTTCAAAAAACTCAACTGTTTTATTGTAAACTGCGGCATCAATTGGTTGTTCAAAACCGGGTTTAACCCATTCGAGATACCAGCTACAGAAATCATCCCATATTAAAGAATAAATTGTCTTTAATGCTTCGCTCAACCTGAATTCCTTGAACTGTTGTTCAATTTCAGCTTTCACTTCATTGAGCCTGTTTTCAAACCATTCAACAGCAAAATTATTCTCCATTTGTCCGCTTGCAGCGGCCTGACGGCCTTCCCACATTTTCACCAGCTTCAGTGCATTCCAGATTTTGTTGTTGAAATTGCGACCTTGTTCATTACTGCTTTCATCCCACAATAAATCATTGCCGGCGGGAGAGGCGATCAGGATGCCAAAACGAACGGCATCTGCACCGTATTGATCAATAAGTGCAAGCAGGTCGGGCGAATTGCCTAACTGCTTACTCATTTTCCGGCCTTGCTTATCTCTCACCATCCCGGTGAAATAAACATCTTTAAACGGCTGATCTTTTTTGTATTCATATCCCGCCATGATCATACGTGCCACCCAGAAGAAAATAATATCTTGCCCGGTTACAAGTGTTGTGGTTGGATAATAATACTCCACATCTTTATTTCCCGGATTGCTGATGCCTTTAAAAACTTCCATTGGCCAGAGCCAGGAAGAAAACCAGGTGTCGAGACAATCTTCATCCTGAACAAGTTTCAGGTTTTTGGTTTCAGGTTTTTGGTTGTGTAACTCTTCCAGGCTTTTAGCAACATAAACATTTCCTGCTTCATCGTACCATGCAGGAATTTGTTGCCCCCACCAAAGTTGACGAGAGATACACCAGTCTTTGATATTGTTAAGCCAATGGCCGTATGTGTTTTTTGTTTTTTCGGGATGAAATTGGATTTTATCATCCATAACTGATGCAAGTGTTTCAGGGTTGCGGTTTAAGAATTCAGTCATATTCATAAACCATTGCAGACTCAATCTTGATTCAATAACAGCACCTGTTCTTTCACTTGTGCCAACCTGTCCTTTATAATCTTCAATCTTTTCTACCTGATTTAAAGCAGCGATATCATCCACAATTTTCTTTCTCAATTCAAACCTGTCAACACCATTGTAAGAAAGCACAAGTGCTGAAGGATTTTCTTCCATTAAATCAATCGCACTGAATTTTCCTTCTTCGTCTAAAGTGTTTAATGCTTTCAGGTTGTGTTTTCGTCCCAGCTCGTTGTCGTTTTTATCATGGGCCGGAGTAATTTTTAATGCACCTGTTCCAAATTCTGCATCAACATATTCATCAGCTATAACTGGAATTTTGCGGTTAATGAGGGGCACAATCACTTCTTTACCAACAAGTGCTTTGTAACGTTCATCGGCTGGGTTTACACAAATAGCCACGTCGCCTAAAATTGTTTCAGGTCTTGTTGTTGCAACGGTTATAAACTGGTTACTGTTTTCTGCCAGCGGATATTTTACATAATACAGTTTGGAATCAATTTCTTTAAAAATCACTTCCTCATCACTGAGAGCAGTTTTGCTTGCCGGGTCCCAGTTAACCATTCGCAATCCACGGTAAATAATTCCCTTTTCATATAAATCAACAAAAACTTTGATAACGCTTTTGTAATAATCATCATCCATTGTAAACGAAGTACGATCCCAGTCAAGACTGCAGCCCAGTTTTTTTAATTGCTGAAGAATGATGCCGCCATATTTTTCTTTCCATTCCCAGGCATATTTCAGAAACTCTTCTCTGCTTAATTGTGCTTTCTGAATTCCTTTTTCACGAAGCATGTGAACCACTTTTGCTTCAGTAGCAATAGAAGCGTGGTCTGTACCCGGAACCCAGCAGGCATTTTTTCCCTGCATACGGGCACGACGAACCAAAACATCCTGGATAGTATTGTTGAGGCAATGACCCATGTGCAGTACACCGGTTACATTAGGCGGAGGAATAACCACAGTATAAGCTTCCCGTTCATCGGGAGTGCTGTGGAAGTATTTCTGCCCGTTCCAGTAACTATACCATTTTTCCTCTGATGATTTGTGCTCAAAATTTTTACTCAGTTCCATGCCGAATTCGTCGTTTTTTAGTTGGCAAAGGTAAGGAAAGCAGGGGCTGGATAGAAGGTTGTGCTGAATGAAATTTCATTGGAATTGGAGTATATAGCCAATGAAAAAAGCTCCCTTGTGAGGAGCTTTAAAAAAATTTTGAATAGCATGACGAAAATTAGTGCCGCTTTTTAGGGCGACTTCAGAGTAAATTTTTAACCATAGGCAAATGTTTACGAAAACATTAATGCGGTGATTAAAGCAATTGCTGCGAAAAATACTACAACAAATACGGTTGTTTTAGCTGATTCGCTCATGTGAAAGGAATTTGATGCCATAAACGTAGTTTTAATAGTTACAAAAAACTTTCACAGGAATACAGGATTACCAGATTTTCTGGTTTACACTGAAAAGTTCACTACAGGCATACGGTAAATTACACGCTAAAAGTAGCATAGTTTTCAAAATTTGCAAAATCAGGAACAAAATTTCTTTTGACTTTAGGTGTAAATCCTAATTTCGGAATTCTATGCTTTATGCAATTACTGATATTGAAACGACAGGAAGTTATGCATCTGCCAACGGTATTACAGAAATAGCCGTATATATTTTCGATGGGCATGAAATTGTAGATCGGTTTGAAACGCTTGTTAATCCTCATCAGCCCATACCTGGTTTTGTTCAGTCTTTAACAGGCATAACGGACGAAATGGTGCAGCTTGCCCCTTCTTTTGAAGAAATAGCTCCCCGGTTGTGTGAACTTTTGCAGGGAAAGGTTTTTGTGGCTCATAACGTAAATTTTGATTATTCGTTTGTGCATTATCAACTACAGAATTATGGGTATGAGCTTAACTGCAAAAAGCTCTGTACGGTGCGATATGCAAGGAAGATTTTCCCCAAACTAAAGTCGTACAGTTTAGGAAATCTTTGCAGGCACTTTAATATTGGAATACAAAACAGGCACAGGGCGGGTGGTGATGCAAAGGCAACGGTTGAACTTTTCCGTTTGCTGAGGGAAAATGATGTAAATAATCACCTGCAAACAATGTTGGGCAAGCAATCGAAAGAGCAGTTTCTGCCGCTTTATCTCAACAAGGACGATATTGATAGATTACCGTTGACTCCCGGGGTTTATTATTTCCACGATGCCAAGGGAAAAATTGTTTATGTGGGAAAAGCTGTTCAGTTGAAGCGGAGAGTCATCAGTCATTTTTCCAATAACAAACCATCACGACAGCGGCAGGAATTTGCACGTAATGTTCACCGCATTTCTTACCAGCAATGTGGAACCGAACTGATGGCTTATGTACTTGAAACAATTGAAATAAAAAGGTTATGGCCAAAGTACAACCGGGCAATAAAAGGCTATGAAGCCAGTTACGGAATGTATATGTATGAAGATGCAAATGGTTATTTACGTTTGGCAATCGACCGAAAGCATAAGCATCTTGGTTCTGTTCAATCGTTTTATAACCGTTATGAAGCAATGGCCGAACTGAAACGGCTGGCGAATGAGTTTTCGTTATGCTACAAGCTTTGTTTTATTGATCGTTCAACTGAACACAGGTGTCATTCATCTTCCTGTAAAGGTGCATGCACAAAAGAAGAAGATGCATTGCAATATAATGAACGGGTGATGCAGGCTGTTGAACAACTGAAAAAAGAATTGCCCAGTTTTGCTATCAGGGAGCGATCTTATTTCAACAACCAGGACAGTTGTATTTTGATGGAAGATGGGAAGTTTTACGGAATGGGTTATGTTGATCAGGATTTTGATCTGTCGTTCAAAGAAGAATTACGTAATAAGCTGCAGGCTTATCCTGAATATGATTTTGTACGGAATATCATTAAACGATATGCTCTGGAGCAGCCGGATAAAGTGGTGTGGTTGTGATTGAACAAGATTTGCATAATATTACGAATTAGGCGAATTACACGAATTAAGAAGTTGTTTATGGTAACTAATTCACAATTGACCATTCACTACTGCCTTGTCCACACATCAGTTCTGCCGATGAGCGATACGCCGATATAACCACGAACATTCAACTTGTTATTTCCTGTCATTGAAATTTTGCATGAATAGGTTTTGCCGCTTTTCGGATCATAAATTTTCCCACCTGTCCATTCATTGCCGGAAGTGTATTTAAAGCCCCACATATTTACCAAACCTAACATTGGTCTTGAATGATTAGCCTCATCAGGGTGATGTTTATCTAATTTGGGTTTGCCGGTTTCCGGATCAATTGGCTCTTTCAGCCAGGTGATTTTCCCTTGGTACTTATCGCCGTTTTTATAAATCTGGATGATGCCTGTGCCCTCGCCGTTTTTCCATGAACCAATAATCGAATCTCCATTTTGCTGTTTTACGGTAAATGCCAGTAAAAGAGTAACAATGAGTATTGCAGATAATAACAGGACTGAACGTTTCATAAATTACTATTGAAAACAGTTGCAAATAAACAATCATTTGTTTTTAAAAGAACAACTTTTTAATTGTATTCAAAAAAAAATTTGATTTTTTAACGATCATCCAACATCTTTGCAATGCAATGAAAAAAATAAATATTAATAATCGTTGGTGGTGGCATACAACTCTTAAGGGGCTGTAATGCTATTGTCATAATTATGCAATCATATTATAGGAGCCCCGATTTACTCGGGGCTTTTTATTTTCAGTGCAGATGAAAAAAGACAAATAAAATTCATACAGTACAAGAGTGCGACGCCAATGCAGACGAACAGAATTGGAACAGCACGGAACAAAAAATAAATTGTCATGCGAAAGATTTTAATTCAAACAACTTGTAAAAAATTACTGGCCGATGTGTTTACACCGGTTGGTATTTACCTGCGCCTGCGTGACAGGTTCAGGGATACGATTCTGCTGGAGAGTACAGATTATCATGCAGCAGAAAACAGTTGGTCGTTCATTGGTATCAATGCCATTGCTGGAATGGAAATTACATCGGCAACAAGTATTGAATTTAAACTACCCGGACAAAAACCGGAACGAATTGCAATTAAGCAACCATCGGAAGTGCCGCAGCAGTTGTTTGATTTTATGAACCATTTTGAAGCAGAAGCTGATTGTAAAGAAGCAAAATTTGCACATGGGTTGTATGGCTACACCAGCTATGATGCTGTTCAATTTTTTGATACAGTAAAACTGAATGATAAACGCAATGAAGTAAACGGAATTCCATTGATGCGTTACCGTTTGTATCAATACATTATTGCCATCAATCATCACAAAGACGAATTGTTTATTTGTGAAAATAAAATAAAAGGTGTTGAAAGTGATTTGCCCGCTGTTGAAAGTTTAATCAGAAGTAAAGACGTTCCTGTTTATCCTTTCTCAGTAACGGGAGAAGAAACATCGAATGTTACTAATGAAGAATATGTGGAGATGGTGAAGAAAGGAATTACAAGCTGCATGCGAGGCGATGTGTTCCAGATTGTGTTGAGCAGAAGATTTCAGCAATCGTTTAATGGCGATGAGTTTAATGTTTACCGTGCATTACGCAGCATTAATCCTTCACCTTATTTATTTTTCTTTGATTATGGTGATTATAAACTGATGGGTTCGTCTCCTGAATCGCAGATCATTATTAACAACGGTAAAGCAATTGTTCACCCCATTGCAGGAACATTCAAACGCACTGGTGATAATGAAACGGATCAGCGTGAAGCAGATCGTTTATTAAAAGATGCAAAAGAAAATGCAGAACATGTAATGCTGGTTGACCTCGCAAGAAATGATTTGAGCCGAGTATGTGATGAAGTGAGTGTGGCGCATTACAGGCAGGTACAGTACTACAGCCATGTAATTCATTTGGTAAGTGAAGTAACAGCCAAAGTGCGTGAAGGTTCAAACCCGTTTGAACTGCTTGCAAAAACTTTTCCTGCAGGAACATTAAGCGGCGCACCCAAAATTAAAGCCATGCAGCTCATTGACACATACGAGCCAACTTCAAGAACGTATTACGGCGGTGCAATTGGTTTTATGGGTTTTGACGGAAGCTGTAATCATGCCATCATGATCCGGACATTTTTAAGCAAGAACAATACATTGATTTACCAGGCAGGTGCAGGTGTTGTGGCCGCAAGCAAACCTGAAAGCGAATTGCAGGAAGTGAATAATAAATTAGGTGCATTAAAAAAAGCAATTGAGTTTGCTGAGAGCATTAATTAGTTAATAGATAATGGTTCATTGTTCATAGAAGAACGTCTTGCTATGAACTGTCAACCATCACCCATGAACAAAAGCAACATGAAAATATTAGTATTCGATAACTACGACAGCTTTACTTACAACCTTGTGCATTTGGTTGAAAAGATCATACATTCAAAAGTGGATGTGTTTCGTAACGACCAGATTGCTTTGGAAAAAGTAAAAGACTATGATAAAATTATTTTATCGCCCGGTCCTGGTATTCCGGTGGAAGCAGGATTGTTGCTGCCTTTGATTAAAGAATATGCTGCAACAAAATCAATTCTCGGAGTTTGTCTTGGGCACCAGGCTATTGGTGAAGCATTTGGCGGAACGCTGACGAATCTTTCGTCTGTATTTCACGGAGTGGCAACGCCGATAAAAATCGTGAAGCGGCAACCGGCAGTTGTGAGTGAGGCCTCACGCCTCACGCCTCACGCCTCACGAAATGATTTGTTTGAAGGGTTACCAGATGAAATAGAAGTAGGCCGTTATCACAGTTGGGTAGTCTCGAAAGAAAACTTTCCTGCTGAACTGGAAATAACAGCCGAAGATGAAACAGGAATGATCATGGCATTGCAGCACAAAACGTACGATGTGCAGGGTGTACAATTTCACCCAGAAAGTGTGTTAACCCCGAAAGGAGAGGTGATCCTTAGAAACTGGCTTGTCTGAACTGGGATTTTTGGGATAAAAGGATGTATGAGATTTGATAATGCATAAAAAATTTTATGGCAGATTTTAAGTTTGGTGACATTACGGAAAAGATTATTGGAGCCAGTTTCAGGGTACATAGTACACTTGGGAATGGATTTCAGGAAGTAATTTATCAACGTGCATTAGAACTTGAATTAAAATTATTGAACCTTGATTTTGCAAGAGAATTTGAAATGCCCATTTATTACCTTGATCAGCAAATTGGAACTAGGCGTGTTGATTTTTTAATTGAAAATAAAATTAGTGTGGAACTTAAAGCATTAATAAAATTAGAAGATGTTCATATTGCTCAGGCAATGAATTATCTGGAAGCATATAATCTGGAGATTGGGTTGTTAATTAATTTTGGAAGTAAGCGATTAGAGTTTCATCGTCTTACAAACAAAAAGTATAATCCTGCTATTTTTCATCATCCTAATCATCCAATGAATCAAATAAATCCCAGTTCAGACAAATGAAAAAAATACTTCAGTTATTATTTGAACACAAAACACTTTCAAAAGAACAGGCAAAGGAAGTGCTGATCAATATTGGTAAAGGTGTTTACAATGAACATGAGATTACAGCTTTCATGACTGTTTATCTCATGCGCAGCATTACCATTGAAGAGCTCCAGGGTTTTCGTGAGGCTTTGCTTGAGCTTTGTGTGCCTGTTGACCTGAATGGTTATGCAGTACTTGATATTGTTGGTACAGGTGGCGACGGAAAAAATACATTCAATATTTCAACACTTGCCTGTTTTATTGTTGCAGGCACCGGACAAAAAGTTGCCAAGCATGGTAACTATGGCGCATCAACCATCAGCGGTGCAAGTAATGTAATGGAGCAGTTGGGGTATAAATTTTCAAACGATAACAGCAAATTGAAACGGGAAGTGGAAGAAGCAGGAATTTGCTTTATGCATGCACCTTTGTTTCATCCTGCATTAAAAACAGTTGGCCCAATACGCAGAAACCTTGGCATGCGCACATTTTATAATATGCTCGGCCCAATGGTAAACCCTGCTAAACCGGCTTATCAACTGGTGGGAGTTTACAGTCTTGAAATGGCAAGGGTTTATAATTATTTGCTGCAGCAATCAACACAGGCGTTCACGATTATTCACAGCCTGGATGGTTATGATGAAATATCGTTAACCAATGATACCAAAGTCATCACCAACAAAGGAGAATACATTATGACACCCGAACAGCTGGGAAAACGTTTGGTGCAGCCAAATGATATTCTTGGAGGAAACAGTATTGAAGAAGCAGCAAAAATATTTGCGAAAATTTTAGGTGGCGATGGTACATGGGCTCAGAATGCAGTAGTACTTGCAAATGCAGCAATGGGTTTATATTGTACAGGCAATTATAAGGAGTATGATGATGCTTACAATGCAGCTGTGGAAAGTTTAGATAGTGGCCGAGCAAATGAAGTATTGAAAAAGTTAATTGAATTGCAGTAAAGTGGTAAGTTATAAGTAATAAGTTTTAAGAAAAGAAATGAACATTTTAGATAAAATCATTGCAGCAAAAAGAATTGAAGTTGAACAGCGGAAAGCAATAACGCCGGTTGAAGTATTGCGTCAGTCGGAGTTGTATGCTAAGCCACGCTTTTCGTTAAAGCAGTTTTTGCTTGATGAGAATAAAACAGGCATTATTGCAGAGTTCAAACGTCAGTCACCTTCAAAAGGAATCATCAACGCAAATGCTGATGTGGTTGAAGTAACTTCGGCATATACAAAAAACGGAGCATCCTGTTTAAGTGTTTTAACGGATGAACAGTTTTTTGGTGGAAGTACATCTGACTTAATCAAAGCAAGAGTGAATGAAATTCCCATTCTACGCAAAGATTTTATTGTGGATGAATACCAAATTGAGGAAGGCAGGTCAATGGGCGCTGATGTAATTTTGCTCATTGCTGCATGTTTGTCCCCAGATGAAGTAAAGCGACTCGCTGCTTATGCAAAATCGCTTGGGCTTGAAGTGTTGCTGGAACTGCATGCAGAAGATGAACTGGGACATATTTGCAATGAAACTGAAATTGTTGGGATCAACAACCGCAATCTCAAAACATTTGAAGTGGATATTGAACGCAGTTTGCAAATGGCGAAGAAAATTCCGGCTGATAAAATTAAAGTAGCTGAAAGCGGTATCAGCTCTGTTGAAAATATTTTATTGTTTAAACAAAACGGGTTTAAAGGATTTCTCATTGGCGAAAACTTCATGAAAGAAAATAATCCCGGTCTGGCATTTGAACAATTCACGAAAGAATTAAACAATCAGAAATGAATATTAAGGTTTGCGGTATTACACAAGTGAAACAATTACAACAGTTAGACGGACTGGATATTGATTATGCAGGATTTATTTTCGTTCCATCTTCACCAAGATATGTGGAAGGAAAACTGGATAAAAAGCAGATTAAGAATGCAGATTTTGATCTGAAAAAAGTGGGTGTGTTTATTAATCCATCTTACAGCGATATACTTGATGCTATTGAAGATTATGGTTTGGATGTGGTGCAGCTTCATGGTGAAGAAACGCCTGAGTTCTGTTCTGATCTGAATGAAGATATTGAAGTAATCAAAGTATTTCATATTGATGAAACCGTAAAGTCAATTGACAAACTGATTGCGCCTTATGATAATGCATGCGATTATTACCTGTTCGATACAAAAACATCTGATGCAAAAGGAGGTACAGGCAAACAGTTCGACTGGAGCATCCTGGAGAAAAGTAAAATTGAAAAGCCTTTCTTTCTTAGTGGCGGTATAAGTCTTGATGATATTGCTGCGATTAAGAAGTTTAAGCATCCTGATTTCTTTGGCGTGGATGTGAATAGTAAATTTGAAACAGAGCCAGGTGTAAAAGATATGGCGAAAGTGCTGCAGTTGAAAGTTGGGTTGAAATAGTCTGAACCTGGATTTGTATGATGTAAGGATTGTTGGGATGAAGAACACAATAGAAGAACGTCATTGCGAGCCATGGCAGAAGAATGAATTTTCAGGCTTTTTCATGGCGAAGCAATCTTAATTTAATACGAAGATTTCTTCATTTTCTGCAACGACGAATAACGATTGCGTTTGCTTACAAAAAATTAAAGCAAGGCAAATGAGAATTAAAGTCTGTGGTATGACCGATCTGCAACAAATGCACCAGCTTGGAATGCTGGGCGTTGAATTTGCGGGTATGATTTTTTATCATAAAAGTCCAAGATTTATTCTGCGTTACCTCACAGGCGAAATGGTGAAACGTGCAAAGCTGAAAGTGTATAAAGTGGGTGTGTTTGTAAATGCATCGTACGATGAGATTATGAATCATGTGGAGAATTTTGGTTTGGATATGGTGCAGTTGCATGGTGATGAATCGCCGAGATTTTGTGAACAGGTGAGCAGTTATATTCAGACTATCAAAGCGTTCAGGATTGCAGAGGATGATAACATTCAATGGAAGATCAAGGATTATTACGACAGTTGCGATATGTACATGTTTGATACGATGGGTGTTGGTTACGGAGGTACAGGAAAAAAGTTCGACTGGAATATGCTGAAGGATGTAAACATCGGCAAACCGTTTTTTTTGAGTGGTGGAATTGAACCAACCGATGCAGCTGCTGTTAAAGAGTTTGCAAAAGAACCGGTGGCGAAAGATTTGTTTGCGCTGGATGTTAACAGCAGGTTTGAAGAAAGCCAGGGAGTGAAGGACATGGGGTTGGTGAAAAAATTTCTGTCTGAACTGAGATGAATGGTATAAAAGGATTTGTGAGATGAAAGGAAAAATTCCTCTGCCTTGGTTCGTGTCTTCACGAACCGTAAAACGGCAATTGAATTCCTGTTCGTGGAGACACGAACCGGGGCGTTGGGATATAAATTGATAATTATTTATGCGTATATTCCTATTAATAATATCTGTTTTAAGTTTATCATTTTCTTGTGCTCAAATGAGAGTTGAAAATATAAGAAACGATAAAGATGTTGTTAAGTTTCTTTTAGACTATGCTAAAGGAAATGGAATGCATTGGCGAAATGTAAATCTTGATTATAAAGATAGAATATTTAAGAAGTATTATAGTATAGATGATATTAGACTAATGGATTCAATTGCAAAACAAAAGTGGCTTCTTAGAGATTTTAATGAAGATAGCATGATGGATTTAGTTGTTGCATGTAAAATTTATAACCAGTACAAAATACTCGGGTTTATTTCTTATAATGATAGCACTTATTCGTTACTTGATTTGAGTACTACGTATTCGAATTATTTTCCATCTGGTATTTATCCTTTGGATAATGGAAAGGGATGCCAATTTATTTTAGAATCTCATGGTAAAATAAACTCTATTAGTAATATGAAAGTAAATTATCGTAGAGATACGCTGGTTTATAAAATATCTTCTTTTATTGAGTATGATAATATTGCTGATGATTTTGCAGGATTTGATTCCCTCAGATTCTCAATTTCGTATATCTGGCCGACGGGAGTTGAGATTCCAAAAATGACTCTGTACAATGACGGACGAGTTGTTTTAATTCAAAGCAAGTATGTTGATACTGCATTTATGAAAAAATGGACAAATGGAATTAAAACATGTGAAATTTCCATGAGTGAAATTGATTTAATTAACAAACTATTACGTGAGATTCATTACATCAATTTAATGCCAAATTATGAAGTGGATGGCTCCGATTTTCCTACATATGTAACTGAAGTTTTTTATAAAGGAAATAGTAAAAGAGTTTGGGATTATGGCGCAGAAGGTACTTACAGTTTGCGATTATTATATAAAGAACTGGGTAGAATTAAAAATATTTGTAAAGGAGTAATACAATGAAAGTAATTTTTAAGAGTATAGAAAATTGACGCCACTTGCACAGCCGATGAAAGGATTGCGACGCAAGGAACGACGCTATGAAAAACAACTGCTGGTATTAAAAACAAATTATTATGACACAAACATATCAACAACCTTCAGCACAAGGTTATTATGGAAAATTTGGTGGGGCATATATTCCTGAAATGCTGCACCGCAACGTGGAGGAACTGCAGAACCGTTACCTGGAAATTATGCAGGATGCTTCGTTTCATAAAGAATTCAGATCGTTACTGAAAGATTATGTGGGCAGGCCAACACCGTTGTATTATGCAAAACGTTTAAGCAAACAGCATGGTACAAACATCTGGCTAAAGCGGGAAGATTTATGCCATACCGGTGCACATAAAATCAATAATACGGTCGGACAGATTTTACTTGCCGAACGTTTGGGTAAGAAACGGATTATTGCTGAAACAGGAGCTGGTCAGCATGGTGTGGCTACTGCAACGGTATGTGCATTGAAAGGTGTGGAGTGCATTGTATATATGGGTGAAAAGGATATTGAACGGCAGGCCCCCAACGTTGCACGTATGAAAATGCTTGGTGCAAAAGTTGTACCTGCAACAAGCGGAAGCAAAACCTTGAAAGATGCAACCAATGAAGCTATCCGTGACTGGATTAACAACCCGAACGATACGCATTACATTATCGGATCGGTGGTTGGGCCTCATCCTTACCCTGATATGGTGGCGAAGTTTCAGAGTGTGATCAGTGAAGAAATACGCTGGCAGTTAAAAGAACATATTGGCTCCGAATTGCCAACTCATGTAATGGCTTGTGTGGGTGGTGGCAGTAATGCAGCAGGAACATTTTATCATTTTCTTGATGAATTAACGGTGCAGTTAATAGCTGTTGAAGCGGCAGGTTGTGGTGTAAACAGTGGTATGAGTGCAGCAACAACACAGTTAGGCAAGCCGGGAATTTTGCACGGCAGTAAAAGTTTATTAATGCAGACAGAAGACGGACAGGTTGTAGAGCCGCATAGCATTTCAGCTGGGTTGGATTATCCAGGTATTGGTCCGTTGCATGCACATTTGTATGATAGTGGCCGTGGTACTTTTTTAAGTGCAACAGATGATGAAGCATTGAAAGCTGTGTTTGAATTGTGCCGGCTGGAGGGAATTATTCCTGCGCTTGAAAGCGCACATGCACTTGCTGCGTTAAATCAACTGAAGTTTAAAGAAACAGACCAGGTGGTGCTTTGCTTAAGCGGAAGAGGAGATAAAGACCTTGCAACGTATATGAAGGCGATGGAAGGATGACCTCTCCCCACCCCTCTCCTCGGGGAGAGGGGGGTAGTAAACTCCAAACATTTGATCATCATGTCCGATTCATACAACGATAATTTGCATAAGGGCTCAATAGGAAAGTTGTATGAGTATGCAAGGGATTTGAGAAGGAATAATACATCGGCTGAAGATTTATTATGGAGTAACTTGAGGAATCGAAAATTAGATGGCTTGAAATTTCGCAGACAGCATCCGTTAGATAAGTTTATTGCAGATTTTTATTGTCATGAAATTAAACTTGTAATTGAAGTTGACGGTTCTGTACATGATAACGAAGATGCAAAGCTGTACGATGAGCAAAGAACTTATGAGCTAAAAGAGTTGGGAATTACAGTTGCAAGGTTCAGGAATGAGGAAGTGCTGGAAAGAATGGAAGAGATTTTAAAAACAATCAGAGAACTGATTAAAAAAATTGATGAAACAAGATAGGGTGATGATATTGTTACTACTATCGTATTATTAACTAATAAAAGCCCGGCCTCCCTCTCTTGAAGGAGAGGGAATGAGGGAGAGGTTATGAGCAGAATAAAAGAATTGTTTGAACGAAAGCAAAACAATGTTTTGAATGTGTATTGTACAGCAGGTTATCCTGAGTTAAACAGCACAACAGAAGTAATGAACGCATTGCAGGCAAACGGTGCTGATTTAATTGAACTGGGAATGCCGTATAGTGATCCGCTGGCTGATGGCCCGGTTATTCAGCACAGCAGCACCATTGCATTAAATAATGGGATGACGATCCAGGAATTGTTTAACCAGTTAAAAGATTGCAGGAAAGATATTTCTGTGCCGGTTGTTTTGATGGGTTACATGAATCCAGTTCTGCAATACGGTTTTGAACAGTTTTGTAAAGATGCGGCTGCAGTTGGTGTGGATGGTTTGATATTACCTGATTTACCAGAGTATGAATTTGAAACTGAGTTTGGTGCCATCATTAAACAATACGGACTTGATTTTATATTTCTTGTTACTCCTGAAACAAGTGATGAACGGATTAAGAAACTCGACAGCCTGAGCAGCGGATTTTTATACGCAGTATCATCATCTTCCACAACAGGAAGCGATAAAAATATGACGGATGTTGATGCGTATTTACAGAAGTTAAAAAATATGCAGTTGAAAAATCCTGTGCTGGTTGGTTTTGGTATTAAGGATAAACAAACTTTTGATGCAGCATGTACACATGCAAACGGGGCTATTATTGGAACGGCATTTATAAAAGCACTGGACGATACGACTGATGTTGAATCAACTGTGAAAAAGTTTCTTGATGGAGTGCTAAACTGAGAGCGGAAAACGAGACTCGAACTCGCCACCTACAGCTTGGGAAGCTGTCGCTCTACCAGATGAGCTATTTCCGCTTAATTAAACAGGAAAGGTAAGATGAAAAAATTATAAGAGAAAAAATATTACTCAATGAATTTAGCCATCGTAAAGTATAATGCAGGAAATATCCAGTCCGTTTTGTTTGCACTGGAACGTTTAGGTATGCAGGCAAAGGTAACAGATGATTTTGCGGAACTGCAGCAGGCCGATAAAGTGATCTTCCCCGGTGTGGGAGAGGCACGAAGCGCCATGAACAGTTTACAGGAAAAGGGGTTAGATTCTGTGATTAAAAATCTGAAACAACCTGTACTGGGCATTTGTGTGGGTATGCAATTGCTGTTTGAACATTCGGAAGAAAGTGATACGGAATGTTTGGGAATTGTCCCTGCAAAAGTGAAGTTGTTCCGCCCAAAAGAAGCAGGCAATACAAAAGTCCCTCAAATTGGCTGGAATAATATTTACAATCTCAAAACATCATTGTTTAAAGATGTTCCCGAAAATAGTTATGTGTATTATGTGCATAGCTATTATGCAGAAATGAATCCCTACTGTATTGCAACATCTGATTACAGTGTTGAGTATTGCGGAGCTGTGCAGAAAGATAATTTTTACGGGGTACAGTTTCATGCTGAGAAAAGCGCCAAAGTTGGAGAACAGATACTCGCTAACTTTTTGAAGGGGTAGTGTAATTTAAAATAAATAATTAAAAATTAGAAATCAGGAATGCAGATCATACCGGCCATTGATATCATTGATGGGAAATGCGTACGTTTAACAGAAGGTGATTATTCGCAGAAGAAAATCTACAACGAAAACCCGTTAGAGGTTGCAAAAGAATTTGAAGCAGCAGGTTTGATGCGCCTACATCTTGTAGATCTTGACGGGGCAAAAGCAGGAGCTGTTAAAAACTGGAAAGTGCTGGAAAGTATTGCCGGAAATACATCACTCATTGTTGATTTTGGTGGAGGAATTAAAAAAGAAGAAGATGTGAAAGTTGTTTTTGATTCCGGTGCTGCTATGGCAACTGTTGGAAGTATTGCTGTAAAAGAAGAAGAAAAGTTTGTAAGCTGGCTGACACAATTTGGTGCTGTTAATTTTTTGCTTGGCGCTGATGTGAAAGATGAGAAAATTGCTGTAGCAGGCTGGCTTGAAACAACTGATATCCGGATTTATGATTTTATAGAGAAATACATTAACCAAGGTGTACAGCAGATATTCTGCACAGACGTAAGTAAAGATGGCCGCCTTGAAGGCCCTTCAATAGAGTTGTATAAAAATATTCTTACCAAATTTCCTCAGCTTCATTTCATTGCCAGTGGTGGAGTAAGTTCAATGGACGATCTCTTTGCATTGCAAAGCATTGGCTGTAGTGGTGCAATTGTAGGCAAAGCCATTTATGAAGGAAGAATAAGCCTGTCCGAATTGCAAAAAATAAATCAGCGAGTATAATTTTTTTGGAGTGTTTGTTTTACTCCCCTTTAGGGGTTGGGGGCTTAAAACGTTTTTTCACTACATGCAGTAATTGCATTGCATCGGGTGTAAGCTTCATTGCAAATATTCCGGCAATAAATAAAACAGTAAACAAGCTGCTTCGTAAAATAATTCCTGTCCATCCACCTGTTTCTTTAAACAAAAAGTAACTGATATAATAAGTAACAACGGCAAGTAAAATGCTGAGTAATGTTTTACTGTTGAAAGGTTGGAGGTTGAACCGTTTCCACAAAAATATCCAGCGTATAAGGTTATAAACAGCAAATGAAATAAGATTGGCATATGCGCTGCCAATGATTCCATACTGCTTAACAAGAAAATAGTTTAAAGGTAAAATAAGCAAAATCAAAATAATGCCTGTTGCAAAATCAAATCGCCATTGAGTAGAAGTGCCAATAATCTGCCCGTTAACACCGGTGCCGGCATCAATAATTTTTGTAATGCCAAGAATAAAAATTACAATAATCCCTTGTTTGTAATCGCCCTGAATATCTAAAACATGAAATGCATCAGTAATATTGAGCCATATACCTGCAAAAATGAAAAGCCCGGCAAGCAGAAGGTTAATGGATGTGCGGGAATAGATGCGGCTGATTTCCTGTAAATTTTTATTTCGCCATGCAAGTGAAAGAATTGGTGTTGTTATGGCAATGATACTTCTTTGGGGCACCTGTATAAGATTGGCAATATAAGTTGAGAGATTGTAAATACCAGCATCGTGCAGCCCCTGCTTGCTTACACTTGAAATTATAATTGTATCGGCAACCTGTGAAATAATGCCTATGAGTACTCCGCCATAAATAAGACCTGCAAGCCCGGCCATTTTTGTTTTGAGCCGTTGTGTTACTTTACTTTTTCTGAAAACAAAGTGAATATCAGTGGTTGACTTCAGATAAATTATCAAAATAGCGGCAAGTAAAATGAATTGCAGAGAAAACAATTTTATAAAAGCATCAAAATCGATGATTTTAAATAAGAAAAGTAAAATAAGAATTAATGTAAGTAAACGTAACCCGGTTTCTCTCAAGAAATTTGTGGTGATGGTTTTTTGATAGGTCCAGGAATAACTCTCAAAAAGTGTGAAAAGAAGAATTCCTAATCCAAACAAAAAATTCCAGTGATAGTAATTGACGTATAAAGCAGAGCGTCCGGAATATTTACGTATAATTAAAGGCTCAAATATGATTCCTCCTATTACCACAAGTACAAAACCTATTAGTGCAAAACCCAGTGTTAAGGTATATAGATCATTCTCTTTTTTATTAAGATGAGATCGGTAGTAAGGGAAGAATTTATAAATAACGGATGGAGTTCCTAATGCTGCAAGGCCAAACATTAACTGGCCAACATCAAAGAACAACCTTGTTAAACCATATTCATCGGGTGTAAAAGCATGGCTGCCGCTACGGATAAAAAACCATGTATTGACAAAGCCAATAAGAAAACCCATGTAAATAACAATACTGGATATTATGGCTTGTTTCCTGATTTGTCCCATAAGTGGCCGAAGGTATTATTTTACCTTTTTATAATTTACATAAAAATTCTTATCCATCAGTTTACTGATGTCTTCGTCATCTTTAAAGTTGACTCTCATTTTCTGCCAGGTTTCAGTTGCTAGCATCAAACCATATTTTGGGCTACTATTGCCGGGCAAAAGAATAGGCATATTAAAACCTTTTATACAATCACTCCAGCGGTAATACAAAAGTTGTGATCCATTTTCTGCCGAAAGATAATATTCCAGTGTAGGAACCTGTGTGGTGCGCAGGTACTGATCAAATACTTTTGATAAATTATATCCTGTTCTTTTTGAAATAAAATCTTCAATCTCAGCCGACGTAACTGTTTTATACCGGTACTTATCATTCATATCACGCAGCAGCATCCGAAATGTACTTTTGTCGCCAATAATCTGCCTGATCATGTGAAGCATGTTGGCAGCTTTGGGATACATATCACCACTGCCTTCATCATTTACATTGTATTTGCCAATGATTGGTATATCGTTCCTGATGCCACGGCGAATGCCTTGTACATAAGCATTACCGGCATCGGTTCCGTAATAATAATCGGTAAACAATGTTTCGCTGTAGTTGGTAAATCCTTCATGCACCCACATATCGGCAATGTCTTTCGATGTGATGCCGTTTCCAAACCATTCGTGTCCGCTTTCATGAATAATGATGAAATCCCATTTCAATCCCCAGCCTGTGCCGCTCATATCCCTGCCACGGTAACCATTTTGAAAACCGTTACCATAAGCAACTGCACTCTGGTGTTCCATGCCGAGATAATGACTTTCAACAAGTTTATATCCATCCTCATAAAAAGGATAGGGGCCAAACCAATATTCAAACGCATGAATCATTGGTTTTACCTGTTCAAATTGTTTTTTAGCTTTATCAAGATTGTATTCAAGAACGTAATAGTCAAGATCGAGTTTTCCTTTTTCTCCCATTAAGGTATCACTGAAATGGGCATACTTGCCAACATTCATTGTTATATCATAGTTGTTGATTGGTTTGCTTACAAACCATGTCCACGTTTTCATTCCGTTTACAGAAGCAGAAACATTTCTCAGCCGTCCATTTGAAATATTCATTAATGTGTCCGGAACTGTAATGCTGATTTGTGTGCTGTCCGGCTCATCACTTTGGTGATCTTTACACGGCCACCACACACTTGCCCCAAGGTTCTGGCAGGCAGTGCCAATCCAGGGATTGCCGTTCTTATCCTTTTTCCACACAACTCCTCCATCCCATGGTGCATTCAAAGCCGGTTTGGGAACTCCATGATAATAAAGTTTTAATTGATGAATATTTTCATTGCCATTTATTGATTTGGGTAATTTTTTCCCCGGCATAATAATAAACCATGCATGACCATCACGTACATATTTAACAGGAACGTTATTGAGATAAGCGCTGTCGATTGTTAACGGTTCCTGCAAATCAATCTGCATGCGTTTGCCTGCTTTCTTTACTAACCTGAAAGAAATAGTATTACTTCCGCTGATGGTGAAATTTCCGAAGTTGGGAGTTACATGCAGATCATACATCACCACATCCCACCATGCACGTTCGGGGGTAATGGTGCCACGCAACGTATCCTGGTGTGTGAATACTTTTGGTTTTTCAAACTGTGCCGATGCAGAATAAATAATAAAACAGCTAACTAAGAATGAAATGCCTCTGAACCAGGATGTGATTTTTTTCATGTGATAATTTGTTGTTTTATTTTAGCCACACAGTATTTGCCATAAAATTATAATCGCCGGATGGATTAAATTGCTCTGTAATTTTCAGGGCTCATTTCATACTTAATTTCACCGGGTTAATATTTGCCCTAAATTTAGCAGTAATTATTTATGCGCACAGTTAAAAATACAAGAGAGGAAAAGAGCTTTGGCAGTTGGCCGATCTTCGTTCGCAGTGAGGTACTATTCTCTTTCTGTAGAATGGCTGTAGTTTTTTTACTTTTTATTTCCTGTGGCAAAAAGAATAAAAACGAACAGAATTTTTTCCGTTATAATGAAATGAGCGGCATCAGCTCACTTGATCCTGCATTTGCTAAAAGCCAGTCGGTGATCTGGATGGTACACCAGTTGTACAATACGCTTGTTGAAACTGACGATCAACTGCATATTATTCCATCACTTGCCAAAAGCTGGGAGGTGAGTGGCGACAGGATGAGTATTGTATTTCATTTACGCAATGATGTTTTTTTCCAGGACAATGAAGTATTTAAAGATGGGAAAGGAAGAAAGCTTATTGCCGCTGATGTGGTGTATAGTTTTCAGCGGTTGATGGATAAAAATACCGCAAGCCCCGGCGCATGGATTTTTAATAACCGTGTTGATGCGCAGAAAGGATTTATTGCAGTTAATGACAGCACTTTTAAAATTCAGTTGCTGAAACCATTTGTACAGATACTCGGAGTACTCAGCAATGTATATTGCTCCGTTGTGCCGAAGGAAGTGGTGGAAAAATATGGAGCTGATTTCAGACGAAATCCATGTGGCAGCGGCCCATTTCAATTTAAAGCATGGGAAGAAGGACAGGCGTTGATCCTGGTAAAGAATCCGAATTATTTTGAAACTGACAGCACAGGTTACAGATTACCTTATCTCGATGGAATTAAAGTAAGTTTCCTTGACAACAAAGCAACCGAATTTCTGGAGTTTCGCCAGAAACGGCTTGATTTTATAAATGATATTGATCCTTCGTTTAAAGATGAAGTGCTGAATAAAAAAGGTGAACTGCGTGATGCGTGGAAAAATAAAATTGTACTCAACAAACATCCTTATCTCAACATTGAATACATCGGTATTCTTGTTGATTCATCAAAAGATATTGTAAAACAATCGCCACTACGTTTAAAGGCAATCAGGCAGGCCATTAATTATGGTTTCGACAGGAAAAAGATGATGCTGTACCTGCGCAACTCAATTGGTACTGCGGCTGAAAGTGGTTTTATACCAATGGGGCTTCCCAGTTTCGATTCATCAAAGGTGAAAGGATATTCATACAATCCGGCTAAAGCCGAAGCATTGATTAAACAGGCAGGTTTCAGTAATACAAAGGGATTGCCTGAAATTACTTTGCTTACTATTCCAATTTATGCTGATCTTGGAAGTTATATTGCCAGGCAGTTGCAGGATATTGGATTAAATGTAAAAGTAGAAGCCATGCAGAAAAGTTTACTGCTTACACAAACAGCAAAAAGCGAAGCGTTGTTTTTTCGTGGAAGCTGGATTGCCGATTATCCCGATGCTGAAAATTACCTGAGTGTGTTTTATGGGAAAAACCCGGCACCACCCAATTATACTCGTTACAATAATCCGGCATTTGATGTTTTGTATGAACAGGCAAACAGGGAACCAAACGATTCAATCCGTTACTTGCTTTATCAGCAAATGGATCAGTTGCTGATGAACGATGCCCCGGTTGTTCCGCTTTGGTACGATATGGTGATTCATTTGGTACAGCCCGATGTGAAAAATTTTAAGCCCAATGCACTGAATTGGCTTGAGCTGAGAAGAACGAAGAAATGAAAAGTTGAAAGTAGAAAATTGAAAATGGAAAGTGAGTTTACGATTCACGATTCATCATTCACTTTCCCAATTCGTGTAATTCGTCCTAATTCGTGTTATAAATTACTCTCTTTCTTTACCTTCGCCACATGACAAGAAATCAACTCATTGAACAAATTTTTTCAAAAAAAACGTATTTGTGTGTTGGGCTTGATACGGACATTACCAAGATTCCGGCTCACCTGCAAACTCATCCCGATGCAATTTTTGAATTCAATAAAGCCATCATTGATGCCACTAAGGATTCTTGTGTGAGTTATAAAATTAATACAGCTTTTTATGAAGCAATGGGTTTGAAAGGTTGGGATGCCATGCAACGTACTGCTGAATATATTCCTGCCACTCACTTTAAAATTGCAGATGCAAAGCGAGGTGATATTGGGAATACTTCATCACAATATGCAAAAGCTTTTTTTGAAACGATGAATTTTGATGCTGTTACAGTTGCCCCTTATATGGGTGAAGATAGTGTGCGGCCTTTTCTTGAGTATGAAGGCAAATGGGCCATTGTGCTCGGATTAACATCCAACAAAGGGGCAAATGATTTTGAATTGAAACAACTGGTTAGTGGTAACGGGGAGGAGTATCTGCGTCCGCAGTATTTGTATGAAAGAGTGCTGAATACTGTTGCAAAATGGGGCACAACAGATAATCTGATGTTTGTTGTTGGCGCAACCCAACCTGAAGAATTTGTAAACATCCGATCAATTGTTCCTGATCATTTTCTGCTTGTTCCTGGTGTTGGTGCACAAGGTGGAAGTCTGAAAGATATTTCTGAAAAAGCGGCAAATAAAGATTGTAGTTTGCTGGTGAATGCAAGTCGTGCAGTTATTTATGCCAGCGAGGGTGAAAATTTTGCTGAGGAGGCAAATGCAATTGCAAAGGAATATCAATATGAAATGAATGGCTACCTGAAATAAAACTGTTTAAAAGATTAATTTTTTTATCAGCAACAATTTCCCGTTCGTATATTTAAGCTCCTGTGATCTCTTGATAAATACATCAATTGCATTACTTCATTATTGAAAAAAATGATAAGCCATGCCAGTTAAACAAGACCTTTTTCAAAGTCCCGATTATTTTTTGGTAGATGAATTGTTAACAGAAGAGCATCTCATGATACGAGATGCTGTGCGTACGTATGTAAAAAAGGAAATTTCCCCGATTATTGAAGAATATGCACAACGTGCAGAATTCCCGGAACAGATTGTAAAGCAGTTGGGAGAAATGGGATGTTTTGGACCGACGGTACCAGAGCAATATGGAGGAGGTGGTTTAGATTATATCAGTTATGGTTTAATGATGCAGGAACTGGAACGTGGCGATAGTGGTGTGCGTTCAACTGCAAGTGTGCAGGGATCTCTGGTAATGTTCCCGATTTATGCTTACGGAAATGAAGAGCAGCGGAATAAATATCTGCCCAAACTTGCAAGTGGTGAATGGCTCGGTTGCTTTGGATTAACTGAACCGAATCATGGCAGCGATCCTTCCAGTATCCTTACTACAATTAAGGATGCTGGCGATCATGTTATTCTCAACGGTGCAAAAATGTGGATCAGCAATGCACCTTTTGCACAGGTGGCAGTTGTATGGGCGAAAGATGAAGCAGGAGTTGTTAGAGGTTTGATTGTTGAACGTGGTATGGAAGGATTTACAACACCAACAACACATGGTAAATGGAGTTTACGTGCAAGCGCAACCGGCGAACTGGTGTTTGACAATGTTAAAGTGCCAAAGGAAAATATTCTTCCCAATGTTCAGGGAATGAAAGGCCCGTTGAGTTGTTTAACCAAAGCCCGTTATGGAATTGCATGGGGAGTAATTGGTGCGGCAATGGATTGCTATGATACGGCCTTGCGTTACAGTAAAGAGCGTATTCAGTTTGGTAAACCAATTGGTGCGTTTCAGTTACAACAAAAGAAACTTGCAGAAATGATTACAGAAATTACCAAGGCTCAACTGCTTAACTGGCGCTTAGGTGTGTTGATGAATGAAGGAAAGGCAACGGCACAGCAGGTAAGTATGGCTAAACGCAACAGTTGTGAAATAGCAACGAATATTTGTCGTGACGCAAGGCAGATGCTTGGCGGCATGGGTATTACAGGCGAGTACCCGATTATGCGGCACATGATGAATTTAGAAAGTGTGATTACTTACGAGGGAACACATGACATTCATTTGCTGATTACCGGACTGGATGTGACAGGGTTTAATGCGTTTAAATAATATTCATTGATGAACATACATCCCAGGTTATTTCAGCATACATTTTATCATTTTATTTTTTCTTTCTTATTTTTCTGTTGTATCAAATGGTTTATTAATAGTGATGAACAATTTGTTGCTAATTTTTTTGGCTACTTCGTTTGTCTGGGTGTTTTTGCATTTATTGGTCCGGCACTTAACTCAACAAAAACAAAAGAAGAAATTGGATCAGATAAATATGTAATTGGAACTTGGGTTATTTTATTTATAAATATTTTTGTTCCCTTATTATCCATTGCGGCTGCTAATCATGTTTTTTCGATAACATAATTATTTGCAACATCATACAGATAGTAAATGCAATTTGAAGCTTTTTATAAACTTTTTAATAGTTCATCTGAAAATTCGCTCAACTCTTTTAACTGAATATCTGCTGCTCCCCATTTTGGATTTGTTTGTTCTGTAACCGCAGGCACAACCACGCATTTCATTCTTGCAGCTTTGGCAGCAATCATGCCATTGAACGAATCTTCAAATACAATACATTCCATCGGGCGTACCTGCAAATCTTTTACGCAGTTCAAAAAAACCATTGGGTGAGGTTTACCGTAAGCTAAATGCTCGGCAGATGTAATAGCATTAAATACAAAGCCGGTGTTTAGTTTTTTTATAACCACATCAACTAAAGCAAGTGGAGATGATGTTGCTATAGCAATTTTGAACTGCTGTTTCCTGAAGAAATCAAAAATGTAATTCACTCCGGGAAATATAACGCCCCTTTCATCAATTTTTTCAATTGATTTTTTGATGATGGTGGAAGTTGCTTCAGGTGCGTGTTCCATTGAAATACCAAAAATGTGAAACCAGTGCTCAATCCATTCTTCTGTTCTTAAACCGGTTGAAGTATGATATTGTTCAATCGTAAGCTCAATATCAAATTTCCGGAGCGTTTCAATTCCTGCCTCCTGCCACAAAGGTTCGCTGTCGATGAGCAAACCATCCATGTCAAAAATTGCTGCTTTATAATTCATTGTTGCAAACTTTCAAAAGAAAGGTCAATTATCAAAATTTTATTGCAAAGCAAAAACAATGGTTACAGTAAAACGCAAGCGTATTTTTTTGAAATTAATTCCTTCGCTGCCATCACCTTGCACATCTCCATAGCCTATTGCATCTTTTCGTGCTGCATAATTGGATGTTTTATATTGAGTACTTGTCTGATACTGATAATCTTCTGCAGGCTCATCAATTTTTATTGCTTGTCCCAGTTTTTCTCCAATTGCTTCTGTTAAGTAATTGCCTTTTTCTTTTGCAGCTTTCACTGCTGTAATTTTCAACTGTTTACGATAATCAGTCATTTTACTGTGCCATGTTCTTACAATTCTGAAGTTGGAAGTAGCATCATCATTAAGCCGTTTAATCAGGTCTTCCATCTTTGCAGATGAATTGAATTTTACCTGGTATGAAATAGTTGCAAAAAGATCCGGTTCATTCTTCTTTATACGCCACCAGTTGATTGAGTTGATTCCTTCATATGATGCAATACTGATAACAGAGTCGGGTAACCCTGCTTCTCTGCAGCTATTCAGGAAATTCGTTTTGATTATTTCTAAATCAACTTTATCACCCCCTCTCTTTTTATATTCTCTCAGATCAACTTGTACATAAATTTCATCAGGAATAATTTCCATTTCAGAACTTCCTGTTACTGTGATGGTTTTGGGAAATGGATTACATTGAGGTTGTTGCTGTGAGAAGGAAAAAAAATTGATGAAAATTAACATGGGAAGCAGTAATGCAAGCTTTTTCATAATAATGTTTTTTGGTTATATAAGAAACATGAAAATTAATGCCCAATATGTTACCAAATTGTTATCTTGCAAAACAGACTCGAACAGACAATCAACATTATGTCATCTTTACAAAAGCGAATTAAAGATTTTAATATCGTACGGAGGTTTATTTACGCCACCGTTGGACTGGCAACTTATCCCGGTATTGCTCTTGTAAACCGGCTGAAAGTAAATGGTGCTGAAAAGCTGAAAAATCTTCCCAAAAAGAATGTGTTATTTGTCAGCAATCATCAAACGTATTTTGCCGATGTAATGACCTTCCTTCATATTTTCTTTGCAGCAAAATGGGGTAAATATAAAGGTGTGGGTATTCCTTATTACCTGCTTAATCCTATAACAAAAATATATTATGTTGCTGCTGCTGAAACCATGAAGGATAGCTGGCTTACCCGTTTGTTTGCCGCAGCAGGCGCAATTACTGTAAAACGTACCTGGCGTGCCGAAGGACAGGAAGTAAGACGTGGACTTGATCCTGGCGATACTCGTAAAATTGCAAGAGCTTTGGATGATAGCTGGGTGATTACTTTCCCACAAGGAACAACAAAACCATTTGCTCCGGGTCGTAAAGGAACAGCTTACATCATTAAGCAGAATCAGCCGATTGTGGTGCCAATTGTAATCAGTGGATTCTGGCGTGCCTTTAACAAAAAAGGACTGAAGTTTAAGAAAAAAGGCACATTGCTTTCGGTAACAATTAAAGACCCGCTGGAAATAGATTATAATGCGCCAGTCGAAGAAATTCTTGACCAGGTAATGGATGCAATTGAGCAGAGTAAAAAATACATGCTTAAAAGCAAGCATCATTTAATGACGTTGGTTGATAAATGACTTA
Organism: Chitinophagaceae bacterium UBA1953; assembly: GCA_002336115.1. Lineage (GTDB taxonomy): Bacteria > Bacteroidota > Bacteroidia > Chitinophagales > Chitinophagaceae > Lacibacter. The sequence goes on from DDEN01000056.1 coordinate 276,056, forward strand.
CTGATTTATAAAAGAAAGGGTGAACATTGTTCACCCTTTCTTTATAATCTTTCTTGTTTTATTTCCCCATTGCATATTTTATTCCACCAAGAATATGTTTCAGAAATAATTCTTCCTTGTAAGATTCTTCTGTATGGCCCAATGCTGTATAAAAGGCTCTGCCTCCATCAAATTCATGATACCACGACATTGGATGATTGTTATTTTCTGTTCCTCCCTCATAACTTTTTTCATCAATCAGGAGCAAGGTTTTTACTTCTGCATTTCTGTTTTTGAAATTATACCATTCGTCAAATCTTTTCCATTGCTGCGGAAGAAAATCAGTTGATAGATGGTTATTGTCCACTACAAGTAACGTGGCATTTTGTGGTTTTGGATGGCTGGAGAAATTAGCCCCAACCAGCCTGCAAAACCAGGGCCAATCATATTCGGTATCAGTTGCTGAATGAATACCTACAAATCCTTTTCCCGACTGAATATATTTTTCAAAAGCGGCTTGTTGTTCACTGTTTAATATATCACCCGTGGTATTCAGGAAAACTACAGCAGCATATTGCTTTAATGTTTTACTTGTGAAATAAGCAGCATTTTCTGTTGTATCAGCAATGAAATTGTTTTCTTTTGCCAATTTTAGAATAGCTTCTTTTCCCTGTTTAATTGAACTATGTCTAAATCCGGCAGTTTTTGAAAACACAAGAATTCTTTTCGTTTTTGGCTTAAATGTCCATGAAAAGGAGAAAGGAATAACAATCATAACTAATAGAAGCAATTTTGTCATAATATTTTTTGAAATTACTTTATTCTGTACACAGGATATTTCAAATGATCCGGTTCGTAATAAGGCGAGTTCTGGAAAACAAAATTGAGTTGTGCGGCTCCGTTTTTTGCAAAAGCTGAATCAACTGACTTTCGTTGTTCTAATTTTTCTTTCACTGCAGGATTTTGTTTTAAAAACTCGTCGGCAGTTTCTTCAAATACATAGCTGCTGTATCCTTCTTTGGCACCAAGTATTCCATCAAAAAAATCCCAGGCAAAATAACTGTCTTCTGCCGTTGGTTCCAGTACTTCCATCAGGAAATGGTTGCCGGGCTGATTCATCGGTATCAGCCAGTCACCCTTTCTGAATTTAATATTTCTTACAACCTTACTTGTCTTTACTTCACTGTTGTAGTGATGTGCTTCATAAGGTTTGTTGCCACTCTTAAAATCTTCAATACGATAAACCTCCACTTCGATAGTTGTATCTTTTGTTAACTGCTTCATGGAAATTTTATTTGCTTTCAACAGATCAGTGATTTTCCACCAACCTTGCGGAATTACATAAGCAGTTGGCTTTTCAATAAATATTCTTGGTTCGTAGTAGTTGAAAAATTTTACTTTTTTTTCATATGGTTTTGTACGATCGTAATAGAGGCGTGGCTGACCTGAAAAATTACTGGGCTTGTAACCACTTTCAAAACCCTTAAATGTTATTTCAGTAAACTTGTTTTTATTCACTGCAAAATCAAACGCAAATTGTTTTTGGGTGAGCTGATTTTTTTGTTGTTGCTGACGTTTTTCTTTAATAGTTTTTTGATTGGAAGCAGCAAAATCAATAAATGTTTCCATCAGTTTGTACGTAGCATCTACACGTTGCACATAAGGCTTCAGCATGTGCGTTTCCGGTACAAAAGCAAAAACATTCCATGTTGCGGCATAACCGCTACTATAACGTGGACTGTCCCAGAATTCAGTCCAACCATTATCAGGAGTATTGCCGAAGTGATTAACATATGGTACAAGATCATAACCTCTTTCTTTCATGCCTTTGTACAAAGCGGGTTCAAAAACCTGGTTCAGATATTCGCCCATTACTCCGCCTAATTTATCATGCTGAGTAGTAAGTAAAGTCATTACATGTTGGTAGTCGGCACCATTGCTTACATGGTTATCAATGAAAATATCGGGTTGAACAAAATGGAAAACTTCAGCAAAGCTTTTTGCTTCTTTTGAATCACTTTTAATAAAATCTCTGTTCAGATCAAGGTTTTGCGAATTGCCACGAAAACCTTTTTCAACCGGGCCATTCTGATCAATCCTGTAATTCACTGAACGGTTTAAAGCCCCGCCAATATTATAAACAGGAATAATTGCAAGCACAACATTTGCCGGTAACAGTTTCTTTCCGGCAACAATATCTTTTACCAAACCAATACTTGCATCAATCCCATCGGGTTCGCCCGGGTGAATACCATTGTTGATGAGAATAACAATTTTATTTTTTTGCTGCCATTGTTTAGGTGAAAATGTTTTATCACTGCTTACAAGAACAAGATGCAACGGAAAGCCGGCATCTGTAGGTCCCATTGTCAGCATTGTTACATTAGGCGAAAGTTTATCTAATTGCTGATAAGCCGCAATTGCTTCGTAATAGGTTACTGATTCTTTTCCTTTGGAAGTTTCAAAACGTGTAACGGGGAGCTGTGCAAAGCTTACTGAAAGAGAAAAAAGTAAAATAATAGTAACTGTTTTTTTCATACTGTAAAATAAAGAGAAAAGCAAAAGAGACTGTTTAAAACAGCCTCTTTTATATAATCGGTTCAGGTGACAATTATTTTACAACAAATGTTCTGGTAATAATTCCCCTGCTTGTATTAATCTTGGCTGTATAAATGCCTGTTGCAAGTTTTGACGTGTTTAGCTGAATAGTTAATTGCCCGGCAGTAACAGTTTGTTGTCTCAAAATTTTTCCTGTAATGTCAATTATCTGTACGGTTACATTTTGTGTAAATGCTTTTTCAAACCGGATGGTGGCTGTTTGATTTGTTACAGGATTTGGATAAAGAATGACCGCTTTCTGCGGAACATTTAATACATCATTTACGCCGGTTGTGGAAAGTAAATTGGTGCAGCTCCATACAGCAGCTACCCATTCAGGATGGTCTATATAAGGATTGCGGTTTCCCTGTATTACAAAAACAGAATCATTCCGGTTGATTTCTTTTTGACTAACGGGATCCTGCAGGTGCCACTTGTAAAGCAGTTTAATATACCAGTCGTCGAAAGCCTGGTAACTTGTTCCGTTCAGCGCTTCATCAGCAGTTCCGTTTGATTGCCATCCTGCAATCTGACTTTCATAACGTGTTGCCATGTAAAACTGGGCTCTGGCAAAATCTCCTTTGTATTCATTGATTGGCTCAAAAACAGTTCCTGTATAACCGGCAAATGAACTTGGCCCGAGTTTACTTCCGTTCATGGAGGTGAATGTTGGTGATGAAGTTTCTCCGTAAGGGTAGTTGCTACGCTTGTTATTAACCCATCCATCAGTAGGAAACAGGTGATTAATATCGGTGTACATAGGCGATCCATCGTTAAACCAGCTTGATGGAAATGAATGTTCCCTGTTGTAGCAATCACCTTCGCTGTTGTAAGTGCCACATTGACCTGTGCCAGGAGTATATGTATATGGGTCAGCCCCGGTTGGATTATCGCTGTACATATCCCAGATTACTGTTGCTGTATTTGCATCATTTATTTTTACATCAGTTCTGTAATAGGCATCCCACAAACCAGGTGTATAACTTAACACAGTAGTATTTGATGAAATGATAGTGGACAGTGCAGTTTTAAGTGCTGAACAGGTTAAGCCATTTGCTGCATTATAATAAGCTGCCGGCAGATTGCCCGAACTCGATGTTGCTTTGCTTCCGGTTAATGCAGTTGTATAATAAAAAGGTTCTCCGCTGCAATCGCCATTTGCCGAAAAAATAAATAAATAATAAGTTGAACCTGATGTTAATCCTGTTGCTGTAAATGATGTGGTTGTTCCGTATGAAACCACTGTGCCGCCGCCAAGCGACTGTCCTGCCGAATAGGTTGTTCCATTAACAGGAGTTGCACTAAGTGAGTTTGATGAACTGATTACAGTTAAATAGTGGTTGGCAGTTGCCGAAGCAGTAAAAGTTCCGCTGATTGATGCCGGCGCTGCCGAAAGTGATAATCCGGTTGGAGCAGTTGTAGGAGCAACGCAAGCCGGAACACTATTGGTTATTGTATTCCCGGAAAGTGGTGATATGGTAAAATAATTTGGCCCACCAGTACAGTTGTTATTGTTGTACGAATAAACAAAGAAATAATAGGTTGTTCCCGCCGAGAGCCCCGATGCTGTAAAAGATACGGCAGAGCCCGAAGACACAACAGTTCCTCCACCAAGTGCCTGACCTACAGAATAAGTTGTTGCGTCAGCAGGTGGCGATGAAAGTGAAGATGATGTACTCTGAACAACCAGGTAACCATCAACTGAAGGTGATGCAGCAGTAAAACTCCCGGATATTGTAGAAGTTGCAGGAGTTAATATTAAACTACTTGCTTGTGCGGTGGGTTCTGTGCAAGGTTGGCTTGATGCTGAAGATGTCCAGCTAACATCATCAATTAAAATTCTTAAACCACTTGTAGATTGTGCAATTTCAAGATTAAAACTTCCTGTTACATTAATATTACTGATAGTTGCAGTTGCTACTGTGGTTGTAGGGTTAACTGTACCAACAGAAACACCATTTATTTTTATAGTTAAAAGTCCACCTGTGCCTGAAAAAATCTGCTTATGTTTAAAGGTCAGGTTACCGATACCGTTTGGAATATTATTACAAGTAATAGATCCAACCCGGATACAGATAGCAGCGTCATTTAAAAGAGAATCGGTTCTTGCGTCTGTGGCATTCCACGTTAATCCGTTATCACCTGTCCATGTTCTTGCTGAATAGGAACTGCTTGCTGCAGGAATGTTTGTAAATGTTTCAGTTCCCTGTGCAAATGAAGTAACAAAAAAAAATGTAAGAGACACAAAAAGTGCGTAGTAAAACTTAATCATTCTTATAAATTCAGGTTGTACAAAAGAGTATAAAATTAAAAAAACCCATCTTTACAAAGATGGGTTTCATAATATCTTTTTGTTAGCTTTTTTATGCTAATGTATTCACCTTCTTAGCAAGCTTGCTTTTTAAGTTAGCAGCTTTGTTTTTGTGAATAACACCACGTTTTGCCAGTTTGTCAATCATTGATGCAACAGTTGGCATTTGTTCGCCTGCTTCTTTACCTGTTTTGATCGCCTGCAGATCACGGATAGCGTTACGGGTTGTTTTTCCGTAATAACGGTTATGATCTCTGCGGGTTGCACTCTGACGAACATCTTTTTTGGTAGCCTTATGATTTGCCATATCTAAATTTTTCGGAGGGCAAAGGTAGGGGAAAAAATTACATTTCAGGACAAGATGAAGAGTTTTTTTAAGCTCATCAGGCCAATTTTTCCACAAAAAGCCATTCTATATTCCTTTTTTGTCTAAAAAACTGCAATATCAACTCCGGTCAGAATGTTTTTGCCTTTAGTGCCATCACTCTGTTGTAGGAAGCATCAATTCTTTCAACAGGAATTTTGCCCGAAACTACCAGGTTTTTAATAATTGCATGAATATTTGCCGGTTCATAATCCTTTACTCCGGGAATGTTATTGCTGAACATCACCACATCAACCCCGGCATCAAAGGCCATAAAAACCGATTGCTCAAGGCTGTACTGGGCGCTGATGGCTTTCATCTGCATATCATCACTGAAAATAACACCGTTAAAAGCAAGACTGTCTCGTAATAAACCGGTTATAATTTTTTTGGAAAGCGTTGCCGGCAGCAGGGAAGAATCCAGTTTCCCATTAACAATATGTGCCGTCATAACAGCATCAACAGTACCGCTTTTAATCAGGTTTCTGTATGGAATAAGTTCGTATAGCTGCCAGGTATTTGTTACATCGGCAATTCCAAGGTGGGTATCTGCAAGAGAGTTGCCATGGCCCGGAAAATGTTTTAGCACTGTTTTTACCCCATATTGATGATGACTGTTTATGACTATCTGAGCCTGGGTTGAAATAATTTCAGGATCAGCAGAAAAACAACGTTCCCTTGCTCCAAGCACAGGACAATTGGGGTTATATACGTCGAGCACGGGTGCATAATTGAGGTTAAAGCCCAGTTGCGAAATAATTGAAGCAAGTGTATCTGTATAAAGTTTTGTTGTATCGGCATTGTTGATTGTTCCCAGCCATTGAGCGGAGGGCATAAACGGAAATCCAAGTTCAGGTTTAAGACGGTTCACTTTACCGCCTTCCTGATCAATGCTTATGAAAAGCGGTATAGGTGCTGCATTCTGAAAATCGCTTATCATCTGTTTCAAAGATGCTGCGGCATTTGTTGTACTCACATTCCTGCCATAAATAAGAATGCTTCCTACTTTCCCATCTTTCACTGCTTTATATACCAGGTCGTTTTTATTAATACTTGTTCCGTAAAAACCAAAGATGATTAGCTGCCCGATTTTTATATCAAGGCTGTCGGGGTCGCTTTGTACAATACTGTTATGTACTCTTTCATTGAATGCAGGTAAGGCTTTTGTTGACGATGAGAGGACAAAAAATCCGGTCAGTAGCATTATTAACTTCATCAGAACTTATTATTTAAATAAAAAATCAAAAAACATCGGTTGTTTAATCGTTAAGCAAAAAAACAACAAAAAGATGGGAATTATAGCAACAATGCTTGGTTAAAACAACCGATATTTGTCTGGCTTTCAATTTTAACATTCAATGAAAGATTTTCAATACATAACCAACTCACACCCTCAGTTTATTGAAGGGTTGTATAATGATTTTCTGAAAGATCCCAACAGTATCGACCCTGAAATGAAAAAGTTTTTTGAAGGGTTTGATTTTGCTGTTTCTTCCGGATCGGTATCTCAGGTTTCAACATCATCTGCTGCTCCATCCGGTATTGACTGGCTGAAGGAAATTATGGTTTACCGGCTTATTCTTGGTTACCGCAACAAAGGCCATTTGATCGCTCATACAAATCCAATCCGTAAAAGAAAAGATAGGGGAGCAAATATTGAACTTGGTTTTTATGGTCTTTCCGAGGCTGATCTTGATAAGGAGTTTTATGCAGGGCAATTTGTTGGTTTGGGAAAAACCTCATTAAAAAAGATTCTGCAGCATTTAGAAAAATGTTATGCCTCGCATGTAGGCATTGAATTCAAATATATCAGCGATCAGAAAAAGCTCGACTTTTTAACCAATGCCATTGAGAAAGATTTTTTTCAGCCGTTATCACTTGCAAAGCGGAAACGCATTCTTGAAAAGCTGAACCAGGGTGTGATGTTTGAAAAATTTCTTCACACAAAATATATCGGGCAAAAAAGGTTTTCGCTGGAAGGAGGTGAAACCACTATTGCTGCATTAGATGCAATCATCAATACGGCGGCTGATAATGATGTAAAGGAAGTGGTGATTGGTATGGCACATCGTGGCCGTTTGAATGTACTTGCAAATATCATGGGCAAAACGTATGAGCAGATTTTCAGCGAATTTGAAGGTACTGCCAAGGTTGACCAGACAATGGGGAGTGGTGATGTAAAATACCACATGGGCTATGGAAGTGATGTTGAAACCCTTGATGGCAAAACGGTTCACCTGAAATTAATGCCCAACCCATCGCACCTTGAGGCAGTTGATCCTGTTGTGCTTGGTTTCAGCAGGGCAAAAGCTGATATTATGTACCACAGCAATTTCGATCAGATATTGCCTGTACTTATTCATGGTGATGCATCCATTGCAGGACAGGGTATTGTGTATGAAATTCTGCAGATGTGTTACCTGAAAGGATATTATACCGGTGGAACAATTCATTATGTTATCAATAACCAGATAGGGTTTACTACTGATTTTAATGATGCACGAAGTGCTGATTACTGCACTTCGCTTGCAGCGATGGTACAGGCACCGGTATTTCATGTAAATGGTGATGATGCAGAAGCTGTGATTAAGTGTGCCGAAATTGCTACACGCTACCGCCAGGAATTTAATACCGATGTGTTTATTGATATGGTTTGCTATCGTAAACACGGGCATAACGAAGGAGATGATCCCAAGTTTACACAACCAAAGTTGTACGCATTAATTGATAAGCATCCCGATCCCCGTGAAGTTTATACCAATCATTTGTTACAGAATGGCGAACCCGACGCAAAAGAACTGGCAAAGGAAATGGAGAAAAAGTTCTGGAGCGATCTGCAGGAACGTCTGGATGAAGTAAAACAAAACCCATTACCATACCAATATCAGCCACCTGAACTTGTTTGGAAAAGTTTGCGCAGAGCTACTGCTGCCGATTTTGTGAAATCGCCGGTAACAGCAATCAAAAGTGATGATTTTGAAAAACTCTTTCATTCAATTATGACACTGCCTTCTGACTATAAGCCATTAAAGAAGGTTGAAAAAATTCTTGCTGAAAAAATTAAGCTGCATAATGAGGAACATAAAATTGACTGGGCAACAGGAGAGTTAATGGCTTACGCAAGCTTAATGCTCGATGGTAAAGATGTACGTATGAGCGGACAGGATGTTCGCCGGGGTACGTTCTCTCACCGTCATGCAATTCTAAGAGATGAGTTGAATGACAAGGCATACAACCGGCTTGGTCATATTGAAGGCGCAAAAGGTCATTTCCGCATTTATAATTCTTTGCTGAGTGAATATGGTGTGTTGGGTTTTGAATATGGGTATGCTATGGCGAACCCGGATGCGTTGGTATTATGGGAAGCACAGTTTGGCGATTTCTCCAATGGTGCTCAAACAATGATTGATCAGTTCATAACAGCAGGCGAGCAAAAGTGGAACCGTATGAACGGCATCACCATGTTGCTGCCGCATGGTTATGAAGGTCAAGGCCCTGAACACAGCAGTGCAAGAATGGAACGATACCTACAGTTATGTGCAGAACTGAACATGGTGATTACAAATGTTACAACAGCATCCAACCTGTTTCATGTATTACGCAGGCAATTGGCGTGGCCGTTCCGTAAACCATTGGTCAACTTTTCACCCAAAGCCAATCTTCGTCATCCCGGCAGCTATTCATTAAAGCAGGAGTTTTTAGAAGGTGGTTTTAAAGAAGTAATTGATGATCCGTCAAATCCTGATGCAGTGCAGGTGAGCAAAGTGTTTTTCTGCAGTGGCAAAATGTATTTTGATCTTGCTGAGCGTAAAGTAAAAGATAACAGGAACGATATTGCAATTATCCGCCTTGAACAAATTTATCCATTGCCGGTTCAGCAACTGGAAGCATTATATAATAAATACAGCAATGCTACCTGGTTCTGGGTTCAGGAAGAACCGCTGAACATGGGTGCAGCTTCTTTCCTGCAAATGAATTTAAAAACCATCAGTTACGGAGTTGTCAGTCGCCAGGCTTCAGCCTCCACGGCAACCGGTTACAATAAAATTCATCAGCAGGAACAAGCAGAACTGATTGATACAGCTTTTAGTATTTGATTTGATAGAAACGCTGATGACGCAGATGAAACTGATTGCCGCTGATTAAAACAATTCCTGCATTTCATCTGTGCATCCGTGGCAATTTTCTTCTGTATTCCTTTACTTCTTTTCGTGAAAAAAATACAGAGATAGAAACGCTGATGATGCAGATAAAACTGATTAGCGCAGGTTAAGGAATGCTCCGTATTTATCTGCGCTTCTGTGCATCTGTAGCAACTTCTGTTTTGGATTTTCACTGCTCCTTTTCGTGAAAAACAAAACTTATATATTTCAGTAACCCGGATTGTTTTATTTTTATGTCAGCTAAAATTTGCTGATATGAAAAAAACAACCGCTACGTTGCTGATCCTGCTCACCTGTAGTTTACTTGCCTTACATGCACAAATTAAATTTCCTTTTCCCGGTTCAAAACTTACAAACAGGCAAGGTCAACCAGTTGCCGGAAGAATGGTTTCACAAAAACAACCTGCAGCAAGACTAACTGGTGCCGATACGATTGGTTTTGGTGGAGAGCCTGGAGTAGTGTGGGAGAGGGAGCTGTCAAAATTATACCCTGGTAATAGTTCTTATTATTTACTCAATAATAACAAACTCGTTGATGGGAATTTCCTTGCCTCTGGCTATATTGAAGATAGCAATGGGAATTCAAAAATGGTTTATGTTAAGTTTGATAAGCATGGGAATGTTTTACTTAAAGCAAATAGCCCTGATGGAGAAGTATATCATCAATTTATTTATCCATCAAATGATACAGGTTGGTTTACAATAATGGATACCCTTGTAAAAATTAATAATGAAAACGCTTACACAAGAGTTTTGAAAAAGTATAATAAGAACGGAGAAAGAAAATGGAGTAGAAAAATTATCGATTCAGTATTGAGTGAAAGTGAATCAGTCATTTGTTTGAATGACGGATCCATTATGGTTGCTTATCTTGATGACAGAAACGGCAAAGTGATTTCCTGTGGTACTGGAACCAGCAATACTTATTTTGATAGGATAAGTTTAATGAAACTGGATTCAGTAGGTAATGAGGTATGGCACAAAGGGTTATTTCAGCAAGATTATTTTCGTTTTTTTTCTTTTGAAAAAATTAATATTTCTAAAACAAAAGGGGGATATTTTATAACAGGTAATTATTCTCGTCAAAATAAAGATTCTTCTGCATGTTGGAATTATAATCACCTAAACGCAGATTTTTTTGTTGCAAAAATTGACGAAGAAGCTAATCCGGTATTTCTAAAGTTTTATGGAGGTTCTGATGACGACCAATATATTGGTGGTATTACAACAGCAGTTGATTCAGGGATCGTACTTTTTGGAGCAACAAGATCGGTGGATGGTGATTTAAGTGGGGTTAATGCTAATTCAACTCTTTACAATTCATGGGCTGTAGGGGTAAATGATACAGGGAAAATTGTTTTAAATAAATCTTTCAGGCACCCCAATAATCAAAACCAAGGAATTATAAGTGTAGTTCAATTACACGACTCGTCATTTGTATTTTCTATAGTGTATGGTTATTATGGTTTAGACGGGGGGCTTGAAAAAATAAAACGAGATGGAAGTGTTTCATGGAGTGTAAAACAATGGAAGCCTGGTTCATTGTTTTTACAGAATGACTTAGATGAGATAGTTTACACAAGATATATTGATTCAGAAACAGAAGGTTATTTTGGAAAACTCGGCCCTGTCTCCCAAATCTCCGGCTCAGTCTTTTACGATTTCAATAAAAACGGAATAAAAGAAAGCAACGAACCTTATTGCAAAAATTTCCAGGCAATAACAACAAAGCCCGATTACAGCCGCAGCAGTTTTTCACAAAACGGATGGTTACGTAACGATGTTGATACCGGAACTTACACAACAACTATTGTAACAGATAAACCATATTATACTATTGTTCCAGCATCAAAGCAAACCAGTTTTGCAACACTTGGTTTAAGTGATACTGTGCATTTTGCCTTGCAGCCAATTGATGGCAAACAGGATTTATCGGTAAGTGTTATGCCATTAACAGCAGCACGCCCCGGTTTTAATGCAAGCTATAAAATCAATTACCGTAATGCTGGTACAACTACAATCACAAATGCTCAACTGAAGTTTGTAAAAGATGCACGTACGACATTTGTATCGGGCAGTCTTGCGCCAACACAAACTACAGCCGATACAATATTGTGGGATATACCATCCTTTACACCACTGGCGGATTCAGTTATTACCATTCAATTAAAACTTGCATCACCGGCAACGCTTAGCAATGGCGATACATTAAAACACAATGTATTTATCTTACCTGTTAATGGTGATCTTTCACCAACTGATGATACTGCTTCTATTAAACAACTTGTAACAGGTTCTTATGACCCGAACGATAAATCGGAAAACTTTGTTGGTAAAATGCCTGAAGCAAGATATGCTCTTGGAGATGAAGTTCAATATCTCATCCGGTTTCAGAATACTGGAACTGACACTGCATTTAATGTTAATATTGCTGATACACTTGACGCAAACTTAGATTGGAGTACATTACACATGATTGGCAGCAGCCACAAATACAAAATGACCATCACTAATGGTAATAAAGTACAGTGGATGTTTGATAATATCAATCTGCCCGATAGTAATAAGAATGAACCTTTAAGTCATGGATTTATCAGTTTCAAAATAAGACCAAAATCTAATCTTACAGCAGGAGATTATATCCAAAACAAAGCATTCATTTATTTTGATTACAATCTGCCCGTTCCAACAAATACCGTTACCACAACTATCATCAGTAACAGGTTAACTCCAGTTTCCGTAGTAAATGCAGATGATATAAAGATCACAGTAATGCCTAATCCCGGAAAAAGTAATGTGTATATGTTATTAACCGGAAATATTAAGGGCAAGCTGGAAGTGAGTATGATTGACAACACCGGGAGAACAATATCAAAGCAAACAATTCAAAGAACTACGGTTTCAGAAGCTACTTATCTACCATTGCAGGTAGATCGTTTATTGCCGGGAGTGTATTATATAAAAGCTCAGCAGGGCAACAAAAGCTGGGTACAGAAAATGGTAATTATACAGTAAAAGATGAAATTGGAAAACTCCGCTTTATAAAAGCGGAGTTTTTTTTAATAACTTGCGACAGCGTTTACTTAACCGAAATTAAATTTTCCCCGAAATTTGCTTCACAACAACGAATCTATATGATTGATATAAAAGTTCCTCAGGTTGGCGAATCTATCAGCGAAGTATCATTACTAAAATGGACTAAACCCGATGGCTCATGGGTTGAGAGAGATGAAGTGATTGCCGAACTTGAAAGTGAAAAAGCAACGTTTGAAATTAATGCAGAACAGTCGGGTATTCTTAAACATGGCGCTGCTGAAGGTGATACCATTAAAATTGGAGATGTGGTTTGCCAGATTGATGAAACCGCTCCCAAGCCGGAAACAGAATCACCTGCGGTAAATGAAGTTGCGGTGAAAACACAACCAGAAACCGGAAACCAGAAACCTGAAACATCTGTCACTTCAATTCCCAATGATATAAAAGCAACTCCTGTTGCGGCTGCAATTATAGCCGATAAAAAAATTGATCCGCAAAACATTAAACCATCGGGCAGCGGAGGCAGGATATTGAAAGATGATGTGCTACAGGCAATTTCAAATCCGGGTAAAATCAGTTTTAATTCAAGCGAACTCTACAGCCGCAATGTACGTGCAGAGCGTATGAGTAACCTCCGTAAAACTATCAGCAGGCGTTTGGTTGAAAGCAAGAATACTACGGCCATGCTTACAACTTTTAATGAAGTTGAAATGAGCCGCATTATGGAAACAAGGGCTAAGTATAAAGACAAGTTTAAGGAAGTACATGGGGTAAATCTTGGCTTCATGAGCTTCTTTACAAAGGCCTGTGCTATTGCATTAAATGAATGGCCTGCTGTAAATGCAAGCATTGATGCAGATGAAATTATTTATCATGATTATGCCGATATTTCAATTGCTGTTTCAACGCCAAGGGGGTTAACTGTTCCTGTAATCAGGAATGTTGAAAGTTTAAGTATGGCCGATATTGAAAAGAAAGTTGTGGAACTGGCTGGTAAAGCAAGAGATAATAAACTTTCAATGGAGGAACTCACCGGTGGCACTTTTACTATTACCAACGGCGGCGTATTTGGCTCTTTACTGAGTACACCTATTATTAATTTGCCGCAAAGTGCTATTTTAGGAATGCATAAAATTCAGGAGCGTCCGGTTGCAGTTAATGGCCTTGTAGTTATAAAACCAATGATGTATATTGCTTTAAGTTATGATCACCGAATAATTGACGGGCGTGAAAGTGTAAGTTTTCTCGTTCGTGTAAAAGAACTACTGGAGAATCCTGACTTGTTATTGTTTGGGAAAGATCCGGTAAAAACTCTGTTGGAAGTATAAAACACCTCGTAGCTTCTAACGGTTACTTGCTGAAAGAGCGTCACACTATTTTAGTGTGACGCATTTATTTTTCAGCCAATTTCATATTCATTTACTTTGGTTTATTTTCTTTGCAAAGTGAGCCGCTATCATTCATATATCAATTCAGCACAGGAACTTGTTTCGGCTTATAACGGAACAGAACCTTTTGCATCATTTCTAAGAAAGTTCTTTTCTGCCAATAAAAAGTTCGGCAGTAAGGACAGGAAAATGATTGCTCATCTATGCTATTGTTTTTTCCGTACGGGTAAATTATTTGAAGATGCGGGTAAAGAGGAAAAATTTCTTTCTGCCGTTTTTCTTTGCTCACAAAGTTCAAACGAGTTATTGCAGCATCTTAAACCCGAATGGAATGAACAGGTAATGCAGCCTGTTCATGAAAAAATCAGATTGATGAATAGGACTTTCAATGCCTCACTTATTTTTCCATCTGTTGAAGAATTAAGTGAAGGAATTGATGCAGAAGAATTTGCTTTGAGTCATTTTGTTCAGCCCGATTTGTTTCTACGGATTAGACCTGGACAGCATCAGACTGTTTTTAAGAAACTTGCTTCCGCAGGAATTTCTTTTGAACCTAAAACCGAAACGAGTATAGCTGTATTCAATTCAACAAATATTGATCAGGTCATTGATCTCAACAAAGAAGCTGTTGTGCAGGATTACAGTTCACAACGGGTGGGAGAGCTTATGAGTAAGTTGCGAGGCAAGAATAAAAAAATGACTGTGTGGGATTGTTGTGCTGCAAGTGGCGGGAAATCGATTATGGCAAACGATCTGCTTTCGGATATCGATTTAACAGTAAGCGATGTGCGAGAAAGTATTCTTGCGAACCTGAAAAAGCGTTTTGCTGAAGCTGGTATAAAAAGCTACAAAAGCTTTGTAGCTGATTTGACAGAACCTGTTTCAAAGAAAAATGCGTACGATTTAATTATTGCGGATGTTCCCTGCACTGGCTCCGGCACATGGGGAAGAACTCCTGAGCAATTGTGTTATTTCAAAAGAGAAACAATAAATCACTACAACAGTCTTCAGAAAAAAATTCTTTTAAATAGCATTAGTTCTTTAAAAAGCGGAGGTATGTTGCTTTATATTACCTGTTCTGTTTTCAGAAAAGAAAACGAAGAAGTGGTTGAATGGATGGGAACGGAATTGCATCTTGTAAAAGATGAGATGCGGTTACTGAAAGGGTATAACGTAAAGGCCGATACGATGTTTGCCGCTTTGCTTACAAAACCCTGATGTTATTGTTTGATAAATTCTTTTACAGCATAACGTTTCCCCTTCCTGTAAACTACAACGTTATACTTTCCTTTCTGCAATGATTGTGTTTGTAAAACAAGCGTGCTGATGCCTGCCGGTTTGTTGTAATTTTCCTGGTAGAATATTTGCCCTGTTATTGAAACAATCTGAAGCTGTAAATCTTGGATACTGTTCACATCGGTAAATTTCAGCATAAGCTGTGAATGGGTTGGGTTAGGATAAATGCTAATGAGTTTCTGATTCTGATTATCGGAAGTGCTTAAAGGAAAACAAGCGGTAATATCAGCCGAGGCAGACTGTATAATGTATTCGTCATAACCGGCAGACGAAGTGTCAATTACCTGTTTAATTCTGTAGTTCACTGTTCCGGTAATGCCGGGATTAATTGTATCGTTGATATTGTATTGCTGTGAACTGAATGATGTTCCCTTTGCAGCAATGGTTTTAATTTTTGTATAGTTCGTTTCTCCCGGAAGTTTACGCTCAACATAATACAGCATGGTTTTTATATCCTTACTGCTCCATGAAATTGTAACTGTACAATTTGAAAATATTGCATTGATGGTTGCTAAATCAGTTAATAAAAGCCCGGTTGCTTTTTTCAGATCGGGTAATCCATAACCATATTGCGACTGTGGACTATTGTATTTATCACTGCTCTTTTGAATTGTTCTGATAATTTTCCAGTTAGAAGCTTCAGGAAATAACTGCCAAAGGCAGGTTGCAAGGCCCGCAAGGTTTGGGCATGAAAATGAAGTTCCACTGCCATATCCAACTGTTCCTGATGTTGTTGATAATGCTGTGCCCGAACCAACTGAAACTGCGTCTGGTTTTATTCTTTCGTCACTTGTTGGGCCAAAACTTGAAAAAGCAGCAATCGTTCCATTTGCATCAACAGCGCCGACTGTAAGTACACTGTCGGCATCGGCAGGTGTATTAATGTAATGCCAGGTTTTATTGCCATCATTACCGGCGCTTATTAAAACAAGAATGCCTTTTTTTGCCGCCATTTTTGCCATACGTGCAGCTACAGTTGTGTTTCCATCAAGATCGGCATAGGTGTGATCAAAAGATGAGTTGTCGAAAGTTGTATAACCAAGCGATGATGAAATAACATCTGTACCCGAACTATCGGCGTACTCAGCACCCATTGCCCAATTGTATTCTTCAATAATCTGCTCGGTTGGGGCATCCTCAGTTCTTAACAGATAATAACCGGCCTCAGGACAACTACCGACGAAATTTCCCGGCTTATAGGCAGCTACAATTGAAAGGCAGGCAAGACCGTGTGAATGATCTTCCACCATCGAATCATTTTGTACAAAATCCCATGTACTGAGGAATTGTTTTCTTGCCCTGGCCGAATCAAAAAACTGATTGGTTGAATAACTGGTATATCCTGCATCCAGAAAAGCAATCTGCATGCCTTGTCCTCTTGCACCAATATTATGCAGAAATTCACCTTTGTGAATCTTTATCTGGCTTGAGGATGCTGAATAATTAAATGTATCAGATAAGGACTGTTCAAACCGGTTTGCAGTTTGAGAGCTATTATAAAAAGGAGGGAACTTATTTTCCGATAGTTTTCCGTTTACCTTGCGTAACGCAACTCCGCTTGTTTTTTTTACAAAAGGAAATGAGTTGATTTTATCAAGTGCTGTTGCATCGCTTGTTTGAATAATAATTGCGTTTAACCATCTCAGCCTCCCAAGTAAAGTTACTGTGCCAGTACTAAGCACACTGTCAATGTATTGCTGTACAACCGGAATATCTGAACTGTCAATTGCAATATTATATTTTGTTCTTCTGGAAATAGCTCTTGATGAAAGATAAGCAGACGGATTACTTAAACTGTAAGTAGTATTTTTTTTATCTGTAAAGAAAATAACGTTTTTGGTAAGCTGACTTTTTACTTCTGTAAGGCTGGTGAATAATAAGCAGAACAGAAGTATTTTTTTTTGCATAGAATGAATGTCAGATTAAATGAACGGTTCAGTTTTTATCAATCATCCACATTTTGATGCCGAACCCAATTCTTACCGGATTAAAAGAAACCACATTGCCTGTAGATGTTTTGCGTGGCTGGTTTTCCCATAGCTGAAATTCACGGTAAACAAGCCCAATATTCTTTGCATATTTTTCTAATGAAAGTTCCCGTGAAGCAAATGCAGTATCAGTAACCATCGGCACATTCTCCGACTTATCAATATGTGTTAAAGTGGTCACACTGTCAAGTGTTGTTGTTCCTATCTTTTCTGTTTGGTTTATTGAAGAATATGTGAAATCCCACAAACGCATGTTGTAATCGATATACAAAGGGAAATCAGGATTGTATGGGTGATCGGATAAATAGGTATTCCCTTTCCAGCTAAAGCCTTCTGCAGTTGGCAGCATCAGCTTTAATACCCGCATATTGTTTTCGTAAACTTCCATTTGCTTTCCGGCAATCGTAATAACATACGTTCCGTTTGAAACCCATGGACCGCTTGCTAAAGAATCATTGAGATAGGTATATACCACCCACGCAGGTCTGTTAAGATTATCTGTTGCGGCATGGTCAATAACATGTTTAACCTGGTAACGGTGTGTTTCAGTTGTTTTGCCTGAATTAACGAATACCATTGAATCAACACGGTAAGTAATATATTTTCCCGCCTGAAGAGGGCTGAGAGCCTCCAATGACATTGAATTAAGCGTTTCAGACTTATTGCATGCAGTTAAAATAGCTACAACGGAGATGACCGGCAACAGTTTTCTTAAAAGTACTTTATCAGAAAAAAGGAATTTCATTTTAGCTAAGATAGTCGTTGGTTTAAATATAATGAGCTTTTTTGAGCTGTTTATGCTGCATCAGTTTAGTAATTCAGCCTGTTTATAACGTGAAAATCAGCTTTTCATTGTATCAGACCACTGGCTGGCGCATAATTATACCTCCACCAATAACGTCATCTCCTTCATAAAAAACAGCACTTTGCCCTGGTGCAATACCCTTTGCATCTTCAAAAAACCGAACATTTACAATGCCGTTATCCGCAGGTGTAAGTGTGGAAAATGTTCCTTTGTCTTTATACCTGATTTTTGTTACGGCTTCCGTTCCCGCACTGATTGAACTGTATTTTAACAGGTTTATTTTACCAACCTGCATTTCATTTTTGTTTAAGTCTTCCTCATCGCCCAGCACAACTGTATTACTTTCCGGGAAAATTCCTGTTACAAAAACCGGCTTGCCGAATGTTACATCCAGTCCCTTTCTTTGTCCGATGGTATAGAATGGGTAGCCTTTGTGTTTTCCAAGAATTTTGCCTGTTTTATCAATGAAATTTCCGCCCATCACTCTTTCTTCCAGTCCGTTAACTCTGCGTTTCAGAAACCCACGATAATCATTATCTGGCACAAAACATATTTCATAGCTCTCGGCTTTTTTAGCCAGTTCGGGATAACCATAGTCCAGTGCCATTTGCCTGATTTCGGTTTTGCGGTAACCACCAAGCGGTAAAAGTGTACGTCGCAACAAATCCTGTTCCAGCCCCCACAGTACATAACTCTGATCTTTTGTGTCATCCAGACCCTTACTGATGAAATAACGGCCATTTTCATGTTGGCGAACTTTGGCATAATGACCGGTTGCAATAAATTCACAATTCATGGCATCGGCTCTTTTTAACAAGGCACGCCACTTGATGTGAGTATTACAAAGCACACAGGGGTTAGGGGTGCGGCCATTCAGGTATTCATCTACAAAATTGTTGATGACAAAATCGCCAAATTCGTCCCTTATATCTAAGATATAATGTGGAAATCCATGTTGTACTGCTGCTGCCCGTGCATCGTTAAAACTGTCAAGGTTGCAGCAGCCGGTTTCTTTTTTCCCTTTTGCACCGGTGCCGCTGCTCGCATAATCCCATGTTTTCATAGTAATCCCTACCACATCATATCCTTCATGATGCAGCATAAGAGCTGCTACAGTGCTATCTATGCCGCCGCTCATTGCCACCAAAACTTTTCCTTTACTCATTTCTGTACTCCGGTTTTAAAAAAGACAAGCTGCAAATTTACGATAAATCAGTTCCAGAAAAATCCCTTTGAAGCAGATGGCTGTTTTTCAATTAAAAAATGTATTTTGGCCGTTTATTTAAATAATTTTATTCAGTACTAAAAATTAATTTATGATTAAGCTACAAGTTATCGGAAACCTTGGAAAGGATTGTGTTACCAACACAGTGAATGGAAAGAATGTGATGAATTTTACTGTTGCACATACAGAAAAATTTAAAGACAGTACCGGTGCTCAACGTGAAAAAACCATTTGGGTTGATTGTGCATACTGGAGCGACAGAACAGGTATTGCACCTTATCTTAAAAAAGGCACTCAGGTGTATGTTGAAGGAGCACCGGAAGTAAGAACATATACTACTCAGGATGGGAAAAGCGGAGCATCACTTTCGCTTAGGGTACAAACAATACAATTGCTGGGCAGCCGCAGCACAGAAGGTGCCGGAGCAAGCAGCAGCTATAACCAGGGTTATTCTTCACCTGCTTCTCAGCCAATAGAACCACCTGTTGCCAGCGATATTGCAGATGATTTACCATTTTAATTATATCTGAATAACAACTGAAGGCCGCTTTATGAGCGGCTTTTTTATTAAAGAAGACCTTCATCGGCAAAACTGTAATATCCATCCTCGCTTACAATTATATGATCCACTACGGTAATATCAAGCAACAAGGCTGCCTCTTTAATTTTTTTTGTAAGCAGTTCATCGGCCCTGCTTGGTTTTAAACTGCCGGAAGGATGGTTGTGGCACAGAACCATATTAACCGCATTATGTTCAAGTGCCTTTTTTAAAATTATTCTTGGATCGGCTACTGTACCTGTAATACCGCCTTCGCTTATTATTTCAAGATGATTGATTTTATTAGCCCTGTTTAAAAAAGCCACTGCAAACACTTCATGGGGCTTGTCTTTTAGCTGAACCTGAAGGTAATGAGCAATGTCGCTACTGTTTCTTACAATGCTTTTATGAACTTCAGCAGCCTGCCTCCTTCGGCCAAGTTCAAGCGCTGCAGCAATAGTAATGGCTCTCGCCTCGCCAATTCCATCTGTTTTCATTAGTTCTTTCAGGCTCATTTTGCCCAAATCGTTCAGGTTGTCTTTAGCAAGGTGCAATACATCTTTTGCAACATCAACTGCCGATTTTGTTTTAGTGCCTGACCCTATCAAAATGGCAAGTAATTCGGAGTTGCTTAAGCTTTCTGTACCTTTCAGGATCAGCTTTTCTCTGGGCCTGTCATCAAGTGCCCAGTCTTTGATTGTTTTTCTTTGAGTTTGCATATTTCAATATAATACCTTATTTTCACTTATCCAATTATCCAAAAAAACCATTAGTTATGTTCAAAAATTCCAACTCTCCAGGTAATTTTCTTCGTTCCTTTTTTCTAACATTGATAATCGCATGTAACCTGTTGTTCTCGGTGATTTTTGTTGTCTCAATTTTATCGCAGGTGCTTCAGAAAAAAGAACAGGCAGCAGAATCAATGAAAGCTGCTGATACAAATTCCGGAATAAGCAGCACAATTACGCTGGGAAATATTCATTAGGTTCATTCTTTACATTTGTTGAAAAGCCGTGAATTGTTTAACAGAAAGTTAATCTGAAGAAACGCTTATCTTGCGCCAAATTTCACCGCTTTTTAAACAGATATAATGGTTAATCCATCTCCGAAAATTTTTTCAGGCACTGCTTCTAATTATCTTGCCGAAAAAATTGCAAAAAAATTCGGCATTCCTTTAGGTAAATGCCTCACCCAGCGATTTAGTGATGGCGAAATACAGCCAATGTTTCAGGAAAGTATCAGGGGCGATATTGTTTTTCTTATTCAAAGTACGTTTGCTCCTGCAGAAAACATCCTGGAATTATTGCTGATGATTGATGCCGCAAAAAGAGCATCAGCTTACAAAGTAATTCCTGTTATTCCCTATTTCGGCTATGCCCGGCAGGACAGGAAAGACAAACCAAGGGTTGCAATTGGCTCCAAGCTCATTGCCAACATGCTTGAAGCAGCAGGAGCCAGCCGTATTATTACAATGGATTTACATGCGGCACAGATTCAGGGCTATTTCGACATACCTGTGGATCATCTTGAGTCTTCCTCAATTTTTATTCCTTACATAGAGAGTTTGAAGCTGGAAAACCTTACCTTTGCGGCCCCCGACGTAGGTAGTGCCAACAGGATCAGGGAAATTGCCAGTTATTTTGAAGCCGAAATGGTGATTTGTGACAAGCACCGTAAAAGGGCAAATGAAATTGCCAGTATGGTGGTAATTGGTGATGTAACAGACAGAGATGTTATTTTGATTGATGACATTTGCGATACAGGAGGCACTCTGGTTAAGTCGGCAGCTCTTTTAAAAGAAAAAGGTGCAAGAAGCGTAAGGGCGCTGATAACACACCCGGTTTTAAGTGGTAATGCGTATGAAAACATTAATAACAGTGTGCTGGAAGAACTGGTTGTATGTGATACAATTCCGCAAAGGCAGCAGAGCCCTAAAATTAAAGTATTGAGTGTGGCTAATTTATTTGCTGTGGCACTTAGAAATGCTTTTGAAAATAAGAGTATAACAAGTTTGTTTATTCATGCACAAAAAAGAAGGAATAAATAAACAGAAAAAGTAAAAATTAAAATAAGATAAAACAATGAACACAATTACAATCGAAGGTCACTTGAGGACCGAAAACGGGAAGAAAGCCACCCGTCAACTTCGCTCTCAGGAAATGGTGCCAGGTGTAATTTACGGAGGCTCTGCAGAAATTAATTTCTATGCTCCTGCCAAAGCTTTTAAACCTTTGGTTTACACACCCGATTTCCAGTTTGCAGAAGTGAAAATAGATGGCAAGAGCTACAAAACTATTTTGAAGGATTTACAGTTTGACAAAGTTTCGGATGCCTTAGCACACGTTGATTTACTGGAACTGGTTGACGACAAAAAGGTAATTGCCACAATCCCTTTAAAGTTCACCGGAGCTGCTAAGGGTGTTAAAGATGGCGGTAAGCTTATTACTAAAATCAATAAGCTGAAAATAAAAACTTATCCTAAATACCTGAAAGAGTTTATTGAAGTTGACCTTACTCCACTTGAATTAAACGGAAACATACGTGTTGAAGATGTAAAGGCCGATAATATTGAAATCATGAACTCTCCACGTATTCCTATTGCTTCAATTGTAATGACCCGCCAGTTAAAACAGGAAGAAGCAAAAGGTGATGCAGGCAAGAAATAAAATTTAGTAATACTGAATTGATAATCCCCCTTTTTTTACAAGGGGGATTTTTATATCCTTTCGCAGAACTTGTTTTTCTTTGTACAAATGAAATTTTTAATTGTTGGTTTGGGGAATATGGGAAATGAGTATTCTCACACAAGGCATAATATTGGCTTTGATGTGGCGGGTGCTCTTGCAGCGAAGCATCAGGCTGCATTTCGGATGGACAGGCTTGCTGCGGTGGCAGAGTTTAAATTAAAAGGCAAAACACTGATCTGTATTTTGCCCTCAACTTTCATGAATCTTAGCGGCAAGGCGGTTAAATACTGGATGGATAAAGAAAAAATCTCAATTGAGCATTTACTCGTTGTTGTGGATGAGCTTGCTTTACCACTGCAGAAACTTCGCTTAAGGCCCGGAGGTAGTGATGCAGGCCATAATGGATTAAAAAGTATAAATGAGCACCTCCAGACAATAAATTACCCCCGTTTACGATTTGGTATTGGTAATAATTTTCCCAAAGGGATGCAGGTTGATTATGTGTTGGGGAGATGGACATCTGAAGAAGAACCTTTGGTTAAAAAGAAAATTGAAGCCTGTGTTGAAGTTATTGAAAGCTTTGTTTTGACGGGGATTGAACGTACAATGAACAGTGTGAACAAAATTGAAATAACTCTTTAATTTTCAACTTTCAAATATTACCTTCGTTTCACATCTATCTGATGTAAATGGCTGCATAACAAAGTCCTCTGTCCTTTCAAAGACCTTTCATTAATAATTAAACCTGATTCTGAACTAAAAAAAATCAACCAATGAAAATCTTTTGTGTAGGCAGAAATTACTTAGACCATGCTAAAGAGCTTGGTAATGATGTGCCAGACGAACCGGTTATTTTTTTAAAACCCAAAAGTGCATTTTTACAACCGCACATGCCGTTTTATTATCCTGAATTTACAAATGAACTTCATTACGAGGCCGAACTTGTTTTAAGAGTATCAAAAAATGGTAAGTATATACAGGAGAAGCATGCCTCAAAATATTATAACGGAATAACAGTTGGGATAGATTTTACTGCCCGGGATATTCAAAATGAACTAAAGGCAAAGGGGTTGCCATGGGAAATTTCCAAGGCTTGGGACAATTCTGCTGCTGTAGGAAGGTTTATTGATCTGAAACCGGGAATGGATATACATAATATCAATTTCTGTTTGTACAATAACAAAGAGTTGGTACAGCAAGGCAATTCGGGCCAGATGATATTTGCTTTTGACCAGATTGTTTCCTATGTATCACAATTCTTCTCACTTAATATTGGTGATTTGATTTTTACGGGTACTCCTGCAGGTGTGGGTGAGTGTGTGGTGGGGGATCAGTTAGAAGGATTTATAGAAGATGACAGTTTGCTTGAAGTGGAAATTAAATAACAGTAAGCCATCCTCATCGGATGGCTTTTTTGTTTTTCAGAATTGAAGAAAAACCTTGAAAATAAATCGGAAAAAAAACTGAATACATTATCTTTGCCGCCCAATCGCCGGGGTAGCTCAGCTGGTTAGAGCATCGGATTCATAACCCGAAGGTCGGCAGTTCAAGTCTGCTCTCCGGTACTAAGCTCAAATCTTGTATAGCAATGATTTGGGCTTTTTTGCTTCTATACAGTTTAATTGTAAAAAGTTACAGTTAACAAAATCATTAACACTTTTCCTAATGCTTACTGGTACGTGTTCTCTTAATTTTAATGAAAGTTCAATTGACAAATCAAGACTGAAGATACTATACCATTTCTTTGCTGAACTCTTTTCTGTAAACAGAAGGAGTACATTGTTTTAATTCTTTAAATTTTTTGCTGAAATGCGCCCAACTGTTAAACCCGCTTTCATAGCATATTTCAAGTATAGGTTTGGGAGTATTTGCCAATAACTCACATGCATGTTTTATGCGTAACTCCTGTAAAAAATCAAAGTAAGTTTTTTTGATGTTTTTTTTGAAGAAGCGGCAAAAGGTAGGAATGCTCATGTTTGCGACTTCTGCAATGTGATTAAGGGTAATTGGCTGCAGATAGTTTTTAAACGAGTAATCAAAGATGACTTCTATGGCTGGGTTAATCTGTTCTTCTGCATTTGTAAAATCGTTTGTAAGAATTCTGAATTGCCTGGATGAACTGATAAGATTAAGGCAGTTTAAGAGCTGATGAATACGTTCGTAAGGTTTGGCTGTATCAAACGTATGGATGTGTGATGCAATTTTTTTTCGGAGTTCATTTTTTAGCTGTATGCCATTTACTTTGTTGAGCAGGTTATGAATATTCTTCAGTTCGGGAAGCGACAGAAAAGTCTGCCCAAATATCTCTTTTCTGAAATGGACTACAGTTGCACTCGCAATCATTTTTGAACTATGTTTTCTGAACCAATGAGGCAGGTTCCCGGCTAAAAAATACACATCACCTTCACGGTATTCACCTACATAGTCTCCGGTAAGTAAGGTTCCGCTACCTTTTGTGATAAGAATCAATTCAAATTCATCGTGTTTATGCCAGTTGGTTTCAAACGAAGGCGTACGATATTCTCTGCAGGCAAAAGATTGCAGATTCTCTAAATGTACTTTCTGGATGAGAGTTCTCATAAATGATGATTCTGTTGTTATATTATCAGGATAATACCTGAAAATTAATATAAAATGATAAAATAGCAGATTTTTTAATAAAAATCGCAGTTGAAGCAGAAGCATAATGTATCAACCTTTGAATATAAATTGTTTGACCATATGTTGTTATTGGGAATAGACGTTGGAACCTCTTCTATAAAAGCTTCGGTTGTAGATGCAGAATCAAGAGAAAGCATTATTTCAGTATCCTTTCCGGAAACAGAATCGGAAATTATATCAAAACATGCCGGTTGGGCAGAGCAGTCGCCGGATATGTGGTGGGAACACGTAAAGCAGGCTATTCTAAAAGCAAATGCAAGTGGAAAATATAATTCAAAAGATATAGGGGCTATTGGTGTTTCTTACCAGATGCATGGTTTGGTTGCAGTAGATAAAAAAGGAGATGTTTTAAGAGACAGTATTATCTGGTGCGATAGCCGGGCAGTTGAAATAGGTAACAAAGCATTTGATGAAATTGGGCCATCCTGTTGCCTGCAGCATTTATTGAATTCGCCTGGAAATTTTACTGCAAGCAAACTTGCATGGGTAAAACAAAACGAACCAGAGCTTTATGCTAAGATTGATAAGATTATGCTCCCCGGCGATTACATTGCTTTTAAATTTACAGGCAATGCTACAACAAGTATTTCTTCTTTATCGGAAGGCGTTTTCTGGGATTTTGTGAAGAATGAATTATCAGAAGATGTATTTAATTATTATGGATTCGGCAAATCGCTGATACCGGAAATTAAAGATGTATTTTCTGATCACGGACAACTCAGTACTGTTGTTGCTGATTCACTTTCATTAACTGCAGGTATTCCTGTTACATACAAGGCAGGCGATCAGCCAAACAATGCTTTGTCATTAAATGTACTGGAAGCTGGAGAAGTGGCTGCTACTGCAGGAACAAGCGGAGTGATTTATGGTGTAAGCGATGAGTTAACTTTCGATCCATTATCACGCATTAATACGTTTGCTCATGTAAACTATACAAAAGCGCAGAAACGACTTGGTGTGTTGCTGTGTATAAATGGTACAGGAATCTTAAACCGCTGGATGAAAAATTCAACAGGTAATCCATCTTACCAGCAGATGAACGATGCAGCTTCGTCTGTTTCAGTTGGTAGTAACGGATTGTTCGTTCTTCCTTTTGGAAATGGGGCAGAGCGGATACTTGAAAATAAAATTGCAGGCGCTCAAATCCAGAACCTTGATCTGAACATTCATAATACTGCACATTTGTACAGGGCAGCCCAGGAAGGTATTGCTTTTGCTTTCCGCTACGGCTTGGATATTATGCGTGAAAATAAAATGAGCCCAGGCATTATCCGTGCAGGGAAAGCAAATATGTTTTTAAGCAATGTGTTTACTGAAAGTTTTGTGAATACATTGAATATTCCAGTTGAACTTTATAATTGTGATGGAAGTGTTGGTGCTGCATTGGGTGCTGGTATTGGTGCTGGTGTATATGCTACCCCTAAAGAAGCATTTACACAGTTCAGATCTCTGGCAAAAATTGAACCTGGAAAAAATGTGCAGCAATACGATGACCTATATTATCAATGGAAAGAGTTATTGAATAAGACTTTGCAATAGAAACCTAAATGTAAACAAGAACCCTGATTTACTCAGGTATAAAATTGAAAATTATGACTGTAATTACAGGACAAAAAGAATTTTTTAAAGGCATTCCTCAAATTAAATTTGAAGGAACCGGAACGGATAATCCGTTGGCGTTTCGCTGGTACGATGAAAACAGGATTGTGGCAGGCAAACCAATGAAAGACTGGTTTCGTTTTGCATGTGCATACTGGCACAGCTTCTGTGGAAGTGGTGCTGACCCATTTGGTGAACCAACTCATTTGTTCCCCTGGAGTGAAAAAGCCGATGCTGTTGAAAGGGCAAAAGATAAAGCAGATGCAGCATTTGAATTTATGACAAAGCTAAGTTTGCCATTTTATTGTTTTCATGATGTGGATGTGGTTGATTATACCAATGATGTTAATGAAAATGACAAACGCCTTCAAACCTTAACAGCTTATCTGGCAGAAAAGCAAACAGCAAGCGGTATAAAATTATTGTGGGGTACTGCTAATTTGTTCTCCAATAAACGCTACATGAACGGTGCTTCAACGAATCCCGACTTTCATGTTCTCTCTCATGGTGCAGCACAAGTAAAGGCTGCGCTGGATGCAACGATTGCACTTGGTGGTGAAAACTATGTGTTCTGGGGGGGAAGAGAAGGTTATATGAGTCTGCTGAACACAAATATGAAACGTGAAAAAGAACATCTTGCAAAATTCCTGCATGCAGCAAAAGATTATGCAAGAAAGAATGGATTCAAGGGAACATTCTTTATCGAACCCAAACCATGTGAGCCAAGCAAACATCAATACGATTATGATTGTGAAACGGTGATTGGCTTTCTCCGTCAGTATGGTTTAATGGACGATTTTAAACTCAATATTGAAGTAAACCACGCAACACTGGCCGGTCATACATTCCAACACGAACTGCAGGTTGCAGTTGATGCAGGATTACTTGGATCAATGGATGCCAATCGTGGTGATTATCAAAACGGATGGGATACCGATCAGTTCCCCAATAACATCAATGAACTGGCCGAAGCAATGCTGATCATTCTTGAAGGCGGTGGCTTTAAAGGTGGTGGTATCAACTTCGATGCGAAGATCCGCCGTAACTCAACCGATATGGAAGACCTGTTCTATGCGCACATTGGCGGCATGGATACATTCGCAAGAGCATTGATTGTAGCAGATGAAGTACTTCAGAAATCAGATTACAAGAAACTTCGTGCAGAACGTTATGCTTCTTTCGATAGTGGTAAAGGAAAAGAATTTGAAGAAGGCAAATTAACACTGGAAGACCTCCGTGCTTATGCTGTTGAAAATGGCGAACCAAAGGCAATAAGCGGAAAACAGGAATACTATGAAAATATCATCAACAGATTTATTTAATGTTTTTTTATAGTGAATGAATGAAAACTCCGTCAGTGGCTCAATGCCCTGACGGCGTTTTTTATATATCAGTTTGTACTTCCATATTTAAAAATAAACTCTCATGGCATTTATCCCCAGCACAACAAACGAAACAAACATTGTTGGTTCAAAAGAAAATCCGTTATATGTTTTTTTGTTGACCTTGGTTGCTACATTAGGTGGTTTGTTATTTGGTTACGATACAGCAGTTATTTCCGGTGCAGTTGATTCATTAAAAATGTTCTTCCATCTTGATGAAGCTACCTACGGAAGCGCTGCAACATTTTATCATGGCGCAACTGTATCAAGTGCATTGATTGGTTGTATTATCGGCGGTATTCTTTCAGGCATACTTGCAACAAAGCTTGGCCGTAAAAAATCATTATTGGTGGCTGCTGTTTTATTCATTATCGCATCTCTGGGTGCAGCTTATCCTGAATCCCTCTTTTTTACAAACAGTTCTTCTGTTACAATACTTTTTGTATTTAATTTCTACCGTATCATTGGTGGTATTGGTGTTGGTCTCGCTTCTGCAATCTGCCCCATGTATATTGCTGAAATTGCACCTGCCAATATCCGTGGCAAACTCGTTTCTTGGAACCAGTTTGCCATCATCTTTGGTATGCTGGTTGTATATTTTGTGAACTACTTTATTGCAAAAGGACAGTCGCAGGAATGGATAGATTCAACAGGATGGAGATACATGTTCCTGTCGAATGCATACCCTGCCATTGTATTCTGCATCTTATTATTCTTTGTGCCTGAAACTCCACGTTATCTTGTGTTAACAGGTAATGAGGAAAAAAGTCTGTCGGTACTTTCCAAAATCAACGGAAAGGAAGTGGCTCTTGCCATCTTAAAAGAAATCAAAGAAACCATTCATGAAAAAGCAGAAAAGGTTTCAGCTTTTGGATGGAAAGTAATTGTCATTGGTATTTTATTATCCGTATTCCAGCAAGTGGTTGGTATTAATGTGGTGTTGTATTATGCACCTACCATTTTTAAAGGACTTGGTTTTGGTAATGATGCAGCAATGTATCAAACCGTCATCATGGGCTTTGTAAATATTGTGTTTACATTGGTAGCCATTTTTACTGTTGATAAATTCGGAAGAAAACCATTGCTCATCATTGGTTCGTTTGGAATGGCAATCGGAATGTTTGCTATTGGGGTTCTGGCTTATTTTAAACTAATCGGCGTTTCAACACTTGTGTTCATCATTATTTATTCAGCTTCTTTTATGATGTCGTGGGGGCCAATCTGCTGGGTATTGATTTCTGAAATTTTCCCCAATGCTATCCGTGGTAAAGCGGTTGCTATTGCTGTGGCTGCACAATGGATTGCAAACTTTATTGTATCAGCGACATTCCCTTCACTCGAAGCATTCAGTCTGCCATTTACTTATTGTTTATATGGTGTGATGAGTGTGATCTCTGCATGGTTTGTGTGGAAGATGGTTCCTGAAACAAAAGGAAAAACACTGGAGCAGATTGAGTATGTCTGGAAGAAATGAGAAACTCAGTCTGACGGATAGAGAAAATAAGATAAATTCAAATGACACGAATTGAAAAGATAATTCGTGTAATAAAAGCTGAAATAGATAAATACTAAGTTTGTGTTTTTATAAAACAATTAATTAAATCGTTTTATGAGTGATTATTTAATGCATCAAACCATGCGTTGGTATGGCCCGCACGATAAAGTGAGTTTGTCTGATATAAGACAGGCCGGATGCAAAGGCGTTGTAACTGCACTGCACCAGATTCCTGTGGGAGATGTATGGCCTGTTGAAGAAATTGAAAAAAGAAAGAAAATGATTGAACATGCAGGGATGACATGGACTGTGATTGAAAGCCTGCCTGTAAGCGACGATATTAAAAAACAGCAGGGCAACTATAAACAACATATCGAAAATTATAAACAGAGTTTACGAAATGTTGCTGCATGTGGGTTAAAAGTAATTACCTATAATTTTATGCCGGTACTTGATTGGTTGCGTACCGATGTAAATTATGAAATGCCTGATGGAAGCAAAGCACTTTATTTTAACCGTCTTGATTTTGTGATATTCGATCTGTTCTTACTGCAAAGAAATGGAGCTGAAAAGGAGTTTAGCAAAGTTGAAATTGAACAGGCAAAAATTAAATTTGCTTCAATGAGTGAGGAAAAGAAAAGAAGCATTTTTCAAAACTGTTTACTTGGCTTACCGGGAAGTGATGAAGCTTTTACTCCAGAACAAGTGTTGAATGCATTGAAATCGTACGAAGGAATTGATACAGATCAGCTAAAGAATCATTTGTTTTACTTTTTACGTGAAATAATTCCCGTTGCAGAAGAATGCGGTTTGAAAATGGCTATTCACCCCGATGATCCGCCTTATGCTGTAATGGGATTACCCAGAATTATGAGTACAGAACAGGATGCTGCTGATATGCTTGAAGCTGTTCCTTCGCCTGCCAACGGATTATGTTTTTGTACCGGATCATTTGGTGCAAGGGCTGATAATGATATACCGAAAATGTTGCATCGTTTTGCAGATCATGTTCATTTTCTACACCTGCGCAATACCAAGCGTGATGCGGAGGGAAATTTCTTTGAAGCCGATCATTTAGCAGGTGATACAAACCTGTACGAGGTTATTAAAGAAGTATTACACATACAACAGCGGAGAAAAATATCCATACCAATGCGTCCGGATCATGGGCACCAGATGCTGGACGATCTGAATAAAACAACTTATCCGGGCTACTCCGCAATTGGCCGTTTAAAAGGTTTGGCAGAACTGCGTGGAGTGGAGTATGCGCTTAGTAATATAATGTGATAACCAACTGCACTTTTCTATAAATTTGGTGCTAAGATCAGCCAACTTAGCTCAGATGGTAGAGCATTTCATTCGTAATGAAAGGGTCGTCGGTTCGATTCCGATAGTTGGCTCAAAAGTGAAATTATAGTGCATTTTTTGAACCACGAAGCACACAGGGAGATACACAAGGTGCATGAAGAAAAAGTTTTCAATTTGCGTTCTTTACAAAATTACTTTGCGGCTTGTGGTAAAAAAATCGGAAAGCATTATTGATGATAAGCTTACCAAATATGCGGGAACAACTTCAAACCATAAACAGCAAAATTCAAACGGTATTTTTTTAACTGTTCACCATTTCTCTGGCAGTTATAAGTGACGATTCCGTCATCTTTTCTCCACTCAGCATTTTTGCTATACTTTCAATCTGCTCGTGCTGGTTTAATAAACGGATTTTTGTTCGTATTTGTGAATGTTCTTCTTCTTTATACACAAAATAATGTGCTGATGCTTTGGCTGCAATTTGTGGGAGGTGCGTAATTGCAATAACCTGGTGACTCATTGAAAGTTCTTTCAATAAAATGCCCACTTGTCTTGCCGCTTCACCACTGATACCGCTGTCAATTTCATCAAAAATCATTGTTGGCAGTTCTATACTTGCTGCAACAAGCGATTTTATGCAAAGCATTAAACGGCTTAATTCACCTCCGCTTGCAACTTTGCTGATCGGCTCAAACCGGTTGCTCTTGTTTGCATCAAATAAAAAACTGATTTCATCTTTGCCAAAACTGTTCAGTGCCGTTTCTTTCAGTTCAATCTGAAGCCTTGCATTAGGCATACCTACACGGTTAAGTAATCCGTTTACCTGTTCACTGAAAGGTGTTGATTGCCTTTTTCTTTTCTGGTGAATAAATTCTGCTTCTTTTTCCAGTTGTTGTTTTAATTGCTGCACTTCTTTTTCTTTTGCAGCAATGCTCTGCTCCATATTAAACACAACCTGTACTTCTTCTGCCAATCTTTGTTGCAAAGCAATTAAATCACCGGTGGTTTGAACATTATGTTTTTTCTGAAGTTTATAACCAAGTTCCAGTCGTTCATTAATCTGCCGCATTCTTTCTTCATCAATGCTGATAGTGTTTTGCAGATGATCTAACTCCGAAGCAATATCAGCAAGTTCAATTTGTGCTGATTGTAAACGACTTGTTATTTCATCAAAATTTTTGTGAACATTTTTATATTGCTGTAAACGTTGTAAAACGGATTTAAGCTGCTGTATTACAGGTTCATCTCCCTCTTTCAAAAACTGCACCGCATCAGAAAGCGCTGCTGAAATAGCACCGGCATTATTCAATAGTGCCAATTCCTGATCGAGCTGCTCCAGCTCATTTTCTTTAAAAAACGCATCTTCCAGTTCGGCAAGCAGAAACTGTTTATAGTCTTGTTCGTTTTTTGCTTGTTGTTGCTGATCCTTTAACTGCAGCAGCTCTTTCTGTAATTTACTGTATAATAAAAAGCTGTTGTGGTATTGAACTGTTTCTTTTGTACAACCGGATAGTGCATCAAGCACTTCACGTTGAAAATCTTCTTCACCTAATTCGAATGTGTCAAATTGCTGGTGCAGATCAACAAGGAGCGATGTGAGCTCTTTCAACTGTGTTAAATTAACAGGGGTGTCGTTTACAAATGCCCTGGATTTCCCATTAGGAGAAATTTCCCTGCGAAGGGTCAGTTCATCGTCTTCATCCATTTCCAGTTGTTGCAGCCATTCTCTTACTTTGAGATGATGCTCAGTGTTAAAGGTTACTTCCACAATACATTTTTTCTCTTTATTAAGTAACACATTACTTTCAGCCCGGTTACCAAGTACAAGACCAAGAGCCCCGAGTAAAATAGATTTTCCTGCTCCCGTTTCGCCTGTAATTACATCAAGTCCTGGCTGAAAAATAATCTGCAGGTCATCGATAATAGCAAAATTTTTTATGGAAAGTTTTAACAACATAGCAAGATTCAAAACTAAATGAAAAGATGGAAACAGCAATAAGATAGAAATTGGCGGAACCTGAATGTAAGAATACGTAAAGAGAAAAAAACATTGAGAATCGTTACTGACTTCAGTACGAAATACAGACTGTTACTATTTGAAATTTTTCTGTTTAAAGCGCAGATTTCAATAAACAATTCTACAATTGCCCGAAACCTTTAACTTTGCCGCCGCATATTATTCACAGGATAATTAAACCATAAGAAAAGGGCCTGGCCCAATGAAGAAGTTAATGACGATTCTGTCCTGTGTCAGCGATTATTTACCAAGCGCAAACGTTT
Source organism: Chitinophagaceae bacterium UBA1953 (assembly GCA_002336115.1). Classification (GTDB taxonomy): domain Bacteria; phylum Bacteroidota; class Bacteroidia; order Chitinophagales; family Chitinophagaceae; genus Lacibacter. The sequence continues at coordinate 309,159 of DDEN01000056.1, forward strand.
GCTGGCAGCCAGTCATCTGTTATCTCCTTTTTTATTGGACGGAATTCGATTTCCCCATTTTGTTTTTGTTTAATTTTCCATCCAATTTTTGATTATGAAGATTCAGTTTTACCTGCGGTTCTTTACCCGGTATGGGCAAAGTCTGGCTGTAAGCGGTAATTGCGATCAGTTAGGCAATAATGAATCGAACGATGCTTTGCCAATGCAATATCTCACAGATGAGTTCTGGACTGCTGCCATTGATCTGGGAAACGATTTTGAAAACATTCTGCAGTATAATTACATTCTTAAAAACGAGAATGGTGAAATAATTCAGGAATGGGGCAGCGACAGGCTGGTTGATGTATTGAAGCTACAGGCAGATGAACTGACTTTAGTTGATACATGGAATCATGCCGGAGAATTTGAAAATGCTTTTTATACACAGCCTTTTCAGCAGGTGTTGCTGCCAAAACCAAAAGAAGCAAAACCACACTCACTTAAATCAGTAACACATATTTTTAAAGCAAAAGCCCCATTGCTGAAAGAAGATGAAGTATTGTGTATTGCGGGCAGTAATAAAGCATTTGCGAACTGGAGTACCGAAAAACCGGTATTAATGGAGCGTGCTGGTAATTGGTGGACTGCTTCACTTGACCTTTCAGCGGAGAGTTTTCCTGCGGCATATAAATACGGAGTGTTTAATGTTAAAACAAATTTGTTTGTTGCATTTGAAAACGGAAACAACCGTATTCTTTACGACAGTTATGGAAAACGAAAGTTGAGTATTATTCATGACGGGTTCGCACAATTGCCAAATACTACATGGAAAGCGGCAGGAGTGTCAATACCTGTATTCAGTTTACGTTCCGAAAAAAGTTTTGGAGTAGGTGAGTTTGCCGATTTAAAAGCATTGGTTGACTGGGCAAAAAAAGTAAATCTCAAACTTGTACAGATTCTTCCTGTAAATGATACAACTGCAACCCATGGCTGGATGGATTCGTATCCGTATGCTGCTATTTCAGCATTTGCATTGCATCCTTTATTTGTAAATATAGAAGCCGTTGCCGGTAAAGCAGATCATCCGGTTGTGCTTTCGCTTAAAGAAAAACAAAAAGAGCTGAATGCTTTACCTGTTGTAGATTATGAAGAGGTGATGAAGGCTAAATGGCAGGCATTAACCGAATTATACAACGAACAGAAAATATCTTTTCACGACGATCCTTTGTTCTTTGAATTTTTTGATCTGAACCGCCATTGGCTTGTTCCCTATGCTGCTTTCAGCTATCTCCGTGATAAGTATAAAACACCTGATTTTAATCACTGGCAATTACACAGTGTTTATGATGAAGCTGCAATTCAGGAATTTGTTGAGCCTTCGCAAAAGCATTATGATGAAATTGCTGTGTACTATTTCATTCAGTATCATCTTCACCTGCAGTTAAAAGATGCAACTGAATATGCGCATAAAAACGGGGTGATTGTAAAAGGTGATATTCCTATTGGTATTTACCGCAACAGTTGCGATGCCTGGATGCAGCCTGAGCTTTATAATATGAACATGCAGGCAGGAGCACCGCCGGATGATTTTGCAGTAAAAGGTCAGAACTGGGGCTTTCCTACTTACAACTGGCAGCGGATGGCTGATGATGGATTTAAATGGTGGCGGCACAGGTTTGAGCAAATGAGCAGTTACTTTGATGCATTTCGTATAGATCATATTCTTGGTTTCTTCCGCATCTGGAGTATTCCTATGCATGCAGTGGAAGGCATTATGGGGCACTTTGTTCCTGCATTACCAATACATATTACAGAGTTTGGACAAAGAGGTATGTGGTTCGATTATCAGCGTTTATGCAAACCTTATATTAACGATGCAATGCTGAGAGAATTAATGCAGGGCGATACGGAAGTTCTTAAGCCTTATCTCAACCATACAGGTAATGGAAATTATGAACTGAAAGAAGAATTTAATACACAGCAGAAGGTCGCTGCACATTTCAGCAGGTTGGAGGAGAACGATCATCACAGCCGTATTCAGCATGGTTTGTTTGATTGCATCAGCAATGTAATTTTGTTTGAAGTGGAAGGCAGCCAGGGGCAGCAATTTCATTTCCGCATCAGCATGAGTTCAACTATTTCATTCAGGCATCTTGATGAAGATTCAAAACGAAAACTGGATGATTTATATATCAATTATTTCTTCCGCAGGCAGGATGAATTCTGGCGTAAAGAAGCAATGGCCAAACTGCCATTCCTCAAACGTTCAACCAATATGCTGGTGTGTGGCGAAGACCTGGGAATGGTTCCCGGATGTGTGCCCGATGTAATGAAACAGCTTGGTATGCTGAGCCTTGAAATACAGCGTATGCCTAAAGACCCGAAGAAAGAATTCTTTCACCCTGCCGATGCTCCTTATATGAGTGTGGTTACACCCAGCACACATGATATGAGCACCATCCGTGGATGGTGGGAAGAAGACCGCAATCAAACACAGCAGTTTTATAACAGGGAGTTAGGCCAGTGGGGCGAAGCTCCTTATTATTGTGAGCCATGGATTGTTCGTTCCATCATCAATCAGCATTTGTATTCACCCGCTATGTGGAGCATTTTTCAGATACAGGAACTGTTGGGGATGAGTGCAGAACTGAGGAGAGAAAACCCTAATGATGAACGTATTAATGTTCCTGCCAATCCTAAACATTACTGGCGTTACAGGATGCATCTCAGTCTTGAACAGTTAATGAAAGAGGAAACATTTAACGAAGAACTGAAAGGCTTTGTTGTTGCAAGTGGTAGGGGATAAGAAGAAATTTATAGTTTATAGTTGGGTTGTACATCGTACATCCTGCATCATACATTATCATTATGCCGTTAAAAGTAAGGTATAAAAAAGCGGAACTTCCTTTCCGTTATCCGTTTACAATTTCCAAGGGAACAAAAACACACCAGCCTTCATTAATTGTTGAGCTGGAGTTTGTTGGTACAAAAGGTTATGGCGAAGCGCCTGCTATTGCGTACTACAATATTCCGGTTGAAAAGATGATTGAAGACCTGGAGCAGAAAAAAATCCTTGTTGAAAAATTTGCTTACACCGATCCTGAACGGTACTGGCATTACCTGCATCACCTTTTTCCTCAAAATCATTTTCTTGTTTGTGCGCTTGATATTGCATCATGGGACATGTACGGAAAGATGAGAAAGCAGCCATTGTACAATTTGTGGAATCTGGATTACAACACTTCACCTGTGTGTGATTATACCATTGGTATTGATACAGTGGAGAAAATGGTAGAGAAGATGAATGAAAAACCATGGCCCATTTACAAAATCAAAGTGGGTGTGCCGGGTGATATTGAACTGGTGGAAGCGTTGCGTAAACAAACCGATGCTGTTTTTCGTGTTGATGCAAACGCCGGATGGACTTTGGAAGAAGCGTTGCAGAAAATTCCCATCCTGAAAGAATTGGGTGTTGAATTTGTTGAACAGCCGTTGGCAAAAGATAACTGGGAAGGAATGAAAGTGCTGTATGAAAAATCGCCACTGCCATTAATTGCTGATGAAGCCTGTGTGTTTGAGAGTGATGTAGAAAAATGTTACGGGCATTTTCATGGCATTAACATCAAGCTCACCAAATGCAGTGGTATTACACCTGCAAAAAGAATGATTACCAAAGCAAGAGAACTGGGAATGAAAGTGATGATTGGGTGTATGAACGAATGCACTATTGGTTCAGCAGCAATTGCACATCTTGCACCATTGGTTGATTATATTGATATGGATGGTCCGTTATTACTTGCTGAAGATCTTGCAACCGGGTTAACGTATGATTACGGAAAAGTAGGAGTGAGCGATCAGCCGGGATTAGGGATAGAGCTGAAGGAGGAATTTTAAACACCGGGAAATTTTATTAAGACATAAAGAAAGGTCGCAGGATAATATCACTGCGACCTTTTTATTATTCACTATTGGCAATTCACCATCTTACCAAATCTTCACTCTTGCACTATCTGCCACAAACATGGCATCGCCTTGTTTTACATTGAATGTTGTGTAGAAAGAAGGCATACTTACAAATGGCCCGTTTACTCTCCATTTAGCAGGCGAATGCACATCAACCAGCAATTGATTTTTTAATGCCTCATCTCTTGTATGACCCAGCCAGCCCAATGCATAACCAAGGAAGAAACGCTTGGCAGGAGAAAGTCCTGCAACAGGTTCTTCTTTTTTGTATTGTTCTGTTTTTACAAAAGCATCCCAGCCAAGTAAGCCACCACCAAGATCAGCAATGTTTTCGCCGAGTGTTGCTTTACCGTTGATGTTATAACCTTCAAATGGTTTGTAGGCGGAGTATTGGTTCACCATTACATCTGCCCGCTTCGTGAATTTTTCTTCATCTTCTTTTGTCCACCAGCTTTTCAGGTTTCCTTTTTCATCATACTGTCTTCCTTCATCATCAAAGCCATGTGTAATTTCATGACCAATGGTTGTTGCGCCTGCATAACCATACACCAACGCATCATCCAGTTCTTCGTCTTTATAACCAGGAACAGTAAAGATGCCTGCAGGTAATACAATTTCGTTATTGCTTGGATTGTAATATGCGTTATAGGTTTGCGGATACATGTCCCATTCATCACGGTCAACCGGTTTGCCCAGTTTATTGATGTTGTAATTATTCCACCAGATGTTGGCGCTGATGAGGTTGGCGACATAACTTTCTGTGCCGATTTTCATTGCAGAAAAATCTTTCCATTTATCAGGATAGCCCACTTTCTTTTTCATAGTAGAAAGTTTGAGGTAAGCTTTCTGCTTGGTGCTATCGCTCATCCAGTCCAGTTTTTCAATACGTTCTTTCAATGCAGTGCGGATGGCCTCTACCAGATCACTGTAACGCTTCTTCGCAGTTTCGTTGAAGTATTCTTTTACATAAAGCTGTCCGAGCAATTCACCCATCACTCCTTCTTCATTCTGCAATACTCTTTTCCAGCGTGGTTTACGTTCTTTGGCACCACTCATCAACTTGCGGAAGTTAAATGCTTCCACACCATACGCATCGGGCAATGCAATAGTAAAACTGCTGATTAAACGGAAACGCAGCAATTGTTTCCATGTATCAAGTGAAGTTGATTTGGCAACTGTTTCCAATGCTTTATAATACTCCGGCTGACCAACAATAACTGAATCAACTTTTGGGATGCCAACAGTTTTTAAATAATTTTCCAGGTCAAGTGATGGTGCAAGTTTGTAAAAATTTTCAGAGCTGTATTTATTATAATTTTTGTAAGGATCACGCAGGTCGGCAAGTTTACGGTGAACCTGCGCAATGCTTGTCTCCATTTTCATTATATCAGCAGCCGATTTATCTGCAACTGCAGCATCAACACCACTCATGTTTAAAATCTTAGCAATGTATTTTACATACTCTTTGCGGATGTTTTCTGTTGTGGAATCTGTTTTGAAATAATATTCTCTTTCAGGAAGCCCCAGGCCAGATTGCCAGAACTGCAGCGAAACCGCATCGCTGTTTTTAGCATCCTGGCCAATGTATGAACCAATCATGGTTGATGCGCCGATTTTATCCATTTCGGCCATTACATTGCTCAGTTGTTTCAGATTAGTGATGCTGTTTATCTTATCAAAGTAAGGTTGCAATGGTTTTAACCCATTTTTATCAATAGTGGTACTGTCCATTGCTGTTTTCCAGAAGTCGCCGATTTTCTGGCTTGTTGAACCCGCTGCTGCATTTTCTTTCGCTGCATTTTCGTTGATGATTTTTAAGCGGTTCAGGTTTTCATTCACAGCCATATTGCCGATACCCCAACTGCTTTCATCGCCGGGAATTGGATTTTTTTTGATCCAGCCACCATTGGCATAAAGAAAGAAATCCTGTGCAGGATTCACAGTTGTATCCATATTCGATGCAAGTGCATCAGGTTTAGCAGTTTTCTCATTTTTACAGGAAGAAAACAGGGCAAAGCATAACAAAGAAGTTGCAATAAATCTCATAACTTTTTTATTTAAAGATTGAATTTAGTAAATCCCTTATTTTTTCAATGCCAAATTGATAAGCGGAAAAAACAAAAGGCTGCAGACTGCAGCCTTTTGTTTTTATCATTGAGAAATGTATTACCAAACCAACGCACTGGCACCAAGTATGGCTGCATCGGCTTCTTTTAAATTGCTGAATAATACTTTCACTTTGTTTTTGAATACCTGTACAAGGTTGGCTTCCATTGCCTGCACTGTGGGCTTCAGAATTAAATCGCCGGCTTTGGTTAAACCACCGAACAAAACAATTGCTTCAGGCGAAGAAAACATTACAAAGTTTGCCAATGCTTCACCGAGAATCTGGCCGGTAAATTCAAAAATATGATTGGCAACTGCATCGCCCTGTTCAGCACATTTAAACACTGTTTCACTTGTAAGCTGATCGATAGGGAAACTGCGTAACAAACTTGGCGTATCAGAATCTTTGGTAAGCAGTTCTATTGCAGTATCCCGTACACCGGTTGCTGAAGCATAAACTTCTAACGAACCACGTACTCCTGTACCCTTGTGCAATCTTCCGCCCGGGCGGATAATTGTATGCCCAAGCTCGCCTGCAAAGCCATCATGCCCCAAAACAATTTTTCCGTCAATTACAATTCCGCTGCCAACGCCTGTTCCGAGCGTAATGGTAATAAAATGTTTCATGCCCTTTGCTACACCATACATCATTTCGCCCATTGCAGCAGCATTTGCATCATTAGTAAGTTTGGTAACTATGCCGCTTTTCTTTTCTATCATTTCAGCCAACGGAATAATCCCTTTCCATTTTAAATTGGCTGCATATTCAATTGTACCCCGGTAATAATTACCGTTTGGAGCCCCCATGCCAATACCGACGATATTTTCTTTACCTCCATTGTTATTAATAATTACATCAATTTTGTTACAAAGCTCTTCAACAAAATCTTCTGCATTTTCATGTGCATCAGTACGCATACGGTTCTGTTCCAGAATTTGACCATCCCTGTCAACAATTCCAAACTTTGTATTGGTGCCGCCAACATCAACACCAATAGCATATTTTTTTTTCATATCATATTTTCATTTAGGTTCTTTAATACGAATTAATGGCCGCCTCCACTTTCAAGTTTATCAAAATCAATTCCCTGTTGTTTTAAAACATTTTTTGCACTGATTGCATAATAAGCAAGGTATGCAAAGCAAAGTACACCAACGATATAGCTGTAGTGTATGCCTATTGAGTCGGCAAGAACGCCTTGTAACCAGCTTACTATACCACCACCCATAATCATCATAATTAACAGGCTGCTTCCCTGATTGGTGTTTTTTCCAAGTCCAGCAATTGCAATGGTAAAAATACATGGCCATAAAGTACTGCAGAACAAACCAACACTGGTAAAAGCATACGCACTTATCAGACCTGATGAGAACATGCCAATTAATAAGGCTGTAATGCCGGCAAAAGAGAAAAGCATCAGCATTCTTACCGGACTGCCTTTACTTAAAATGTCAAATATGATCATTACTGCTATGATAGCTGCATAAATGTAAAACTGAGAAACATCATGTTGAGCAATTGTATTTACCAAAAGAAAGACAGCAAATGCCAGATAAGGCATCAGAAAACTCAACACTTGTTTAGCTCCTTTGCTCACATCAAATGCCCCAACTGCACCTGTCCATCGGCCAATCATTAAACTTGCCCAGTACAATGAAATATAAGGAGCCACATTTTTGGTTTCTACACCAAGAAATTTTTCCAGGTAGGCAGGTAAATTACTGGCTGTTGACACTTCCACACCAACATAAACAAAAATGGCAATCATACCCATTACTAATTGCGGGTATTTGAATACTGAAGAACGGTGTAGTAATTTATTGCCTTCTTCTGCTTCGTTTTCAGCAACACCTTCAAGATCAATTTTGTTTGGAACAGATGAGAATTTTATAAATATCGCTACCAGAACAAATGCAAGCCCTAAAATAAGGTAGGGAATTTTCACGCTTTCAATACTTGCATCGGGATTAGCAGCAGCAACACTTCCAAAAATTGCAAAACTAACAAGCAATGGGCCTATTGTAGTCCCGAAATTATTAATACCACCAGCCATTGTAAGCCTTTGCGATCCTGTCTTAGGATCGCCCATTACAATTGCAAGAGGGTTAGCGGCAATTTGCTGTAATGAAAAGCCAAGTCCAACAATAAATAAACCAGAGATCATTAAAGCAAACGAGCCTGTATTTGCAGCAGGGTAGAATAATAAAGTACCTGATGCAGAAATAAGCAGGCCTAAAGCGATGCCATTTTTATAGCCAATTTTATTTAACAAATCGGTGCCAAGAATTTTTGAAACACCCACATATATTAAAGACCCTACAGTATAAGCAACATAAAATGCTACAGATACCAACTGGCTCTGGCTTTGAGTTAAATCAAAAGCCTTTTTAAAAACAGGGATAAGAATATCGTTACTTGCAGCTACAAACCCCCAAAAAAAGAAGACTGTAATCAGAACACTAAACTGAGACCATTTTGTTTTAATATGGCCTCCGGCTTTCTCAGCTTCATTTGTAATTGGATCATGCATCATTTGTTGGGACATAGAATCGTTATTTAGTGATAAGAAGCGTTGAAGGTAAAAAAGAAATGAACTCATTAAAAATTATTTGTTTTTGATACAGTGTATTTAAAGTCTTGGTATATTGAAGCGTTTTTAACTAATCTGTTGTAATGGAAATTCTTCATGTCAGCGCCGAATGTTACCCGGTAGCAAAAGCCGGTGGTTTAGGCGATGTAGTTGGGGCTCTCCCTAAATATCTGCAGGATGCCGGTCATTCTGCAATGGTTGTTATGCCAATGTATCGTACAAAATTTCTTAGTACAAATGAATGGGATGTAGCGCATAAGGGCCATACAAATATTGGCAGTTATTTTTTTGATTATACCATTATCAAGGAAAAAACCGATAAGCTGGGCTTTGGCCTGTACCTCGTTGATATTTACGGGTTGCTCGACAGAGAAAGAATTTATGGTTACGATGACGATTCTCAACGGTTTAATGCTTTCCAGGTGTGCGTGGTTGACTGGCTTGCTGCATGGGATCATCAACCCGATGTTGTTCATGTACACGATTATCATGCGGGTTTAATACCTTTTATGATGAAGTATTGCTACCGTTATAATATGCTGGCCAATATTCCAACAGTTCTTACTATTCATAATGCTCAATATCAGGGGCAGATGGGTTGGGACAGGGCTACCGATCTTCCACCTTATGATGAATGGAAAAGAGGAATGCTGGAATGGAATAATACCATCAATCCGCTTGCCAGTGCAGTTAAATGTGCTTCAAAAGTTACTACTGTGAGCTACAGTTATATGGATGAACTGAAGTACATGAGTAATGGGCTGGAAGCATTATTTGAATATGAAAAGGGAAAGTGCAGCGGTATTTTGAATGGGATTGATACAGAAGTGTGGGATCCTTCCAATGATAAATATGTGAAAGACGATTACACTATTGAAACACTTGAGGAAGGAAAGCTGAGAAATAAAGCAATTCTTTGCGAAACATTTGGTCTTGATATTGATAAACCGTTATTTGTTTTTATTGGCCGTTTGGTAGGTGAAAAAGCAGCCGATTTATTGCCGTCCGTTATAGGCGATTCGTTCTATTATATAGGCAGAAGAATGAATTTTCTCATATTAGGCAGCGGCGATTCTAATGTTGAATCGCAGTTGAATGGATTGATGAGTATTTCGCAGGGCGATTACAGTTGTTATATTGGTTATAACGAAGGGCTGAGTCATTTAATGTATGCAGGTGCTGATTTTTTACTGATGCCGAGCCGTGTTGAGCCTTGCGGGCTAAACCAGATGTACGCCATGCGTTACGGAACCGTTCCAATGGTACGTAATACCGGCGGGTTAAGAGATACTGTAAAAGATATTTCTCAGCCTAAAGGTTACGGATTGGTGTTCGATCATGCAGCAACAGGCGATATTTGTAATGCGGTATGGAGGGCATGTGAAATGTACAGCGATAAAAAGCAATTCAGCATGGCAAGGAAAACAATGATGAAGCTTGATTTCAGTTGGGAGCACAGTGTTGAACAATATGTTGAACTTTACAAAAGCCTCAAATAATAAAAAATAACAACCCTAAGCCTAACAATTTAATACTAATCATATGAGGAAGTCAGTAACAAAGAGTACGATCGCCCTTATCCTTGGCGGTGGAGCAGGAACACGTTTATTTCCGTTAACAGCAAGCCGCAGCAAACCTGCAGTTCCAATTGCAGGTAAATACAGATTGGTGGATATTCCAATTTCAAACTGTATGAATTCAAACATCAACCGCATGTTTGTATTAACACAGTTCAATTCAGCATCGCTTAACAAGCATATCAAAAACACCTATCATTTCAGCATGTTCAGTCGAGCTTTTGTTGATATACTTGCGGCTGAGCAAACTCCTGATAATTCCGGCTGGTTCCAAGGCACTGCAGATGCTGTGCGTCAGTGCATACGCCATGTGGAACAACAGGAAGCAGATTATGTGCTGATCCTTTCCGGCGATCAGTTATACCAGATGGATTTTCAGAAAATGATTGACAATCACATTGAGAAAGAAGCCGACATCAGCATTGCAACAATCCCGGTTGGAGAAAGAGAAGCGCCGGAGTTTGGTATTCTGAAGGCTGATGAGGAGCAAACAATCACTTCGTTTATTGAAAAGCCCAAAAAAGACATACTCGCCGACTGGGTAAGTGATACAGGTGATGAAATGCGCAATCACGGTCGTATTTATCTTGCCTCAATGGGTATTTACATTTTCAATAAGCATTTGCTTATTGATATGTTGAAAGATGAATTTAAAGATGCAACTGATTTTGGTAAAGAAATTATGCCAGCATCAATTTCAAAATATAAAGTTGCAAGCTATCAGTACGATGGTTACTGGACAGATATTGGTAACATCTATTCGTTTTTTGAAGCAAACCTTGCTTTAACACAGGAAATACCGGAATTTAATTTGTTTGATAACGACAGACCTGTTTATACAAGAGCACGTATGTTGCCCCCTGCAAAGATTAGTGGCACCACGCTTGAAAAAACCATTATTGCAGAAGGTTCCATTATTAATGCAAGCCGAATTGAAAACAGTGTAATTGGCATACGAAGCCGCATTGGTTATGGCTCAACTATTGTAAGCAGTTACATTATGGGTGATGATTATTATGAAACACTTGATGAAATGAACCATGCAACGGAAAGAGGTCTTCCTAAAATGGGAATTGGCGAACGTTGCTATATTAAAAATGCAATTATTGATAAAAACTGCCGTATAGGAAATGATGTACGTATCAATGGCGGAAGTCATTTGCCCAATACAGATCACTCATTGTACACCGTTAAGGATGGAATTGTTGTTGTGAAGAAAGGCGCAATATTGTCCGATGGATTTGTGATTTAAACTTTTCCCTGTTAAAGTATAAATCGCATTATTAGATCATGTAATTAAATAAACTTTCACACAGGGGTGGGAGTAACGATTGTTATGGCATTATCAGGAAGTTCTCAATCAATATCGTCTTCACTGAAACCTAATTTATCTTTCTGGCAAATCTGGAATATCAGTTTTGGTTTTCTTGGTGTGCAGATAGGTTATTCATTGCAAAATGCAAATACCAGCCGTATTCTTTCAGCAATTGGTGCCGATCCGCATCACCTGAGTTTATTCTGGCTGGCTGCACCTTTATCCGGATTAATAGTGCAGCCTATTATTGGTTTATCGAGCGATAAAATATGGACAAGATTAGGCAGAAGAATTCCCTTTATTCTTGGCGGTGCAGTTGTTTCGGCACTTGCAATGTTTTTTATGCCAAACAGCGAACACTTTGCTCAACTGTTACCTGCTGTTGTTTTTGGGGCTATTATGTTATTGTTCATGGATACATCATTCAACGTAACCATGCAGCCATTTCGTGCATTGGTGAGCGATATGGTGAATGACAAGCAAAGAAACCAGGGGTATGCAATACAGAGTTTTTTAATTAATGCTGGAGCCGTAATTGGTTCTTTATTGCCTATCATTCTTGCATGGATTGGAGTTTCAAACGAACCAGCCCCGGGACAAAAAGTTGCCCCAACTGTTATCTGGGCGTTTTACTTTGGTGGAGGTGCATTGCTGTTAAGTGTGTTGTGGACATCGTTCCGTACAAAAGAATATCCTCCGGAGGAATATGCAAAGTATAATAATCTTGATGAAGAACAGGCAAATGAGAAAACCGGGTTTATGCATGCTGTAAAGCATATTCCCCCCACTATGTGGCAGCTTGCAGTTACGCAGTTTTTTTCCTGGTTTGCTTTGTTTCTAATGTGGGTTTATACAACACAAGGTGTGGCACAACAAATCTGGAACAGTTCTGATCCGCATTCAAAAGAATACAATGATGCAGGTAACTGGGTTGGTTTTATTTTTGGTTTTTACAGTGTGGTTGCTGCTCTTTATTCATTGGCTATTACTCCGCTTGCAAATAAATACGGGCGGAAAAATACATACATGGCTTCCTTACTTGCCGGTGGTATTGGTTTGTTCTGCATGATGTTTATAACTGATAAATGGGCATTGTTTGTACCAATGATTGGTGTTGGTATTGCATGGGCTGCTATTCTTGCATTGCCTTATGCTATTTTATCAAAAGCATTACCTCCCAAGCAAACCGGGGTTTACATGGGTTTATTTAATGCCACTATTACTATTCCGCAAATAGCAGCAAGCCTTTTAGGCGGATTGATTTTAACAATGGTGGGAGATAAGGCCATTAATGTTGTAGCTGTTGCAGGTGCAAGTTTATTTGTTGCAGGCATCTGCGCTCTTTTTGTAATTAAAGAGCATGAGTAGTAAGATTAATTTTAAAATTATGATGTATCGAAAAATTTATTTGTTACTGCTGTCTGTAATGACAGCAGTTTCATTGTATGCCCAGGATGTGGCTGTTTATCCAACCAACTGGTGGGTTGGAATGAAAATGAATAACATTCAATTGCTGTTAAGGGGCGAAAATATCGGGATGTATAAAAGGGTTTCCTGTTCGTATCCTGGTATAAAAATTAAAACTGTAAAAACATTCAGCAACAAAAATTATCTCGCTGTTGATATTGCTGTTTCGGCAACTGCAAAACCCGGAAAGGCTGTATTTAAATGTGCAACAGTTGATATGATAAAAAATGTTTCTTTTGAACTGAAGCCACGTCGTAAAGGTAATGGTACTGCTTATGCCAAAGGTGTCAATTCAACTGATCTTGTTTATCTTATTATGCCCGACCGTTTCAGCAATGGCGATCCGTCGAATGATCGTGTGCCGGGAATGTTAGATCAAACACTTCGCCGTGATACAGTATTTAACCGTCATGGTGGTGATTTGAAAGGCGTGCAGAACCACTTAGATTATCTGAAGGACTTAGGTGTTACAACCGTTTGGCTAAACCCGGTTATCGAAAATGATATGCCTGAGCGTACGGAACATGGTTATGCCTTTACCGATCATTACAGAATCGACAGAAGACTTGGTGGTGAGGTGGCTTACAAAAATTTAATTGATGCGGCTCATGCAAAAGGAATGAAGATTATTCAGGATGCAGTGTATAATCATGTTGGTCTGAAACATATTTTGTTTGTTGATCAGCCCGACAGCAGTTGGTTTCACCGCTGGCCAAAATTTACTCAAACCAATTATAAAGACCAGGCGTTGTTTGATCCGTACGCCTCGTCTGCTGATAAAAAAATTATGAGCGATGGATGGTTTGTTACTGCTATGCCCGACTGGGATCAGAGTAATCCGTATGTTGCCAGTTTTTTAATTCAGCATGCAATATGGACGGTTGAGGAATTTGGAGTTGACGGATGGCGCATTGATACGTATGCCTATAACGATCTTCCGTTTATGAACCGCTGCAACAAAGCATTGTATGATGAGTTTCCTGCAATAACCATTTTTGGTGAAACATGGGTACATGGTGTCATCAACCAAAGTTATTTCTGCCAGAACAATTTTGATATTCCGTTTAAGAGTAACATGCAGGCCACAACTGATTTTCAGCAATTGTTTTATGGCATACAGCCAGCAGTAAATGAAAAATTCGGATGGACAGAAGGAGTCAATAAACTATATACAACAACAGCACAGGATTTTGTTTATAAAAACCCGATGCGGCAGGTGATTTTTTTAGATAATCATGATTTGCCCCGTTTTTATTCTGTTGTGGGAGAAGATACAGCAAAGTACAAAGTTGGTTTATCCTGGTTAATGACATTCAGAGGTATTCCGCAAATGTATTATGGCAATGAAATCCTGATGACAGGATTTACTTCACCAAGTGATGGATACGTACGCCAGGATTTTCCAGGTGGCTGGGAAGGAGATAAGGCTGATAAATTTGTTGCTGCCGGAAGAACAGAAAAGGAAAATTCCATTTTTAACTATGTAAAACGGTTAGCAAATTTCCGCAAAACATCATCAGCTATTCAAACGGGTAAGCTAATGCAGTTTTTGCCAGTTGACGGTGTGTATGTTTATTTCCGTTATGATGAGAAACAAACAGTGATGTGTGTGATGAATACAAATGATAAACCGATGACTATTGATCTGTCGAGATTTTCGGAAAGACTGAAAGGGTTTGCAACGGCGTATGATGTAGCTGCCGGACAAACCTTTCAACTGGAAAAGAACTTAACACTGATGCCTATGTATAACCTGGTGATGGAGTTAAAATAAATTACTTACACTTCATAAAGGGGAAGCAGTTCATTGAACTGCTTTCTCATTTTTAAAATACCTTTCCAAGGGTATTATTTTTATTAAACACTGATTATTGTAACTAAATCAAAACACTGTTTATGGAAAAAGAAGAAAGTGCTTACAACATGATGGATTGGTGGAAGAAAGTTTTTTTGAAGAATTATGCAAATTTTGAAAGGATAGCAAGAAGAGCAGAATTTTGGTTCTTTCGATTAGTGAACTTTTCTTTCTATTTTTTAGTTTTCATTATTATGTCTTTTAGTTCTGCCGGCGATTCGGATATGTTTGGCAGTATTGCTTTTATGATAATATTGCTGGTTATGCTGGCAATGTTTATTCCTGCTCTTGCAGTAACTGTACGTCGGTTACATGATCTTAAAAAAAGCGGATGGAATATCTTTATCTATTTTGTGCCATTTGTTGGCCCAATAATTTTGCTTGTTTGGTTATTTACAGACGGGGATCGTTTTGCAAATGAATATGGTGAAGATCCAAAGAACCCCGGTATTCCTGAACTGGAGTTTACAGGCGAATCGCATTAATCATAGCATAAAAAACAAGTGGGCGGCAATTTCTTTGCCGCCCACTTTATATCAACACAATTTAAAAAACTGTTTAAGCAAGTACCGGCTCTTTTCCTTCGTATTCTTTAATTACATTATACAGCGTATCTCGTTCAACCGGTTTCCGGTTTACCTGCTGAATTAATGCCACCAGCTCTTCAGTACTCATTGCTGGTGTTTGTTCTTCACTTCCTGCAAGACTGTAAATCTTGGTTGTATCATCAATTGTTCCATCAAGATCATCCACGCCAAATGACAATGTCATTTGTGCATTGTTGCGGCCAAGCATAGGCCAGTAAGCTTTCAGGTGCGGGAAGTTATCGAGGAACAAACGTGCAACAGCATACATCTTCATATCTTCTATAATGCTGCTTTCAGGAACATTGCTCATGTCGTTATCCATGTTACGGAACTTGAGCGGAATAAACGTCTGGAAGCCTTTGGTTTCATCCTGCAAATCTCTTAGCCTGCTCATGTGATTAATGCGGTGCTTGTACGATTCAATATGACCATAAAGCATAGTTGCATTGCTATGTAATCCGAGTTTATGCGCAGTTTCATGAATCTTTAACCAGCCGTCGCCATCAACTTTATCAGCACAGATTTTTTGGCGGATTTCCGGATCAAAAATTTCAGCGCCTCCACCGGGTATTGAATCAAGCCCATGGCTTATCAGTATCTTTAATCCTTCTTCCACACTTACTTTTGCCTTGCGGAACATATAATCGTATTCAACAGCAGTAAAGGCTTTGATATGTAAATCGGGGCGGTGTTGTTTAATTGCTTTGAGCAAATCGGCAAAGAACTGCAGATCCATTTTAGGATGTACCCCACCAACAATATGCACTTCTGTAACAGGAGTACCATCGTATTTTTTAACAATGTCGAGCATTTGCTGAATACTCAGTTCCCAGCCTTCTTCTTTCTTTGCATAAATTTTTGAGTAGGAGCAAAAGTTGCAACTGAACACACAAAGATTGGTAGGTTCAATATGAAAATTACGGTTGAAGTAAGTTGCATCGCCATGAAGACGTTCACGTACGTAATTTGCCAATGTACCAAGCAATGGCAGACTTGCTTTTTCAAACAATACCAGCGCATCATCTTCTGTAATGCGTTCCTGGTTATAAATCTTTTCAGCAATTACCCTTAGTTCACTATCAGCATTGCTCGTTTTAAGAAGCGTTTCAATTCCTGTTTCCATATTCTGTAAAATGATAAAATTGATCCTGTATGCACAGGCTGAATAATCCGGCAAAGTTAAGCCGCTCACAAATAAACAACGACTAATTTTCGTCAGTTTACTTTCAGTACTTTAATTGTTTGAGCTTTCTTTGAGCGGTAAACCAACTGAACGGTGTAAAGACCGGTGCTGACGTTCTTTAAATCAATTTCAACATAATTTGGCCCGAGATTGTTGCCCGATAACCCTGCAGAAATTCTTTTTTGCCATACTAACTGGCCTGCATAGTTATAAACATTAATATAATCGAGGTTAACAGGCTTTTCATAATACTGTAATATGAATAATCCTCTTGAAGGATTGGGAGTAACCATTACGCCATTTCGCTTCAGGTTGGCATTTGCATCTTTATAAGTGATGTTGATATCGTCGATATAAATGTTGTTTTCATAATTCGTTGTATTGCGGATAACTGCCTGGATATTATCGATAGTTGAAAGAGAATAATCACCGAGAAATGCGGTATCTCTCCTCCACTGCGATGCAAGCGGCACATATGCCGTGTCAACAGCAATATTTCCGGTTGTGACAAGATCAAGTCCCCATTTTTTGTAAACACTTGTAAAAGTTTGTCCGCAATCTTTTGTTATCAGAATTTCAAGCGTATCTGTTGGGTTGCCTGCTAAATCGGGTGCGCTGTAAGTAGCCGCTGCCACCTGGAATGTAAGAAAAACAGAATCTTTTCCTTTTACTGAAAACAGAGGCGAAGTCATTTCGTCTGTTTCATTGTTGCTTGAATAATTGTAATTATCAATAAACATCGATGCAACACCGGTTTTAGCGGCAGTGGTTGTACGTTCCCAAGTGATGTCTCCATCGCTGTTTGTACGTTTCCATACAGCAGGAGGGAAAGTTGTTGATTCAAACCCTTCGGTATAAGGGGTTGTTACATACGGATAAATAACAGCCCCGAGTTTACCGGTATCATTTGCCACTTTCTGGTCGGTATTTCCGTTAGGGTTTGAAGTGTAAATGATGAGGTTGTTGTTACTGCCCGAGTTTAAAGTCATTGTATTGAGTGTAATATCGGCTGTTGATTGTGGCGTAATTGTTCCGCTCCAGCTTGTAACAACTGGAGTTCCGGTTCCGAATTTTGCCGAAATACTCAGAGAAGTGATATTATCCGTGCCAACATTTTTAACTGTAATAACAGGTCTGTAACTGTTTGTACAGGTATAAACAGTTGTATTTGATGTGCCGCAATTGGTGATCGTCTGGTCAACAAATTTTTCAAAGCGTACATCTCTGTTTAAAGAAGAAGGCGGTGTACAGGCATCGGAAGTTGCAAGGCCCTGCATCCAGGCTGTATTGAGCAGGCTTGTTTCCATTGATGTACATTGTTGTTTGCTGAACATAACCATAGCAATATCATCCACGTAATCCATATAGTTCATCCACATAATACCGGGAGCGTTGGGCGAACAGGCATCTTTAATTATACTGTCAGCCGCCGGAGCCCCTGAAGAACAACTTAATTGCAAAGGAGTATCACTTATTCCGTCGTCATCAGTACAAACCTGCGTGCCATCACAATTATTCGGCCCCCAGATATGTTCCAGGTCAAAGAAATGTCCTATTTCATGTGTAGCCGTTTTCCCTTTGTTAAACGGAGCCTGGGCCGTTCCTGTTCTTCCAAAAGATCGGTAATTATTTACAAATCCTCTTTCATTGAGTGGTATATACGAAAGTGGATCGGAGGCAAAAAACGAATAACCAAGAAAGCCGGAAGGCATCTGGCAAACCCAGATGTTGAGATATTTTGAAGGATCCCATGCGTCACTTCCTCCTGAACAGGTAAATTTAACAGGGTCAGCAAGCCCGGGATTTGAAATAACAGTTGAACTTACCCGATTGATTCCATTGGTAGCATCGCCTTTAGGATCACGCCGTGCAAGACAGAAACGAATATTGCTTTTGCCAAATACGGGTTTAAAAGCAGCAGGTATTCTTGAAGAGTCGGCATTGGTACCTCCGTAATCTTCGTTCAACACATCAATCTGCGATTGAACCTGTGCATCTGATACAGTTGAAGGTGATGTTAAAACTATATGAACAACCACAGGGATAGTATAAACTGCATCTGTGCGGAAAGGGATTCTGAACTGTTGCTGTTGCAGTGCCTGGAATTTTTTTGCCCTGCTGAGTTCCATTTCTTTTTTAAAGGCAGGATATTTCCTGAACAGTTCTTCCATTACAATTTCAGTACCGCACCGATGCATGGATGCGGTGCGTACAGAAGCATTGTTGTTTTGCTTTTGTGCTGCTACAGGAAGTGACAATGTGAATGCCAGTGAAACAAAGAAAATCGACTTTAAACTTTTCATGCAGACAGTTAATATGTGAATGTACGAAGTGAAGAGCAAAAATTGAAATGATGAAATAGCCTTTAAACCGAATATTCCATTTTCAATTCCGAACCGGAAAAATTCAGACTTAAAAAGGGATTTATTGTGTTGCAAAAACTGTTATCTTTCATGTTTGGATAAACGGATTGATCAATAAAATATTTTGAGATGAGTATTAAGTTTAGACTTACCCTGATGAGCTTTCTCCAGTTTTTTGTATGGGGTGCTTGGTTAATTACAATTGCAACATATTTCTTTTCCAATAACATGGGAAGTAGCGGTCAGTTTGGAACAATTATGACTACACTGGCTTTAGGCTCAATAATTATGCCTGCTGTTATTGGCATTATAGCTGATAAGTGGATGAATGCCGAACGTTTATACGGCATTTTACATCTTTTATATGGAGCATTTTTGCTTTATGTACCTCAGGTTAAAGATGCTGACACTTTGTTTTATGTAATGTTGATGGCAATGGCTTGTTATATGCCGACAATTTCATTATCTAATTCTATTGCTTATACTATTCTCAAGCGTAATAATTATGATGTGGTTAAGGTATTTCCGCCAATCAGGGTATGGGGAACAATAGGGTTTATTGTTGCGATGTGGATTACTAATTTAAGTGGAAGTAAGGCCAATGCCAACCAGTTTTATATTGCAGCATTTGTAGCAATATTATTGGGGCTGTTTGCTTTTACCCTGCCTAAATGTCCGCCTCAGAAAACTATCTCAAAAGATGCCTCAATTTTTGAGCAACTTGGATTAAATGCTTTTAAATTATTTGCAAACTATAAACTTGCATTGTTTTTTATTTTCTCGCTGTTTCTTGGTGCAGCATTGCAGTTGACGAATATGTACGGCGATACGTTCCTTGATGATTTCAAAAAAGTGCCAATTTACGGGCCTGATTCATTTGTTGTAAAATACTCGACTATAGTAATGTCAGTATCTCAGATTTCTGAAACGTTATTTATTTTAGCAATACCATTTTTCTTAAAGCGTTTTGGAATTAAGAAAGTGATGTTATTCTCAATGATTGCATGGGTGTTACGGTTTGGACTGTTTGCTTATGGCAACCCTGCTGACGGATTGTGGATGATTCTTCTTTCATGTATTGTTTACGGAATGGCGTTTGATTTCTTTAATATTTCAGGGTCGTTATTTATTGAAACAACAACTGATTCAACTATCAGATCTAGTGCCCAGGGTTTGTTTATGATGATGACAAATGGCGTAGGCGCATATATTGGTGCCAAAGTGAGCGGCTGGGTTATTGATAAATATTATACTCTTAAATTCTCTGATATTAATAGTTTACTGGGCTATGTAAAAGCAGATGCACAAAATCCTGCTGTAAAGAAAATTCTTGAATACAACGAAGTATTAGCAGATGGAACATTCAAGTCTGATGTGTTTATAAAAGAATGGCATCCTATCTGGCTCACATTTTCTGTTTATGCTTTAGTGATTGCTGTATTGTTTGCAGTGTTGTTTAAGCATAAACATGATCCCAAGGCACTTGAAAATGTACAGCATTAAAATGAGAGAGCGGATCACTGATCCGCTCTCTCATGATTTTGATGTCTGTTTATCCGAAGGATAACTGTTCATCATTTGGAAATATTTTCGCTTCATATTATCAGTCACCTTTCAGGTGAGCAGACAACAGTTTATTTCTTCTTCGATTCTTTTGCCCATGCATCTTTCAATGTAACTGTTCTGTTGAAGATGATTTTTTCAGCAGTTGAATCTTTATCTAAACAGTAATAGCCTTTTCTTAAAAACTGGAAATGGTCGTTTGCTGTTACATTTTTTAAAGATGGTTCAGCATAACCGGTAACAACTTTCAAAGAATCAGGGTTGATGTAATCCTTGAAATCGCCGTCTTCACTTGCCGGGTTATCAACACGGAACAAACGGTCATACTCTCTTACTTCAACTTCAACAGCATCTGCTGCATTAACCCAATGCAAAGTGCCCTGCACTTTTAAACCCGATGTATCGTTACCGCTTCTGCTTTCAGGAATATAACTGCAATGCAATGCTGTGATAGTTCCATCAGTATCTTTGATCACTTCATCGCACTGAATGATGTATGCACTTTTTAAACGCACTTTCTGACCCGGTGCAAGACGGAAGAATTTCTTTGGAGGATTTTCCATGAAATCATCAGCCTCAATCAAAATTTCCCTGCTGAACGGAACTTCTCTTGTGCCACCATTCGGATCTTCAGGGTTATTATCCGTCAGCATCGTTTCTGTCTGACCTTCGGGATAATTGGTGAGAATAACTTTTACAGGATTAAACACCACCATTCTGCGTTGTGCAATTTTATTGAGATGTTCACGTACACAGAATTCAAGCAAACCAAATTCAATCAGGTTATCACGTTTTGCCACACCAACACGGTCTGCAAAATCACGTATGCTTTCAGGCGTATAACCTCGTCTTCTCAAACCACTGATGGTTGGCATACGGGGATCATCCCAACCACTTACATATTTTTCATTCACCAGTTGCAGCAGTTTACGCTTACTCATTACAGTGTAGTTGAGGTTCAGCCTTGCAAACTCGTATTGTTTTGATGGGAAGATTTCCAGTTTTTCAATACACCAGTCGTACAACGGACGGTGAGGAATAAACTCTAATGTACAAATGGAGTGAGTGATGTTTTCAATGGAATCACTTTGCCCGTGTGCAAAATCATACATCGGGTAAATGCACCACTTATCGCCTGTGCGGTGATGATGTGCATGTTTAATACGGTAAATGATGGGGTCACGCATGTGCATGTTGGGCGAACTCATATCAATTTTTGCACGAAGTACTTTTTCGCCATCCTGATATTTACCTGCACGCATTTCTTCAAATAGTTGAAGGTTTTCTTCCACTGTTCTGTCGGCATATTTATTCCTGGTACCCGGTTGGGTTGGTGATCCTTTTTGCTTAGCAATTTCTTCACTGGTGCTGTCATCTACATAGGCCAGTCCTTTTTTGATGAGCCTTATTGCAAATTCATAAATCTGGTCAAAGTAATCAGATGCATAAAATTCATTTGCCCAGTCAAAACCTAACCAATGAACATCTTCTTTAATGCTGTCAACATATTCGGTTTCTTCGGTTACAGGATTGGTATCGTCAAAACGCAAATTGGTTTTGCCGCCATATTTAATACCCAATCCAAAGTTTAAGCAAATGCTTTTTGCATGACCGATATGCAGATAACCATTCGGTTCAGGAGGAAAACGGGTGAGAATTGATTTATACTTTCCGCTCTTCAGATCTTCTTCAATGATCTCTTCAATAAAATTCAGGCTTTTTTCTTCGCTCATATCATTCTTGGATTAGGTGCAAAAATAAGGATTCGGGATGGAAACGCTGATTGAACGGATTTAGATGAATAAAACAGATAAGAAAAAATCAGTGTAAATCAGTTAAATCTGCGTCATCAGCGTTTCTATTTCATCTGTGTATCTATTTCTTCAAAATTTCCAAACTCTTTCTTACAATTTCAACGCATTCAGAAACCTGCTCTTCCGTAATTACTAACGGTGGTGCAAGACGTATTTTATCGCCATGTGTTGGTTTTGCCAGCAAACCAAGTTCCTTCATCTCAAGACAAAGTTCCCATGCTGCATCAGGATTGGGATGATTGACCACAATCGCATTGAGTAAACCTTTACCCCTGATTAAACTGATAAAAGGTGAGTTGAGTTCTGTCAGTTCCTTTCTCAACTGCTGGCCAAGCTTTTCTGCTCGTTCGCTCATTTGTTCATCTTTCAACACTTGTAATGAGGTGATGGTAACATGACATGCAAGAGGATTACCACCATAGGTACTTCCATGTTCACCAGCTTTGATGGTGAGCATAATTTCATCATCAGCGAGTACTGCACTTACCGGCATTGTACCGCCGCTTAATGCTTTGCCCAAAATCAAAATATCGGGGTGAACATTTTCATGATCGCATGCAAGTAATTTACCAGTACGGCATAAACCTGTTTGTATTTCATCAGCAATAAACAAAACATTCGCTTCTTTGCAATATTGTTTTGCTTTTGCAAGAAAACCTTCATTTGGAACAACCACACCAGCTTCGCCCTGGATAGGTTCAACCAAAAAGGCGCATACGTCTTTATCCTGCAATGCTTCCTGTAACGCAGCAAGATCATTATAGGGAATAACTTTAAAGCCCGGCATGTAAGGTCCAAACTTTGCATACGAACTCGGATCGGTACTGAATGAAATGACAGTACTTGTTCTTCCATGAAAGTTTTCTGCGCAAACTATAATTTTTGCTTTCTGATCTTCAATACCCTTGACAGTGTAACCCCAGCGACGTGCAAGTTTAATAGCTGTTTCAACTCCTTCAACACCTGTATTCATCGGCAACACTTTGTCATAGCCGAAATAAGAAGTAATGTATTGTTCATATTCACCCAGCAGGTTGCTGTGAAATGCTCTTGATGTAAGTGTAAGTTTCTGCGCCTGTTCAACAAGTGCTGCAATAATTTTTGGGTGACAGTGACCCTGGTTCACTGCTGAGTAACCACTCAGGAAATCAAAGTAGCGTTTGCCATCAACATCATACAAAAAAACACCTTCACCCTTTTCAAGAACAACAGGCAATGGATGATAGTTGTGAGCTCCGAATTTTTCTTCAAGGTCAATATAACGCTGCGAATTTGCAGATACAGTAACTGATGTATGCATGGAAATAAAAAATTAAAAATGATAAATGAAAAAGTGTAAGGCAGCACAAAAAATCCCCCTTTAGGAGGTAGGGGCATGTTAACCTCAGTGATTGAGGAGATCAAGATTCATCTGGAGAAATGATGTTGCCTTTTGCATAAGGTTTCAAAGATAATTTTATCTATCGATATAAAAAACTGTCTGAACCGGGATTTATTAGATTTTTGGGATGATTGGGATAAAGACACTATGTCGAACGTCCTCGTCAGACGGATTAATGGTTCAAGTATTTTGAGTTAGGGTTGACAACCTTCCAAAGGTTGTCAACCCTGTGAAAAAAATGGTTGGAAACTGTTTGTATAAAACTGCGAAGTCAGGAGACTTCGCAGAGCGGGATTGTAGATGTTAAAATGATTGTTTATGGAAATTGAAATAGCTTGCATCTGAGTATGTGAACAAAACATCTGCTTTACTTTTTTATAGTTTATGAAGATCATTTATAAAAGCCTTTTTTTTTTATTTACACTGTTTACCATAACTGTTTCATCTGCACAAAGAATGGTACAAACAACCAACGATTTATTTTTGATTTGCCAGAACGATGGAGAATTTTCAGGTAAACCGCTGAAAAATTTACTGGATCAGATTGAACCGCCTATAGGAATGGCGTTTGCCGAAGGTGGCTGGATAGAAAGAGTTCCACGATTTGATTTATTTTTTATGTCTAAACAGCAGTATGATAGTTGCAGGAATAAAGGACAAATCCCTCTTCGATTAACAGTTTATACAAAAGAATTCTTTAAGTGGGATTACAGTGATAGGAAAAGCTACACAGCATCTCCCTGGGAGTGGACAAAAGATGATATTGTAAGGTACGGAAATCTTACTGTAACATTTATACGAGTTAGCGGTATCTGCCAACCCTGTGAAGAACAGACTAAATAATTTTTGAATAATATTCTTCCGGAAAACAGATTTTGGGCTCAATGCTTTTATGAAAAATACCAAACACAGTGCTTCCGCTTCCGGTCATTGATGCATACACTGCTCCTGCATCGTATAATTTTCGTTTGATATCGGCAATAACAGGAAATTGTTCAGCAACCGGTTCTTCAAAATCATTGATGAGCTGTTCTTTCCATGTTTCAATTGGTTGCTGAATGATTTGCTTAATGTCTGGCCGCTTTGAATTATGTGACTGATCAGGAATATTGGAAGAGCGGCCCGACAGTTTTGAAAAAGCCCAGCCTGTGTTAACATGAATCTGCGGATTAATTAAAGCAAAACGATAATCAGAGAGATTGAGTTCAACAGGAGTCATCTGTTCGCCTCTGCCTGTTGCAAACGCAGGTTTGTTGATGATGAAGAAAGGGCAATCACTTCCCAACTGCAGTGCATAATCAATCAACTGCTGTTCTGATAAACCCAACTGAAATTTAGTGTTGATGAGCTGCAAGGCAAATGCACCATCACTGCTGCCACCGCCTAAGCCTGCGCCCATTGGTATTACTTTATGCAAATGCATCTGAACAGGAGGCAGTTGCGGAAAATCTTTTTTCAGCAGTTTATATGCTTTGATACAGAGATTGTTTTGCTGATCGCCTTCAATGGCAAGACCGGTTGTTTGAAAACTGATTTCTTCTTGAGCCTGTTGATCCTGGCTGCGTATCAGTTCCAATGCATCATTTAACGGAACAGGGTAGAAGACTGTTTCAAGATTGTGATAACCATCTTCCCGTTTGTTGAGAATATGTAAGCCAAGATTGATTTTACAATTTGGAAAAACGATCATTTCAATTGAGAGTTGAAATTTGAAAATTGAAAGTTTGGAGCATTATCATCATTTTCCATTCTCCACTTTCCATTTTTCATTACTTCTTACGGTTGCTTATTTCATCACGGATGGCGATGGCCTTGATATAATCTTCCTGCTCCAGTACTTCGTTCAACATGGTTTGCAGTTCTTCGAGGCTCATTGATTTCAAATCGTCGCCACCTTCAGTACTGGTGGTTGGAGAGCTTACAGTAACTTCTTCTTTTTCTTTCTTTTCTTCTTCATCCTCCATCAAAATACCGGCACTTTCAAGAATATGCTCGTATGTATAAATGGGGCATCCAAAACGTACTGCAAGGGCTAAGGCATCGCTTGTGCGACTGTCAATTTCAACAGTATCGTGTTCAGATGTGCAAAGAAGTTTTGAATAGAAAATGCCTTCTTGGAGATCGTTGATAACAATTTCATGCAATTCCACATTAAATGCCAGCATGAAATTTTTCATCAGGTCATGCGTTAGAGGTCGGCTGGGTTGCATGCGTTCAAGCGCCACAGCAATTGCCTGTGCTTCAAAGCCGCCAATTACAATTGGCAAACGGCGTAAACCATTTACTTCGCCCAATACAACAGCATAGCTGTGTGTTTGCGTAATGCTGTGTGAAAGTGCTACTATTTCCAGTTCTATCTTTTTCATAACCCGAAGGCAAATTTAAGGTCTTTAACCTTGAATTAAATTATTCAGCCTAAATTATTTGCCCTTTAAAAAGCGGTAAGTATGAAAATTAAATAATCAAAAAAAGTTTCACACAACGAAACAAAGAAGGCAAAGACCGCAAAGAAAATTCAGTATAATGATACTTTGTGTGCTTTGTATCCTCTGTGCCGTTGTGTGA
This sequence comes from Chitinophagaceae bacterium UBA1953, assembly GCA_002336115.1. Classification (GTDB taxonomy): domain Bacteria; phylum Bacteroidota; class Bacteroidia; order Chitinophagales; family Chitinophagaceae; genus Lacibacter. Next base: position 335,468 of record DDEN01000056.1, read on the forward strand.
AATATAAACTTATGCTGTTCGTTACGCTGCACCTTTTAGTTTTTTCACTTCTTCAATCAGTTTCGGTACCACTTCAAACGCATCGCCCACAATGCCATAATCGGCTGCTTTGAAGAAAGGAGCTTCAGGGTCTTTATTAATCACCACAATAACTTTACTGCGGTTAACACCAGCCAGGTGCTGAATAGCACCGCTGATGCCGATTGCAATGTATAAGTTAGGAGCAATTGTTCCACCGGTTTGTCCTACATGCTCATGATGCGGCCGCCAGTGTGCATCTGCCACCGGGCGACTGCAGGCTGTTGCTGCTCCAAGCAGTTTGGCCAGTTCTTCAATCATTCCCCAGTTTTCGGGACCTTTTAATCCACGACCGGCACTAACCACCAGTTCAGCTTCACTTAACGGAACTTCGCCTGTTACTTTATTCGTAGCCGTTACTTTCACTTTAGGCGCATCAACAGAAATTGTTTCATTCACTACTTCGGCAGTTCCTTCTCCGGAAATAGTCTGGAATGAATTAGGGCTGATGGAAATAATTTTTACTGCTGTATTTACAGAAACATAAGCAAAAGCCTTGCTGCTGAAAACGCCCTTTTTCACAACAAAACCGTTGGATGTGTCAGGCAAACCAATTGCTCCTGCAATCAAACCGGCTTTCAAACATACACTTAAGCGGGGTGCCACGGCCTTACCGGTTACATTGTGCGATAATACAATTACAGTACTACCGCTGGCAGCAGCAACATCAGCAATAGCTTTAGCATACAACTGCGCATCCAGGTGGTTCAGCAAATCGTTTGCTGCATGATGAATTTTGCTTACACCATATTTCCCTAACGCAGCAAGATCATCGGCAACTGTTCCCAATACAATAGCTTCAGCTGTTGTTCCGGTTTGCTGGGCTAATTGTGCGCCGTAGGTCAATGCTTCAAAAGATGATTTTTTTATATGACCATCGGCTGTATCTATGAAAATTAAAACAGACATATCAATATTTTAGATGTTAGATTTAAGATTTTAGATTTTTGATGTGCAGCATTCTGAAATCTGCAATCGCCAATCTGCAATTAAATTACCTTGGCTTCTTCGTGAAGTAAGCGAACCAGTTCACCTGCATTTTCAGCATCAACCAGTTTTACACCGGCTTTTGCAGGAGGCAATTCAAATGAAACAACAGAAGTGAGTGCTTCAACTGCAGCAGGCTCCACTACTTTCAATGGTTTTGTTCTTGCACCCATAATACCTTTCATATTTGGAATGCGCTGTTCAGCAACACCTTTCTGGCAACTGACAACAACAGGAAGGTTTACTTCGCAGGTTTCTTCGCCGCCTTCTATTTCCCTGTTGATAATAGCTGTGTTCGCATTCAGATCAAATTTTGTAGCAAGAGATACATACGGCAGATCGAGCAGTTCAGCAATCATACCACCAACAGAAGAGCCGTTGTAGTCGATTGTTTCTTTCCCTGTAAAAATTAAATCGTAACCACCTTGTTTGGCCACTTCTGCAATTTGTGCAGCAATGTAATAGCTGTCGGTGCTTTCTGCATTAACACGTACACCTTCATCGCCGCCCAATGCAAATGCTTTGCGGATGATGGGTTCTGCATCTGCAGCTCCAACTGTTACCAGGTGAATAATGGTGGAAGGATCTTTTTCTTTCAGCTCAATGGCCCGAACCAGCGAGTACCATTCATCGTACGGATTAATGATCCACTGCACTCCATCCTGGGCAAACTTTGTGTTGTTATCTGTGAAAGCTATTTTTGCCGTTGTATCCGGCGTTTTACTGATACAAACTAAAATTTTCATGCAAGCATTTTTAGGATATAAAAAATAGTTGTTTATGCAACTAAACAAAGATAAAGTTTTGTATCCTAAAACGAACACCTGTTCTTAAAAAATTAACATGCAGATGGACCGTATTGAACAGTTACAGAAATTTCTTGAGCAGAATCCCAACGACAGTTTTCTGAAACATGCACTGGCATTGGAATACATTAAGCTGGGTGATGATGAAACAGCCCGTGGTTTATTTGAAGAACTGCTTGCAAATGATCCTGGTTATGTAGGATCTTATTATCATTTAGGCAAACTGTTTGAACGCAATGGCAACGAACAGAAAGCCATTGAATGGTATGAAAAAGGAATGAACATAGCAAAAGAGAAAGGCGAACAGCATGCGTTTGGTGAATTACGTGGAGCTTGGGAGGAACTGACTTTTTGATTGGATGAATGAACATTGAAATGAAGGAACGATTTAAACAATATATCGGTGACAATAATTTGTTTACAACAAAAGATCATCTGTTGCTTGCAGTAAGTGGCGGAGTTGACAGTGTTGTGCTGGTTGATCTGTGCCATAAAGCAGGTTATACATTTTCTGTTGCTCACTGTAATTTTCAATTAAGAGGCGAGGAGAGTAACAGGGATGAAGCATTTGTAAAAGAACTGGCAAAGAAATACAAAGCAGATTTTTTAGTAAAAACTTTTGATACGGTTGCTTTATCCAAGCAACATAAAACATCTATTGAAGAAACTGCCCGTAATCTTCGGTATGCCTGGTTTGAGGAATTACTATCGACTGAGGATTCACGATTCACGACTGTCCTTACTGCTCATCATGCCGACGATAACATCGAAACCATGTTGATGAATTTTTTCCGTGGCACAGGAGTCAAAGGATTGCGGGGAATGCTTCCTATGAATGGAAACATTGTTCGTCCGTTGTTGTTTGCCCAACGCAGGGAAATTGAAGCGTATGCTACAGAAAATAACCTGGCGTATGTAACCGATTCAACCAATACATCAACTGAATACACAAGAAATTTTTTCAGGCATAATATTATTCCGTTGGTAAAAGAAATTTACCCGGAAGCAGAACAAAACCTGTTGGCAAATCAGCAACGTTTTGCTGAAACAGAGTTGCTTTACCAGCAATCCATTCAGCAGCATAAAAAGAAACTGCTTGAGTTTAAAGGGAATGAAATTCATATTCCTGTACTGAAACTGAAAAAGGCTGAACCACTGAAAACAATTCTGTTTGAAATTATAAGTGATTACGGTTTTACTGCTGCTCAACTAAATGATGTGGTTGATTTACTGGATGCAGCCAACAGCAAATATGTGCAATCAACAACACACCGGATTATTAAAAACAGGTCGTGGCTGATTATTGCTCCATTGCAGAATGAAGAAAGTGCCTTTGTACTGATTGAAGAAAATGATCAGCATGTTTCAACTTCTGCTTTTCAATTGCAGCTTACAGTTTCTGAAAAAAAAGATACTGTTATAAATGCAGATCATTCAGTTGCATTAATTGAGGCATCTACACTTACCTTTCCTTTACTGCTTCGTAAATGGAAATCCGGCGATTATTTTTACCCCCTTGGTATGAAAAAGAAAAAGAAGCTTGCACGTTTTTTTATTGATCAGAAATTATCCCGGACAGAAAAAGAAAATGTATGGGTGATTGAAAGCAATAAAAAAATTGTTTGGGTTGTCGGTCATCGTATTGATGACAGGTTTAAAATTTCTGCTTCAACAAAATCTTTATTAAAAATTTCTTTACTGAAATAATGCCTTAGCGTCCAAACTGAATTAGATCTCTGGGGCTAATGTTGGTTACCTGGTCAATAAAATGTTTTAAAACAGGATAGTCAGAAAAAAGTGCGCTGGCAATTATCAGGAACCCCATTCCAAACAATGCTCCGAAAATATGAGCAGAGTGATTGATGTTTCCTTCACCTTTTTTATCTAACCACGATGAGATGATGAGATAAATAAACCCAAAAATAAAGCCGGCAACATATACAGGAATAAACATCAATCCAATACCCATAAGTGGGTCTAATATAATACTTGCAAAAATTACAGCAGAAACAGCACCTGACGCACCAAGGCTTTTATAGTGATAGTTGTCTTTATTTTTTGAATAGGTGGGCAATAAGCAGAATGCCAATGCAAATACATACATAATGAGGTAAAAGAGTTTTCCTTTCTCGCCGAAAATATACAAAAAAGCGCTTTCTACTTTTTCTCCAAACAGGTACAGGGCAAACATGTTAAATAGCAGGTGTGTTAAATCGGCATGCAGCAAACCATTTGTAAAAAATCTATACCACTGTTTCTGATTTGTAATGGCGGGTGGATAGAAAATCAGTGAATCCATCAGCTTTTCATTGGTAAATGCGGTAAACGAGACCAAACTGGTAATAATAATAATCGAAAGTGTAATTGTAAATTCCATGAGTTAAAATATGTTTGCTTTAATTTTTTTTCAACTGTGATGATATTTTTCTTTCCTGTTAATGCTGCAGGCCCTGTACACCTGCTCGGCCAGGATTAACCGTACCATCTGATGCGGAAATACTAACTGCGATAAACTCCATTTATAATTCGCTCTTTTCATTACAGCTTCATCAATTCCGTAGGCACCACCAATCAGGAAAACAAGATTCTTAATGCTTTCATTGCTACGTTTCATTATAAACTCAGCAAGTCCTTCACTGCTGAGTTGTTTTCCTCTTTCATCAAGTGCAACGAGGTAGTCATCTTTCTGAAGCCAGTCAAGGATTACTTCTCCTTCTTTCTTTTTTAAATCGGCTTCGCTTAACATACCTGCATTTTTGGGTACAGGAATAATAGTCCATTGAACAGGATAGTAATTAGAGATGCGTTTGGTGAATTCTTCCACACCATTTTTTACATAAGCTTCATGATTTTTTCCAATACTCCAGAAATGAATTTTCATATTTCAGTAAACACAGTTGCTGCAACTGTTGCAATTGTAAATTTCGGTATAATGAACAGTTCTGCAAAAAAGAAACCGGCTGTCTAAAACAGCCGGTTTCAGGTAAAAATGGTTGGTTGGTTACTGACCGATGTTATAATCTTTTTTAAATGCATCAAGTGTTTTCTGAAATAGTTCAACATCAGGTGCAAGCTGTACCGCTTTTTGGTAATACTGGTACGCTTCTGCATAAAACCGTGCCGACTCAAGCAGAAAACCTAACCGGAAGTTTTTTTCGGCTTCTGTTTCTGCACCTTCATGCGCTTTGCTTAACTGGTGCAGCAGTTTTTCGTACGATTCATGATCCCAGATATAAATTACCTTTCTTCCTTCACTTTTTTCGTTTTCAATTTTCACTTCCCAGAAATATGGTTTATTGGGCTGGAGTTTTGAAGCAAAGCTTGCAACAGGAACGGTGGTTTTGGATATTTTTTGTTGATAAACCGGTGTGCCTCCTTCGGCCTGTTCATAAATTTCAAAAGTAAATTCCTGCACATCGGCATAACATCTCCATGAAACGGGAAAACTGCCATGATTGTAATTGATTGTATCAAATCTTGAATCAATCCAGATACTGATATTGGAACGGCTGACAGAACCCACATTATTCATGTAGCTTTTCCTGTTTTTTTCAGGGCTGCCTTTATGTGTTGTTAACTGGTTCCATACATATTTTATATAACTCGTAGTGATGGAACTTTTGTTACTTGTACACGAATCTTTAAACTGGCTCATACTGTAACTGCCTGCTTTTACAATGGAAAACTGGCAGCTTTCATTGCAGATAATACTCACAAGCGAGTTAGTGCCAACAGTCAATTTTGATTGTTCTGTAAGCTGTTTGCCAATCTGTGCTTTTGATGTTTTGTTGTTTTCAACAACGTTAACGGTACCCTTAACCGAATAGATAAGGAATGAGTTTGCCTTTTGCGCCTGAGTTGAAATGCTCAGGAAAGCTGTAATGAGCAGAAGGTTGATTTGTTTCATTTTTTTTTAGTGCGATTTTGAGTGAAAATTGGTTTTGAAACCATATTTGTTATGTAGCCATACAGCAAGTGCCTCGTAGAAATAGATGATATCAATAGCCAGTATAATAACAATGAGAGTGATTTTTGTATCAATTTTAATACTGAACCAGTCAAAGAAAATAATGCCAATATAAACCGAAAGTATGGCAAAGAAAATCTGGGCAATCTTAGCTACTAAGTGAAACCAGATGTGATTTTCGATATAATACCTCATGAATAAAGCCACATGAAGCCAGCAGATGAGAATGGTTAAAAACCAAAAAAGCCATGCGGGCATGTTTTTAATATATGTTCCGTCGAAAATCATTGAAAGAATATTTGCATGAATAACAATGCCGTTCATATCAGGAATTGATTTCCCCGCAAAGTGTTTGTTTAGCGGTGTAAAATGTTTGTCTTCCACATTAAACGGATCAGGATTGATATACCCTATCAGAACAATTTTATTGGCAAAAAGCTCAGATGCAGTTCTGTCTTCCAGAACATCATTGCCGTCAATAATTAAATATTGTTCCGGTTTGCGGCTGTAATTAATTACTTCGTATTCTTTTTTTCTGTGCCTGAGGTGCTCAACAGCTTTTGTATCGGCAAAAGCTGCTAATGCAACCGGAAAACTTTGGTAAGTGTTGCCATCAATTTTTTCGGCAGGTGAAAAATAACGGATCGTTCCACCTTCTTCTCCAATAAAATTTACAAAGCCTTTGTTTTTTGTAAATGAGCCAAAATAACCTGTCTGTTCAGGAGTTGTTTTATTTTTCCAGTCAAGTGAGGAGGCGAGAACAAGATTTGCTGTATTGCTTATTACATGCCGCAGAACAGAATCTTTCTCCGGTTCTTTTGGCCCGTCAAACTGCACATCAAGCCCCATTGCTTTTGGTTTTGCTGCACTTATTTTTTCAATAAGAAAAGCAAGCCCAAGCCTGTCGGCATTGCCAATATTTACAATTACAATTCTGTTATCAATTGGGGTTCCGGCATTTTTATTCAGAACGGCATACGATATATCATTAAAATCAAGATCCTTTAAAGCTGTTTTAAACGGGTTGAGAATACTTGTGTTAAGCGGCATAAATCCCAGGAGCCCTATAAACAGAAAAACCGAAATTGTTGACAGAATTGTATCCCGTTTAAAAAGATAACGGAGATAAAAATGATAGAAGCTTTGATATGCTTTTACAATAAAACTTTTACGTTTTGATTTTACCTGCGGCCTTTTGGGTGGTTGCATTTGATGATTGGTTACTTGTCTGCTAATGTCTGAATGACTAATTTAGTTGAAATATATGAGAAAATTCCTTTTCATCGGCATCCTTTTCATTACATTTCTTATATGTAATACAGAAATAATATTTGCGCAGCAATCAAAAACCGATTCAATTCCTTCTTCGGCTATTGGGCAGAGTTATGCTATGGTCATTGGCATTTCCACGTATAAGCATATTCGTCCGTTATCCTTTGCCGATAGTGATGCAGGATTGTTTAAGGAATATCTCCAGTCGGCCGGGGCAGGTAGTATAACAGATGACCATATGTTATTCCTTGTAAATGAAAATGCTACGGCTGCAAATTTCTGGGTTAAAGGAATGGCATGGCTTCGGCAGAAAAATCTGAAACCCGGCGACAGGCTGTTTATTTATCTCGCAGGTCATGGTGATGCCATTAACCAGGATGAATATTTTTTTCTTACATACGATTGTAATCCTGCAGGCGATAAAAACAACTATATCGTTACGGGAAGTATTCAGTTGTATAATTTAAAAAGCCGCATAGCTGAATTAAGCAGGAAGAATATTGACATCTATCTTATTATGGATGCGTGCCGTACAAATGAGCTTCCGGGGGGAGAAGACGGACAGCAGATTTTTAATTCGGCTGTTTCAGAACGAAAGGCAGGGGAAGTGATTATGCTTGCAACCGGGGCAGGGCAGGAATCGATGGAAGATGCTTCTATCGGTAACGGGCATGGGTTATTTACTTATTATCTTGTTGACGGGTTAAGCGGACTTGCAGATGGGTATGAAGGAAAGGACGGATTGATTACGTTAGTGGAACTTCGTTCTTACGTTCTTTCAAAAGTTCCTGTGCTTGCTGTTCAGAAATACAAAAAAAAGCAGGAGCCTTTTATTTGCTGCGATGATAACGGAAGAAAAATTGTAGCCCGTGTTGACAGTGGTTTTCTCAAAAAATGGGAAATGAATAAAAACATTTCAGGGATGAATGATGGAGGAGTAAATGATGTTGTAAGAAACGTACGGGGCAGAGGAGCATTGCTGGTTGACAGTAATGTTGCGTTGATCTATAACCGGTTTAATCAGTCAATCAGAAAACTGAAACTGACAGGTGACAGTTCTGCCGATTTTTTTTATAACCAGTTATACAGGCTTTATCCTGATAATGTATTGACGATTGATGCCAGGCAAACACTTGCTGCTGAGTTTGTGAATTTTGCTCAACGTAAAATTAACCTGTACTTAAGCGGAAAAGATGCATCCGGGATTCAGCAAATTCGTACGCAGTTAGATGAATCGCAGCGGAGCGAAGAAATACAGGCCGGTATTGAACGCCTGCAATACATTGCAGGACTTGATTTTGGAAATGTGGCAGATATGCTTAAAAAGGCAATAGAACTGGTTGACCCGGCTGATGAAGAACTGATAAAAAGCCTGAAAGCAAAAATGTATTTCTTTCATGCCAAAAGTTATTTTGATGAGAAGAACCGTGTTACCAATATGCAGGATGCAAGAGAACTTATTTATCAATCTTATTCACTCGACAGTAATGCAGCCTATATACTTCATACAATTGCTTCACTTCAGCTTCAGCTAAAAAAGTACGACAGTGCAGTTTATTTCAGTCAAAGAGCAATCATCAAAGCGCCCAAGTGGAAATATCCTTATACAACTGCTGCATTTGCATATGCGCAGATGAAAAATTTTGATAAGGCGAGACAGTATTACGAAAAAGCAATTGAGCTTGATACAAAGAGTGCAGATGCGTATGTTGATTTAGGATATTTTGAATTTCAGCAAAAGCGGATTGAAAAGGCGCAGGGTTATTATCAAAAAGCCCTGCTGTTGGATCCATCAAATGTATCGGCTCTCAATAATATGGGCTGGCTTATGAAGGAAAAGGGAAAGAGTAATGAAGCGATTCAGTATTTTAAAAAATGTGTGCAAACCGATTCGTCATTTGTACATGCCTATAACGGAATAGCAAGAGCTTATGGCACTTTGAAGCAATACGATTCTGCGAGAATCTATTATCTGAAAAGCGTAAATTATTATGCCGATCAGGCTTATGTTTATAACCTGCTTGGTAATTTCTTTAAAGAAATTAACCTGGGCGATTCTGCTTTGTTTTACTATCACCGTTCCATTCTTTTTGATTCTTCTTATACACAGCCTTATGCCGATCTTGCCAAGTTGTTTGAACAAAATAAACGTCTTGATTCAGCCGCTTTTTATTACAGGAAAATTATCAGCCTCAATCCTTCTTCAAAAAACTCATACCTGAGCCTTGCTGCTTTTTATCAGTCAACAAGATCGGTCGATTCTGCAAATATGTATTTTACAAAAGCAATTAATCTTGATCCTGCCGATGCTGAAACTTACAACTCAATAGGTGTTTATTATTTCAGAAAAAATATAGCAGATTCTGCACATAAATATTTTCTTTCAGCAGTTCGCCTCGATCCGCTCAAAGTTCTTTATGTAACCAATCTTGCTTCGGTGTATATGCGTACCCGTTTGTATGATTCAGCTTTTTACTATTTGCACAGGGCAGTTGAGTTAAGCCCCGGCGATGCACAGATTTATAACAGTATTGCTTCATTATACAAACGGCAAAACAGGCTTGATTCGGCATTGGTTTTTTACAGGCAGGCATACCTGCTGAATAATGAAAATATTTCAGTTCTGGTTGATATGGCCGATGTTTACCGTGATGTGGCAGAGCCTGATTCTGCAATCGCAAAACTTCAGGAAGCAATTGGCTTAAAACCCGATGTGCCGGATTTTTATAACAGCATTGGCGTGATTTATCTGAAAATAAATAAATACGATTCAGCCCGGGTATATCTGCAAAAGGCAATTGATCTGAATCCTGATTTTGTGCGGGCTTATAATAACCTTGGTAACCTGTTTTATCTGCAGGGCAGTTATACAGAAGCTTTAAACAATTATAATCGAGTGCTGAAGATTGATTCTCTTTATGAAAATTCGCTTTTATTTTCAGGATTAAGTTGTATGAACTTAAAGAAACATGCAGATGCAATTACATTTCTTGAAAAACTAATCAGTATAAATAAGAAAAGCCCATCAGGATATTATTATCTCGCTGTTTGTTATGCAGCACAGGCAAATACTGATAAAGCAATTTTTTATCTCGATCATGCGCTGCATTTAAACTATGCTGAAGCCGATGTGATATGGAATGAAAAAGAATTTGCTTCAATCAGGAATTTATCTGCATTTAAATCAATAATGAAAAAATATTTTCCTGATTATAAATTTTAATTTTTTTCATTCTTAATTTATTAAAAGTCATCACATCGATGACTTTTTTTGCATCAATATTTCGGCATCGAATTGAATTGGCATAGTCTTTGGCTATGGTGGCAGGAACAAACTTTATTTTATGAGACAGTTTATTAAACCCATCTATTACATTGTTGCAGCGGCAGTACTGCTTGCTGCCTGTAAAACAATGACTAAGACACAGAAAGGAGCAATTATTGGCACATCCGGTGGTGCGGCAATCGGTGCCGTTATAGGCAGAGCATCGGGCAACACAGCATTAGGAACTATTATTGGTGCGGCAGTTGGAGGAACAGCCGGTGTTCTTATTGGAAAAAAAATGGACAAGCAGGCAGAAGAAATAAAAAAACAAGTGCCCAATGCAAAAGTAGAGCGTGTAGGTGAAGGAATTGAAATAGAATTTGAAAGTAAAATTCTGTTTGATTTCGATAAATCAAACCTGCAGCCGGCAGCTAAAAAAAGTTTAGATGAATTAGTGACAATTCTTAAAAAATATCCCGATACAAATATTGAGATACAAGGGCATACTGACAACAAGGGCACCGATTCTTACAACGAAGCCTTATCGCAAAAAAGAGCAAACGCAGTAATGATTTACCTGGTCGATAAAGGAATTGCTTCGTCCAGGCTTAATCCGAAAGCTTACGGTGAGCGCTATCCTAAATACAGCAATGATACGGAAGAAGGCCGGGCTCAGAACAGGCGTGTTGAATTTCTGATTACTGCCAACGAAAAAATGAAATCTGATGCGGAGAAAGAAGCACAGAATTCAGGTAAATAAACAACTCAATTTCTTTACTAAAAAAACGGAATAATATGAAATGGACTTATGTAGCAGCTATTGCCATGTTTTCGGCAATTGCATTAAACAGTGAAGCGCAAACTGCAAAAACATCAGGAGTAAGTTTTGGTATAAGGGCAGGCGTAAATTTTCAGAATATTAATGGTAAAGATGCTGCCGGCGATAAATTGGAAAACAAGCTTGTGCCACGTTTTCAGGGTGGTATTACGGTCGATGTGCCGCTTGCAGATGAATTTTATCTTCAGCCCGGTATTCTGTATTCGGGTAAAGGAGCCAAATTTGATGGTTCAAATGGCACGTTGAATATTGGTTATGCTGAAATACCGGTGAATTTTCTTTTTAAACCAACACTTGGAACCGGTAAAATGATACTTGGTGTTGGACCGTATATTGGTTTTGCAATAAACGGAAAATACAAACTTGAAAGTGGTAGTTCGTCGAATGTGAAATTTGCTAATTCGGTTACTGTGGCAGAGGCTGCCACGGCTTATTATGCACGCCGTATGGATGCCGGTGCCAATTTACTGGTTGGTTATGAAATGAGCAACCGCCTGAGCCTGCAACTGAATGCACAATTGGGTATGGCAAAGATAAATCCAGATATTGAGGGTTTGAGCAATAATAAAACTGCCTACAGAAATACCGGCTTTGGATTATCTGTTGGCTATCGTTTCCGTTAATGATATGAATAGTATTTAAGTGTAAGCAAATCCCCCGCTTTTCCGGGGGATTTGTTTTATTCACCCATTTTTTTAGAGTGAAAGCGATAAAGATTTCAAAAATTAACCGAACCGCCCTATATTTGCAGCCCGTTTAACGGAATGGCTCCGTAGCTCAACTGAATAGAGCATCTGACTACGGATCAGAAGGTTTCAGGTTTGAATCCTGACGGAGTCACAAAACCCCACGCTTAGCGTGGGGTTCTTTTTTTTACATGTATTAGTTAAGACTTTCTCTGTCGGCTTTGGTATATAAATCCCTGCAAAGAAAAGCGCTGTCCTGATGAGAGGATGATCAAAAAACATCTGTAATTTTCTTCATCAAAACAAATCAACAGCGTATTGACATTTGGCTGTTGAGCATTTACTGTATAAGCAATACATCAGCCAAAAAACTAAAAAATACAATTTTTGTTTTCATTTGTAAATCTTTAAACTCGAGATGTTGTCATTGGCAACGATCCATTCCGATCCCACTTGGTTTGCTGCAAAATACAATCCGCCTTTGCTATATTTTCCTGCCGATTTAAAAGTATAATAATCGCCTTTAAAGCCAACAGCGCCGCTTTCCATATTTGTAACACCGTAACCAGCAGTTGAGGTGCTCAACCCTTTAAACTGGTCATCCAAAAAAATGGTTATTTTCAACGAATTTGGGATGAGCATACTACTGATTTTATCGTTCCAATTCATTCCCAGTTCGTGTGTGGTTGCACTTCCCAAAAGTGTATAGTCGCCTACTTTCAGTATTTTCTTTTCGCCATTAAAAAACTCATCGGTATAAACCCAAATCTCATCGCCGTTTTGGTTAAATGCATCATATTCTTTCTGGCATCTTTCCAATAATTTTTCAGATTGGCTTTTACCATAAACCCTTACCAATAAATCTTTATTAAATGGGATTTGCGTAGCAACAGTACTTGTGCTGCGGCTCAAGTTAGGTTTTTTCAGCTTGTTGTCTATACGGTTTTGTGCCATTGCACATTGGCTGATTAGTACAAGAAACAGAGTGATAAGTTCTAATTTTTTCATACGTAATTTTTATTATTTTTTAATGATCGTAATTATAGTTTTAGAGTTATATGACACAGATGCATAAATGGCATTTACCTTTGTAAGCAAGTTTTTATTTTATTGAAAAATTATAGCCAATCATTACATAATCACTTCCATCGCTTGCTTTATCCATACATTCCTTCGATTTTCTGTTGCGTACAATTTCTTTTAGTTTTATTTCCCTGTAGGGATGGTTGCCACCGTTGTAATTCCATCTCCCGTTGTAGCTTTCCAATTTTAGGTAATCGTTGGAATTTGTGTCGTCTTTATCATTTAACCAATAGGTAATGCGTATGTATGCGTCTTGGTCAATATCATTCTGTGTGATGTTGTATTTTCTGCCTGCCAAACTGCTATTGAAATAAAAGTACGGGTTGTTCATTCCCACACTTGCAGGAAACTGTTTTTCAATATTAAACAAGCTGTAACTTTTACCTTCAGCATCCGGAATTTCTTTGCCATTGCCTTTGTAAACCCTCAAATCCATCCATCCGTATAGTTCCAACAAATGGTTAACGTCGATACTTTCCTGACCGAATAACTGACGTGGAACAAAAGACAGTACCAATACATCTATTTTTGGCGGAACTGTTGCATTGGGGTCATTGGAATACAGTACATCTTTGCCGCTGCCGAAAAACAAAGTTCCACGTTCAAACTGCTGGTATCGTGTGTATCCGTTTTCGGAAATAGCCACTTCGTCCGTTTTGGGGAACCCCAAAGTAGCACCGTTTTCAAAGCCACGCCGTCCCCATTCGTCTCGGAAAGCACCACCAACATAGTGCATTCCGTATTTCGGACTGTTGTAGATGCTTCCGTTATCAAAAGCGGTGTAAAACCCATTGTTTTTCGGCAGTTCCAAATTGTCAGAAATAGGAAAACCCATCCAGCCGGTTTCGTAACCGGCTTCGCCCCATTTTTTCATCATATTTTCCATAATGGCAAAAGCCTGGTTGAGACGGGGATTGTAGTACACCCACCCCCTCTCATAACGCAAAAACCAGCCCCCTTTGCCTGCTGTTGGGCGCATTTTGGGGCTTTCGCTGTGTATGGCTCCCAAATTACGCTGTTTGGCTTTGTTGGCAATCATTTGCGCAATGGCGTATTGCGAATTGTCTGTTTTTGAGGGGAGCTGTGCAAAAACAGGCCGAAAGCCAGTTATAAGAGCAATTACAATTATTAAAATTTTCATAATTGATTAGTGTTTCTGTAGTTACTTTTTTGTAAATGATTAAAAGAGAAGGCTGATGTTTTTGGGCCATAGTTGACAGATTATAGAGACTTAAACTGCTACATAAAATCTGTGCATATGTGGAAATTATTATTACTTTTTCTTTTCAAAAGCACCTAAAGCTTTGGTATAATAAATTATTCCGCCCTGAAAATTTTGTGCTACGCCATCCCCCGAAGGATACTCATCGCTTACCGGCAAACCGAGATAACCTTGTTCCCATTTTTTGGATGCATAATAATCGAAAATTGGGCCTTTTAGGATAACGAAAGCATCTTCTTTATCCTGACTGCTATTGGACTGTTTCACAAAACTTTCATAGATAAATCCCTTTTGAAATTCGGCAAATTGGGAGATTCTTATTTTCGGATAACCGCGGTTGGGCGTTACCAAATCACCAAGATAAGAATCTACACCTCCGGTTTCTCTCCACTTGTTGTACAGTCCACGAGTATTTCTGGATGAATTGTATATGGTTTGGTAGGGACCGGCTTTGGTAGAAATAACAGCACCAAACTCAAAATACTGTGTAGAATTATTGTTTTTGATGATTTCATCGCTCACAGGATAGCCGAGCTTTCCCTTTTCCCAACCTTGTTTGCTCCAGACATTTACAATCATATTCGGAACGGCAAAAGTTCCGAGATGAGGATGGAAATAAATCATCCCGCCTTCAAAAGCGTTGAATCTGCCATAACCATCTGGCGTAGCCTTCTCATCGGTTTTCGGGAAACCCAGAAACGAATTTTCCCAACCTGAATTTTTCCATTTATTCAGGATGTCGCCGTGTACTTCGTGCGCTCCGGTGGGTTGGCTCCAGTAGATGCTTCCACCTTCAAAATGCTGACCTGCACCGGGTTTTGTGGGTGTCCTGAATTCATCTCCCATTGGCGCTCCGATAAAGAGTTTTTGATTTTTTACCTCAATCCTTTTGTTGTATCCGCCACCGGAAGCATCACCGGAAAGCATATGATCGTAAACTTTAAAAATTTCGCCCAAAACTGCAAATGCCTCAGGCTTGCCAACTTTGTAATAGACATTAGCATTATAATTGTCAAAACACAAAAAGTATGCTCTGTTACTTACCGAATAGTCAATATACTGCAAACCAACAGGTTCTTTTTTTAAGTTTAGTTTTTGTCCTTTTGCCATGATTTTGGCAATGATTTCGTCTTTATTCTGGGCAATTGCTTTAGTATAAAACAATGTGGCGAAAAGTATTGCAATTATTGTTACGGAAGTTTTCATTTGAATTGATTTTTAAATTGATTACAGCACCATTACATTATTCGTTTCAAACGTTCCTGAAATTGGAAGCGTTTTTTTGGTTTTTTCATTGTAAACCGTCCCAGAGAAAGTTCCTTTCACAGTTTTGCCATCGTAAAACGTAATCGTAGCCACGTTGTCTTTGCTTCTGCGTGAATACTTAACCCCGTCAACCATAACAATCAAACCATTGCAGACATAGCTTTGTCCTTTTTTGAAAGCGTGTATTTGACCATCGCCAATAGAAACGGTGTGGTTGGCATTGCTGATGTCGCTGATTTTCCCTTCTATGATGGCCGTGCTGACTTCTTTGGTTTCGGTGTAGGTTTTTCCGTTCACGTTGTAGGTAATTTTGCCGCCGGTTTTACCTTTTGGTTGTTGCATTTTTTGGCTCATAGTCTGCATCTGTTTCATTTTTGCCCGAAACTCTGCGCTTACTTGTTGTTGCGCTTGTGTTCTGGTAATAAATAATGTCAAAATAATGATGAGTATTGATTTCATATTTGTTTGTGTATTTAAGGTTTTTATTAGTTGTACATCTGCCTTGCCATCATTAGTTTTTGTTCGCAGATTGGTTAATGGCATTTTCATATTTTTTAATTTTCTACCGTCACTTTTCCCGGTTTAAAATTGATGATAATAGAGGATGTCCTGTCGTTCCAGTCGGAGTTAACGACACCTCCAAATTCGCCGGTTGCATAGCCAACATCTTTTAAATTGCCGGTAGTTTGTACCCCTACGCTTTTGCCTTTAAAATTGGTATGTTGAAAAATAGTGCAACTGCTCACAATCCCTTTCAATTGCAAAGAAGACAGGATATCGTTAAAGCCATAAGGTTCCAGATTGGCATATCCCCAATTACCGTTTATGTTTTGATAATTATCTAACCATAAACCTGTTGCATTCAATAATCGTTGTTTACCCTCATAAAAACGGCCATCGTAAAGGTGTACAAAGTCCTGCTCTTCATCATAAATTAAAATAGAACTGATTTTATCATTAATATCCTTAAAGCCTTTCAACCGCTGGTTCAATGTGTTTTTTCCTTCCCAAATTTCTACCCTTTCAAAATTGGCGTTGAACGCCTGAAAAGCATTGGTTCCGGGCTTGTAATCTGGCCAAAGCAGGTAGCAATCCCCTTTCAGGTTGTCATCTTCATAAACCACCACTTTTAACCCTCTGGGTATAAGTGCCGACGAAAAAAAATCGTTTGCACTCATTCCTAATGTTTTCAGGTTGTATGCGCCACGCTCCAAAATATATTTCTTGCCTGTGTAATTGGCATTTTCATAAAACCAAACATCGCCTTTGGGTAGTGTTTTTTTAAATTTTGTTACCTCGGGATTTTCCTTTTCAAGTTTTTGTGGCGATATAACCGGTTTAATAACTTGTGCCATCGCAATTGTTTGCACAAAAAAAGTAAAGGCAAGCAGACATCTTTTTTTCTTCATTTTTACGGATTTATTTGTATTGAAATTTTATACGGAATGGCTTTAACATTTTTCTGCATTTCTGCACCGGCACATTCGCCGAAACCTGTACCTGTAATACCGCCCATTGTGGCGCATTTTTTACCGTCCAATGAAATGTAAAGCCCGGTTTGTGCATCGGGTTTTGGCGTTTTGTTTTCAGACATTTTTAAGAATAATTTCCCTTTGTACAGCATTCCGCCGGTGGTATATTCTTCCATTGAATGGATATTTTTTCCGTTGATTTCCGGGAAACGTATTTTGATTCCTGCCAGAATTGATTGTCGTACCGAAAAAACCAAAACAGTATCTCTGACATCTGGTTTTGAAACTTTTTCGTACAAAGAAAATTTCCAGATATTGTCAGAAAATTGCTTACTAATATTTGCTTCGCTTTTGTCCAATAAATCAAGGTAAATGGCATTTTGAGATAGGAAATCGTAAGTAACAGGCAGTTTGTATTTGCTTTTTAAGGCATTGTCGGCACTGTTCAAAACAATTTTAAACCTATCTGGATGCGTTGCCATTTCGATGTTCATATCATCGGTCATCAGCCAATAAAAACGTTGTGCCGGAAGCTGATACGGAAGTTTTACTCCATCTATATTTTTCCCCGTGGTTTTTAGATAGGTAAACATGGTTTTGATTTTCAACGATTTCCCACAGATGGTTTCTTTGTGCGGAACAATGGCTTTCCCTTTGTAAAAAACAGTTGCAGTTACCAATTCCGGGTTTGCTTTTCCTGCCAATTCAAAACCGTACAAAAAAGTGTTTCTGCACTGCGAGTGGCTTTGCAACGAAAGTAAAATAGCGGATATGAAAATGAGCCTTCTCATTTACCGTAGTTTTTGATAAATTTTTTAAAATCGGGCAGATTTTTATTTTCATAGATTTCTACAAACTGCGAAAACTGGATGTAGCCGTATTGGTAAGGGTCAGAGGAAATCTCGTCGTAATGTTTGGTCAAGTATTCTTTTATATTTTCTCCAGCAGGAACCGGACTCTTCAAATGCGTAAGCATCTTTTTGGCATAGGTATAGTATCTTTTGATCTCGTTTTTATTACCTGCACTTCGCCAATACAAAATTGCAATAATGTTGGCATCGTACTCTCCGTCGTAAAAATTCTGGAACTTTTTTCCTGCACTTTGCCCCAATCCGTGCCCCAATTCGTGTACGAGATAAAACCCGTTAAAGAACAATCCAAAAACTTCTTTTCCCTGCTTTTCGTCACCGGAAACCTCGCTAAAAAAAAACTTTTGTTGAGGAACAACTTCTGACCAAAAAGGGAGATTTGCTGTTTTATTTTCAATGTAAATCAGGTAAGGTGTCGTATGTTTTACCACTTTCCAGTCATCCAGTTTTAGGGAAGGGTTTGCTGATTTTACTTTTTGACGGAACTGGTTTACAATTTTTCCGGCATCCGCTTTCAGGGCAATGCTGTCGCTGTAGGTTTTGAACCAGCTATTCTGCGCTTTGCTCTGGAATGAGAGGGAAAGAAACAGAAAAAAGATTAAATTTTTCATATCAAATTATTTACAGTTATTGTACAGGAAAGCGATGTTCATCCAAACTTGCTTGCGTTGGGTATCGCCTTGATTTACGAATGCGTAACTGAAGTCTTTCTCTTTGTTTAATATCTTTTGTGAAACAGATGGGCAATCAGACAAAAAACGACTTACTTTCTCATTGAAGTTGGGAACAAACCGGTCTGATTGTGCATCGAAAGCAAAATTATCCCCATCCAGTTTGATGTAGAGTTTGCTTACTTTTTCTGTCTGCCCGAAAGAATTTTGCTGCGTGTATTCGTCTTCAAAAAGCTGTAGCCTGCCATCATTTGGCGTAATGTTTTTCAGGAATTTGTAAGCTTTTTTATTCCACATGTCCATTGCTGAAACAAGTTCTAAAGAATATCTTGCACCGTTGTAATATATCCCCGCTATATCTTGTGGATAGAACGATTGGTAGTCATTTTGCCCATTTTCTTTAAACGTGATTTTTTGCACAGAAGAAAACTGGTCGAAACTCCTGATTTCTAATCTGCCGTTGACGGTTTTACCATTTTGCAGGTAAAGCGTTGCCGGCTGTCCGCCCATATCGTTCACATTGTTATAGAAAGACGAGTTGCATGAAACCAATGCACTAAGAACAATTAGAGTATAGATTTTCCAGACATTTTGGAACGTTGAAATGCCCACAGCCCGACCCAAGCGGAGCTCTTTTTGTGAAGAGGTGCCTTGAGCAAAAAAGAGATAACAGCGGGTGGATAAGCCGCCCAAATAAATAGTAGTAATCTTGTGTTTCATAGCTTTTGCTTTTTAGGGAACAGAAAATTTTTGCCCATCGCAATCAGTATAATACTAAAAGCAAGCATTAGCAACAGCCCCGGAATTTCTTTTCCATTCATTATAAAAATCTGTTGCGGATTTTGAGGTTTGTATGCCACCATCACTTGTTCGCCCACATGATAACCAGTGAAAGTGAATATCTGCAAGGTCTTGCTGCAGGCTTCTATTGCCTGATTGTTTTCTGTTCTGAATTTTACAAACGGGCTTCTTCCTTTGAAAAGGCTTTTGCTTTCTCTCTGAACTTTTTGTACACCATTTCTGTGAAGTGCAAATCCGGAAATTTCGGCTGTGGTCTTTTCGCCATAAAAGGCTACGAAAAAATTAGACCCCTCGTAAACGAAAATTGCCAAACCAACAAGGATGGAAATAACACCGATGATTCTTTTGTTGCGAATAACCATTTTGTGAAATTCTATATGTCAAATATGCAACCTGACAAGGCAAAAAAAATCCCGCATTTCATAAAATGCGGGATTGAGTTTTTGAAATGGGGGAAATGAAAATTATACCTTATGGAACAGCGCCATAAACTCCTGCTTCTTGTTTCGGCTGAGGGCAATGTTTTTTCCATCTTCCATTATAATATCACCACCTTCGCCACGGATGTACTGCCGGATATTTTTCAGATTGACGATAAATGATTTCTGTGCCCGGAAAAAGAGTGGATTGCCTTGTAGGATATCCTCAAAATTAGATAGGGGTTTGCTTGCCAGATGTTTGGATTTATCGCTCATTACGATGAGCGTGTAAGAACCATCAGCTTCGAGATAAGAAATGTTTTCAATCTTTATAAAAATCAACCCCTGTTGTGTTGAAAGCGCCAGCGTATCGGAAACCTTACCATTCACAAATTGATGAACTTTTACAACCTGCTCTTTGGAAACCTGCATCTCATTGGCTTTAAATTTTCGAATGGCTTCTTCCAAATCATTTGCTGTAACGGGCTTCAACAAATAGTCAAGTGCGTTCATTTTTAGTGCCTTGATGGCATATTGGTTGTATGCTGTGGTAAAAACAACTTTGCAGGGAATGGTTTCAAGTTGTTCCAATACTTCAAATCCATTGAGCGAAGGCATTTCTATATCCAAAAAGATAATCTGAGGCTGATGCTTTTCTATCAAAAATTGGGCTTGGGTACTATCGTTAGTAATGAACCCTATTTCTACCTCGTCTAAACCCGAAAGGTGGATAAATAGTGTTTCTGTACAATGTTTTTCATCGTCTATAATGCCTATTTTAATCATCTCAATCATTTTTTATTTGAAGGATTACCATCGTTCCCAAAGCCTTTCCATTATTATATAAATCCTCTATTGCAATGTTGTTTTCGTGGTTTAGTATTTTAACTCTGTTGATAGTGGTTGCAATTCCATAAGATTTGTGTTTCCCGGGCTTACTATACTTCTCGGCTGCTTTTCTACCAATACCATTGTCTTTAATTTTAATAATCAGGTCTTCATCCTGTTGGTAAGAAATGTCAATATCAATAATACCTTTGTCTTGTCTGTAATTCAATCCGTGCCAAATCGCATTTTCCACAAAAGGTTGCAGTACCAAAGGTGGAATGTAAATATCTTCTGCATCTACATTCGGAGCAATATTTATTTTGTAATCAAAAGAATGTTCCAGCCGTCCGGCTTCCAGTTCCATATACCATTTCAGGGTTTCCAGTTCTTTGTTCAAAGGTATTTGAGCCAGTTGCGAATTGTCCAGGATACTCCGCATCAGACGGGCAAAAGTTGTAAGGTATTTGCTCGCCGTTTCTTTTTCATTTTTAAGAATGTAGTTGTTGATGGAATTAATGGAATTGAACATAAAATGTGGGTTCATCTGCGAACGCAGGCTTTGCATTTCGGCTTCCTTGATTTCATTTTTCAACGTAAGTTCCTGCTGCTGTTGCTGCGCTTTTTGATGGTTAAGTTCATTTTTGGCTTTCAGGTTTCTTATTCTCAACCGGCTGATGATGAACGAGGCCAAGCCTAACACTGCCACAATGGAAAGGCCGGCGTACAACCAAAAATTTTTAAGTTGCAGGGCTTGCAGCAGTTTTTCTTTTTGAAGTTCGGTATTTTTAGTTTTTTGCATTTCCTTTTCCTGCTCAGAAAGCTTCAGTTGTTTTTGATTGGCTTCGGCAATTAATTGCAGTTTTTCCAACGCCACTTTGCTTTTTAAAAAATTCAGTTTCTCGATTTGCTTCTGCTTTTCTGCTTCGGATAAAAGGAGCTTATTGTTTTTCAGTTCGAGCTGCTGCTGTGTTATTTGGTTTTGTGCAAGCAATTGCTGGGTTTTATATTTATCCTCTTTACTGTCAAATTCATATTGTGTTTCTATGCGGAGGATTTGCTTGCGGTTGCTTTCGTTGTCAATAGCATTTTGTTCAGCAATGTATTTTTTGTAAGCATCGAGCGCCTCCGCATACTTATTTTGATTTTGATAGGCTTCGCTTAAAATTTTATAGGTTTCAGCTTTCACATCGCCCAAGTTTACAGCGTTTGCAATTTTTAGCGCATTTTGGGCAAAAGCAACTGTTTGATCCCAATTTTTGACGACCAGATAATAATTTGCCAACCCTTGATTTATAACTGCCAATCCTTTTTTATTACCTATTTCGTTGTTGATTTGCAACGCTTTTTGGTACACTTCTAGTGCTTTTCCGGCTTGTGATAATTCAATATAAGCATTGCCGAGGTTTCCATATTCTCTTGCCATAGCAAGTTTATTGCCAATTTTAATGTTTTCATCTAATGCCTGCTGGTAATATATTTTTGCTTCCTGAAAATTTTTCTGCTTAAAATATACATTACCGATATTGCCTAAACCATTGGCTACTCCAATTTTATAGTCTATTTTTTTGTGCATTTCCATTCCACCCAGGAAATGTTCAAGGGCTTTGTTGTAATCTTTAAGTTCAGAAAAAATAACACCCATATTTCCGTAGGTAATACCCGAGGTTAAATCATCTTTTTCGGCAAGGCTTATTTTCAAAGCTTGCTGATAATATTTCAGCGCTTTGGGGAAATTGTTCTGAACCATATTCACACTTCCCAAATTGGAAAGACAAGCCATTATTCCTTTGTTGTTTTTGGTTTCCTGATGCGTTTTTAAGGCATTTTCAAAACATTGTTCCGCATGTTTAAAATCCCCTTTCATAAATGCAACGATGCCTTTATACCGTAATGCCTGAGCTTCTCCAGTTTTGTACTTTACCTGTACGGAAATCCCCAAAGCATCTTCTGTAAACTGCGACATTTTATCTGGATTTTTTCCGTAATATGAATTGGCAATTTTCAACAGCAGGTCGGCTCTTTCTTTTGTGGCTGTGGTATATTTCGGCAGTTCCTTCAACAAGGAATCTGCATCATTATTTTGTTGAGCAACAGTTGATAATGAAATAAATATAAGAGGTACGAAAAGAAATTTTAAACGCATATAAAGTGTAAAAAAATTTAAATATATAAAGATGTCAATTGTACGCAGTTGAAACCTCTTGACATTTTGGTTTACAACAAAAGCAACTTCTTTTTCTTTAAAAACTATTTTCGATTTAAAGATACATCTCACAGCAGCCCCGGTACTCTATAAATGTACAAAATGCTGAAACGGTTTGATAAAGTGAGATTGTTAGACATCCATATTTTAAAAATAACTAATTGGCAGTGTTTTGTTCCTGCTTATTCTGCATTTCATCCAGAATTAAATATTTTTTTATAACAAACCCGTAAGCAGAGCTAAGCATACTTTAGCAAATTAATTCCGCCAACGGGTTATTAAAATCAGTTGAAGCGATGGAACGCTTACGTATTTATCCAAATGATGAACGGGTTGTTAGTAGAAGAAGTGAAAGATACTGTCGTAACCTGATTAGCCAGATTAAGAAGAAGTTTTCTAAAGAGAACCACCAGCTTGTTACTATTGAGGAGTTTTGTCAGTACATAGGTTTGTGTTTTAACTCGGTAAGGGTTGCTTCTGAATTGATTTTTTTGCCCTGTTTTTTGACAAAAAAGCAGGGCAAAAAGACCGCCCTCTGGCTGTGATGGCTGTTAAGAGGGTGCGGTTAGAAACCTGTAAGGGAATATAAATACAATGATTACACTACTTTCAATCGTTTTGGCAATATAGCAGGTTGAAGTATCTGAACCGGTATAACTGCCTTTAGTTCATAGATATTATGAAATTGTTCCAATAAATGGTTATAAAACTGCCTGTATGGGTCACAAAAAATCGGCTGTAAACAAATTTTATCGCCGATTTTTATTTTGCCTCAGTTCTGAAAAAAAAGTTGGTACCAGGTTTTGTTTAATTTATGAAGACGCTGATGTGTCAGATAGATGACACATCGACGTTTCGTTATATAATCACTGTCAGAGTTTTATATAACGGAGATTGGATGATTCTCCCGACAGTTTATTATTCAGGTGGATGATATAAACACCCGCATTCAGATTGGGTGTATCAAAGTTTACACTGGCAAGCTGTGCTTTATAAACACTTGCTCCCGATGCATTGTATATTGTTATGGTATAATCGGCAGGATTATTAATGCCGCTCAGGTTGATTGTGTTTCCTTTATTTGGGTTGGGAAATACAGAAATTTCGCCGGTTTTCAGGAAAGTAATCTGTCTTACTTCAGAATAAGTTGATTTGCCATCAAAGTCGGTTTCTTTAAGGCGGTAATAAGATGTGCCTGAAACAGGTTGCTCATCATAACAAAAATAAGAAAGAGGCAGTGCAGAATTACCCGCAGCTTTTACTGTTTTGATTACTGACCAGTTGGTATTATTGGTTGATCTTTCAATTTCAAAATAATTGCTGTTGATTTCGGATGCTGTTGCCCAGTTTAATTTTACTTCTTCCTTTTCCTGTGCTGCATCAAAACTTACCAACTGTACAGGTAAAGGTGCACCTTGCTGAACAAAGAAACTAATAGTTTGACTGGGTATTCCAGGTCCGGAAATAGTGATTTGCCCCTGCCCACATGAAAGAGAACTGACTGTTGCGGTGGCACAATCAGAAGCACTACGCCATACATTTGACGCAGTAGTAAGAGTACCAACACCTCCTGAACCATTTTTAGGTAAACTGAAAAAATGAGAACCTGACCCGCATCCGATAGTTCCTTGGAGTGTGTGCAGTGCGGATGGAATATTGTTCCCGCTGAAAGTAACTACATATGATAACAGAAGGTTATAATTATAGCCCCATGTGCAGTTTGATCCGTTAGTAACAACAATTTGTTTGGGTTGTACAACAATGTTAACGGTATAACCTGCAGAGGAAACAACTGTAACCTGACTTTGGCTTGTGCTGGAGATAAAGAGGCTGGTAAAAAGTAGGGCGGCGGCGATTAATTTAGTTTTCATTTCTTTTCAATTACTGCTTCTGAATCTGATTGCTACTTTTTATTTGCAACAACGGGTTTAAAAGCATTTGCTAATTTTCCCCAAAAAATGCTGAAACTGATTTCGATCAACATGTACTGATGATTAAAATTTTTAGGGCTCAGTACATTTTTTGGTTTACGGATTACTATGAGTAATGAGAACACAAAAATACGGGTTTTTCTGTATTTTTTCTATAAATTTTCAGTAAAATCCACATTTAAGGCTTCTTTAAGCCTGTAATTGTATTTTTTGGGTAAAAAAAACTCTTAGCGTTTTTTTGGGGAAATAATACAAAGCAGTCAATAACAAAACAGCCTGTTTTAAGACGGGGCAGGTATTAGTTGCAAATAAAAAAGCTGTCTCATATTTTGAGACAGCTTTTTTATTTTTTATGAGCAGGCGGAAGGCTATTTTTTTCGCACAAATCTATATTAACAATAAAAATTGCTGATATTAAAGATCAACCGAATCGTTCAAATCAGCATCAACCAGGATACGGCCGCAGTTTTCACAAACGATGATTTTTTTACGCTGCTTTATTTCGCTCTGGCGTTGTGGAGGAATAGTGTTGAAACAACCACCGCAGCTTTCTCTTTCAATAGGAACTACCGATAAACCATTTCTGTAACTGTTGCGGATACGGTCGAAACTTGCAAGCAGGCGGTCTTCAACCGCTTCTCTTGCGCCGGCAACCTGCGATTTTAACAGGTTTTCCTCTTTCTCGGTATCAACAATAATTTTATCTAATTCGCCTTTCTTGTGCTCCAGGTTTTTTTCTTTGTTGCCAATTGCTTTTTTTGCCTTTTCAAGGATTTCACTTTTCTCAATGAGTTCTTCGTTGGCATCTTTGATGTGCTTTTCGGCCAGTTTTATTTCCAGCCCCTGCATTTCAATTTCTTTATTAATTGCTTCAAATTCCCTGTTGTTTTTTACGTTCTCCGCCTGCTTTTCATATTTCACCAACAGTGCCTGCGATTCTTTGATAATCTCCTTCTTGTTTTCAATAAATTCCTGGATGCCGTTAATCTCTTCTTCAATACGGTTTTTACGTGCATTTAATCCTTCAATTTCATCTTCAAGGTCTTTTACTTCCATGGGTAATTCACCTTTCAGAATCTGTATCTGGTCCAGTTTGCTTTCAATTTTCTGAACACGGATCAGCGCTTTTAATTTTTCTTCTACAGAATACTCTTTTACAGTAGCCATATAAATGTTTGAAGTTTTTTTGTTTGTAACCGGCTTTGTTAACTGTGCTCATCATTGGTTGTGTTAAACTCATGCAGGCGTTTCAGCCTGCAATCCCGGCAGTATCGTCGGGACTTGTACGTCCGGTATTTCTGTTCAGCTTAACTGAAATACTCAACAGGATTTGTTTTCACACCAGTTTTGAGGACGGCAAAGTTAAGGAATTTCCCGCTCAACCAATCAGCTAATAATTCAATTGTAAACTGTTCACTTTCCCAGTGCCCTATGTCGGCTAAAATCATCCCGTTTTCGGCATCAAAAAACTCGTGGTATTTCACATCACCGGTAATGTAAATATCGGCTCCTGCTGCCATTGCTGTTTTAGTTAAAAAGCTGCCTGCACCACCACAAACGGCCACTTTACGGATCGTTTTTTCCAAAAGCGGGGTATGCCTGATAACGCTTAAATGGAACTGATTTTTAACCAGTTGAAGAAACTCCTTTGCTGGCATTGGTTCTTTCAATTCACCCATCATTCCTGCACCAACCGACTGAAACCGGTTATCCAATGCTACAATATCATAAGCTACTTCTTCGTACGGATGGGCCTTAATCATGGCAGTAATAACCTGTTTTTCCAGCCAGGCAGGAAAAATTATTTCCAGCTTTATTTCTTCTTCTTCATGCCTTGTGCCGATTTCACCCACAAAAGGATTGGCTCCTTCTGTTGCCCGGAAAGTGCCTGTTCCCTTTACATTGAAACTGCATTCATCATATAATCCAATGGTTCCACCACCAGCCTTGAAAATAGCCGAACGTACCTGTTCAGCGTGAGCTACAGGAACAAATGTGTACAGCTTTTTCAGCAGGTTTTGCTTGCTCTGCAGAATATGTGTATTGATTACTCCCAGTTTCTCCGCCATTTTAGCGCTTACACCATTTATTATATTATCAAGATTTGTATGGATGGCGTAAACAGCTACATCATTCTTAATGGAAGCAATTACCGCTTTTTCAACATAGTTTTTACCGTTGATCTTTTTCAATCCGCCAAAAACAATGGGGTGGTGGGCAACCACTAAATTGCAGTTTTTCGATTTTGCTTCAAGTATCACTTCTTCTGTGGCATCAAGACTAACCAGTACACCTGTACATTCCCAGGCAGATGAACCTGTAATAAGCCCCGCATTATCATAGCTTTCCTGTAACGAAAGCGGCGCTGATTGCTCTAAAAAACTGATGATTTCTGCAATTTGCATGGAATAAAAATAAGATAATTCGGTTTGAAACGTTGAATGTACTGAACAGGATTCACTTCTGTGAAATGAACCAAACAAATTGTACTTTCACAACAACCAAAGTTATAAATATGAAGCATCTGCTCGTTATTGCATTCGCTGTACTTGCTGTTTCCGGGTGTAAGTTAAAAAAAACACAGGAGCAGATTGCTGAAGATATTATTGTAAAAGCCATGACGGATGGCCGCTGGGTGGTAACTGCTTATAACGACGGCACCGACTACCTTTCAGAATTTGATGGCTATGAATTTCAGTTTAAATCGGACCGGACAGTTGATGCAATTAAAACCAGTACAGTTGAATCAACAGGAACATGGCAGGGCGATGCATTGGCAATGACAATCAGTTCTTCCTTTCCTGCTACTGCAAGTACTGCTGTTCAACGGCTGAATGGATTATGGAAAATTGCCAATAATAACTGGACATGGGTTAAAGCTACTCAAACAATTAACGGAAAACTCACCACGTTGGAACTACGGAAGAAGTAAGTTGCAGGTTGTAAGTTGTAAGTGATAAGTTGGGGTTGATGGGTATTGTTATTAAAATTACCGGTTGTTTTTCAAAACATTATTTTCCTTTCTGTTGTTCTGCACGCAGGTATTCGTAAATAGCAAGCGCCTGATCATTGCTTAAGCCTAACTGCGGCATTTTAACCTGGTAAAACTCAGCTTTTGATTTCAGCCGGGGATCAGCTTCCATCATTTGGTTGGTATTCGTAATTACATTTAGAACCCATTCGGGCCGGAAGTTTTTTGTTATGCCTTTTAACCCCGGCCCGCCAATTGCCTCGTCGGTTAACCTGTGGCAACTGCTGCAACTGCTTTCAAACAGGGTTTTACCTATTGCCGTTTTTTGGGGATCGGGTACTTTGCTTAAAGTAACATTTGTAAAACTGCCGGTTCCTATTGCCGCATCATAATTACTTGTAGTTGCAGCATTATCAGCAGGCGGAATAACGGGTTTGGCCGATTGATGAACAACCACATCATCAGAAGTTTGCCCGGTTTCGTTACAGGCGCTGAAGCTGAGAAAAAAGGCTGCGATTAAAAATCCTGCCAGCAGGTTCTTCATAAATCTGTTTTATGCAAAAATATCTGATTCGTGGATATGTACTGAGTAAAACAGTTGTAATTGTTGGGCCATTTTACAACAGTCTTCATTAGAAATACAATACAACGGAATTGAACAGATGTTGTCCTGTTTTTGTTAATGAATTTAAACTTGCTTATTTAACAATTATGCAATTCTTTTGTTAGATAAAAAACAAATCATGACCATACAGAAAGGGCAGACAGCTCCTGATTTTATGCTTTTTGACAGTGGCAAAAACAAAATCAGTTTATCGGATTATAAAGGCAAAAATGTGTTACTGCTTTTTTTTCCTTTGGCTTTTACCAGTGTTTGCACTAAAGAACTTTGTGGTGTGCGTGATGATATTGCCCGATACAACAATGCCAATGCTCAGGTTTTGGGTATTTCGGTTGATTCGCTTTATACCCTTGCTAAGTTTAAAGAACTGGAGCAATATAATTTTCCATTGCTGAGCGATTTTAATAAAACTGTTTCGGAACAATATGGTTCCCTTTATCCCCACTGGAACTACAATATGAAAGGTGTATCGAAAAGAAGCGCTTTCGTAATTGATAAAGACGGGTTTGTGCAGTGTGCTGAAGTGCTGGAAAATGCCGGTGATCTGCCGGATTTTATGGAAATTAACCGGGTGCTTGAATCATTAAAATAAACTTAAATTATAACCGATCAGTCTTCCGGTTGAGAAACGGCCCTGAATTTGATTTTAACAAAATATGGTGAAAAAGCTTGGTTTTTGAAAATAATAAAATTAGATTTGCTTCGTTGAAACGGGTTTTATTCATATTAACCATTATCCTCTCGATAGCCACAGCGGCCTCTGCACAATCAAACCGATCAAATGCAGGTGGTACTGATAATGTGGTTAAACAGGTACATTTTTTCCCCAACCCGGCATCTTCCTTTATTAATTTTGAATTCAAGGATATTAATCTTTCCAACTATTCTTTAAAGGTGTTTAATTTTATTGGTAAGAAAGTATTGGAAGTAAACAGCCTTTCGCAACGTACTGTTGTAAACCTGAATGATTTTTTCCGTGGTGTTTATATCTTCCAGTTAACCGACCGTAATGGGCAGGTGGTTGAAAGCGGAAAGTTCCAGGTTGTTAAATAATCTCTTTTATTTTTTGTTGTATATTTTATGCCTTATGTATATTATACCGGGCTGATTGTTTTTTATGGTAGAACCTAAACAATAAGCCCGGCATATTCCCGGATACCTAAGGGATACAGCATAGATACTCCCCATTAAAAGCGTTCAATCTCCCTCGCCGCCCAATCTCACACCTGCAACCAGTAACCAGTAACCAGTAACTTGCAATCTGCTTCCCCCCAACTATAAACCATAAACTATAAACTATAAACCTTCCCTACATCACCTGCACAATCAAAAATTTGAGATAGTGCGTATTTTCCCATCCCCACACAATCGGGTGATCGGAGCTTTGGGTTTGAAAAGTAACCTGCCTCAGTTGCCGCCTTGCATCTTTTGCTGCCATTTGTATAATTTCCAGGAACAAATCGGGCTGAACAAGATTGGTACAGGAAGAAGTGACAAGGAATCCTCCCGGCTTTACCAATTTCATTCCACGCAGATTAATTTCTTTATAACCGGTGATTGCTTTCTGGATGGTTGCCCTTGATTTGGTGAACGAAGGCGGATCAAGCATCACCACATCATATTGCTTTCCTTCTTTTACCCAGGTTTTCAGTACATCAAAGGCATTTACACATTCAAATTTGCATTTATCAGCAACGCCGTTCAGTTCTGCATTTTTGTTACACATGCTGATGGCACTTTCGGAAATATCCAGCCCATGAACCGACTTTGCACCATAATGTGCTGCATGAATTTCAAATGTGCCGGTATAAGTAAATGCACCAAGAACGTCAGCACCTTTTACAATATGTTGTATTGCCCGGCGGTTATCCTGCTGGTCGAGAAAATAGCCGGTCTTTTGCCCATTCGCTAAATCAACATGAAATTTCAACCCGTTTTCATTAATGATGATATTGGTGTCAAAGGGTGTACTCAAAAACCCTTTTTGTTGTTGCATGCCTTCCAGTTCACGGATGGGCACATCATTTCGTTCATAAATTCCCTTTGGCTGAAAAATGCGGTTGATGGCTTTTACAATAGCATCCTTCCATATATCAATACCAAGTGCAAGGGTTTGCAGTACAAAATAATCGTTGAATTTATCAATGATCAGTTGAGGTAATCCATCAGCTTCACCAAAAATCAACCGGCAGTTTTCTATATAGCCCATCTGTTGCCTTTGTTTCCAGGCTTCGCTTAACTTACGGAAGAAAAATTCATCATTTACCTCTTCATTTCTTTTTCGGGTAAGAATACGAACCAGTATCTGCGATTTAGGATTGATGTATCCCCGGCCTAAAAATTTATCATCGTGTGTAAATACATCTACAATATCACCCGGTACAGCATCGCCTTCAACCCTGTTTACTTCGTTGGCAAAAACCCATGGATGCCCGCTGATAACACGTTGTGAAATTTTCCTGTTGAGAATAACCTTTGTCATAGCGGGCAAAGTTATCTGTAAAAACAGTTTCATTGGCAATGAATTTTGGTCAGGATGATACAGATTCTTTAATTATTTACCATACAAATCAATTTACAGGGGGCAGGAAGAAGAAGACTGTATTACTAACTCACAATTCCAAATCTTCACTCACGAATGATGTTTTACGCCTCACTTGTGTTAGGTAAGACAATTTGTCCCAATTCATTGCTTGGCAATATTCTTGACAAACTTACCTTTGCCGACAATTTTACCTTTTATGGAGAAAAAAACGAACGAAATGACAGAACAAAATGCTTCTGAAGCAAACGAAAATGTGCTCAGTTCTGAAATGAACATAGATGAAAATGCCGCAGGCACCAACCTGTTAAACGAAGAACTGGCTGAAGAAAGTGAACTGGAAAAGCTGAAAGATGCTATTGAGGAGGAGAAAAAAAAATATCTCTACCTGATGGCTGAATTTGACAATTTTCGCAGGCGAACTGCAAAAGAACGTCTTGAACTTGTTCAGACAGCCGGAAAAGATGTGATTATGTCGCTTCTCGAAATTCTCGACGATGCTGACCGTGCTGAAGCAGAAATGGCCAAAAAGGGCACAATGGATGAAGGCGTTAAACTCGTATTTCACAAACTTCGTTCAAACCTGCAGGGTCGTGGTTTGAAAGTGATGGAAACAAAAGGATTGGATTTTGATGCCGATAAGCATGAAGCAATCACCGAAATTCCTGCACCAACTGAAGACCTGAAAGGAAAAGTGATTGATGAAATTGAAAAGGGCTATCTGCTTAATGATAAAATCATCCGCTTTGCAAAAGTGGTGGTTGGAAAATAATAATTATGTCAACCAAAAGAGATTACTACGAAATACTTGGTGTAACCAAATCTGCCACGGCCGATGAGATTAAGAAAGCTTATCGCAAGGTGGCTATGCAATTTCACCCCGACCGTAATCCAGGGAACAAAGAGGCAGAAGAAAAATTCAAGGAAGCTGCTGAAGCTTATGAAGTATTAAGTGATGCTGATAAACGGGCACAATACGATCGTTATGGGCATGCAGGCGTAAGTGGCAATGGTCGTGGAGGATTTGGTGGTGGCCATAACATGAACATGGATGATATCTTCAGCCAGTTTGGAGATATTTTTGGTGATGATGTATTTGGAAGTTTCTTTGGTGGCGGACAACGTCGCAGTAGTGGCGGAGGCAGGGCAAGAGGTGTGAGAGGCAGCAATCTCCGTGTTCGCATCAAAATGAATTATGAAGAAATTGCCAAAGGTGCCAGCAAAACCATCAAGGTAAAAAAATATGTGAGCTGCAGCAACTGCGGCGGCAGTGGAGCAAAAGATAAAAGCAGTGTGCAAACCTGTGGTACATGTGGCGGCAGCGGCCAGGTAAGAAGGGTGCAGAATACGTTTCTTGGACAGATGCAAACAGTAACAACCTGCCCAACCTGTAATGGCGAAGGAACAACTATCGCAAATAAATGTACACATTGTAAAGGCGAGGGAAGGGTTTATGGAGAAGAGAATATTACCATTGATATTCCTGCAGGTGTGCAGGATGGAATGCAGTTGAGTGTTGGCGGACGTGGTAATATGGGCGAACGTGGAGGCCCTGCAGGTGATTTAATTGTATTGATTGAAGAAGAAGCACACCCACAACTTCACCGTGATGGGCTGAATGTAGCTTATGATTTACACATTTCATTCCCCGATGCTGCTTTTGGTGTACAGGCCGAAGTGCCGACCATTGATGGCCGGGCAAAAATTAAAATTCCGCCGGGTACGCAAAGCGGGAAAGTATTTCGTTTAAAAGGCAAGGGTTTCCCTGCATTGCAGAGTTATGAAAAAGGGGATCAACTGATTTATGTAAATGTATGGACACCGCAAAACCTTACAAGCGAAGAAAAATCAATGCTTGAAAAAATGCAGCAAAGCCAGAATTTTCAACCCAAACCTGAAAAAGGAGAGAAGGGCTTTTTTGAACGTGTGAAAGAAATGTTTAGTTAATTGAAAGTTGAAAATGAAAAATTGAAAATGGAGAATTGTAATGCAGTTCTCCATTTTTATTTTAATCAAAAGCTGGGGAGTTTCACACAAAGCACACAATGGAGACTAAGCTCACAAAGAAAATCAAAACGTTTTGAACTCCGCATCCTTTGTTCCTTTGCGTGAAATATTTATTTTTAAATATGGCAAGCAATACAAACGACCAGCTTATTTATTCCATTCCTGCAAGGTTCAGGCGTATCGAAAATCTTCATATTCTTTTATGGCTGCTGAAAGATATTTGCTGGGCACTCAGCTTCAGAATTCCCGGCTTAATCATGATTATCCCAACAATGGCCGCAGCTTTAATGATTACCTGGCAAACAAGAAAAATGATTTCCGAACTCATGCATAACCTTGCAGTGGTGTTCTGGATTACAGCAAACTGCTTGTGGATGATTGGCGAATTTTTTGGTTGGGATGAGGGCGTATTCGGGTTACGACATTTTGCACTCGTTCCTTTTGGAATAGGATTACTGATCCTTGCAATTTATTACCTGCTCTATTTTACCAACAAAAACTTCAGAGAAAGAGTGGCTTTGCAAAGTGTTCATGTAATTGAAGATGAATTAAGCCATTAAAAAGGGATACTCCCTGATTTTTTTGCTCATTTTTCCTTACGGATTAAAATATCACTTTCGGATATTTTCGTATCATTACGTATCAGGACTTTACTATAAAGATTGACAACTCTGTACACAAACAGAATATCGCTTCCTGAATTTTAATTATAACAGCCGGTTACTTTTCAATTTCAACCTGCTCCATTTTATTTCTTCCGAAAAATACAGGGAAGTACATCAGTTCAGCTTTTGCAGGGTTTAATGTAAAGCGACCTGTGTATCTCGGTTCAAGTTCTATTTCAAATTGATGCTTTCCTTTGTTCATTTTTTCAATAAAGATTAAAACCCTGTCTTTAAAGTATTCCCTGTGCTGGTACCACAGGCCAGTTGCTTTATTTCCGTAAGTGCATCCTGCGGGTACAGGAATTTCCAACTGTACATATTCTGCATCTTTTTGTGCATAAACAATCACCTGCATTTTTACTTTTTCACCAGCTTTAAGTTTTGTAATAGTTTGATTGTTTTTTTCAAAAAATGTCTGAATGGTGAAATTTGAATCAACTGAAGATGGGTTTGAATTAAATATTTTTTGCCATGCACTAAAATACATCATTCCTCCGCCGGTTTTGGAAACTGATATGTTTCTCAACTTATCCCTGCTTGATAAATTGTAAGGGAATTTAGTGATTGAAAAACTTGTATCGCCTGAAATGGTTACTGCAGCCGGTTGCGTAAAATCATTATTCTTTTTCAGCATGTCTGGCAGAATGGTTGAAAGAATAGAAGCTGATTCAACAGTATTATTCCAGTAACCATTTCTGCGGCTTTCGAGGAAATACTGAATAATTTTTTGCTTTTCGCTTTCATAGTTTGAAGATGAATTGAAAAACCTGAAAGCAGAAATGGTTGTTGCGGTAATATTTCTGTCCCACCAGTAACCTTCTTTTCCCCAATACAAACCACCAAACATAGTTTCTGTTTTTTGCTTCATCAGTACCTGCAGTTCTTTGTCATAATTGATTTTTTGTTTTTGCATAACAGAAACCATTTTCCATTGGAGATGTTGTGAAACAGAATCAAACGGAATTGTTTTTAAATACATTTCATAATCCAGGTCATGACCTGCCATGCTTAGTGTGTAAAGACTTTCAAGCAGATCGAACCTGTTGAGATTGGGTAACTGATTCTGAATGTACAAAAGTGCATTGCGCAGCGTTGGTTCAAGTGAAGCATCTGGTTTTAATTCAAGCAACGCTCTTGTAATGTAATTTGTTATGGAAAGATTAGGTTGTCCATTTTCCCACCAGCTCCATCCTCCTTCAAACAACTGGTTCTTTTGTAATTTTTCTTTAAGCTTCTGCATCTCTTTCTCATTTTTAAAAGGCTCACCAAGTTCATTCCGTATTTTTTTCTCCATTGCATAGCCTGTTAGTTTTGATGCAGTTTGCTCCATACAGAAATAAGGATATTTTTTCAGGTGTTCAATTTCATTAAGCAGCAGTTGTATTGTATTGTTTTGTGCATGTAATGTTACATCTGCAGCTTTTTCATCAGCATGATAGCTGATGGTGGTATCGTTGCTGAGCACATAAAATGTTCCAACTGCTTCTGTGGTTCCTTTTTTTACAACCGGTATTTTTCTTAATTCTCCATCGGCAAAGCCGGTGATTGATTTTGCTGAAAACTGAAGATGCAGTGAATCGGTTAATGATGGTGCAATGATGCTGATTTCACTGATTGAAGCATTATTTGCTTTTACTGTTTCTTCTTTTGTAAATTGATTATTGACGTTCCCTGTAAATTCAACTTTCAGATGAATGTCAGATGTTGTATAGTTGATTTTTTTGCCAACCAGGTTTACCGAATCACCTTCAGTTAAAAACTGCGGGGTATTTAACTGTGCAAGAAATGGTTTGAATGATTTTGTAATTTTTGATGTTTTGGTGATCCTTCTTTTTCTGTCCATTCCGGTTACAAATGTTTCCCAGCTTGTAATATTATCAGGGTATGTAACAGTGAATTTTACTTCACCTTTTTTATCTGTAATTAAATTCGGTTTCCAGAATGCGTAATCACGAAACTGATCCCTGATGAGTTTTGGATTAAATGATTTGGTTGTAATAATCACGGCTCCGTTTGCTGCCCGTGAACCGTACAGCGTTGCTGCAGCTGCATCTTTTAAAACTGATGTTGATGTAATATCATCCGGACTGAGATCAGGCATTACATCATACGGGATTCCGTCAACTATATACAAAGGGTTCGTGTTGCCTGAAACAGAAGCGGCACCTCTTATGTGGATGGATGTTGATGTTCCAGGCGAAGTAATGGATACACCTGCCGCTTTTCCCTGGAGTGAAAATGCAAGGTCTTCTGATTTTATTGTTGCTACAGAAGCGGTAAACGATCTTTTTTTAGCGGTTCCATATCCTATAACAACAACTTCGTTTAAAGCTGCATTTGATACCTGCATAACAGCATTTGCATTTGAAATGCTTCGGTCGGTTACTGTTACTTTCAATTCAAGGGTTGAATAACCAACTAATGAAAACACAAGGGTATATTGCCCGGGCATTAGATTACCGAATACAAAATTTCCGTCTTTATCAGCAACTGTATTTTGTTTATAACCTTTAATTGAAATAAACGTAAATGGAATTCCATCTTTGCCTTTGCTGTCAGTTACTCTGCCGTTGATCATCCCTGTTCCGGGCGGCATATCCATTTCAGGTTTTTTAAGTAACTGTTTGTTTTTTGTTTCTTCTTCTGTTTGTTTTATACGTAATTCCAGTTCTTTTTTTCTTTTTACTTCCTGTTTGTAAAGCAGGTTGCTGATAACAGCATTTACTGAATCGTAAACAGGTTGTTTATATTTTATGCAATAGGTTCCGGCTGAGTTAATAAAAATACTTGGGAAATACAGAAACCTGAAATGATTAGTTACGAGTACAACTGAATAGTTTCCTTTTGCAATGTTGTTTATTTCTGACACTGTACCCCAGAAAATTCTGTAATTATTTTCCTGTTCATAATCCTGTAACACTGTATAAACAATACTGCTGTCTTTTGGATATTCTATTTTTATCCTGCTTTTGTTATAACCATTTAAATAAATATTATTATTGGTATAATCAAGATAAGGCGCAGATGGTGTTGCGTGATAGTTAATTTCAGGAAGGGCAGTAATGGTATCGCCCAACGCCCATGTTGTTCGCTTGTTCTCTAAGTAAATCTTTTCTTTTTCCGGGAACAGTTGTTTCATTTCAAGCCTGACAACTTGTGGCGAAATCCTGTATTGATATCCGGGTTCAAACACAAATTTAAAATCAAAATCGTCGGGTCTGTAAAATTGTATGCTGTCGAAATTATTGAACGGTCCTGTAATGTGTGTTTTGTTTTCGTAGAGGTAAAATGATTTATTATCCTGCCATACATACGCATTATTATTGCGGTAATTATTTTCAATACGCAGTAACCGGCTGTTTAATAAGTTTTTTTCAAATGGGCTCCAGAACTTCTCAGCAGAGGTTGTTTTTTTGTTTGAATCGGGCTTGTTAATATCAAAAACAATATCATGTTTATAATATGGTTGAAGGTAAATACTGTCGTATTCAATATAGCTGTCTTTCAATCGCATGCCAATCTGTACGTAGCCAGGCATTTCACTCACAGCATAAGCCTGTTTGTCTGTGCAGCCATTATAATAAACAAGCTGGCGGTTAATATATAAGAGATAAATTTCCTGCGGCAAACCCTCACTAACAGCCAGCACTGATACCTGCGGAAGTACATCCTGTACAGGTGTTTTAACGGTGTAATAATTTTTTTCGGGGAATAAAAAACGGTAGTAGGTCATTGTATCAAGATGGAATTTTTCTCTCCATTGCTGATGTTTCCATAAAATAAATTTACCTGATGCTGTTGTTTCTTCAGTTTCAAACCGGTTATAAAGAATGGGAGTTTTCCCGCTGAATTTCTGAATGTAAGGAGGTTCTGGAACATACACATCTTTACCAAATTGTGTGTTGTAACTTACTGCAGTGAGGTTTACTTTTTTTGCAGCTTTGTTTTTGTAATCATTTACTTTAACTGTAATCGTATCTGTCTGGCCGGGGTAAATTGTTTCAGCACTTTTGACAGAGGTTGATAATAGTTTGGAAAGAAAGGCAATGCTTTCATTTCCGTAATTTTCTTTTCCTGCCCAGAAATAATGCCATCTCAGGTAGTATATTTTATTTAACGGGATGGTGCCTTTCCATACAATCTGTTCTTCTGATGATGAACCTTCATCTGTCTTTTTATCTTTATCGAAAAGACTGTAATAAACAGTCGCTTTATATGGATTGAATAATACGAAACCAACACTGTCTTGCGTCTGTATATTTCTGAAAGTAACCCTGTAATCTTCTTTAATATCGTAACTGTTGTATGCTTTAGATTTGGAGTCTGTACCTGTTGTATAAAAATCATACGTTTCAACCTGCGGATCAATTTTGGCTGTGTATGGAAATTCAATCTGCAATGGCTTTGTAAGCAGGTCGTTCTCCATACTGCCTGTATGTATTACGCTTTTTCTGTTGACGATGTATTCAGCCTTTATATATCCATTTTCTTCTTTTACATTGATATAAGATGATTCAGAAATATAGGTAACGGTTATTTCTTTTTGCTGAATTTCATTGTTGCTGTTGCGGAACAATGCAATTGCCCTGATTGTAAGATCGGCATCAGGGAATAAACCGGATGGTATTGTAAATTTTGTGTCGTTATCAATAGCCAGTTCTTTTTCCTGCTGCCATAATGTATCGGGTATAAAAACCCGGTTATCATGAAACCGGTTAATGGATTGTGCAAGCAAAACCAGCTTTACTTTTCCATCCATCAGCCCAAGTCCGTTTGCATCTTTTGCATTTGCTGAAAACTGTAACGAATCGCCGGAGAAATATTCTTCTGTATCAGACCGGAGGTTGTACGATGCCACTTCATCCAGCAGATAATCTTCTATGCGGAAGTTTCCTGCCAGCATCTGTTTTCCTTTTTTATTTCTAAGAAAAATGCTGTAATAAGTATCGTTTGGTAAGGTATCGCCTGTTGCAAATTCGTACACATAAGCTCCGGGGCTTACCGGTTTCAGTTTTGTAAGTTCTTTATATAAATAGGCGCTGTTTTTTGAGTAGCTCAAAAATGCACTGATCTCTTTTTTGTATTGTTTTTTCTTTCTGTTTAAAACATAAGCTTTAAACCTGATGGTATCAACCGGAAAATATTTTGGTTTATTAAAAATGAAAAAGCCTCCACCCTGAACCCGCCTTGAATGATATCTTTTTCTGAACCACCTGTCGGGCGGATTTTTTATCATGTATTTAACCTGCATCGGTAACCATGTAATTACACGTCCTGCTTTTGTGCTTCTTAACCTGCTTAATCGTTGCTGATATGGCGTTCTGTAATTATGAAACTCAGTTGTAAAACGAATAAATGAAGTATCGCCTGGAACTTCAATTCTCAGCAGCTCTCCATCCGGGTTTTTCTTTTGAATATCATACGTAAATGTTTTTTCATTGATATCAATCCGTTTATCATTTACCAAAACAGAAGCATTTTTATAAAGTGTTCCTGAATTGTCACGGATCATAATCTTCGGTCGTACCTGGTTATTTAAAATAACCGGTTTAATGGAAGTTATACAAAGATGTTCAGCAACTAATTCAGTATCATTTACCGAAATCAATATATAATTACCTATCGGAAGTTCATCTGTTTTGGCTGAATCGGACAGAAAACTTAATGCCGGAATTTCCTGCAGATAGTGGTCAATTGAACGGATTCCTTTTTTTATATATGATTCAGTTGTATCGGCAGAAATGCGGTAAGCATAAGTGATCCAGCTTTTCCTTCTTGCTTCTTTCAGGGTTTGCTGTGCCGATAAATTGATGGCGGACAGGTAAATGACGATAAAAATGATTGTCTTTTTCATAAACAGCCAATATTTCACAATAGATGTTTGGATAGCCGAAATTACATATACAATAATCAAATTCTTTTAAAATCTGCTTTAGCTTATCATTGCATCATACAGTTGGCACAAATACTAAACACAATAAAGTGCTTAAAGAAATTCTTTGTATATTTTGATAATTTAGTTGCAAATTCAATCATGAACTTTATCACAACCTCTTTGTAATAATGACCCGATTTGTGCAATGTAGGAGAGCAGTAGGGAGTTACTAAACTTATCTTAAACTATTCCGTTAAAATACAGCCAGCGTATGTTTTAATTCACGGTTACAAGTAGTCAGGGCATAAAGGCGGTTGCTGTATGCTGATTTTTATTTTACTTTCTTTTTTCCGGGATTGAAAAAATAATTTCAAAAAATCTGTGAACAGAAAAAGAAACTATGATTTAAAAACGGAAACATGGGTTTAAAATCAATTGAAATGCCGTTTTTGGATTTATAAAAAAAGGATTGCAGATGTTTTATGATCTGCAATCCTGAGGCTGTTTTACATCGGTTGCAACGCCGTTTATCTTTCAAATAGAATCTGAACACTATTGCCGCAATTACTCATAGAACAGAAAATGTAAGCGGGCAAAAGGGAATTAGCGGTCACTTTTAGATTCCAGGATAGCGGTACTTACTTGCCTTGATGCTATTACCGGTTCGGTACTCATTTTTTGCATTCCGGGTTTATTGCACTATTATTTTTTGCAAAAGCTCCCTGTTTTCAGCAAGGCGTATAATATAAGTGCCGGGAGGCAGCCTGTTAATCTGTATAGTGCTGTTGTTTTGCACGGGCGACTGCTGAACCACTCTTCCTGCGACATCTATTACCAACAGCTTGTCTGTATTAACAATGCCGCTTACCAGTACATTCACAGGGCCGCTTGAAGGAATGGGCCATACCTTCATTAATGTATGTTTGCTGAGGCCATTTACAACCCTTATGTCAGAATAAGTGCTGTGTCCATCATTGTCTTCCTGTTTAATCCGGTACAATGTTTTACCTGTATAATTATTATTGTCGTAGTACAGGTACTGTAACGGCAAGCTGCTGTTGCCGCCCAAGGCTGCTGTAGGCGTAAAATGAATGCTGGTAAAACTGTTCTCGTTATCTTTTTTCCGTTCTATATAAAAGCCTTTGTTGTTAATTTCTGTTTCTGTTTTCCATTTTACTTCCACTTTTGCTTCATCCATACGTTGCACAAATAAGGCAAGTCCGGTTACAGGTAATGCCGTGCCTGTATTATAAGGCTGCAGAATACCCTGTGTAAGCAAGTTGCCATTACCTTCCAGTGTTATACTGGCAAATTCACCGGCAGTAAATTCAAGCATAGAGCTGCCATCGATAAAAGTGGTTCCTGCTGTTGTAACTCCATAGCCTGTGCCGGAGAAATTTACATCAACTATAACCGGAACTGATGTTGTGGTTCCGCCATCAGGCTGCAGAATATCCTGTGTATATAAAAAGGTACTTGTATTAAAACTGTTCACCAACAGGCCTCCTGTAGCATCTTCCAGGATGATCCCGTCTGCTGTTTTACTGCCCCCGCTGCAGTTAATGCCCTGCGGGTTCAGTTGCTGTGCCATTGCAACATCAAACAGGAATATGCAGCTTATTAAAAGTAAATATCGCATAACTGCTTTGTTTGATGGATTAATAAATCATGATGTAACCATTATGGAAATCATTATTGTTAAGTTGTGCGGTACTGGCATTACGTATTCCAAGCCCTATTTTATATGTGCCTGCTACAAGCACGCCTGTTTGTGCTACAGTTCCAATTTTTATGGTGCCTGAACAGGATGCAGAAGTTCTGAGCCCCACACTAAACTCAGTATATGCGTTGGCGTAAATTGGTGTTATTGCTCCGATACCATCTTTTTGCACGCAGATACACAGCGATACATACCCTGTGCCTCCGGTAGTGGAGCCAAGAGCAGCATTAAAACTGCCGCTGAGGTTTTGGCCTGCTGTTACTGTAACGGTTTGTGGGTTGCTGATAAAAGACCATGCAGTATTGACATCTCCGGCAGCAAAGGAAGCTATTGAGCCAAAGAAATTATAAGTTTGAATAGATGGGCCGGTACTAACTGCTGTGGGTGTCCATTCTGTTCCATCCCATCTCAGCAGGTCACCATTCTGCGGCGTATTACTGCTAACTGCATTAAACTGAAGACTGTTGGCGCTGTTGGCAATATAGGCTTTTTCGGCCGCCAGTGCGTAGGGTACAGATACCAGAGCCTGGCTTCCCATGCTTACAAAATTATTATTGTTGTTAATGTCCAGTTCCACATTCATGTTGTGTGCTATGGAGCTGTTCAGCCAGTTTGTATTATTAAATGCACCAACAATATTTGTAGCACCTGCACTGCCTATTTGTATATTAAACAGACCCAACGCATTGGTGGTAACCGTTCTTGTTTCAGAATAATAGGTGGTGGCACCGGTAGTACTTGCCTCAGATAAACTGATTCGTACTTTCATAGTTTGGTTGGCCAATGCCTGCCCGCTGCTGTTGCGAGCCACTGCCTGGTAATTGATGGCTTTTGGCACTTGCGCATACAGCACAAATGCAACAAAACATGTAACGATGGAAAGAAAAAACTTTTTCATAATAATTACTGTTTGAATGATTGTTTTTGATTTGATAAGCCAAAACTGCAACCACAAAAACTGGTTTTAAAAAATATACCGCTGTACAGTGCTGCTTATATAACCAGGCGTGCTTTATTCCAAATGAACCGGTTTTACATGTAGAGATATTGCATTGACTCTGTTTATAAAAGCACCTTATTTCACTTCATTGTTTTATTTATACGTTTCGCAGAAATAAGTTTCTCTTGTATCAGGTGTATTTACATTTTTGCTGAGAAATATCTAAACAAGTCCACGATCACTGTCATAAAGTCAACCTTGCTCATGTCAATAGTCCTGCAGGATAAATAATAGCTGTGTCCATTGGCTGGTTTGCGGCTGTATCCAGAGCGATATAAAATACCGGACGATGAATTACAGCGGACACAAAAAGAAGAAACAGTGTTATGATGGTAATGAAGATATAGTAACGGCCAGGTAAAAATATTATACAATATTCGCCGCAATTATAGTACGCTATTGCAAATGAAACGCATTTGCTACATGAAAAACAACTGTAACCATTGCCTTATCGTTAAAGCCACTTCAGTTTTAGAGTGGCTTTTTGTTTTGTTTTTTATACGGTTTATTTAAAAATCGGCAGCATCCATCGGAATAAACTTTCAACTGTTTTTTTTCATATACATTTTTGCGCTATAAATAAAACGTCATGAAAAAAATAATCATTTTAACTGTTTTTACTGCGGCAGTATTCAGCAGTTGCAAAAAAAAAGATTCAGTATCCGATAGCCCGGCTGCCGGTAATGAAAAACGTGTTTCAAAAATTGAGTCGAATGGTAATTTTGCATATGGATTTACATACAATACATCGGGTCAGTTGCTTACATTCACAAACTCAAGTGGACAGCGATTTGAGTATGATTACAGCAATAACAGTCTGACTTATAAAATGTATAATTCAGCTAACCAGCTTTCGCAGGAACTTAAAAATGTAATTTGCTTGGGTAATCTGCTTAAATCTGTTTTATATCAGAATTATAACGGAGCCGGGGAACTTGGTTCTGCATGGGTCATCAGTTTTGAACAAAACGCCGATGGTACATTGAAAAGTTTTGACGACGGAGATTTGCACCTGTACGAATATACTGATGGTAATTATACAAAAACAACACGTTTAAAGAATGGAGTGCTTTACGAATCTTCCCAGTATGATTATTACACCGATAAGGAAAACAAATTCAACATTCCTTATCTTGAATACCTGTATGAGTTCCCTTTAATGCACAATTACGTAGGTAAAAGCAACCGTAACCTGATGAAAAAAGTGGTCACCGTGAGGGCGGGGAATACCTATACCTATAATTTTACTTATGAATTTGATTCTGGCGGGTATGTTACAAAAATATATTTTCAATACCAGAAAAACTCAGATACCCCTGTAAACAATGTTGTCAGTATTACATACTGACATGAATTTCATACGCAGCAATTTTTAAAAGTACCCGGCTTGTTATGTATTTTTTGCAGGCCGGGTGTTTGTTTTTTATTTTCAGGCGCATGAATGTTCGGCCCGCATATTTTTTATTTTTATCAGGGCAAAATATCCCAATAAACCCGCAGTGGAAAATAGCACATCTTTGTCCGTACATCACACTTTACAGAAACCTTTCAGGTACATTACAGGGACATTATAGGAACTTTATGTTCTTGCTAAAAGGAATTATAAGGGGATATTCGCTAATCAATACCAAATCAGTTCTCATCAGTTCAGATCTGCGTCATCAGCGTTTCTGTTTTTCCAATTCGTTTAAAATCTGCTTTAACTTATCTTTGCGCTCCAAATGAATGGTTTCGACCTGAAAGTATAAAGTTGAGTGCTGTGCATTCAACGATAAACGATAAACTTAAACTATAAACAAGATCATGTATCGTACTCACACCTGCGGCGAATTAAGAAGTAATCATACCGGCACAACAGTAACATTGGCCGGATGGGTGCAAACTGTAAGAAAGTTTGGAAGCATTACGTTTGTGGATCTGCGTGACCGTTATGGAATTACCCAGCTTCTCTTTGGTGAGGAACTGAATAAAGAATTGGATGCAAATCCGCTGGGTCGTGAATTTGTAATGCAGGCAACGGGCAAGGTAAATGGGCGTAGTAACAAAAATCCAAATATTGCTACAGGTGATATTGAAATATTGGTTGATTCATTCAAGGTGCTGAACAAATCAGCAGTACCTCCGTTCACCATCCAGGACGATACCGATGGTGGCGATGACCTCCGCATGAAATACCGTTTTCTTGATCTGCGTCGCAATGCAGTGAAAAGAAACATTGAACTGCGTTATGCTGTAAACCGTGCTGCAAGAAATTACCTGCACAATAACGGTTTCATGGATATTGAAACACCTTTCCTGATTAAATCAACTCCTGAAGGTGCAAGAGATTTTGTGGTTCCAAGCCGAATGAACCCCGGACAGTTTTACGCATTGCCTCAAAGTCCGCAAACATTCAAACAGTTGCTGATGGTAAGTGGTTACGACCGTTACTACCAGATTGTAAAATGTTTCCGTGATGAAGATCTTCGTGCCGACCGTCAACCGGAGTTTACACAGATTGACTGTGAAATGGCTTTTGTTGAACAGGAAGATATCCTGAACATGTTTGAAGGATTGATTAAATCAATTTTTAAGGAAGTAAAGAACATTGATTATACAGAGAAGGTTGAACGCATGAGCTGGGAAGAAGCCATGTGGCAATACGGCAACGATAAACCTGATATCCGTTTTGGGATGAAGGTTTGCAACATCAAGTTCCCTGCACATACATTTACTACAAA
This sequence comes from Chitinophagaceae bacterium UBA1953, assembly GCA_002336115.1. GTDB lineage: Bacteria > Bacteroidota > Bacteroidia > Chitinophagales > Chitinophagaceae > Lacibacter. Next base: position 380,254 of record DDEN01000056.1, read on the forward strand.
ACAAAGCCTGTCTTCATTAATTGATGGCGCAGATTTTAAAGTGTTTGATGAAGCAGAAACAGTAGTGACCATTGCTGTGCCTGGTTGCAGTGAATATACTCGTAAGCAAACCGATGAACTCACAGAATGGGTGAAACGTCCGCAGATTGGAATGAAAGGGCTCGTGTTCATCAAGTGCAATGCAGATGGTACTTACAAAAGCAGTGTAGATAAATTTTACAGCGAAGAAAAATTAAAAGCAATTGCTGAAGCGACCAATGCAAAAGCAGGTGATTTGGTTTTGATTCTTGCCGGAGCAGAAGAGCGTACACGTAAAGCTATCAGTGAACTGCGTTTGGAAATGGGGAAACGTTTGGGCTTACGTAAAGAAGATGAGTTTAAGTTATTGTGGGTGCTTGATTTTCCTTTGTTTGAATTTGCATTGGAAGACCAGGATGGAGGCGGAGCCGGCCGTTGGGTGGCAAGGCATCATCCGTTTACAAGTCCCAAGCCCGATCATATTGAAACCATGATCAGTAATAATCCCAAGGTTGATGATCTTGATAAATATCTGGAACATCCGTATGCAAACATCAAGGCCAATGCGTATGATATGGTGCTGAACGGAAATGAAATTGGCGGTGGCTCTATCCGTATTTTCCAGCGTGAACTGCAGGAAAAAATGTTTGCAGCATTAGGAATGGATAAAGAAGAACAGCAACATAAGTTTGGATTTTTGCTGGGAGCATTTGAATATGGCGCACCACCACATGGAGGTATAGCGTTTGGTTTCGACCGTTTATGTTCTATTCTTGGTGGCAGCGAAAGCATCCGTGATTTTATTGCGTTCCCGAAAAATAATTCAGGACGTGATGTAATGCTCGATGCACCAAGTGAAATCAATCCAAAACAATTTGATGAATTGCAGATAAAACTGGATTTGAAATAAAATGAATAGTCTTACATTTTACCGCATTTTTTCATATATACTGCTTGTAATCGGGGTATTTCTCGGCTTTTTTGCTCTGATTGTTCTGCTGTTTGCATTGAGTAACCCTGTTTTTTTAATTTCAGTTTTCATCATTGCTTCGGTGGTGATTTATAGTTTTACCAGCTTCCTGTTCCTCGTAAACGGAATTGACGGGCAGCGCTACCTGAAACCAAAGCTGAAAGACTGGATTAAGGTAAATGCGTATGTGGCAATTTTTTTTGTGTTTATGAATATTTTTCAGTCAATATCGGTGATTACAAATCCTGGTTTGGTGAATGATGCATTGAAGCAGGTAACAGAAATGCAGAAAACTGCATCGCCGTTATCGGCCGACATGATGACGAAAATTGTAAAAGCGGTTGTATGGTTTTTATTGATCTATGCCGTAATTCTTGGTTCACATATCTCTTCCACCTTTCGGTTGTTAAAGCAATACAGTCACTTGTTTGAAAAAGAACCTGAGGGAGATAATTTTTGATAAATAATAACACATTTGACTGCAATGCGGTAACTTATGCCGGTTTTTTTACAAATTGACAAGGTTTATTGAAACCTGTATTTCAAAGTCATTCAAATTTGTAACTTGCTGCTATGCAGCAGGCTCCGTTAGCAGAACGATTAAGACCTTCAATATTAAATGACCTGGTTGGTCAGCAGCATTTAACCGGGCAGGGAAGTATTTTGCAAAAGGCAATCACAAGTGGAAATATTCCCAGTATGATTTTGTGGGGGCCTCCCGGTGTTGGTAAAACAACCATTGCCAATATAATTGCTCACACAGTTAATGCAACTTATTTTCAGCTTAGTGCTATCAGCAGCGGTGTAAAAGAAGTGAGAGAAGTCATTGACACTGCAAAGAAAACATCCAAAGCCATTTTGTTTATTGATGAAATTCATCGCTTCAATAAAGGTCAGCAGGATGCTTTGCTAGGTGCAGTGGAAAAAGGAGTGATTACACTTATTGGTGCCACAACCGAAAATCCGTCATTTGAAGTAAACAGTGCCTTGCTGAGTCGCTGCCAGGTATTTGTACTAAAAGCACTGGAAGAAGAAGATTTATTACAACTGTTGAATAAGGCATTGGCAGAAGATGAAATCCTCAAAGCAAAAAAAATTGAACTGAAAGAAACTGAAGCATTGATGAGGCTAAGCGGAGGTGATGCAAGAAAACTATTAAACCTGCTTGAAATTGTTACCGATCTTTCAACTGAAAAGAAATTAGTCATTACTGATAAACTGGTACTGCAAACCATTCAGCAAAAAATGGCTTTGTATGATAAAGGAGGGGAACAGCATTACGATATTATTTCAGCATTTATAAAATCTATCCGGGGCAGCGATCCCAATGCTGCTGTTTACTGGCTTGCACGGATGATTGAAGGGGGTGAAGATGTGAAATTCATCGCACGAAGGTTAGTGATACTTGCAAGTGAAGATGTTGGTAATGCAAATCCAAATGCGCTATTATTGGCCAATGCAACATTTGAAGCCGTTAATAAAATCGGTTACCCTGAATCAAAGATTATTTTATCGCAATGTGCAACCTATCTGGCTTCATCTCCTAAAAGCAATGCAGCAGTGATGGCAATTGGAATGGCTGAAGCTGCTGTAAAACAATTCGGCGATTTACCTGTGCCGTTGCATATACGCAATGCTCCAACCAAACTCATGAAGAATCTTGATTACGGAAAAGGGTATCAGTATTCGCATGATTATGAAAATAATTTTTCTTTACAGGAATACCTGCCTGAAAAGATAAGCGGCACTACATTTTACGAACCCGGAAAAAATGCAAGGGAAGAAGAACTACGTAAATTCTTAAAACAACTCTGGAAAGAAAAATATCATTACTGATGAATTTACAGATACACTGGCAATTGAAAAGGTTTGATGAACTGACTCCATTTGAATTATATGAAATCATCTGGTTGCGAAACGAGGTATTTGTTGTGGAACAGAATTGTGTTTTCCAGGATGCTGATTATAAAGATCAGAAGAGCTGGCACCTGATGGGGATGAATGAAGAAGGAAAATTAATTGCCTATTGCAGAATTCTTCCGGGCGGAGTATCTTACAATAGTGTTTCCATTGGCAGAGTACTTACAAGTCCTGCTGCAAGAAGAACCGGTGCCGGCAGATTGTTAATGGAAAAAGCAATGGAGTTTTCTAAAAATCTTTTTGGACAAACAGATATAAAAATCGGAGCACAGTACTACCTGAAAAACTTTTACAGTTCTTTTGGCTTTAAACAAACAAGCGATATTTATCTCGAAGATGGAATTGAACATATTGAAATGGTTTATACTAAAAGCATAAGGTAGTTTTACTAAACAGTACAAGTAAAAGCACTTAAAACCAATGTTTTCCAGCAGTTTATACCATATTTTTCAGGAAAATATTTTGCAGAACAAGAATTGTTTTCTAAACTTGTATTCCAATATCCAGTACACGAAAAACCAAATGTCCGATACCATGAAAATTCGTTCTACGACATTATTCATTCTGCACATTTTTTTATTCACGTTATTTATTGTTCAGCAACTGAATGCACAGATTGGTCTGTCAACTGCTAATTCACGTTTTGAATTTGGATTTAATGCTGGTCCTATGAGTTTCCTGGGCGATCTTGGTGGTAACAGGGGGAAAGGCACTTATGGCCCGAAAGATAATAACCTGCCGGTTACAAATATGATTGCGGGACTTTCTGCCTCTTATTATCCATCAGAATGGATTGGTTTCAGGGCTGCACTCAATATCGGGCAGATGGAAGGTGACGACAGACTGGTTAAGCAAAATCAACCGTCTGATACGTATGAGGGAGCCCGTAAATACAGAAATCTTACTTTCCGCTCACATTTATACGAAGCTTATGCCGGAATAGAAATTTACCCCACTGTAATGTTAGGCTTGCGAAATGGAAACGGTGTTCCACGTTTGCGGCCTTATTTAATTGCAGGGATCGGAGCTTTTAAATTTAACCCTCAGGGTTTGTATAAAGATCCTACTGGTAAAGAATCGTGGGTTGATCTTCATCCTTTGCATCTCGAAGGACAGGGATTTGCTGAAACAAATATTCCTGAATATAAATTGTATTCTTATTGCATACCAATGGGTGTTGGTTTGAAATATGATATTACAGAACGCATTACATTCGGTATTGAACTTATTCATCGTAAAACCGGTACTGATTATATTGATGATGTAAGTAACAAATATATCGATCCTGCTTTATTCGATAAATATCTTACTCCCACTCAGGCAGAAATTGCAAAGTACATGGCTAATCCCAGTTCATATTATCCGGGAATACCGGGTTATACGCCATACCGTGTAGGAAAGAAAAGAGGTAATCCTGAAAGGAACGATTCTTATTTCGCCAGCACATTCCGGCTTACGTGGAAAATTGGTGATGTTTATGCTGACTGGTTTAAAAACAAGAACTCAATGCGATGTCCTCAATATTTTTAAATCCTTATCAAAAATCCGTTTATATGAAAATCCAGACTCCGAAAACAAAAATCAAAACCTTATCTGCAAATCCTGAATTAACAATCTGGTTGTTGCGTATTGGTCTTATTATGCTTTATACAATTTTATTTATTTACAAGAAAAAATTATATATGTAAACTTTCTGAGCAGAGTATGCAATGAATGTATGTCCGTACCTCCTTTTTCATCAATTTTCCAATCCTTTGAAAATCTGAACCGGGAACCAGCGACGATATTTGTTCGACCATGCTTTGCTTTGTTTCTCTTGGTCCGTACTCTATCCTGTTGCCCCCTTGTACAAGGGGGCACATTTTTTTTGTAACGATTATAATTCAGCTTTTAGAAATGTTGCAGTATGACTTGCTTTGCAGCTAAGTAATTCTTCCGGAGTTCCTTCAAATAAAATCTGCCCGCCACCATCACCACCTTCTGGCCCGAGATCAATAATGTGGTCTGCTACTTTTATTACATCCATATTGTGTTCAATAACAAGAACCGTATTGCCACGATCTGTTAATTTATTCAATACATCAAGTAAATGCTGAATGTCCTGGAAGTGCAAACCCGTTGTAGGCTCATCTAAAATGTAGAATGTTTTGCCCGTATCTTTTTTAGCAAGCTCGGTTGAAAGCTTTACACGTTGTGCTTCACCACCACTGAGAGTAACAGCGCTTTGCCCAAGTGTGATATAACCCAGACCAACATCTTCCAGTACTTTTATTTTCCTGTACAAATAAGGAACAGGTTGAAAGAATTCAACAGCTTCTTCAACGGTCATGTCAAGTATGTCAGCAATGGATTTCCCTTTGTATCGTATCTCCAGTGTTTCACGGTTGTAACGTTTCCCATTACATTTTTCACAATGCACATACACATCGGGTAAAAAGTTCATTTCAATTACACGCATGCCTCCGCCTTCACACACATCACAACGCCCTGTTTTTACATTAAATGAAAAACGGCCTGCATTGTAACCCCGGATTTTTGCTTCCGGTATGGATGCAAACAATGTTCTGATTTCTGTAAAGAAACCACAGTATGTTGCAGGATTACTTCTGGGTGTGCGGCCAATAGGTGACTGATCAATTTCAATTACTTTATCAATATGCTCCAATCCTTTAATGCTTTTATAAGGCATTGGGTTGGCTTTTGAATCGTAACAATGTTTGCTGAGAATAGGATAGAGTGTTTCATTGATTAATGTGCTTTTGCCACTACCGCTTACACCTGTAACAACAATGAGCTTTCCAAGCGGAAGTTTAATGTTTACATTCTGCAGGTTATTGCCTGTTGCACCTTTCAGTTCAATAAATTTTCCATTGCCTTTTCTTCTTTCTTTAGGAACAGGAATCGTTTTTACTCCATTGAGATATTTTGCAGTATCGCTGGATGATTTCAACACTTCGCCAGGTGTACCTGCTGATACAATTGTTCCACCATGTTTACCGGCCTGTGGTCCTACATCAATCAAATGATCGGCGGAAAGCATAATGTCTTTATCGTGTTCAACAACCAATACACTGTTACCAACATCACGCAGGTTTTTCAACGCATCAATTAAACGATGGTTATCCCGTTGATGCAAGCCAATACTTGGTTCATCAAGAATATAAGTAATGCCCTGCAGTTGTGAACCTATTTGTGTTGCAAGACGTATTCGCTGACTTTCGCCGCCGCTTAATGTGCGGCTGGGGCGGTTTAATGTGAGATAGGTTAATCCAACATTCAACAGAAATTGTAAACGTTCCCTGATTTCTTTCAACACATCTTTTGCAATGGTTGCCTGTTTGTTGCTGATGCGTAATTCCAAACCATCAAACCACGCAGCAAGATTGTCGAGATTTAATTCACTGAGTTCAGAAATGTTTCTGTTTTCAATTTTAAACCAGAGGCTTTCTTTTCTTAACCTTGCTCCGCCACAAGTGCTGCAGGTTTGAAGCGATGTAAATTGAGTAACCCATTCACGAAGAAACTCTGTACTGTGTGGCGAAAGAAACCACCTTTTCAGCATGGGAATAATTCCTTCATAACTGCCGGTATATTCCTGCGGAACTGTTTCGTCATTTGCATCAATCTCCAGCGAAGGGTTAATATTTTTATCGCCAAACAACAGCAGATCAATCTGCGCCTTGGATAAATCTTTTACAGGTATATCCAGTTTAATTTTATTCTTTTTAGCAAAAGCAACTACCTGCTGAAACACACTTGCATCCCGTTCTTCGCCTAAAGGAGCTATGCCTCCTTCTTTTACAGTTTTGTTTGTGTCGGGCAATACTGCACTCATATCAATGGTATAAACATTGCCTAAGCCTTTACAAACAGGACAGGCACCATAAGGTGAGTTAAACGAAAATGCATTGGGCGAAGGTTCTTCATAACTGATACCTGTGTCTTCACACATCAGGTGTTTGGAATAAGAAATCACGCCGTTTTTTTCTGTGTCAACAAACATCAGGTCTTTACCCATCTTTAACGTTTGCTGTACACTTTGGCTGATGCGTACTCGAAAATCGTCACTCACTTTCAAACGGTCAACAACAACTTCAATATCATGAATTTTATAACGGTCAACCTGCATTTTTGGAACCAGGTCTTTTATCTCGCCGTCAATGCGCACTTTTACAAAACCTTTTTTTCGGATGTCTTCAAAAAGCTCCCTGTAATGACCTTTACGGCCACGAACAACCGGAGCCAGCAAAGAAATTTTTTGGCCATCAAAACGAGTAAAGATATTTTCAACAATTTCTTCTTCACTCCACTTAACCATTTTTTTACCTGTGTTGTACGAGTAGGCTTCGCCAATCCGTGCAAAAAGCAAACGCAGAAAGTCATACACTTCTGTAACAGTTCCAACTGTTGAACGTGGATTTTTATTAGTTGTTTTCTGTTCAATTGAAATTACGGGGGAAAGCCCGGTTATTTTATCAACATCAGGTCGCTCCATATCGCCAACAAACTGGCGGGCGTAAGCACCAAATGTTTCCATGTAACGTCGCTGACCTTCGGCGTAAATGGTGTCAAATGCAAGTGATGATTTGCCGCTGCCACTGATACCTGTAATTACAACCAACTTGTTTTTTGGAATTTGTACATCAATGTTCTTAAGGTTATGTACCCTTGCACCTGAAACTTCTATCTGATCTTTAAGTGATTCGCTCATAATTATGTTTACCGGTTTCGCCGGAACGAACAACGAATTTACCTGAAAATTTGTTGATTCTGTTTCTGTGTTTCTTAAACAAAATGACAGTATTTAAGCAAACTGCTCTAAACATTCATTTCAGTGTGTGATAATAAAGTTGCAATATTAAATTTTTGTTATGTGGATAACTTGAACAGGAAATGAACAGTTGGTGTTAAATGTTATCTCTACCTTGATGACGCTTTACAACCTGCCTTATAATATAAACTTACAGATATGGCACTCTCCGTTTACAATGCAGTACCAATGACGTTACATGATGGTGAAACAGAACATCAGTTTACTCTTAAATTAAACCAGGCAACAGACAGTTTCAGGCTGGAAAATAATTCTATAAGAAGAAATATTTTTATAGGTCAAAATAAGTTCAGCCATCTTTCTCAGCAAATAAGAAATGAATATGGCTTTGATTTTGGACGTATTCATTACGATAACGATGAGATGAATACAGGCATGGCCATAACATCTGAGCATGAGCAATTCCGGTTTGTTTTAAAAGAAGAGAATGGCATTCAGGTACAGTTCAAAGGTGAAGCCTTGCCGGTAAGAAAATTAACAGCAACAGTTCCATATCATTATAATACCGAGGCAGAAAAGGCTATGCAACTGCATACGATTATTCCTTCTGTGCTTGCTGCCATGATTCTGATTCATGAAGCAGAGCTTATAATGTAACAGTTGTTAGTTAAAGAAATTTGGTTCACTGTATCATTTATACTTACATTTGCAACAGTTCTTTCAATCTCTTATCAAGAAAGGCAGAGGGTAATGGCCCGATGAAGCCTTGACAACCTCTTCACTCATTGAGTGAAAAAGGTGCCAATTCCAGCCCCGATTGGGGAAAGATAAGTCAGATAAATTTTGTTACTGATTAAATCGTTATAAACAAAAGCTCATCTGATATTATCGGATGAGCTTTTTTGTTTTATAAACCATAGAACAAAGAGTTTTCCGGTACGTCTCTTTTGATAAGAAGTGAAGAACATGTTTAGCAGTTTATCATCAATTAAAAAGCAAAAGAGATGAAACAAACAATCGTTACTGAAAGCATTGACAAAACTTTTACAAATGCTGTGTTGCAATCATCGGCAAAGTCCACTATTTTTGTTGGGTATTTTACAAACATGAACAGCAACAATTATAACAATATTTCTATTACTGCATCCATGCAATGCTGTTGTTGTATATGCTGTATGCCGTAAGGCATAGCATTTTTCTTCCGATCCCTTAACGGGAAGGTCACAATCGAATTTTTTCTATCAATTTTTTATTACTATTTAAATTATTTATACAATGAGTAACAGTCTTCGTTTTGAAACATTGCAATTGCATGCTGGTCAGCAAATTGATCCAACAACAAAATCAAGGGCAGTGCCTATTTATCAAACATCATCTTATGCTTTTGATAACAGTGAACATGCCGCAAATCTTTTTGGATTAAAAGAATTCGGTAATATCTATACCCGTATTATGAACCCCACCAATGACGTGTTTGAACAACGCATTGCAGCATTGGAAGGAGGCGTGGCTGCATTGGCAACAGGCAGCGGTCAGGCAGCGCAGTTTCTTGCACTCAATAATATTTTACAGGCGGGCGATAATTTTATCACAACTTCCTATTTGTATGGAGGAACTTACAACCAGTTTAAAGTTGCTTTCAAACGCCTTGGAATTGAAGCACGCTTTGCTGATGGTGATGATGTGGAAAGTTTTGTAAAACACATTGATAAAAACACCAAGGCAATTTACCTTGAAACAATTGGTAACCCCCGTTTAAATATTCCTGATTTCAAAAAGTTTGCCGACCTGGCAAAAGAATATGATCTGCCATTGGTTGTTGATAACACATTTGGCGCAGGCGGTTATTTATTCCGTCCGCTGGAACATGGTGCAAACATTGTTGTTGAAAGCGCAACAAAGTGGATTGGCGGACATGGAACTTCCATCGGCGGAGTAATTGTTGATGGAGGTAATTACAACTGGGGGAACGGAAAGTTTCCGCAATTTTCCGAACCAAGTGAAGGGTATCATGGATTAAACTTCTGGAAAATATTTGGTGAAGGTAATCCACTTGGTTTACCCAACATTGCATTCATCATTCGTGCAAGAGTAGAAGGGTTGAGAGATTTTGGTTCAGCATTAAGTCCGTTTAATTCGTTCTTGCTGTTGCAAGGTCTGGAAACATTGTCGTTGCGGGTTGAACGTCATGTTGAAAATGCTCTTGCATTGGCTGAGTGGCTTGAACAGCATCCTGCAGTTGAATATGTGTTGTATCCCGGTTTAAAAAGTAATGCTTATCACGAACTGGCGAAGAAATATTTAACCAATGGTTTTGGAGGTGTATTGCAGGTTGCAGTGAAAGGGGGTAAGGAAGCTGCAGCAACGTTTATTAACTCGTTGAAACTTGTGAGTCATCTTGCAAATGTGGGCGATGCAAAAACATTGGCTATTCATCCTGCAAGTACAACACATGAACAATTGAGTGAAGAAGAGCAGGTGGCAGCAGGTGTTGCGCCAAACCTTGTTCGTATCAGTGTGGGTATTGAGCATATTGAAGATATTAAAGCTGATCTTGAACAGGCTTTTGCAAAAGCAACAAGTAAAGAGTTAGTGTAATAAATGGTTGGCCAGCTCAGGTGCCGCAATCACCTGAGTTGTGTCACTCACTTGTACGCTTTGTCCTTTATTCAGCACAATGAAATTCAGAACGCCGAAGGGAGTGACACAACAATAGACGAACAAAGATTTTAAAGCCGGTAACAAAAAATGGCAACAGAGATTTTTAATTACAACAAACCATTCCGATTAGAGTCGGGTGCATTACTGAATGAATATCATTTAGCTTATAACACATTGGGAAAACTGAATGAAGCAAAAGATAATGTGATCTGGATTTTTCATGCGTTAACAGCAAACAGTAATCCGGCAGAGTGGTGGCCCGGTTTGGTTGGTAAAGGAAAATTGTTTGACCCGGCTGAATATTTTATTGTTTGTGTAAACATGCCCGGTAGTGCTTATGGCAGTATTAGTCCGCTGGATAAAAATCCTTTAACCAACGAACCATACTATCATGAGTTTCCCTGGTTTACAACAAGAGATATGATTCGTGCTTATGATCCGTTGAGAAAACACCTGGGCATTGAAAAAATTTATCTCGGTATTGGAGGAAGCATGGGTGGTCAGCAATTACTTGAATGGGCAATTGAAGAACCGCAGTTGTTCAAGCACATTGTACCTATTGCAACCAATGCATTTCATTCGCCCTGGGGAATTGCATTTAATGCTTCGCAAAGGCTGGCTATTGAAGCAGATCATACATGGAAAAACCGGTCAGATGATGCAGGCATTGAGGGATTGAAAACAGCAAGAAGTATTGCATTGCTTTCCTACCGCCATTATGATGCTTACGGCATCAGTCAGTTGGAAGAAAGCAATGATGTAACAGATGATTTCAGGAGTGAATCGTACCAGCGTTACCAGGGCGATAAATTAGTAAAAAGGTTTAATGCGTTCAGTTATTATTTCTTAAGCAAAGCCATGGATGCACACAATGTTGGCCGTAACCGCCCTTCTATTGAACTTGCATTGCGGGAAATTACAGCAAGGGCATTAGTAATTGGTATAAGTAATGATCTGTTGTTCCCTTTAAGCGAACAGCAGTTTCTGGCTAATACTATTGCCGGCGCTCAATTGAAATCAATAGAATCGTTTTATGGTCATGATGGTTTTTTGCTGGAATACGAACAGATTTCAAAATCTATTGGCCAGTTTTTAAAGCAAAAAGAGAAAACAGAATTTCAAAATCAATTAATCAATAAGTAATGTCAACGAAGAAACAGTTAGTAATCGGTTTGTTTGGATTTGGCGTTGTGGGTGAAGGTTTGTATAAAGTGCTGAATCAGACCCCCTCGTTAAATGCACGCATTAAAAAAGTATGTATTAAAAACCCCGGTAAAAAAAGAAATGCTCCCGATGAGTTATTTACTACAGATAAGAATGTCCTGTTAAACGACCCTGAAATTAATGTAATTGTTGAAGTGATTAATGAAAGCGAACCTGCTTTTGAAATAGTTTCAACTGCATTAAAGAATGGTAAAGAAGTTGTAAGCGCCAGCAAAAAAATGATTGCTGAACATTTGCGTGAATTGCTGAAGCTGCAGCAGGACACAGGTATTTCTTTTCTTTATGAAGCATCTGCCTGCGCTTCCATTCCTGTTATCCGTAACCTGGAGGAATATTATGATAATGACCTGTTACATGGCATTCGTGGAATTGTAAACGGCAGTACCAATTACATTCTCACCAAAATGTTTGAAGATAAACTTGATTTTAAAGAAGCATTGTTACAGGCTCAGCAATTAGGTTTTGCAGAAGCCGATCCTACTTTGGATGTGGATGGATGGGATGCAGTGAACAAATGGGTTTTGCTGCTCCTGCATGCTTATGGAGTTATCAGCAAACCAACAGAAGTGTTATTTAACGGAATTCAGAATATACAGGGTTCAGATGCCGCAGTAGGAAGAGAGAAGAATTATGAAATCCGTCTTGTTGGTCAGGCAAAAAAATTACAGAATGGAAAGGTGGCTGCATTTGTTTTGCCACAGTTTGTGAAACTTGACGATCATTTAAGTTTTGTAAAAAATGAATACAATGGTGCAGTGGTGGAAAGTTCATTTGCTGATAAGCAGTTTTTTTATGGCAAAGGTGCTGGTTCTTTTCCTACTGCATCGGCCGTATTAAGCGATATTTCTGCATTGCGTTATGATTATAAATATGAGTATAAGAAACTGTACTACCATCAGCCAAATGAATTGACCGATGATTATTATTTAAAAGTATATGTTAGCTTTGACGACTGGAGTACCATACCTAAAGACCGGTTTGAATGGATTGAAGAATGGCATGCAGATGATCGTAAATACCTAGTTGGAGTATTGCATGCGTCGGAATTAAAGAAAAATAACTGGTGGAGAGAAAATGGCACGTCGCTTATTTTAAAACCAGAGCCGATTATTGAAGATGTTGAAATAAGAAAGCTCAAAAAGAAAAGCCTTGAACTTGCCGGCTTGAATTTGAATTAATAATGAGTCAACTCAATGTAGTAAAAGAACTGGAAGATCTGCTGCAGGATCAATTACCTGCTGTAGGTCTTCATCTTATCAGCAACAAATTTGCAGGAAGTATTGTGTTCTCAACAAGTTTCGGGATTGAAGATCAGGCTATCAGCCATATGATTTTTGATCAGCAACTTCCTGTTGAAGTGTTTACACTTGATACAGGTCGCATGTTTACCGAAACATACAGTACATGGAGGCAAACGCTTGAAACATATAACCAGCCTTTAATCAAAGCTTACTATCCAAATGCAGAAGCTTTGCAGGAGTTTGTTTCTGCAAAAGGCCCTAACTCATTTTACGAATCGGTTGAGAACAGGAAGCAATGTTGTCATATCAGAAAAGTTGAACCATTGCAACGTGCATTAAAAGGAAAGCAAATCTGGATTACTGGTTTACGTGCAGAGCAAAGTCCCAATCGCCAGGGAATGACACAGTTTGAATGGGATGAGGCAAATCAGATTATTAAATATCACCCAATTCTTCATTGGACATGGGATGAGCTGAAAACGTTTATTCAGCAAAACCATGTGCCTTACAATGTACTTCACGATAAAGGATTTGTGAGCATCGGATGTTCGCCCTGCACAAGAGCAATTAAACCCGGGGAAGATTTCAGAGCCGGTCGCTGGTGGTGGGAAGATAATAGCAAAAAAGAATGCGGTTTACATGTGCATTGAGCAAATAATTGTCAGTTTAAAGGCTGACTAAGGTCAATTCGCTCATGCACATTTTGTTACACTAAATCTGGCGAATTTGGTGTTATTTTGCAGCCAAAGTCTACGTGCCAAGTGGACTTTAATGAAACGAAAATAAAATATGAGTCAGTATCAGTTAAATTATTTAGAGCAGCTTGAGAATGAGAGTATTCACATCTTTCGTGAAGTGGCGGCACAATTTGAAAAACCGGCATTGTTATTCAGTGGCGGTAAAGATTCAATTACGTTGGTTCAGTTAGCCAAAAAAGCTTTTGCACCAGGTAAAATTCCTTTTCCTTTAGTGCATATTGATACCGGTCATAACTTTCCTGAAGCTCTTGAATATCGTGACTGGCTTGCAAAAGAAGTTGGAGCAACGTTGATTGTGCGTAAAGTGGAAGATACCATCAAACAACGAAAACTTACTGAACCCAAGGGAAAGTTCCCAAGCCGCAACTGGTTGCAGACTTATACCTTGTTAGATACTATCGAAGAGTTTGAATTTGATGCATGCATTGGCGGTGGACGCAGGGACGAAGAAAAAGCAAGGGCAAAAGAAAGAATCTTTTCGGTACGTGATGAGTTTGGACAGTGGAATCCAAAACTGCAACGTCCTGAATTGTGGAATACATATAATGGTCGTATTCAAAAAGGGGAGAATGTACGTGTGTTCCCGATCAGCAACTGGACAGAACTTGACATCTGGAATTACATCCGTTCAGAACAAATTCCTCTTCCTTCCATTTATTTCGCTCATGAAAGAGATGTGATTGAACATGAAGGACAGTTGGTTGCTATGAGTGAATATGTGCAGCCAGCCGCAGATGATATAATTGTAAAGAAGAAAGTGAGATACCGTACAGTAGGTGATATGACCTGTACTGCTGCTGTTGAATCAAATGCTGTAACATTGGATGAAGTAATTAATGAAATTATTTCTACACGTATCAGCGAACGTGGTGAAACACGTATTGATGATAAAGTAACAGAAGCTGCAATGGAAGACAGGAAGAAGAACGGATATTTTTAAAAGACTGGAAGTCGGAAAGTCAGTAAGACCGGAAGACAAATTAAATTATTTTAAACTTATATCGGACTAGCGGACTTTCCGTCTTTCCGACTCAAAAACTGAATATGGACTTATTAAGATTTATTACTGCCGGAAGTGTTGATGATGGAAAAAGTACGCTGATTGGTCGTTTGTTGTACGACAGTAAGAATATTTTGATTGATCAATTGGAAGCCCTTGAACGTTCAACCAAGAACAGGGAAGATGGTTCAGTTGATCTTGCATTGTTAACTGATGGTTTGCGTGCAGAAAGAGAACAGGGTATTACCATTGATGTGGCTTACCGTTATTTCTCCACTCCAAAAAGAAAATTCATTATTGCCGATGCTCCCGGTCATGTTCAATATACAAGAAACATGATTACCGGTGCAAGCAACGCTAACCTGATTATTATTCTTGTTGATGCACGTCTGGGTGTTATTGAACAAACACGCCGTCACTCAATCATCGCTTCTCTTTTAAAGATTAAGCATGTGGTTGTTGCTATTAACAAAATGGATCTTGTTGAATATTCACAGGATGTTTTTAACAACATTGTGATTGATTATACAGATGTTGCAAAACAACTTGGTCTTGAGAATGTAACTTATATTCCAATCAGTGCTTTGAACGGAGATAATATTGTTGACAAATCAGAAAATATAACATGGTATGAAGGAAAACCTTTGCTGGATTTTCTTGAAGAAGTGGAAGTGTCTTCCGATGTTAACCTGACTGATTCACGTTTTCAGGTACAGTTTGTTATCCGACCTCAAACTGAAGAACTACACGATTATCGTGGTTATGCAGGAAAGGTGGTGAGTGGTATTTATAAAAAAGGCGATAAAGTAACAGTGTTGCCTGCCGGAATTGAAACAACTATCAGTTCATTGGAAATTGCAGGTAAAGACATAAACGAAGTGTTTGCTCCGCAAAGTGTAACCATTCAGTTAGCCGATGATATTGATATCAGCCGTGGCGATTCTATTGTGAAATCAGAGAATCTTCCTCAAGTAAGTAATGAACTGGAAGTTTTGCTTTGCTGGATGGATGATAAGCCATTAATCCCTGGAAATAAATATTATCTGCAGCACAACAGCCGCCTTGTTCGTTCAGTTGTTAAACAAGTGGAATATAAAATTGATGTGAATACGCTTCAGCATTTACCATTGGAAGGAAATGTAAAACTCAATGAAGTGGTAAAAGCAACTATTAAGACAGCTTCACCTGTTGTTTATGATCCTTACGATAAATTAAGTGTAAACGGAAGTGCAGTATTAATCGACGAAACCAGCAACAGTACAGTCGCCGCCGTACTAATTAAATAATTTTTTTAAACAAATTACCTACTTATACAGTAGACTAAAAAACCAAAAATGACCAATCAGCCAAAAGGAAAAGTAATCATAGCAGGCGCAGGCCCCGGCGATGCTGAACTGATTACTGTGAAACTTCAGCAAAGATTTGCTGAAGCTGAAGTGATTATTGTTGATCGTTTGGTAAATCCGGAAATCATTGACCTGTATGCTAAGCCAGATGCATTGGTTTTAATGACCGGCAAGAAAGGATATAACGAAGGCTCAGTATCGCAGAGCGATATCAATAAACTGCTTGTAGCACATGCTGAAAATGGTAAAACTGTTTTGCGTTTAAAAGGTGGCGATGTTGCCTTCTTTAGCAATGTACTGGATGAACTTGCCAGCTTATCTGAAGCAGGTATTGCATTTGAAATTATTCCGGGAATATCTGCAGCATCCGGAGCTTCTGCATATACAGGCATTCCATTAACTGCAAGAGGATTTTCCAAAGGCGTTCAGTTTGTAACATTTAACCCATCAAGTTTTCACAGCAGGGATAAATGGAAAGCGTGGGCTTCCTCCAATGATACATTGGTGTTTTACATGGCTGCGGGAAATCTTCATTATTTAACTGAATTATTATTACGCCATTCCAAACGCCCATCAACACCATTGGCTGTGATTGAACAGGCTACAACTGGTTTTCAGAAAGTTCATATAACTACACTTAACGATTGTTCTGCCGATTTTGCAGAAAAGAAATTCAGCTCTCCATCCTTGGTTATTATTGGAGATGTGGTAAAACTGCATGAGAAATTTAATTGGTACGAAGCGGGAAAAACCGGTTCTGTATTTAATGAATTAATTACTGTACAACAACAATCAACTGTATGTTAGGTGAAACAAGATTAAAACAATTACATGAATTCATTGAGAGTTATTCAAAAGAAGAACTCATCTGGATCAATGGTTATTTATCAGGCATTGTTGCTAATGTAGAGACCAATGGTTCCATTCATGTTTCTGATAAAACATCAACAAAAAAAATCACACTGGCATTTGGTACCGAAACAGGTAATTCAAAAAAACTTGCTACACAGTTAACTTCAGTTGCAAAGAAAAAAGGATTGACTGTAAAGCTTACTGATCTCAGCCAGTATCGTTTGACTGACTTGGCAAAGGAAGAATTCTTTTTTGTTGTCATCAGTACGCAAGGTGAAGGTGAGCCGCCAGTATCGGCAAAGAAGTTTTATGAATATATTCATCAAAACCAATTATCTCTAACTGCCCTCAAATTCAGTGTGCTTGCATTAGGCGATTCTTCTTACCCGATGTTTTGCAAAACCGGTGAAGATGTAGATCAGCAATTCAGAAAGTTTGGTGCAAAACAAATTGTTCCGTTGCAGAAATGTGATGTGGATTATGAAGAGGATGCTCAGCAATGGTTTGATAAAGTTTTAGCTGTTGTTGAAAATAACACAGCAGCAGCTCCGGTTGTTGCGAAGGAAACAGTTGCAAAAAAAGCTGCAGGAAAAAAATATTATAAAGGGAGAGTAATCTCCAATATCAATTTAAACGACCGAGGTTCTTCACGACAAACCTATCATGTTGAAATTGCAACTGATGAAGCAGTTGAATATGAGCCGGGCGATACATTTGGCGTTGTGCCAAAAAACAGGGCAACTGTTGTTGAAAAGATTCTTGAATTAACTCAGGTTGATGCTGGAAAAATAATTGAAACTGCTAAAGCCACTGCTACAGTAAAAGATCTGCTTACAAACAACCTGAATATTTGTTACCTGCTTTCTTCAACAGTTAAAAAGTATGCAGCAATTGTTGAACAGCAAATTCCTGATACAAGAATGGATTTGGTTGATTTGCTGCGGATTTATCCTGTAAAAGATGCAACGCAGTTTGAAGAAGTGCTGAAGCTCTTAACTCCAATTGCACCACGATTATATTCCATAGCATCTTCACCTGCTGCACATGGCGATTCAGAAATTCATTTAACTGTTGCATTAAATTGTTTTACCAGTGGCAATGAAGAACGGTTTGGTTTATGCAGTGAGTTTCTTGGCGATCTGAATGAAAATGAAGAAGTGATTTTCTTTATCAATAAAGTAAAAGGATTTAAACTTCCTGCTGAAGATAAAGATGTAATTATGATTGGTCTGGGAACAGGAGTTGCACCTTTCCGTTCATTTTTAGCTGAAAGAGATGCAACTGGTGCTGAAGGAAAAAACTGGTTCTTTTTTGGAGAAGAAAAATTTGTAACTGATTTTCTTTACCAGACGGAAATTCAGAATTATGTTGAAACAGGTGTACTCAATAAAATTGATCTTGCTTTTTCTGAAGATCAGGAAAATAAAATTTATGTGCATCACCGGATGAATGAAAAAGCAGATGAGTTATACAACTGGATTCGTAACGGAGCTTATGTATATGTTAGCGGTGAAAAAGATCCGATGAGTAAAGAAGTGGAAGAAACATTATTGCAGATTTTCAGTGAGCAAGGGAAAAAAACAGATGAAGAATCAAAACAGTACCTGGAACAACTGAAACAGGAAGGCAGGTATGAAAAAGATGTTTATTAAAAACAACTGAGCAAAAATGAGTGAGCAAAATAAATTATCTGCTGTTGAAAAAATAAAATTAGCAAGCAAGGGTCTGCGTGGAACTTTAAAAGAAAGCCTCGAAAACCAGCTTACTGGTGCATTGTATGAAGATGATCAGTCATTGATCAAGTTTCATGGTATGTATCAACAGGATGATCGTGACAGGAGAGAAGAACGTACTGCCAAAAAACTTGAATGGTTGTATTCATTCATGATCCGTTTAAGATTGCCCGGCGGTTTTCTTACTCCCGAGCAGTGGATCGGTCTTCATCATATTGCCGGTGAACATTCAACGGGTACAATCAAAATCACCACAAGGCAAACTGTTCAGTTGCATGGTATTTTGAAATCACATATCAAACCAACAATCAAATCATTCAATACACTTCATCTTGATTCTATTGCTGCCTGTGGTGATGTAAACAGGAATGTAACATGCAGTGCACATCCCGGCGAATCGCCCATTCATGCACAGGTATTTGCATTTGCAGATAAGATCAGTATAATGGCTTTGCCCAAAACAAGAGCTTATTATGAAATATGGCTGGATGAGGAACAGATAGCTGACAAGAAAGAAGATGATCCGCTTTACCAGGATCGTTACCTGCCAAGAAAATTTAAAGTGGGTATTGCTATTCCTCCAAACAACGATGTGGATGTTTTAACAAACGATGTTGGTTTGATTGCAGTGATTGAAAATGATCAGCTCATTGGATTTAATATTGCCGCAGGCGGTGGATTAAGTTCAACACATGGCAATCCTGCAACGTATGCACGTTTAGCAACTGTTCTTGGTTTTGTTGAAACAGAAAATGTGCTGAAGGCTGTATATGAAGTCATGACTATTCAGCGTGATAATGGAAACAGGAGTGATCGTAAACTTGCACGGTTGAAATATACAATCGACCGCATGACGGTTGAAGGGTTAAAAGCTGAACTCGAAAGGCGTTGCGGGTTTAAACTGCAGCCAATAAAACCATATAAGTTTGAAAGCAGGAAGGATCATTATGGCTGGAAACAAAATCATGAAGGCAAATGGTATTACACAGTATTTGTTGAAAATGGAAGAGTGCTTGATGATAAGCAGGTTGCATTGAAAACAGCTTTGTATGAAATTGCACAAACAGCAAAATGCAATTTCAGGTTTACAGGAAATCAAAATGTAATTCTTGCTGATATAACAGATGCAGATAAGCCGGCAATTGAAGAATTGCTGAAGAAATTTGCAATTGATTTGCATACCGATAATGCAGGTGCATTAAGAAAAAATGCAATGGCCTGTGTTGCTTTCAATACATGTCCGTTGGCATTGGCAGAAGCTCAACGCTATCTTCCTTCATTGATTGATAAAATTGAACCATTGCTGAATAAGTATTCTATTGCTGAAGAAGAAATTATTTTACGCATGACTGGTTGTCCTAATGGATGCGGACGTTCTTCGGCTGCAGAAATAGGGTTGATAGGTACAGCCTATGGTCATTATAATCTTCATATTGGTGGCGACAGGGAAGGAGAGCGACTAAATACAAAATTTGCAGAAAACATCAACGAAGAACAAATACTGCATACCTTGGATGAGCTTTTTGCTGTTTATGTAGCTGAAAGAAATGAAGGAGAAAAGTTTGGTGACTTCTCAAACAGAAAGTGGATTATTAAATAAGCTGCCAATAAATCTGATGGAATCAAGTTCTGTGAAAATATGGTTACCGAAATTCGTAAAGCCTTTCGTTTGTCTTGTGGTTTTATTTTTTTCTGTAACTGCAGATGCCCAGCGGCCTCCAACAGGAATGTGGCTAAGCGGATTTATGCCGGTTAAGATTTCATCAAAACTGCAATGGCATAATGAAGGAGGCTATCGAACTCTTGGAAGTTCTTCAGCAGCATTGCAGTATTTGTACAGAACAGGGATAAAGTATGTTGTAAATGAAAACATTAATACAACGGCTGGATTTGCATTTTTCTTTACACGTACTTCTTTTTCAAAATCGAATAATGAGTTTGGAAGTGAGTTCAGGTTTTGGGAAGAATTTGCACCGCAGGTAAAGGTTTCAAATAAATTGCTTTGGCAAAACCGTTTCAGAATTGAGCAACGTTTTTTTGAAGCAACAAGCAGGAAAGCTGCATACACTGCGTTCAGGTTTCGGATGAAAAGTGGTTTTGCTCAACAGCTTTATGGACGATGGAGTGTGCAACTGGCTGATGAATATATGCAGCAAATAGTAAAGGGTAAATTAAGCTTTGATCAGAACAGGTTAATTGTGAATGGAATTTATAAGTACAATCATACCGTTCAGGTGATGGGTGGTTATATGTGGCTTGCATGGCCTGCATCATCAAACCAGCACATATTGCTTGTTACTGTTCAAAAACAAATTGCTTTTCATGGACGACAAAACAGAATATAAAAACCAGCTTTACCCGGTCTTTCTGAAGTTGAAGGATTTAAAAACATTGCTTGTTGGTGCAGGTAATGTTGGGTTAGAAAAGCTGCAATCTCTTTTGTCAAATTCACCTGTGGCAGCAATTACTGTTGTTGCAACAGTTGTGAAACAGGAAGTAAAGGATCTGCTTGAGAAACATCCATCCTGTAATATTATTGAACGTAAGTTTGAATACAGTGACCTTGAACAGAAAGATATTGTTATTCTTGCAAGTGATGATAAAGACCTGCATAAAGAAATCAGGGAAGAAGCAAGAAAGCGGAATTTATTAATCAACGTTGCAGATACACCTGAGTTGTGTGACTTTTATCTTGGGAGTATTGTACAGAAAGGATATGTAAAACTTGCTATTTCAACGAATGGTATGTCGCCGACAATCAGCAAGCGCCTGAAAGAAGTTTTAAATGATGTGCTGCCCGATGAACTGGATGAAGTGATAGAGCAACTGAATGAAATACGTAGTTCTCTGAAAGGGGATTTTACAGAAAAAGTTCAGAAACTGAACGAGATAACGAAACAATTAACCACCAGGAAGTAAATCTGAGAGTATTAAAAAAATCTGATGATGAAAACAGAAGAAAAGGAAGTTCAATTAAAACCTGGGCAGGCATTTGCTGATAGTTTAATTACGAAAATCAGGAAGCGTATCAGTAAGTATAAGTATTTTATTCTTGCTGCTGTTATCTTAATTGCAATTACAGTTTATATTACGTTATTCCAGGTGTCGGAAGCCGATGCAATAAAACATTTCGTCACAAAAGATCATCACCTGTTTTTCTGGATGTTGCTGCTTGGTTTTTTTGCGGAGATTGTTGCAGGTTCAATGGGAATGGGTTATGGAGTTATCTGTACAACAACGCTATTGATTTTGAATTTACCGCCTGCAACTATCAGCGCCAGTATTCACTCAGCGGAAAGTTTTACCAGTGCAGCAGGAGCAATCAGTCATTACCAGTATAAAAATGTAAATAAAAAACTGGTTAAGCTTTTGTCTATACCCGGTGCAATTGGTGCTGTATTGGGTGCATTGGCTTTGATTCAGTTAGGGCATCATAGTCCAAAGATTATTAAGCCTGCTCTTGCTTTATATACAATGTATCTTGGAATCAGGATTTTGCTCAATGCTTTTTATAAACGTTCTGAAAAGAAAAAACGTCAGAAAGTCAATATTCCTATGTTGGCTACTATCGGTGGCTTTATTGATTCGTTTGGCGGCGGTGGTTGGGGACCATTGGTTACCGGAACATTTGTAAAGGCCGGGCGCACACCACGCTTTGTTATTGGCAGCAGCAGCTTTGCAAAGTTTGTTCTCACTTTAGCCAGCGCATTTACTTTCATATTTGCGGGCGGGTTCAGTCAATGGAATGTAGTTGCAGGGTTATTAATAGGTGGTGTAATTACAGCCCCTTTTTCTGCATTAATTACTACAAGGGTAAAAGTTAAGAAGATGTTCATCTTTGTTGGAATTGTAGTTATTGGCTGTAGCCTCATTACTCTTGTCCGGTTCATATCATCTTTGTTTTAGCATCTATTAGATAAACAACGTTGCAACAACAACAGGATTATGAGTTTAAAAGTCTATTAAAATTGTAGATAAATAGTTTTTCTGTACATTTGTTAAACTGAATGTGTCTCATTTGGTAAGTGTTTAAAAGTTAAAAAGATGGTGAGCCTTCGGGCTTTTTATTTAAAATAAAAGTCTATTAAATTAGTAGGAAATAAAATCAAAAGCTATGTTTATTGAAAAAATCAAAACTAACACGGGGGTGTTTTTTATTCGGTTGTTTTTCTTTTTTATTAATATTCCCTGTTTGTTTTCACAAGAGCTTTCTTTCATTCAAATAAGCGGAAAAGTTATAGAGCAGGATAAAAAACAGCCGCTATCTGACGTGAGTGTGATCGTTAAAGGAACTTTAGCCGGAACTGTTACTGATGCGCAAGGAAATTTTATCTTAAAAACAAGAACCAGGCTGCCATTTATTTTAATTTTTTCGTCAGTTGGTTTTAAACAGCAGGAAATCGAAGTAAAAGAGCTTGGCTCAAATCTTCAGGTGCTGTTGTCAACACAAACAGTTTTGGGTAATGAAATTGTTATATCGGCATCCCGTTTGCCTGAAAATATTTTAAAGTCTCCTGTTGCCATTGAAAAATTAGATATCCGTTCAATAAAGGAATCGCCTGCTCCGGGTTTTTATGATGCGCTTGCGAATGTAAAAGGAGTGCAAATGACCACTTCCAGTTTAACATTCAAAGTGCCTAATACAAGAGGATTTAATATTCCCAATAATTTCCGTTTTATGCAATTGGTGGACGGAGTGGATATGCAGGCCGCAACATTAGGCGTGCCGCTTGGAAATGCAATTGGCCCAACAGAGCTAGATATTCAAAGTGTTGAAATAACACCCGGAGCAGCTTCGGCTTTATATGGAATGAATGCGATTAATGGAATGGCGAATCTTATCACGAAAGATCCGTTTCAAAGCCAGGGGCTTAGTCTCTATCAAAAAACAGGAGTTAATCATGTTGATGGAATAGATCATTCACCGGCCTTGCTTTCCGAATCTTCATTGAGGTTTGCAAAAGCATTTAATAATCGGTTTGCATTTAAAATAAATATTGGAATTCTAAAAGGAACAGACTGGAGATCTGATACAAGACTTGATCAGAATCCAAACGGTTTGAAAAGTGCGAACCCCGGCTTCTCTTCTTTAAATGGCTCTGCGAATGTGGCATTTGATGGCTGGAATAAGTATGGTGATGATGCACTTGCCGGAAGTAATGTTGTTTCGATAAGTGGATTGACGATTGATGGTAAAACAAACCAGTCGTTACGTATCGCACGTACCGGTTATTGGGAAAAAGATTTAGTTAGTCCACAGGTCAGCAACCTGAAATTTGATGCGTCATTCATTTATCGCTTCAATGAAAAATTAAGCGTCAATTATTCTTATCGCATTGGCCAAATGGATGGAGTGTTTCAACGTGGCAACAAAATACGCCTTGAAGATGTGGTTGTGCAGAATCATCATTTTGAATTGAAGGGTACAAATTTTGTCATTCGTACTTATGTTTCACTTGAAAATACAGGTAACTCGTACAATGTAAAACCATTGGCCGATAATCTTGATTTATATACAGGTGGCAGCAATAGTACATGGTCTGCAAAATATAAATCTGCATTACTTTCTTATGCTGTATCGCATGGGGGATCGCTTACTGCCGATAATCTTGCTGCTGCAAATGCTTATGCCCGCCAGCAGGCTGATGCTGGAAGAGCTGAACCCGGAACTATACGCTTTAATATTGTAAAAGATTCAATTATTAAAATAAATAACTGGGACATTAAATCATCAGCAATACCTGATGCGCCTGTTACAGGTGGCGCTGCATTAATTCAGAAAAGCCGTTTATATCATACCGAAGCACAATGGGATTTAACAAGCAAAGTAAAGTTTATTAACTGGCTTATTGGTGGAGATGCTCGCATCTATGAAGTAATACCAGATGGAAACAATTTTGTTGATTTTACAAGACCAATTGCAGAACGTAATGTGCAGTTAAAAGATGGAAGTTTTGGAAACAATGTTTATTATAAAAAATATGGAGCTTTTACACAGGTTACAAAAACATTTTTTGAAGAAAAGCTGAAGTTATTTGCATCATTGCGTTTTGACTATAATCCTGAATTTACCCCTAAATTCACACCTCGGGTTGCTGCTGTTTATACTTTAAGGAAGCTGCATAATTTCAGGGTAACATATCAGCAGGGTTATCGTTTCCCTGCTTTGTTTGAAGCATTGTCTTTTGTTAACAACGGACGTGTAAAACGTGTAGGTAGTCTTCCCTATATTAACGAAGGGCTGGGTTATCTTGACAATAGCTATACACAGGCTTCTGTTATTAATTTTAACGCAGTTGTTGCTGCACAGGGAAATACAGATGCAGTTGCTCTTGCTAACAAAAATTTATTAGTAGTTGCTAATTTGCCAAATGCAAGACCAGAGCGTATTAACTCTTTTGAAATAGGGTATAAGACAGTTTTGCTGAACAATAAACTGTTAATTGATTTTGATGCTTACAGTAATATATATGATGGGTTTTTAGGGCAGGTACAGGTATATGTACCTAAAGGTGAAACAGTTGGCACTGATGCGGCAGTATTAGCCATGCTCGACAGAAACAGAGATGCAACAACAGCAACTTCAACAACAGCAGCGAGTAAAGGACAGGATCGTTACCGGGTTTATACGAATGCAAAAAACAAATATCATAACTATGGCGCAGCGTTAGGAATTACATACAACTTGTACAAAAAATACACCCTGTCTGCTAATATTAATTATAATGCCATGAAAGTAAATACATCAAACGACATTTTTGTAACTGGGTTTAATACGCCAACATGGTCAACAAATCTTTCATTTGGCAACCGGGAAATTGTTAAGAATACCGGCTTTAATATTACGTGGAGATGGCAGGATTCTTTTTTGTGGGAAAGTCCTTTGGTTACCGGAAATATTGCCGCATTCAGTACATTAGATGCACAAGTAACTTACCGGATTCCAAAGTTGCACTCCAGTATAAAAGCAGGTGCAGCAAATCTTTTAAATTTTCGGCATTTAGAATATGCAGGAGGGCCAACAATAGGAGGCTTATATTATGTAGCAATTACCATTGACGGATTACTGAAATAAGATCATTGTTTACAAAAGCAAATTACTTTGATGTGCAGGTTATTTTTGTTTTTTTAAGTAAGAATTAAAACTTACCTGAAGAAGTTATTTAGCGTGTATTTTTGCACTTCAGAACAATATCAACCTGTTTTATGGCTAAGAGACATCCGCAAACTGATGCAATACGTTTACAACAAAGAACGAATGAGAAAGAACATAGTACTCCCTTGTTTTTAACAAGCAGTTTTGTGTATGATTCTGCTGAAGATATGGCTGCGGCTTTTGCCGATGACAGTCTGGATGTAAATATTTATTCCCGTTTTTCAAATCCTACTGTAGATGAATTTATACAGAAAGTCGCTGCTCTTGAAGGAGCTGATGATGGTATTGCAACAGGTACCGGTATGGCAGCGGTATTTTCAACCTTCATGACTTTTCTCAGCAAAGGCGATCATATTGTTTCGGCATCTGCTGTATTTGGATCAACTCATACAATTCTCACAAAATACTTGCCTAAGTGGGGTTTTGAATCTTCATATTTCGATATGAATAAGCCCGAAACAATCGAAGATTTGATTAAGCCCAATACAAAGTTGCTGTATGTTGAAACACCATCAAACCCGGGGCTTGATATTATCGATCTTGAATACGTTGGAGCAATCTGCAAAAAGCACAATATTCTTTTTGTGGTTGATAATTGTTTTGCCACACCTGCTGTACAGCAGCCAATAAAATTTGGTGCTGATCTTGTTCTTCATTCAGCTACAAAGTTTATTGATGGGCAGGGGAGGGTGTTGGGCGGAGTTGTAGTGGGAAGAAAGAATTTAATTCATGAAATGTATTTGTTTATACGCAATACCGGCCCGTCATTAAGTCCATTTAATGCATGGGTGCTTTCGAAAAGTCTTGAAACCTTATTTATACGTATGGATAAGCATGCTGAGAGTGCCTTGCAGCTTGCTAAAACACTTGAATCAAATTCTAAAGTGAACTGGGTAAAATATCCTTATCTACCAACACATCCTCAATATGAAATTGCAAAAAAGCAAATGAGTAATGGAGGGGCAGTTGTAACATTTGAATTGAAAGGCGGAATTGAAAGCGGAAGAAAATTTCTTAATGCTTTGCAGATGCTTTCAATGACCAATAACCTTGGCGACAGCCGAACAATTGCATCTCACCCTGCATCAACAACTCATTCAAAATTGTCTGCTGAAGAAAAAAAAGCAGTTGGAATTACTGATGGACTGGTTCGTGTATCTGTTGGGCTTGAGCATATTGATGATATTCTGTTAGATATAGAACAAGCTTTGGAAAAGTGCTGATAAAAAAAGTCCCGGTTGGAAAACCGGGAACTTATATTACCTGATAAAACCAAAACTATTATTTAACGTGCTGGTACTACATCATTGGTTCCTTTCACTTTTTTAAGGAGCATAATGTAACCACAGCAGTCTTTTTTACTTTTATTTACCTGTACAGGTTTAATCATATGCCATTCTGAAAATTTAGGCATGTACGTATAACTGATTATATTTCCTTCAAACCCATACAACTTCTTGTAGAAAACCTGTTTTTCATCGTAGTCGTACATTCTTACTTCGTTCAGTTTGCTTGAGGGATCTCCAATGAAAACAATATGATACCAGGCACCTTGTGTAAGTGGAACAACAACAGGCATTTCAAATTCGCTTTCCATGGTCATACTGGCTTCTTTCAAAACCATAAAACCACTTTGCTCGAATGATTTTTTTAAACTATCGACTTGTGAAATGATTGTTTGATTGCTGCAACTACGTTGCCGTATAACATCTTGCGACTGAACTTTTATGCCCAGCATCAGAAGGACTGTGATGACAAGTAAGTTTTTCATTTCAGTACGGATTTACAGTTTTTCAGCCTTATGGCTTGGGATATTGGGTACTCTTTATACCACAAGATAGAGCTTTTTATATGATATTGGAGTCTTTTCAAGCCAATGTTTTATTACTACGTAAGAACACTTAAATTGTTTACTGTTAAAATACGGTTATTACACCAACAATCATGCCTTAACTTTTTTTCACGCTTTATAAGTATAGAAAGAATTTGCCTGGGCTACAGGGGTTAAAACAAGATCGTTTATACATACATGTGCGGGGAGGGTAGTGGTGTAATAAATTACATCGGCCACATCTTTTGCATCCAAAGGTTTATACCCCTTGTAAATAGCTGCTGATTTCTGTTCATCGCCTTTAAAGCGAACCATTGAAAACTCTGTATCGGCAGCTCCGGGATGAATGGCTGTTACCTTAATATTGTGTTGCAGTAAATCAATCCGCATTGCCTGGCTTATTTTGTCAACAGCCGACTTTGTTGCACAATACACATTGCCTCTTTCGTATGTTTCTTTTCCTGCAATTGACCCCAGATTAATAATATGCCCGTTTTTATGTTGAATCATCAACGGAACAACTGCCATACTTACGTACAACAGACCCTTTACATTGGTATCAATCATCGTTTCCCAATCGGTTAAATCAGCTTCATTAAATAAATCCCGCCCTAAGGCAAGTCCGGCATTGTTAATCAGCACATCAATCTTTTTCCATTCATCCGGTAATTGTTTTACCGCATTGAAAACATCTTCCTTTTTTTGAACATCAAACGGGAGTAAAATAACTTTGCTTTCCGATTTTTGCTCAATTTCTTTTTTCAGCTCATCAAGCCGGTTTTCTCTTCTCCCGTTAAGAATCAGATCATACTGGTTTGCTGCAAAAATTTCAGCGCAGGCTTTTCCAAAACCTGAAGTTGCTCCGGTAATAAAAACAATCTTACTCATAAAATGAAAATACAGATAAACTGGTTTTGTACAATTTTTCCGATTGTAAAAATCATAATTAATAAGCGTAAAAATATGGCTGCATTGGCTTTAATTCTCTGATGAAAATCAGCTTTTTTGTTTTGAATAATCAAATCGATTGCCTGATATTAGTGCTAACGATTGTTAACTCGGGTATAACTGTACCCCAAAAATTATTCTATGCTTCCGGATATTGAAATAGCCCAATCAGCCGCTATCAGGCACATTAAAGAAATTGCAAAATCATTAAATATTAGTAATGATGATCTTGAATATTACGGCAAATACAAAGCAAAACTTCCATTGAGTTTGATTGATGAAGAGAAGATAAAGCAACATAATCTTATTCTTGTAACTGCTGTAACACCAACTCCTGCAGGTGAAGGAAAAACAACGATGACGGTTGGTATTACCGATGGATTAAATAAAATTGGTAAAAAAGCAATTGCTGTATTACGTGAGCCATCGCTTGGACCTGTGTTTGGAATGAAGGGTGGAGCAGCAGGGGGTGGTTATTCGCAGATAATTCCAATGGAAGATATTAATCTGCATTTTACCGGCGATTTTTCAGCAGTTGAAAAAGCCAACAATTTACTATCGGCATTAATTGATAACAATCTCCAGAATAAAAAAAGAAGTTTGAATATTGACCCCCGAACCATTGTATGGAAACGGGTGATGGATTTAAATGACCGGGCATTACGCCATATCATTATCGGTCTTGGTGGATCAACGGATGGTATGCCCCGGCAGGATGGGTTTAATATTACACCTGCTTCTGAAATCATGGCCATACTTTGTCTTTGTGAAGGGATGAATGATCTGAAACAAAGGCTTGGAAATATTTACATTGGCACAACCATGAAAGGAAAGCCTGTTTTTGCCCGTGATCTAAATGCAGTTGGAGCTTTGGCAGTGTTGCTGAAAGATGCAATTAAACCAAACCTTGTGCAAACACTTGAAGGTAATCCTGCATTGTTACACGGTGGGCCATTTGCCAGTATTGCGCAGGGAACAAATTCTGTGCTTGCAACAAAGATGGGGTTATCGTTGAGTGAGTATGTTGTTACCGAAGCCGGTTTTGGTGCCGATCTTGGTGCTGAAAAATTCTTTGACATTAAATGCGCTTACAGCGGATTGAGACCTAAGGCTGTTGTTCTTGTTGCAACGGTACGGGCTATGCGGCATCATGGCGGGGCAAAGAAAGATGAATACAATTCAGCATCAGCAAAACATGTGGAAAAAGGCTTGTGTAATCTTGGAAAACATATTGAAAACATGTTGCTGTTTGGATATAAACCTGTTGTTGCTATTAATTCCTTTCCTGGAGATGCGGAAGAAGAAATTCAACTTGTGAAAGATTTCTGCGGTAATTATGATGTGGAAGCAATTGTATGCAAAGGATTTGCTGAAGGTGGGAATGGTATGACAGAGATTGCTGCTGCACTTGTAAAACAGATTCATGAAGAACCAGGCGAGCTGAAACCATTGTACAATGGTCATCATTCAATGGAAGAAAAAATTGAAACGATTGCTACAAAAATTTATGGTGCATCAACTGTTGAATATTCTGTGAAAGCAAAAGCACAGCTTGAACAGATCAAAGAACTTGGCTTTGATAAAATGCCTGTATGCATGGCAAAAACGCCTAAAAGTCTATCGGATGATGAACGGAAAACAGGGCGACCAAAAAACTTTATTATTACAGTTAGAGAGTTTGAATACGCAACCGGGGCAGGATTTGTTATTCCCGTATTGGGAGAAATGATGCGTATGCCAGGCTTGCCAAATATTCCTGCTGCTGAAACAATTGATATAGATGAAAATGGAAAGATTACAGGGTTGAGTTGATAGTATTTAGCTGAACCATTCTCCCAGTTTTTTCAAATCAACATTGCCACCGGAGAAAATAATTCCCACTTTTTTCCCGGCAAATACATCTTTGTTTTTAAGAACTACTGCGAGTGTTACTGCTGAACTTGGTTCAATTACAATTTTCATCCGCTCGTAAACCAGTTTCATTGCAGCAATAATTTCTTCATCACTTACTGTGAGTATATCAGTTACATTTTTTTGAATGATGGGAAAGGTCTTATCTCCCAGCTTTGTCAGCAAACCATCAGCAATGGTTTTTACAAAAGGTGCTGTTTCTATTTTGCCGCTGCGGAATGATAATACAGCATCGGCTGCACCTTCAGGTTCAGCAGCATAAACTTTGGCAGTAGAAAAATAATGTGCGCTGAGTGATGTGCCGCTTAATAAGCCTCCACCACCAACGGGTGCTACGATTACATCAAGACCGGGAATTTCTTCAATCAACTCCTTTGCACAGGTTGCCTGACCTGTAATTACTCTTTCATTATTATACGGATGGATAAATCCTGCGCCTGTTTTTTCAACAATGGATTGTAATGTTGCTTCTCTTGCCTGTTGATTGTTTTCGCAAAAAGTAATTTCAGCACCATATCCTTTCACTGCATCTACTTTTACCAGTGGCGAATTTTCAGGCATTACTATAAATGCTTTTGTGCCCAGTTCTCTTGCTGCATAAGCAATAGCCTGTGCATGATTGCCCGATGAATGTGTTGCCAATCCATTCTGCAGATGATTTTTTGGTAAAGAAAGTGAAGCATTCATTCCTCCCCGTATTTTAAATGCACCGATCTTTTGAAAGTTTTCGCATTTAAAAAATAACTCAGCTCCTGAAAAACGATTCAGTGTTGCTGAAGTTAGTACAGGCGTTTGATGAATAAACGGTTTTATACGTTTATGTGCCTCTTGTATGTTTTCTTTACTGATGCTCATAAATGTTTCTTCAATGGTTTATGTTCTGAGATGGCAGCTATGCAATCAATCTCAATATCACATCCATAATTCAGTTTATTACAAGGAACAACAATTCTTGCAGGCCGGTGATCGCCCATTATTTCAGCATAAATGGAATTAAATGCAGACCAGTTCTGAATGTTACTGAGAAATACATTTACTTTCAGAATATGATGCAGATTGCTTCCGCTTGCAGTTAAAATTGTTTCGATGTTTTTCATGCAATAGCGAACCTGTTCTTCAAAACTGTTTGTTTGTGGTTCGCCTTGTTCGTTAACAGGTAGCTGTCCGCTCACATACACAACTCCGTTATGTATTACTGCTGGCGAATAATGTCCTTTAGGCACAGGCATGCTTTCGGGATAGATTTTTTTTATTTCCATTTGGCGTATGGTGAAATTTTTATAATCCATTTCAGGCAAACAGGTTTGGAAACTTTTATCCTTTTCCTGGTGTCTTCCAGTAAACCAGTTTGCTTGTCAATTTTAAATACAACAATTTCGTCGCTGTCACGGTTAGCTACAAGTAAGAAATTTCCTGTAGGGTCAAGTGTGAAATTTCTTGGATGAAGGCCTAAAGTTGGCTGAAAACCTGCAATTCGTATCATTCCGGTTTCCTGGTTAATACTGAATATAGCAATTGAATTGGCATCGCCCCTGTTGCTGCAGTAAAGAAAACGGCCATCGGGTGAAACATGAATATCAGCCGATCCTTTTACTCCGTCAAAACTTACAGGATGAGATGAAACATTTTGCAACAGGTTCATTTTTCCTTCTTCATATTTAAAAACGCTTACAGTTCCGCTTATTTCCTCCATCAAATAAGCATATTTACCGTTTGGGTGAAATTCAAGATGCCTTGGCCCTGCCCCCGGTTTTACTTCTGCGAAAGAAGGTTCAGCAGGGGAGAGGGCTCCACTCTCCGGAGCTACTTTGTATGCCATTACTTTATCAAGCCCAAGGTCGGGGGCAAACAGGAATTTATAGTCGGGCGAAAAAACAACAGAGTGTACATGCGGTGCATCCTGTCTGCCTTCAACTATACTTTTTCCTTTATGCTGAATAATCTGGCGGGGCTGACTCACTGAACCGTTGTAATTAATTCCGCAAACAGCAATGCTTCCACTGCTGTAATTTGCGGCAATAACATATTTGCCCTGCTTGCCGATATTGATGTAACAGGGATGTATTCCTCCGCTTGTTGTTTGATTGATAAAAGATAGCTTTCCTGAGTCTTTGTTGAAACTAAATGCAGAAACTGCTCCTGGATTATCTTCATTAACAGCGTAAACAAATTTCATGTCGGGAGAAACAACAAGATAGGAAGGGTTGGAAGATTTTACCGAACTCTTTTTTATTGCTTCTCCTGTTTGTTCATTAAACTGGTACACATAAATACCATCACTTCCGGAATTTGTATATGTGCCTATAATAAGATAAGGCTCCTGTGCATTACCAAACAGGGTTTCAACAAGAAGAATGAGGCATAGAAAAACATTTTTTATCATAACCTGTTTTTATAACAATGGCAAGTTAATCAATATGTTTTTACAGGTTGCCTGCTTTCTCTATTATGTTTTTTTAAGAATATGTATGTTTTGGTAGATTAAAATTCAATTCTGAACAAAATATCAGGGAAGAAACCGATCTGATATACATTTCCCACAGTTCCTTTTTGCGGGTTAAAGCGGCTCAGGAAAATATTTTTTCGATTGGTAACATTTTGAAGATCCAGATAAAATGTTTGAGCAAATTTTCTTTTTTTACTGTTTAATCTGTATCCAAATTTTGTATCTATCCGTGCATAACTGCTTAGCCTTACACTGTTAAACTTTGATTCGTCTGCTATTTCACGCCCTGCCACTATTGATTTGTTTATATCTACCGGTGTTGCATATCTGCCACCAATTGCGCTTAAGCGAAAATCGAATGTGAAGGCGTTACGTTTATTTTTGCCAATTCTGTATTCAAATCCGCTGAGTAAATTTGTTGCATAGCCATAGTTAAAAGTTGTATTGCGTTCTATGCCATCACTACCTTTGTATTTACTGTTATAAAGAGATGCGGAGTATAGAAAATAAAAACCTTTGTTTAAGAAACGTTCAATGCTTATTTCCACACCTGTGTTTGTGCCGGTTCCTTTACTGACAAGACCAGTACGATCCGGGAATGCAAAATCAGCCCCGGCATTTAACATGCTGAAACCGCTTGCAAATGTGTCAACTGGTATATGGGAAAGGAACTGATGATATGCTTCAGTTTTAATACGCCAGTTTTTGCCTATCCTGTTTTCAATTCCAATTACATAATGCTGAGCATGTGTGAGATCAAGCTTTTCATTGCTTTTATCAACAGTGCCATTGGGAGCTGTTAAAAATAAATAAACGGGCAAAGCCTGTTGCTGACCATGTATTCCATAACTGATATAAGCATTGAAGCTGTGAGTAAATGTATAATTCAAAGAAACCCTTGGTTCTGCAAGTTTTGTTTTATTAAATTCAAAATAAATATAGTGCATACCGGCAGTAAGTGTAAAAAACTGGTTAAACTGGTAACGGGCCTGCGTAAATAACTGCCATGTAGTAAAGTTTCCGTTGAAATCACGGATGGTTTTAAATGGCGCAGATTCAGGTAAGCCTTCTCTGTACAATACCTTTGTGTTTAGTTTGGCTGATTCAACATTTATACCGGTTCTCCAGGAAAGTTTTGCATTGAACTTTGTATTAATGTAACTGCTGAAACGGAGCGTATTGTTTAGATCTTTAACGTCTGTAATGAGCCATTTGTTTGTATATGGTGGAACAGGCAGTTCATATTGATATTGCTCTGCATTTAACTTCGTATGAGAATAACTCACCACAGATTTTATATAGCTTTTTCTGCCGGCATCGATAATATGTTTTAACCCAATGTTTATAAAAGATGCCTTATTCAGCAT
This sequence comes from Chitinophagaceae bacterium UBA1953, assembly GCA_002336115.1. GTDB lineage: Bacteria > Bacteroidota > Bacteroidia > Chitinophagales > Chitinophagaceae > Lacibacter. Next base: position 414,407 of record DDEN01000056.1, read on the forward strand.
ATCCTGATCCGAACGTGAATAAAAATCAAGTGAATCAAGTTCTTTGCCTATAAAATCAATTCCACTAAAACCTCCTAAACCAAAAAAATTAAGCTTACCTGCTTTCCCTTTCGGGAGCTGAATATTATATACGAAATCATTATATCGGGGAATTGCTTTTGTTCCTATATTAAGACCAAGGCTTCCGCCAATTTGCACAAACGAATACCTGTAACCTACCAGGTAGCTTGCACCATTTTTTTGTTTACTTAAAGGGCCTTCCAGTAAAGCTTCAAAGCCACTGAAAGCATTTAACTGAAGTGTACGTTCGTGCGTGTCGGTATTGCCTGTTTTTAGCTGGATGTCAAATACTGCTGCAGTTGCATTGCCATATTCAGCAGGGAATGCACCCGTATAAAAATCGCTTTGCTTCAGCGCATTGGTGTTTAATGCGCTTACAGGTCCACCCGTAGTTCCCATTGTTGAAAAATGATTTGGAGCTGGTGCCGAAATGCCTTCAATTCGCCATAAAACTCCTGTTGGAGAATTACCCCTTACAACAATATCATTGCGGGCATCATTGTTAGCCACAACACCTGCGAAATTGCTCACCAGCTTGGCCGGATCATTCCTGCCGCCTGCAAAACGTGTTACTTCTTCCGGGCTGAAACTTCTTGCACTTGCAACTGCATATTCATTGGTGGCATTTCCTTTTTTTGATTTTTTACTTGTAATAATCACCTCATTCATTTGCTTAATTTCCTGCTCCATTGAAATATCAAGTATAACTTCTTTGCCTGCAGTTACCAGTAATTCAGGGATGGTAACGTCTTTATATCCTTTAAAACTTACTGTTACAGTTATACGCCCCACAGGAACTTTCTGAATAAGAAATTTTCCATCATTATTGGTGATCGTTGAGGTGTTCGTTTCTGAAATTGAAATGGTTGCTCCCTGCATTGGTTTCTCCGACGTTTTATCTGTAACAATTCCCTTCACAGTTTGAACACTTAACTGTGCAATTATAGTGTTACAAAATATATTTGCTACGATTAATAGAAACATCCATTTCATACATGATTTTTTGTTGAGGCACAAAAGTTTGCATTTACCGGATGATTTCTATTGATAAATGTTAATATCCTTTAATAGAGGCCATTTGGGGGAAGAAATCAGTTGCCTGAAATCTTTTTCCTGATTCTGCTTAAATGTTCAGGAGTAATGCGCAGGTAAGATGCAAGCATGTATTGGGGTACACGCTGAAGCAACGGTGATTTTATTTGAACTAATTCAAGATAACGTTCTTCAGGAGTTTGTGTAAGCAATGCTGTAAGCGTATGTGATATTATAATGACAAGGTTTTCGGAAATTTTTCTTCCTGCATCAGAAAAAACAAGTTTTTGCTTGTACAGGTATTGCAAGTCGAGATATGATATGTTAATGAAAGTGCAATCTTCAATGGCTTGAATATTATATTTGCCGGGTTGTTGTAATAAAAAACTTTCATAGTCGCTAATATATTCGTTTTCAGTTGCAAATCCTGTAGTTACATCTTTGTAATCAATTGTACATGATAAACGCACAAGTCCTTTTTCTATAAAGGAAACCATTTTGCAGGTTTGCCCTTCTTTCAATAAATAGTCGCCTTTTTTTATTTCAATTATTGACAGGCGTTCTTCAAAGAGAAGCCAGTCGTCTTCAATAAATGTTATTAGTTGGTTGAAATAATTTTTGATATTTTTAAACATGAACCATTTTTTTCAGTGCTTCATTTATGTTGTTATAAGTTTCCTCATCGCTTAATTCCTGTGGTATAAATTTTTCGCCAATTACTTTTTCATAAAGTTCAATATATCGTTTGCTGATGGTATCAACCCATTCATCTGTCATTTCAGGAACAGTTTGCCCTTCTTTTCCCATGAAATTATTTGCAATAAGCCACTCACGTACAAACTCTTTGCTGAGTTGTTTCTGCCGTTCGCCTGTTTGCTGCCTTTCTTCAAAACCATCCGCATAAAAATATCTCGATGAATCTGGTGTGTGAATTTCATCCATCAGGTAAATGGTATCGCCAATTTTTCCAAATTCATATTTTGTATCAACAAGAATCAATCCCTGTTTCGCTGCAATTTCTTTGCCTCTTGCAAATAACTGCAATGCGTATGTACTCAATTGTTCCCATTCGGCAGCAGTACAGATTCCCTGCTGAATAATTTCAGATGGAGAAATATCTTCATCGTGCCCGGCTTCAGCTTTTGTAGAAGGGGTTATGATAGGAGTGGGGAAATAATCATTTTCTTTTAATCCTTCAGGCATTACTGCGCCGCACAGTTCTCTTTTTCCTGATGAATAGGTTCGCCATGCATGGCCAACAAGATTGCCCCGAACCACCATTTCAATTTTGAAAGGGATGCAACGTTTGCCAATACTTGCATTTGGAGCAGGAACATCCAGAAGCCAGTTAGGACAAATATCGTTAGTGGCTTTGAGCATGTATGCTGCAATCTGGTTCAGCACCTGCCCTTTATACTGAATAGGCCGTGGAAGAATCACGTCAAAGGCTGAAATGCGGTTGCTGGCAATCATTACCAGCAAATGGTCGCCAATACTGTAAACGTCTCTTACTTTTCCTTTATAATAATCTGTTTGCCCGGGAAAATGATTGTTGTTCATACAGCTAAAATAGAATGGCTGTTTAAGCCTGCCAAGTTTTTTGTTTTGCCTGTGGAAAGATGGTTCTAAAAGATTTTTTTTATAATATATAGAGAATTCCTATTTTGGTCGGTACAATTCAAAAAAACAACTGAATATGAAGAAAAAGCTATCAAGTCTTTTCTTGATGTTAACGGTTTGCCTGCTATTATCACATCATTCAATGGCTCAATCCGTTGTAATCAAAGGAAACGTAAAAAATTCAAGCACCCATGAAGGAATCCCCGCAGTTTCAGTTGCGGTTAAAGGAACCCAGCACGGTGTTTATACAGATGAGAAAGGGGAGTTTAATCTCTCTGTTTCTAAACTGCCTGTTATTCTCGTTATTTCTTCAGTTGGCTATGAGGCCAAAGAAATCACCGTAAGTTCTGCTTCTGCAAATGTGAGTATTGATCTGGCTTCAGTATCAACATTAGGGCAGGAAGTGGTAGTATCTGCAACAAGGGTTGCAACAAAAATTCTTGAGTCGCCAGTAAGTATTGAAAGAGCAAGTGCTGTAACCATACAGGGGGCACCTTCAGCTTCCTATTATGATGTTATCAACAACTTTAAAGGCGTTGATATGATGGCATCTTCTCTTACTTTTAAAACGCCAACAACAAGAGGCTTTCTTGGAAGTGGTAACGTACGGTTTAACCAGTTGGTTGATGGAATGGATAACCAGGCTCCCGGACTTAATTTTTCTGTTGGTGGTGTAATTGGTTTAACTGAACTGGATGTGGATAATATGGAACTTCTGCCCGGAGCTTCATCTGCATTGTACGGACCGGGTGGTATGAACGGAACTTTGCTTATTAACAGCAAAAATCCGTTTAAATACCAAGGGCTTTCTGTTCAGATTAAGCAAGGGATGATGAATGTTGATAAAAAGTTCAGAGATGTAACTCCTTACTTTAACTGGAGCATGCGATGGGCACATAAAATTAATGACCGTCTTGCTTTTAAAATTACCAGTGAATTTGTACAGGCTAAAGACTGGCTTGCTGGTGATTACAGGAATTATGATAAAGCAACCGGGCAGTTTATTTCTGGCGACAGGATTACTAACCCTGCTTATAATGGAATTAATGTTTATGGTGATGAAGTTGCCCGTGATATTCGTCCTATCATTAACAACTTTGCATCAATTCCGGGTTATGCTTCATTGATTGCAACACTGCCTTCAACAATGTATGTTTCAAGGACCGGTTATTCCGAAAAAGAATTGATAGATCCTAATACACTAAACTTCAAGGTAGGTGGTTCAATTAACTATAAAATCAATAGCAGAATTGAAGCTATTCTAAGTGGATATTGGGGTACAGGTAATACTGTATATACCGGAAGCGACAGGTACAGCCTGCAGGATATGAAAATGGGGCAGTTTAAATTTGAACTGAACAGCAAAAACTGGTTGCTTCGTGCATATACTACACAGGAAAATTCCGGTAACTCTTACAACCTTACAGCAACTACTTCTTTCTTTAATGAAGCATGGAAGTCAACACAGCAATGGCTGCCTGAATATGTAGCAGCTTATCTGAACAGCCGCCTTTCTTTAGGTATGAACGATCAGCAGGCGCATATTGCAGCGAGGGCTTTTGCCGATCAGGGTCGTCCCCTCCCAGGTACAACTGCTTTTGATAACTTATTTAATTTCATTAAGGGAATTCCTATTGGCAAACCACAATCTGGTGCTCCTTACGGTGGAGGCCGTTTCTTAGACAGATCTGATCTGTACAATGTTGAAGGCCAGTACAATCTTTCAAGTATCACAAAAGGCTTTGCAGAAGTTCTTATTGGTGGCAATTACAAAAAATATGTTCTGAATTCTCAGGGAACTTTATTTGCCGACAGTACTGGAAATATTGGTATTAATGAATTTGGTGCTTTTGTACAGATTGCTAAAGAACTGTTTCATGAGAAGTTAAGACTTACTCTCAGTGGCCGTTTTGATAAAAATCAAAACTTTAAAGAGCGTCTTACGCCAAGAGCCACTGCAATGTACCGCATCAGTAAAAACAATAACCTTCGTCTTTCGTATCAAACAGCTTATCGTTTCCCAAGTACACAAATGCAATGGATTAATCTATTTGTGGGTGGCGATTACTGGCTGATTGGAGGTCATAAAAATTTCCGTTCTTATTATGGTCTTAACAGTAATCCTGTTTATGCAATTGTAAATGATGTGCCAACAAGTGAAGTGGTAACAGTTATAGATCTGAAACCAGAATCAGTAAGCTCCGTTGAACTTGGATATAAGGGGCTTAACCTCAATGAAAAGTTACTGATTGATGCATATACTTATTTCGGACAATACCAGGATTTTCTTACACGTCGTTTGGTAATGCAGGATCCTTCAACAAACAAAAAGAAATTTTCTATTCCTGTAAACTCTACCACAAAAGTGAAGACTTATGGATTTGGTATTGGTGTTGATTACAGATTGCCTCTTAATTTCTCTGTTGGTGCCAACTTTTCCAGTGATAATTTAACAGATGTGCCGCAAGGTTTTCAGGCATCGTTCAATACACCCAAGTACAGGGTTAATCTGAAACTGGCTAATACCGGTTTTGGTAAGGACGACAGATACGCATTCAATATCACTTATAAATGGATGGATGCTTACAAATTTGAGAGCGATTTCATTAATGGAACAGTTCCTGCAATTAATACGCTTGATGCGCAGATCAGTTATAAAATACCTCAAACACGTTCTGTATTTAAAGTGGGAGGAAATAATATCTTAAATCAATACTATGTGCAAGGCCCTGGCAATCCGGCAATTGGCGGATTGTATTATGTAAGCTTTGCTTATAACGTATTTTAATTTTAACCTCTAAAGAAAAAATTATGAATAAGATATTTCATTCAAAACAAATACAGGCTGCTCTTATATTCATTGCACTTGTGCTGGTATCCTGCAATAAAATATATGAGCCAATACCCGGCACAGCATACAGTGCGGGTGATGCAACAACCACAATTGCAAAGAAGATTGCTGCGAACAGCAGTTATTCAATATTTACTGCTGCTTTAAACAGAACAGGTTTGTACGCAGTACTGGATGAGCCAAATGCAAACTTTACTGTGTTTGCTCCAACCGATGCTGCTTTCACAGCATCTGGTTTATCGCTTACAATTGTAAATGCAATGCCGGTTGCGGATTTAACTAAGGCAATTCAACATCACATTATTCCCAATGAAAAGATAACAGGCGCACAAATTGCGTCAACAGTGCCAAATGTTGAAAAGAAATGTGCATTGAATATAACTACTGTTGCATTTGTATCAACAATACCAACAACAGCTATACCCATTAAAATGTCAGTTTTCCCATCAAGCAGAACAACAGGGAAATGGTTGAACAATATTCCTGTTACAGCTACTGATGTTTTTACCGGTTCAAATGGAGTCGTTCACTCGGTAGCTACAGTTGTTGCGCCTCCTACAAGAGTGTTACTTGATACATTAAGTCGTGATCCCGATTATAGTTATTTTATGGCTGCTGTTTTGCGTGCCGATTCAGGGTTAACTTCATCATCAACATCAAGCCTGCAATATGCCTTAGGTCAGCCGTTTGCAAATCTCACAGTATTTGCTCCAACAAATGCTGCATTTCAGGCTGCTTTGTATGCTCAGGCTTATCCCTTAGTATATGCGCAGACTTATAAAACTGTTTACGACGCACAAATTTCAGGTGGCGCTGATGCTGCTACAGCCGCTGCTGCTGCAACTGCGTATGCCGACGCAAATGCACCTGCTGCTACTACAGCGTTGGTAGGTTCTCCCACTGTATTTTCAAATCCTGCATTGTATGGCGTTTTAACCGCACAGGTAGTGAAAGGAATAGTTGTTTATCACATAATGGGTCAGCGGTATTTTTCTGTAAACTTTGGTACTACTGCTTCGTATTACACAACTTTGCTGAATACTGCAATTCCCGCCCATCCGGGTTTGTCTATTGCTGTTACTTTATCAAATAATTTTGGTGTCGGATTGTCAGTGAAGGGCGTTGGCAATGCAACGGCCGCTACTGCAACAGTTACTGCAACAGGTGTTGACCGGCCAGCCGTTAATGGTGATCTGTTCAAAATTAACCAGGTGCTGATGCCGCAATAAAATTTCGATTTAATTCAAGTAAAAGGTTGACAGTTTCTGGCTGTCAACCTTTTTTATTTTTTTAAGTAGCCGATTCCTGTATTTTTGCTTGCTTTTAAACAAAATCAGGAGTTGAATTTAGTTCTCTTCGATACTACAGCTCGTATTACACTCTATCCCTTTACTGCCATAAGGCCTGTTGCAGAAATAAGAACAGGCATCTTAACAAACAGGGAGCGATGGGAACGTTTACTCCAATCTGAATCGTTTACACTTACTGAATTATACCTGCAGGAAAAATATCCTTTAATAAGTTCTGATGATGTTCTGCTGATTAATGCGGCACTGATCCCATCACAGGAACTTGTTCAGGAGTTGAAGGGATTATCGTTGGAGAAAGGGTTTATTCAGAATGGAATTATACTGGCAGTAAGAACAGCAAATCAACCTTCTTATGGATTTAATATTGATGATTGTAAATCTGTTGCTTTTTCTGAATGGAAACATAAAGAACGGTTGATTCAGCATCCATTTGAAATAGTGCGGTTCAGTGAAAAAAACAGCAAAGCAGATTTTGATCTCATCACCCGCAACAAATCATCACAAACTCTTTCATCAACCAATCATGTTATTCATCCTGAATTAATATTTGTTGAAGAAGGAGCAGTGGTTGAACATTGTTTTCTCAATGCAACTTTCGGTCCCATTTATATCGGGAAAGATAGCCTTGTAATGGAAGGAAGTATGATACGTGGCCCATTTGCTGCGCTCGATAACTCGGTAATAAAAATGGGGAGTAAAATTTACGGCTCAACAACTGTTGGAAGACAATGTACTGTTGGTGGTGAAATTAAAAATACCATCTTTTTTGATTATTCTAATAAAGCACATGATGGATATATTGGCGATGCGGTGATAGGTGAGTGGTGTAATGTTGGTGCAGGTGCTTCCTGTTCAAATATTAAGAATACAGCCGGCGAAGTAAAAACCTGGAATCCGCATCTGCATCAATGGGTCAGTGCTGGAAATAAATGTGGTGTCATGCTGGGTGATTATTCACGAGTTGCAATCAATTCATCTTTAACAACCGGATTGGTGGGCGGTATTTGCAGCAATATCCTTACAGAAGGGTTATCGCCAAAATACATTGCTGATTTTACCTGGAATATCAACACAGGAGAAAAGTATATGTTTGATAAAGCAACCCGTGATATTGAGAACTGGATGTACCTGAAAAATAAATTTATTACTGACGCTGACAGAAACATTCTGCAGCATATTTATAATTATCAATTTTAAAACATCAGAACATGCGTAAACAAGTAGCAGCCGCAAACTGGAAAATGAATTTAACGTATCAGCAGGGCGAACAGTTGATCAATGATATTATTAATACGCCACACAGTGTAAATGAGCATCAGTTGGTGGTTTTTGCTGTGCCATTTCCTTACCTCACAATGGTTGTTGAAAAACTGAAAGGGAAAAAAGCAGGTGTGGCTGCACAAAACTGCTACACACAAAAATCAGGTGCTTACACCGGCGAAACTTCTGCTGAAATGCTGCAATCAATTGGTGTGGGTTATGTGGTGCTTGGTCACAGTGAAAGAAGAGAATATTTTAACGAAAGTAACCAGATGCTTGCTGATAAAGTGAACATTGCTTTGTCGTATGGATTAACCCCGATCTTTTGTTGCGGTGAAGCATTGGCTATCCGTGAAGCAGGAACACAAAATGAATTTGTAGGAAATCAGCTTAAAGAAAGCCTGTTCCATTTAAGCGCTGATGATCTTCAGAAAATCATTATTGCTTACGAACCAATCTGGGCAATTGGTACAGGTAAAACTGCAACTTCAGAACAGGCACAGGAAATGCACGCTCACCTGAGAAGTGTGCTTGCTGCGCAATACGGTAAAGAAGTTGCCGATAACATTTCTATCTTATATGGTGGAAGTGTGAAAGGTGCAAATGCAAAAGAAATTTTCAGCCAGCCCGATGTTGATGGCGGATTAGTAGGAGGTGCTTCATTAAAAGCAGATGAATTTGTGCAGATCATTAATGGATTGAAATAAGTTAAAAGCAATAAGTAATAAGTTGCAGGTAAGCCTACCTGCAACTTATTACTTCATAATAAACTGAGCTCTTTCAAGCCTGTCGTTGATGGCACGGCCTAACCCTTCATTGGGCAAATATTCAGCCATAATAATATCTGCATGCAGTTTATCAGCTTCCCGTAAAATGCGGAACAGATTTTTTGCAGCTTCTTCTATCAGTCCATTTTCCGATAAAATTAACTGCTGCTGTTTTGGAATATCCGAATGATATTCTGAAAAGTTAATAAGAATGATGTTTTTGTTTTTAAACTCATTCATCATTTCTTTTGTTTTTCCAAGAAACAATGCTGTATGCGTGGCGTAATGACTTTTAAGCTGCCCAGGAGCATCAGGATTTTCGGTAATTTTTTTGATTGTGTTGATTTTCTTTCCAACCACTTTTTCAATTTCTTCAACTGCAATGCCTCCAAGCCTGTAAATTTCCAGCTCATTATTGTTATTCCATCCAACGATTGTTGATTCAACTCCAATATTACATTGCCCGCCATTTAGTATATACGCAATTTTCCCGGCTAAACCTTCATATACATGTTCGGCTGTTGTCGGGCTTACATAACCCGATAGGTTTGCGCTTGGGGCTGCCAGCGGAAAATCAATCTGGTTTAGTAGTTCAAGCGTTAAGGGATGATTGGGAACTCTTAGGGCAACTTTATCACTCCCGGCGGTAACAATATCCGGAACTTCATTTGTTTTGTTAAACAGAATTGTTAGCGGCCCGGGCCAAAAGGCATCTGCCAACACCTTTGCTTCTGCAGGAATATGCTCAATATAACGAATGCCTTTTTCAAGCGAAGCAACATGTAATATTAACGGGTTAAACTGAGGTCTGTTTTTTACAGCATAGATTTTTAATACAGCATCTTCGTTCAACGCATTTGCAGCAAGGCCATAGACTGTTTCAGTTGGTATTGCAACAAGTTCTCCGCCTGTAAGAAATTCAATTGCTTGTTTAATATCTGTTCCTGTTGTAGTATTCATGCTTAAATTGTTACAGGTAATTCTTCATGGTGGTAACTGTTTATCTTATTCAGATGCAGAATTGTTGTACTCTTGTCTTCACTTGGTTCATACATCATATCAAATTTGGCACCATAAACAAATTCATCTGCAATGTAAGAGCCTCTGCTTACAACTGAGTTAGCATATTCTTCATCATATCCTTTTATAAAAACGAGAATTTCTGCTTCTGCTTCTTTTATTTCTTCACGGGTTAAATTATTAAGAGGGCTTTCTTCATTTATTTCATGCACTATCGTCCAGTTACTGGTAAGTGTATTTGCTTTTGAAATATCAAGTTTAAGATTGTAAAACCTGTTCTTTTTATCATTGCCGGTTTCAGCAGTTTTTAAAACAAGTGTAACTTTTACTTCAACATCAGTTAAGAAATGGTTTTTGTAAGGTGCAAAACGAAACATAAGGGCGTAACCTTTTTTAAACGGTGCAAACAAAGCATTTCTGCTGAAAATAATAAAAGCTTTCGGCTGCGAAAATCTTCCATACATCAATCCTGTTGCAATAGCAAACATCAGCAGTCCAGTAATAGATTCAAAGGCTGCTACTGAATTTGCTGTTAAAGAAATAGGATAAACATGACCATAGCCAACAGTTGATAATGTTTGCGCACTAAAGAAAAAAGCTTCCCAGAATTTTCCAAGAACAGAACGTTGCTCAAGTCCGCCGAGTTGCTCAACGCCTATTAGAAAATAGATGCTTGCGAAAAGAATGTTCACAGCTACATAGGCTAATCCCATTACTGAAAGAAATTTCCAGGTTGGTATTTTAAGCATAAACTGATAAATGCTGAATGACTTAAAGAACGAAACTCCTCTGAAGCGGACATTTGGGCGGCCTTCTTTTTTAAAAAAACGACCTCCACTCTGGTTGCTTCTTACATTCAGCCCTGTTTCCAGGGTTTCTTCTGCATGTTTGTTTATGGTATGTTTTGATGATGCCATTATCTGAAATATATGTAAAAATAAAGAAACAAAATTGTCTTGTTTCAACGGGGCTAATTGGTTTAATCGCAATCTATAGAATTCTTATATTCGAGCGATTCAGTCTATATTTGATAGCTGCTCAAAAATTTAAATGAAATTAGAAAAAGCATTAATGACCAGTATTTTCTGGCGGGGAATTTATTTCCTGTCGGTAATGCTTTTAAATATTCTGATTGCCCGGCATTTTCATTCGGATGGAAGCGGTAAGATTTATTACATTGTTAATGTATTAGCCCTTGTTCAGATCGTCATCAGTTTGTGTCTTGAAACTCCGATGAGTTATTACCTGTCGCAAAAAAAAATAAACGAAACGCAATTGTCTTTGCTGGCTGTTGGCTGGACAGCTTTTATTATGCTGCCGGTTTATTTTATTATCCGGTATTTTATTTCTGCAATTGATGTGCCATTTGGTAAAGACATGTTTTGCCTGCTGGCTACTGTTTTTCTTGCCGGAAATTTACTCATAGGTTTTTTTATTGCATTGTTTTATGCTAAGATGGATTTCAAGTGGCCAAATATTTTGCTGGTTTCGGTAAATGTGGTGTTGATTTTAATTGTGCCCAACAATTCTATCATCAGCAGTATGTTGGGTGATTCTGATTATGTGAAGCTTTACTTTGCCGGGTTTTTGGCTCAGGGAATATTACTGGCTGGCTTCTTTTTAGTAAAATATTTTAGAAGGAAAGATGTGAAAATTATTTCACCGGAATTATTTGCCCCGTTTATTTCATTTGCTCTGATTGGTGTGGTTACCAATTCTATGACTTACCTTATGTACAGGATTGACTATTTTTTTGTAAATAAATTTTGTTCTCCTGAAGAACTGGGCAACTACATTCAGGCATGTAAGCTGCAGCAGATGTTTTACATTATACCTGCTATTCTGGCATCGGTTGTTTTCCCAATGACAGCATCGGGCAGAAAAGAAGAGATGAATGAAAAAATGCAGTTGCTTTCAAGAGGTTTAATTATTACTTATACATTTATTTGCTTGATACTTGCTGTTTCGGGCTATTGGCTTTTTCCGTTCGTTTTTGGCAATACCTTCAAACAAATGTACCTGCCTTTTGTATTACTTATGCCTGCTGTTCTTGCTTATTCGGTTGTTCATTTACTTGCAGCTTATTACAGCGGCAAAAAAGTACTGAATGTAAATTTCAAGGGAAATATACTTGCACTTACTGTTATTGTTGCCGGAGATATTATATTCATACCTGTACTTGGAATAAACGGAGCTGCAATTGTGAGCAGTATAGGTTACATAACATATATGAGTTACATGATTTTTGCGCATTCAAAAGAATACAACAGCCATTTCACTGATTTTTTGTTATTCCGGACAAAGGACTGGCAACTACTGTTGAAAGTTGTAGAAGAAAAATTTTCAGCACCAAAACAACATGAATCATGAAAGTACTCTGGTTGTGCAGTTGGTATCCCAGTTCTGCCGATCCTTATGATGGTGATTTTGTTGAACGGCATGCAAAGTCATTGGCAATACACAATCATGTTGATGTAATTCATGTGCTGCAGAATGTTGAGTTGCTAAAAAAGGAAACGTTCAGATGTGAGGTGAAAGATGAACCAAACCTTCATGTTGAAATATATTATTTGCCTTTTTTGTTTAAGAAAGTCAGGTTGGTGTCTCAGCTTTTATTTAACGTATTGTACAACTATAAGAGCCGCCGCATACTTAAAAAATACATCAACGAAAAAGGGAAGCCGGATATTATACATGTACATGTGCCGGTTAAAGCAGGAGCTATGGCAATGTGGATGAGAAAGAAATGGAATATTCCATATGTAGTTACTGAGCATAATTCAGGTTATTATGAACATATCCCTGATAATTATTTCGAGCGGAATGTTTATTTCAGATCAGTAACAAAAAAAACAATCGAAAAAGCAGATGCATGTTCTTCTGTTTCGCTTTGGCTGATTAACAGACTGAATGAACTTTTTGAGTTACATATAAATCAAGTAGTACGTAACAGTGTTGATACTTCTCTTTTTTTTCCTGTTGGGTTACCGAATGAAACAAGAAGGTTTATTCATGTTTCAATGATGTATCCTTTGAAAAACGTTGAAGGAATTTTAAAATCACTTGCTCAGCTTAGTAAGGTGAATAATAGCTGGCAAATGTTGTTTGTGGGGCCGACTCCCGAAGAGTATAAACAACTATCAGCTTCTCTTGGGCTTGACAAGCAGGTTCACTGGTCTGGAACTCTTCCTTACACCGAAGTAGCAAAACAAATGCAACGGGCCGATGCACTTGTGCATTTCAGCCATTACGAAAACCTTCCTTGTGTTGTAAACGAAGCTTTGTGCTGCGGCATACCTGTAATATCATCTGATGTTGGCGGTATTTCAGAATTAATCAATGAATCAAATGGTATTTTGGTTGAAAAAAATAATATACAACAACTTGCTGATGCTTTGAATTTTTTTCTGCAGAATTCTGAACGGTATGATAAAACAAAAATCAGTTCTGAAGCGACGGCTTTATTCAATTATGCAGCAGTTGGAAACCAGATGGTTCAATTGTACAGGCAGGTGCTGGGCTAACCTTTCAGCTTCTGAACAAGCTCGATATATTGCTGCATTGCTTCATCTTTTGTTTTTCCTTTCAACTCTTCCCAGGCCTGGTATTTAGCTTTTGCCACAAAGTCGAAAGGGTTGGCAGGAGCGTCAATATTTATATCGCCCTCTGTTGCTTGTTTGTATAAAGAGTAAAGTTGTAGTAAGGTTTCGTTGCTGGGTTTTTCGCTCAGTGTTTTACTTTCCGCAACCGCATCTTCAAAAAGTTGTTTAAGTTCCATTTTTGAAATCTTTTAGCGAAAATAGGGCAAAGTAGTTTCAGATTCTTTTTTCCAGTATGGCAAATTCCAGTTTTTGCAAATGATTACCAGTTAAACCATCTTCAGGAAAATCTTTACGCTTACCTGTATCAACATATCCATGACGTTTATACCAGTCAATCAGTTCATCCCTTACTGAAATTACACTCATATAAACCATGTTGCAATCAACTTCTTTTGCATGTTCTTCGGCCGCCTGTAATAATAATTTGCCTGTTCCTTTTCCTTGTAATCTGGGCGATACACTCAGCATTCCAAGGTATAGCCTGTTGCCATGTTTTTGTAAATTCACTGTACCAACTATCTGGTTGGTTTCATCGGTACATTTTAAAATTGTGCTGCCGGGTAAATTCATTGTTTCAATTACATTTTCATCGTTTGTACGCCTGTCGCCACCAATAAGATGTGCTTCCGTCGTCCAGCCTTCTTTTGAACTTTCTCCACGGTACGCACTGTTGAGCAAGGCAACTATTTCTTTAACATCGGCTGCCGTTGCTTTTTCAATCTTCATACAATAAATTTTATCTGCTGTAAAATTAATCTCTGTAGTTTAATGCAGGTTTTCTGTCGCCAAGCAATGCTTTGTATTGATAATCGCCGAGCATTTGTTTAAATTCTGCTTTTGCTTTTTCAATTAATTCAGGGTGAAGAAATAAATCAACCGCAGTCATTGCCATTGTTTTTGCAGAAACAATCATGCCTTTAGTTCCAATTTCGGTTCCGCCACAGGCAATAGCCTGCCAACTATGGGCTGGTGTGCCCGAAACCCAGGTTGCAGTGCGTAATCCAACAGTTGGCACTGCATAACTCACATCACCAACATCTGTACTGCCGCCACCGGCATCCATTTCAATTTTAAGCGGTTTAATAATGCCTGCATTAGAGATGGGAGGGGCTGTGAATGTAAATGTTGATTGAATTTTTTTCGCAAACTCAACTTCTTCAGGAGTATAAATAACACCACCTGTTTTTTCGAGATTTTTTTGCATTACTTCTGCAAGTGTTTTGTTAAGTAACAGATCATGGGTGCCTCCAATCATTTCATATTCCATTTTTGTATCTGTTCCAAGCGCTGCGCCATTGGCTGCGTTTACCACACGCTGAAAAATGCTTTGTACAACATCTCTTTTTGGATGACGCACATAGTAATACACTTCAGCAAAATCAGGAACAACATTTGGAGCTTTACCTCCATTTGTAATAACATAGTGAATGCGTGTTTCCTGCGGAATATGTTCACGCATCATATTTACCATATTATCCATTGCTTCAACTCCATCCAAAGCCGAACGGCCACGTTCAGGCGAAGCGGCTGCATGTGCAGCTATACCATAAAAACGAAATTTAGCCGACATATTTGCCAATGCGCTTGTCATGGTAACGCCGTTATCGTTTCCCGGATGCCAGTGTATTGCTACATCCACATCCTTAAACAAACCTGCTCTTACTAAATACACTTTACCACTTCCGCCTTCTTCTGCCGGGCAGCCAAAAACTTTAATTGTTCCTGTTATTTTCTTTTCTTCAATTAATTTTTTGATGGCAATACCAGAAGCAACCGAAGCAACACCAAATAAATGATGGCCACAGGCATGCCCTGCATCTTTCCCGGCAGTTGTTTTTACAGGTGCGTTTGTTTGCGACAGACCCGGCAGTGCATCAAACTCAGCAAGAATTGCAATTACCGGCTTACCGCTGCCGTAAGTTGCAACAAAAGCAGTTGGAATACCTGCTACACCTGCTTCAACTGTAAACCCGTTATCCTGTAAATCTTTTTGCAATAAAGCACTGCTCTTTGTTTCCTTGTACCCAACTTCTGCAAAATCCCATATCTGCAGAGCCATGTTTTTATAATGGTCATAGCCCGATTGAATCTCAGCAGATGCCTGCGTTTTTAACTGGTCATCTTTTGTAACCGGCGGCTTTTTTTGTGCAAATAAGTTGAGAGATAATAATAAAAGGGTAATAAACAGCAGTTTGCTTCTCATGTTCGTGATTTTTTGAAAAAGTGGAAGTTAAGAAGCAAAAACTAAAAAACAGCAATAAATTGCAGATTTACAGGAATGGTATTGCCGAAAAATGTAGTTCAGCTCATTAAATCATGCATTCCTTTAAATACACAAACAATACCGATAATAGTAAGACCGTACAGTGCAAAATCGAAACCGGTATTGCTATTGAAAAAGAATAATGTAACAAAACATCCAAGTGACAGGAGTGTTATTCCAATGCCACAAAAAATAAAGGCACTGTTTCTTTTCTTCTCAAGAAGTTGTTTCCATTTCTGAACAGCTTCCTGTATCAGATATTCCGGTACACCTGTTTGTTGAAAACGGAGGGAAATTTCGTCAATGGTAAGTCCTTGCTTTTTCCACGACAGTAATTGAGCATAGTAATCCTGAAAATTGGTTGGCTGCATGGCAGGTTTCGTTTGCAGAAAATTAGTTTTTTTCCGGGAGGTATCAAAGGTTTTATGAATGAAATTTGTCTTTTTCGGCAAACAGCAAAAGTACTAATGGCATAATAAACAAACAGTGAGCCTTTAAAACAAAGGGCTCACTGTTTGTTTATAAGAAAAGAGGTTGCAGTCTGATTAGTTTTCAACAGGCACATCAAATACACCTTCAGTAACAGTTACGTTTGAGCCCCCAAGTAATGGAGCAAGTTTGCCGCTGAAAGTGCCCTTAATTCTTGTTGAAGTAGCACTGGTAACAACAATTGTAAATGCAGGATTGGTTGTGCCAGTTGCATTACTCATTGTCTGGAAACTTTCGGTAACATCTTTTACATATTGTATAACTATTATATAGCCTGAAAGACCAGTTGCACCTTTCTCAGTATAAGTCCCATTTCCTATAGCAGAACCCGTGAAATATTGTATGTTGATCGAAAAACTCTGATCATCACCATTGGTAGGTATATAGTCGCCGGAAATGTCTAACAAATTAGTGGCAGGTGTTACAAGCGTATTTTTTGTCATGGCGCTTGCGTTTTCAGAAAAATCGATCAATGTGCCGTCAATTTTGCATTTAAAAATTCCGGCTCCCGCTGGCGCTGCGGCAACGGTTACAGAAAAGCTGCAGCCATTTCCGTTTAGAATGAAACTATTTGATCCTTCTGCGGAGGGTGTTCCGGTTCCGTTTAGAATAACTTCCTGGGCTCCGGTTGAAGTAAAGGTTCCTGATGCCGAAAAGCTGATGCCGTTCACTGTATTTGTACTGATGCTGTATGCTCCTATAGCTGTAACATTTACCTGAATTGAAACGGTGTTTGACCCGGTAAGGGCAGATGATGCAGTGTAGGTTCCGTTAACAACAGCATTGGTACAATTTCCTGTACCCCCGGTAAACGTATAAGTTGCCGGGCCTGAAACGGTTACTGTAAATGTACAGGTTGAACTTCCTGTTTTAACTGTGAACAGCAGGTCGCCGGTTGCTTTAGGAGTTCCATTTCCTTTTAATATAACCTGTTGTGTTCCTGTACTGCTAAAAATGCCGCTTGCTGAAAAACTGAAACCGGAAATGGTATCTGTTTTAATAGTATAAGTGCCTGCCGTTGTAACATTTACGTTTACAGTAACAGTATTGGAACTGTTAACAACAAGGTCTTTACCATAAGAACCGTTTACAATAAAGCTGCTGCATGTTGAAGGATTGCCCGATAATGTATAAACCGCTGGCTCAGGTGCTTTGTCGAGTACCGTAATACTGAAGCTGCAACCGGGTATATTATTCCCGGCACTTAAGGTAAAATCGTCGGTGCCGGAAACCAAAGGTGTTCCCTGGGATGTTAACTCAATGCTTTGAACACCTGTTGAAGAAAATGTGCCTGTACCGGCAAAATAATATCCGTTGACAGTATCGGTAGTAATCTTGTATGATCCTTTTACAGCAACATCCACATCAATTGTAACAGTATTGGAAGAGGTTAACATTACACCTTTTACAAAGATTCCTGCAACCGTTGCAGAGGTACACATATCCGGTGCCCCGCCAAAAGTAAATGTGCTGGTTGTTTTGCCAGAAGTTTCATAAGATTTTTCCTTACCACACGAAAGAAGAAGTGTAAGTATGCAGAACGTAAGAATCGTTTTATTCATGGTTGCTTGTTCTTTTAAATTTCAAAAAGTTGCTTTACAAATGTAGGTATTCGCTTCAGCTCTGTCTAAAAAAGTGAATAATTTTTAATAAAGGGTTCTGATAATCATCACCCGGCAGTTTGACGTGGCTCATTGCAGGAAAGCCTTTTGTTTTTTTGATTTGTGTAAATCCATTGTTATGAACAGGCTGCTGATGATACTTGCCGCATTCATCGTTATTACTGCTGTGCCTTGCGGACTAATGATGATGATTAAGCCGGATGGAAGTTTACTTGGGCTTGATATTAACCTTGTTAACCATTCTTTTCTTCGTAATTTTTTTATACCCGGTTTTGCACTTGCACTTTTTGCAGGCGGAATAAATTTGACAGCCTTTCTGAAAATATGGAAGAAGCAGAAGAATGCGTTGCTTTGGAGTATAGCCGGAGGTTTAACGATGATAGTTTTTGAAGTGGTGCAGATTGCAGTAATACAAACTTTTTCGTGGCTGCAACTGGTTTATCTGCTCTGCGGATTTTTTATGGTGCTCATAGCATTACAGTTAAAACACAAAGAACTGATTTAAGTTGAAATTTTACGATTGCAGCTTGTATTCTTTTGTAAGTGCATCTGCTGGGATGCGGAGTAATTTGCTGAATTTGCGGATCATTGTAAGTGAAAGCGGTTGCTTGTAGTTTAATACTTTACTTACAGTTCCTTTATCGCCGTATTCTTTTGCCAGATCGCTTGCAGTATAACCAAAATCTTCCATTCTTATTTTTATCATTTCAATGGGATCAACCGGCGGAACACTCCATTGCTTTTCTTCGTATTGATTGATAAGAAAAGCCAGAAGCAGTTTTTCTTTGTGTTCTTCAGAAGCTTTTTTTGCTTCATGAATTTGCTCAAAACGTTCAACAGCTTTGCTGTAATCGGCTTTTGATTCTATGAGAAACCATTGTAGCATGTATAATTTTTTAAAGTTATTGATTCTTATCTATTTATTATTACTGATAAAAAAAACGAAAGAATTCCATATTGTAAATAGATTTTTTTACTTAACAACTTTTCAAATAATGAAGTCAATACAGTTATGTGAAGGCAAATTTAACTGAGTTGGGTTATCCACATCCTGTGCATTTTTGTCGCTAAAGAAATTAGTATGTAATGGTAATTTTACACATGCAATCAAAATTTGATATAGAAGTAGTTCGAGAGAAATATGAACATTACTTGAAAAAGGCCTCTGCTTTAGGTACAAATTATTTGCCTTATTATGAAATACAACAATGGGATAAGGTACTTGATCCAATCGCAAAACGTATTTATGAGGATATAAGGTATTTTGGTATTCCTTTGTATCCGATATTTCCCATTTCTGGAACTTCTTATCTCCATTTTGCTAACCCATTCAATAAGATTGGAATTGAAATAAAGTATAAAAATTCAAGCCAAAAAATTATTGATAGAAAAATTAAACTGTTAGAAAGTCAAGGTTGGATAGTTTATACAATCAACAGCACAAATACATACCATACCTTTTCTGAGTTTTGTTCTTTTAAAATTAACGAAGAGTTTTTTGAAGATATGGATATGGAAGGTCAGTTGTCATTTCTTGAAGAAAATAAATACGAAAACTCAAGTTGCTTATTACTTTTTATTAAAAACAAGCATTTTAAGAATTATAGTATAACAAAACCTATTGATGAAATCGAATCTCTTTTAAAATCTTATATAGTTAGATTTGATTGAGAAATTCTTCCTTGTATTCACTTGAGTTCTTTTTATTTTGTGATATGGTTTTACTCCTGAATACAGTGAATTAAGTTCCCTTGTTGCCATGAAAACGGAACCCTGAAACGAGCGTGGCAACAGTTGATGCCCATTGCTGCAAAAGCTGGTAACAAAAAATTGTCTTTCCAAAAAAAACGAATTTTTTAACTTAAAAATATCCGCCAACGGGGTTGAAAACCACCGTCGGGGAGGTGGGTAAATTCCATTATCTTTGCCGCCTTGTAAATTGAGGAATTCCGTTCATGAAGAATATCAGAAATTTTTGCATCATTGCGCACATTGACCACGGTAAAAGTACCCTGGCTGATCGTTTATTGCAAACGACCAACACCATCAGCGAACGTGAAATGATGGACCAGGTGCTGGACGACATGGATCTTGAAAGAGAAAAGGGTATTACCATTAAAAGTCATGCCATCCAGATTAACTATAAACACAAGGACGGGCAGGAGTACATTCTGAACCTGATTGATACACCCGGCCATGTGGATTTCAGTTATGAAGTGAGCCGTGCTCTTGCTGCCTGCGAGGGTGCTTTGCTGCTGGTGGATGCGGCACAGGGTATTCAGGCGCAAACCATTTCGAACCTTTACTTAGCAATTGATAATGACCTTGAAATTATTCCCGTTATCAATAAAATTGATATGGACGGTGCAATGGTGGAGGAAGTGAAAGACCAGATTATTGACCTGATTGGCTGCAAGCCGGAAGAAATTCTGCTGGCAAGCGGCAGAACAGGTTTGGGTGTTGAAGGAATTCTTGAAGCAATTGTTGAACGTATCCCTGCACCAAAAGGCGATCCTGCAGCTCCGTTGCAGGCGCTCATTTTCGACAGTGTGTTCAACAGTTTTCGTGGTATCATCGTTTACTACCGTATTTTAAACGGAAGTATTAAGAAGGGTGATAAAGTAAAGTTTGTAAGTACCGACCAGGAATACGAAGCAGATGAAGTGGGCATATTGAAGCTGAAGATGACGGAGAAAAAAGAAGTGCAGTGTGGCGATGTGGGATATATTATTACCGGCATAAAAAATGCAAAAGAGGTAAAGGTTGGTGATACTATTACACTTGCCACCAATACAAACCCTATGGCTATCCAGGGTTTTGAAGAAGTGAAGCCAATGGTATTTGCCGGAATTTTCCCTGTAGTTACCGAAGACTTTGAGGAGTTGCGTGACTGCATGGATAAACTGCAGCTCAACGATGCTTCATTAACCTTTGAACTCGAAACATCACAAGCGCTGGGCTTTGGTTTCCGTTGCGGCTTTCTTGGATTACTGCACATGGAAATTATCCAGGAGCGTTTGGAAAGGGAGTTTAACCAAACAGTAATTACAACTGTACCCAACGTAAGTTTTATTGCTTATACAACAAAGGGTGAAAAAATACAGGTAAACAATCCAACGGAAATGCCTGATCCGACTTATATGGATCGCATTGAAGAACCTTTTATCAAAGCACAGATTATTACCAAGCCTGCGTATATTGGAAATATTATGACGCTTTGTTTGGGTAAACGTGGTATTCTGATCAATCAAAGCTATCTTACTCAAACAAGGGTGGAACTGATTTTTGAAATGCCGCTCACTGAAATTGTATTTGATTTTTATGATAAGCTGAAATCACAAACCCGTGGTTATGCTTCGTTTGATTATCATCCGATTGGGTACAGGGAAGCAGATATTGTAAAGATGGATATTCTGCTGAATGCTGATAAAGTGGATGCGTTGAGTGCATTGATTCACCGCAGCCGTGCCCAGGATTTTGGCCGCAAGCTTTGTGAAAAGCTGAAGGAATTACTTCCACGCCAGCAGTTCCAGATTGCCATACAGGCAGCTATTGGTGCAAAAATTGTTGCCCGTGAAAATATCTCGGCCATGCGTAAAGATGTAACGGCAAAATGTTATGGTGGTGATATAAGCCGTAAACGTAAACTGCTGGAAAAACAAAAAGAAGGTAAGAAACGTATGCGCCAGATTGGAAATGTTGAAGTACCACAGGAGGCATTTCTTGCAGTGTTGAAACTGGATGATTAAATAAAAGTAATCAGAAATAAAAAACAACAGAGCATTGCTGCTGCAATGCTCTGTTGTTTTTATCAGGATTCAGAAATTTGCGTTAACTTAACTATATAAATCCAGAAATATGAATCATTTCGCATTAAGTAAAGAGCCCGATCTTGTGATTACTGCAAGATTTATAGAGAAAGGTGCAGATAAACCATTGAATGGTGATGAATATACGGTGCGTTTATATGACAGAGATATAGCTGATGATGATTTTCTTGGTGAAAGCAGGTTAGATGGAGGTGGACATATCCGTATTGCATTTGCGCATGATGCATTTACAAATGATTCGGTTTTTAAAGAAGCCAGGCCTGATTTTTATTTTATAGTGATGCGGAATGACAAACCTGTTTATACTACAAAAGTGCTGGAGGAATTAAGTCTGGAAGACCTTGAACAATTTAAAATGGGAGAGGGCGAGATTGTTGACTTGGGAAGTTTTTTGATTGATGTGGAATGATGACAGCAACTCTCGGCATCAGGGAATTAAATCAACAGTATTGCATCATTGAACAGCCTTTTGAGAAGCTCAGGGGGCAACCGTTTTCAGCAAGTTCATCAAAACAAAAAAGCTGTTGAAGATTCTTCAACAGCTTTTCTTTTATTCAGCATTAGTAATTGCTTATTGAAATTTTTTAGCGTCTTCCAAGAATTTAGCTAAGCCAATATCTGTCAAAGGATGTTTTAACAAACCAAGAATTGAATCAAGCGGGCAGGTACAAACATCGGCACCTAATTCAGCAGCACGGGTAATGTGCAGTGAGTTACGGATAGATGCGGCAAGGATTTGTGTTTCAAAACCCTGTAATGAGTAAATGTTTGCAATTTGTCCAATCAGTTCCATCCCATCCCAGCCACTGTCATCAATACGGCCAATGAAAGGAGAAACATAAGTTGCGCCTGCTTTTGCAGCAAGGATTGCCTGTCCGGCGCTGAACACTAATGTGCAGTTTGTCTTAATTCCGTTATCAGTAAACCATTTGATGGCTTTAATGCCTTCTTTGATCATTGGTACTTTCACAACGATATTTGGATGCAATGCAGCAAGAACTTTTCCTTCTGCAATAATGCCGTCGAAGTCAGTGCTGATTACTTCTGCGCTTATGTCGCCATCAACCATTTCACAAATGGTTTTATAATGCTGCATTACAGCTTCATGGCCTTTAATGCCTTCTTTCGCCATTAAAGACGGATTGGTTGTAACGCCATCAAGAATACCTAATTCATTTGCTTCTTTAATCTGAGCAAGATTTGCCGTGTCGATAAAAAATTTCATACTAAGTGAGAGTTTAACTTGTTGAAGATGAAAGATTGAATAGTTCGTTTTAGGCCATCTTCAAAGAAAAAATCGGCAGGTTACTTACATCGCACCGCTACAACCGCCTACCCTTGCTGCGTTCCCACCCTGGGGGAGTTCAGCAGGAGCTGGTCGTGCAAGACCTGCCGGCCGCAAAGATAGGGGATGAAGGGGAAAAACAAGGAATGAATAATGAAAAATGAGGAATGAAAAATGATATAAGATTCAGAATGTAAGATGTGTTGGTAATTTTAAAATAACTGCTAAAAGCTATTAGCCATTAGCTGATAGCTATTTTACTCCATTAAAATTGGGGCGATTAGCAAGCGAATTAATTTGTGTAACCCCAATCAACTCATCAGCCCTGCTTCCTAACTGGCGATAATAAACAAGAATTGTGTAATTGTTCTCAGCTTCCCACCAGTTCCCTTCTGTTATTTCTGTACTTAATTGCCCGGTGTGTTTATCTTTTGTAATATAGATGTAATCGTACAGACCTTGTTTCAGTAATTGCTTGTTTTCATACAAACCTGTTTCTGTGTTATACATCATTTTATTTGCATCAGAAAGATCGTAATTGGTTAATTCTCCAAAGAGATATACATCTTTATCTGCAATTTCTCTTGTATCGGGTGTTATATACCTGAACCATACAGTTGCATAATCGCCCTGCCAGTAAGGATTATTCTGTTCTATGTTACTAAGCTGGTACATGCCGTTCTGGTCACGGTAATACATGTAACGTAAATTGTTGCGGTTGGGATCGGGCTTTACATATAATGTTTGCCCCTTGTTTGTATAGTCACCTTTTTCAATACGATCGGTTTGAAGGCGAAAGCTTGTTAAATCAACCCAGCGCCATTCTTTCTGCGCCTGGAACAATCCTTCATTTTCTGTATTGTACTCAAGTACATTCTGGCGTACAAAAGTTGGTTTAAGATTGGTAATGCAGTTATCCCAGCGGTTATTTTGCAGTATCACCACTTTTATTTCCTGAAAAACATTGGATGGTTTGATATTTTGAACATTCACGGTTAACTGCAGTTTCTGATATGTTTTTTGCAGAGTGGGGTTAAACGGTTGTAATACTGTGGCACCTGTATTCACTTTTATGTCTGAAACAAGAAAACGTTTGGTAAAAGCAACCTGCGAAGTATCGCCATTCAAAAATACTTTCAGCAGGTAATTGCCGCTTCGTGTTGGTGCGGTATTACGGTCGGGCAGGGTACAGGTGTAATGCGTATAACGTGTTAAAGCAATGGATGAATTGCGATAGGTGCCAATGCGAACATTGGAAAACCCTTTCATGTAATCAAACTGACTCAGCATAGCTGGGCTCCAGTCGGCATTGCAGAGAATAAATGTGTAAGAATAATATTTTACGCCGCCATCCATATCGTCAAAATGCAGTTCAAGCTGATCGCCACTGTTGAGGCGCATAACCGGGTACGATAGTTGATCGCCTGAAACATGAAATTTTATTGAACGGATATTATTCCGATACACTTTATCTGCCTGTTGTGCAGAAACAGTTACTGCACAGATGCAGAGTATTGAAATCAGACTTATATTTTTTAACTGCTTTATCATTTAAGAATCCATTAGTTTTACAGCTATTCAAAGTTAAAGGTTTGGACATTGCCAGCTTCATAGCAAAACGACTCGTTTTTCAAAAAGACAAGTCATTTTCCCGGTTCATCATCCGGCTTTCAACCGTTGCCACTGCGGTAAGTGTTGCGGTGATGATTCTGTCATTTGCTTTTGTGGAGGGTTTCCAATATACAGTAAGTGCCAAAGTATTCAGTTTCTGGGGGCATCTGCGTGTTCAGCAGCAACAGTCATCATCATCCGGCATTGGTGAAGAAATGCCGATAGCCAAAAACGATACAGTGCTGAATATATTGCGTTCAAATAAGGCGGTGAAGTATGTTGATGCTTTTGCAACTAAAGCGGCAATGCTTAAAACCAACGAATCTATTGAAGGGGTTTTGCTGAAAGGTGTGGAGAGGAACTTTTCAAAAGAACGTCTTGCAAGTTTTATGGTTGAAGGAAACTGGCTGAAGTTTGATGACAGCCTGCAGAACAATGGTATCCTTATATCGCAATACACGGCAAAACGTATCAATGCCAAGACAGGCGACAAAATCCTGATTTATTTTGTTGATAATGCAAGTACAGTACCAAGAGTACGGCCAGTTACGGTAAATGGAATTTATAAAACCGGTATTGAAGAATACGATAAACTGCTGGCGATTGTAGATATTAATCTTATACGCAAACTTAACGACTGGGATAGCAACGAGATTGGCGGGTATGAATTAACGCTGAATGATTACCGCAAGGATTATGCTGTTAATAATGAACTGCTTGATGCAATTCCTGTGCAATGGTTCAGCACACCAATGCGTGAAATTTACCCGAATATTTTTGACTGGCTGGCGTTACAGAATACAAACAAAACCGTGATATTGGTTATTATGTGTATTGTTGCTGTTATCAATTTAATTTCCTGCCTGATTATTTTAGTGCTGGAGCGTTCAAAAATGATAGGTCTGCTTAAAGCAACAGGGGCAACTAACGGACAGATACAGGTAATTTTCTGGAATCAGGCTCTTATAATTGCATTGGTGGGAATAGTTGCAGGCACAGCTTTAGGATTAGGTATTTGCTGGCTCCAAAATACATTTCACTTTGTACATCTTGATGAAACGGCGTATTATGTTTCATATGCTCCTGTAAGAGTAATCTGGTGGCAGGTGATTATGATTAATGTTATCACATTCCTTGTGAGTTTTGTTATTTTGTTTATACCCTCATTACTGGTAAAAAAAATAACGCCTGTAAAAGCGTTACGTTTTGAGTGATAATAAACTACTCGGTTCAGCAATCAGTAAAAGTATTCTTTAATAATTCTGTTTTATTTGTCTTTAATAGAATTTTAGTGTATCTGTTTTTAGTGAGATAAACTTTTAATCCACGCAATCAGTGCTTTTTCCCATCCAATCATTTTAAATGCAGTATAAAACAGAAAAACAGCAAATATTTTCTTTACTGTATCTTGCGGAAGCATTAAACTCCATTTACTGCCGAGGTAACCACCTGCTACAAAAGTTACAGCCATCAAACCAACAATTTTTAAATCAATGTTACCCGATCTGTAATAGTTCATAACAGCGAGAATACCTACGGGTAGTAATAATAATCCCAGAGAAGTGCCTTGTGCCTGGTGCTGAGTAAAACCCAGAAAGAATATTAGTGCAGGAACAATAATAATCCCCCCTCCAACACCCACCATTCCGCTGAGAATACCCGCTGCGAAACCAATCATTAAAATTGCAATAATTGTTGTTGTATCCATTTTCTTCTGAAGCATGCAATGAAATTAACTTTTCATTTTTTCTTTATAAAAATCAATTGCTTCATTAATAATTTCATAAGCTTCTGATTTGTTCTGGAAATTATCAATTTCCACTACTTTATTTTCAAGAGTTTTATATTCTTCAAAAAAGTGTTTCAACTCGTCAAAGAAATGACCAGGAAGTTCATCAATATCTTTAATATGATTTACGGAAGGGTCGTTTCCAACAACAGAAATAATTTTATCATCTCTTTCGCCGTGGTCCACCATCTGCATGTTGCCAATTACATTTACTTCAACAAGGCATAAAGGCTGTATGGGTTGTGAACAGATAACGAGCACATCCAACGGATCACCATCCTGACCCAAAGTTTGAGGAATAAATCCATAATTGATCGGGTACATGAATGAAGAAAAGATAATACGGTCTAATTTCAAAAGCCCAGTGTCTTTATCTAATTCATATTTACATCTGCTTCCTTCGGGTATTTCTACAATTGCATTTATTGTAGAAGGTGCTTTACTTCCAAAATGTGCGCCATGCCAGGGATGAAGAACGGTAATCATATATTCAGTTATTAATTGGCTGCGAAGGTACACAGTTTGCCCGAGCAAAGGAAAAGTTGAAAATTAAAAAAAATGTTGCCTGCCTTGAATCTCAAGATCAGAAAAACACATTTGGGTTGATGTTGTTTGTGCAATAATTTTGCGGCAATTAAAAAAAGCAATCAATTATGGCACTTGTAGGTAAAAAAGCACCTTCTTTTAAGGCAGCAGCAGTAGTTAAAGGATATGAAATAACTGAAAATTTTTCTTTGGATCAGTATCTTGGAAAAAAATATGTGGTTTTCTTTTTCTATCCTAAAGATTTCACATTTGTTTGTCCAACAGAATTATGGGCATTTCAGGAAAAGCTTGCAGAATTTGAACAAAGAAATGTTGCGGTAGTGGCCTGCTCAACTGATACTGAACAATCGCACTGGGGGTGGTTAAACATGGATAAAAAGATGGGTGGCATTAAAGGGATTACTTATCCCATTGTGGCCGATACCAATAAAACAATCAGTGCGGCATTTGGAGTGTTAAATGGTGAATATTATACCGATGAAGATGGTAACCTTAAAGCAACTTCTGAACTGATTGCTTACAGAGGATTATTTATTATGGATAAGGATGGCGTGGTACATCATGAACTCATCAATAATCTGCCTCTTGGACGTAATGTAGATGAAGCCTTGCGTATTGTTGACGCATTGCAGTTTTTTGAAGAAAACGGTGAGGTTTGTCCTGCAAACTGGCATAAAGGAAAAGAGGGAATGAAAGGATCGCATGAAGGTGTTGCAAATTATCTCTCAGAGCATCTGAACTAAAAATTATTACAATTAAATAAAAACCGCCTGTTTAAACAGGCGGTTTTTATTTTGAGGGAGGCTTGATTTACCTGGCAATAATTTCTGCAGTTGAAATAATTTCGTTCTCTTTTTTCTGTTTATCAAAAAAGCGGATATAAACAGTGTATGCTTCTCCGGCAATCATTGGTGAACCGGTATTTAAAGTTGCTTTGAGTGTAGTAGCTTCTGATGGAGCTAAGCCTTGCTGATCGGCAAATGCATCAGGCAGGTTGAGTAATTCTTTTTTATTCTTATCCGTTAAAATAATCTGGCAACCGGGATAAACTTTGCCATCTTTTTCTTGGTAATTTTTAACACCTGTAACCTCCACCATAAATGAAGTGCCAAGTGTAACCTGGTTATTCTGCAAACGATTACCGGCACTATCCGTCATATAAACATCTTCAATTGAAAAGCCATTGTAGCTGGTGGCTAAACCGGTTGTAAAATCTTTTTTTGAACCTTTACTGAAGCCTCCTGAACAGCCATAGAAAAGAAGGATTGCTGCAAAGAGTAGAAGTGTACTTTGTTTCATGTGATTATTTTTTAGTGGGTGTTAATTTTTATTTTGGACAGGTTGTGTACCTGTAATATTTGTATAGAATGTAAAAATCCCTGATGAAGGATACCGGTTATCATACTTCTCACTTGTTCCGGCTATAACAAAATTTCCAAAACGTGAAAGCATTGGTCTTGCAGTACTGCCTCCAGTTATATTCGTAACAGGGATGATAGTATTTGAAGAAATATTCTTTACAACAATATTTCCTTTTGCAACTCCCAGGTTTGTTGCATTGGTATTAAAACTGATCCAAGATCCATCATAACTAATACCTACTCTTACGCCTTGGTCTATCGGGCTGTCGCCATTTCCTTCATTTCCATTTTTATCGGTGCTGATTCTTTTTACAGTTCCTGTTTGTATGTTATAAAGAAAAACATCCTGCATTCCGTTGGTATCGCCAGGTACAACATTGGTGGCAGTTGTTGCATAAGCAATCATATTCCCATCACCTGAAATTGTCGGAGCCACAACACGGCTTGAGCTTTCTGTTCCCTGATCTCTTTCACCTCCTGTTGATGTTATGCTGATGCGTTTTAATCCAGGCACTCCTTTCTCCCAAAGAAAAATATCCCAGAGATTATTATTATCGTTTTTTACAAGGCGGTAACTGAATGAACAGAAAGCTATTCTTGTTCCATCTTCAGAAACTGATGGAACAGAACCGCCCACTGATTTGCCTGTTTCATAATCTCTTGAAATAAGTTCTGTTGTACCTGCTGCGACATTGTGTACAAAAACATTTAACCCGCCATTTAAAGCTTCTACTATATTGCTTGCATTAGAACTAAAGGCAATGATATTGCCATCGCCAGAAATGGAAGGTTCCATACTTTCGGAATTACCACTTTCACCTGATGGTGTTTTACTTACTAATTGAACTTTTCCTGTTGATTGTTTCCATACAAATACATCTCTTGCTCCGTTATTATCATTGGGTGATAAGTTGGTTGCATACGATTCAAAAGCAACTGTTTCTCCATCTGCTGATATTGCGGGTGCATTACATTCGGCATTAGCTTCCTCTCCGGTTGCACTGCGGCTGATGAGTTTTGTTTCTCCTGTTGAACGGTCCCGCCAGAATATTTCCCTGAATTTTCCTGAAGAACCATCAATGCCTTTTGCATAACTCACAAATGCAGTGTAACGGCCTTCGTTTCCACCAGCAGCATTACTTGTACCACCAATAACAGGAGTAGCCGTTTCATAATAAGTTGCAGTTGTTTTATTATCAGTACTGCGACTTACTAGATCATATTTTATTTTGGGAGGAGGGTTAGGAGGTAAATATTTTTTGCAATCGCATTGAATAATGTAAGGATTGCCATTGTTATCAGGAACAACAGTTGAGTTGAGGTTGAATGTACAAGGTCTTGGTCCGTCTAATTGTTTTAACGTCCATGAATCTCCCACAGGAAATCCTCCCAAAGAAACAAGCGTATTAAAGCTTGCAGATAATGTTCTTCCATAACCATCAGCAAACTTAAATGTCTCCCCGGACTCAATTCCTGTAATATTCATTTTTACAATAGTTAAAGGAGGCATACCGCAGTTAATGTAAATAAGTACATCTTGATTAGAAATAGTTCCACCAATTTCAGTAGTTGTACTGCCTGCTATACTACATGGTCTTGTTCCTTCAAGCATAAATACTGAATAATAATCACCTGTATTTAACTTTTTCGGAAAGTAAGCAATTGAATTTACTGAATCGATAGCAGTAATTTGATCTGCGTTGCCATTAATAACAAAATTAGTGTCGGTTTTTAATTTCATGTAAAATAGAAATTTGTCTTTATGAGAGCGTAAACTGCTGGCATATGAAATGCCTACCTTGTATTGACCAGTATCTTGCGAAAAAATGGGTGTATTTATTGTTAGAATAACCAACAATAAAAAAAACAGTCTTACATTACTTTTATTCATACAGCTAAATTTTTTATTCGGGTTATTTCAGTGAGTTAACTTGCAGATATATTATGAATCAAAATGACTTTATGATAGATTTTTTCTGTTTAGAATCCTTTCCATTCTGCACCTGTTTCAGCATCATAACCATATTTGCTTGCCAAAACCCATGAACCATCTCTTGCACGTTGATAATAAGTCCAGCCGGTTCTTGCGGCTTGTATAATAACAGAAGTTGTCATTACTCCATTGCATCCAAGGCTTTCTGTACAACTGATCACTTTTATTTTTTCCATGGTGATGGTATATGCTGGCTTAGGAGCATAACTTCCTGTTGATTGTTCAAGAACAGTAGTCATTCCATTTAACAGGAAAGTACCGGTTGTCATAGCTTTTTTCAAAGTAGCTGATGCGCCACTGATACTCATGGTAAATGTTACCTGCGTATTATTTTTTCCGCCGTTGCTAATCGTAAAAGCTCTGATCGTTCCTTCAAAACCTCTGTCCACTGCATCGCCTTTGATCAATGTCCCGTTTGGATCTATCAGCTTCACATAAACATTCTGGGCTTTCGAAAAAAATGAAAGAGGCAGAAATAAAAGAAAAAGAATTAGTGTACGCATAATGTGTATTTAAATTGTCTGTTTATTTAGCTAACCCGTATTGTGTGTATAAACCCGAACCCGGATATTGAGCATCAATAAGGTTTAATACTCTTGCACCTTTTATGCAAGACCAGAAAGCATTGTATGTTTTTGGCCCTTTTTCAATTTTACTGCATTGAAGCTGCCAGTTGTTGGGTACAGTAAATGTGCCGGATGATTCTGCATGATCATATCTTGTATTACCCACCATGCCGTTTATGGCAAGTAATTTCCATTTGTATGTATTTCCGCTGAACACAAATTCTTCATTCGATTGATGAATGTTCATGCCGGCATAATTACCAGTATAAACGTAGTAGAGTTGTTGAATACCCGTGAAATCACTTGTCCACTTTCCTTTAAAATCAGACGCTGCAACAGCAAATTTGTTATAGACTTTCATTTTGAATAAAGGGCTCATTAAATCACTGTCGGTATCCCATTGTACTGTTTCCGGATCAAGTTTAAACTCTTGTATAAATGTGTTTTTGTCAGGGCAAATAAATTCAATCCAACCTGATTCGCCCTGGCGAAACAGTAAAACAAATTTTTGTGTACCTGAACTGTTTTCTTTTGCAAGCCCCATTCCAAGATAAGGTCTGTTATAGGTATTGATGTATGCCGTTTTATAATTGATAAGATTGCTATAGCGTGGAGCAACTAAAATATTCCATGCTGTATTTATTAATGGGGCAGGGTCAGCAGGAAAAATTGTTCCTTCTTTGGGATAGTGCAGTAATACTTTTATGTTTCCTTTAGCAACTTCAACCCAATCTTCCTGTACAGTACTCGTCCATCCATCATCAAAGTTTGTTGTGTTGAATTTAAACCCATCAGAGACAGGTGCAGTATTTGTCGTTTGCACTGATTCTTGTGTTTGTTGTGTTTCTTGTGTTGTTTGTTCAGTTGTAGTTGAAGTGGTTGGTTGATTTGTTTGAACGGGATCGGGCTCAGCAATATTGCCGGTATTGGAAGGAATTGTGTTATTGTTGCCATCATTAACCGGTTGCGAATTGTTAATTACACCAAAATATAAATTGATATCTGTTTTAGTTATTTCAAAGTATGTAAGTACTGATTGATTGTTTGTTTTCAGTAAAGCATATTTGCTATCACCTTCAATAGCTGACATTGTCCATCCATTTGCTGTAAGCGATTTGCGTAATGAATCTTCTGAAAATCCTGATTGTACGGGTAAATAAAAGATTTCAATTGCTGAAACTGAAGCGTTCATTTTTTTTGCTTCTATCTGTAACAAGCTTTTTCCAGAAAGTTCTGAAATAAGTCTTTTGTCCTGTTTGCTTCCTGCGGGTAATGGAACATTTGTAATTGCTGATTGTGTAACAGGTGTTACTTTCTTTTGAGCAGATGTTGAAGATGCCCCAAGAATAAAAAGCAACGAAAATGCAAAGATCTTATTTTTACTGCCAAAAAATGTTTTCATAAAAAAATAGTTTTCCATTTTATTATTTTCCAATCATGTTTTTTAATAAGTTGAAGTCAAGCGTATTATTAATGTCTTCCGCAAACTTTGTTGCTACAGGATCTGTATGATCCCACTTTAGAAATACAAAAAGAAACTGAGGTGATGATGCAGGGAGTTTTGTATTAAAATATTGCGGATTTGGTTTGATCAGAATTCTGCAAAAGGGATCATCTTCTGTTGTAAATAAATAGGACAAATGATCATGCGGATTTTGTTTTATAATGGCTGGTTGATTTAATTCAGATGCCGGTGCCTTAAGTTGCTCATTAATATTGTTGATTGCCACCTGAAACGGTTCATCATTTTCAGCGAGAAATTTTTGATACCGTTCTTTAACCTGGTTATAATCCAGTCTCAGATACTTTTCCATTTTAGCCGGATCATTTTTATACTCCTCCGCTTTGTATTTTTTTTCGATTTCAATTCTTTTCAAAACATCCCGGTATCCTGATGCAGACATTTGCATTTGTTCATACAATGAACGTTTCCTTTTCTCCAGAAATTCTTTTCTTGTAACAAATGAAAACGGAAGCTTTCCATTATAAGTAATCAGCCAGATTCTGCTTTTCCCTGTTCTGCCAAAACCTAATGATTCGTTTCTGTCTTTGAAGGACCAGTATCCATCTTGCTGTTTTGGCATTTCATACATTACATTAAAGCCTTCTGCAATGGCACGATCACCATATGCAGTATCAAATATTTCGTACTCAAACCAATTAGAATTAATCCTTAATGTTGTGGATGTTTCACCTGCTATTTTTATTTTATTTTCATTGCAGTAGTAATGCATTCCCCGGATACTATAAGTAAGAATGTTCAGGGGTAAATTGCCAGCCGGTCGGCTGTAGCTTCCATTGAAGTTTATTTCCATACCCATTGGACTGTATTTGCTCTTTATCATATTGTGTAAAAGAGCAACCGATTTTTTTTCCCTGGCAAGGTCTGCAGGAGAAGCTGTTTGACTACCAGGCATTGCTTCTTTCCATTT
Source organism: Chitinophagaceae bacterium UBA1953 (assembly GCA_002336115.1). Lineage (GTDB taxonomy): Bacteria > Bacteroidota > Bacteroidia > Chitinophagales > Chitinophagaceae > Lacibacter. The sequence continues at coordinate 447,716 of DDEN01000056.1, forward strand.
GCCGGGTATTTGCTGCAGTTGTTCAGGATCACAATTCTGTGCATAAAGACTGGTTGCGAATAAAATCAGTAAAGGAAAAAATAAATATTTCATAAACAGATTAATTAATAATTGCCTTAGCTTTTTCTTTTGCTCTATTTAGAAATGAACTTTTTTCTTTCTTTTCAGGAGTAGTTTCAGATGATGTGACAGGCTTGTTTGTATTTGATGGAGAATTGCTGTTATTAACTTCTTTGTTTGCAGAAGCAAATTGTTTCATACTTGTTTTTGTACTGCTCATTACAGGGCCTTTTAACCAGTCTTTTACAAAAGCAGTAACAACAGTATTTACATCTTTTCCTGCACGATAGATGGCTTTCCATTCAGGGCTTTTCTTTTCATATTCCAGGTTTGTAAATTTTTTCTTCCCGTACTTGTCAGCGGCTGTTAACGCAGCATTGAAATCAACAGTTGCAACAATTGCTAAATATTCTTCCAGCCTTCTTTTTATAACAACAGAAGGGTCCCCCGGAAAATTCTTTTCCCATTTTGTTTTATTAGGTGTGGGGTCACTCCATTCAGCAATCATTTTCTTTTGATCGGCAATTCCTTTTTCCATGGACTGTATTGTGGAAGCAGGAATTTGTTTATTTTTTTTCATTGCCGCAATCTGCTTTTCCATTTCAATTACTGATTTTTTTTGTTCATCAATCATTGTCTGCTCAGGACGCCAGGGTTCACTTTCAGGCTTTGCTTCATCTCTTTTCTTTTTATATGTTTCAGCAAACTCTTCGCTGTTTACATACTGCTTTACATACTGGCAAAGCTCCTGCGCAGCACCAGTTTTATCTCCATTGATGATGGATGGCAGCAACTTCACATAAGGAATCTGAAAATCATTTCTGTCGCCCTCTGCATCTCCGTTGAAATTTCCCAGGAAATTCCCCATGATATAATACCGGGCACTGCTTTGCTGCATACCGAGTTTTTCAATGATACCATCTGCTGTTTTGAAAGCGGCGGCAATGAAGAAAACAGCAAGTACAGGAAGGAGAAATTGTTTTTTCATATTGATTTTTTCTTTTGTGAAAAACAGAAGTATCATCATTGGTTAATGATCAAATGTAATTACAGGCATTGCCGGAAAAAATCCCCAAAAAGGGGGAATTATTATAAACAGAAAAGGCACCCGAAGGTGCCAGTCTGTTAATTAACCTGTACAAACTACAGTTTTATAAATGATAGTATTTGAATTGTCCGGTCCTTTTTAAGAATCCTGATATAGTATGTTCCTTTCTGAAGGCTGCTTACATTATACTGTAACTGGTAATTAACCGGTAGTTCTTTCACAGCTCTTCCATTAACTGAAACAAGCTGTATGGATTTTACTTCTGAAACATTCAATCCTGTTATCTGCATAACTGACGTAACCGGGTTGGGGTATAGCTGAGCAGATTTACTTTTACCCAGTGTTACTTTTACTGAGCCGGTGTACAAATATGTTCCATTAATGTCAACCTGCTTAATACGGTAGAAGATAACATCCATCCCAGGCGAAATATCTGTGTACCTGTATAACTGTCTTCCATTTGTATTGTTCGATTTTTCCTCAGCCAATTTTATAAACACAGTTCCATTAGTGCTGTATTCCACATCATAATGCGATGCTGAACTTTCATTTTCGGTTACCCATGTAAGTAGCACATCATTGCCTGAAGGAACTGCTGTAAAGTCGATGAACTTCAACGGCAGTGCTGTAACTGTGCCACTGCTGGTAACACTGAACGGCGAGAAGCTTGTGTAGCCGGTTTGTATTCTGCTGAATCTTCCAAGTGTATCACTTGTTGCAGAACCAGCATCGCCCAATTGCCAGGAAGAATTAAAATGCGAAATCCTGCTTTCATTACGGTTGAATGCTGGTAATTCATTACCTGCAAACCAAAACGCTTCAACACTTGCGTTACTACCGCCTGGAGTTTGTTCATCTATCAGCCAGGTTCGGTTTACATTTCCTGTTACGATAGTATCACCACTTATTCCGTTTAGAAGCACATACGGTACAACTCTTACACTGAAGTTATCCTGTGTACCGGTATTATTAATCTTTACAAAATTTGAATTATACAAACCGGTTCCAACAGGGAATGTGTTTTGAGCATTGTTGTTGACAAGCTTCAATTTGCCCGAGCCGTTGGTAATAATGAAGTGTGATGTATCAGCATTTAATATTGTTCCGTTTACTGTTAAATCATAATCACCAAGAATAATTTTTCCGCCAATCCATCCGGGCAGTTCTGTCGGAGCACCTTGCTTCATATCAAGATTGCTGTTAATAGTTACATGCTTTTTCATTTTTGCCACATTATCAAAACGAAGCGTATCAGTATTGTTTAACAAATCAAATTCCATAGGGTTTGATCTGTCTATTTCCGTAACAACATATCCATGGTTCAATGCAAAGAACATTTTTCGTGTAATGGTCGTTGTGCCACCAGATGCAAGGAAGAACTGTGTACTGTCAACCTGTAATGTTCCAAACGTTGTGTCTTTTACATAAAAACGTACCCATGCAGTTCCATCCTGTGTACCGTTGTTTTTAATAATGAAACTTACATTCACACTGTCGCCGGCAACAAAACCGCTTGGGTTAAAGCTGATGGCTCCTGCATAGCTGCGTGCCATATCAGGTGCATCACCAACAATGATTGTGCGTGTGGCAAGATTATTATCTTCCCGTTCTTCATCAACAAGATTTGCAGGATCAGCAATCAGCTTAATCACTTTTACACCCGAAATAATGGATGAGTATGTTGCCGTTGCAGCAACAGTTGTATCCTTACCCGGAAGTATTGCATTGATAGGCACATCTGTTCCAAGCTGTATATCATCAACCAAAAACCGTACAACTGTTGGTGCTGATACTTTGCCACCTGTATTTCTTACTGTACCAACGATGCTGATGTTTTGTGCAAGGTTTGGATTAAGACTGCTTGGCGAAATGTATTGCGACAATTCTTCAAGATCAGCTTTGCTGTCAACAACACGAATAAAGAAGCTGCCTTCATTATTCGTTTCGTCAGATTCGCAGATTGTATTTGCAGTATCAGCCACAACTTTTATTTCATACGTTCCGGGAACTGCAAACATTTGTGTGAATGATGCATGTGCTGCAAACTGTTCACCTGCCTTAACATTGCTGATTGTATCGGCTGCAAGCCAGTTACCATTAAGTGTAAATCTCACTGTAACATTACTTACATCACGATAACCAATGTTTCTTATTGCGGGATAAAACTGGTTGGTTGTGTTAACACGCACCACAACAGGATTTCCTGCTGATGAACCAGCTTCATTACCGAGTTGATAAGGTTTCAGATCGGATGAAAGTGCAAACTGTTTGCTGTTATTTGTTTCATCCGATTCAGTAACAGTGTTAGCTGCATCAGCTATTACTTCTGCTGTAATTCCACAGGTGTTATTTGCGTTGGCAACAGTATAAGAATCAGATGTTACTGTAACACTTGCATTTTCTCCTAGTGAAGTCACTGTTTTTAATGCGCCAACCTGTGCGCCATTTGCTGTAAATTTCACATCAAAGCTTCCTGTTGTTCTGCCACTGTTTTTAATCACAGCAACAAACTTTGTTGATCCGCCTGTACTGATTGCAGTTGGCGATGCATTGAATGATGTGATACTCAATTCAGATTGCGGAACAACTATTGTAAACAGTTTTATATTATTGCCTTCATCTGTTTCAGTAACTGTTTCTTCACTGTCTGTTATTACTTTAATAATGTGTGTACCTGCAGTCATTGTTGGATCGCTGTAACTGATTGTGTTTGCACTACCGCCGCTCAATGAACTGATAACACTTGTTTTAATAAGTGTAACAGAGCCGCCGGGTATTGAATCATACACTTTTACTGTATGCGAACCTGCAGTAACACATTTAATATTTGCATCCTGGAAACTGAATGCTGTAAAGCCTGTTTGTGAAAAACCTTGTATGGTCAGATCGGGAAGATCAGGCAGTACATTCAATGTTACACTGCCGGAAGCAGTCATTGCTGTAAACGATCCGTGATAAATTGATGATGGTATTTGTAAGAACTCATTATAAACATACGATGCAGTTGCTGTAACAGTGTGTGTGCCCGGAGTTGAAAAGTTAATATTAACCGGGTATGTTTTTTCATCGCCGGGGAACGTACCCACACTTCCAAATACAGGATCATCGGCTGTTGCAAATGTTTCTGTAAGAACACCATCAACAAATACTTTCACTGTGTCTTTCCAGATCATATCGAACGGACTCCACATATTGTTGACATCTCTTTCACGGTATTTCACTTTTACACTTATAGTACCTGTGCTTCCTGCTATATAACTGCAGGGATTGCCACTGGCTGTCATTACTGCACCTCCCATATTTACAGGTGCAGCGCAGGCATTTGGTGCTGGACAATTAAGCGGTATTGAATTTGTAACAAGACTGCTGGTTAAAGTAAAGTCGGTTACACTTACAGTATAAGTAAAGTTGCCACCACATGTAACACCAGTAAGTGCATAACTGTAATCGCCGTTGCTGTTGGTTGTTGTTGTGATTAACTGTGTACCTGTGTTGATGGTTACTTCAGCACCTGCAACTGCAGTTGGATTTTGTGTTCCATAATATTGTGCATGCCCACTGATGATAACTTTCAATTGCGGACATACCTGTACACTTGTACCTGTAGTTACATTAATACCGCCTGGTAATATTGGTGAACCAACAATCACTGGTCTGATAGAATAGTTGTTCAGCGGATTTATATCGCCCAATGTATTACTGCTGTCGATCCATACTTTGATTGGATAGAAACCTTCAGCAGCAAATGACATGGTGCGGCTGATGGTTGCAGTGGAGAATGCATTCACTGCCGGTAAAACATCTTCCGCAATTAATATTGTATCCCTGTAAAATTTAACGGGAACATTGCTTGCAGGAATTGCAGTACTGTTGCTTACCTGTGCAAATACAGTAAATGTTTCACCCGGTGCAGGATTGTTTTTACTGAAAGTGATATTGTTGGCAAATATTCTTAAATCAATCTGCTGATCAGTTACAACAGGCCCGCTGATATAATTTGTATTTACAGATGTGGCTGTGTTACCATTAGCATCAACAGCAGAGAACTGGTAACCTGCAGTATTGGTATAATTGTTATGTGTGAATGTGTATGTATAAACAACACCTGTAACATAATCTGTACTGCTTCCATCTTTCGTCATAGTAAACACACCTTCGTTGATGTCTGTAAAATCATGATCACCATTTAAATCAATACCAATCTTTGGATAACCTGTTTGCGGCGCAAGATTGTTTGATGATTTATACAGAATCTTATACGTATAGTTTCCTGTTTGTCCTGCAACAGGATTTACACCTGTGCTTCCGTTAAATGGTGTGCCGGAAACAAATTGTAAAACAGGAGGTGCTCCCGGATTGTAACCATTACCACTAACTGCAGTTGTAACAAAACCAAGACCCGCAGTTGATGATTCAATTTTCAATTGAGCGGAATAAGCACCAACAGCAGATGGTGTAAATGCAACAGGTAAATTAATACTGCCACCGGCTGGTATTACAGTGCCTGCTGTAAATGTTGGAACAAATGCAGCATCAGTAGTTGTAGCGTTACTTAGTGTAACACTTACATTACCAGTATTGGTAACAGAGAAGGTATAGTTGCCCGTTGAAGCAACTGTAACATTTCCGAAATTATAACCTGCAGCCGGAGTGAGAGTCCATGACAATACCTTGTTAATGCCGGTACCGTTCAATACTACATCATAAATGCCGGTTGACATCTGCAACTGCATTGCCTGTGTATATGTTTGCGCTGCAGAAGGTGCAAAGCTTACTTGAATAGTATGATTGCCGCCGGCAGGAATTGTAACTGCACTGCTGAAGTTGGTTGTGAACGGAGCACTTGCATTAACTGCGTTAATGGTTTGATCTGTTGCACTGTTATTTGTTATGATGAGATTTTTTGTAACCGTTGTTGTTAACGGAACATTTCCAAACCTGAGTGTATCGTTTGAAATAGCAATATAATCGGTGAAGAAGCTTGCATTATTAGTAAGACTCCATTTTCCTTCCTGGCTCTTTGTGCGGATGTATAATGTATGCTGTCCGCTGCTTAAGCCCGTTGTATTAACAGCCACAGAAAGATTATTAATATCAGTTGACGGAGTAATGCTGATAGCTGTTGCTGCACCTGTTCCCGGATCGGTATCAATAAAATATTCTGCAGCAATAATGTTTTGAGCAGGGGAGGGGTTAACCGGATAAGCGGGGTTGTTATCAACAAGGAAATCAACTTGATTAGTGATACTCCATTTGCCTTCCTGGCTTTTTGTACGAATAAAGAAGCGATGCACACCCTGGCTTAAACCGGAAGTATTTGCTGAAAAATTTAGCCCGTTAATATCGGTTGCAGCATTTACGCTGATGGATGTTGCAGCACCTGTGCCGGGGTCAGTATCAATAAAATATTCTGCTGCAATAATATTCTGTGCTGTTGCAGGTGTTGCTGGATAGACAGGATCATAGTCAACAAGAAAATCCTTCAGATTCACTAAACTCCATTTCCCTTCATTACTTTTTGTACGAACATAAATTCGATGTACACCCTGACTTAAGCCGGAAGTATTAGCTGAAAAAGTTAATCCGTTAATATCTGTTGCCGCACTTACGCTGATGGAAGTTGCAGCACCAAAGCCGGGATCTGTATCAATAAAATATTCAGCCCCAATAATATTCTGTGCAGATGCTGGCGAAGTGGGATAAGCCGGATCATCATTATAAATAAACTCACTGAAGTTGGTTAAGCTCCATTTTCCTTCCTGGTTTTTTGTGCGGATATAAACACGATGAACACCGTTTGTTAAACTGCTTGTATTTACAGTAATGGGTATATTGTTTAAATCTAAACCTGCTGTTACTGTAATTGCAGTTGCATTACCTATGCCGGGATCGGTATCAATAAAATATTCTGCTGCCACAATGTTTTGTGCCGCAACCGGTGATGATGGGTAAGCAGGATCAAAATCGTACAGAAATTCTTTTATTCCAATCATACTCCAATAGCCTTCTGCACTGCGGGTACGCAAATACAACCTGTGTATGCCATTACTTAAACCGTTTACATTAATAACTGCTGCAAGGCTGCTGATGTCAACAGCCGATGTAACAGCAACAGGGGTTGCATTTCCAAAGCCCGGATCAGCATCAATAAAATATTCTGCTGCCACAATGTTTTGTGCCGCAGCCGGTGCAGAAGGATAATCCGGATCCTGTGCAAACAAAACTGTATTGCACACAAGAAGTGCCAGTATGATGAGGAACGTTTTTTTCATCGTGTATTTTTTTTCATGCAGCATGTTGTTGTAACTGCTGCAAGTAAACTGCATAAACAGAACATCAGCCGGTGTGTATATTGTTATGCACACCAATCAGCAGCAGCAGCGAATGTCAATTCCTTTGTTGCCGGATGAATCAGAAATCAATTATTGTTTTTTGTACTTACCGTAATGTTCATGGTTGCAGTACCTGAAGGGATTGATCCCGGAACTGTTAAACTGTAAATGGTAGGTATATTAGGAATACCTGATAGGATATAACCATCCTGTGCATTAAATGCTCCGCAATCGGGTGTAATACCACCAACTGTAAGCCCGGCACCAATTGCAGGCGATCCTGCTTTTAACCGCCATTGACCATCGGTACTGTTACTGGTTAAGCCCTGGAACAATGCTGCATCTGTTTGATTGTTTACATTATTATAAGTGCCGACAAAAGAAGAAAATCCTGTAGGAGCGCCAACGCAGAGATTGTTTTTGACTGTAACATTTACAACTGAAAATGTAGTGTTGTTAATGATATTATTTGCGAAGTAGGCATTGTAAAGCGTAACGCCTCCACGGAAAACATTGTTGCGTATAAGATTATTGCTGTTGCTGCTGTTCGACATGTCAACTCCACCAGTAAAAATATTGTTTCTTACTTCCCAGTCCTGCATTACCATTGAAGAATTTCCTACATAGCCTGTGATGTGACATTTATTGATTTTCCATCCAACCATTTTTGTATTTGCAGAAACTCCGTAATAAGTGCCTACACCGCTGAAATTGCACCTTGTAATGGTAATGTTATCAGTTGCTGATCCCTGAGAAGCCCCTACTGCCATAAAGAAGTTATCTATGCCAATTAATTTTGAACCGGAACCAGTTGAATCAAATACTACATAACCACCTCCTAAACTTGAACTGTAAGAATTTGCCTGTAAACCGGAATTGCTGTTTGTACCACTTAAAAAGTAACCGGTTCCTATCACTACAACACGTTTATACAAGCCAAACCCTCCGTACGATGTTGCACTTCCTTCAATATAAAGCGTATCATCATTTAAAACAGAACTGCTCCCCATTGCAGTGGAGATTGAATTGAAATCAGCATTTACCCCGGCGTTGTTATTAATGCGCCAAACTTTTGCTTGTGCGGGTAAAGAAAGAATAATTACTGAAAGAATAAGTATAAAGCCAGACATCTTTTTCATAAAATAAATTTTGCAGTTATTAATGGCTGTAAAAATGTAAAACTGCCATTACCTGCACAATCCCTAAAAAAGGGGATATATGAAAAAATGTGTATAAGAAAAGCGAAAAAGAAAGGTGCTGAAGTTACTGCCTCATAATTTTATTAATTGCTTCAGTACGGCTTTGCACCTGCAGCTTTTCATAGATATTACGTGTATGCGTACGAACAGTTTCCAAACCAATATTGAGTTCGGCTGCTATTTCTTTATAACGCAAACCTTTTGCAAGCGACTTTAATATTTCTTTTTCACGCTGGGTAAGCAACTCCGATTCGTCAATTGTATTCTTTTGCTGAAAAGAGGCAATCACTTTTCTTGCTATCTGGCTGCTCATGGGGGAGCCTCCATTATATACCTCGGTAATTGAATCGAGAATCTTTACAGGAGCGGTTTTCTTCAACAGGTAGCCGCTTGCACCTGCTTTTAATGACTCAAAAATACTTTCATCATCTTCGTACACCGTACTCATGATGAACTGTGTTTTCCTGCACTGGTTCTTTAATTTACGTACTGCTTCAATACCATTAATGCCGGGAAGATTAATATCCATTAAAACAACATCAGGATAAATGTCCGGCAGCTTTTCTATTGCTTCTTCAGCATTGGAAAAAACCTGCCTGCAGCTAAATCCTTCACTGCCATCAATCAGCAACTGAAGACCTTCCCTTATTTCTTTTACATCTTCAACTATAACAACAGTGATCATTTAATTTTTTTCTTTTTCAATTAACGGTAAAAATAAAATGTTATACTACTTACAGGGTAACAAAAAAGTGTTAGGTGTGAATTTTTATTGTACATGATGTTCCTTTACCCTGTATAGAACTGATGTTAAATTCTCCTCCTGCATTTTGTATTCTGTTTTCCATATTTTTCAACCCGTTTGCAAACAACCGTACCGATTTTTCGTCAAATCCTTTGCCATCGTCTTTTATACTGATAATAATTTCTCCCTGGATTTCGCTGATGCTCACGAAAACATTATTACACCAGGCATGTTTGGCTATATTCTGAAAACATTCTTTTACTGTAAGGAAAATATTTCTTCGTTGCTCTTCACCTAAGTGTGTTGCAGAAAATTCAGCAGGGTAATCAAAGTGCATCTGTACAGAAAGCGCTTCAAAGTATTTCAAACCATATTCACGTATGTAGGCTGATAAACTTTCCAGCGAATCATTTTTTGGATTGAGTACCCAGATAATATCCTGCAGGTTATCCACCAGTTCTCTTGATGAAACTGCAATTTTATCAATCTGTTCTTTTGCTTTTTCGGGCTGCATCAGTTTTTGTTTGGCTACTTCACTCAATATTGCAATCTTGGTTAAGCCGCTTCCAAGATCATCGTGCATATCTCTGCTGATGCGGTTACGTTCTTTTTCAACTGCCTGTTGTTTTTCCATTTCAGCTTTTTGCCTGTCAAGCCTCCGGTTAATATAACTGCTGATAAAATAGAAGATCAGCCCAAGAACACTTAATGTGATGATTGTTCTGAACCACCAGCTTTTCCACCACGGTGCTTGAATGTGCAAACTGAATGTAAACATTTCTTTAGCCATAACGCCATCTGCATTAAATGCTTTTACCCGCAGTGTATAACTGCCGGGCGGCAGGTTGGCATACCTGATGAATGTATTGTTCGGTGCAGTAACCCATCCCTTATCATAACCATCAAGCTTGTAGCTGATGCTGTTTGCTTCAGCATTTGCATAGTCAATAACTGTAAAGCGGAAGCTGATGGTGTTTTGCTTATAACTGAGCGAAAGAGAATGCAACTCTGAAATGTTTATAGGGCTTTTGTATTTTGTATCATTCAGTTGCAGATCAGAGAGCAGCAACTGCGGAGCTACGGGTGTATTTTTAAAGTCAGAGGGAAAGAATGCGTTCAGCCCATTTACACCGCCAAACAATATTTCATTATTCTGTGCTTTAGCGAAAGAGTACGTATTATACTCGTTGCTCTGTAATCCATCGCCAACAGAAAATTGTTTTATGCTGAAGTCTGTTGTATTGAACCTGTTGATGCCTGCATTTGTACTTAGCCAGAGATAGTTTTCATCTGGCACAACTCCATAAATATACTGATTGCTCAAACCATCATCTGCTGTAAATATTTTCCTGATGGCCAGTTGTTTTTTGTTAAACTGTATTAATCCAACAGTTGAGCCAATCCAGATAATACTGTCGTTTGTTTCACTGAAGCATTTAATGGTTGACTGGGACGGGAATTTTTTTATATTGATAAAAGAATCAGCTTCCATCCTGTAAACAGAAAATCCTTTAAACGCTTTTGAAATATACACATTGCCCGGATGGTCGCTGTATGTCGTTAAATACACATCATTCGGCTCAACACCTTTGGCGGCAGTAATGTGGTAGCTGTTATTGATTTTTTCAGCAATGAATAAACCTGCGTTGGACGAAAGCAGCATTTTTCCATTCTGCAGTTTGCTCATGAAATTAAACTGAAGTGCAGCGGGGTTCGGCGATGAAATATCCAGCTTGGTTATTTGTTTATTGACTGTATTGGCAATATAAATGCCGCTGAGTGTGGCAATCCATATTTCATTATCACCAGTCTTACATAAATATTCAATAGAAGGAGGAATGCCCTTGCGGATGGTTTGTTTAATTTTTTTCTTTTCATCAAGAATAAGTATGCCACCGGTTTGTGTGCCGCACCATATTTCATTATTGATGTTTACGATTGACTTGATAAAATTATCGGTTGCCGATGCAACAGTTTCTTCTTTTGATAGATAATGATTAAAGCGGAATTTATTCAGACTAGTGTAATCAACACCATTACCCCAGGTTGACACCCAGAGATTAAAACTGGCATCGGTATAAATATACTGTACCTGGTTGCCCGAAATTGAATAAGCATTGTATGGCGAGCTGCTGTATTGCCTGCTTATATTTTCTGCCGATGCATCTGTTTTAAACAAACCATTCTGCAATGTGCCAATCCAGAATGTACCATTGGTTTCAAAATGAAGTGCCGAAATACTCAAGCCGTTAAAGGCTTTTTTTGCTACTGGTTGTTTTTGCAAATCGTTCAGCATAAAAGTGTAAAGACTGTTGTTTGTCCCGATCCATAATGAATCCTTACCGGAAATCAGCATCGTGGAAACTCTTGTGCCGGGTAAATGAAGATTGGCTGATGACCATGAAACCTGCGCACCATTGATATTGCCTGTCCATATTACAGGCGTATTGTTGTTTACAACAATCATTTTGCTGAGTGGCTGATAAAGATCCTGCGGGTATGTTTTTACAATAAGATTACCACCTGTAAAACTGCTGTTGACTTTTTTAAAAGAATGATCGGCTGGATTGAAGATGAAGATTTCTGATCTTGACTGTAACCACACCTGTTGCTCATCATCAATATAAAACGGTGAATAAAACTGTTCATCTTCCTTGCGTGCCTTTAAACGGTAGCTGAAAAAACGGTTGAGCTTCCGGTTGTAGAAGTTGAGGCTTTCATTACTGCCAATCCATAAATTGCTTTCCTTATCTTCAAGTATGTTCAGGAAAAGTGTGCCCCGCAGACCATTTGTATCGGAAGGGGAAGAACGGAAAACAGTACAACCCATTCCATCAAACCTGTTCAACCCGTCAAACGAACTGATCCATATATAGCCTCTTGAATCACGGTAGATACAGTTATTTACTCCCTGCGACAACCCATTGTTAACCGAAAGATGGTTAAAGTAAAGCTGCTGGCTCTGCGACTGAAGTAAAATAAACAAGGTTGTTATAAACAATAAGAGAAAACGAAGCATCCTGTAAAATAAGAAACCTTTTTTGATTGAAAGTCAACCGACAGAAATGCCTGTTACAGTGTTATAAAAATCACTAAAAAAGGGGATAAGAATGAACAACGATAAATTCTTTATTTGTAAACTGTGGGTAAAGCATTAATTTAAAATATGAAACCAATACTGACTCTTTTATTGTTATTATTCCTGTTTTCTGCCGTAAGTGGACAGGAACTGATGAATAAAGACAGTTTGCTCAGGCTTTTGCCTGTTGCAAAAGAAGACAGTAATAGAGTATTGCTGCTGATAAATATTGGCCAGCAATACGAATCCAACGAACCGGATAAAGCAAAGTCGTATTACCTGCTGGCAAAACAGATCAGTGAAAAAATACATTACCCGCTGGGAGTTGTGAAGTATGCAGCCAACTATACGTTTGTGCTCAACATGCAGGGACTTTACGATTCATCTATTCTCGTAAACCTTGAAGCTTTGAAAATTGCAAGAACAATCAACAATCCTGAATACCTGGGGAAAACATTGTTCAATACCGGAACATCGTACCGGCAGGCAGGCCAATACGAAGAAGCTGTGAAATATTACGAAGAAGGAAAGAAGATATTTGAACAGAGCGATAATAAAATAACAGAAGCAAGAACCGGCGATATTCTTCAACTGCTGTACCACGATATGCACCAATACACAAAAGCTATTCAGTATGGTGAAAAATCGGTAAAGATTCTCAGGGAAGTCAACGATTCTGTATGGTTGGGATACGCTTTGAATAATCTCGGCCTTAATTATTCAGCACTTCAACAAAGCAACAAATCAGAACAGCTATTCAAAGAAGCACTTAAAATAGGACAGCTAATCGGGGATAAAAACATGCAGGTATCACAACTGCTTAATATTGGTGATATTGCCATGCATAAAAACCGGTATGCAGAGGCAAGGCCATTGTTTGAAAAAGCGCTCCTGCTATCGCAGGAAATACAGGCTTCAGAATCGGAAATGATCGCTTACAAAGGATTGTCTTTTTGCTACGAGTCAGATAAACAATATGATTATGCAAAACAGCTTGCATTAAAAGCGCTGAATATTTCTTACCAGTATAATTTACGCCTTGAAAGGCAGAAACTCTTTACTCATCTTTCCAACCTTGCATATTCCATGCAGGATAAGCAACTGGGAGAATATTATGCAACAGAGGGTACATTACTCGGCGACAGTTTATTAAATGAAACAATACAAAAGAACACGCTGGAACTGGAAAAGAAATATGAAACAGAAAAGAAGAACACACAAATACAATTACAGCAATCTGAATTAAAACGCCGACGCATTTTTAATTACCTGCTTTCGGGAAGTGCATTGGCGCTGTTACTTATTACCGGGCTGCTGTACCGTACTTATAAGCAAAAGCAAAAGCTGCAGCAGCAACGTATTGCTGAACTGGAAACAGAAAAACAATTAACTGCAACCGAAGCCGTATTAAAAGGTGAAGAACAGGAACGCACCCGTCTTGCAAAAGATCTGCACGATGGACTGGGAGGTATGCTCAGCGGCATTAAATATTCAATGAATATGATGAAAGGAAACGTAATCATGACACCTGAAAACCAGCAGGCATTTGAACGAAGCATGGACATGCTCGACAGTTCAATTAAGGAAATGCGCCGTGTGGCTCATAACATGATGCCGGAAGCGTTGGTGAAGTTTGGATTGGATACTGCTTTAAAAGATTTCTGTAACGATATTAACCAGACTGGTGCATTGAATGTAAATTACCAGTCGATAGGAATGGAAGGAGAAGAAGTGGATCAAACAACAGCCATCACCGTTTACCGTATTGTACAGGAGCTCATCAACAACACCATGAAACATGCAGCAGCTAAAAATGCTATTGTGCAACTGAGCAAAGAAAACAATAAGCTGAGCATTACCGTAGAAGATGATGGAAAAGGATTTGATACAGCAATACTGCAAAGCGCAAAAGGAATCGGCTGGACAAATATTCAGAACCGTGTTGAATTCCTGAAAGGTAAACTGGATGTAAATTCGGGAGAAGGAAAAGGAACTTCAGTTTTAATTGAAATGAACGTTTAATGAAGACAAGTGTTTTTATTGTTGATGATCATTATATGGTGGTGGAAGGCATCCGCTCACTGCTTCAAACTGAGCAGGAAATAGAATGGGCGGGCCATGCCATGAATGCCGCTTCCTGTCTTGCTTTTTTAAAGCAGCAGTTACCTGATGTTATTCTTATGGATATTAATCTGCCCGATAAAAGCGGAATTGATTTGTGCAAAGAAGTGAAAGAACAATATCCTTCTGTATTCATACTCGGCTTAAGCACATTTAATCAACAAAGCTTTGTAAATAAAATGATGGATAACGGAGCTTCGGGATATGTATTAAAAAATGCAACGCAAAACGAATTGATGGAAGCCATACAGGCAGTGGCAAAAGGAAAAACATTTTTAAGTGATGAAGTGGTCAGTTCGCTGAATGAAAGCAAAGCTGCACAGCCTGTATTAACCCGTAGAGAAAAAGAAGTACTTGAACTTATTTCGGAAGGACTTACTAACAGTGAAATTGCTGAAAAACTTTTTGTAAGTGTAAATACAGTTGATACACACCGTAAAAACCTGCTTGCCAAACTGGAAGCAAAAAACACAGCCGATCTTGTACGGCTTGCTATCAGGCATCATTTCATTTCTGCACATAAATAAAGAAGAGCCCTTCACTGAAAGGCTCTTCTTTATTTACCGGTGTTTTGTTTATTCAAAGTCTTTATACAGTAAATACTTTTTGCGGATTGCTTTAAATTTAACCAAAGCAGGCTCCCAGCTTTTGCGTATTTCTGCTTCTGTTTTTCCATCTGTGATCTGCTGCATTAAAGTACTGTTACCTGCCAGTTTGTTAAAGAATGAATCATCAGACTTGCCACTTTTTGGAGTAAGGAAAAAATTATTTTTTTCAGGAAACAAGCGGTAAGCTTCCAGTAGCCATTTCAACTGTAATTTGCCATTTACTTTTTTCATTACATCATCAGTAGTGCCGCTTAAATCCCAGCCATAACAAAGCTGATCCTGAAGCTTGGGTGTTTTAGCGCCGGGCATACTTACAGGAGTAAATGAAATTAAATTCTTCGGTAGAGAAGGATGACCAAAAATCTGGAACTGTTTATTGGTTCCTCTTCCTTCGCTCAGCACTGTACCTTCAAAAAAGCAGGTGGAAGGATATAATAAAATGGATTGAATGTTGGGCAGATTGGGTGATGGTTTCACCGGCAGTTCATACGGAGTTCTGTGCGTATAGTTGTTGCACGGAATAACCAGCATTTCAAACTTACCATGTCGTCCTGCCAGATCATAATACTTTCCATCAATCCATTCTTCTTCATAAATCATCTGCGCATATTCACCAATCGTCATACCATATACAACGGGCACGGGCTGTCTTCCAATAAATGATTTATAAGGAGCTTCCAGTACAGGTCCGTCAACATAACCGGCATTGGGATTGGGGCGGTCGAGAATAATCAGTGTTTTGCCATATTCCATTGCCGATTCAATATAAAACTCCAGTGAAGAAATGTATGTGTAGAAACGCACACCCACATCCTGTATATCAAACAGCATAACATCCACACCGGCAAGGTCTTCTTTCGTCGGTTTACGTTTTTCACCATACAATGAAATAACCTGCACGCCTGTTTGTTTATCAACATAATTGCCTACTTCTTCACCGGCATCGGCTGTGCCACGGAAACCATGTTCGGGCGAAAAGATCACTTTAATATTCACTCCAAGTTTCTTCAGTGTATCAACCAAATGTGTTTTACCTACAATAGAAGTCTGGTTGGCAAAAACACCAACTCCCTTTCCCTGTAGCAGTGAAAGATATTGCCTCATGTTTTCTGCGCCGGTCTGTAATACACCTCCTTTAATAGAGCCCCTGTTGTAACCAGCACGCCCATGTACCTGTGCATGTGTAATAAAGCAGAAAAGGGTAAATGTTAATACAAAGAATTGTTTCATGTAATGTTTTTTGATGCTCAAATATGCTGAATTAGTACCGTAAAAAAAAGTTAATGGGATAGGAGGTAATCCGGTAATTTTGCCTGAAATTCTAAAAATATGCAACAAGCGAAAAAAGGCGATACAGTACGTGTACATTACACCGGTAAACTAACTTCAGGTGAGCAATTTGATTCAAGTGCCGGTCGTGAACCTCTTGAATTTGAAGTAGGTGCCGGTATGATGATTAAGGGTTTTGATGATGCAGTGGTTGGTATGGCCATAGGTGATAAAAAAACAATTACAATTCCTCCAACTGAAGCATACGGTGAACGTAATGAACAGATGGTGATTGATTTTCCCCGTTCTAATTTCCCTGCCGATCTTACTCCGGAAGTAGGTATGCAGTTAATGATGAACAACAATGCAGGGCAGCAGTTTCCTGTAACGATTGTTGAAGTAAAAGAAGAGGCTGTGCTACTTGATGCCAATCATTCACTGGCAGGAAAAGAACTGGTGTTTGATATTGAAATGATGGAAATTGATGCAAAAGGACTGATTATTGTTCCTTAAGACGTGAGAAGTTATAAGTAGTAAGTTATAAGTAAAAGCCGGAAGCAATCTGCTTCCGGCTTTTTTATCATCAGCAATCAGTAATCACTACAGTTATAACAATTGCAATGCAACTGATTACTTACAACTTTTCACTTACTACTTATTACCTACCACTTAATACTTACCACTCACTTCCCCCTGTTCAGCCACCAGCCAAGCCATAACCCCACAAGCGCCCACGATAGTAACGCATCAAGCAAATGTCCCCATACATCAAACGTTTCATACCATATATGAAGGGTGTAAGGCGAGTTGAAAAATACAATCAGCCCCACGGCAAGCGACGAAAAGAAAACAGTGGCAAAATTGTTCTCCTGTATTTTGCCCATAATGAAAATAAACAGGAACACAATTACAACATTTACGGCAAAACCTCTCACCATATTTATCGTCATATTGTTTTTCATTTCAGTGTGATAAAACACCTGTGCCCAGGGTTTGCCTATAGATGTTTCCATTGCTTTCTGCTGTTCTTCCTTTGATGCATTCTTAGAAACATTCGGAAGGAAAAAAGCCCCGTCGCCATTAATCTGGGTGCCGAGGAAGGTAAGAATTGTGTCCTGGTTGGGAGTATATTCCTGTTGCGAACGATGAAGATCAAAAAACGTCCAGGAAGCAAATTGCCATAGAAAGATAAGAGCGCCCCCAACAAAACCTCCGATGATAACTTTTGTCATGAGTTGAGTTTTAGTGTATCAATAATAAACCATCAAATCAGCCGTAACTTTTCTGCTGCAAAGCAGGGGTTGAAAAAAGCACCGGGAATGATTTTTATGGCAGAATTCTATATGGAAGAACCATTAGAAAATTATCACATGAAAATTATAAAAACAATCAGGCAAATGCAAGAAGAAAAATGAATTTATGCAGCGGCCTGTACAGGATATTTTTTCTGGAAAATAAAATACAGGATAATGCTGGCAAGTGCGGCAGTAAGAGTGGTTAACCAGGATGCTTCAAGACCAAAAGGCCCACCCGTAAGTAAAATTGATCCATGTAAATTCTGCTGCATAAAAGAGGGTAGTTCAATACCGCTTACATCAAAACCAAGTACCGGCCCTTGGAAAAAATTCCAACTGAAATGAAAGAAAACCGAAAACCACAGGTTTCGGGTGTAGATATAATTCACACCCAGCAAAAAACCAGCAATGAAAATATTAATAAATGCAAGCAGGTTAAAATTAGGATTCATGGAATGAAACAGCGCAAACAAAACCGCAGAAACAAACAACGCATTTGTTTTACGCATACGCTGCATCAGGTTCTGCAATACATACCCTCTGAACACCAGCTCTTCCACAAAAGCAACCATTGCTAATGCTGTAAATACAAATGCCAGTTCCTTCCATTCCACAGTTACCGTAAACCATTGCAGCAAGCCCATCAGCCAAAGGATAGTGGCCATACATGTTATCAGCAATACACCACTTGCAAACCCCGAAATACGCTCCCTGCCAAACCCCTTCCACTGCAGCCCAAGGCTTGCAATACTTTTTTTATCAATGAGTTTTCTGAACAGCAGCACGAGCAATGTACCTGTAATAAAGTTGATGAGTATGGCAGAGTAAAAAAGATGAATGGCAAGGGTATTTTTAAAAAGCAACACCGTAACCGCAGCAATCAGTTTTGAAGCTGCAATGGTAATAAACAGGTATATAAGCAGGAATGCTGTTGCTCTTACCCAGCCTTGGTTTACTGTTGCTTTTTGCTGCATGTGTATGATTTTGGGTGTTGTGCCTAAATCGTTTACTTTACAGCTTCAAAAATAAGTGTATGAGTTTACAAAACAATTTCGGAACAGCAGAACGTTTAATGCGTTATGTGCAGATAGATACTCAAAGCGATCCTAACTCAGATACATCACCCACAACAGAAAAACAGAAAAACCTTTCGCAACTGCTGGTGCAGGAGTTAAAATCCATTGGTATTGCCGATGCAGAAATGGATGCTTACGGTTATGTATATGCCACCATTCCATCCAACACCACAAAGAATGTTCCTGCCATCTGTTTCTGCAGCCATGTTGATACAGCTCCCGATTGCAGCGGTACAGGTGTAAAACCCATCCTGCATAAAAATTACGACGGAAAAGATATTGTACTGCCCGATGATACAACACAAATCATCAGCACATCAACTTATGAATATCTTAAAACACATATTGGCAAGGATATTATTACAGCCAGCGGTACAACGCTTCTTGGTGCAGATGATAAAGCAGGTGTGGCCATTATTATGAGCATGGCCAGTTATTTAATGAAACATCCTGAAGTAAAACATGGTGCCATCCGCATTTTGTTTACACCCGATGAAGAAGTGGGCAAGGGAACCGATAAAGCCGATATGAACAAACTCGGAGCCTCTATTGGTTATACATTGGATGGTGGCGAACTGGGTACATTGGAAGATGAAACCTTCAGTGCAGATGGAGTGAAGATTATTGTTAACGGTGTAATTGTACACCCGGGTTATGCAAAAGGTATTCTGGTGAATGCTTTGAAAATTGCAGGTGAAATACTTTCAGCACTTCCAAAAAATGAATGGAGTCCTGAAACAACTGAAAAACGGGAAGGTTTTGTACACCCGCTTGCAGTAAATGGTATTGCTGAAAAGGCAACCATTGAATTTATTGTGCGTGATTTCACCGTTGAAGGTTTACACAACCACGAAGCAAGATTAAAATCTATTGCTGAAACTATTATGAAGCAGTACCCCAACTGCACAATGAAATTCATCGTGAAGGAACAATACCGCAACATGAAGGAAGTGCTGGACAAGCATCCGCAGATTGTTGCCCATGCTGAAGAAGCGTATAAACGTAGCGGACTAACAGTGATCAACAAACCCATACGTGGAGGTACCGATGGCAGCCGTTTCAGCTATATGGGTATGCCATGCCCCAATTTGTTTACAGGAATGCAGGGCATCCACAGCAAACACGAGTGGGTGGGTGTGGAAGATATGGAGCAAAGTGCCAATATGCTGGTGAATTTAGTACAGGTGTGGGAGGAGAAGAGTTGAGTTATAAGCAGGCAGAAAATTAAAAGGAAAAGTAAAAAC
Organism: Chitinophagaceae bacterium UBA1953; assembly: GCA_002336115.1. Classification (GTDB taxonomy): domain Bacteria; phylum Bacteroidota; class Bacteroidia; order Chitinophagales; family Chitinophagaceae; genus Lacibacter. The sequence goes on from DDEN01000056.1 coordinate 467,792, forward strand.
TGTTGTAACAACCCGTATAAAGCGAATAAAGTTGCTTCCTGTTAAAACAGATCCCCTTGACTTTTACTTTTTGCTACCCAAAACAGGTATCTTTTTTAAAGTCGTACATAAAGCCATTTCTTCGCTCTTTCTTCCCCTCCGCTTCGCTTCTTCTCTATGTCTTGTTCGCTCCAGAGCGAAGAAAGAGCGAAGAAAGAGCGAAGAAAACACGAAGAAGATAGCGCAAAGACAATAGCCAGGCGGGGAACAGGCTGAATGCAGAATGCGGGATGCCAAAGGCTGAAGGCGAAATGCTGAATTCGCAAAACCATAGACCAACGGTCATCGATCAACAGCTAACAATCTTAACCTGATATTTTTTTATTATAATCATCTGTAATATCTTAGAACGGCAAAACCCTTGAAACGATGGCACCTTACCAACAAATAACCCACCGGGGCAGGCAAACCGAAAACACGGGTGCAGAAAGGTGACAGCTATGTAAAAGCAATAACAACGATAATAGAATCAATATACTTGTGCCTGAAGAAAGTTGAGTGGAAAGAAGGGTAACATGAATTAGCTAAGTGCTGATGAAATGTGTGCAAACGAATAGAAGCATTTGCGAAAGTTTACAATCTGTATTTGTGAAATCAGTTTTTTTAAATACAATTGTAAACAGGTATCGATAACCAGAGTATAACAACTGAAGACAAAAGTTTATCGATATGAAACCTTCGTTTATTTATGCGTTGGTTGAAGCGGCTTTGATAGTCTGCTGTTCAACTTTTTTGTTTTTGCAGGTGCATCTTTTTTAAGTCTTTAGCGCTTTTACGGGTGCATAAAAGGCTTAACACTTGACCTAACCTGTAAAAGAACTAAAGCATTATTTATTAAACTTTGCTTATGAAAATTTTAGAAATAATCCTTCTTCTTGTGTTAGCTGTTTTTTCTGCAATAACTGCTTCGAAGTGGGAAAAGCTAACTAAAATAAAAAAGGCCTTTGTTGTTGTTGCAATTTTTGCTGCATTTGTTATTGCTTGGAATGCTTTTCAAAACTGGAGAAAAGAACGCCTTGTAGAAAATATTAATGCAACTTTTGGTAATATTAAAGATTTGGAAGGCGCAATTATACCATCACTCCAAATTGGTGAAAATGGTGCAACTTTCATTTTAACCAATGGTGTTTTTAATTTTACGCCATTTGGTCAATTAATAAAATTGTACGTAAAAGATAATAGGCTTTTCGTAACGACTATCATTAGACAACGTGATGCAAAAATTATTGCTGCCATACACGAAAATAATTGGGAATTGGTAGATAACGATTATGACTATAACAATGACAAAACCGCTTTAGAAGTTGTAACCAAAGGAGACCATAAAGTTTACTTTCAGGTTGAATTAAAAAAAGGCGTAGCACATATATCAGGACTATTATTTTCTGAGAATGGTAATGGCGTATACTTTTACAATCCACCAAATACGTCTGGAAGCTACATGACTGTAATTACTCCTAATACAGACTTTGTATTGCCAGAGAATTTTCTATCACCAATCTTTAAATATCCAAGAGGTAAATATTTTGGTGAGAGAAATAAATAATTCATTTGTTATTTTATCCTTTTGCTAAACCCAGCTATCCTTATTTTTCCAAATAGCAAAAGCTAGTAGTAGTAAAAGATGAGCAATGGTTAAAAGTTGAGAGCTGTCGGTAATTTGCAATTACAGATAGGATTGAATAAAAAACAAAATAAATAATAAAGAAAAATTTACAACTATGATTTTCCTGGGATTGATATTCGTCTATTTTCTGCTTCCTGCAGCTATTGTAATGATTTTGTATTACACCATCAAAGCAGATGTTAGAAATGCAATCATTGAAGCACGTAATGACAGGTCAAATTGGTGATTGATGAACGTTTTTAAAAACGAATTAAATATTTAAATATCACCTTTGACCCTGTTTGCATAACCGTTGTCATTGCTGTGTCGCCCGACCAACCACACAATCAATAAAGCTGGACAATGGTATATAGTCGTTGGTCAGAGACACAACGACGGCGGGCAGTTTGTTCATCTTTCAACTTCTGCCTTTAATTTCATCAACAAATGCTACTGGCTCAAATCTTAAACACGGTCACTTGTGTATTTTCCATGCAGCAATCTCTTTAATTTCAGTATAAAAAGATTGGAATAAAAATAGCAGGCTCATTAAACTATTACGTAGTTAATTTGTCTTACTGCAAAGAATTGATGAACTAAAAGCAATATGAGATTTATTTACCTGTTCCTGGTTGTACTAACCGTATCCCTTCATACAAGCGCACAGACTTATACCGGCCCTATCCCTAAACCCGCAGGTGGTTATGGCTCCGATGGTTCCTATAACGTAGCTACAGTATCATTTGCCAATCCTTATTTTTCCGGGCATGATATTGTCATCTATTATCCGGCAGGTATAACTTCTGCCGTTCCGGTCATTTTTTACAGCCATGCTTATGGAGGAAACGATCCTTCCAATATTTCCGGGTTCCTGAATTTTGTTGCTAAAAAAGGGTATGCAGTTGTGTTTGTTCCTTACCAGACAACCGGTGTAACTGTTCCCGACCGTTACACAAATCTGCTGAATGGTTTTATACAGGCAGCCCGTAGCTACCCCAATATAATTGATACAACAAAAGTTGGTTTTGCGGGGCATTCTTTTGGAGGTGGAGCAGTTTTTGCCAATGCTTATTATTGCTTTACTCAACTCAATTGGGGCAGTTCAGGGCGTTTCATTTTTTCTATGGCTCAATGGTACAGCTACAATATTTCGCAGGCTGAACTGCAATCATTTCCTGCTGATGTAAAACTGTTAACCATCGTTTATGAAGACGATACTACCAACGATCAGCGGATGGCAAATGATATTTTCAATACTATTAATATTCCTGCATCGGAGAAAGATTATTTACGTGTAAAGTCAGATACAATCAGCGGCTATATTTATACGGCCGATCATGTTGTGCCTAACAATTCTGCCTTTAATGCGTTGGATTATTATGCTTATTACCGGCTCATTGATGCCATGTGCGATTATGTTTTCAATGGCAGCCTGGCGGGAAAAGATGTGGCATTGGGAAATGGCAGCGTAAACCAGGTATCAATGCCTGGAGGTATGCATAATTTAATACAGAGTGATGCCCCCACATTTACAAAACTGCAAAGTGTATTCCTGTTTCCGTGCAGTTCATCTGAAAACCCACGTATAGATCATTGCGATGAAGTGATTACTGCTGTAGAATCGCCTGAAAGCAAAACAAAGATTTCAGTGTTTCCCAATCCTGCCAGTTCATTCTTTTATGTAAATACCACTAAAGCAATTACAGAAATTGAAATTTATAATCAGCAGGGACAGCTTGTAAAAAAATCAAATAGAAAAGATATTTCTGTTAGTGAATTACCTTCCGGGCTGTACCTGGTAAAGATCAGTTTTACTGATAGAAGTTTACAGGTTAAGAAAATAATAAAGGACTGATACCTGCTGTTGTTTTTGTTTAAAATGCAGTTGAAATAAACTATTTTATTTCTTCATCCGGCTGATAAAATTGTTTTTATAAGAACGCCCGATAGAAAACTCTTTCCCATTTTTCAGTTTAACAGAGTTACTGGTAAATTCAGAAATTGTACTGAAGGCGATGATATAACTTTTGTGAATGCGGATAAACTGATCGTGTGGCAGATTTTTCTCTAATTCTTTCAAAGCAGCAAGAGTTATATGTGCTTTTTCCGTTGTATGAATTTTTACATATTCATTCAGGCCCTCTATATACAGGATGTCTTCAATCTGTAATTTCAGTATCCGGTAGTCTGCTTTAATAATCAGGTGTTTCTTCTCTTCCGGTTTTTGCTGTGATTTCATTTCTCTGAGCTGCAGATATTCTGTTGCTTTGTTAATGGCTTTCTGAAACCGGTCGAACGACATTGGTTTAACCAAATAATCAAGTACATCAAGCTCATAAGCTTTTACAGCAAAATCATGTCGGGCAGTGGTGAATATAACCAATGGTGGCTGCTCAAGTTGTTTTAGCAGTTCAAAGCCATTAAGGTAGGGCATTTGTATATCAAGCAACAGCAGATCAATATTGTTGGTTTGCAAAAACTGCAATGCTTTTTGAGAATCAGTAAAGGTTTCAACTACAGTAAGGGCTTCAGTTTTTAAAGCATATTCTTTCAATACCCTCACCGCAAGATATTCATCGTCCACTATAATACATTTTATGTTCATTGTGTTATAATGTTAAGTGTTAACGTGAATAGCTTTTCTTCATCATCAATAATCAGTTTATACTTTTCCGGATAAGCCAGTTGTAAACGCTTTTGAATATTTACTAATCCAATGCCGCCATCTTCTGATTGAACAGGCTTTATGGCTTTTGTATTTTGTATAGTAATCTGAATATTGCTGTTTTGTTCAGTAATGTTTATTCTTACCATTGCTGAAGTGGATATGCCAAGCCCAGAATGTTTAACTGCGTTTTCAACTAAAGGCAGCAGCAGCAGCGGTTCAATTACTGTTGTTTCATTTTCTATATTGTAAACAAAAGTGATGTTCTGCTTCCACTCCGATTTTAACTGGTAAAGCTCAATAAAAGCCCTGATGGCATCAGCTTCTTTTATTATCTGCACCCGTTCATGACTATCGTACAATAAATAACGGAGCAGATGAGAAAGCTTCATTAAAGCTTCAGGAGCATTGTCTGATTTTATGAGCACCAGCGAATAAATATTATTAATAGTGTTAAATAAGAAGTGAGGGCTCATTTGTGTTTTCAGAAAACGCAGTTCGGTTTCCAATTGAAGCTTCTCAAGTTCAGCTATTTTAGATTTTGTTTTTTCGTTGCTGATGGCAAGCTTTAATAAAGAAGAAATCAATACAATGGATAATTCTGAAAAAAGGATCATTCCTATCATGCCCATGCGGCCTGCAAAACGGAAAGCCAGAGGCGCAGGTACAATTACAAACTGTTGTTCGATGTAATACCGAATGGGTGTAATGATCAATAAAAAAATCAATAACCCAGTAAACGCATGTGCATACTGTTTTCTTTCATAATACCGGGGTATAAGGAAAGAGTAACATACGTAAAAATTAACTAAGTGGCAAAGTAACACAAGCGAAGAGCGCAGGAGAGCTGTTTTCCATTCATAGCTGAAAGTGGATATATAAATCACAAAGCCAAGTGAAAACAACCAGAAAGCTGCCTGTACCAGAAAGTCGAATGATATAAAGGACTTACGCCTGTGCATCTCCATTTCCAAATTTAATAAAGATGTTGCGACTGCCAAGTGAAAAGGTCGTTGGCTGAAATAATTGTGCAGTTGGCTGAAAATACATTCTGTATGATATAACTCCGGTACAATGAAACAGTCATATCTGTGTTACTGACAAAAAATATTAATAGTATGCTTTATTCTGGAAATATATGGTTCGCTTTTGCTGCTTCGTCTTTACGCTATCTTTTCTTTGCAGGTATAGCTTATCTTTTTTTCTACGTGTGGAAGAAGAAGGCAATGTTCCGTTATAAAATTCAGAAACAGTTTCCCGGAGCAAAGGCTGTTACAACAGAAATAAAATATTCGTTGCTCACTGCACAGATATTTGCTGTTGTAATTTACCTCTTTGTATTTGGCCCTGTTAGTGCATACACGCAGATATATACTGACATACATGCCCGGTCGTTGTGGTATTTTTTCTTCAGTATCGTTGTAATCATTTTTTTACATGACACCTATTTTTACTGGACACACAGGTTAATGCACTGGAAAAAAATATTTCCGTATGTGCATCATATTCATCACCGCAGTCATAACCCAACACCGTGGGCTGCATTCTCATTTCATCCATTGGAAGCACTGATTGAGATTGGTATTATTCCCCTTGTTGTTTTGATAATACCGGTACACCCGTTTGCTTTGGCTGTATTTGGCTTGTATATGATTGTGCTGAATGTTATTGGTCATCTCGGGTATGAAATCTTTCCTGTTCAATTTATCCGGCATCCTTTTTTTAAATGGATGAATACATCCACACATCATAACATGCACCACCATTTCAGTAAATGTAATTACGGCTTATACTTTAATCTGTGGGATCGTTTGCTCAATACCAATCACAGCAAATATGAAGAGGAATTTACCAGAGTGGTAAAAAAAGCAAAAGATGAAAAGAACGTAACTGCTACAGATAGCCATTCATTTTCTATTTAATCATAAACAATCAATTATTCATTACCATGAAACAGAAAACAACAATCATGAAAAAAATCGGACTTTTAAGCCTTGCAACTGCTCTTGTATTTGTAGCCTGTAAAAAGGATAAGAGCTCTTCCGATTCTGCAGAACAGAATGAAGCACTGGCGCTTTCAGCAGCAAGCAGTAATTCAGAGTCTCTTTATGATGACGCATTTGATCTTGTATTGCAGGATGGCGAAAGCAATAATGTAGCCGGCAGAGAATACTATTCTGCAAGAGTTTCAAGTTGTGCTGTGGTTACATTAACACCGGCTGACCTGAATACTTATCCCAAAACAATGTCACTTGATTTTGGTTCAGGTTGTACGAGTTCAAACGGTGTAACACGAAAGGGAAAAATTACAGCAACCATGAGTGGCCGCATCCGTACAGCAGGTACAACCATTTCCCTGAGCTTTGAAAATTTTTATATCAACGGATATAAATTAGAAGGCACTTACACCATTACAAATAATGGCGGCACCGGTTTAAACTTTACCACGCAGGTAACTAATGGAAAAGTTACTTACCCCGATGCTACAACATGGTATAGTTACTCAGGTACACACACACTTGCTCAAACTGCCGGCAGCAGTACAGTAACATTTGCCGATGATAATTTTTCTGTAACAGGTAACAATACTGCTGCTTCATCTGCAGGTAAAAGCCTTACGGTTAATATCATAACACCACTTGTTAAAAATGCCGGTTGCCTGAATATTTCTTCAGGTGTAGAACAGTTTAAATATGGTGTTATTTCCGGTTCGCTTGATTTTGGTAACGGTACTTGCGATAACCAGGCGCTGCTGACTGTAGGGCCATCAAGTCAAACAATTACATTGCCGAGATAAGAAAAACCAGATATGTTAAACAAATAACGGAGCTGTTTGTACAGCTCCGTTTGTTTATCTATGTCATGGAAATGCACATTAAAGCGGCGGTACCGGGCTGCTGAGCCTGCTTACACCACTGCAATTATTTACGCAATTTTTTGATGTTTTGTTTTGAACTGCATTTTCAAGGCATTGTTGTAAACAGTCTAATTTTTTTTGCTGAAACTGCATGTTGTTAGAAAGCATCTTTACATTGTCGCCAATCACTTCAGTACGTTCATTCAGTTTGTTGATGTTGTACCAGCTCAGGCATTGACTTACAAGATCACAATAGGTTTCGCCGATCATTTTCGCTTGTTCAAAATAATCGCCTGGAGTGCCGGGAAATTTTTCGCCTAATAGTTTTTCGTAATTAACAAGCTTGGCCGATTCAAAGAAACTGTTAATGAATAAAATTCCATTGAGTTGTTTTTGAAGTGTGGGCTTGTCGCTGGTAAGCATATCTGCAATATCTTTATCAGCCATTACACCATTTACAATTCCTTCCATTACATCCACATCTACATTATTGGCCTGGCATTCTTTCAGGAACCATTGGCGCACAGCAGGGTTTTTCGACTGAAGATAACTCTGCAGTTTTCCGTATATATCTTTTTTAACTTCCGGCTTAAGCGCATTCAGCAGCGCATATTTAATAAACATCTGCCCAATGTATTCTTTTGAATTTTCAATTGTATTGTTATAAGCATCTTCCGACAGCTTACCCCATTTTTCAAACTCACCTGTATTGTTGTGTAATTCTTTTGTATAGTTGCGCAGGTGCGATTGTATGATGTTAATCTGTTTTTTTGTTTTTGCTATTTCAGTGATGGCTTTGCTTATTTCCTGTTCACTGATTTTCCGGTTGTATTCTTCAAGCTCTTTTTGTTTTTTTTCATTGTATTTTCTCATCTCTTCATTGTACCGGGCTCTTTCTTTTTCATCTTTTATATATGCAAGCTGATCTTTTGTGTTTTCAATATTTTTTGTGATTACAGAATTATTGGGCAGGTATTTTTGGGCACGTTCAAAATAGCGTAACGCTTTTTCGTAATTCTTGGCATTAAAAAACTTCACTCCTTTATCATTGATTTTATTTCCTGTTTCATTTAAAAATTCACTGTAAGCCCTGTCATAATCGGCTTTGGTCATTTGATAAGTTGTAGAAGAGGAGGAGCCGGTGCCAACAGCAGATGGAGCCGATGGCATGGGAATATTGGGTTGAAAATCGGTCATACTTCTCAGTTGTCCGTATGCCGAACCACCTTGTGCATTTGCCTGCATTGTGGAAGTTAATGCAAAGGATAAAATGCACACAGTTTTACAATACTGTAGTATAAAATTAGCTGACATGATTTTAGTTTTTAGTTGAATAATAACTAATAAACAATTATCCTTTTGGACCAAGAACAATGCCTAAGCGTAACGAAACGGCTGGCCCAAATGTGTATGATTTAATTGGCAACGTATCAGGTCTGTAAACTACGTTTAATGATACGCCCGATGTATTTGTTACTGAAGAAAAGGCTAATCCTGCTGTAACAAGGCTTCGCCAGTTGGGCTCCATGTCAAGCCCGTACAAATAGCCTGCTGTTAACCTCACTGCCGTGTTACCGACAATAAATGTCGGGCGAATGGGATAATAACGCACACCTAAATAAAACTCGCTGAAGGAGATGTTTGTTTTTTCATTGGTTGATTTGTTCTGCAGATTTACACGGTTGTAATCATACTCAAGTACAAGATGTAAATGTTTGCCACCTGCACAAACATTAATTCCGGCTCCAAACTGATTGGCAGAATAATCGGGAGCTGACTGAACTGCGGGTTTGCCTAAACCTTCAAAGTTGAGGTTTACGAATTTTGTTCTGAATTGAGAAGTAGAATGGTTTGGTGCAAATAGAATTGCAAGGATAATCATGGTACACTCAATCTTAAACATGAACAGGCAATGGGTAACTTGCTTTTTCATTATTTAAAATTTGAAATTGAAAAGATCAATTTGTTTGGTGATATTAAGGTAGATGTTTTTTAAACATAACGTATGAATGGTTGCTTTTGCAACAGTTGCTTCTGTAAAAAAGCTTTTATTAAGGGCCAGGAACTACCAGATATTAGAAACGAATGTTATGTATTGGCTTGCAGAACTGAACGGTTAATCTGAAACTGAAATCTGTTTTTATTATTTATGAACGGTCGAATTACGTTTTCTGCAATATAGAAATTCATAAACAGAAAAGATAGCTTTGATGTTTAAACTTCTGCTGTATGAATATGAAATTTTATTCTGCAACACTATCCGTTGCTTTATTTATCAACTGCTCAATTATTTCCGCACAATCATTGAAACTACCTGATGCAGGTACAAACTATAAAAACAAAATAAGCCGGCATCTCAGCTCAACTGATATTGACATTAAATGGAATGCTCCTGGTGTAAAAGGCAGGGAAGGGAAAATATGGGGTACTTCGGTTGCATGGTATGGGTTTGAGGTGCTGGGTTTTGGTTCAAATACAAAATCGCCCTGGAGAGCCGGCGCTGATGAATGTACCAATATCAGTTTTTCAACTGATGTGGTTATTAACGGTCAGCCTCTTGCTGCCGGTAATTATGCATTCTTTATTGCATTGTACCCTGATTCATGCACTCTTATCTTTAATAAGAATACTGCCGAGTGGGGAAGCTATTTTTATAACAGTGATCTTGATGTGCTTCGTGTGGCAGCTAAACAGGAAAAAGATCAGCCTGCAATGCAGGATCGGCTTGACTATACTTTCAGTAAACAAACCAACCATACTGTTGAAGTGGCACTGGTGTGGGAGCATTGGCGCATCCCTTTTACTGTTGAGGTTGATCCGGTAAAAACAGGACTTGCATCCATACGTTCACAAATGACTGGTGCAATGGGTTTTGATCCTCCAAGTCTTGAAGCGGCAGCAGGCTGGTGCCTGCAGAATAACGTAAATTATGAAGAAGCGCTGAACTGGATAACAAGCGCAACTGATCCAAATCTTGGCGGAGTAAAGAGTTTTAACGCCCTGAGTATTCGTGCAGGATTATTAGAAAAGCTGAACCGCAATGCAGAGGCCGATTCAGTAATGAAGGTAGGTATGAGTGTTGCTACAGTATTAGAATTACACAGTTATGGCCGGAGACTTCTTTTGCAAAAGAAACTGAAAGAGGCATTGGCTATTTTTGAGTTGAATTATAAAAAAGCAAATGGTGCATGGCCTACCGAAGCCGGTTTAATGCGGGGGTATTCTGCCAACGGCGATTTAAAGAAAGCATTGGAATTTGCAAAGCTTGCATTAAAGCATGCTCCAAATCCGGAAAGTAAGCGTGTTATTGAAGATGCAATTAAAACATTGAGTGACGGAAAACCGCTTTAATATTTAACAGTGATTGTTTGTTTTTATTGTTGTAGTACAATCTGCCTTATTGTGTTAGGGTTTTAAGAAAATTTATACTTTCTAAGGGATATTATTGTATTATGAAAAAGAAAGCCCGTCTGTTTTTCTTATTTATAATTTGCTTTTTATGCCTGTCGTATGTGTTTGCACAAAAGCCTGATTACTCCGGTACGTGGATTCTTAACTTAGAAAAAAGTAAGCTGGAGGATATGTCAAAAGGGTTTACGGGAAGTAAGTTTATCATCAAACAAAAAGGTGATAAAATACGGTTAACCCGTTATCATCTGTTTGGTGAAAAGAAAAACAGGCTGCGTTTTAAAATGATTGCTGATGGAAAAACCCGAACAGTAAAACTGTTGTTTAAAGGAAAGTTGGAGTGGGAGGAAAATAAATTACGTTCCACTTTATGGCGAAAAAACTTTCATAATGTGGTAGTTTACAGTTTTGGCAACAATGAAAATGAATTTGTAGCCGATGAAGTGTTTAAAGGGCTACCGCAGGATCATCATAACATCTGGGTGTTTGAACGGGAGGTTAAGCAATAATATTTATTGTTGTAGATATTTGAAAAAAGGGTCGGGGCATCTTCAATACCCCGACTCTTTTTTTATCTCAAAAAATCACTTGGAATTTTTCAACATTCAATTCTTTAATCTATCCGTACAAAATTGCTCGAGGGCAGAGGTTCTTCTTTCTTTTCATCGGGCCAGATGCGAATTGCCCAGTAAATAATAAAACCTACCGTGCTTACAAAAATGAACACCAGTATCCAGATGATCCGCTCTTCTGATTTTACTGCTTTGTTGTTAATGGCATGAATAATAAAATAAATCAGTAATCCTAAATGGAATAACGACAAGATAATTGCATAAAGAACAAACCCAAATACGTTGCTTAATACAGCCATTGGTGGAACATTGTTTCCGTATTGCTGATCCAGCGTAACCATTTGTGGAATAAACCCTGTAAACAGATAAATAAGAAGGCCGATGGTAAGTATGATTGGCATTACTGAAAGAATGCCAAGGAAGATTTTTTTACTGCGTGTCATAGAACATTTTCTATAAAAGTACAACAAGTATGTACAGGTTTGTTTCCGTTTATATACAGAATGGATTACTTTAGATAAAAATTTATACTATGAATTTTCTTTTAGATTTCTGGTGGGTCATCGTGATCCTCTTTATTGTCTTCAGCGGACTTGTTACAGTTAACCAGGGAACGATTGCTGTTATAACAATGTTTGGTAAATACCAACGCATTTTACGCCCGGGCTTGGGATTTAAGATTCCGGTGCTGGAACAGATTTACAAACGCATCAGCATACAGAACCGTTCTGTAGAGCTGGAGTTTCAGGCAGTGACTATGGATCAGGCAAATGTTTATTTTAAAAGCATGTTACTGTACAGCGTGCAGAATGAAAGCGAAGAAACAATCAAAAAAGTTGCATTTAAATTTATCAGCGATAAGGATCTGATGCAGGCATTGATCCGAACAGTTGAAGGTTCTATCCGTGCATTTGTTGCCACAAAACGCCAGGCCGAAATCCTTTCTTTAAGAAGAGAAATTGTTGAATTTGTAAAAGAACAGATTGATCATTCACTGGAAGAGTGGGGTTATCACCTGCAGGATTTGCAGATCAACGATATTACTTTCGACCAGGCTATTATGGAAAGTATGAGCAAGGTGGTGGCAAGTAATAACTTAAAAGCTGCTGCAGAAAATGAAGGACAGGCTTTACTCATCACCAAAACAAAAGCTGCCGAAGCAGAAGGTAATGCCATTAAGATTTCGGCTGAAGCTGAACGTGAGGCTGCACGCCTGCGTGGACAGGGTGTTGCTCTCTTCCGCCAGGAAGTTGCAAAAGGTATGACGGAAGCTGCTGAACAAATGAAGCAGGCGAATCTTGATACCAATGTAATTCTTTTCAGTATGTGGACAGAAGCTGTGAAGAACTTTGCTGAATACGGTAAAGGCAATGTTATTTTCCTCGATGGTAGTGCTGATGGTATGGAAAATACAATGAAGCAAATTCAGGCGCTGATGGTTAAACAGATTGGTCAGCCAGCACCAACTAAGTAATAAATTGATTTGACAAACAAAAAGCCCGGGCATTCATTATGACCGGGCTTTTTGTTTATATACTGCTTTCTTTATTTCTTTAATTGCTTGTAAGCTTTCATCGTTTCATTAACAGCATTGATCATTTGTTGTGTAACTGGCATTTCACTATCCTGCATCAGGTTGAATAGTTGTGCAAACGATCCGGCAAGTTTCATGTATTCTGCAAATGGTTTGCCTGCAAGTCTCAGTTCTTCTGCAATACGCATACATTCTTTTCTTGCAGTATAACATTGCAATGAAAGATCGTGCTGCAGCTGCAAATCCTTTGTACTTGTTTTTACTCGTGGATCCATTTTTATGCTGATGGTTTGTGTTTGTGTTTTTCCATCAACTGTCAACTTCACTCTGTATGTTCCGGGCATTACCCAAGGTGCATTTGGATCAGGGTTTGTATTTTGATAAACTGCCGACATTGGATAGGATGGCTGAAGATTCAATGGCTGGTATTTCATATCCCACAAAAACCTGTGCGAACCTGCTTCGGCTGAAAGCAGTTGCTGCGGTTTAATCCAGTACAGCGGAATATTCTGGTTGCCGATTTTGTACAATGTATCAGATGAAGAATAGGTTCTTACAACTATTCCTTTTGCATCAATAATTTCAAGCGAAACATTCTTTGCTGTTGACTGCAGGTAATAATCAATCATTGCACCTTCGGGCGGATTGGAACCTGCAGCTTCTTCCTGCGGTACAGGCGTATCGGTATATGTACTCCAGCGTATGCGGTAAGTTGTTTGTGGTTTGTATAAAATATTTTTTTCAGCAGCAAGCTTTGCTGTTAACTGTCGCAGGGGTGTGATGTTGTCGAGAATCCAGAAACTACGGCCATGTGTACCAATTACAAGATCATCATCTTTGATTACAAGATCACGGATAGAAGTTGCGGGCATATTTAATTTCAGGCTTTGCCAATGTTCTCCATCATCAAACGAAACATAAACAGCACGTTCACTTCCTGCAAACAGTAATCCTTTTACAAGAGGGTCTTCACGTACAACATTAATCGGATCGTTGGGTAAACCATTTACAATTTCTTTCCATGTTTTACCACCGTCGGTTGTTTTGTAAATATGCGGATGCAGATCATCGCAACGGATGCGGTTCACAGCCGCATAAACAGTGTTCACATCGGTATGACTTGCATCCATCAATGAAATTTTACTCCAGCTTGTAATCGATGATGGTGTTACATTCTTCCATGTTTTGCCGCCATCTTTTGTTACATGAATCAAACCATCATCTGTTCCTGCCCAGATGGTATTGACATCTTTGTAAGAAGGTGCAACAGTATAAATCACTCCACGTCTTGGCATTTTCTTCATTTCTTCATTTGTATAAATGCCTACACTTGCAGGAATATCCCAGCTTTCTCTTGATAAATCGGGGCTGATGATTTCCCAACTGTTTCCTCCATTGGTTGTTTTAAACAAAACATTGCCTGCATAGTACAATGTCTTTTTATCAACGGGATTAAACAGCACAGGTGCAGTGCGGAGAAAACGATACTTACCACTGCGGATTGCTTCGGGTGAAATGTTTTGTGTTTGACCGGTACGTTTATCATACCTGCTGATCTTACCACCATAAATGATATTCGGATCAAGCGGATCAGGAGCTACATAAGCATATTCTTCTGCACCAACAGGATGCCAGTCACGGTATGTAATCTGTCCATCGTTACTGCGTGATGCAATACCAACAGATCCACTTTCCTGCTGACCACCATATACATTATACGGAAACGCATTGTCGGTATTTACATGATAGAATTGTGCAGTTGGCTGATTGTACCAGCTTGAAAATGTTTCACCACCGTTTACTGTAATAATTGCACCCTGATCGCTTGCAATTAAAATAATATCCGGATTGTTGGGATTAATCCAGATGCGGTGATAATCATCACCACCCGGAGCACCACGAAAAGCAGTCCATGTTTTACCGGCATCAGTTGATTTCCATGTAACCACATTTGCAGAATAAACAATGTCGGCATTTTTCGGATCGGTTTTTAGTTCTGCAAAATCACTTCCTCTTCCCCAGAACCTTCCGTCTTTTGTTAAAAGAGCCCAGCTTTCTCCTGCATCATCACTTTTATAAACGCCACCAAACTCACCTGCATCAACGGTAGCGTACAACCGGTTTGGATTACTGGGTGCAATACAAAATCCTATTCGTCCCAAACCTTGCTGGGTTGTTGGTAATCCCTTTGTTAATTTTTTCCATGTGATACCGCCATCAGTACTTTTAAACAAACCACTTTCTTTTCCGTTCCATGCACCATTTTCCCAGGGGCCTTGCCGTCCTGCCCACATATCAGCATAAATAATATTTGGGTTCGATGGGTCAATTGTAACCTGCATTGCTCCAGTGTTTTCATCAATGTATAATACTTTTTGCCAGGTACTTCCTCCGTCTGTTGTTCTGTACACACCACGTTCTGTATTTGCTCCATAAGGATGACCTAATGCTGCAACGAACACTTTATTTTCATTTGTTGGATCAATGGCAAGTCCTGCAATTTGCTGGCAATCTGTTAAGCCGATATGTTTCCATGTTTTACCTGCATCAGTTGATTTGTACATTCCATTGCCCACACTTAAATCAGGACGTTGCAAACCTTCTCCACTTCCAACATACACAACATTGGGGTTTGATGGAGCAACAGCCACATCGCCAATTGAACCTGTCGGCTGATCATCAAACACAGGCATCCAGGTACGACCATAGTCGGTTGTTTTCCATACACCACCATTGTTTACACCAATATAAAATACATTAGGCTGCTGTGGTACACCCACTGCACCAACTGTTCTTCCTCCACGATGCGGACCAATCATTCTCCATTTCATGCAATTGAAATAAGAGGCATCAAAAGATTGGGCCGATGAAAAAAGAAATTGAACAGAAAGGAATGTGAACAGAAGTAATTTTCTCATGCGTTTCGATTTTTATTGATACAGGGTTGATTGATGAATGTACAGGAATCATGCATTTTAAAAATGCACGAACATGGTTTAAAATAAAGAAGTTTCACGCAAACTGCATGAAACTTCTTTATGAATGGAAAAACCGGCTGTTTACATTTTTGGTGGTGCTGCTATTTTAGCTTCGGGCACAATGTTGTAAACCGGTTTGGTTGATTTTAGAAATGCAAATACAGCACTAATCTCATCATCGGTTAAATTTTTATATGCTGCCCATGGCATGGGTGGAAGTATAGGTCTTGTATTCTCAAGCCCCATAAACTTTCCTTCTTTGATTACTTTTTTAAACTGATCTTCTGTCCATAAGCCAATTCCTGTGGAATCGCTGCTGATGTTTGCTGCATACGATTGTCCCCATGGCCCAATAAATGAAGTGAAATCAGGAGCAAATAATACCCAGCCCGATTTAAGTATTTTTTCATCAGCAGGTGGCAGAGGCATATTTGACTGGTGCCCGCCAAAACGTAGTTCAGGAATTATTTCGGGCCCCTGCGGCCCCATTTTTTTTGGCGAATGACAGATTTCGCAGTCAAGTGCTGCAACGAGTCTTTCACCCGTTTTTACTTTGTCTTCAACAGTGCTTACAACAGGAGTTGAAGTTTTTTCCTGATGCGATGTTTTGCCTGTACAGGCATTGATAAAATATATGGCAATTATGGCCATACTCACAGCGATGATTGGTTTACGCATGATGGTTATTGTTTGTGATAAAAAATTAAAACTTAAGTTGATGTTTGGTAAGTTAGGCGCAATCAAAGGCGGGTAGAATTAAAACGGGTAGAAGATTTGCTAAAGCTAATGTAACATTGGTTTTATTTATTTCATAGTTCAGCAAGCCTTTTCTCAGATGAAAGAAATACCGGAAAGCGGGTATTTAGTGTACTCTCCCTGCATATTATTTTTAGTTGTTTTAAAAAAGATGAGTAAACACTTTTGTTATACGACTAAAACTAAATCATGAAATTTTTATTTTTTATCACTGCTGTTTCAGAAGAGATTCAAACTCAGGTTGCACTTGGTTCGGGTTACTGGATGCCTGTGGCTTTGGTTATTGCAGGTTTGCTCATTTCCAATAAGCAATTCCGCAGGCAAAAGCGGAAGCTGTTTTTTCAGTTGCTCAAAAAAAAGGCACTTTCTTTCCATAAGCGACAGCTTGAACATCCCGGCTTGTTTATTGTATCCATTGTTATGATACTTGCCTGTTTTGGTGTGGCAATTGCACTGGGTATGCTGAAAGAATTTTTAATTCTTATCGGAGCTGTTTTGCTGCTTGTATTGTTATTGTTTGCGGCATTAAAGAACAGTTAGCCCGACTGCTTTGATTGATTGTACACGTTTAAATTTATTTGAGCGGCATATAGTCTTGTTTTATTCAATGTACATTCGGGGATAAATCAATGTATATGAAACGCTTTTTATTGATCCTTTTCGTTTTTGCACTTACAAAAACATTTTCTCAGGATGCAGTAAGTTACCAGCTTCCTCCAAAAACAATTCTTGATCTTGCGCTGGCAAAACCAACTCCGGGAGTAAGTGTCGACAGCAAAGGTGAATGGATGTTGTTGATTGAACGCAACACGTATCCAACTGTTGAGGAATTAGGCCAACCTGAAGTAAGAGTTGCAGGTCTTCGTATTAATCCTGCTAATTTTTCATTGAGCAGGCAGAACTATATCAACAATTTTACTTTACGCAATATTGCAACAGGTAAAGAGTATAAAATTGCGGGATTGCCTGTTAATCTTCTTGCTGCTTCGGTTGAATGGAGCCCCAACGAAAAGAAAATTGCTTTTACGCATAATGCAGGATCGCATGTTGACTTGTATGTGATTGATGTGGCTACACAAAAAGCAATGAAAGTAAATAAAACTGCGTTAAATGTAGTGCTTGGCAGTGCTTTCAGTTGGCTGAATGATAACACAGTGCTTTATAAAGCAACAATCAAGCTTCCATCGGCAATGCCGCAAAAGCCCATTACTCCAAAGGGGCCCACTGTACAGGAAAGTTATGGAAGTTCAGCACCCCGTCCCACTTTCCAGGATTTAATTAAATCACCATACGATGAACTGTTGTTTGATTTTTTTACAACAGCGCAATTAACGAAGAATACAAACGGAGTTGAAACAAAAATCAATCAGCCTGCAATTTATACTTCAACTGAAGCCTCTCCCGATAAAAAATATTTACTCATCCGCACAATCAATAAACCATTCTCATATACAGTAACGGCTTTTGGTTTTAACTCAACTATTGCTGTGTATGATGTGAATGGAAAACTGGTGAAGGAAATTGCAAAACTTCCATCTGCAGAAACAGCGCCTGCAGGTAATGATAATGTGCAGGATGTTCCCCGCAGCATTGAGTGGCGTGATGATGAGGCTGCAACAATTGTTTGGTGCAAAGCTCTCGACGGTGGTTTGATTAAGAGTAATGTGGACTATCATGATGCGGTGTACAGTCTGTCTGCTCCATTTACAACTCAACCAAAAGAATTGTTCAAAACAAAAATGCGTTATGGCGGTACAATATGGGGTAACAGCAGTTTTGCATTAGTGTATGAAGTGTTGCGTGGCAAAGCACAAACCAAACTCAGCATGGTGAATCCTTCAACGGGTGAAATGGAAACATTGCTTGAACGCAGCGCAAATGATGCTTACAGTAACCCAGGATCACCTGTTACAGAAAAAAACAGTTACGACCGTAACGTGGTTATTCCTCACGATGGAAAACTGCTGATGAATAATACAACAGGTGCATCACCAAAAGGCGATCTGCCATTTCTTTCTTATTTCGATCTTACAACAAAAAAGAATGATATTGTCTGGCGCTGCAGTGAAAACAGTTACGAGTTAGTGATTGATGTAATTGACAGAAATACATTAACTGTTCTCACAAGAAAAGAATCGCAAACAGATGTACCCAACTATTTTATTAAAACATTAAAAGGCGTTGTAGCATCAAGCGGTAAACAAGTAACCAGCTTCACCAATCCTTATCCGCAACTGGAAGGAGTAAGTAAACAAAAGATTTCATACAAACGTGCAGATGGAGTTGATCTTACCGGTGATTTATATCTGCCAAAAGGCTATGATGTAAAGAAAGATGGGCCATTACCTGTGCTGATGTGGGCTTATCCCCGTGAGTTTACCAATGCCCGTGATGCTGCACAGGTGCGTGGATCAAAAAATATGTTTACACGAATCAGTTGGGGAAGTCCTATCTTCTGGGTAACACAGGGATATGCGGTGCTGGATAATGCTGAGATGCCGATTGTAAGTACATCATCAGATAAAAAACCAAATGATGATTTTATTGAACAATTGAAATTAAATGCACGGGCTGCCATTGATAAGCTGGCCGAAATGGGAGTGGGCGACAGTACAAGAGTTGCGGTTGGTGGCCATAGTTATGGTGCTTTTATGACAGCAAATTTATTGGCACACACCAATTGGTTCAAAGCAGGTATTGCAAGAAGCGGTGCATACAACAGAACATTAACTCCGTTCAGTTTTCAGAATGAGGACCGTACATACTGGCAGGTGCCTCAGTTATATTTTGATATGAGTCCGTTCAGTTTTGCAAATCAGTTAAAGACTCCTATTCTTTTAATTCATGGGGATACAGATGATAACACTGGTACATTCCCTATCCAGAGTGAAAGAATGTTTGCTGCATTAAAAGGAAACGGAGGTAATGTGCGTTATGTAAGTCTTCCATACGAAGCTCATGGTTATCGTGGTAAAGAAAATATTCTTCATGTGTTGTGGGAAGAACATACATGGTTAGAGAAATATGTGAAAGGGAAGAAGTAAAGTAACGGGTGATGTGCGATGTATGATGTTTGTAACCCGTCAGTGGTTTAAAACCCTGGTGGTTTGAATAGCATATAAACTTGCCTTGCAGATGAAATTTGATGGTTTCTTCAAATGATTGTAATATTGAACAGCAGTTTTCGTTAATGATGCTGTAGTAAATCCAAATCAATAGCTGTGCTGCATGGAAGACCAGAAACCATCTTCATCTAACAGGCGTAAATTCTTAATCAATGCTGCTAAGGTAGCAGGGGTTGGTGCTGTTGGTTATATTTATTTCACAGGTTATAAGAATGATGTTTCTGAAATTGCTCCTCCTCCTGTTGGTAAACATGTTTTATTAACTCAGCCTTATCTCTATAGTATCCGGTACAATGAAATGAAAGTTCGCTGGATATCTAATCTTCAGTGTTTAAGCTGGGTTGAGATCGGAGAAACAAGAGAACCCAATCAGAAAATATTTTCAGTTACCGATGGGTTCATTAACGCAAACAATCGTATTCATGAAATTGTTTTGGAAAACTTAAAGGCGGGTCAGCAATATTTTTATCGAGTTGCATCAAAACAAATTCTGGAATTTGAGCAGGAAGATAAAATTACTTACGGAGAAACTATTTACAGTGAAGTATTTAGTTTTACTACCGCCAGGCAAAACCAAACAGAAAGCAATTGGCTTGTGCTGAATGATATTCATGATACACCTGCATCTTTTGCACACCTGATTGCATTGAATAAAGATGAGCCGTTCGATTATGTTTTTCTCAATGGAGATATGTTTAACTGGATTGACAATGAAGATCAGCTAATCACTCATCTGATTAATCCCTGCACAAAAGTATTTGCATCACAAAAACCTATGTTATTTCAGCGAGGTAATCATGAAATAAGAGGAAATTTTATGTGGCATCTGAAAGAATATTTTTCGTCACAGCAGGAACAGTATTTTACATTCTGGTCGGGGCCTGTATTTATAATTGTTCTCGACAGTGGTGAAGAAGTTGTTGACAATGGTTATGATCAGTTTGATACATACCGTGAAAAACAGGCATTGTGGTTAGAAAGTGTAATGCAGTCGCAAGAATATAAAACGGCCAGGTATAAAGTGGTTATGATGCATATTCCGCCATTTTATTCGTTTAATGCAAAAGGTTCTAATCACTGTAAAAAAGTATTTTCTCCTTTGTTTGATAAATATAAAATTGACCTGGTAATTTCAGGACATACACATACTTATGGTGTTCACCCACCGGTAAAAGGCCAGCACAATTACCCGGTTATTATTGGGGGAGGGCCTGTTCCCGGCAAGCGTACTTTAATTAAAGTAAAAGCAAACAGGGAACAATTGTATCTGCAGATGATTAAGGATGATGGTTCAGTTGTTGGTGAGTACACAATAAAAGCAGGCAGCTAAATCATGCTGTTTGTTTTATTCGTATTTTGTAGTTATGGAAATCCACATTGAAACTGTTGATACCAAAAAGCAGTTAAAGGAATTTGTGTGGTTTGGTATCAATTTATATAAAGATTGCGCTTTTGCCGCCCCTCCGTTATTTTTTGATGATTTCTCTGTTTTAAATAAAGACAGTAATCCGTCGGCCCGAATGATGGAAACCAACTATTTTATTGCAAGACGGGGAAATAAAATCGTAGGACGTATAGCTGCAATTATTAATCCCATTGCTAATAAGCATTTCAACAAAGCACACGCCCGGTTTGGATGGTTTGAATGTATCAACGATGTTACTGTTGCAAAAGCACTTTTTGATGGTGCGGAAAACTGGGCACGCAGCAAAGGAATGACGCATGTGCAGGGGCCGCTCGGCTTTACAGATTTTGACCAGGAGGGAATGGTGGTTGAAGGGTTTGATCAGTTGGCAACATTGGTAGGAAAATATAATTATCCTTATCTGCCCCAGTTAACGGAGCAATGTGGCTATATAAAAGATACCGACTGGAATGAATTTCAGATTCCTGTTCCCGAACATCTTCCCGAACGTTATTACCGCTCCGCAGCAATTGTGCAGGAAAAATACAAAGTAAAACGTGTTGTGGAAAAAAGTAAACGGATACTGGTGAAAAAATATGGGTATAAAATTTTCGGATTATTAAACACCTGCTACCGGGAGTTGTATAACTTTTCATTTCTTTCTGAAGAGCAGATTGCCTTTTACATTAAAACCTATTTCTCTTTTTTCCAAACAGAATTGCTCAGTATAGTGGTTGATGAAAAGGATGAAGTGGTTGCTTTGGGTATTACAATGCCAAGTCTTTCAAAAGCGTTACAGAAAGCAAAAGGTAAATTATTCCCAACAGGCTGGTGGCACTTATTAAAAGCACTTCGTAAGAATGACAAGGTTGATATGTACCTGATCGCTGTGCATCCAAAATATCAAAACAAAGGACTTACGGCTATTGTTTTTACAGAATTGTTTGATGTGTTCAGAAAAAGAGGATTCAAAATTGCTGAAACAAATGCCGAACTGGAAGATAATAACAAAGTAATGTCGCTATGGACAGAATTTCAACCTGTACGTCATAAAAAAAGACGGTGTTATATTAAACAGCTTTAAAAACTCAGTTCAATATTCAAAACTTGCAACCTTTCCATCGTTCATCATCTCACCAATAAACAGAACGTGGTTTTTTTGCAGCCCGTACGATTCCCATTTACATACTAACAGTGTACCTTCTTTTAGCTGGTTTACCAACCTGAATTTTAAATGGTGTTTTCTGAAAATATTTTCAACCGAATCAACAGCAGTGGGGGAGAAAGTGCATTTAACCGTATATACTTTCGATTGATTAAGTTTGTCAATCAAATGCTCAATATATGGCAGCAATGCAAGCACAAGTAATATGAGAATACTTGCATAAGCTGCAGCATAATAATTACCACTGCCAATACCCATACCTACAGCAGCAACAGCCCAAATAGTGGCAGCAGTGGTAATACCGTTAATTCTGTTATCGCCACGGAATATTACACCGGCACCAAGAAAACCTATGCCCGTTACAATATTTGAAGCAATACGGTCGGGGCTGTTTGGTGCGCCAATATGTACCGACATCATAGTAAAAAAACATGACCCGATTGAAATCATAATCATTGTGCGGAACCCGGCCGATTTACTGCGATATTCTCTTTCTGCGCCAACAATACCACCCCACAGAGCAGCAAGGAAAAACCGGAGAAGTATTTCGTAATCCATAATTTAAAGTTGTTGATGAATGTACTTTATTTAAGGCAAAATAAAACTGATTGCATACTGTTGTTTATTTAAAATAGCATTATAGAAAAAACAAAAAACTCAACTAATCAATATCATATTTATCCGTATGGTTACTGACCATGATTAGTTTTTTTCTTGCCATATATCATTCTTTGCCCCATACCGCCCTTCTACTTTTACCCCCGAATTTTAAAATCGTATTACGACGCAAGGAATATTGCTGGTACTTTGCTTGCCATCGCATCATTTCCTGCACTCAAACAAAAAAAATCATAAAATGGCAACTGTAAAAAAAGCAACCAAGTATGTGTATTCGTTTGGCGGCGGTAAAGCCGATGGTAACGAATCAATGAAAAATCTTTTGGGTGGTAAAGGTGCAAACTTAGCCGAAATGGCGGGTCATCCAAATCTCCGTTTACCCGTTCCTCCAGGTTTTACTGTAACTACTGAGGTTTGTACATATTATTACGATAATAAAAAAACGTATCCCAAGGTACTGGATGCACAGGTGAAAGAAGCACTTGGTAAAATGGAAAAAATTACCAGTAAAAAATTTGGTGATGTTGCAAACCCACTTCTTGTTTCAGTTCGTTCAGGTGCCCGTAAGAGTATGCCAGGTATGATGGATACAGTACTTAACGTAGGTTTAAATGATGATACTATTCAGGGATTGATTAAACAAAGTGGTGATGCCCGTTTTGCTTACGATGCTTACCGCCGTTTGATTATGATGTATGCCGATGTGGTAATGGAAAAAGCTGCAGGTATTGAACCAAAAGATGGTAAAGGTATCCGTAAAATATTAGATGAAAGACTGGAAGAAGTAAAACATCAGCAGGGTTATAAATCCGATACTGATTTAACTGTTCCTGAGCTGAAAGAATTAGTAAAAGAGTTTAAAGTAACCGTTAAGAAAGTATTAGGTAAACCTTTCCCTGAAGATCCATACGAACAATTATGGGGAGGTATTGGTGGTGTATTTGGTAGCTGGAATGGTAAGCGTGCCATTGAATACCGCCGTATTGAAAAAATTCCTGATGAATGGGGAACTGCTGTAAACGTACAGGCAATGGTGTTTGGTAACCTGGGCGATGACAGTGCTACTGGTGTTGCCTTTTCCCGTAACCCCGGTACTGGTGAAAATAAATTCTATGGTGAGTACCTGGTAAATGCGCAAGGTGAAGATGTGGTTGCCGGTATCCGTACTCCATCTCCATTAAATGAATATTCCAAAAACGATCACAGCCGTGACCTTGTAACGCTGGAAAAATTCATGTCAAAAGCATATAAAGAACTGGATGCTATTCAGAAACGTCTTGAAAAGCACTACAGGGATATGCAGGATATTGAATTTACCATTGAAAAGGGTAAACTGTATATGCTTCAATGTCGTGTTGGTAAACGCAATGGTGTTGCGGCAGTACGTATGGCTGCAGAAATGTTTAAAGAAAAATTAATCAGCGGCGAAACAGCTATCCAGCGTGTTCATCCAAACCAATTGGTTGAATTATTGCTGCCAATGCTTGATCCTAAAGCTGAAGCTGCAACCAAGCCAATTGCCAAAGGTTTGCCAGCAGGCCCCGGTGGTGCAAAAGGCCGTGTTGTATTTTCTTCTGCTGATGCTGTAGCCTGGGCTGCAAAAGGTGAAAAAGTAATTCTTGTTCGTGAAGAAACTTCACCTGAAGATGTGGATGGTATGCACAAAGCACAGGCTATCCTGACATCAAAAGGTGGTATGACTTCACATGCTGCACTTGTTGCCCGTGGTTGGGGTAAATGCTGTATTGTTGGTTGTAACAATATTGAAATTCATGATAAAGAAAAAACTTTCTTAACTAAAGATGGTCAGGAAATTCATGAAGGTGATATCGTCAGCCTCAACGGTACAAAAGGAACAGTGTATGAAGGAAATATGCCATTGGTTGCCATCGACCTCAATAAAAACAAATCATACAAAGAACTGATGGTTCTTGTTGATAAGTATAAAAAACTGGGTGTTAGAGCAAATGCAGAAACTCCTGCTGATGCTGCTCAGGGCCTGGCATTTGGTGCAGAAGGTATTGGTTTGTTCCGTACAGAACACATGTTTTATGGCGAAGGAAGTGAAAAACCATTGTTCCTGTTGCGTAAAATGATTATGAGCACAACAGAAAAAGAACGTCGTAAAGCATTGGATGAATTGTTTGTGTTTGTAAAGAAAGATATTAAAAACACACTGAATGTAATGAAGGGTCACCCGGTAACAATCCGCCTCCTCGATCCGCCATTGCATGAATTTGTTCCTCACGATACTGAAAAGCTGAAACAATTAAGTGAAGAACTGATGGTAAGCAAGGAAGTATTGCAAAGAAGAATTGATGCACTGCACGAAAACAATCCGATGCTTGGTCACCGTGGTGTTCGTTTGGGTATTAGCTATCCCGAAATCAGTGAAATGCAGATCCGTGCTATTCTCGAAGCATCAGCCGAGTTAACAAAAGCAGGTAAAAAAGTAATGCCTGAAATTATGGTGCCTGTTACTTTAACTGTAAAGGAACTTGAACACCAGAAAGCAATTGTTGACAAGGTATTAGCCGAAGTTTGTGCAAAAGCAAAAGTGAAGACTGTGCCTCACATGTATGGTACAATGATTGAAATCCCCCGTGCAGCATTACTGGCCGACCGCATGGCCCGTGTTGCAGACTTCTTCAGTTTTGGTACAAACGATCTTACACAAATGAGCTTCGGTTTCAGCCGTGATGATGTGGGCGAATTCTTACCTGAATATATTGAAAAGAAAATCCTTCGTGACGATCCATTCCAGACAATTGACCAGGATGGTGTGGGCGAATTAATAAAAGATGGCGTTAACCGTGGCCGTACTACAAAACCAAACCTCAAAGTTGGTATTTGCGGTGAGCATGGTGGCGATCCTGAAAGTGTGAAATTCTGCCACAGAATTGGAATGAACTATGTAAGCTGTTCACCATTCCGTGTACCAATTGCACGTCTTGCAGCAGCACAGGCAGCAATTGAAAGTCCTGCGAAAGTAGCAGTTACTAAAAAAGCCGCTAAAAAGCCGGTTAAAAAAGCAGTGAAAGTTGCAAAGAAAAAATAAGCAACCCTCAACACATGTAAAACAATATAAAGGCCGCCTAAGGGCGGCCTTTTTTTGTAACTGAATGAACGCTTGCCATAAAAAATCCTGATTTTTTTCTAAGATATTCTCAGCACTCTGATAGTTTTAGAGTTTTAATGGCAAATAAGATTTTATGCAACGATTGTGGCTTTGCGGCAAATGGTAATAGTAATTCGATCCTGCATGTACAAACTCAAACAACTATACAAAAAAACTAAAATATGGCTGCTCAATATTAATAGTATCATTATTAAATAAAAAAATAATATGGGCCGTAGCAATCCGTCTGCCTAATTTAATTTGATTGCTTTTTTAAGTTTATTTTAAGCTAAGGCCATACGTTCATATCCGGCCTAAAAGTGGTTTTGTAAAAAATCTGGTATAAAGATTTTTGAATAACCTGTCGGCCTTAACTTTACTTAACCTAACTATTCGCAAAATGTTGTACATCCATTTAACTCTTTCCACAGGAAAGATGAGAGGTAAAGCGTGTGCCTTACCACATATAAAAGATTTATTACCCGACAAATCAAATTATTGCTTCAGGATTTAATCGAGTTCGATTAAAATTTTTTAAAAACTGCTTCAGAAACTTTTAACCACTTACAAAAATGATACAAGAGAGATGTATGATGGAGCATCCTTTAATGGAGACCCATGAAGGAATCGTATTGTTCCATCCAAATATACCACGTAATGCCGCTGCCGTTGTAGCAGAAGTATTAAACTCACGCTGGATAGGGCAAGGCCCGAAAGTTGAGGAGTTTGAAAATAAATTACAATCAAAATTTACTTATCCTGCTACCTGCCTTGCAGTCGGGTCAGGCACCGATGCGCTGCATCTTGCTTTTTTACTGGCAGGTGTTGAAAAAGACGACGAAGTCATTACACCTGTATTTACCTGCACTGCTACCAATATACCCCTGCTTTACATTGGTGCAAAAATTGTATTTGCCGATGTGGATGATAACCTTAACATTGATGTTAACCATGTTGAGCAGTTAATTACTCCTAAAACCAAGGCTATTGTTTGCGTGCATTATGGCGGCTTACCCTGCGATATGGATAAGCTTTGGGAACTGGGTAAAAAACACAATATTGCAATTATTGAAGATGCTGCACATGGTTTAGGCGCTAAGTACAAAGGACAGTATATAGGATCGCAAAGCGATTTCACCATGTTCTCATTCCAGGCAATAAAACATATTACTACAGGCGATGGCGGTATGCTGGTTGTAAAAGATGAGGCACTCGTTGAAAAAGCAAAACGCATTCGCTGGTTTGGAATTGACAGATGCAGCAAGCAAAAAGGCGTTTGGGAAAATGATATTACCGAAATAGGTTACAAATACCAGATGACAGATATTGCTGCAAGCCTTGGTATTGCCGGCCTTGATGAATTTGACGAACACCTAGCTCACAGGCAGAAACTTTACCGGCTTTACTGTGAATTATTAAAAGATGCAAATGGAATAAGAGTTATAGGCGCTGAATATTCCGACAGAGAACATGCTGCCTGGCTGTTAACAGCCGAAGTGGACAGAAGGATTGATTTTGTAACTCACTTGAGAAGAAATAAAATTGAATCGGCACAGGTGCATTACCGTAACGACAGGTACAGCATTTTTGGAAAACGTGTTGAAGGAAAATATCCGAAAATGGATGCTATTGAAGACCGGTATATTGTATTGCCGCTTCATGCAAAAGTTACAGAAGCCGACGTGAAATACATTGCTGAAGTAATAAAAATGGGCTGGTGATTTCAGTATTCCAAAGGAAATGATTTTGTACATGGATTATAATATTCACAAAGTTCATCTTGAATATCAGCCGGTATTTTCCATTCTTATTCCTTCATGGAATAATCTTGCTTATCTGCAATGTGCGGTTGAAAGCATTCGCAAAAACAGCCGTTATAAACATCAGGTTATTGTTCATATTAATGAAGGAAAGGACGGTACTGAAGATTGGGTATTACAGCAAGCCGATATCAGCTACACCAAAAGCAGCGGTAATAGTGGTGTATGTTATGGGTTTAATGCAGCATCGCATCTGGCTGTTTCAGAATACATGGTTTTTATTGACGATGATTTGTACCTGTGCCCCGACTGGGATTTTTTTTTAATGGAAGAAATCAGAAAAATGCCTGATGAAAAATGGTGCATCAGCAGCACCATGATTGAACCATTCAATAAAAAAATACCTTGTATTATTCCTGATAAAAATTTTGGATTGCATCCAAAAGAATTTGATGAACAAAGGTTTTTAACTGAATATGCAACGTATCCCAAGGATGACTGGACAGGCAGCCAATGGTATCCAATGGTACTACCTTCGTTCGTATTCAGAGCCGTTGGTGGTTTAAGTATTGAGTTTTCACCCGGTATGTATAGTGATCCTGATTTTATGATGAAACTCTGGCATTATGGAATAAGGTATTACAAAGGTGTAAGTAAAAGCAGGGCTTACCATTTCAGCAGTATTACCACTACCCGGGTAAAGCGAAATGATGGCAGGAGTCAGTTTATTTTAAAATGGGGGATGAGCAGCCGAACATTTTTCAACAATTATCTTAAAATAGGATCCGGGTTTAATGGATATTTACCCGGTCCGGAAGAGAATTTTATTCTTCAATTTAAAAAAAGAATTGACCGATGGAAGGTTAAATTTAAAAACCGGCAGGTTCAATTATAATTATTTTAAGAATTATAATTTATAAAGCATTTCTTTTAAAACTGAAAAAATAAAAACCCGGGCACTATACCCGGGTTTTCTTCATCGTATTGAACAGGAAATTAATTGAGTAATAAATGGTCTTTTAGTTCGTCCATATCAATTCCCATATGGCTTTCATCGTACACGCATTTGCCATTTTTGATAACAAGTATTTGTGGCGATTCGTGTTCAATCCCAAAACGTTCAGCAATGGAATTTGACAATGGGCGATAGGAAATTAAATCGAGGTAATAAAACGGAATTTCTTCAGGAGCTTCACTTTTTTCCAGCCTGCTTTTGGCAACTGCACTAATGCTGCAACGGGTACTGTGTTTAAAAATTACCTGTGGCTGTTGTTCAGATTTACGGATTAGTTTCTCTAATTCTTCAGCAGAGGATAAAGGAATCCAGTTCATATGTTAACGTGTTTAATCAGGCTCTGAAAGGTTTGTACTTTGTTGTAGTTGGGCAACCATAGCCTTTCTGGCTTCCGGCACAAGAACTGAACAGGAAAGCTGCGCTTGCAGCAATGATAACAGTAAGAATAATTTTCTTCATATTAAATCGGATTTACAGGCAAATTTACCTTTTTTATTAAATAGAACGTAAAACAGTTCAATTTATGATGCTGTATGGTATGTTTGTTTAATTATTTTTGCCAAATGAGTAACCAGATTTCGATCGGCTTCGATCCGGGCAGTCAACCTGCAGATATGAACTTACAGTTAAAAAGACCACTTGCCGTCATTGACCTTGAAACCACAGGCATTAATGTAGGCAACGACCGTATTGTAGAAATAGCAATTGTAAAAATAATGCCCGATGGCAGCCGCCAGGTAAAACGTAAGCTTATTAACCCTGAAATGCCGATTCCTCCCGGTGCAACAGAAGTGCATGGAATCAGCAATGAAATGGTAAAAGATGCACCTACATTTAAGCAGGCAGCCAACGAAATAAAAATGTTTATTGCTAATGCCGATCTTGCCGGTTACAATTCAAACCGATTTGATATTCCGTTGCTTGTTGAAGAATTTTTGAGAGTGGGGTTAGATATTGAACTGAATGATCGGGTATTGCTTGATGTGCAGCGTGTGTTTCACATGATGGAGCAACGTACACTTTCGGCAGCATACAAGTTTTACTGCGAAAAAAACCTTGATGGTGCCCACAGTGCTGAAGTTGACGCAACTGCCACCTGGGAAGTGCTGGAAGCCCAGGTAAAACGTTATCCGCAGATGGGTAATACAGTAGATGCCATTGTGAAATTTACAGGTGATGAACAGGTTGTGGATTTCGCACGCCGCTTTGTAATGGAAAACGGGGTGGAAGTATTTAACTTCGGCAAACATAAAGGCAAACCTGTAACACTTGTGCTGAAACAGGAACCACAGTATTACGATTGGATGATGAAGGGCGACTTTCCTCTTCATACCAAACAAAAACTTACTGAAATATTAAACCGTACGCTGTTAAAAAAGAACTAAACAGTTTTTACAAACACTAACGATTTGATTCTCTTTTTTAAATCAAGTAAATTGTGCCTTCAAAGACAGAACGATTGGAAAATTTAGTAATCATACCAACGTACAATGAGAAAGATAATATCGAAAATATTATCCGTGCAGTGTTTACCCTGCACAAAGATTTTCACGTACTGGTAATAGATGATGGTTCGCCCGATGGCACAGCGCAGATTGTAAAATCACTTCAGGCAGAATTTGCTGGTAAACTCTTTATTGAAGAACGTAAAGGAAAACTTGGCTTAGGTACCGCTTATATTCATGGATTTAAATGGGCAATTGAAAGAGGTTATCCGTTCATTTGTGAAATGGATGCCGACTTCAGTCATAACCCTGCTGATCTTGAGAGGCTGGTAAATGCATGCAAAACCCAGGGTGCTGATGTCGCAATCGGCAGCCGTTATGTAAAGGGTGGAGCTGTTGCCAACTGGCCAAAGAACAGGATATTTCTTTCAAAAGGCGGTTCGCTTTATACAAGAATTATTACATGGATGCCGGTAAAAGATCCTACTGCCGGTTTTGTTTGCTACAGGAAAGAGGTACTTGAAACCATGAATCTGGATGGGATTAGTTTTGTTGGTTATGCCTTCCAGATTGAAATGAAATTTGCCGCATGGAAACTCAAATTCAAAATAGCAGAAGTGCCCATTACATTTGTTGACCGCAAATTTGGTGTAAGCAAAATGAACAAGGGTATTGTGAAGGAAGGAATATTGGGTGTGCTGCGTTTGAAATGGCAAAGTCATTTTAAAGATTATCACAAACGGATGAAAAATAATACGGATGCTGTTGCAAAATTTTCTTCTGATAAGGCAATGGCAGGAACCGATTCCTGATTTAGTCTGAATGAATTCTACCAAAAAAGCTTTTCTCCAGTTACACATTGCTGTTTTTCTAGCAGGGTTTACCGGTGTGCTTGGCCGTTTGATACAAATCAACGAAGGCTGGCTGGTATGGTACAGGCTCATCCTTTCATCGGTTATGCTGCTTGGATATTTGTATTTCACGGGTAAACTTGTAAAGCTCGACAGGAAGGTTTTGCTGCAATGTTTTTTTGCAGGTTCATTAATCACATTGCATTGGGTATTGTTTTACGGAAGTATCAAGTATGCCAATGTATCTGTTGCATTAGTTTGTTTTGCTGCAACGGGATCATTCACTTCATTTCTTGAACCTTGGATCAATAAACATCCATTTGATGTATTTGAAATGTTACTTGGTTTGTTGGTGCTTGTTGGAATTTATTTCGTGTTTCATTTTGATACGCAGTATATGACAGGTATTTTGCTTGGATTAGGAGCTGCATTTCTTTCTGCTTTATTCCCGATTTATAACAGGAGGCTGGTACAGAAAATTCCGGATGCAACGGTTATTACGTTGTATGAATTAATCGGCGGATGGTTTACGCTGAGTTTTGTGTTACCGTTTTATTTAAAATTATCACCTGCAAAATATTCCTTCCCCACAACGATGGATTGGTTATGGTTGTTTATTCTGTCGCTGTTTTGCACTGTATTTGTGTTGCATCTTGCTATCAGCTCATTAAAAAAAATTTCAGCATTCACAGCAAATCTTACATACAATCTTGAACCTGTTTACGGTATTACACTGGCCTTTGTCATCTTCCATGAAAACAGGGAACTGAATATTGGTTTCTACATCGGCATTGCCATTGTGATTTTCAGCGTATTTGCACATAGCTGGAGAGTGTGGAGGAAGAAAGGGTAGCGGTTTCATGTTGCTGGTTACAAGTTTCAAGTTGCTGGTTCAACAGTATTCCCTTGTTCCTAATTCTTTGTTTTGTATCCGATAATTTTTTATTTAGTCAATTCGTGTAATTCGTTTTAATTCGTGTAATTTTTTTCTCCTTTAATTAAAACTCCAGTATAAATCCAATGGTTGGTGTTACACTCGGATCATTGTTTTGCAGGATAACAGGAATTGCATTGCTGCCATCAAAAGCAATGGGTTTGCCATTAGTTGTTGCAAAACCAGAATTATCTGTAGTGCGTTTAAATGTGTATTGAGGAAATGCAGGACTTTTTGCTGCATACCAGTTCATCACATCAAGAAAAACATCCAGCGAAACTTTTTTCCAGTTCCATCTTTTATCAATACGCACATCACTTGAATGAAAAACTTCTAAATGATTTTGATTGAGTTTGGTATAATCAAGAACTCCTTCGCCCACACTCAGGTAGTTAAGCCTGCTAGCAGTTTCATCAAACGGAGTGTAAGGTGCACCTCCCTGGTAACGGAATTTTAAACCAATTTCCCAGTTGCGTTGAAACTTATAGCCCCATGTTACACTCAGTAAATGACGGTTGTCCCATGCACTTGCAACATACTTTCCATCTGCACCACTGTACTGGCTTACAAAAAGAGTATAGCTGAACACACCAAAGAAACGTTTGGTTAATTTCTGTTGTGCAAAAAATTCAACTCCGTACGTTTTTCCTTTGCCTGTACTTGTTACTGCTTCATTGCCTAACACGTCAAAATCGCCGCCTTTGTTGGCTAAATTAATTCCGTCACGTACGCTTACAGGCATATTTGCGTATTGCTTGTAAAATGCTTCAAGGGTAATACGTGTTGTGTTCTTTGGTAAATATTCAAGACCAATTACATAATGATCGCTGCGCTGGTATTTTGAATTTTTGTTGACGTTATTGCCTGCATTATCTTCAAATCCAAGAATGGTATAGGGCGAAAGTTTGTAGTATCGTCCAACACTTGCATTGAGCGACCACTCATCGTTCAATACATAACTTAAACCAATGCGAGGGCTGAATGTATTGAAAAGGGTCATACCATCTTTGGTAAAACTATTTCCATCCATACGAACGCCAAGGTTCATACCAAGACGATCATTAAAAAAACGCTTGCCCACCTGTGCAAAAGCACCAAGCTTTACAAAATCAAGTGATGAATTAAAAGTTGCTTTTACCTGCGGTTGAATAATGTTGTTATTTGTGTCTCTTATTTCATCTCTTATTCTTGCAAAACCTTTATTGGTAAATTGTACAAACTGCGTAACTGCTCCGTAACTGATCTTCCATCCGTTAATGGTTTTATTCATATCGAAACGAAGTTTGTTTTCTGTTTCATTTGAATTGAGATCAAGCGATTGTTGTGAAGGTTTTGGATTGAGGTTGTCTTCAAACCTTGTAATACCGTTGTTAAATGCATTTCTGCTTAGAGCCAGGTTCCAGTAACCATTTTGTACGTTTCTTTTTAGTGTGGCACCAACTGTATAATTCCATTGATTAATGTTGGGATTGCTGTTGAGGATATAAATTTTTTCAGGAGTTGATTTGGAAGGTGCAGCAAAACTGAACTCATCAATCGCCCCTACACCGAGCAATGTAAGTGTTGTTTTTTTATTGATCTGATGTGTGATTTTATATTGAAAGTCCCAATAGTTCGGACGGATAGGAAGATCAATAGCCTTAAATAAAAACTGCAGGTAACTTCTTCTTGCACTTGCAAGAAAAGATGTTTTTTTATTGTTGAACAAAGGTCCGTCGAGTGTGGCAGCAAGTTCAGTTCCGCTTAAACGCACATTGCCCTGCAGGTGATTATTGTTGCCTTTCTTTTGTTTGAATTCAAATACACTGCTCAGTGCATTATCGTAACGGGCATCAAAAGCCGAAGAAGAAAGTTTCACATCTTCAATAAAACTTACATTGAGAATGCCGGTTGGTCCACCACCTGAGCCTTGTGTTGCAAAGTGATTGATGACAGGTATTTCAACTCCATCTAAATAAAATACATTTTCTCCCGGTCCGCCACCACGGATGATGATATCGTTCCTGAATGCACCAACACTTCCTGAAGTTCCGCCAACACCCGGCAAGGTATTAATCACACGACTGATATCGAAGTTGCCTCCGGGATTTGATTTGATTTCTTCTGTTGTTAATCGTTGAACCGAAAGCGGCGTTTCAAGTGTTGCTGCTTTTGCAGTTCTTCGACCGGTTATTGTTACTTCACCAATTGTTTTAACTTCTGTCTCCAGCTCAACTGTAAAACTTAATTCGTTGCCTGAGGAAAGATTGATGTTGTAAAGGGTAACGGTTTTATAGCCAATTTTTGAAAACTGCAGAATGTATGATTTTGTGCTGATGCCGCTAATTCTGAAACGTCCCAATGAATCGGTAATGCTTCCCCATTCCGTATTTTCAACAGTTACTGATGCCGCTTCTAATGGAAGCTGGGTTGCTTTGTCAATTACCTGTCCGGTAATGGTTCCTTTGTTTTGAGCTGATGCAGATACAATAAAGCCAGAAAGTAAAATCAATAGCGAAAAAAGTCTGTTCATACATTTAAAATTCCATTGGTAAAAAACATACGGCAGTGTAAATTGTTTAATTTATCTTGAAAAATCTTAAAAATAATTGTCATGAGATTTTTTACCTGCACAATTCTTCTGTTATTTTCACTCGTATCATTTTCACAAACCAAAAAGCCTATAGATCATTCGGTATATGATCAATGGCAAAGTGTACAGCAACCTCAACTCAGTAATGATGGTAAATGGGTTGTTTACATGGTTAATCCACAGGAAGGAGATGGAGAATTGATCATCCAATCGGCCGATGGCAAATACAAAAAATCAATTTCCCGTGGCTACAGCTCAGTGATTACTCAAGACAACCGTTTTGTAGTTTTCAAAATCCGGCCATTTTTTAAAGATACCCGGGAAGCAAAAATTAAAAAGAAAAAACCGGAAGATATGCCCAAGGACACAATTGGGATCGTAGAGTTTGGAATAGACAGTGTTTGGAAATCTCCCCGTATCAAGTCATTTAAAACACCTGAAAAAGCAGGTGGATGGATTGCTTACCACATGGATAAGGCATTACCCGAAACTCCTAAGCCGGCAGCAAAACCCGATTCTGTAACACAGATTAACAAGATGGTTGCAACGGCTGATTCATTAATGAGAATAGCTGATAGTTTGAAGCTGAAGGCCAATGAAGCAAAAACAAAAGGTTTGAATGTATTGCAACAGTCCAAAAAAGAAATGAAGCCTTCTGCAAAAGCAAATGATGAAACTGTAGAAGAAGGAACGGAGCTGGTTGTACGGAATACTGTTACAGGTGACGAAAAGAAATTTAAACTGGTGAGTGAATACTATTTCAGTGAAAAAGGAAATGTACTGCTCATAGAAACAACAAAGAAGAATAACGACAGTACAAGCAAAGCTGCTGTTTTATGGATGAATACTTCAACAGGTAAAGTTGATACTGTGTTAAAAGGTTTTAATGATGCCAGGAATTTTTCGTTTGATGAAGAGGGAACACAACTTGCCTTTGTTGCTGAAAGGGACAGTGTATCAAAAGCCCTGCGTAAGTTTTATAAACTGTGGTATTATAAAACCGGAATGGACAGTGCCAAACAGAAAGTTGACAGAAATACAACAGGCGTAAAAAGCGGGTTTACTGTAAGCCCTGATTACAATAATAAATTCAGTAAAGATGGCAAGAGGTTATTTATAGGACTTGCACCAATTCGTCAGCCAAAAGATACTTCTTTAGTTGATTTTGAAACTGCACGTCTTGATATCTGGACATACAAAGATGATGAACTGCAGCCTCAGCAATTATTACAACTGAATATGGCTTTAAGAAAAAGTTACCTGGCAGTAATTCAGGATGGAACAAATGGAGTTACTCCCTTAGCTGATGAAGTAGTTGACAGAATTGAATTAAGTGATGATGACAATGGTGATATTGCTTTAGGAGAATCAGATAAGAAATACCGCATCCAGGATCAGTGGGAGCAATCAAATAACCAGGATTTATACCTTGTTAATGTAAAAACAGGCGAGCGAAAATTAATTGCAACGAAAATAAGAGGTGGTGCAAATCTTTCTCCCAAAGGAAAATTTGTTTACTGGTATGACATGAAAGCCCGTTATTATTTTGCTTATGAAATTGCTTCGGGTAAAACCATCAACATTACAAAAGAAATCAAAGCGCCTTTGTTTGATGAAGAAGATGATCATCCAGATGATCCTCCACCGCATGGTGCAATGGGCTGGCAGGAAGAGGATGCAGCTTTGTATGTGTATGATAAGTATGATATCTGGAAAGTTGATCCAACTGGAAGTTCAAAACCTGTTTGTATTACAAAGGGGGTTGGACGTAAAAATCAACTCACTTTCCGAAATGCCACTTTAGACAGGGAAGAACGTTTTGTAAAAAACGGTCAGACCTTATTGCTGAATACATTTGATAACAAACAAAAGGGGAGTGGATGGGTTGTTTATAAACTGGGTGATACATTTACATTAAATGAAACTGTACCTGTTACCAACCCGGTTTCAATCAGTGCATTCAGTGTAGTAAAAGCTAAGAACAGCGATGCAGTAATTTATACGGCCATGTCGCCGCAAATGAGCGGAAGTGTTTTTTCTTCAACGCTTCGCAATGCACAAAACTTTGGTTCTGCTGTTCAGTTAAGCAATATCAATCCACAACAGAAAGATTACAACTGGTACACTGTTGAACTGCATAAATGGAAAATGTTTGATGGTAA